>NZ_JAFIDL010000042.1:0-379 GCF_017051665.1 Aliamphritea spongicola
CGTCATCATCAATGACCAGTGTTGTTACCTGATTATCAGCATGCTCTTCCACGTTCTCAAACGCGCCGCTGTCTGTGATAGAGGTAATATCTACAATGATATTTTCATTCGGCTCTGATACAGCATCATCAACACTGGTAACTACAAATTGCTGCTGACTTTGTCCTGCAGTAAACGTCACGCTGGCCTGCTCACCTGTGTATTCACTGCTATCCGCGCTACCTGTATAACCCAGACCAACTGTAACTGTTTCGCCGGCCGGTACTGTAATAGGCTGATCATTTTCATCAACCAGGGTAACTGTATAGGTTACCTGACCACCGTCTTCACCAATGCTGTCGACGTTCTGCGTTAACCGCACATATACCGTGTCTTCTGT
>NZ_JAFIDL010000043.1:0-379 GCF_017051665.1 Aliamphritea spongicola
GCTGTATACCTTCTGGCGCCGCCGCGAACTGGAGCGCGCCTACCTCGACAGCCTCGAATCCCTGCCGCATGCCTGCGCGCCCAGCGAAGAACAGCGCGCGCTGGTGGTCGAGGCCCTGATGCAGATCGACCGCGCCCTGCAACGCCTGCCGGCGCGCACCCGCCAGATATTCCTCCTGAGCCAGTTGCACGAACTGACCTATCCGCAGATCGCCGAGCAGCTCGGCGTGTCGGCCATCACCGTCCGGCGCGGCATGAAGCAGGCCATCACGCTGTGCGTGGCCGCGCGCCTGGCCGCATGAGCGCGCCCGCGCTGCCGGCCGCCGTCGAGGCGGCGGTCGACTGGATGGTGCTGCTGTCGTCGGGCGAGGCAAGCGCCG
>NZ_JAFIDL010000044.1:0-376 GCF_017051665.1 Aliamphritea spongicola
GGTGGCGCTCCACATCACGTTGGCGCGCACCGCATAGTTCTCCGGCTCGGCCAGCGCGCGCGGGCCGTCTTCCAGCAGGGTCAACAGCAGGCCTTCGGCGAAGCGATCCTGCACCTTGGCGTCGACCGGGTAGGTCAGATACTGTTCCAGGGTGTGTACGAAGGCGTCGACCACGCCGTTGGCTACCTGGCGCGGCGGCAGCGAGTAGGTCACCACCGGATCCAGCACGGCGAAGCGCGGCTGCACCAGCGGTGAGAAGAAGTGCTGCTTGTCGCCGCTGCTCTTCCGGGTGATCACCGCGCCGCTGTTGGATTCTGAACCGGTGGCCGGCAGCGTCAGCACGCAGCCCATCGGCAACGCGTCAGTGATGTGGCTG
>NZ_JAFIDL010000045.1:0-366 GCF_017051665.1 Aliamphritea spongicola
AGGTTGATAACGCTCCTGACGGTGCAGAGGATGAACAGGAATGATTGAACGCGGTAAATTTCGCTCGCTGACGCTGGTTAACTGGAACGGCTTCTTTGCCCGCACCTTTGATCTCGATGAGCTGGTGACCACGCTGTCCGGCGGGAACGGGGCGGGGAAATCCACCACCATGGCGGCCTTCGTCACCGCACTGATCCCCGATCTGACGCTGCTGCACTTCCGTAACACCACCGAAGCGGGTGCCACCAGCGGTTCGCGCGACAAGGGCCTGCACGGCAAGCTGCGCGCCGGCGTATGTTACTCCACCCTCGACGTCGTCAACTCGCGCCACCAGCGCGTGGTGGTTGGCGTGCGTCTGCAGCAGGT
>NZ_JAFIDL010000046.1:0-365 GCF_017051665.1 Aliamphritea spongicola
GAGGTGCGGCCGACGATCGGCGTGCCGTCCGGCGTCATCGGGCGCAAGCCGGTCCAGAACGTCGCCTCTTCCACTCTGCCGCCGTTCGGGTAGAGATCGCGCACCACCATCTCCAGCGTTTCTCGCCGCTTTTGCTCCAGCTGAGTATTGAAACCGACGATCTCCGCCATGCCGCCGACGCGAATGCGCTGGTCGAAGCGCGTGATGGCGATTTTATACGTCTCATCCAGTACCGTAGAGAATGGCGCCGCCGCCTCATCGACGATAGGGATCGTCAGCGAATAGCCCTTGAGCGGGTAAACCGGAATAGACACCAGGCCGCGCAGCAGCGCCGTGGAGTACGAACCGAACGCCACCACATAGCT
>NZ_JAFIDL010000047.1:0-364 GCF_017051665.1 Aliamphritea spongicola
CACCAACCTGATCACCTCCGGCATCGGCCTGACCGAGAAAAAGCTGCAGACCTTCGCCGACGCCGGGCTGGATCATATTCAGATCAGTTTTCAGGCCAGCGATGAAACGCTGAACGCTGCACTGGCGGGCTCCGCCAAGGCGTTTCAGCAGAAGCTGGCGATGGCCAAGGCGGTCAAGGCGCTCGGCTATCCGATGGTGCTTAACTTCGTCTTGCATCGCCATAATATCGGCCAGATCGACCGCATCATCGAACTGGCGATCCAGCTGGATGCCGACGACGTCGAGCTGGCGACCTGCCAGTTCTACGGCTGGGCGCACCTGAACCGTGAAGGCCTGCTGCCGACCCGCGAACAGATCGCCGAT
>NZ_JAFIDL010000048.1:0-356 GCF_017051665.1 Aliamphritea spongicola
GCTGATGTTCAAACTCGTACAGCGCGTCGCTCTGGCGGATCGGCAGCGGCAGCCCCTCTTGCTCCAGCCCGTTGCCGGTCACCGGCTCAGGCAGCGGCAGTAGGTTGTCCAGCCCGTACAGCATGCCGGCCAGGATCGCCGCCATCACCAGATACGGATTGGCGTCGGCGCCGGCCACGCGATACTCCACCCGATGGTTCTCCGGTTCGCCGCAGGGAATGCGCAGCGCCACGGTGCGGTTATTGTGGCCCCAGGCGGCCTGGATCGGCACATACATCCCCGGCTGGAAACGCCGATAGGCATTGACGTTCGGCGCCAACAGCGCCATCGACGCCGGCATCAGGGTGATCATCCCG
>NZ_JAFIDL010000005.1:0-320867 GCF_017051665.1 Aliamphritea spongicola
TCAACCTGATCCACCACAGCTAATTTAAAGGCAAGAGAATAATCTCGCTGAGTACGCTTAGTGATTGTTGTCATAACACTTTCCAAATTTAAGGTTAGAAAGTGTCAACCTTATTCAGGACGGGTCAAAGCTGTAAAAAAAGGCTGCCATGGGCAGCCTTTTTTGTTTGCGTTGTGTGTCGCTTTAAGTATTACTTGCCGTTTAATGCTTCCAGATGTGACTGGACACTGAAAGCCAGTGCGACAGGATTGTAGCCTCCTTCAAGAACAGAAACGATTCTGCCCTGACCGTAACTGTTGGCTACATCCATCAGTAACTTTGTTGCCCAGTAGTAATCTTCTTCCCGAAGGTTAATGTCTGCGAGGGGGTCTTCCTCGTGGGCATCAAATCCTGCGGAAATAAATATCATGTCGGGCTTGTGTCTTTGCAGGGCCGGTAACCAAGCATCTTCCAGCTGTTGCCGGAATGCCAGGCTTCCGCTGCCCGCAGATAACGGACAGTTAATTATATTTTCCCGCTGAACGTCATGAAGGCGGCCCGGATAGTAAGGATGCTGAAATGTTGAACAGACCATTACTTCAGGTATGTCTTTGAATATATCAACGGTGCCATTGCCGTGGTGAACGTCAAAATCGACAATCGCGACACGGTTAATGTCCGGATGCTGCAGGGCGTGCATCGCGCCTATAGCAATGTTGTTATAGAGGCAGAACCCCATTGCCAGCCCGTGTTCGGCATGATGACCCGGTGGGCGTACAGAGCAGAAGGCGTTGTCTGCCTGTTGGTTGATAACCTGTTCAGTTGCCAGTACGGCAGACCCTGCAGCCAGACTGGCGGCGTGCATACTGTCGGGGCAGAGTGCGGTGTCTGCGTCCGCATGAACGATGCCGGACTCCGGTGACAGTTGCAGCAGGTCTGACTGGTGATGGCTGGAGTGCGCCAGCTTTATCTGATCCGCAGTGACATGTACAGACTCCATCTGTAGCAGGTCATCTATCAATCCGGTTTTGCTCAGTACTTTCTGAATGGCAATGAGTCTGACCGGGCTTTCCGGGTGCTCGGGCCCCATATTGTGCAGGCCGCAATCCTCATGGCTGATGAAGGCTGTAGTCGTCATTTTATTGTTATCCCTGTATTTGTTTCAGTGTACTGAATTCGCTCAGCCCGGGCGCTTAGTCAAAAGTGTAACTAATTTGCTTTATGGTACAGATATTGACATGGATCATGGTGTGCTGGCGAGTAGCTGCGTAATATGATCATCACAGCATAGAACTGTATTTAGCACCGTGTGTTTCACCCTACACCGGTGCTTTTTTTTGCCCATTTTAAGACGCATAGGGCAAAAACCCTGCCTGCTTTGCTCCACCTGTTTCTGACATTCTGATAATCTGAATGAAGTTATATGTAATATCGGTTTAATGTTAGGAAACGCGTTTCTGTGCCACTTGTTACGGATTTAAAACTTAATCGCAAGATTGATTACAGTGACACCAATGTCTTGCTGGTGGACAGTAGTGGCAATATGCGTGCAACGGTGTACTACATGTTGCGCGAGTTTGGCATGCATAACATTAAGGCGGTCACCAGTAATGAGCGGGTGATTCCGCTGATTTCCCGCAATGACTACGACATCGTTTTGCTGAGCCATAACGTGCGGGACTCTGTAACCGGTATCCAGATCCTGGAGGAAGCGCGGTATCGCGGCTTTATCCGGCCCAGCTCCGCCTGGATATGTATGACCAGTGACTCTTCTCAGGAAGCTATTCTTCAGGTGATCGACAGCAATCCGGATGATCTGCTGATTAAGCCGTTCACGATGGAAGAGCTGAAGCAGCGAATTGATCAGGTAATGCGCCGCAAGATGGCGCTGCGTCCGGTGGATCTCGCGGTTGAGGCGGGTTCGATCGGGCAGGCTCTGAAAATCTGTGAAAATCTCATTTACCGTGAACATCCTGAATTTGATCATTTGCAAATTGTCCGTGGTTCACTGCTATTGCAGCTAGGCCGGCTTGAGGATGCCCGACGGCTATTTGAGACCATTTATCAGGAGAGCGGCGAAAAGGAAGCCGGATTGTATCTGGCAAAAGTATTTATCGGCATGGATGAGCTCTCGTTGGCTCAGGAGCAGTTGCTGAAGCTGATTGAAAGATCACCCCTGATGATAGCTGCCTATGACTTGCTTGCTGAGGTTTATGAAAAGCAGGGGGATTTGGGCGAGGCGCGTGAAATGTTGCGCGAAGCGACATCAAAGGCTCCTCTGGCTATTCCCCGGCAAATGAAGCTGGGAAGGGTAGCTACTAAGACCAAGGTGATGGAGGTGGCGAAGTCAGCCTATCGCCGATCAATATCTCTGGGTAAGCGAAGCAGTTTGCACTCAGCAGAGCCTTATTTGTGTCTGGCGAATGTATTTATGCTGGAAGCCAAGCATTCTGATGAAAAAACACAATATCAGCTTGCCCGTGATATGGATGTGTTATTGCAGCGTGCCAAACAGAGTTTTCCGAATGATCTGGGGCTGGATGTGCGGAGTCACTTAATTCGCAGCCAGTTTGCTGAAAGTACCGGAGATTTTTCCGAAGGGGAGCGTCTCCTGAAAGAAGCGATACTGATTAATGACCGGCTTGAAATGCCGCTGGATCTGGACCGTGAGGTGCTTGCTTTGTCAGGCGATGCTGTGCCTGTGCTTGAGCCGGAAAAAGCCGCTGCGCCTGTGCCTGAGGCCGGGAAGAAGAAAGCTAAGGATGCACAGATGAGCCTCAAGGCAAATCGTCTGGGCATTAAGCATTACATGAGTGGTAAGGTAGGTGCGGCGATTAAATCCTTTGGTGCTGCCGTTGAATTCGACTTTACAAACTTTGCTGCCATGTTGAATCTTGCGCAGTTGTTTCTGGAAACCGCCCGTGATGATGAAGAACGCCGTGAAGGCCGTTTAAAGATGGTGGATCGTTATCTGGGGTTGTTACGGAACGGGCAGCTGTCAGATGATCAGCAGCGGAAGCTGAATGTGCTGGAGCGCTTCAGGAAACTACCCGCAAAGTCTTTACCACATGGGCCGCTGGGTGAGCTGATAAAGTAATACAGTGAGAGGGAAGTGGCCTCCCCGAGAGGACTCGAACCCCTATCTAAGCCTTAGGAGGGCCCTATTCTATCCGGTTGAACTACGGGGAGGCAGGTGGCTGATTCTACTGATGTTTCTGTGTGGAGTCACGGGGTAAGCGCGGAAATATTTTAAGCTTTTCCTAAACGTTGCTGCGCTGAATAGTTGCCTTTTCCGCCGGCGTTATCGTAAAGCATGTTTTTCTGATTCTGGCCGCGGATGATGCTCATGAGGTGTTCAAGGTTGCGGCTGTTGCGTGCAACGACGGTTTCGTTCCGCTGGTTTTTCTCATTTACTTCTAAAAGCAGTGTTTCCAGCGGCTTCCAGTGTTTAAGAAATTCAGCGCGAGGCTCTGGCGGCAGTGCGCCGGAAAAAGTTTCCAGTCCCTGTTTGTTTGCAGAAACACCCAGTTGATTAAACAGTTCATTCCGGGATCTGCTGTTGGTTTCCAGCTCCCGCAGAATGTCCGTTTTTTGCTGAACCGTCTGTTGAATGGTTTCAACATTTCGTTCAGACAGGGCGTTATACTCCTGATCAAGGAGTGCGCTCAGTTTGCCAATCGTAATCAGTCCCTGTTGGTTCAGGGTATTCAGTTCGCTGAGTTGTAAAGGCGTTACTGTCTGCATATTCCGTATATTGCTTAGCCGAGTTGTGTTTCGATCTGAAGCAGGCCTTTGGCTGTGCTCAGGGCATCCACCTGATAGCTGCCATCTTCGATAGCAGCTTTCAGTTCTGCAACACGGTCAGCATTTACACCGTCATCAGTTAAACTGCTGTCGATTGTTTTCTGAATTGCTTGTGCAGTATCACTGATACTGACATTGCTTGCCGGCTGGCTGGTCGGTGCCGCGCCAGTGGCTGGCTTGTTGCCCGCTGCAGGTTGCTCATTCACCTTGCCACGAGATAGGGTCGCCTGATTGGACGATAAACCCGTGATATCAATAACCATTTTCTGAACCTCATTTTTCTATGAGTGAGTATATCGGCGCAGTGTGAATAATCTTTAGTCAAAAAATACAAAAAAATTATAAAAATTTTAGGTTAAGTATATCAGTGATATACAGGCGGTGCTAATCGCCTAAGGTGTGACTGAAACAACCCCTACGCGGCTGACATAAGCGCGTACGACCCGGCCGGAACGGGTGTTTCTTACATTGATCTGTTTGCCCTGTTCACCGTCTTCCAGTGCAGTGCCGTTCATGCGAACCATCATGCTGCCGTTTTTGGCTTCAATGACGACATGATCGCCTTTGCGAACCAGAAGGTGTTTGCTCAGCGCTTGCGCGGTGATGATTTTCTTGCTGCGCAGGGTGCGTTTCAGTCGCCGGTTAAACAGTTCGGCACGGTCGGTAAAGTAAGCCTGGTTGATCTTGCGTACGTCAGTTTCGATCAGTGCCAGATCCTTAGCCCCCAAAATGGTGCCCTTGTTTAAAGGTCGGGTCGTGTGGACAACCGGCAGCCATTGTTCAACAGTGCCGGTCAGAAAAACTCGCCACTTGGGATTATGACACTGAGCGGCAATGCTTACCCTGCTGGCCCGTGTTGGTGCGTGTTTGAAGGTGATTGGCTGTTTACATCGGGAGAGGTTTAGCTGCGTGCTTGGGGGGCGTAACTTGATGCTGGTTCGGGCTAATGGCTGTTCAACGGAATAGATGGAATACAGGTATTCTTCAGCCTGTTGTTTGATTTTGGTCGGGTAGGCGCTGGCATGGGCCTTTACTGCCAGAGTGAAGATCGCTATAAAAGTACATATTAATGTGATGGTTGGGTGATTCACTGGATAATTTAAACCATTACTTACCATTTGAGTAAACTAAGCAGGTCCACTCAGTACGTAGGAATAATCATGTCAGTAAATAAGATTAGTGTAAACCAGCGACAGCGGGTGAGTGATGTTGGCCATAACCGCCTGGAGTTATTGCTATTTGGCCTTAATACTGAGCAGGAATATGGCATCAACGTATTTAAGGTACGGGAGGTGCTTCCCTGTCCGGATCTGACGGGTATTCCTAAACAGACAACGTCTCTTAAAGGGATGGCGCATATCCGTGGTGAAACGATCCCTGTGATCGACTTGTCTGAGGCAATCGGTGAGGAACCTGTTAGCCCTGATGATCGTAAGAGCTGTTTTCTGGTGGTTACCGAATACAGCCGCCGTACACTTTCTTTCCTGGTGCGCAGGGTTGACCGGATTTTGGCAACTCACTGGGATAACGTTACACCGCCGCCGGTTGAGCTGGTCGGACAAAACTATCTGACAGCTGTGTTAGAGCACGACGGTAATCTGATCGAAATCCTGGATGTTGAGCAAATTCTTGCGGATCTGATTCCGAGTAATACTGCGGTCAGTGAAGATATCGCCACAGAAGAAGTTAAAAATCACGCGAAGGAATATCACGTGATGGTTGTTGATGACTCAAATATCGCGCTGAAGCAGGTTCAGCAGGTGTTTGAAGGCATGAGTATTAAAGTTACCACGGCTAAGAACGGTAAGGCCGCTCTGACATTGCTGGAACAGCTGGTTGATAAGGGAGTTGATGTACCGTCACTCTTCCTGATGGTTGTTTCTGATATTGAGATGCCGGAAATGGATGGTTATACCCTGGTAAACCGTATCCGTGACAATGAAAGCTTGCGTAAGCTGCACGTTGTGTTGCACAGTTCACTGAGTGGACGCTTTAACCTTTCAATGATTAAAAAGGTTGGTGCTGATGCGTTTATTGGTAAGTTTGATGCCGACGAGTTGGCAACTGCAGTAGTAGAGCGTATGAAGGCTGTTGAATCCGGTCTTTGACAGGTGGTGGAGTAAAGGTTCTGGACACTTCTAAGTTAAAGATTACCGATCAGGAATTTACCCTGTTTTGTGATTATCTGGAAAATGCCTGCGGCATTTTGTTAGCCAGACATAAGTTGTATCTCGTTGAAAGCCGCTTGGGGCGCCTGATGAAAGAGCGTGAGATTCCCAGTCTCGCGACCCTTGTAGAGCAACTGAAGCGGCCGGGTAGTCGGGCTCTTAATGAGCAGGTTATCAACGCAATGACGACCAACGAGACTTTATGGTTCCGTGATATTCATCCCTATACAATCCTGAATAATCAGGTTTTGCCTGAGTTGGCCGCAGCTGGTAGTCGCCAGCGTTTGCGGATTTGGTCAGCAGCCTGCTCAACGGGGCAAGAGCCTTATTCGATCAGTATGTCGATTGAAGAGTTCAAGCAGTCAGGTAAGGGCAGTTTTGGTGGTGAGGAAATCGTTGCTACTGATATCTGTACACGGGTATTACAGCAGGCTAAGACCGGTGACTATGAGCGTCTGGCTTTAGGAAGAGGCTTGTCTCAGGAGCGCCTGAACCGTTTCTTTTCTCCTAAAGGCGATGATATCTGGACCATAAAGCCAGAGCTCAAACGCAGAATTAACTTCCGTGAACTGAATTTGTTGGGCTCGTATAGCACGATGGGGCAGTTTGATATTATTTTCTGCCGTAACGTGCTCATTTATTTCTCCACTGAGTTGAAACTGGAAATTCTGCGTAAGATGCATAAGTCGCTTAAGAAGGGAGGTTATCTCTTTTTGGGGGCATCAGAGTCTTTATCTGGCCTGAGTGACTGCTATGAAATGATTCACTGCAGACCAGGTATTATTTATAAGGCTATTTAAAGCTATTTGAGTGATTCAAGAACCCCGGACAGTTTGCTGTCCGGGGTTTTTTTATGCCTGGAAGGTACATCGCGGCAATGCAGAGTAATGGGAGATGCCGCTTTGCCGCCCCGTTGCCGGTGGATTGCCGGTTCGTTTTTTAAGGGGCATTTGATTGCCGCTTATAGTTTTATTTTTTTCTTATCTTGCTGATTTTAAATGATTTTTAGTAGTTGGCATTCTGTTTGCATTTAACTGGTCAGTTAATTATAGGAGTGTCGGTATGGCAATCAGTTTTGAATCAGCGCTGGGTATACATGAGCAAGCGGTCTACGTACGTAGCAAGCGTGCAGAAGTGCTGGCAAATAACATTGCAAATGCAGACACCCCAAATTTTAAAGCCCGGGATATGGATTTCAGAGCAATTTTGCAGGGCAAAGAGTCGCAGATGCAGGCAGGACAGCTTGAACTGGCTCAAACTAAAAGTGGCCACAGTGAAGGTCTGGTAAATCCGGATTTTGCCGCTGAAATGATGTACCGGATCCCAAGTCAGCCAAGCATTGATGGCAATACAGTCGATGTTCAGACTGAAATGGCCCGCTATACAGAAAATGCTTTGGACTATCAGGCATCGTTTCAGTTTCTGGACAGAAAATTTAAGGGCCTGAAAGGCGCGATTAAGGGTGAATAATTATGTCATTGTCTAATATTTTTGATATTGCCGGTTCAGCCATGAGCGCCCAGAGTGTCCGGTTAAATACGACGGCCTCTAACATGGCAAATGCTGACAGCGTCAGCAGCAGCTATGGTGAAACTTACCGGGCCCGTAAGGCTGTTTTTGAGCTGGGTCGTCAGGATGAATTGCAGCCAGGTGTGCCTTTGGGTACCCAGGCGGGCCAGGGGGTTGAGGTTGCCGGAATTGTTGAAAGTGACGCGCCGTTACGCCAGGAATACAACCCTAATCACCCGATGGCAAATGAAGAGGGATATGTTTTTTATCCCAATGTAAATGTGGTTGAAGAGATGGCAGATATGATTTCTGCGTCCCGTTCGTTTCAGATTAATGCTGAAATCATGAATACCGCGAAGCAGATGACGCAGCGGGTGCTGACCCTTGGTCAGGGCTGATAACGTCGGATTTGCGTGAGAGTTCAGAGGTAATTAATTATGTCGACTATTAATACGAATCAGACAACCAATGTCTTTGATCAGATTAATGAGGCTAACAAGGCGCAATCGACGCAGACGTCTCAGACATCCAGCGACAGCGATATGTTTATGCAGCTGATGATTGCTCAGCTGCAGAATCAGGATCCGACTAGCCCGGCAGAGACAAATGACTTCATGCAGCAGATTTCCAGCATGAGTCAGGTTGAGAGTATCAACAACCTAAACATTACGATGAATAACCTTTCCAATTCGCTGCTGTCCAGTCAGTCGGCGTTACAGGCTTCATCAATGGTTGGGCAGAATGTGTATGCCAAGACCGATGTGGCAACGATTACTGCGGATAATAAAGATGTTAAAGGCATTGTTGAGTTGCCGATTTCAACGACGAACCTGCGGGTCAAAATTTATGATCCTAACGGCGTTGAAATAGAGACCCTTGATCTGGGGGCTAAAAACGCAGGGGATCTGAATTTTGCATGGAATGCGGGCGATGATGCGGCTTCCGGCGATTACCGGGTTGTGGCTGAGGCCGCGACCGCAGATGGTTATAAGGCAGTGAACAGTTACCTGGCTTACAACGTCAACAGCGTCACACTGGGTCAGAACGGTGTTGGCATGAAACTGAATACTGACGCAGGTTCTATTGCGTTCAGTGATATCAAACAGATTGGGTAAGGCAGGAGAGTATCATGGCGGGTTTTAATACTGCGGTTACAGGTTTAAAAGCGGCAACAACCGATCTGGATGTCACGGGTAACAACATTGCGAACTCCAGTACAATCGGTTTTAAATCTTCACGGACGGAGTTTGGCGACATTTATGCCACAGCTGTAGTGGGTGCGGGTTCCAGTAACGTGGCCGGTTCCGGTGTAATCGTTTCTGACATCGCACAGGATTTTCAGGCCGGTACCATTGAATTTACCAACAACAACCTGGATCTGGCGATCAACGGTTCAGGTTTTTTCCAGCTGGATGATGGCCAGGGTGGTGTGACTTACACCCGTGCCGGTGCGTTTGAGCTGGATAAAGACGGTTTTATCGTATCCAAGTCCGGTAAGCGTTTGCAGGGCTATGGTCTGGACAGTGACGGCAACCGTTTGCCGATCGGTGATCTGGCGGTAACGCAGAAGGAAAGCCCGCCTAAGGCAACTGAAGAGGTTAACCTGTCTTTCAATATTGATGACCGGGCAGATGCTAGTGCGTTAGTGCAGCCGTATGATCGCGATAACCCGGCGACTTTTACCTACAGTACCACTATCCGTAGCTTCGATAGCCTGGGTAACGAGCATACCATCAAGTTCAACATGGTAGAGCAACCACCAATCCGTGAAGTGCAGACGCTGAATTTCAGTGGAGCTACGCCTCCGAATGTTTCTGGTGGTACGGTTGTGATCAGCGGTCAGACAGTTGATAAAGATGTACTGCGAGCAGGTATTGGTCTTGATCCGGACGGTATGTTGGTGGATGGTGATTACCGTTTGCCGGGGCAGGTGCAGGAGTTTGATATTTCAGGTGCTGCAGCGGGTATTACCGGTGTAAGTATGGTTATTGGTACGGTTACCGTACCGGCTGCCACGATTGTTGCTTCGACTTCACCTGCTGATCTGGGTGATAAAATTGAAGCTCAAAAGCAGGCAATTATTGATCACTATAATGCTAACCGTGCATCGAATGAACCGGTTCTGATAAACATTGCTGAAGACCCGACAGATTCTTCCAAATTGTTTTTTCAGTTTGATGACTCAGAATCAGCGCCAGCAGTCGGCTTTGGTACTTTGACCGGCGGTACTGCGACTGGCGCAACAACTTTACGTCAGTTTGGTGATGAGGTTCAGTCATTACTGAATGCAGACAGTCGAATTCGTTCTGTTCAGGTTGCGGCGGACGGTACGTCACTGGATGTCCGTTTTAAGGCGTCTGCGACGGATGTGGATGATATTCAGGTGCGTGATGGTGCGGGTAACTTATTATCAGATGTTGCTATTACCTCGACTACCTTATCGGCAAGTGAAACCCATACCTATGCATTTAACAGTGCTGCTTTTGCCAGTGGTACTCTGGATGGTTCGCCATCAATTTCCATTGGTGGGGTGACAATTCAGCTTGATACAGCAGATACGCAGGAAACGGTTTCTTCTAAAATTGCTGCTAATCAGGCGGCAATTCTGGATGCGAATCCTGATGTGGCATCGGTGCAGTTTAATTCTTCAGGCCAACTGGTTATTACCTATAAGCCTGAGTCGGGTAATGTGCCAAATGATATTCTGGAAGTTGACTTTGGCGACGGTTCCACTACAACGCCTGGCACTCAGCCTGTTATGGCGATTTCTACCATTGATTCCGGTGATAACTCCTATGAAGGTGTTTACCGGATGTATGCATACCTGAACGGTACTGAGACGCTGGATCTGGGTAAGGCGCCTGATCCGGGTGAGCCGGGTGGTGCTTCAGAGCCGGGCCCGATTCTGGTGACGTTTAATCCGACTAACGGTTTGCTGAGTTCAGTGAACGGCACGAACGTGCCGCTTGGCGGAACCGCACCGAATATTTCGATTACCGGTGCAGACCCTGCTGACCCGACAACGGTTATTGAGCTGGATATTACCAATACCACCCAGTTTGCATCCGCCTCTATTGTTAAGGCCGCAACGCAGGATGGTTATACCAAGGGTGACCTGATCGGTGTTACCTTTGCTGAAACCGGTGAAATGGTTGCCAGCTTCTCAAACGGCCAGACGCAAAACCTGGGTGTGGTTGCTTTTGCTACCTTTGAAAACCAGTCGGGCTTGCAGCCTGCGGGCGATACCGAATGGATTGCGACACTGACCTCAGGCGATGCGATTCTGAACCCGCCGGGAACCGGTTTGAACGGTAGCTTGCGATCTGCAGCACTTGAACAGTCGAACGTTGACCTTTCCAGTGAGCTGGTAAGGCTGATTGAAGCGCAGCGAAACTTCCAGGCGAACTCGAAGACGCTTGAAACCCTGAATACGGTGACGCAGGCGATACTTCAGATTTAACTTTTCTGTTTTCTTTTCCATACCCGGCCGGTTTTTAACCTGCCGGGTATTCCTGTTTTATTTCTTGGCACACTAATTGCTTTCTTCTATATATTGAAAAAGCGGCAATGCATTTCCGCTTGAGCTGATACGTAGAGAGAAGAGTAATGGATAAAGTGCTGTATCTTGCCATGAGTGGCGCGCGGGAAAATATGCGCTCACAGCATGCGCACTCAAATAACCTTGCTAACGTAAATACGACCGGCTTTAAAACTGATTTAGCTCAGGCACGGGCGATGCCTGTGTATGGGGAAGGTTTGCCGTCCCGGGTGTATGCCATGAGCGAGCGGCCTGCCACGGATGTTACTTCAGGGGTGCTGACGCCTACCGGGCGGGAGCTGGATGTCGCAATTGAAGGCGATGGCTGGTTTGCAGTGATCAATGCCAACGGTGAAGAGGTTTATACCCGGTCTGGCGAATTTACGATTAATGAACAAAATCAGCTGGTAACCGCCGGTGGCGTTCCGGTTATGGGCAATGGTGGTATTCCTATTGCCTTGCCGGCATTTGAAAAACTGGATATTGGCGGTGACGGCACCATTACCGTTCAGCCTTTGGGTGAAGGGCCGGAAGCATTAGCGGTCGTTGACCGTATCAAGCTGGTTAACCCGGAGCCCGGTACATTGTTCAAAGGGCAGGACTCGTTCATGCGTACCGGCAATCCTGTGCCTTTGCCGCCGGCAAATGATGTCAAAGTTGTTTCCGGTTTTCTGGAAACCAGCAATGTAAATTCTGTTTCTGAACTGACGTCGATTATCTCTCTGTCCAGACAGTATGAGATGCAGGTGAAAATGATGAAGACGGCAGAAGAAAATTCATCAGCAGCGGCACGTATCTTGCAGCTGCAGGGATAATATTTAATCAGTAAGTATTCGGTGAGCGAATAAAGCTTTCTGACTAAGAATAAAAAACAGCCGTTGAAGAGCTGTTTAGAGAGGTAAAAGAATGAACAGTGCGTTATTTGTAGCGAAAACAGGTTTGTCGGCGCAGGATACATCATTGCGGGTTATTTCCAACAACCTGGCAAACGTGAGTACTGTTGGTTTCAAGCGTGACAGGGCTGTATTCGAAGATCTGATGTACCAGACCCAGCGTCAGCCCGGAGCTGAGTCGGCGGAAGGTTCACAGCTGCCTTCCGGTTTGCAGTTGGGAACCGGGGTGCGGATCGTTGGTACTCAAAAGCTTTTTCAGGAAGGCTCTATTGAGAACACCGGCGATGCGTTTGATGTGGCAATTAATGGCCGTCGAGGATTTTTCCCGGTCACGCTGCCTACCGGAGAAACCGGTTATACCCGCCACGGTCAGTGGCAGATTAATTCTGATAATGAACTGGTTACGGCAGAAGGCTTTGTATTGCAGCCCGGGATAACCTTGCCGGCGGAAGTGCAGACACTGACGATCGGCCAGGATGGCCAGGTATCAGTAGTTACTGCAGGTAATACCGCTGCACAGAATATAGGTCAGATTCAGCTGGCTGACTTCGTGAACCCAGCGGGCCTGGAAGCCATTGGTCAGAACATGTTTCTGGAAACCAATGCCAGTGGGGCGCCTATTCTGAATAACCCGGGTGAAGGCGGCACGGGGGCACTTTTGCAGGGCTCTTTAGAAGGTTCCAACGTGAATGCGGTGGAAGAGTTGGTGAATCTGATTACCACTCAACGGGCATATGAAGTGAATTCCAAAGTAATTTCAACGGCAGATGAGATGCTGTCCTTCGTGACTCAGCAGCTGTAAGCGTATTTGGGTGAATATTATGAATAAGGTTCTTACTCTTGTTGGTTTTGTTCTGTTGCTGACCGGATGTGTTAATACACCGCCGAAGCCGGATAACCCGCACTTCGCGCCGATCCGGCCACAGTCGCTGCAGGCGCCTAAGTCGGTGAACGGTTCAATTTTCAGCAGTGCAACCAACATTAACCTCTATGGTGATGGCCGTGCGCACCGTGTTGGCGACATCATTACGGTTGTTCTGCAGGAAAGTACTTCTTCGCAGAAGAACAGTAAAACAGAGATCGATAAGAGTAATAACCAGACCATTGCTCAGCCGACGATTTTAGGTGAAGCACTGACAATTGATGGTAAGCCGTTATCTGCCAACTTCGGTAACTCAACGACAGATTTTGACGGTGAAGGTAAAGTGAATATGAGTAACAGCCTTACCGGTAATATCTCGGTCACCATTCATGAAGTGCTGGCCAACGGTGTACTGATTGTCAAAGGTGAGAAATGGCTGACCTTAAATCAGGGTGATGAATATATTCGTGTCAGCGGCATGATTCGTCCACAAGATATCAGTGCGGACAATACCGTTAACTCGACTCAGATTGCTGATGCCCGGATTTCTTACAGTGGAACCGGTGCAGTGCATGACTCAAATACCATGGGCTGGTTATCACAGTTCTTTATTGGTCAGTTGTGGCCATTTTAATCAGGAGAAGACAGATGCTTAAGTCACTTGTACTGGTCGCTGCTTCGTTTCTGCTGAGTACTGCTGCAGTTGCTGAACGTTTAAAGGATATTTCAACAGTGGCCGGGGTCCGCAGTAACCAGTTGGTGGGTTATGGTCTGGTGGTTGGTCTTGACGGCACCGGGGATAAAACAAGTTTTACCTCAGCTACCTTCAGAAATATGCTGAATAACTTCGGTGTGGCGATTCCGCCAAATATTGACCCGTCCTCCAAGAACATTGCTGCGGTTGCGATCCATACGGATTTGCCACCGTTCGCCAAGCCGGGTCAGGTGATTGATGTCACTGTTTCCGCGTTGGGTGATGCTAAGAGTTTACGTGGCGGCAGCCTGATTATGTCGCCACTGAAAGGTGCGGACGGTCAGATTTATGCGGTTGCTCAGGGTAACCTGGTCGTATCGGGCTTTGGTGTGGAAGGTGCCGACGGTTCACGTCTGTCACTGAACGTACCGAGTGTTGGCCGGATTCCGGGCGGTGCAACGGTGGAGCGGACGGTACCCAATGCTTTTGCACAGGGGGATAGTCTGGTGCTGAATCTGAATCATCCTGATTTCACCACGGTACGCCGGGTATCTGAAACCATTAACAGCCTGTTAGGGCCGAATATGGCGAAGGCCGTTGATGCGACCTCTATCCGGGTACGTGCTCCGCGGGACCCTTCGCAGCGGGTATCTTTCCTTTCTGTACTGGAAAATCTTGAAGTTCAGCCTGCTCAGGAAGTGGCGAAAGTGATTATTAACTCACGGACCGGCACGATCATTATTGGCCAGAATGTACGGGTGTCTCCGGTAGCAATTACTCATGGCGGTATGACCGTTGCGATTAATGAAAATATTGATGTGAATCAGCCTGATCCGCTCTCTCAGGGTGAGACAGTTATTACCCCCCGTACCGGTATTGAAGTGGATGAAGGCAGCGGACATATGTTCGAGTTCGCGCCGGGTGCGTCGTTGCAGGACATTGTTGAGTCTGTGAACCAGGTAGGAGCTGCTCCCGGCGACCTGATGGCAATACTGGAAGCACTGCGTCAGGCAGGTGCGTTAAAAGCAGAGCTGGTGGTGATTTAATATGAAAACGAATGCCAGCCAGAACGCACAGCTGTATACCGAATTCAATGAAATGAACAAGCTGCGTCAGCAGGCCAAGGACAAAGATCCTGCGGCTCTGCAGGCGGTTGCTGAGCAGTTTGAGCAACTTTTCATGAATATGATGATGAAAAGTATGCGGCAGGCAAATGATGTTTTCAGTTCAGATAACCCGCTTAACTCTTCAAAAGTAAAGTTTTATCAGGATATGGCGGATACTCAGCTCACCAAGGACCTGTCTGAATCCGGCGGTATCGGTCTGGCTGACATTATTGTTAAACAGCTGAGTGCAGGTTATGGCGTTCAGCTGGATGCTGAGTCTGATCAGGCTGAAGAGAAAAATAACCTTTCCGAATCGGAACAACTGTTAAGCCGGGCGTTTGACAGTACAGCCAGCGCTGCCGCTTCGGCAATTTTAGGTCAGGCCCAGCAGCGGTCTGCACCTGAAAAAGCAGAGTCGGTCCAGCCTGTGAGAACAACAGAGAAGGTGGCGGCGGTTAATGAACAGCTTCCGGGGCGTTTTGAAACGCCGGAAGAATTTGTCGGGTCGCTGATGCCTATTGCTGAAAAAGTTGCCGGTGAACTGGGCGTTGATCCAAAAGTGCTGTTAGCTCAGGCGGCACTGGAAACCGGTTGGGGCAAACATGTTATTCAGCAGGGCGGTGAGAGCAGTTTCAACCTTTTCAACATTAAGGCCGATTCTCGCTGGCAGGGTGAACAGGTTCAGGTCAGCACCCTGGAGTACCGTGACGGTGTGGCTCAGCGTGAGCAGGCTGCTTTTCGTTCCTACGGTTCCTATGAAGAAAGTTTTAATGACTACGTGTCTTTTCTGAAGAACAGTCCCCGTTACCAGAATGCATTGCAGCAGGCGGCAAATCCTTTTGCGTATGTTGATGCCTTGCAGCAGGCGGGATATGCCACTGATCCGGAATACTCGAATAAGATCAGCCGTATATACAGCGGTGAGTTAATCAGCCAGGCAGATAATACGGGCAGTTTATCTGCCAATAGCGGCATAAATAGCAAAGAAAGTTAACGATTGGCCGATAACCCGGTTTGAGTCAGATGCGCAGCCGGAGCGGTAGCGCTTTTTCCCTGGCGAGGAGTTTTAGATGAATTTATTAAACATTGGTAAACAAGGATTAATTGCCAATCAGAATGCTCTGGCAACCACCGGGCAAAATATCAGCAACGTTAATACGGACGGCTATACCCGTCAGCGCGTTAACTTTGACAGCTTGCCAGCTCTTGGCGGCGTCGAAGTAAGCAGTATTGACCGTCTGGCTGATGACTTGCTGACCCGGCAGTTGTGGAGTGACCTGTCCAGTTATAATCAGTCTTCAACATTCTCGACCCTGACAGCTCAGCTGGACGATCTGCTGGCACAGCAAACCACCAGTGTTTCAGATGCCATGGATAAATATTTCAGCTCTTTGCAAAACGTTGTGGATGATCCGGTTTCAGATCCTAACCGTGAATTGTTTATCGCGGAAACAGAGGCGTTGGTACAGCGGTTTAATAATCTGGATGCCAATCTGCGTATTCAGGAAGCCAACGTGAATACCATGATCGACGATTACACCAGCCAGATATCGACGCTGAGTGAAAATATTGCCGATCTCAACGACAAGATTAATATTGCTGTTGCCGCAAATAAGCCGACTAATGAACTTGAAGATCAGCGTGACCAGGTCGTCAACGAACTCTCTGAGCTGGTTTCTATCAATGTGCTGGAAGAAGGTAATAAGAATTACAGCGTATTCCTGGCCAATGGTCAGCCACTGGTTGTCGGCGCTACCGCCAATCAACTGATCAGCACACCCGGTGATGCGGTGCCGACGGAGCGGTCAGTGAAGCTTGTGATTGCCGGTAACACGACGGAAGTGACCGATCAGCTTAGTGGCGGAAAATTGGGCGGTGTATTGGATTACCGGGATGAGTCACTGAATGATGCTCGTGACGAACTGGGCAGGATGGCCATTGCCCTGGCTGAAACAATGAACGAGCAACACCGTTCAGGTATCGATGCCAATAATAACTATGGCGGCGATATTTTCAGCGATGTGAATTCTTCATCTGCCCAGGCGAACCGCCTGGAATCCCATGTCGCTAACCGCTCAGCACTGGCTTCATCAACAGTCTCTATTGAAGATGTGAGCTTGCTGCAGGCATCCGGTTATGAACTAACCTATGGCGGTGAAGGGCAGATAAGACTGGTCCGTGAGGAAGATGGCAAAGTAATCGACATTGATCAGCTAACCCCGTCGACGGATGACCGGACTGTCGAAGCTAACGCCATTGGTACCGTTGCTGGCATTACTGCGGGCAACAGTGCGGTTACCGCGCCTGCGGAAACATTAACAGTCACGCTGAATGGTGTGGCGACTGCGGTTCCCGGCGTTGATTCTGCCAAAGGAGTAGCAGATGCTCTGAATGGCACGGCCGGTGTATCAGGCGTAAGTGCAACGACGGCGGTAGGGATTACCGATATCACTGAGGCCGGTGCAAACGGTGCTGAGTATACGGTTGAGGTACTGGATAACGACGGTATAGCCCGCACCATGACGATTACCTTGCCGACTGGCGGCACCGGTGCGGTAAACAGTAAAGCAGCGTTGGATGTGGCGCTGGCAGGGCTGGAAAGTGCCGGGCATGATATGTCGAATATCAGCATCGAAATGGACGGTTCAGACGTAAAGATTACCGACTCCACCGGTGGCAATATCAGCGTTGAGTTTACCGATAATGCTGATGCTGATGTTATGACTGTTAAACAGTATACCAATGACACAACTCAGGGGGCCGGTACAACTTTAACCGCAAACAATGCGGCTCAGGTTAAGGCGGTTGCTTCAGGGTATCTGGATGATTCGACGGCGACGGTTGATAAAACTGTTGAGACGCTGAGCATTGCTTCTTCGGCGGGTGCCGGCAGTACACTGCTTGGCGGCGCCAGCGTTAACATGATCGATACGACAAACAATGTGGCGTCTACCGTGGGCAATGTGGCTCAGGGGGTTGCGGATGTTAGCGAAGGTGAATATTACCTGGATCCGAATAATGGCACGTTATCTTTTCAGGTGGACGGCATCAAAGTAACCCTGAAAGCTGACGGAACCTTTGTTGAAGGTGATCGGTACTCGATCAATGCGGTACGTACCGGTGCGGAAGACCTGAAAAGGGTTATTCAGGACGGTGATCAACTGGCATTGGCGTCTCCTGTTCGTGTATCACCGGCAGACAGTAACCAGGGAACCGGTGTCGCAACCGTTGATATTACGGATACCAGCTCATCTGCCTTTGCGGTAGACGGTGAGCTTAAACCACCGGTTGAGATCGTATTCGATAATGCCGACCCCATCCGTTATACCGTGTATGACATGACTGAGCCGACTAATCCGGTTCCTCTGGATGTGGGTAACGGCCCGCTGGTCAATCAGGCGTTCACATCGGGAGAGGTGATCATCCTGAACGGTTACGACATTACGATCGCGAATCAGCCATCGTCTGGTGACCGTTTCAGTTTTGAGTTCAATAAAGACGGTATCTCAGATAACCGTAACGCGTTAAAAATTTCTAACCTGCAAAATACCAAAGTGGTTGGCGGTTCTGATTATCAGGATCTGTATGGCAGCCTGGTTGAACGGGTCGGAACGACAACAGCAACAGCCAAAATCACAACGGATGCCAGTAAAGCGGTGATGGATACAACCGCGAATACCAAGGCGAGTGTGAGTGGTGTAAACCTGGATGAAGAAGCGGCTAAACTGGTGCAGTTCCAGCAGGCGTATCAGGCAACTGCTCAGCTAATCCGGGTGTCACAGTCTATTTTTGACAGTCTGCTTCAGGCGGTATAACGCGCAGTCGCAGACATTACTTTCGGCTGTTTGAGTAAAAGGTAACCAGGTCATGAGAATTTCAACACAGCAACAGTTTTTGAGTTCAATCGATAACATGCAGCGTTCCCAGTCGAACATCGCGGATTTGCAGGAGCAGATATCCACCGGTAAGCGGCTGCGCAATCCGTCGGACGATCCTGTTGGGGCTGCTCAACTGGTGAAACTTGAGCGGGAGCTTTCTCAGTACAATAAATACGATGACAATATTAATGTAACGAAGCGTCGTCTGGAGCAGGAAGACTCGATTCTGGACTCTATTAATATTGCCACAGACCGTATGCGGGAACTGACCATCAGTGCCGGTAGTGACACCATTAATGATGCTGACCGGGCGACAATTGCTCAGGAGCTGGATCAGTTGGTTGAATACGTTGCTGGTCTGATGAACACCCAGGATGCTCAGGGTGAATATTTATTCGCGGGTAATAAAGGTGGCGAAGCTCCTTATGTGAAGCAGGGGGATGGTAGCTATGAATACGTTGGCGATGATGGCCAAAGGCTGATTCAGGTGGGCTCTGATCTGTTTGTACCTTCCAATGATTCCGGAGAGGCTCTGTTTGAATCAATTGAGGGGCCGTTGCAAATTGAAATGACTGGGCAGGCTGTTTTCAATGCGGCGCAGCAGTCACCGCCGGTTGAGCCTTTTGTTCGTAACTCGGAATTCGCAACTGTGGCGGCTGAGAATTCCTTTAAAGAAGCAACTAAAGGGTTAGGTGAATTAACGATCAGAGTGACTGAGCCCACACCGGATAACTTTGAATACTCTGTATTTGATAGCTCCGGTCAACCGCTTAAAGACAGCGGCGGCAATAACATAGAGAATATTCCAGTCGGTGATCTCGCAGTGACTCCGGCTCAGATTAATATTCATGGTCTGAGCATGGAGCTTCATGAGCCGGCCGATATTGCTAGCGCGAACGAAATCAAAATCTCAGTGACCCCTGAGAAAATGAATGTACTGGATGCTGCTTCCGCACTTGCAGACGTGCTCGAAAAGCCGATTGAAAATGATCAGATGCGTACAGAGCGGGATGAAGCGGTAGCCCGGGCGCTGGAGCAGTTTAAAATGTCGGCTGAGAACACAACAGAATTCCAAACAGTTGTGGGGTCGCGTTTAAGTACGTTGGAAAACGTCACTTCATCCAATCAGGATTTTAAGCTGTTTACCGAAAGCGCTATATCAACCATTGAGGATGCTGATCTGTCCAGGGTTATCAGTGAGTTTACGCTGGAGCAAACTACCTTGCAGGCTGCTCAGGCAACCTTTGGGCGGGTGAGTTCGTTATCGCTGTTTAACTATTTAAACTAATAGTGTTTTGTACTGATAATGAAGCAGGCAGAAGAGCGATCTTCTGCCTGCTTCGTCGTTCTGCATGTGGCTTCAGAATTTGGGTTGGTTGATATAAGCCTGAGCCATTTTGTTCCGTTTGTTGGAGCGCAGCTTTTCCTGACCCACTTTCTGTTTGTTTCCTTCAATCAGCATCAGTGATTTTTCATCCAGCTGTTTAATTTGCGTAATTAACGCGTCAGCCTGTAAAGATGTGTCTTTATCCTGAGGAATGTCGCCGGATACTGCCTGCTTGCTGGCCTGTTCTCTTTCCTGTTGCAGGGTTTCTACTTTTTGCCAGTCTTGTGCTTCAGCGGCCTGCAAAATCTGTTCTGACAACTGCAGGATGTGTTGGAGTGTGCTGATCATTTTATGCCCCCGTATTTTTATTCAGAAAAATAATGCAGAAGTCATTAAAGTCTGTCGGATAACGACCGATATAGTACACCTGAAGCGAGCTTATAGTCAGTAATATTAAGGCTTTAACAGCATATTTAACGTGTAAAAAAAGCCACTGAAAAAATAAGTTAAAAAAAATTTCAAGTAATGCGACCGGTGGTCGATAACTTAAAGCATACTGGAATCGTATTCATAAATTTACACGGATGAATGGGATTCAAACTGGACAAATAAACAACCAGTCAGACTTGGTTGATATGAGGAGAAGGTCTCATGGCATTAGTAATTAATTCCAATATTCAGTCACTGAATGCTCAGCGTAACCTGAATAGTGCGCAAATGGAGCAAAACGAGGCGCGTGAGCGTTTATCCAGTGGTAAGCGTATCAACTCAGCAGCAGATGATGCTGCGGGTCTGGCGATCTCTAACCGTATGACGTCTCAGATCAACGGTCTGAACCAGGCGGTTCGTAACGCTAACGACGGTGTGTCAATGATTCAGACGGCTGAAGGTGCGCTGGATGAAACGACTAACATTCTGCAGCGGATGCGTGAACTGTCAATCCAGTCTGCGAACGGCACGTACGATTCCGGCAACCGTTCAACTCTGAACGCAGAAGTTCAGCAGTTGATCTCTGAAATTGACCGTATTTCTGAGACCACCAAGTTCAACGGACTTCAGATTCTGGATGGCAGCCTGGGCGAAGTAAGCTTGCAGGTAGGTGCAGACGCTAATGAAACAATTGCGCTTGAAATCGGAGCAACTAACGCTAAAGCTCTGGGTGGTTCTTCAGGTGACATTACCGGTGAAGCTGTAGCAAACGGTCTGGCAGATTTGCAGTTAATTGGCTCTGGTACTGGTGCAGGTAACGCTAATGCTGTGTTTTCTATCAATGATCAGACAATCAGTTCTCTTTCTGGTGCAGCCTCAGTTGATGAGGCGCTTAGCATAATGAATGCTGATCTTGATGGCTTTGGTGCGAAGGCATCGACCACTGTTGAATGGACTGCTTCTGGTGTTGGTGACGGGGTACTTCTTGGAGGTACAGATAAGCTAACTATTACTGTAACTGATAACTTCGGCAACACTTCACAAACTCTGGAAATTACAGATACAAGCAGCCTTAATGAAGTTGTTGATAAGATCAACGCAGCAGGTGGTGATTTGCAAGCATCTATTAATGATGAAGGCAAACTGCAGATTGTTGGTGATGATATTAATTCTATCGCAGTGAACGGTGATACTACTCAGGGCGATGATGCAGCTGGTGTTGTAACTGCAGGTGAAACAGCTAACTTCTCCCTGGTGTTTGAAGATACCAGTACAGATCAGCGCGGTGTGAAAATTGAGGCTTCTAACTCAGGTGCGGCTGCAGCGGCATTAGCATTGGGTGTGGATTTACACGATGATAACGGTAACCTGTTGTCTGGTTCTTTGACCGGTACTGCTGACTTGAGCGGCACAACAATCAATGCTGGCGATATCGAAATTAACGGTGTTGAAATTGGTGCAATTACTGGTGGTACAGGTATTGCGGAAACTCAGGCGAATACAGTTAAAGCTATTAACGAAGCTTCTGATCAGACAGGTGTAGTTGCATATACTACATCAACAGGTATCGCCCTGCGATCTTCAGCTCAGGAAGAAATTTCAATTGAATATGCAGAAACAGCAAACACTGCGAACGTTCTGGCTCTGACTGCGCTTCAGGAACGTAATGCACTTGAAGGAGCTGGTAGCGTTGCATCTCTTGATATTTCGACTGTTGATGGTGCTCAGAAGGCTATTGGTGTAATTGATAAGGCTCTGGAGCAGATTAACTCAACACGTGGTGATCTGGGTGCGGTAAATAACCGACTGGATTTCACAGTTAATAACCTGTCAAACGTATCTGAAAACGTATCCGCTGCGCGGTCACGTATCGAAGATGCAGACTTCGCAGCTGAATCTGCAAACCTGAGTCGTGCGCAGGTACTGCAGCAGGCAGGTTCTGCAATGCTGGCACAGGCGAACGCTGCGCCACAGCAGGTACTGTCTTTACTACAGTAATAGGTAACGCTCTACGTTAACCGATAAAACCCCTCGTGCCATCGGGGGGTTTTTGTTTTTGGAGGTGAGATTATGTCAGTGGAATCAATTAATGCTGGTAATGCTGCAAGTGCAGCTGGACAGCCACTGCAGCAAACACAACAAACCCAAACACAGCAACCGGTAACTGATTCAGTTGTTCAGCAGCCTGCTGAAGCTGTCGCGCAGGAAGCGCCACAGCAAAAACTAACCAACGAAGAAGCGTCTGCGCTAGCAGACCGTCTTAACGAATTCATGAACACTAAGCAGCGGAACCTGGCGTTTTCTGTTGATGAAGAAAGTAACGATACCATTATCAAAGTACTGGACAGTGAAACCCAGGAAGTGATCAGGCAGTATCCTTCTGAAGAAGCCGTTGAACTAGCTAAACACCTTGAGGCAGCCATGGGGCTGATCTTTAACGATAAGGCCTGATATTAATCAATCTATAGAATGGCTCTGTTAGTGTTGTTTTGCTGTAGAATATCAGGCCATTCCGTCACAACTAAGCTATGCGTCTGAATCAGAGGGATTTACTATGGCTACAAATATTGTTAACACGCTGGGAGCCGGTTCAGGAATCGATACAACCAGCTTGGTAAATAGCCTGGTCGATGCTCAGAAAGCACCTCAACAGTCCCGTCTGGATAGTAAAAAAACCACTTTAGATGCCCAGATTTCTGCGTATGGTACGCTGAAAAGCAGTTTGTCAGAATTTCAGAATCTGATGACGCCACTTTCAAACCCGGACACTTTCAACGCCCGTTCGGTATCGTTGCCGACGACAGATATCGTAACGGCAAACAGTTTGGATGCTAATGCTCAGTTGGGGACTTACCAGTTAGAGGTGTTGGAAGTTGCTCAGGGGCAGTCTTTAGTTGGTAATCAGACTTTTGCTGATAAGGATGCGGCTGCAGGTGTCAGTGGTACGCTTACTATTGCACAGGGTGAGTGGACCTATGCCTCAGGTAATCCCTCCAGTTTTGCGGAAAACGAAGCGTTAAAGGCTATTGAGATTGAAGTAACCGCTACTGATTCCATTCAGGAGATTGCCGATAAAATTAATGCGGACAGTTCCGATGTGGAAGCCTCTGTATTGTTGGTTGATGGTTCCTATCAGTTGCTGATTTCAGCTCCTTCCGGTGAAGAAAATGCGTTACGGATCTCAGGCAGTGATGCGAGTCTGGATTTTCTGAATTTTAATGAGAGCAATCATAGTAATGTTACCGAAACACAGCAGGCTAAAGACGCTTCAATTAATATAAATGGTCTGAATGTTAAGCGACCAAGTAATGATATAGACGACGTCATTCAGGGTCTGTCACTGACACTGAATAAAGCTAGTCCCGGAGATAAACTGACGTTTTCTATTACCGAGGATAAAGACACAGCCAAAACAGCCATCAATAGCTTTATTGAAGGCTACAACACTCTATATACAACGCTAAAAGGGTTAACCAGTACTACTACAGACAGTGAAACAAACGAAACTAAACGGGGTGAGTTAGCAAATGACGGGACAGCAAAAAATTTACTCTCCCGTATGCGTAGTATGATTTCTGCTTCAGTCCCTGGAGTTGATGGTTTTAACTCGCTCAGTAACGTTGGCATACGTACTAAGTTAGACGGAACGCTTGAGATAAATACCGAAGACTTTGATCGGGCGATTAACGACAATTTTGCTCAGGTTGCGGCTGTTTTTTCAACGACAACAAGTACGTCTAACAGCGCGGTATCTGTTGAGGTGGGTAGTTTTGGTTCAAGAGCTGTAGCGGGTACTTATCAGGCAAATATAGCAACAGCGCCAAGTAAGGGATTTGTGCAAGGCAGTGGAATGACCACAACATTTCCGCCGGATCTCAGTGCCAATAATAAATTTACTGTTAACGTGAATGGTACTGAGTCAGGGGAGTTAATCCTGACTGGTACCTATAACTCTCAGGAAGAATTACGGGCGGGGCTTCAATCGCTGATTAACAATGACAGCACCTTGAAAGAGGCTGGTCAGGCTATTGACGTTGTGATTGATGGCGGTGAGCTTAAGCTTCAGTCCCGTCAGTATGGTGCAGATACAGAAGTTAAGTTCATAACTGCTGAAGGTAACTTTACTGCTGCTACTGGATTATCAACAAGTTCAGCCGTAACGAAAGGTACTGATGTAGCAGGCACCATTGCCGGTGATGAGGCGTTCGGCGCAGGCGGTGTGCTGTTACCTAAGGTTGACACTAATCCTTACGGGTTAAACCTACAGGTACAGGAGGGGGTTACTGGAAATGTCAGTTTTACATTCTCCCGTGGATTTGCCGGCGAAATGTCTTTACTAATTGATGGCTTTCTTTCTAGCACCGGGGTTATTCAAAATCGTGAAGACAGTATTAATAATCAGCTTGAAGATATTAAAAGTGATCAGGCTGAGCTTGATCGGAAAATGGCTCTCTTGCGTGAGCGATTAACCAGTGAGTATACGGCTATGGAAAATATCCTGGCTAGTTTCCGAACAACTTCGAGTTCATTAGATGGTTTGGTTGATCGATTACCATTTACTGCTTCCAACAATTAAAGGTTAGGATGTTATGGACCAGTTGGATAGTCTGCAGAAAAAAGCCTATCAGTTAGAAAAAAATAAAGCTGCAGATTTTCAGTATACTGAAAATATGAGGTTTTTTAGTAAGCAAAATCCATCGCTGTATAAGGCTTTTTTAAATTATAAACCAAAATCTATTACTCTTGCGTTTGATCAAAACGGAGATATAAATCTTCGAAATGCGAGTGGCAATTTTGTATATCCTGAGTCACCTGAAGTCTATGCCGAAAAACAGGTGGATCATTTTTTAAAAAAATCTCATGTTTGTAGAACATCTTTTCATGATCCTCGTAAAAATATTGGAGGAGATTATGTTCACGATGAGATGATGCAAGGAATAATAGGTTTATATCCTGATATAAAAAGCAAAGTATTTCCTGCTGATGATAAAACTATTCAACTCGTTATTATGTGTGGGATGGGCACGGGTTTACATCTTGAAAAATTGCTTAATAAAAAAGAGATAAAGAATCTTATTATTTATGAAAATAATTTTGATGCACTATATGCTTCTCTTTATTTTGTTAGTTGGAGCTGTATTGCTAAGAAAGTAAGTGGTGCACTTGAAGTTGTTGTTGAAGAAAAAGAAAGTGAAGCTTTTGATCGCTTTAAAAAATTATTTATAGAAATCGGATTTTTTAATCTTTCTAAGTATTATATTTATTACCACTATGAAAATAATGCTATGAAACAGTTTATAAATAACTTTCAGCGTCAAATGAAGAAAGTCACCTATGGTTATGGCTTTTATGATGATGAAAGGGTTGGGCTTTCACATACGATAGAAAACACTCATAGAGGTTACCCTGTTTCCCGTGTTTCATTACTGCAACGAAAAGATACGGTTGATGTTCCAGTCATCATAATTGGTAATGGACCTTCTCTTGATGAAAGTATTAATTTTATTAAGGCTAATCGTGAACGTGCAATAATCATATCTTGTGGATCCAGTTTTGGAACGTTGAAAAGATTAGGAATTAAGCCTCATATACATATCGAACAGGAGAGACCTCAGGCTACATATGACTGGCTAAAAAGTAGCACTGACGAAGAGATAAGAAAGGGTGTGTATTTTTTTGGCTTGAATACTGTGCATCCTGATTGCTTTGAATTATTTGATAAAGGTAAGGCTTTTCAGTGTCTTAAACCAAATGATTTGGGGTTGATTTATCTGGTTAGTTCGCTACAAAAACTTGAGAATAATACATTGGCAATGGCTGATGGTTGTAATCCTACAGTGACAAATTTCGGTGTTTCACTTTGTACTCTGCTTGGCTTTAAGAAGATATATTTAGCCGGAGTAGATTTCGGTATGCCAGATTTACAGACGCATCATTCAAAAAGTAGTGATTATTATGAAGGGACTCAAGATCAGGATAATGAGGCCGATCATGTGTTCGAGCAGCTGGGGTCGTTTAGAGTAGCGTCTGCCAAAGGTGGCGAAATTTGGACAAATGATATTTTTAACGTTTCACGCTTAGAAATGGAAAGAATAATTAAGGCATATAATCTTGATGTTATTAATTTAGGTGATGGTGCAAGAATTAATGGAACAGAGTATGGAGATCCTTCTGTACTAACTATCACTTCCTGTCCTGTTGATCAGGGGAAGCTGATAAGCGCCACTGTTGAAAAATGTTTTTATCACGACGGGCTCCAGTATTTAGATAAAGAGTTGCTAAAATCCAGACTTGTTCAGAATGTTTGTAAAATTAATCAGTTGTTAATTAATTGTTTAGATCGGAAGGTCGAGAATGAGGCGGAAGCATTCCAGTTAATTGAAAATCTTTATAAAACATTTGTTGATTCCAAGCCAGATCAGTTTAGCAGAATGTTAATGTTTGGAGGGGTTCAGTATTTGACATCAGCAATGGCTTCAGTTCTTGCTTATTATGAGCCACAACAAGTAGCAGATGTATTCCCCCGTGTGAAGTATGTGGCTGATAAATATTTTAATTCTCAAATACGTGACATAGAAGAACGTTTTTTTGATCTGGATACATACTCTACAGTCACGCTCTGATTATATTATATGAATTTTATTGGCGGAGCGTGTTATGAAAGATCAACGTAAAGATGAGTATGTTCAGTCTATAATTAAGGATGGATATGCTTTGATTCCTGATGTGCTGACTGAGGAAGAATGTGATATTTATGTAAAGCTGTTGGAACGTGATTATAAGCAATATGCTGATCATTACCAGTCATCAGGGGCCACTGTTCACGGCCTTAATAACAAGTGTAATGAAAAGGTTGTTTATAACATGCATAACAAAGATATGCGTTATTTTAATCTTTTTGATCATTGTGATGTGTTTCCTGTTATTAAAGAAATATTACAAACTGGATCATATCAAAATAATGAATCAGTTAATTTACTGAATATTTCCGCACGTAATCCAGCTCCATATGCCGAACCGCAGCAATTACACCTAGATAGTAATTTGCCCGGTAAAGGAGGATATCCTTTAATTTTAGTTGCACTGTTTATGCTAGAAGATTTTACAGAGGTTAATGGTGCTACCCGAATTTTACCTGGCAGTCATCGATTCGATCGATATGCTGAGGATGGTAAAGTATATACAGATGAAGTGACTGTGACAGGTAAAAGAGGCAGTGTCTTATTATTTGACGGAGCTTTATGGCACGGCTCTTCTAAAAAGTATGATGATTCAAGTCGTTGGGCTGTGATTTTAGGATATGGGCGCTGGTTTATTAAGCCCTCCTTTGACTTTAGTCGTAATATACCTGAAAAAATTTATTCATCATTAAATGAAGAGAGGAAGTGTTTACTTGGCCTGGATTCGAATCCTCCATTGGATGAGTTTACACGTATAACCCGTCGTTGTGACAATGCTGAATGGTATGAAGGTTATGAGCTTCCAAAATGATCAGACCCAAGTTTTTTTAGAGAAAGAGGCTGATGCCTGGTTCGAAAGAAATTTTTCTAAAGAAGTAAAACAGAATCGAGATCAGGATTTAGTACTTAAATATCTCAGAACAGCATTTCTTGATGGGAAAAAAGTTGGTGAAGTAGGATGTTCAGACGGATGGCGCCTGGCTGAGCTTCAAAGTATTTTTAGTTGTGACTGTGTGGGTGTCGAGCCCTCTCAAAAAGCAATAGATGTTGGCAATCAACGCTATAAAAGTATTACCTTGATGCGTGGTACTGCTGCTAGTACTGGGCTGGAAAGTGACTCGTTGGACGTCTTGGTGCTAGGTTTTTGCCTGTATCTGTGTGATCGTAATGAGTTATTTAAAATTGCTTATGAGTGTGACCGGATTCTTCGGGATACAGGTTTGTTGTTAATAGTCGATTTTATGCCACCATTTGCTTATAAAAATCCTTATCACCATTTAGAAGGGCTGAATAGTTATAAACAGGATTATTCAAAAATGTTTCTTTGGAATCCTGCTTATAGGTTAATTCATCTTGAAACAGCAAATTTGCCCAGAAATCCAAACGTACCGATGAATCCTGATCATTGTGTAGGCTTGACAGTACTTCATAAGAATCAGACTCATGCCTATCCGGAATCACCTTTTGGTTAGTAATAAGTTTAGTGACTGGTTGTTGGGAACGGCTCAGTTTGGGATGCCCTATGGTGTGACGAATGATAGAGGACAGACTTCAGCTGATGAAGCGTGGCGTATGATTAATCTGGCTTTGCGTTCTGGTGCCGTAGGGGTTGATACCGCTGCAGGTTATGGTGATGCTGAAAAAGTTTTATCTTTAGATGTTCTGTCTGCCAGGATTACCACCAAAGTCAGTTGCCAGAGTGACCTTACTATCAGGCAGCAAGTTGAAAATTCTTTAGTAAATATGGGCTGTTCATGTGTTGATAGTGTTCTGATACATGATGCTGAAAGTTTGAAAATTTCAGGAGCGCTTCAGTCTGTAAGCCGGCAATTAGAAGAACTAAAGTCTGAACAGTTAATTACGGCGGCCGGTGTTAGCGTTTATGAGGTAGAACAAACGAAGGCTTTGCTCGATCACTGGATTCCTGATGTTGTACAGATACCTCTTAATCCATTAAATCAGTCTTTTTTAGAAAGTGGTGAAGCACAAAGACTTAAAAAGGCTGGGGTTACATTGCAATCTAGGAGTCTTTTTTTACAAGGTGTTTTGCTTACAAGTTTGCTTCCGCACAGGCTTCAAAAATTAACGGACTTATTTGATAACTGGCAAGCTTTTCTGCGTAAAAATGAAATGTCTACTTTGTCAGCATGTAAGTCATTCGCGGCAGCACAGGATTGTATTGATCACTGGGTATTAGGCTTTGAAAATTATGCTCAGCTGGAAGCGTTCATAGCGGCTCCAGTACAGAATGTTTCTATGCAGTCCTGTGCGGTAAAAGATATAGACAGGGTGAATCCCAGCAAATGGTAGATCTTAATGTTATTGCTTTAGTGCAGGCGAGGATGAGTTCTTCTCGGTTACCCGGTAAAGTTCTTATGCCGCTGGGAGAAGCAACTGTTATAGAAGGTGTGCTTACACGTCTGCAGCGTTCTCAGAACGTTGATAAAGTTATGCTGGTGACCAGTCATGAGCAATCAGATGACTTATTAGCTGAAACTGTTCGTGAAGCAGGCTTCCCTGTTTTTAGGGGAAGTTTGAATGATGTATTGGCTCGGTTTGCAGGAGCTGCCAGAGAGTATCCTGCCCGGCATTATGTGAGGGTTACGGGGGATTGTCCTTTTATTGATCCGAGCTTCGTGGATGATCTTATCGATCACTACTTACTGAGTGGTGCAGAGTATGCGAGTAATGCTCTTGAGCCAAGCTTACCTGATGGTCTGGATTGTGAAGTCTTTTCGGGTGAGACGTTGCAGCGAGTGAATAAATTAGCAGTACTCCGAAAGGATCGTGAACATGTAACGCATTTTATATATACACATCCGGAGCTTTTTGAAATTTATAGCCATACTTACGAAAGAGATTTATCTAAGTATCGGATTACATTGGACACACCGGAAGATTATCAATTGATCCAGAAAATTTGTGAATGTGTTTCCAATGCTTATCTGGATATCAAATTGGCTGATATCCTTGATACTTTGCAATATTCCCCTGAGCTGTTAGCGATTAATAGTATGTATAAGCGAAATGAAGGGTTAGAGAGTGACTGATTTATCTTTTTCCTGCTCTGAGCGTCTGCTGGAACGAGCTTTGAAAACAATACCGTTGGGCAGTCAGACATTTAGCAAAAGCTATAAACACTATCCAAAAGGTGGTAGTCCTTTTTTTGCTGAGAAAGGAAAGGGGCCCTACCTTTTTGATGTTGATGGTAATCAGTTTATCGATATGGTCAACGGATTGGCAGCAGTCACTCTGGGTTATTGTGACCCGGATGTGGACACTGCGATTATTAAGCAAGTTGAAAAAGGTGTAATTTTTTCACTTTCCAACGAGTTAGAAGCCCTGTTGGCGGAAAAAATTGCGCAGTTGATACCTTGTGCTGAAATGAGTCGCTTTGGAAAGAATGGCTCTGATGCAACAACAGCAGCAATTCGCTTGTCCCGAGCTTATACCGGCCGAGATGAAGTGGCTGTTTGTGGTTATCACGGTTGGCACGATTGGTATATCGGTTCCACTGACAAAAAGCTTGGAGTGCCTGAAGCAACACAGTCTTTAACTCACAAATTTCAGTTTAATAATATTGATAGCCTTGAGGCTTTGTTTAAGAAGCGTAAGGATAAAATTGCTGCTGTTATTCTTGAGCCAATGAATATTACTTATCCTGAAGCTGATTTCCTGCCTGGAGTGAAAGCGCTTTGTCAGGAATATGGGGCTGTGTTGGTATTTGATGAGACTGTTACAGGCTTTAGATTTGATCTGGGAGGCGCGCAAAAAATTTTTGGTGTTACACCAGACTTAGCAACTTTTGGTAAGGGAATTGCTAATGGTATGCCGTTGTCAGTTGTAACAGGTAAGAAAGAAATTATGCAGTTGTTGGATGAGGTTTTTTTCTCTTTCACTTATGGAGGGGAGTTACTGTCTATTGCAGCGGCATTGGCAACCATTGAAAAGTTGGAAAAACAATCCGGAATTCAGAAGATTACGACCTATGGTACTCAGTTGAAAGAAGGCCTTGAAGCTCTGATATCTCAGTTTTCATGTTCAGATTTTCTTTCAGTGTCTGGTAATCCGGTCTGGAGTTTTTTCAATATACATGTTGATGAGCCTGAAGAGTTATATTTGTGGAAAACACTCTACATGCAAGAGACGTTAAAGAGAGGTTTGATCACTTTAGGGTCCCATAACTTAACGTTGAGTCATGATGAAGGTGTGATAGAAAGGGTTCTTGCTATATATGCCGAAGTAATTGAGGTTTTTGCACGCGCAAAATCAAAGGGTGGTCCAGGCTCTTTTTTACATGTTGACTCTCTGACCCCTCTGTTTAGTGTGCGGAAAAAAGATTAATGCGTATTGCTGTTTATGCCAATGCTTCTTTTAGGATAGGAGAAGGGCATGCTGTTCGTTGTCTTCAGCTCATATCTGAATTTTCCGGTGCTCAGATTGTGTGGTTTTATACATCGTTAACGCCCCGTATTGAAAAACGCTTGGCTGAAACCTGTGTTGAGTTGATTTGTATAGAATCCTGTAATGGTACGTTAGAAAAAAGATTAGAAAGATGCCTGTATGAAGCCGATGTGCAGTTGGTGATTCTCGATGATTATGAGCTGAATATGAAACGTCGATTAACCGACGCGTTAATTGTTGTTTTTGATGATTTGGCGAGTAGAGAGATACAGGCAGATATTTTAATTGATGCAAGTCCGGTTAGGCAGGAAGCTGATTATAAAGGACTGGTCAGTGAGTCATGTCACTGTTTAATTGGCTCTTCTTATTTAATGTTGGAACGTAATCTTTTTACATCCGGGAAGAAGGTAAAGAACAGAGGCCATTTGTTTTTAGGATCTACTGACCCATTGAACTTAACTGAGAAGTACCTGGAATTATTATTAGATATGTTTCTGGGTTGGCAGTGGGAAGTTGTTATTACATCTAGAAACCGGAATGTTAGGGCTATTGAGGAACTTATCAAAGCCAAACACAATGCTTTCTTAAGCTTTGAACCAAGTTCACTGGCTGAGGGTTTAGTGGCGGCTGAAATTGCTATAGGAGCTCCTGGGTTAGCGACTTGGCAAAGAATCGCAGCAGGATGTCAAGTTGCACTGGTCGCAACACACAAGAATCAGATCAATATTTTGGAAGAGCTTGAAAGAGAAGGACTGATTAAATACCTGGGATATGGTTTTAATAAGAGAACAATAGAGCACAAACTTCGTAAGTTTTTGGTCTCAGAACCTGTAACTGGCAGATTAGATTTGGATGCTGATGGTGCTGTGAGGATTAAACAGAAAATTCTTTCCTGTCTTGAAGGAAGAGCAATATGAAGAATGGTGAAGTTTGTTTAAGATCATATCTGGTTTCTGATGATGAAAGAACAGTTGCCTGGTTGAATGACCCAGAGATGAAAAATACTTTTGGTTTGACGTATCAAATCGATGTAAGTATGCACCGTAAGTGGCTGGATGCTCAGTGTGACTTTCTTATTAAAGCAATTGAAGTTAATGGTCAGCATATTGGAAACGCTATTTTACGTTTAACTCCAAGACATAAGAGCGCTTTGCTGGAGATCTATATAGGTGAAGCCTCACTTCGTGGTAGGGGTATGGGCTTTCGTGCATTGGGCTTGTTGTTAAAGGTTGCATTTAAAGAGCTTAAGCTTCACCGGGTAAAGTTATTTACCCGTATTGATAACATTGCAGCCCAGAAAATGTATGAGAAGGCTGGTTTTGTATTAGAAGGTTGTGAGCGGCAGGCAATATACCAGGATGGCGTATTTGTTGATCAAAATATCTGGGGATTGTTGTTCGATGAATGGGTGGTTTCAGAGGATGTTTGATGTCGCCATTATGCAGCCAACTTATTTGCCCTGGGCTGGCTATTTTCATCTGATGAGCCAAGTGAATTTTTTTGTCTTTCTGGACGATGTGCAGTTTTCAAAGTCCAGTTGGCAGTCAAGAAACAGGATCAATTGTTTCGGGGATGTTCAGTGGATTAGCTTGCCGGTCACGCGACAGGGGGTAGTTAATATTAATGAAGTGATGATCCGTCCGGAAGGACAGTGGCCAAAAAAACATTTACAACAGTTGAAGTCTGTGTATGGAAAAGCCCCTTTTTTTAATGATCTTGAGCTTATTATGGAAGGAATAGAAAGTATAAGCATAAGTTCATTAGCACAAGTTAACATTGAGTTAACTATAAAAATTGCTCGGCTGCTTGAGCTTGATTGTACTTTCCATAATAGCTCTGAAATTGATACCTCTTCAGAACGTAGTCAACGGTTGTTAGATCTCATCAGAGCTTTTGGAGGGCTAAGTTATTTTAGTCCTGAAGGCGCTCGTGAGTACCTTGAGCGAGACGGTATATTGCAGGAAGAAGGTATTGATATTGTCTATCAAGAGTATGAGCCTTTGAAGTACAGGCAATATAGAAGTGATCAATGGCACTCTCATCTTTCTATTGTTGATGTCATTGCTAATATCGGTCTTGAAGAAACAAAACATTATATCCGGAGGGGTTTTAATGGGTTATAAGTTGGAAAGAAATCCTCATTACGGTTTTTTACAAATATCACCTACGCCCAGTGATGCTGAGATTGCAGAGTATTATTCTAATGAATTTTATGCGTCCGAATCACCTGCACAAGTAAATGATTCAAGTCTGGATATTCAGAAGAAAGATAAAGCGTTTTATCAGGGTTGGCGAGCGGATCTGGTTAACTTGATAGGAGAGCATTTTGGCCGGCTTGATGTTTCTGTTATGGACTTTGGCTGTGGTTGGTGCGAAACACTTTCTTACTTTAAAGAAGAAGGGATGGAGTGTTATGGAATAGATACTACACCGGAAGCTATAGAGTATGGGCGCTCTCTTGGGCTAAACGTGGAAGTTTCTAATCTTCAGGATTTAAATCCATTTCAGCGGAAGTTTGATGTTTTACTGATGCAGAATGTACTTGAACATCTTGCAGACCCAGTTGCAGTTGTAGCCGAAATACATAAGAACCTGCTTAACCCGGGTGGTCTGTTCATTATCGATGTGCCTAATGAGTTTAATGAGTTTCAGGTTGCCGGGAAGGAAGTTAATAATCTTGAAGAATGGTGGGTAGCACCGCCTGCGCATCTTAATTATTTTAGTTCAGACAGTTTACAGGCCCTGTTGCAGGGGGAAGGCTTTACTGTTCTTGATAAAATGGCTTCTTTTCCGTTAGAAATGAATCTGCTTATGGGAAATAACTATGTGGGGAATCCGGCTCTGGGGAGACAGATTCACGAGCAGAGAATGTTGTTTGAACATAATTTAAGGTCAACAGGCAGGACTAAAGTATTGCATCAGTTTTATAGGGCGCTTGCCGAGATTAATCTTGGACGTCAAATACTTATGGTTGCTGAGAAAAAGTATGATTAAACTTGGTGATAAAATTATAGCTGCGGGACAAGCGCCATTTTTGGTTGCAGAGCTTTCCGGTAATCATAATGGCGATATAAAGCGCGCTAAAGCAATCATAGATGCGGCTGCAGATGCCGGGGCCGATGCTGTTAAGTTGCAGACATATACAGCAGACACTATGACTCTGGATTGTCAGCAAAATGATTTTCATGTGGCTGACTTGGATAACCCGTGGGCAGGCTATACATTGTATAGTCTTTATCATGAGGCCCATACTCCCTGGGAATGGCATCAAGAGCTTTTTGATTATATTAAACAAAAGGGAATGGTGCCTTTTAGCTCTCCTTTTGATGAGAGCGCTGTTGATTTTTTAGAATCATTAAACTGTCCCATTTATAAAGTGGCTTCGTTTGAATTGACAGATATCCCTCTGCTTAAAAAAATTGCCCGTACCGGTAAACCCATTATTATGTCGACTGGAATGGCGACACTTGGTGAAATTGAAGAGTCTTTGCTAGCCATAAGGTCTGAGTCTGATGCGCAGGTTGTGCTACTTAAATGTACCAGTACGTATCCTGCTGATCCTTCAAATTCAAATATCAAAACGATTCCACATCTTAGGGAGTGGAGTAAGACACTTGTCGGCTTATCTGACCATACAATGGGGTCTGCTGTGGCTGTTGCGGCTACGGTGATGGGCAGTGTTGTAATTGAGAAGCACCTTACCCTGCAGCGTTCTGATGGCGGAGTTGATGCGGGTTTTTCTTTGGAACCGGCTGAGTTTGCCAGAATGGTCAGTGATGTGAAGCAAGCGCATCAAGCTCTAGGTGATGTTAGTTATGGTGGAAGTAAGGCTGAACAGAAAAGTAAGCTTTATCGCCGTTCAGTATATTTTAAAAAATCGGTTAGTGAGGGGCAGAAAATTACAATTGATGATCTTTGTATCATCAGACCTGCTAATGGATTGGCCCCTAAGTATCGTGATCAGTTAATTGGAAGGATAGCTGCTCATGATATTACTCGGGGAACCGCTACAGCCTGGCATCTTTTCAGAAAATAGGATTATTTTAAAAGATTAACTAATGTCTCAATCACTTTATCTTGTTCTTCAAATGTCATCGTTGGAAATAAGGGTAAAGTGATGGCAGACTGATAATATGCTTCTGAATTGGGAAAGTCGTCACGTTTGAACCCTTGTTCCTGATAAAAAGGTTGTCTGTAAACAGGTATATAGTGAAGATTCACACCAATGCCTTCTTTTCGCAGAGCTTTAAAGAGCCTGAGATGTTCAGAACGATCCGGTGTATTGAGCTTTATTATATACAGGTGAAATGCAGATAGCCTGTCTTTGTAAATCTCAGGAAGCCGAACTGGTAAAACTGATAAAGCATCGTTATAGCGTTTAGCCAGGGCGTTTCTGGCTTTTACATAATCATCAAGCCTTTTCAATTGGCTGATTCCAAGAGCTGCCTGAATGTCAGTTATCCGATAGTTAAATCCGAGAAAATGCTGTTCATAATACCATGGGCCATCGGCTGTATTTTGTAACTTTTCTTCATCTCTGGTAACCCCATGAGATCTTAGCTGCTCCATGGTGGCTGCTAAAACAGGGTTGTTAGTTGTAGCAAGACCTCCTTCAGCAGTGGTGATTATTTTTACCGGATGAAAACTAAAAACTGTTATATCGCTGTATTGGCAAGCTCCTATTTTGGCATCCTGATAGCTTCCACCAATAGCATGTGCAGCATCTTCGATTATCTTAATATCGTATTTTTGAGTAAGTGATGATATTTCTGCCATGTCACAGGAGAGGCCGGCCATATGTACAACGATAATTGCTTTAGGAAGAGCGTTTTGCTTTTCGGCCTGAGACAGACGGGATTTGAGTACAGAAACGCTCAGATTAGATGTTTCGGGATCTATATCTACAAAGTCGACCTGAGCACCACACATTTTTACAGCATTGGCTGTGGCAACAAATGTAATCGGTGAAGTCCATACCTGATCTCCTTCCGTTATACCGAGTGCTAAGCAGGCTAGGTGAAGGGCGGATGTTGCGCTGTTGCAGGCGATGGCATATTTTGCCTGACAATATTCAGCTATTTTTTTCTCAAACAGAGCTACCTGCGGCCCTTGTGTAATAAAGTCAGATTGCAGGGTTTCAATAACAGTATCTATATCATCTTGAATGATGTCTTGGCGTCCATAAGGAATCATTGGTTGCTCGATACTTCTTGATTTAATTTTTTGATTTCATCAATGCTTAGGAAAAAATTGTTGTTTCCTGAATTATATTCAAAGCCCTGTTCTACAGCTTTTCCAGATTCATTGATGTTGTTTGTTTCAAAGTTGTTTGTTCTGCTGGTGAAAGTGATTGAGGGTCTGATAACAAAGTGATCGGGAAATTCCAGCGTTAAGTGAGAATCGTCAGCAGGACACATAATCTCATGAATTTTTTCGCCGGGGCGAATGCCAATAATTTTATGTTCAAGATCAGGGGCCATAGCTTTTGCAAGATCAACAATTCTAACTGAAGGAATTTTAGGTACAAAGATTTCCCCTCCATTCATTCTGGAGAAGTTCTTGAGTACAAAGTTCACACCCTCCTGAAGCGTAATCCAGAACCGTGTCATCTGAGTATCTGTTATTGGAAGGGAGGTGTGTCCTTCACTGATCAGCTTATTGAAAAAAGGTACAACGGAACCGCGTGAACCGACGACATTTCCGTATCTGACAACACTAAAGCGAGTTGGGTGGCCGCCAGCCATGTTATTTGCTGCAACAAACAGCTTGTCGGATGCTAACTTTGTAGCACCGTAGAGGTTGATCGGGTTTGCTGCTTTGTCAGTGGATAATGCAATGACCTTATCAACGTCATTTGTTAATGCTGCTTTTATAACGTTTTCGGCCCCGTGAATATTAGTTTTAATACATTCCATGGGATTGTATTCTGCAGCAGGAACTTGCTTTAGTGCAGCAGCATGAATGACGAAATCAACATTTTGCATGGCTTGTTTCAATCGTTCTTGATCCCGGACATCGCCTATGAAGTAACGCATGCAGGGGTTGTCAAACTTCTGCTGCATTTCAAACTGCTTTAGTTCATCACGGGAATAGATAATGATCTTTTTAGGTGAGTACTGACTAAGCAAAGTCTCTGTGTATTTTTGGCCGAATGACCCGGTGCCACCAGTGATTAAAATTGTTTTATTATCAAACATAGTTCTTCATCCAATAAAGCTCATAATTAATATGCTGGCTATATTTACTAATTTAAAATCACTTATAGTGTGTGGTGTAGCATGCAGCAGCGGGAAGGATCTCAATATAGGTAGCTTATCAGAGCACTGATAGTTAAAGGAAGCACCACTGATGCCGATATTGAAGTACAATGATTCAGTCCTAATATTTTTAGATTAAGGTGTGTACATGTCTGTAAACTTAAAGGCTCTTAAGCAGTATCAAAACGTTAGTCTGCATGCGACAGTCGCTACAGCCAGTCCACATAAGTTGATTGCAATGCTTTTTGATGGAGCGTTAGCTGCTTTAGCGAAATCCAAAGGGGCTATCGAGCGAAATAGTATTGAAGAAAGAACTGTCCATCTCAATAAAGCCTCTGAGATAGTTGTCAATTTGCGAGGGAGCCTGGACCTGGATAAAGGCGGTGAGGTCGCAGCTAATCTTGATGAGCTTTATGATTACATGCTTCGTACAATAATGCAGGCTAACCGGAACAGCGATAGCGAAAAAGTTCAGGAAGTCATGGATTTAATCTTAGTGGTGAAACAAGGATGGTCTGAGATGCCTGTTGAGCTTCAGATGGGTGGTAAGTAATTACTATTGGTATAGAGCGTGTGAGTATGTCGGCTACTGACAGCAGTTGGTAGCTAGGTGAAAGACTTTAAATACTTCTGATTTAACTATGAGACGGGCGCTATACAGTGCCCGTTTTTTGGTTTATGGATAATAATTCTCGAAGCGTCAAAAAAATAACACAAAGATACTTGTTAAGTTTTAATATATGTCATAAATTTGACGTTAAGGTTTTTTTGTCTGTTTCAGGCACACCGTCCGGGTGACGGCGTTAGTGCTGAAGGTATGTTCAGATCACAGGTATGACACACATATGCAGCTTCTTTATGTAGATGACAATGCAGATAGCCGGCGGCAGTTATCCGACCGGTTAACTTTTGCCGGCATTGCCTGCCAGACTGAGAGTTACGTTGACTGGTTGCAGGCAGAGGAAGGTCGGAGTTCTGAATATTTGGCTGTCATGCTGGGGCACTGTAACCATCCGATTGATCTGGAAAAATTGCTGGCGCAGCGGCTGGATGAGGCAACGCCGGTGATCACCGTGGGGGACTGGATGCAGCCTGAAGCGGCCAGTGAAGGATTGCAGCAAAGAATACTGGGTACCTTAACACCGGGGTCGCAGCTGTCAGATGTGCAGTATGTGTTACACCGGGCGCAGATTTTCAGAGGCTTGCGTCAGCCGGCGGAACTGGCCGGGGGGCTGCAACAGGCGTTTGCTGATCTTGCCGGTGGCAGCGCCGTTATGAACGACGTTCGCAGTCTGATGGCGCAAGTGGCCGGACGGGATGTCAGTGTGCTGATTAACGGTGAGTCCGGTACCGGTAAAGAAGTGGTGGCTAATTGCCTGCATAAGGCTTCATCACGGGCTGCCGGGCCCTTTGTGCCGCTTAATTGCGGAGCCATACCTTCTGAATTGTTAGAGAGTGAGTTGTTCGGGCATGAAAAAGGTGCCTTTACCGGTGCTGTTTCGAGCCGTCCCGGGCGGTTTGAACTGGCGGACGGCGGCACACTGTTCCTGGACGAAATTGGTGATATGCCACTGAATATGCAGGTAAAGCTGCTAAGGGTTATTCAGGAAAAGTGCTTTGAACGGGTCGGCGGTACCAAAACCATCGACTGTGATGTGCGCATCATTGCCGCCACACATAAAAATCTGGAAGAGATGATCGATGAAGGTAAGTTCCGGGAAGACCTGTATTACCGCCTGAATGTTTTCCCGATTGCTATGCCCGCCCTGCGTGAACGGACAGAAGATATTCCCACCCTGACTGAGCTGTTTGTCCGCCGTGCCGAAGCGGATGGATTTGGCCGGATTAAAGTCATGCCGGCGGTTATCCGTTCATTACAGCAGCATCCCTGGTCAGGCAATGTCCGCGAACTGGCGAATCTGATTGAACGTTTAACCATCATGCACCCGGACAGCATTATCAGTATCAGTGAGTTACCGGAGAAATTCCGTTATCTGGAAGAAGATGCCGGTGATATCAGTTTAAAGGCACAGTTACATCTGGACGTTGATCAGGCCCAGGCTGAAGCGTCAGATGCTCCCGGGGCACATGTGCTGCCGGAAGAGGGTATTGATATGAAGGCCTATCTTGAAGGCATTGAACAGGTACTGATTGAGCAGGCACTGGATACCACCAACAACGTTGTTGCCAGAGCCGCGGACAAGCTACAAATTCGCCGGACCACGCTGGTGGAGAAAATGCGTAAGTACGGGATTCAGCGAAAATAACCCATGGCCGATCAGAACTCTAACACTGAGATGAATACTGAACTGGCGCAACTGCGTGAGCAGGTAGCTGCCCTGCAAGTTCAGTTGGCGGATACTCAGGGGCAGCACCTTGAGCAACAGGCAGAAAACTCCCGCCTGAGCGGCCGTATGGATAATCTGTTAAACCTCCTGCCTGCCGGCGTACTGGTGGTCGATCACCGTGGTCTGGTGAGCGAAGCGAATCTGGCAGCCGCAGAGCTGCTGGGGGAACCGTTGCTGGGGGAATCCTGGCTGGGGATTATTCAGCGAAGCTTTGCGCCGCGCAGTGATGATGGACACGAGGTATCTTTAAAAAGCGGCCGCCGGGTGAGTTTGTCTACCCGCTCGCTTGAGTCTGAAACCGGGCAGCTGATTATGCTGACGGATCAGACCGAAACTCGGCTCTTACAGGGGCAGGTTGCTCATTATCAGCGGTTGTCTGAAATGGGCCGGATGATGGCTTCCCTGGCACATCAGATCCGTACGCCGCTGTCGGCGGCTTTGTTATACGCGAGTCATCTTATTAAGCCGGGTTTGCAGACAGATAAGCAGATTAAGTTTGCTGGCAAAATTAAATCACGGCTGGAAAATCTGGAGCATCAGGTGCGCGATATGCTGGTGTTTGCCCGGGGGGAAACCCGTCTGGATGACCGTCTGACCCTGGCGCAGTTATTTCGCGATATTGAAGATGCACTGGATGTACCGCTGGCGGCCTGGGATGCAGACTGCGAATGTATTAATGCGGTCCCGGACCTTCAGTTGCAGTGTAATAAAGAAGCCTTACTGGGCGCACTGATGAATCTGGTTGAAAACAGCCTGCAGGCGACAGGTAAGGGCGCTGAGTTAAGCATTGAAGCATCAGTGCTTAAGGAAAGGCTGTGCCTGATGGTGGCAGATAATGGTCCGGGCATGGATCAGGAGCAGTGCCGGAAAGTACTGGAGCCGTTTTACTCGACTAAATCACACGGCACCGGCCTGGGGTTAGCGGTGGCACAGGTGGTTGCCAAAGCGCATCACGGTGAATTTGTACTGGTGTCAGAGCTCGGTAAGGGCACGCGGGCAGCGTTCTTATTGCCTTACGAAAAAGATGCTAACGTCAGCAGTTGATAAACCGGCTGTTTTTTTGAATTTATACAGATAACGAAACGGGAAAATACATGGCGACGCAGATACTGGTGGTTGAAGATGATGCCAGCTTGAGAGAAGCGCTGGTCGATACACTGGAACTGGCCGATTTCGGTTGTCTCGAAGCCGAGTCCGGTGAAGATGCACTGACACTGCTGAGTCAGCAGTCGGTAGATATGGTGGTCAGTGACGTCAATATGGGCGGCATGGACGGCCATGAATTACTGGAAAAAATACAGCAGCAACATCCCTGTTTGCCGGTGATGCTGATTACCGCCTACGGGCAGGTGAATAAAGCGGTGGATGCAATACGCAGCGGTGCTGTGGATTATCTGATGAAGCCCTTTGAGCCGGATGCACTGATTGAAGTAGTAAAACGTTATACCGGCACGCAGATCCGTAAGCAGGATAATCTGCAGCCGGTGGCGGAAGAAAACTCCAGTAAACAACTGTTGCAGGTTGCCCGGCGAGTGGCAGAAACCGACTCCACCGTACTGATTACCGGCGAAAGCGGTACCGGTAAAGAAGTGCTGGCCCAGTACATTCATAACCATTCTCCACGAGCGGATCAGCCGTTCATCGCCATTAACTGTGCAGCCATTCCGGAAAGCATGTTGGAAGCGACGCTGTTCGGTCACGAAAAGGGCGCATTTACCGGTGCGTACAGCAGTAACCCGGGTAAGTTTGAACAGGCTAACGGCGGGACTATTTTGCTGGATGAAATCTCCGAGATGGATCTTGGCCTGCAGGCCAAGCTGTTGCGTGTCCTGCAGGAGCAGGAAGTGGAGCGGGTCGGTGGCCGTAAAGTCATCAGTCTGGATGTGCGGATTCTGGCGACCACTAACCGTAAGCTTGAGTCTTATGTGGGCGAGAATAAATTCCGTGAAGATCTGTACTACCGTCTGAATGTGTTTCCGTTGCAGTGGTTGCCGCTGCGAGAGCGCCGGGCAGATATTGTACCGCTGGCCAAGCGCTTGCTGAGTAAGTACTCACTGAAGATGAACCGCACGGCCGTTTCTCTGGGTGAGGATGCTGAGCAGGCACTGAGTAATTATGACTGGCCGGGTAATGTCCGGGAGCTGGATAACGTGGTGCAGCGCGCGCTGATTCTGCAACAAGGCGCGCTGATCAGTGCCCGTGATCTGCACATTCAGCCCACCAGTATTCAGACCGCCGAGTTTGATACCAGTGTTGAGCTGTCTTCAGGGAGTGATTCAAATCCGCTGGTTGCCGGTGTGCGCCAGCATGAGTATCAGCTGATCATTGATACCCTCAGGGAAACCGGAGGCAGCCGTAAAGATGCTGCTCAGCAACTGGGTATCAGTCCCCGGACGCTGCGCTATAAGCTGGCAAAAATGCGTGAAGACGGTGTGGATCTGGATGCCATGCTGGGCTGATTTGCCAGGCTGTGTTCTGCAAATGGCAACATTTGCAGAACCGGGAATCACTTGTTCAAACCCAGCCGCAGCGCTACTCTCAGTCCGATTCCGTGTAAGACTAATGGCTTGCTGTAAATCGACCAATGTCTAATTTAGGCAGCAGGGCAGTCTTTATACATTGATCAGACATCAGATGAATGCTGAAAACGCTTTACTGTCAGCCTGTGAGGCAATGCTGCAAAAAGCATGGTATTAGTAGAGTAATTAATTAAATCAGGAACAGATTTTCGCGTCTGGCCAACTCCCGGCGTCTATATAATGAATCTTTTGTCGGGAACAGTCGGTGCCGCTGCACGCTGAAACCTGAGCATGAATGCATAGCAGTGACGTGCGCTGTTCTGCATTATCCGCTGATAACGAATATAAAATAACAAGTTAAGGGCATGATCATGAGCGACTCTAAGATGTATCCGGTCTCTGAAGCGATGGCCGCTTCTGCGCATATCGATAACGCAAAATACACAGCGATGTACGAGCAGTCAGTTAACGATCCTGATGCGTTCTGGGGCGAGCATGGTAAGCGTATCGACTGGTTTAAGCCTTACTCCAAAGTTAAGAACACCTCTTTTGATCCGCACAATGTGGATATCCGCTGGTATGAAGACGGCACTCTGAATGCGGCTTATAACTGTCTGGACCGGCATCTGGAAACCCGTGGCGACCAGACGGCGATTATCTGGGAAGGGGATGACCCGAGTGAGTCAGAGAATATTACTTACCGCGATCTGCATGAGCGTGTCAGTCGTTTTGCCAATGTACTGAAAGGTGAGGGTGTTCAAAAAGGTGACGTTGTAACTCTTTATATGCCGATGATCCCGGAAGCGGCAGTCGCAATGCTGGCCTGTGCCCGTATCGGTGCGGTGCACTCCATTGTTTTCGGTGGTTTCTCACCGGAAGCCCTGGCCGCACGTATCGAAGGTGCGAACTCTAAAGTTGTCATTACTGCTAACTATTCGTTGCGTGGCGGTAAAGCGGTTCCACTGAAAGAAAACGTGGATAAAGCGCTGGAAAACCCTGCGGTAGCAGCCTGCATCAGCAGCGTGCTGGTGGTGAAGCGTGTAGATCAGGATGTAACCTGGGATGCCAGCCGTGATAAGTGGTATGAAGAACTGACCGCAGCGGCGTCCACGGATTGCCCGGCAGAAGAAATGAATGCCGAAGATCCGCTGTTTATTCTTTACACCTCCGGCTCTACCGGTGCACCTAAAGGTCTGAAACATACAACCGGTGGTTACATGGTGTATGCGTCTATGACCCATGAGTATGTATTCGATTATAAAGACGGCGATATCTACTGGTGTACAGCAGACGTGGGCTGGGTAACCGGACACAGCTACATTGTTTATGGCCCGCTGGCGAACGGTGCAACAACACTGATGTTTGAAGGTGTGCCGAGCTACCCGGATAATAGCCGGTTCGGCCGTGTTATCGAAAAGCATAAAGTAAATCAGTTCTACACTGCACCAACCGCTATCCGTGCACTGATGCAGCAGGGTGAAGATGTATTGGGTGATGCCGATCTTTCTTCACTGCGGATTCTGGGTTCTGTGGGCGAGCCAATCAACCCTGAAGCCTGGGAGTGGTACCACCGGATTGTCGGTCAGGAAAACTGCCCGATCGTTGATACCTGGTGGCAGACTGAAACCGGTGGCGTGATGATTGTGCCACTGCCGGGTGCTACCGCGGCTAAGCCGGGTTCTGCAACCCGTCCGTTCTTCGGTGTTATGCCGGCACTGCTGGATAACGAAGGGAATGAACTGAGCGGTGCTGTTGACGGTAATCTGGTGCTGACCGACTCATGGCCTTCCCAGGCGCGTTCAATCTGGGGTGATCACGAGCGCTTCGTACAAACCTACTTCTCAACGTTTAAGGGCATGTATACCACCGGTGACGGTGCCCGTCGTGATGAAGACGGTTATTACTGGATTACCGGCCGTGTTGATGACGTGATCAACGTATCCGGCCACCGTATGGGTACTGCAGAGGTTGAATCTGCGCTGGTAGCCCATGCGGCAGTTGCTGAAGCGGCGGTTGTAGGTTATCCGCATGACATCAAGGGCCAGGGTATCTATGTGTACGTGACCCTGCAGTCCGGTTATGAAGAGTCTGACGAGCTGATGAAAGAGCTGCGTAACTGGGTACGTGCGGAGATCGGCCCGATTGCTTCGCCGGATCTGATTCAGTTTGCCCCGGGTATGCCAAAAACCCGTTCAGGTAAGATCATGCGCCGTATCCTGCGTAAGATCGCTGAAGATGATTTTGCCGCCCTGGGTGATACCTCAACGTTGGCGGATCCGTCGGTGGTTGATGACCTGATTGAGCACCGTATGAACCGCAAATAAGTGCTTAATATTCAGTGCCCCGTCTTTGTACGGGGCGTTGTTGTTTTTAAGGGAAAGTAATTTTTAAGTGTAATTCAGAGTCGTTTCTTCGACTTAAGTATAAGGCTAACTTATTGAGCTTAAACAATAAAATTCGCCACGACAGGTGGCAGAAGTTTGTTTAAAAGGTTGCCGGTGATAATATGTTGCTAATGTAAGTGGTGTGCTGCAGGCCGTTGCTGGTCCTGCCAGAGCAGTTTTCACTGCTATGCTAAGTAACATGATGCATATGGGGAGAGGTTGAATGCAGTTAGCGCAGAAAATAATCATTGCGGATGATCATCCGCTGTTTCGTGCAGCGCTTAAACAGGCGGTGACTCAAGCTGTTTCCGGTGTTGAAATTGTAGAAGCTGATTCTCTGGCCGCTGTTCAGGAAGCGGTGGATACACACAGTGACGCAGATCTGGTCCTGCTGGACCTGCATATGCCGGGGACTAACGGTTTTACCGGCCTGGTATTCCTGAGGGGCCAAAACCCGGGAATACCTGTTGTGGTGGTTTCTGGCAGTGAAGAACCGGTGGTGATGAAGCGCGCCATTGATTACGGTGCATCCGGGTTTATTCCTAAGTCATCGCCGCTGGATATCATTGCTGAAGCGATTTCCAAAGTGTTGCAGGGTGAAGAATGGCTGCCACAGGCACTGGCGGATAATATGGATGATGTGCCGGCAGAAGATCAGGCGTTTGCCAACAATCTTGCCTCGCTGACGCCACAGCAGTTCCGTGTACTTACGATGCTGACCGAAGGGCTGCTGAATAAGCAGATCGCTTATGAGCTGAATGTATCTGAAGCGACCATTAAGGCCCACGTGACGGCCATTTTGCGTAAGCTGGGCGTACACAGCCGTACTCAGGCCGTGATTGCCGCACAACGCTTAGGTGTTGAGCCGCCGAAAACTGAGCTGGCGTAATACCCGGATATAAAACAGTGTGAAAAAAAGGGCCGTCAGGCCCTTTTTTACGTCTGGCCGGAAGTTTCAGCTTCTTGTTGCCGGTTAGCTGAAATGAGTTTGTTGATCATGGCGCGCAGTGCTGCCGGTTTTATCGGTTTATTCAGGTGCTGTGCTGCCGACTGGCGGATCTCGTCCTGAACTTCATCGGTGCGGTCTGCGGTGATGACTACTGCCGGTACCGGGGCAGGCCAGAGAGGTGCCAGATCTTTCAGTGCCATGATGCCTGTCAGGCTGTCATCCAGATGGTAGTCCATCAGAATAATATCCGGTGTGAAATCTTCGTCGCGGATCAGGGCCGCCGCGTTTGCACTGGAGGTTGCGCATAAGGTATTACAGGACCAGCCCTGCAACAGTGCGGTCATGCCTTCCAGAATACTTGGCTCGTTATCCACAACCAGCACATTAACCCCCTCCAGGCCCTTACTGCGGGTCCAGCCACGGTTCTCCGGTTGCTGTTTAATGGCCTTGCTGGTTTCCCCGAGTGGCACATTGACACTGAAAACGGTGCCCTTGCCGGGCCAGGAGCGGACGCTAATCGGATGCTCAAGAATATGGGCGATACGTTCGGTAATCGCCAGACCAAGGCCCAGGCCTTCTACTTTGGAGTGTTTAGGGTTGTTGATCCGTCTGAACTCTTCAAATACTTCACTGAGCTTGTCTTCTGGAATGCCCACGCCGGTGTCCCATACCTCTATCCGGATACTGTTGCCTGTATGCCGGCAGCCCAGCAGGATCTTGCCTTTCTGGGTATAGCGAATGGCATTGGAAATGAAGTTTTGCAGCACCCGCCGGAGAAGTTGCGGATCGGAATGTACGATTCGATGGCAGTTTACAAAGTGGAACTGCAGGCCTTTTTCATTGGCCAGTGCGGTGAATTCCGTATTCAGGTTTTCAAACAGGGTTGTCAGGCTGAAGTGACTACGGTTAGGCACCAGTGCACCGGCATCCAGCTTGGATATATCCAGTATCGCCGAGATTAGCGTTTCAGCGGCTTTCAGTGAACCGTCCAGATTTTCTATCAATTGGGTGGTTGCTTCACTGTGCTGTTGCTGTGCCAGTGCTGAGGTAAACAGCCGGGCAGCGTTCAGGGGCTGGAGTACGTCGTGGCTGGCAGCCGCAAGGAAGCGGGTTTTACCCAGGTTGGCGGCATCTGCATCGGCTTTGGCCTGGCGCAGTTCATCCTCAATCAGTGCTCTGACGGTGTTTTCTTTGCGCAGCTCATTGTTAACTACTGACAGCGAGTAAGTCCGTTCCTGAACCCGCTGTTCCAGATTTTCATTGGTTTCCTGCAGGGCCTGTTCTGCAAGCCGGCGCTCGGTAATGTCCTGATAGAGGGTGAAGTACCCGGGGATCTCTCCCTGATAGCCAAAGTGAGGGATATAGGTAACCTCGGCATAGCGGGGGGAGCCGTCTTTCGTTGGTAACTGGGTTTCAAACCGCTGGCGCTCGCCGGCAACGGCCGCTTTTATATAGGGTAAGCGCTGTTTGTACTCTTCCTCGCTGAGAACACTGGTACAGTGCATGCCGGCGATGTTATGCCGGTCGATGCCGAATGTCTGGGCGTAGGATTTGTTGACGAACTGATAGTACTGGTCGTTATTCAGATAGGCGATCAGTACCGGCACATTGTCGGTGTAAATCCGGATGTTCTGTTCACTTTCACGCAGGGCTTCCTGAACCTCTTTGTGGTCGGTGATATCCATGTAGGTATTCACAAAGCCACCATTCGGCATGGTGTTACCGCGAATCTCCAGGACGGTACCGTTCTGGCGGTGGCGTTCGTATGCCTGATTGTCTCCGGAGCGAATAGCGTCCAGGCGGGCTTTGACGGATGCTTCAATGTCACCGTCACCGTATTCTCCGTGGCGGGCGTTATAGCGGAATATGTCTTCAATGGGCCGTCCGACACACACCAGTCCGTCGGGGTAATTAAACATTTCAATATAGCGGCGGTTCCAGGCTACGATCCGCATTTGCTGATCCACTACGCTGATGCCCATGGAAATATTTTCAATGGTGGACTGCAGCAGGGAGCGGTTGAAACGCAGTGCCTGAGAGGCTTCATCGACAATGGTAACGATGTCGCCGATTTGCATGTCTTTGCCCCGCAGGGTGGAGGCCAGTACGATGCGTGCGGATGATGCGCCGATAGCACCTGCCAGCAGGCGTTCCGTAAACTGAATCAGTTCATGGCTGGCTTTTTCACTGGGCAGTGGCGGAGTCTGGCTGAATTTCAGGGCGAAATCAGTAAAGGCATGCTGCGCCCGGTTGGTGCCCAGGAAACGCTCCGCAAGGGTTTGCAGATCGCTGACGGTGGCGTGTGTATTGGTGGTGCGCTGGGATTCGTTAAGGTCCTTATTGTAGGCGTCAACAAATGCGCTCGCCTGAATGCGGTCAACCAGTCGCTGTGATGTGTAGTGTGAAATGACCAGATAGAGCAGGGCATTCACACCAACACTCCAGAGGGTGCCGTGGGTGAGTATGTCCAATCCGGTTATGCCGAACAGGGCCATCGGTTTAAGGCTTTCATAACCAAACAGGCCGTTTTCGATAATGTCGTTGTCGAGTAATCCGACACTGGCCAGTGTCGGGAATACCAGGGTGTAGATCCACAGAATAAAGCCAGCGCTCAGACCCGCCAGCACCCCGTAGCGTGAGCCTTCCTTCCAGTAAATACCGCCGATGATCCCGGGAATAAGCTGAGCGGCTGCTGCAAATGCCAGTAAGCCAAAGGAGGCCAGTGATGTCTGGTCACCGAGGATACGGTAATAGAAGTAGGCCATGAGCATCAGGCAGACAATGGTGATGCGACGTACCCGTAACAGCAGCGCGCCAAGGTCTTTGTTATCGGAGAGTTTTAGCCATGAGATGCGCAGTAGCAGCGGCATGATGATGTCGTTACAGACCATGGTGGCCAGCGTAATGGAGGCAACGATTACCATGCTGGTTGCGGCGGACAGGCCGCCAATAAAGGCGAATACAGCAAGGTTTTCATGGCCGGAGCGTAACGGCAGCAGCAGTACATAGGTGTCTGCGTTGGTATTGGTCGGGTTAAAGACTGTCATGCCCGCGGTGGCAATCGGTAACACAAACAGGGCCAGCAGGATCATGTACAAAGGAAACAGCCAACGGGCGGTTTTCAGGTTATCTACCCGGGTGTTTTCCACAATGGTAACGTGAAACTGACGGGGCAGACAGATAATAGCGGCGCAGGCCAGCAATACCTCAATAACGAAGCCATTGCTCAGAGGGCCGCGGAAATTGGCGTTATAGCTGAGCTGGTGGCTGATATTAAAGATCAGGTCATCTACCCCTTCAAAAATCTCGAAGGCAGCAAACAGGCCTACCATGATAAAGGCGGTCAGCTTGATAATGGATTCGAAGGCAACGGCCAGTACCATGCCTTCGTGGTGCTCAGTGGCATCGATATGCCGGGTACCGAACAGGATGGCAAATACCGCCATCAGCAGGGCAACAAAGAGTGCGGTATCACTACCTTTGCTGAGGCCGTCGGCGATGTTGGGGGTAAGGGCATCAAAGCTGATCGCCACGGCTTTCAGCTGCATGGCGATATAGGGGATGGTGCCGAATACGGCAATGACGGTCACCAGAATGGCCAGTGACTGACTTTTACCGTAGCGGGAAGAGATGAAGTCGGCGATGGAGGTGGTGTTTTGCTGTTTGCCGACAAGAATCATTTTTTCAATGATGCGCCAGGCAAAAATAAAGACTAAGACCGGCCCGAGATACGTGGCCAGAAACTCCCAGCCGCTGGTGGTGGCCCGCCCCACGGCACCATAAAACGTCCAGGATGAGCAATAGATCGCCAGTGATAAAGAATAGATAACAGGATTGCTGGCATAAGAGCGCCCTTTACGGCTGCGGTCACCAAAATACGCGATGGCAAACAGCAGACCTACATAGGCCAGTGAAATGAAAATAATCGATGCGCCAGAGAGCATATTTTCTGATTCCTGAGCTGTGAATAAATACCGTTTACAGGCCTGTCTGTGAGGGGGCGTTCGGTACGGACACAGCAATTCTTATTCAGTCTTTTTTACGTGTCAGATCTCCATTTAAACACAGTCGGGCAGTAAAAATGCAGCGAATTCGTGCCGGGCAGAATTATACCTTTGTCTACAGAGCTTGTTGTGCTGCGGCGCAAAATAAATCGCTGTATGCCCCGTAATGTCTGGCTTTCGGCGATGTCCGGTTGGGCTCATAAAATAGCCTGAGACTAAAGTCGGGGCATCGGAAACAGGGGCGCTTTGCTAGCGTTATAGGACGAAATTCTATTAACCCAATAACAAAAATAAGGATGGTGCCAATGTCTTCGTCTGAGAATGCTCAGGCCTATTGGTCTGAAAATCTGCGCATTATCGTTACATACCTTTCTATATGGTTTGTAGTCTCATATGTGTGCGGTATCTTGCTGGTAGAACAGCTTAATGCAATTCCGTTCTTCGGCTTCCCGTTAGGATTCTGGATCGACCAACAGGGTTCTATCTTCGTCTATGTAGGCCTGATCTGGGCTTATGCGTTCAGCATGAACAAGCTGGATGAAAAATACGACGTTCACGAATAACAATAACAAGAATCTGAGGACGGTATTATGAGTCTTGATGTACTGACGTACCTGTTTATAGGCGGCTCTTTTGCGCTCTATATCGGTATCGCAATCTGGGCCCGTGCAGGGTCTACAAAAGAATTCTACGTAGCTGGCGGTGGTGTACACCCTGTCGCAAACGGTATGGCAACTGCAGCGGACTGGATGTCTGCTGCATCTTTCATCTCCCTGGCGGGTCTGGTGTCTTTCATCGGCCGTGACGGCGGTGCGTATCTGATGGGCTGGACCGGCGGTTATGTACTGCTGGCGATGCTGCTGGCCCCTTACCTGCGTAAGTTTGGTAAGTTCACGGTGCCTGACTTTGTCGGTGACCGTTATTACTCCAATACAGCGCGTATTATCGCCGTTGTATGTACCATTGTGATTTCCTTCACATACGTTGCCGGTCAGATGCGCGGCGTAGGTATCGTATTCTCCCGTTACCTGCACGTGGATATTAACACCGGTGTTATTATCGGTATGGCAATCGTATTCTTCTACGCCGTTCTGGGCGGTATGAAAGGTATTACTTACACGCAGGTTGCTCAGTACTGTGTACTGATTCTGGCGTTCACTGTGCCAGCATTCTTCCTGTCACTGCAGATCACCGGCCACTTCCTGCCACAGATCGGTCTGGGTGCAACACTGGATTCCGGTATGTCTGTTCTAGCAACACTTGACCAGTTATCCACAGATCTGGGTTTTGCTGAATATACGGCGGGTAAGAAATCCACGATTGATATCTTCTGCTTAACCGCTGCTCTGATGGCGGGTACTGCAGGTCTGCCACACGTAATCGTACGTTTTTTCACTGTACCTCGCGTAAAAGATGCCCGTACTTCTGCTGGCTGGGCGCTGATCTTTATCGCCATTCTGTATACCTCAGTACCGGGTGTTGCCGGTTTCGGCCGGGTTAACCTGATTCAGACCATCAACGGTGCTGATAACGCAGGTACAGAATATGCGCAGATGCCTCAGTGGTTTAAGAACTGGGAAAATGCGGGCCTGCTGGGCTGGCATGATTACAACGGTGACGGCAAGGTTCAGTATGCTGCCGGAGCTGCGTTTGACGGCAAGAAAGGTAAGCCTGCTTTCGACGGTGATAACCGTGGTGAGTTCGGTGAGCGTGCGGTAACTAACCCAATTGCTGATCCTGCTGCTGTGAACGGTGCACCGTATGCAAACGAAGTATACGTTGACCGTGACATCATGGTACTGGCTAACCCTGAGATAGCACAGTTGCCTAACTGGGTGATTGCGCTGGTTGCTGCCGGTGCGGTGGCCGCGGCACTGTCGACCGCAGCGGGTCTGCTGCTGGTAATTTCGACAGCTATTTCCCATGACTTGATGAAGACCTGTATCAATCCGAATATTTCGGATAAGCAGGAGCTTATGTACGCACGGATTGCTGCCATCGTTGCGATCTGTATTGCCGGTTACTTCGGGATAAATCCGCCGGGCTTTGTGGCTCAGGTAGTAGCGCTGGCCTTCGGTCTGGCTTCATCCTCGGTATTCCCGGTTATCGTGATGGGTATCTTCAACAAGCGTATGAATAAAGAAGGTGCGATTGCCGGTATGATCGTGGGTCTGGGTTCTACCATGGCTTACATGATTTACTTCACCTTTATGGGCGGTGCGAAGGAAGATCTGTTCCTGGGTATTTCCACAGGTGGCTTCGGCTTCGTGGGTATGATTCTGAACTTCATCGTGGCGTACGCAGTGTCTATGATGACTCCACCACCACCGGTTGAGATTCAGGAAATCGTTGAGAATATCCGTGTCCCACGGGGTGCAGGTGCTGCTCACGCTCACTAATCGTTAACCTCCCTTTTTACGGAGAGGAGTGACAAGGGCACACCCGCGAGAGCAGGTGTGCCCTTTTTTCTGCCCGGCAGGTACGGGCGGATAAATCAGCAAAAAGGACTGTATAAATGCCTTCATCTTTTAATATGACGAATATGCCTTTTAGCCTGCTCACGGAAGCGGAGCAGGCGTTGCTGCGTGGCAGTCTGGATATCGGTTATTACCAGCGCGGCGAGACAGTGCTGGCGGCCGGCGACGTTCCGGAAGGTGTCTACGTCATATTAAAAGGTGTGGTCAGCGAAAATGATGCGGATGGCGGTGAAGTTGATCACGTGTTTGTTCACTACACCGCAGAAGATTACTTTGGCGGCTGGTCGGCGATTAAGGGCCGGGCAATTCATAACTTTATCGCCGAAGAAGAAACCATTTGTCATATCCTGCCGACGAAAACCCTGTTGGATCTCTGTGCAGAGAACAGCCGCTTTGCTGACTACTTTCAGCAAAGTCTGTCGGCCAAAACCGAGATCCGCTCAAAACTGGGCGGTGACCAGGATATGGCCGAGTTTATGCTGGCGCAGATTAAAGACGGTGTTATCCGTGAGCCCCTGATCGTTGAGCAGGGCAGCAGTATTGAAGCCGCGACCCGGCTTATGCGGGAGAAACGGGCGGACTGCATGCTGGTGAAGCGGGGCAACCGTTATGGCATGGTAACCGGTACGGATCTGCTGGATGCGATTGTCATTGATGGTTTTCCTCTGGAAACGGATGTGGCTGAAATTGCCAGCTACCGGCTTATCACAACAGCTTCCGGCGATTACCTGTTTAATGCGCTGATCACCATGACCCAGCAGCATATTGAACGGGTTGTGGTGATGGACGACCAGCAGCTTACCGGTGTGGTAGAGCTGACCGACGTGCTCAGCTATTTCTCAAGCCATTCCCATGTGATCGGTTTGCGCATTGAGCGTGCAGATACCATTGATGCCCTGCGGGATGCTGCCGCCGGGTTGAGTGATCTGGTGCGAGCGGTTGTCGGGCAGGGAGTGAAGGCCCGCTTTGTGATGGATCTGATTGCCGCGATGAATGGCCGGATCATTGCCAAACTGTTCGACCTGATTATTCCGCCGGATATGCAACCCCATGTGTGTTTGGTCGTCATGGGCAGTGAAGGGCGTGGTGAGCAGATTATGAAGACCGATCAGGATAACGGTCTTATATTCCGTGACGGGCTGATATGGCCGGATATGCACAGAACCCTCCGTCAGTTCAGCGATACCCTGATCTCATTTGGGTTTCCGGAATGTCCGGGGAATATCATGGTATCGAATCCTGCCTGGGTGAAATCAATCGGTGACTGGACACAGCAATTAAGCGACTGGTCCCAGAACTGTGACGGTACGGCGCAAATGAATCTGGCGATCGCCGTTGATGCACACCCGGTTGCCGGTAATCAGGCGCTCTTCAAAACCTCGCGTAACTGGTTTATGCGCCATTTGCAGAGCAATAAAGTGTTTTTTGCGCATTTTGCCAAAGTCGCACTGGAGTTTGATACGCCGCTAAGCTTTTTCGGCAACCTAAAAGAAAAAGGCCAGCTGGATGTAAAAAAGGGCGGTATCTTCCCGATTGTTCATGGTATCCGGACACTGGCGCTGGAATACCGGGTATTGGAAACGAATACCTTTAAGCGCATCGAGGCGCTGGTAGAGCTGGGGCAGATTAAAGAAAAGCATGGCCGTGAACTGTGCGAGGCACTGGCATTGTTTATTCAGGTCCGGCTGGGTCAGCAGGTCGTTCGTGCGGAACAGGACGGCATTGATCAAACGCCTAATACCATTGACCTGGCCCTTCTGGATAAAATGGAACGCGATATGTTGCGTGATGCCCTGCATATAGTGAAGGGATTTAAAAAGCATCTGGCATTGCGTTATCACCTGGCAGGCTAACCGGAGGCAAATTCAGGATGATTATTCCCCGTACCATCAGACAGTTTAAAGAGCGGATAGACCATAAGGCCGGGCCTCATGGTGAGCTGTTTGAGCCTTATGACGGTGATGAGGTGGTATCGCTGGACTGCGAGACGACCAGCCTTAATGTCAAAGAAGGTGAAATACTGTCCATTGGCGCGGTAAAAATCAGAGGGCAGAAGGTAGTCACCAGTGAGCGGCTGGATATCAAGCTTAAGCCGCCTAAGAGTCTGACAGAAGATTCAATCAAAATTCATAAAATCCGTGCGGCTGATCTGGTTGACGGTGTAGATATGGATGAGGCACTTGAGCAGGTACTGGCGTTTGTCGGTAACCGGCCGGTACTGGGGTATTATGTGAATTATGATATTCGCATGCTGGATAAGTTTTTACGGCCCCGTTACGGTTTTGGCTTACCGGGTAAAGCGATTGAGCTTTCCCATGTGTACCACGACATCATTAAATGGCGGAGTATTGGCGGTAATGCCGATCTGCGTTTTGATACCATTTCAAAGAATCTTGATATTCCTATATTAGAGCGGCATACCGCGCTGGGCGATGCGATTACCGTCGCGCTTATGTATGTCCGCCTGAAGTATGGCGAGACGCCGAATATCTGAAGCGGTTGCTTTGTTCAACCTGTCAAAAAATAAACGGGCCTGATGGCCCGTTTTTTGCTTTTAACTCAGTATGTATAGTTTTTTGACGTTATTAGGCGACGTTTTTTTGGCGAATACGCCGGATTATTACTTGAATAGACCTAGTCTACGCATATAATGTCAATATATTGCCGATTTCTGAGGTGGGTATGATCGAAAGAGCCGACATAAATTCTGTCCTGGAACAGATGCGTGCGATGAAGTCGCAGGCGCAGCAGGGGATGCAGCAGGCCCCTATGGGGATGCCTGTGGCCGGTGTTAATGATGATACCCCGGGCTTCGGTGAAATGCTGAAAGGCGCGGTAGATAAGGTCAATGGCATGCAAAAGGAAGCCAAAGCACTGGCGACGTCTTTTGAGCGGGGAGACCCGGGTGTTGATCTTCACCAGGTAATGATCAGCATGGAAAAAGCATCGGTTTCATTTGAGGCAATGACCCAGGTCCGTAACCGGATGGTGTCGGCTTATGAAGATGTTATGAAGATGCCAATTTAATGGCGCTTATTGAATTAACGGTTGTGTGGGCACTCAACTAAATGGAAAACGCATCTATGGCAGCGGGTGGTAGCAAGGGTATAGCCTTTGGCTTCAATCGTCTGAGTCTGGTTCGTCAGCTGGGGCTGATGGTCGGTCTGGCGGCTACTATCGCTATTGGTTTTGCTGTGGTGCTGTGGTCTCAGGAGCCGGACTATCGGGTGCTGTACAATGATGTTGCCTATGCTGACGCCAATGAAATTGTGGATCAGCTACAGTTATTTGCCATTCCTTATAAATTTGACGCTTCAGGACGTTCGATCCTGGTACCTAATGAACAGCTGCACAAAGCGCGCCTGCGTTTGGCTGCGGAAGGTTTCAGCGGTGACAACACAGTAGGGTTCGAGCTGCTTGATAAAGAGCAGGGGCTCGGCACCAGCCAGTTCATGGAAAATGCCCGTTATCGCCGCGGGCTTGAGGGTGAGTTAGCCCGTACTATCAGCAGTATGGTTTCTGTTCGCAAGGCCCGGGTGCATCTGGCATTGCCGAAACAGTCTGTGTTTGTGCGCGATCAGCGCAAGCCAACTGCGTCTGTATTTCTGGAGTTGCTAGCCGGACGTAAACTGGATCGGGTCCAGGTTGAAGCCATTGCCAACCTGATTGCTTCCAGCATTCCTTCTTTATCCAGTGAAGATGTCACGGTTGTTGACCAGAAAGGGCGCCTGCTGAATACCCGTGATGCAGATGTCGATGTGGTACTGGCGGCTAAGCAGCTGGAATATACCCGTAAGATCGAAGAAACATTACTTAACCGTGTGAACAGTATCCTGCAGCCGGTTGTCGGGCTGGGCAACTTCCGTGCGGAAGTTTCTGCTGAGGTGGATTTTACTGCTGTTGAGCAGACGGATGAGATTTTTAACCCGGACTTGCCTTCCCTGCGCAGTGAGCAAACCCTGGATGAGAGTACGACCGGCAGTAATGAAGCCAGGGGAATTCCGGGTGCCTTGTCTAATCAGCCTCCGGGAGTGGCTACAGTGCCTGAAGTGGCTGACGGTGAAGCCGGCGCGGGTGGGGTTGAACCTCCCCAGAGTGCCCGTTCGCAGGCGACGCGAAACTTTGAACTGGACCGTTCTATCAGTTATACACGCCATCAGATGGGGCGCGTCAAACGTTTGTCGGTTGCGGTGGTTGTGGATGACTTCGTTGCTGCCGGTGCTTCACCTGAGGCCGGTAAAACGGCCTGGTCACAGCAGGATCTGGACCGCCTGACAATTCTTGTCCGTGACGCGGTAGGCTTTTCTGCCCTGCGCGGTGACAGCGTCAATGTTCTGAATTCACCGTTTGCTGCGCCGGAAGAGTTTGTTGATGAAGAAATTCCGATCTGGCAGCAGGAGTGGGTGTGGGATATTGCCAGAAAAGCGGCGGCCGGCCTGTTCGTTCTGTTACTGGTATTTGGTCTGTTACGGCCAATTCTGAATCACCTTGCAGCTGCCAGTCAGAAAGAGAAAAAGGATGAGAATACACCTGAGGGTGATATTTCTGCGCAGCTGGAATCTTTGGAAATGGACGGAATGTCCGCGGATCAGGTGACGTTCAGTGGGATCGACAGCGCGCTATCCCCGACACCTAACGAGACCTATGAGTATCAGCTCAATGCTATTCGCAGTATGATTGCTGAAGACCCTGCCAAAGTGGCGCAGGCTATCCGTCAGTGGGTAAACGAAGATGAGTGAACCAACTCCGGCACCTGAACCGGGAATAGAACTGAGTAAGCTGCAGAAGGCGGCCGTGCTGCTGATCAGTATGGGCGAAGCGGACGCTGCCGAGATTCTGAAATATCTGGGTCAGAAAGAAGTGCAGATGATCGGTTCTGCGATGAATGACCTGGATAATATTCCACAGTCAGCGGTCGAAGCCGTGATGGCTGACTTTATGGAAGCTATCAGCGATCAGACCAGTATCGGTATCAATAATGATATATACATTAAAGAGATGCTGGGACAGGCGTTAGGGCTGGAAAAAGCCCAGACGCTGATTGACCGTATCCTGATGAATACGAATACTTCCGGCCTTGAAACACTGCGATGGATGGAACCCCGTCAGGTGGCTGAAATTATCCGTTATGAGCACCCTCAGATTCAGGCTGTTGTACTTGCCTATCTTGAGGCGGACCAGTCTGCGGCTGTTCTGGCCAGTTTTGATGAAGTCGTCCGGCTGGATATTCTGATGCGTATTACCGCGCTGGATCAGATTCAGCCTTCAGCGCTGCAGGAGCTGAACGATATTCTTGAAGCTCAGTTTGCCGGTGCGTCCAGCCAGACCGCGTCGCTGGGCGGTCTGAAGACAACAGCCGAGATTATGAACTTCATCGACAGCTCGCTTGAGCAGGATATCATGGAGAAGATCCGCGAAGTGGACGAGAGTCTTGGCGATCAGATTTCCGACCTTATGTTTGTCTTTGATAACTTGATTGATATTGAAGACCGCGGTATTCAGGCTATTCTTCGGGAAGTAAATACTGACGTACTGGTTGTCGCGCTGAAAGGTGCTGATACCAATCTGCAGGAAAAGATTTTCCGCAATATGTCCAAGCGTGCTGCCGACTTGCTGCGTGATGATCTGGAAGCGAAAGGTCCGGTACGCGTAAGTGAAGTGGAAGAAGCTCAGAAAGAAATTCTGGGTGTGGCACGTCGCCTTGCTGATGATGGTGAGATCATGCTGGGTGGCGGCGGCGAAGAGATGCTCTAACCGATGAAGGCAATTGACAGTTCAATGGTGCGTATTCGCGCCGGTGAAGCGGTAGTAACTCAGCCATGGGATTTGCCTGTGGTGAAGAGTCATCACGTGGTGGCGCTGAATGAACTGCAGAAAGAAGAAGAGATTGAGGTTGTCGAAGACGAGATCGTTGCTGAAAAAGTGACGCTTTCAGAGCTTGAGTCTATTCGTGAAAGCGCCCGTCAGGAAGGTTATCAGGAAGGGCTGCGGTCAGGTAACGAGATCGGCCGTCAGGAAGGTCAGCAGGCCGGCTACCAGGAAGGGATGGCGTCCGGAACCGCTGATGTTTCCCAGCGGATAGCACATCTGGAAAATTTGCTGCAGCAGTTAGAACAACCGCTTGATCAGATTAATGATGATGTTGAGCACATGCTGGTGGCGATGGTGCTGGAGCTGGGGCGTGCCGTTGTTGGTGCAGAGTTGCAGACCAATGCAGATGCTGTCCGCCAGGCCGTGCAGGATGCGGTTGCCCAGCTTCCCCGGGAAACCGGTGCTGTTGATATCTCTGTTCACCCTGAGCAGGTGGAATTGCTTGAGCCGTTACAGCAACGTCATGAAAACTGGCGGCTGATTGCTGATGACACCGTCAGTGCCGGAGGCTGCAAGGTCAGTACCGGTAACGCTCAGATCGATAATACCGTTGATACCCGTTTCCAGTCTGTGGCGAGCCAGCTGCAGGCGCATTTAACCGAAGTGGCCCATCAGGGGCCTGATCAGAACAATGAGTGATAACCGTCTGCTGGACCGGCTGGCGCGTTTTCATGACGTTTCTTACATTCCTCCCGTACCTGTTGCGCAGGGACATATTACCCGGCTGATCGGCCTGACCCTTGAAGCGGTGGGCATTAAAGCGTCTATGGGGGATTACTGTCTCGTATATCCTGAAAAGGGCTTGCCGACTGAAGCAGAAGTGGTGGGCTTTGCCGGTGACCGTATTTATCTGATGCCCATCGACGTGGTTGAGGGGCTGGCACCCGGTGCCAAAGTGTTACCGAAGCAGGGGGGGGGCGATGTTGAGGTTGGTTTTAATCTTCTTGGTCGGGTGATCAACGGTGTCGGTAAACCGCTGGATGGCCGCGGGCCTCTGGGGTGTGATACCCGGGTGCCTTTGCACGGCCGGACCATTAATCCTCTGGCGCGTCAGCCAATTAATCAGACCCTGGATGTGGGTGTGCGCTGCATCAACGCATTGTTAAGTGTCGGTCGAGGCCAGCGTTTAGGATTATTTGCCGGCAGTGGTGTGGGTAAGAGTGTCTTGCTGGGGATGATGACCCGTTTTACAGAAGCCGAAATAGTCGTTGTTGGTCTGATCGGTGAGCGGGGGAGGGAAGTGCGCGAGTTTATCGATCACAGTCTGGGCGCAGAAGGTATGGCGCGCTCGGTGGTGATTGCCTCACCGGCGGATGACTCACCGCTGATGCGCTTGCGGGCGGCACAGTTAACGACCCGGATTGCTGAGTACTTCCGTGACCAGGGTAAAAATGTACTCCTGCTGATGGATTCCCTGACTCGTTACGCACAGGCACAGCGTGAGATTGCGTTGGCGGTGGGTGAGCCTCCGGCAACCAAGGGGTATCCGCCTTCGGTGTTTGCGAAATTGCCTAAGCTGGTAGAGCGGGCCGGTAACGGTGACCACGGTGGTGGCTCGGTGACAGCTTTCTATACGGTGCTGACAGAAGGTGATGATCAGCAGGATCCGATTGCGGATTCTGCCCGGGCGATTCTGGACGGGCATATTGTGTTATCCCGTTCGCTTGCAGAGCGGGGGCATTACCCGGCGATCGATGTGGAACAGTCCATCAGCCGTGCCATGCCACAGATTGTTGCCCCTGAGCATTTGCAGGCGGCAATGGGCTTCAAACAGATCTATGCTAAATACCAGCAGAGTAGTGATCTGATCTCAGTGGGGGCCTATATGAAGGGCAGTGATCCTGAAACCGATTTCGCCATCGAGCGTATGCCGTTAATGCGTGAGTTTCTTCAGCAGGGCCTGAATGAGTCGTTTGATTTCAAAACCAGTCTGCAGAGTATGGCGATGGTCTTATCTTCTAATCCGCAGGGCGGCGATACAACAGCAGCTGCGCAGGCTGACCAGTGAAACGTTCAAAGCGGTTAGAGATTGTTCTGGAGCAGGCGGAACGCAAGCGTAAGCAGGCGGATCAGTTACTGGCTGATTCTCAGGGACGTGTTCAGAAAGGGCTGGAAACCATGCAGCAGCTGGAACAGTACTATGCGGAATACGCGAACAATTTTTATGCCAATGGCGCTGGTGGGGTGAATGTCCAGCAGCTGGATACCCATCAAGCGTTTATGCAGAAAATCCGTGCAGCGATTGAGCAGCAACGACTGGCGATTGAATCAGATCAGCAGCATCTGGAAAAAGTCCGTGAACACTGGAAAGCAGCTTACGGCCATTTTAAAGCTATCGATTCGGTGATTGATAAGGCTCGTGAAGATGAGCGCCGGGTTGATGAGAAAAAGCAGCAACAGCAAATTGATGAGCGATCACAGTTAGTTCGTACCCCTTTCATTTAATGTAATGGCATACCTGCCAGAGCATAATTTTCTAAGTTGGCATTAATCCTGCTTCAATATCGCTAAAGAAGCGTATTTTGCGTTTTCAGATATTTAGGTAGGGCTGCTATATGAATCCAATGCTTCCTGTTTCGACCGGTACCGGATCACTTCTTGATATAGGTGGGGCCGGCGCTGCGCCTGCAACGGCAGGGCTTGGAGCAAATTTTAATGCAATGATTCTGCAAACCAGTCAGTCACAAACCGGCACTTCTGCTCTGGTCACTGCTCAGGGGCAGGTGCAGGCAGAGGGCGGCGAAAGTTTGCCGCCGGGTGCTGTCTCCCCGGCTTCGGAGCAGGTGGTTGCCAGGGCAGATGTTCAGGCGGGTGCCGATAAGTCAGGTGAAAAGCAGACCATTGGTGGCAGCGAAACCCTTAGCCAGCTGAAAAAGTTTCTGGAAGCGGATGTGTCGGCGGAGTATTCGCTGATACAGGAAGAAAATGCTCAGTCTCCTTCATCTCAGGGGCTTTCAGGATTAGCAGCCCTTCCCGAGTCTCAGCCTGTTAATACACAAGCAGTTGTTGGCCAGCAGGCGTCACAATCTGCTGGCGTGCCGACTGATCAGTCGCCTTTATCAAGAGCGGTGCATGAGCTTGTAAACGCTCAGCAGTCAGCAGCTGAGGGTAATTCGAGCGTGGCTGGCGAGCAGAGTGCCCGGCAGAACACAGTTGTCTCTGAGAGTGCTGGGGTAAAGCAGGATTCGGCAGTGTCTCAGCAGAACCCGCAGCAGTTAGCTAATCAGTCTGCGGAGCAGCTTGCATCCTCTGTAAAACCTGTGGCTGGTGAAGTTAAGGCCGCTGCGGTTACTGAAACATCAGCTTCTGTGAGCAGCGGTGATAAAGTTGCTCAGCCAGGTGCTGTGGCTCAGACAGCTCCTGTCGCAGAAAAGTCAGCTGAAACTGTTGTTGCAGCTACCAGCCGGTCAGCAAACGCTGTTGCTGAGTCTGCTGTTGTTCAGCCGGAAGTAGCCGGAAAACAGTCGCAACCATTAGTGCCAGCGGCAGCGGAAGAGCAAAAGGTTAATGCACAGGTACAGCAACTGGCCCAGCGGGCAGCGGACGCTCAGGCCGGCAAGTCCGTGTTGCCGGGGCAGGAAGGTGTTGTTGCTAATGCTGCAGGCGTTACTGCAGAAGAGCAGAAAGCTGAGTCCCGTCAGGTCGGAGTCGCTGCACAGCGAGGCGCAGAGGAAAATGGTCTGCTTAAAGGTTTGGTGGCAGATAATAAGGCCGCTGACGGGCAGAAATCTGCTCTGCCGACTGGTGTAAGCCCGGCGGCGGACAGTCTGGCAAAATTACAGAATTCAGCCTCACTGTTAACGGATCAGTTGGCTGATCAGGCTGTCAGTAAATCGGCAGCCAGGGCTTCCGGTGCGGAAACGGTGAAGACTGAAGGTTTTGCAGATTCACTCTCTGCGTCACTGGCAAACAGCAGTGCTGTTCGGGCTGAAAAAGCTGGCGCTGAGCCACATCAGCTACAGATGCAGCAAGGATTACGGCCAGGTAATCCTGCCTGGGGACAGGCAGTCAGTGACCGGGTTGTATGGCTGGCATCGCAGAACGGTAAAGTAGCGGAGATTCGTCTGGATCCGCCTGAGCTGGGTAGCCTGAATGTGAAGCTTGAAATTAAGAACGAGCAGGTCAGTGTGGTGTTTAATACGCCTCATGCCAGTGTGAAGGATTCACTGGAGCAAAGTTTGCCGAGACTGCGGGAAATGTTTGCAGAGCAGGGCCTGGAGCTGGCTGATTCATCAGTTGAAGATCAGAGTTCTCAGCAGCGTGAAGATACGCAGCAACGGGAGGCATTTGCCAGTGGTGGATACGGTGCTGAAGGGGAGTTGGATGATGAGCCTGAAGTGATTGCCGGGCAGGCTGCGCAAAGCATTTCCATGGTTGATTATTATGCTTAAACAGCTGTTTTAACTCTGCTTAGTGCAGTTTTTTAAAAAGTCCATCTGAGGATTCATTTTCTTCTGCGCGTAATGCGGAATTTGGTGGCTTCCGCTGCTGAATCAGTATGTTATATTAGGCCCATTATTCTAAGATAAATCGGCTGTATGCCGCTGGGATGTTCGATGGCTGAAGAAAATACTGAAGCAGATGGTGCCGGTGAAGGCAAAAAAGGCGGTAAGCTGAAGCTTATCCTGATTATTGTGGGTGCAATCGTGCTTGCGGCGGGTGGTGCCGTGGGCGGTATGATGTTTCTGGGTGGCTCTGATGAAGCTGCCGAACCAGCGGAAGCTGCAGCACCTGTGAAGCAGCAGGCGCAATACAGTAAGATTCGAATTCTTTCCGGGGATCCGTACTTTACCGTTACCATTAACAGTAATGACGGCAAAACCCATTATCTTCAGGTCTATGTTGAGACTAAATCCCGTGATGACGAAGTGGTTGCTGCGCTGACCAAGCATATGCCGCGCATTGTTAATCGCCTTACCCGCCTGTTCAGTAACCAGTCACTGTCAACGTTACGTACTCTGCAGGGCAAGCTGGATCTGCAGGCTGCAGCCACTCAGGAAATTCAGGCAGAAATGCAGGATAAAATCGGTAAGCCGGGGATAGAGAAAGTCCTGTTTACCGGTTTTATTATGCAGTGAAGGTTAATGTATGACCGTTAAAGACCTGCTTTCACAAGACGAAATTGATGCCCTATTACATGGTGTTGATGGCGGTGAGGTAGAAACGCAGGAAGAAGAGCCTCAGGATACGGGCGAGGTACGGGTTTACGACCTTGCCAGCCATGAGCGAATTGTCCGTGGCCGGATGCCGACGCTTGAAATGATCAATGAGCGTTTTGCCCGTCATACCCGAATCAGCCTGTTTAATTTGTTGCGCCGTAATGCAGATGTATCTGTCGGCGGTGTACAGATTATGAAGTACGGCGACTACATTCATACGCTGTATGTACCGACCAGTATTAACCTGCTGCGGGTGTCGCCGTTGCGGGGAACCGCGTTGCTGGTTATGGATGCCAAGCTGGTTTTTAAACTGGTGGATAACTTCTTCGGTGGTGATGGCCGTCACGCTAAAATCGAGGGCCGGGAATTTACCCCGACTGAGCTGCGTCTGATTAATAAGGTTATCGGTCAGTTTTTTGGTGATCTGGAAGACTCCTGGCAGCCGGTTATGCCGCTGAAGTTTGAAGTCAGTGGTCACGAAGTAAACCCGGCCATGGCGAATGTTATCAACCCTTCAGAAGTGGTTGTGGTTAGCTCATTTCAGGTGGATCTGGATGGCGGTATGGGTGAGTTTCATGTCACCATGCCTTACGCCATGCTGGAGCCAATCAAGGATACGCTTGTTTCCGGCTATCAGCGTGCCGAAGAAGAACTTGATGAGCAGTGGCTGAAAAGTTTGCAGCAGGAAGTGCTTGGCGCACCGATGGAGCTTGGCCTTTCCATTGCTGAGCGGCAGTTAACCCTGCGTGATGTCGTGGATTTTGAGGTGGGTGATATTATCCCGATTGATATACCGGATAAGCTCAAGCTGACGGCTAACCGGGTACCGATTTTTACCTGTAACCTGGGGACGTCCCGAGGGAATCTTGCAGTAAAAATCCTCCATGAAATAAAACGATAAAAATTCGCTAAGCTTAACTGTATAGGGTTAACTTGGCTGTAATCAGTTACATAATGAGAACGCTTGTATGAGTGATGAAACAGGTAACGTCGATCAGGACGCAATGGCAGATGACTGGGGCGCGGCAATGGCCGAGCAGGTTGGCGATGCCGGCGGTGATGCTGACTGGGGCGATGCCCTGGCAGAGCAGGCTACCGGTGAAGCTGCTCAGAAGGTAGAGCTTGATGAGCTGATTGATGACGCTGCTATTGTAAAAGACCCGAAGCTGGATGTGATTCTGGATATCCCCGTGACCATATCCATGCAGGTAGGCCATGCGGAAATTCCTATCCGTAATTTGCTGCAGCTTAATCAGGGATCAGTGATTGAGCTGGACCGTGTTGCCGGTGAACCGCTGGATGTAAAAGTAAACGGTACGCTGGTTGCTCATGGTGAAGTAGTAGTTGTTAACGACCGTTATGGTATCCGTCTTACCGATGTGATCAGTCCTGAAGAACGTATCGAGAAGCTGCGCTAGTGGTCTGGCGTGTCTGTCTGTTTGTAATAACTTCGCTGCAGTCATTCTGGCTGCTGGCAGATACGGTATCCGGTGCGGTTCCCGCTCCGGCTACTGGCCTGGTATATAAAGAACCTTTCAATTCAGGGGCAATTACCCAGTTGGCGCTGGGCCTGATTGTTGTGATCGGGCTGATCTTTACGCTTGCCTGGCTGTTGCGCCGTTACTCAAATTTACCGGGACAAAATAAACGTCTACAGGTTATTGCCGCGTTACCACTGACTGCCCGGGAAAAAGTTGTTCTGGTTCAGGCCGGTGAGCAGCAGTTACTGTTGGGCGTTGCACCGGGTCGGGTGAACCTGTTGGCCAGTTATGATGAGCCGCTGATCGAGGTGGGTGAAAAAGGGGATTTTGCTGTGAAGTTGCAGCAGGCACTAAACAGGGTTAAACCACAATGAAGAAATTGGCGATCATTATTCGCAGTGGGCTGATCATGTTGGGGCTGATGCTGCCTGCCTGGGTATTTGCGGCTGATCCTGCAATACCGGCGGTAACCCTGACCACCAATCCGGACGGAACAGCGGATTACAGTGTGACGATTCAGATCCTCGCGCTGATGACGCTGCTGACGTTCCTGCCGGCAATTATGATGATGATGACGTCCTTCGCACGGATCATTATCGTATTTGCAATTTTGCGTCAGGCCTTAGGTTTACAGCAGACGCCGTCGAATCAGATTTTAGTTGGACTGTCGTTATTTCTTAGCCTCTTTATTATGACGCCGGTTTTGGACAGGGTGAACGAAGGGGCTATTCAGCCCTATATAAACGAAGAAATAACATCCATTGAAGCTGTGCAGGCTGCCAGTGTGCCGTTCCGTGAATTTATGATGGCGCAGACCCGGGAAAACGATTTAAACCTGTTTATGAATATTTCCCGTACGCCGGCGGTAAACACACCGGAAGAAATTCCGTTTAATGTGCTGGTGCCGGCATTTGTTACCAGTGAGCTGAAGACAGCGTTTCAGATAGGGTTTATGTTGTTCATTCCCTTTCTGGTTATCGACCTGGTGGTGGCCAGTATACTGATGGCCATGGGTATGATGATGTTATCGCCGGTGATTATTTCCCTGCCGTTTAAAATCATGTTATTTGTACTGATTGATGGCTGGGCAATGGTGGTCGGTACGCTGGCTGCCAGTTTTGTGGTTGTGTAGGAGATCCTATGACACCGGAAATTGTTCTTGATCTGTATGGTGAAGCGCTCTACCTGGTAGTGGTCCTGGTAGCGGTGATTGTTTTGCCTTCGCTGCTGGTGGGTCTGATCATTGCGACCTTTCAGGCGGCAACCCAGATTAACGAACAAACCCTGAGTTTCCTGCCCCGTTTGCTGGTTACCCTGCTGACTATTATGTGGGCGGGGCCCTGGATCCTGACCAAGTTGCTGGACCACTTCGGCAATATCTTTACTAACATTCCGCTGTTTCTGGGGTAACAGGTGTTTAGCGCCAGTTTTCTCGAAATTGAACAGTGGGCCGCTGAGTTTCTGCTGCCGTTTTTCCGGGTGGCGTCTTTTTTCATGGTTGTGCCAATTATCGGAACCCGGATGGTGCCGGCACGCATTCGTTTGGGGTTGGCCCTGGCGGTAACGGCTGTCATTGTGCCGGTTCTGCCGAACTTGCCGCAGGTGAATGGCTTATCGATGCAAACCTATATCTGGATAGCTGAACAGATTCTTGTGGGGATCTCTATGGGATTCCTCATTCAGGTTCTGTTTCAGATTTATGCCCTTGGCGGGCAGCTGATTGCTTCCCAGATGGGTTTGGGCTTTGCATCCGTCAGTGACCCGGCAAACGGGGTTTCTGTTGTTGTTTTATCCCAGTTTTATCTTATGGTTGTCATGATGCTCTTTCTGGCGCTGAATGGACATCTGGTGTTGATAGAGGCATTGGTGCGAAGCTTTTATGTGTTGCCGGTGACGGAAGGGGGGATTCCCGCTTCGGGTCTGATGGCAATTGCAACTTCCGGTACCTGGCTGTTCTCCAGTGCGTTGCTGATGTCGTTGCCGGCGGTAACGGCTTTGTTGGTGATTAACTTTGCCTTTGGCATTATGACCAAGGCTGCTCCGCAGTTGAATATTTTTGCTGTCGGTTTCCCCTTTACCATGCTGATGGGGTTACTGATTACCTGGGTGAGTCTGGAAGGTTTCCTGGGGCAGTACTACCGTTTTACTGAATTCGCTTTTCAGTATATTGAGCGGGTTCTGGGTGTGGGAGGGCTGTAAATGGCAGAAGAGAGCGGTCAGGAGAAAACCGAAGAACCCACACCCAAACGGTTAAAAGACGCCAAAGAAAAAGGCGATATAGCCCGTTCCAAAGAGTTGGCGACGACTGTTTCCTTGCTGGCGGCCGCTTTTGGTGCCCTCATGCTGGGTGACACGGCCGCGACTGTCATGATGGACATGATGAGCTATAACTTTGCTCTCGACCGTCAGGCTGCGTTTGATCCTAATCTCATGTTTCAGCATCTCGGCCATTCCCTGAAAGAGGGGATGATGTCGGTTGCGCTGTTTTTTCTGATTATGCTGGTTGCTGCGTTTATCGGGCCTTTAGGCTTAGGGGGCTGGAATCTCAGTGGTAAGGCTTTAATGCCTAAAGGAAGCCGTATTAATCCGCTTTCCGGCCTCAAACGAATGTTTTCCCTGAAGGCTCTGCTTGAGCTGTTTAAAGCGCTGGCTAAGTTTACGGTCGTGGGCGTCCTGTCTTTCTTTATTCTGGATAACGTTAAAGAAGCACTTTTTGCGCTGGGGGCGCAGGATATCCGCACCGCAATGGCCGGTGCGACTGAAATTGTACTTTGGGCGTTTGTGGCGATGAGTGCCACGATGATTCTGATTGCGGTTGTGGATGTACCATTTCAGATTCATGACTATTCCAAAAAGCTGAAAATGACGATGCAGGAAGTCAAGGATGAGATGAAGAACACCGAAGGTAAGCCTGAGGTGAAGGGCCGGATTCGACAGCTGCAGCGTGAAATTTCTCAGCGGCAGATGATGAGCGCGGTACCGGAAGCGGATGTGGTCATTACTAACCCAACGCATTTTGCGGTGGCGCTGAAGTATGATCAGGAACGCGGCCATGCGCCGATTATGGTTGCCAAAGGTGGTGATTTTCTGGCTCTGAAAATTCGTGAAATCGCTGAAGCGAATGATGTGACGGTTCTTTCCTCGCCGGCCCTGGCGCGGGCGATTTACTACTCCACAGAGATTGATGATGAAATTCCTTCAGGCCTGTTCAAGGCGGTGGCTGAAGTGCTGGCTTATGTGTATCAGCTGAAGCGCCATAAGAAGAAGGAAGGGCCTGCGCCGCAGCGCCTGTCAGATCAGTTACCTATCCCTGAAGAACTGCGCCGGGACGAAGCTGACTGATTGTCGGTAGATTGGCGGATTTCTTGCATCATCTCCCACTATGGGAAGTGGTGCGTCAAAAAATTGATGTTTGTTGCTGCTTTTTAATGGTATTTTACCACTCGTAGAGTGATTTTATATTTTAGTGTTATTTTTTTGACGCTTTGGGTTTTGGTAAGCGTTACTGATTAAGCAGGCAGGCAGTGGATAGAGCAGCTATCTATAACAACGTACGCAGTTTAGGACAGGGCAACTTGGGTGTGCCTTTCCTGTTGCTGGTGATTCTGGCAATGGTGACATTGCCGATGCCGCCGTTTCTGCTCGACGTTCTGTTTACCTTCAATATTGCACTGTCGATTGTGGTTCTGCTGGTGTGTGTCTATGCCATGCGACCATTGGATTTTGCAGTTTTCCCCACGATTTTGCTGGTAGCAACGCTGATGCGTTTGGGGCTGAATGTTGCCTCAACCCGGGTGGTGCTGCTGTATGGTCACGAAGGTGGTGATGCGGCCGGTAAGGTGATCGAGGCCTTTGGTGAGGTTGTAATCGGCGGCAACTATGTTGTCGGTTTAGTGGTATTCCTGATTTTGGTTATCATCAACTTCGTGGTTGTGACCAAAGGTGCCGGGCGAATCTCAGAAGTAAGCGCGCGATTCACACTGGATGCGATGCCTGGTAAGCAGATGGCCATTGATGCGGATCTGAATGCCGGCATTATCGATCAGGAACAGGCGAAAAAGCGCCGGGAAGATGTCACCCAGGAAGCAGATTTCTACGGCTCTATGGACGGTGCCAGTAAGTTTGTCCGGGGTGATGCGGTTGCCGGTATTCTGATTTTGGTAATCAATATCCTGGGTGGTCTGGGTATTGGTATGGTACAGCATGATCTGTCATTTGATCTGGCTGCCCGTTACTACTCGCTGCTGACCATCGGTGACGGTCTGGTTGCTCAGATTCCGTCATTGCTGTTATCCACTGCTGCAGCAATCATGGTAACCCGTGTGAATGCTTCCCATGATATGGGTAAGCAGGTGCTGGGACAGTTATTCGGTTCCCATAAAGCGTTGGCGGTTGCTGCGGGTATTCTGTTTATCATGGGTATCATTCCGGGTATGCCGCATTTTGCATTCCTGTCATTGGCATTCCTTGGTGGCGCAGGTGCGTACTTCATTCATAAGAAAAATCTTGAAGCCCAGGAGCGGGAAAAGGCTGCGGAGTCTGAAGCGCCGCCGCCACCAGAGCCGGATGCGGATGTGAAAGAGCTGGACTGGGATGATGTAATGCCTGTCGATATGATCGGTCTTGAGGTAGGTTACCGGCTGATTCCTATGGTCGACAAGCTGCAGGGCGGGCAGTTGCTTAACCGGATTAAAGGGGTGCGTAAAAAGCTGTCTCAGGACTTGGGCTTTCTGGTGCCGTCGGTGCATATTCGGGATAACCTTGATCTGATGCCAGGAGCGTATCGGATCACTCTGATGGGGGTGATTGTCGGTGAATCTGAGGTGTATCCTGAGCGTGAGCTGGCAATTAATCCCGGGCAGGTGTTTGGTAATCTTCAGGGGATTACGGTTAAAGATCCGGCCTTTGGTCTGGATGCAGTGTGGGTTGAACAGAGTCAGAAAGAGCAGGCTCAGACACTTGGTTATACCGTTGTGGATGCCGGGACTGTGGTTGCTACGCACCTTAATCAGTTATTGCAGGCCCACTCTCATGAGCTGATGGGGCACGATGAGGTGCAGCAGTTGCTGGATATTCTGGCGAAATCTTCACCTAAGCTGGTTGAAGATCTGGTGCCGGGTAAGCTGTCTGTCAGCATCATACTGAAAGTGCTGCAGAATCTGTTGATGGAACAGGTTCCGATTAAAGACTTCCGTACCATTACCGAAGCTTTGGCAGAGGCGGTACCGCGAAGCGCAGATCCTATGACGCTGACTGCTGCTGTACGGGTGGCGTTGAATCGTCTGATTGTACAGAATATCAACGGTTCGGAGCCGGAGTTGCCGGTTATTACACTTGATCCACAGCTTGAGCAGTTGCTGCTGGGGTCAATGCAGCAGGGCAACAACGAAGGGCTGGTCATCGAGCCGGGTATGGCTGAGCAATTACAGACGTCACTGACTGAAGTGGCGCAGCAGCAGGAAATTGCCGGGCGGCCGGCAGTATTGCTGGTGGCAGCGCCGGTTCGGCCGTTGCTGGCGAAGTTTGTGCGCTATGGCGAACAGCAGATATCAGTGCTTTCGTATCAGGAAATCCCGGAGAATAAACGGGTGACGATCATTGCGACTGTCGGAGGACAGAACCGTGGTCAGTAATAGTTTTGAAACGTCAAAGTTTTTGAAGGGATGGCCGATATACAGGAACGGTTATGAAGGTTAAACGTTTTTTTGCGCCGGACATGCGACAAGCGATGCAGAGGGTTCGAGAGGAAATCGGACCTGACGCTGTCATCGTGTCTAATCATCGGGTTGCCGGAGGGGTAGAAGTTGTTGCCGCTCATGAGCACGAGTATGAAGCCGCGCAGGAAGCCTTCAAGCGTAAACAGGCTCTGGAAAAACAGCAGCAACAGCAACAACAGGCTCAGCGCCAGGCTACCCGGGAGGCCAGCCCTAAGTTGCAAAGTAATCTGGCTGATGAGTTGCGTAAAGCACAGGCCAGAATTGCGGCGGCACAGGCCGGTGCCGAAGAGCCGGCAAAAGCCAAAAACCAGCAGGTAGAAGATCCGGGGCTGGACGGGATACTGGATACGCTTAAACAGCGTCAGGCCCAGCAGGCTGCAAGGAATTTTGAGCGGAATGAGAACCGGCAGCCGGGTTCTGTCGCTCCTGCTGTTTCTTCTGTATCTCCACCGCCGGCGCCGGGCATTGATGAATATGTCGCGCAGTCTAAACCGGTTGTACGGCAGGAACCTACTTACAGCCCGCCGACACCTGATCCTCAGGTGGCTTCGATGCGGGCGGAAATCGATACACTTAAATCACTGCTCTTACAGCAGGTCTCACAGCCTAAAACTGCTGCTGAACCTGCGCCTGTGGCTGCGCCGGTGCCGCAAAAAGCGGAACAGCCAGAAGAGAATGTGCTGCACAAACGGGTAGAAAATCGCCTTGAGAAACTTGGTATAGGGCCGCACCTGCGCCGCCAACTGATTAAGTTGGAAGGTGCTGAAAGTGTGGATGATGGCTGGCGGGATACGTTATCCCGTCTGAGTGACTCGATACCTGTGATTGGCGGCGATTTTGTAGAGCGTGGCGGTATGATTGCTTTTGTCGGGCCGACCGGTGTGGGGAAAACCACCACAATCGGTAAGCTGGCTGCGCGTTATGTACTCAAACATGGCAGTTCCAGTGTGGCATTGGTGACCACTGACTCATATCGTATAGCGGCGCATGAACAATTATTGACGTTTGGCCGGATTCTGGACATTCCTGTGCGGGTGGTAGATGAAAACCACAGTCTTGATGAAGTTTTGTTGTCGTTACGTAATAAGCGACTGGTCTTGATTGATACCGCAGGTATGAGTGCACACGAACCGCATACGCAGGCCCAGCTTGATATGCTGGAAAGTGTCAGTGTGCGGATGAAAAAGCTGCTGGTGCTTTCTTGTTCCAGCCAAAAGCATGTGATTGAGAATGCCTATGAAACCTACAGCCGTATGGGGCTTAATGGCTGTATTCTCAGTAAGTTAGACGAGTCCGGAAACCTTGGCGAGGCGATCGAACTTATCGTTGATAACGGTTTGCCGGTTACCTATGTGACTGATGGTCAGCGGGTGCCGGATGATCTGGATGTTGCTCATAAGCGGGATCTGGTCAGCCGTGCCGTGGTGACAGCGCAGCGTGTTTCCCGTAATCAGCGGATGGCGCAGGACCGGCGTCAGGATAAACTTTCACAAAATGGGCAGTGGGTTGATTGATGGGATATCAGATAGGAAGACATAATGACTAGTCCGCACCCGGTGAAAGTTGTCGCAGTTACCGGTGGTAAAGGCGGCGTTGGCAAAACCAATGTGTCAGTGAACCTGAGTCTTGCGCTGGGGGAGATTGGTCGCAGGGTTGTGCTGATGGACGCTGATCTGGGATTGGCGAATGTGGATGTGTTGCTGGGTGTAAAAGCAAAGCGAAACATTACAGATGTGCTTGCCGGAGACTGTTCGTTACGGGACTTGTTGATCGAGGTCGGTGAAAACGTACATATTGTGCCGGCAGCTTCCGGTACACAGGAAATGACGACGCTGAGTGCCCATGAGCATTCAGAACTGATTCATTCATTCAGTGATATTGAAGATGAGCTGGATGTGCTGATCATTGATACCGCAGCGGGTATTTCTGACACGGTTGTGAGCTTCGTCAAAGCTGCGCAGGAAGTGGTTGTGGTAGTGTGCGATGAACCGACCTCAATTACGGATGCTTATGCGCTGATGAAGCTGCTGAACCGTGATTATCAGGTAAGCCGGTTTCGGGTACTTGCCAATATGGTACGTTCAGAGCAGGAAGGCCGGAATATATACAGTAAGCTGCTGACGGTGGCGGAAAGGTTTCTGGATGTGACGCTTCAATACCTGGGATCAATCCCTTATGATGAGTCAGTCCGTAAAGGTGTACAGCAGCAACGTGCTGTTTTAAAAGCGTTTCCTAAGAGTAAGGCCTCGTTGGCATATAAGCAGCTGGCGGCAAAAGTAGATGATTGGGGTGTGTCATCTTCACCCCGGGGTCATCTGGAGTTTTTTGTTGAGCGATTGGTTAAAGGGGCAAATCAACGCTGACAAGTCAGAAGAGCAAATATGTATAACCAGTTACAGTTTAAGTCGGGTCAGGAGCTGATTGAGCAATATGCGCCGTTGGTAAAACGAATTGCGCATCATCTGCTGGCGCGCTTACCCGCAAACGTTGTGCTGGATGATCTGATTCAGGCAGGCATGGTTGGCTTGCTTGAGGCCGGCAAAAAATACGATCCCACCAAAGGCGCAAGCTTTGAAACCTATGCTGGTATCCGCATCCGTGGATCCATCATTGATGAAGTCCGTAGGGGCGACTGGACCCCCCGTTCAGTACACCGTAATGGTCGCCGTGTTTCCGAAGCAATTCAGGCAATTGAATCCCGTACTGGCCGAGATGCCCAAGATGGGGAGGTTGCCGCTGAATTAAATATCACTATCACTGAATATCACGCATTATTGAAGGACTCCGCTGAGAGCCGGCTGTTCAGCTTTGAAAAGCTGATTGGTCCGCAGGAAGACGGTCCCGGTGAAAATATCGCCGCAGAGAATTTAAGCCCTGAAGATGAACATGAAGAGCTGGGATTTGTTCAGGCAATCGCAACGGCCATCGAAGGGTTGCCGGAGCGGGAAAAATTAGTGTTGTCGTTGTACTACGACGAAGAAATGAACTTAAAAGAAATCGGTCAGATCCTGGGTGTCAGTGAATCCAGAGTAAGCCAGATTCATAGTCAGGCAGCGTTACGCTTGCGAAGTCGGTTAAGAGACTGGCAATAGCTGGCAGTCTTATCGGTAGATACCGCTGGCTAACTACAGTCAGATAGTTTTCCTGATGGAGGGATAGTCTTGAAAAAAGACATAAAAATACTTGTGGTAGATGATTTCTCTACTATGAGACGTATCATCAAAAATCTGCTCCGCGATCTGGGGTTCACCAATATTGTTGAGGCCGATGACGGTAAAACTGCTTTACCGATTCTGCAAAGCGGCAGTATTGAGTTCCTCGTAACAGACTGGAACATGCCAATCATGACAGGTATCGATCTGCTTAAGACCGTTCGGGCGGATCCGAATCTGAAGCATATCCCTGTTCTGATGGTTACGGCGGAAGCGAAGCGTGACCAGATTGTTGAAGCGGCTCAGGCAGGTGTTAACGGGTATGTAATTAAACCGTTTACCGCAGCGGTGCTGAAAGAAAAAATCGACAAGATTTTTGAACGGCTGGGCTAGGTGATGGCGATGTCTGAGACGATAGAGAATAAGGGAGCAAGTGGTTTTGAGCTTGAGTTGAAGCAGGATGCTGACAAGCTTGTGGAACATCTGGCCAACGGAGATGTTGGTGCAGCAATGACGCTGATCCACGACCTGAATGAAAAACGTCATCAGGCGCTGTATCACGAAGTCGGTACACTGACTCGCTCACTGCATAATGCCATTGTCAGCTTCTCCGATGATGTCAGCAGTAATGCGATGCTGCAGGATTCAAAAGAACATATTGCATCAATTTCTGATGCCAGTGACCGTCTGTCATATGTAATCGAACTGACTGAAAGCAATGCTCACAAGACAATAGACAGTGTAGATATTTCACTGAGTCTTGTATCCGAGCTGGAAGAAGGTTTCCGTCGCCGCCAGCGTTTGCTGGAAGAGTTCGATAAGGTTCAGCAGGATAAACCTGAGCTGGAAGGCCTGTATAAGCTTGCCTGTCAGCATGCAACTGATAACTCAGATGCCCTGGTTGAGCTGAAAGAGCGTCTGACAAATATCTTACTGGCACAGGAATATCAGGATATTACAGGGCAGCTGATTAAGCGTGTTATTCAGCTGGTTACCGACATTGAGTCACAGCTGGTTAATCTGATGGAAGTTGCTTCCAGAGTGAATCGTCTGAATGGTATTGACGGTATGACGGCGGACGCAGAAGTGTTGGCCAAAAAGAAGAAAGTAATGGCTGAAGGCCCACAAATGGCAGCAAAAGATAATGATGAAGTTGCTTCCAGCCAGGATGATGTGGATGACCTCCTTTCCAGTTTAGGTTTTTAACAGGGGTAGGCAATGGCTTTAAATGTTGATCAGGAAATACTGGAAGATTTTTTGGTAGAAGCGGGGGAAATCCTTGAGCTTCTGTCTGAACAGTTAGTTGATCTCGAGCAGAATCCGAAAGACCGGGAGTTGCTGAACGCAATTTTCCGTGGTTTCCATACCGTTAAAGGTGGCGCCGGATTCTTACAGCTTGAACCGATGGTTGACTGCTGTCACAGTGCGGAAAATCTTTTCGACATGCTGCGTAATGATGACTTAGAAGTCTCCGCAGCCTTGATGGACGTTGTATTACAGGCCCTCGATACTGTAAACGCAATGTTCGAAGACGTACGCGGCGGTGAAAATCCGGAACCTGCACCTGCTGATCTGATTGCCAAGCTTGATGCGCTGGCTGCAGGGCAGAGTATCACTGTGGATGCTCCGGCACCGGCGGCAGCTCCTGCGTCTGAACCGGCTGCTGATCTGGGTGCACAGTTTAATGAAATGGTTTCCGGGATGTCGGCAGCCGAAGAAGCACCTGCTGCCGCTGAGTCTGATCTGATTACTGAAGATGAATTTGAGTCATTGCTTGATGATTTGCATGGCAGTGGTGCACCTGGTATCACCCCTGCTGCAAGCCCTCAGAGTGATCTGATTACTGAAGATGAATTCGATTCCCTGATGGATGAGTTGCACGGACCTACCGGCGCGCCTGGTATTACACCTGCGGCACCGGCGACCAGCTCCATGGCAGATTCTGAGTTTGACCAGCTGCTGGATCAGGCTGTTAAACAGGCTACTTCTGCACCGGCAGCAGCGTCTGCTCCGGCGGCGGAGCCTGCAAAGGCTGAAACGCCGGCCTCTGCCCGGACTGCTCAGGATGATTTGATTACCGAGCAGGAGTTTGAAAATCTGCTGGATGATCTGCAGTCGAAGGGTCAGGGTGCATTTACCGGTACACCGAAGCCAGAGCCTAAGCCTGTTGCGGCGAAAGCGACGCCTGCAAAAGCAGCGGATGCCAAGAAGGCGAATGTTGAAACCAATGTTCGTGTTGATACCCGTTTGCTTGATCAGATCATGAATATGGTAGGTGAGCTGGTACTGGTCCGTAACCGTTTGGTGCGTCTGGGTGCGGATAATGAAGATACTGAGCTGACCAAGGCGCTGGCCTCACTGGATATGGTGACCGGCGATCTGCAAATGTCAGTAATGAAAACCCGCATGCAGCCGGTGAAGAAAGTATTTGGCCGCTTCCCGCGTCTGGTACGTGACTTGTCCCGTCAGTTGAATAAAGAAGTTCGTCTGGAGCTGCGCGGTGAAGATACCGATCTGGATAAAAACCTGGTCGAAGCCCTTGCGGACCCGCTGATTCACTTGGTGCGTAACTCGATCGACCATGGTATTGAAATGCCGGATGAACGGGTTAATCGCGAGAAGCCACGTGAAGGTAGCGTACTGCTTTCGGCTGAACAGGAAGGGGATCATATTCTGCTGGTTATCGAAGATGACGGTGCCGGTATGGATCCTAACAAGTTACGCCGTCTGGCTGTTGAGCGTGGCATGCTGGATGTTGAAGCGGCAAACCGCCTGAGTGATCAGGAATGCTTCAACCTGATCTTTGCTGCCGGTTTCTCAACCAAAGAAGAAATTTCCGACGTATCCGGCCGTGGTGTCGGTATGGACGTGGTTAAAACCAAGATTTCTCAGCTTAACGGTAAGCTGGAAATTGATTCCACACTGGGCGAAGGCACCCGGATCGAAATTCAGGTACCGCTGACGCTGGCAATTATGCCAACACTGATGGTTCTGCTGGAAGATCAGGCGTTTGCATTACCGCTGGTGAATGTGAATGAAATCTTCAGCCTGGATCTGACACAGATTAACGTCGTTGATGGTCAGCAGGCGATTGTGGTGCGTGACCGTGCATTGCCGCTGTTCCACCTTAAGCGCTGGCTGGTTGACGGACACCAGGGAGATCAGTTGCCGGATCAGGGCCATGTGGTTATTGCCAATGTTGGTACTGTTCAGGTGGCATTTGTTGTCGATCAGTTGGTGGGTCAGGAAGAGGTTGTTATTAAACCGTTAGGCAGTGTTCTGTACGGAACGCCAGGCCTGTCCGGTGTAACAATTACCGGTGACGGCCGCATTGCGCTGATCATTGATATCCCTAACTTACTTAAGCATTATGCGTCTTAAATGAGTTATGCCATGCCTTACGGGGCATGGCTCTCTGTATCATTTGTCGCCGGAGGAATGGATGGCGGTTAGGGTTCTTGTTGTTGATGATTCTGTTTTTTTTCGTAACCGCATTAGCCAGATTTTGCGCCAGGACCGGCGTATACAGATTGTCGGCACAGCTAAAAATGGCCGTGAGGCAATTGAGCAGGCTGTACAGTTGAATCCTGATGTGGTGACGATGGACGTGGAAATGCCGGTGTTAAATGGCATTGAAGCGGTTAAGGGCATTATGAAGGATGCCCCCTGTCAGATTCTGATGTTATCTTCTCTTACCCGGCGCAGTGCGAGGGTAACTCTTGAGGCGCTGGATGCCGGTGCTGCCGATTACCTGGAAAAAGACGCCAAACTCTGGATTGAGAAAGAAAGCGACGTTTCTGCTCAGGTAGTTGAAAAAGTACTGGCGCTGGGTAACCGGCACCGTTCTAATCCGCCTCGTAAGGCAACGTCCTTAAGCAGCCGCTCCGGTGCTGCACCTGCATCACGTTCGTCAGGTCTGACACGACCTGCCACAACGGTTTCCAGAACGGCAACTGCATCATCCGGTACAGCTGTTGCTCCGGCTTCCACTGCTTCGTCCTCTGCCTCTCCGGCAGCAGGCGGTCATGACTCCGTAAACAGGGTGAGTTTTCCACCCTGTAAGGTTGTGGTCATCGGCTCTTCAACGGGTGGTCCAGCTGCGCTGCAGGATATACTGCCCTCGATTCCGGCAAGCTTTCCTTATCCGATATTGCTGGTACAGCATATGCCGAAGACCTTTACTTCGGTGTTTGCTCAGCGTTTAAACGGAATCTGCCAGATTAATATTAAAGAAGCAGAAGATGGTGATGTGCTGAAACCGGGCCATGCATACCTTGCGCCGGGTGGTAGCCAGATGATTTTTGAGCCTGGCAGAGGCGATCGGGTTAAAGTTTTCCCAAGCGATGAGCGGGTTACCTATAAGCCAAGCGTTGATGTGACGTTTGCATCAGCGGCCAAAATTCACAGTAAACATGTATTAGGGATCGTGCTGACCGGCATGGGGGCAGATGGCGCTGAAGGCGCGAAGCTGCTGAAACAGGCGGGCAGTCATATCTGGGCGCAGGATCAGTCGACCTGTACAATTTTTGGTATGCCAAAAGCTGTGATCAATGCCGGTGTTGCTGATCACATCCTGAAACTGAATGATATCGGACAGCTGTTAAAGAATAAGGGAGGGCGTTGATGGATCTGGTCAGCATTGGCGGGTTAATCCTGGCGCTGTTAGCTGTTATTGGCGGGAATTATCTGGATGGCGGTCATCTGGATCAGCTGGTCAACATTCCGGCGGCACTTATCGTTATCGGTGGTACATTTGCGGCTTCGCTGGTGCAGTCACCCAGTGGTGATTTTAAGCGGGGTATGTATTTACTGGGTTGGGCGTTTGGCAAAAACAAACTGGATTTTGAGCACGGTATCAGCCAGATCGTTGGCTGGTGTGCAACGGCCCGTCGTAAAGGTTTACTGGGACTTGAAGGGGAAATCGATCAGCAGGCGGACCCATTTATTCAGTCCGGGTTGCAGTTGCTGGTAGATGGCCGTTCGGTGGATGTTATTCGCTCCTCGCTTGAGGCGGAGCTGGTAACCCGTGAATACCGCGATATACAGGGTGCCAAGGTCATCGAAGGTATGGGTGGTTATGCGCCTACACTGGGCATTATTGGTGCTGTACTGGGATTGATTCACGTGATGTCTAACCTCGATAGCCCGGATGAGCTGGGTGCCGGCATTGCGACAGCCTTTGTGGCCACTGTCTACGGCGTGGGTATTGCTAACCTGTTTTTCCTGCCGGTTGCTAATAAAATACGCTCTCTGGTTCAGCAGCGTTTTCACTACCAGGAAATGATGCTCGAAGGCTTACTGTTTATTGCTGAAGGACAGAGCCCGCGTATTATTCAGCAACGCCTGCAGGGCTACCTCAGCTAATTTTAAGAGGTGTCAGATGCCCCGTCGCAGAGTAGAAGATGACAGTTCACATACGGATCGTTGGATAATTTCCTATGCGGATTTCATCACGATTCTGTTTGCTTTCTTTGTTGTCATGTATGCCATCTCATCGGTGAATGAAGAAAAGTATAAAGAGATTTCTTCTGCGCTTTCCGGGGTGTTTGCAGGTTTTCAGACAGATCAGTTTGAAGGTCCGGCTAATCAGGAGGCGCAGGCTGATTCCATCGGCATCGGCATTTTTGATGGCGGTGAATCTGATGACAACAGTCCGACAGTCAAAATAGTGCCTCCGAAGCCGGAAAACAGTGTCATTCTTGGTGAAATTGCTGATAAAACCCAGCTGCAGTTCAAAAAGCTGATTCGGGATGGACATCTTAAGGTTCAGAGTAATAATCTTTGGGTAGCGATTGAGCTGGGGGCAAATCTGGTGTTTCCTGAGGGAGGCGCCTTGCCACCGATCAGTATTGATCCATTATTTGCTGAGGTGGCTGAAATACTGAAAGAATACCCTAACCCAATCCATGTTGAAGGCTTCACTGATGATCAGTATATCTCGACGGATGAATTTCCTTCGAACTGGGAATTATCAGCTGCGCGGGCTGCTTCAATTGTGCGCATTTTGGAGCTTAATGGTGTTGAGCCACACCGTATGGCTGCTGTAGGGTTTGGTGAGTATCAGCCGGTGCGGGATAATGGTACTGAAGATGGCCGGCGAATTAATCGTCGGGCGGTTATAGTGGTATCCCGTGACCGGAAAACCCAGCGGGTAGTGGCCGCTTTTGGCAGTCAGCAGGTAAGTGAAGATGCAGTTAGCTCGGTACTTGTTGAAGACAGAGCGACGCCTGCTGATATGGAACGGGTTGAAACGGAAGACGGTAAAGTAATTTTTAGGCGTAAGGTCCCTCGCAATGAGCTTGAGGTGGACAGGCTGACTCAGCCGATAACGACGCCGGTGGAGACGGAACAGTAATGCAGATTTTGGCAATCGCAAATCAGAAGGGCGGTGTTGGTAAGACGACAACGGCTGTCGCTTTGGCTGGTTTAATGGCCGATGCAGGAAAACGGGTTTTGTTGGTGGATCTGGATCCCCATGGCTCGATGACCAGTTATTTTAAATATGACCCGGATGAGCTGGAAAACAGCGTATATGACCTGTTTATGCAGTCTCAGATTTCGCTGAACCGTGTTGATAATATCCTGATGCCAACCACTGATCCGCAGATCGACCTGATGCCGGCGACGACCGCACTGGCGACTCTGGAGCGCAAAGCCGTCGGGCAGGAAGGTCTCGGCCTGCAGGTTGCAAAAGCATTACGTTTACTTAAAGACCGTTATGATGTGGTACTGATCGACAGCCCGCCAGTTTTGGGTGTTCTGATGATCAATGCTCTGGCGGCCTGTCAGCATCTATTAGTGCCGGTGCAGACAGAATATCTGGCTCTGAAAGGGCTGGACCGTATGTTACGTACAATCAATATGGTTAACCGTGCCCGTAAACGGAAACTTGAGTTCACGCTTATCCCGACCTTTTATGATCGTTCAGTGGCTTCGTCGGTGAATTGTCTGCGTGAACTGCATCAGCGTTATCCGGAGCAGATGGCCAGTACTGTCGTGCCTGTGGATGCCCGTTTCCGTGTAGCCAGTTCAAAAGGTGTTACGCCTTCTGCACTGGATGACAGCAGTGCAGGCGTACAGGCTTATAGCCGGATTCTGCGGGTGCTTGGAGAGAGGTCAGGATCATGACAGATACCCCATGGAGCAATCGCCAGCAGCAAATGGTGCAGGAATATCTGGATGCACTGCTGACGGATCCGGAAACAGCGGTTGATCAGTCTGAAGCAGTCGAAGAGGTGGATGCTGTGCAGCCCGTTGCTGCAGAAGCTGAGCAATCTGTCGATGTGATGGCAGCTGAATCGGCTATGCCGGATACGCTGAATGAAACAGAAGAATTACCTTCGGAGACAGCAGAAATAGCAGTGTTAGCTGACGACAACGTTTCTGAAGAGTTTGATGCTGAGCCTGTTTTAGCGACAGAGTTAGCAGGGGCTGAGCCTGAAAGTGAGGAGCCTCTGGAACTTGCTGACATTCAGACTGAAGAACATCTGACAGAAGTGGAGCAAGCCGCTCCTGCTGAAAGTATGTCTGAGATACCGCCGGACAGTGAAGAAGCACTGGACGCTGCGTTACATGCCATTGAATCTGTGAAGGCTGCAGAGGAAGTTGAGGCCGCAGAAGCAGTAGCAGAAACTGAGACAGAAGCAGAAGTAATTTCTGAGTTTGATGATGAGCCTGTTGCTGAAGTAAGCGGCGAACCGATGGAAGCAGAACAGCCTCTTCCCGATTTGCCTGAAGATCTGGCCGCTGATGATGGTGTATCGACGATTGATGATCCGATCAGTGTTGCTGCGGAATTACTGCAGGAAGAGCTGGATCAGTACGATGCAGATCCCTTCGAGGATGCAGAAGCCTCTGAGCCGGTAAGTGCATTACAGGATATCCCTGAAATTGCCACCGAGCCGGAAGCATTATTACCAACTGATGACTCTGCTGCGGAGTATGAGCCGCTATTGGCAGATGAAGATTCTGTTACTGAGGCAGTTGCTGAAGCGGAGATATCAGCATCGGCAGATCTGGATGCCTATGTTGAAGACATTACCAATATGCAGCCGGTAACCGAGGCGCCGCGGGAAGAGCATCATGATGATCATGATATTGCGGCTCTGTTATCACAGCTGGCTGAAATCGTTTCCGATGATTCAGTTGCTGAAGCGGTTATTCAGAAAATTGAAGAAATTGCTCAGGAGTTCTCATCCCATACACATGTTCAGGCTGACCCTGAACCGGAAGCAGAGCCGACGGTTATTGCTGAGGATATTTCAGAAGATATTCTGGAAGCGGTTGATGCGGTGGTGAACGAAGAAGAGATCAGTTTTGACCTGAGTGATGATGCTCAGGAAATCGCTGAAGAAGAGCTGTTTGGCGGGGAAGAGCCTTCAGCTGAAGCAGAGTCCTCAGCCGAAGAAGAGCTTTTAGCTGAAGAATTGCCTTCAGCAGAAGAAGAGCATTTATCAGAAGACGAACTGGCCGCAGAGTTCGCTGCGGCAATGGCTGCCGAAGCGGATATGGATGCGGCGAGTGCTGAGGTGCCCGCTGAAGAACCTGCTATTGATGAAGATGTATCTGAAATTGAGTTCCCGGCTGAACTGGAAGAAGTGGCTTCGGAACCTGAACCTGTGCCGGAAATGGCTGCCGCTACGCCGGCAGAGGAAATGCAGTGCATCATTGTTGAAATGCATGGCCTGCAGTTAGCAATGCCACTTGAGCATGTGCTGGAGCCGCGGCATATCGCTGATATGTCATTTGTTCTGGATGATCAGTACGACTGGGTGCTGGGCAGTTTCCTGGATCTGAACTTTAAGATTGATGTCGTGGATACGGCGATGTGGCTGATTCCGGAAACCTATGAGCCACATAATGCCACCTATGATGAGATTCTGTTGTTGCAGGGTAAACCCTGGGCACTGACCTATGACCGGATGGTGACAGCGCAGATTATCAGCATGGATGAGGTGACGTTAAATACAGATAAGAGCCGCCGTCCGTGGCTACTGGGTACCAGCATGGCACATAAGTGTGCGATTGTTGATATTCCGGCCTTGTGTAAACAGCTGGAAGAGGCGTTATAATAGCCTTCCTGGTTGATTCGGTAGAGTGATGAACGCAATGATATGGATAGGATTTACAGTGGTCGCGTTGCTGGCTGTTGTTGCGACTGTTTACAGTTTGCGTGCTCATCGTCAGCTTCAGCAACATCAGCGTCAGTATGAGGCGCTGATTAATGTTTTACGCAATGAAATTCAGGCAATGACCAGCAGTTCCATCGGTATGGGGCACCGGTTGGTTGATATTGAAAGTCGTCTGAACATTACCGTTGAAAAGCAACAGGAGCTGGCTAACCGTGATCCGGGTGTACTGGCATATAATCAGGCTGCACGTTTGATGGAAATGGGCGCCGATGTTGATGATCTTGTGCAAAACTGCGGTATTGGCCGTCCTGAGGCTGAGCTGATGGCCTTGCTGCATAAAGAGGTGGCGGCACCGCAGGTGCGTGGCCGGCGCTGATTTATGTTTTGGCCGGGTTTTGCTTCAGGTTATAGGTGAAAGCAATTATCTCGGCGATCGCACGGTAAAGACTTTCCGGAATTTCATCCCCCAGTTCCAGTCTCAGAAGTACTTCAACCAACTCAGGGCTCTCGTGAATATGAACGTCGTGTTCATTGGCGAGAGCAATAATCTGCTCAGCAATGACCCCCCGGCCTTTGGCCACCAGTTTTGGCGCAGACGCGTGGTCATAATTCAGTGCGATTGCTTTCTGGTTCAGTGATGGCTGGTCGGTACTTTTCTTAGTCATACGTTACCTCAGGTGCTGATGTCGATAAGTTGCTGAACCTGGTTCTTTGCTGTCGGTGTTTTGCCGGTATGACAATTAAGGTTGTTAATGATAAATCCCTGTTCCTGCAGGTGCTGATTGAAACCGCTGAGCTTGTCGTTCAGTAACCGGGTGGTTGAAGGGTGGCTGCACCAGAACTGAGCGGTTACTTCATTGTCCTGCTGTAACAGTACCTCCGCATCGACAGTACCTTGCTGTTCAAGGTTAAAGTGCAGACGTACTTTCCAGCTGCTCTGCCATTCCTGTTCGCTGTCTTCCCGGCGGTATTCACTGATTTTCAGCTCGACATTATCCAGTTGCTGGCCTTGTCGCACAGGCAGGTCGAGCGTGAATACCCGCTCCAGACTGCCATCCGGGTTGGTACGGTTTTGTTGCAGGCTTTCCAGTTGATTCTGCGTCACCCGGTTAAGCAGCGATTTAATCAGATCCAGCATTTGCTGTCGGGGTTGTTCAGGCAGGCTGTCTGCTGCATTCAGCAGTTGCCCCAGCTGAGCTTTCAGGTCCTGTGTCAGAGGCTTGTTATTCAGTAGTTGCCTTTCACTGAACAGGCCGCCTTCCTGAATGTTGCGCTGTACACTCTGGCTGGCTTCCTTACCGCCTTCAGCCGGTACGCTGTAGAGGCTGATAAGAGAAGATACGAGCCGGTTAAGATTACTGTTTTCCGGTTTGTTATTTTGTTTGCCTAAGGTGTTTAGCTGATTAAGCACATTCGCGAGAGGCTGCTGGTTCGGCAAAACTTCCCGCAGGGTTTCGCTGATCATTTTTTGGGTGTCTTTGCTCTGAATCTCAGGACTTATCGGCTGCAGTAAAGCTTGAGTGCCTGATGTTCTCAGCAGCACTGCTTTGTCTGTGGTACTGACTGGTACAGGGCTTTGTAGCGTGAGGCTTTGATCATTCAGTTTAACCTGTATTGACTGGCTGCCATTGGCTTGTTGGGTTGCCTGTTCGACGCTAACGATGACCGGGCGCTGGATAGGTAGCTGTTTGCTTAATGCGGCACCTGGCTGGGCTAAGAGCTGAACCGGTTGAGCTGCAGAGCTTTGGGAGGCAAGCTGAGGCTGACCGGAACTGACAGCTGATGCTGCCGCTGGCTGGCCGGCTGATGCTGTTTGGCTGGTTTGTGTCGATGTCGAGGGCTGACCAGAAGATGGCTGAGTGGTCGCTGTTGAAGCCGGCTGTGTTGGTGTGCCAGCGGGCTGATTTGCAGAGGTTGGCTGAGCTTGTTGGGGCTGTGGCGCGGTATTGCCTGTTGCTGCAGGTTGCGGCGGAGCTGTCTGTTGATTTGTTGTCTGCAGAGCGCCTGACTGCCCGGCAGGGGGCGCGGTATTTTGTACAGGCGCTGTGACGGATGCTGGCGTACTGCCGGAAGCAGTTGTACCGGGCTGTACGCTGCCCGTACCAGAAGGTGCTTGTGGGATTACCTGTATTGACTGGCCTGCAATTGGGCGGTTGATAGTCAGTGGTGTCTGTTGCGGCTGTCCAAGGTTTATCTGCAGTGGTGCGTTACGTGGGGTTGCCAGGTTTTGCGGTTGATTTGTTGCAGCTGCTCCGGGGCCGGAGCTGGTTGTCTGAGCAGCTGTCTGGACGGGTGTCTGATTTGCCCTGCTGCTTTGCTCTGTCTGTGTATTTGCCTGTGTTCTGGAAGCCGGCTGCTGTAGGAAATCGAGTAACAGTTTACCGTCGGCAGTGCGGGTTATAAGGGCTTGTGCCTGAGCGGTAAGTGTTTGCCCCGGCTGTTGTTGAGTTTTCAGCTGGTATTGTTGGTTGCCCAGCTGGATAACCAGGGTAGCGGCTGCGGGCTGGTTGGGCTGGCTACTTTGTGAAGCGCTGACTGATACTTGTCGGATTGTTACCGGGGTTGCTTTATCCACCGTCAGTGCGCGGGCCAGTTCCTGTGTGGTCCGCGGAGAGCCAGCATTGCTGGCTGAGTTCTGAATACTGGAAGGCGGTAACATATGTGATTGCCTCACGGAGCTTTGATGTAGCGCAGTAGTTTTGCCGCAACTGTGCACTTCACTGAGTTATTTTGTATATAATGCCTTGCTTTCGGCGGATACTGAAAAAATTATAGGTTTTGTCCGCTTTAACCGTGAAAAAAATGTCTGTGAAATTCAGGCTGAGCTGAGGTTTTTAGATTGGCAGTTGAACCGCTTCGGGTCGATAATCTGTTTTGTGAACGGGACGAAAGAGTACTGTTCGAAGGCCTCAGTTTTTCTGTGTCAGCCGGAGACGTTGTCCGTATAGAAGGGCAGAACGGCAGTGGTAAAACGACCCTGTTGCGAATGCTGACCGGACTGTCTAATCATTATGAAGGGGACATTTACTGGGGTGATCAGCTGCTGTCTGAATGCGCCGATGAGTATCGCCAGAATCTGCTGTATTTTGGCCATCAGGCGGGGGTGAAAGCCTTACTGACGCCGTTAGAAAACCTCCACTGGTATGCATCCATGCAGCCTCATATTAATGTGGATAAGCTCGACTGGGCCTTACAGCAGGTAGGCCTGCATGGTTTTGAAGATGTGCCTTGTCATACTCTCTCCGCCGGACAGAACCGTCGGGTGAGCCTTGCCCGTCTGTATCTGAGTACGGCTCCGGTATGGATTCTTGATGAACCTTTTACTGCAATCGATAAGCAGGGTGTAGCAACGCTCGAAGCGCTGATTGCTGATCATGCAGCCAGTGGCGGCATGGTTATTCTGACAACCCATCATGAACTGGCGATGGCCGGAACCCTTAGAAAAATTAATCTCGATCAATTAGCTTGTGCCGGGGGAGTAGTATAATGAGTGTGCACCTTAGGCAAGTGGTCGGGATGTTCAGACGTGCCCCCGGAACTCTTGTTGAAAGACAGGAGTCGGATGTATGACTGAAGGCAGAACAGGTGAAATGTTCTTTTGGGGTGTGCTGAAGCGGGATCTGTTATTATCCTTCCGCCGGAAAAGTGATCTGGTTAATCCGCTGATCTTTTTTCTGATGGTTGCGAGCTTGTTTCCGCTGGGTGTCAGCCCTGAGCCAACCTTTCTGGCTGAAGTTGCTCCTGGGGTTATCTGGGTAGCTGCTTTGCTAGCAACGCTGTTATCTCTGGACGGGTTGTTTCGTTCAGATTTTGAAGACGGCACGCTGGAGCAGACGCTGTTAAGCCCGCAGCCGCTGTTTATGGTCGTGCTGGCCAAGGTTTTTGCTCACTGGATGATGACCGGGCTGGCGCTGACACTGTTGTCACCCTTGCTGGCCGTTATGCTGTTTCTTCCGGCTGAAGGCATGTGGGGGCTGATGGCCAGCCTGTTGCTGGGTACGCCCACGCTGAGTCTGATCGGTGCGATAGGGGCGGCGCTAACTGTAGGATTGCGAAAAGGGGGAGTGCTGATTTCATTACTGGTACTTCCACTGTATATTCCGGTTCTGATTTTTGGCACCGGTGCTGCTCAGGCAGCGATTACCGGATTGCCGATCGCCGGTTTCCTAGCATTGCTGGGGGCAATTTTAGTATTAGGGCTGGTGCTGGCGCCGTTTGCTATTGCCGCCGCGCTAAGAATCAGTGCCAGTAGTTAACTGGCTTTATTAACAGACTGTTTAACAGTTAAGTAGTTGTAATATGGCAGAGAAAAAGTGGATGCCGCGGTGGTTCTACCAGTTGGCTTCTCCCCGATGGTGTTATGACATTACCGGCAAACTGTTACCCTTGTTTGCCTGGGCAGCTGTATTGCTGTTACTGGGCGGTACTGCCTGGGCGCTGGCGTTTGCACCGGCTGATTACCAGCAGGGTAACAGCTTCCGCATTATTTATATTCATGTTCCTTCCGCCATTCTGGCTCAGTCCTGTTATATGCTGATGGCTATTGCCGGTGCTGTTGGGCTGATCTGGAAAATGAAAGTCGCAGATATGGTCGCCAAGTGCTGTGCGCCTATCGGTGCTTCGATTGCAGTGCTGGCCCTGGCTACAGGTGCTATCTGGGGTAAGCCTACCTGGGGAGCATGGTGGGTCTGGGATGCCCGGCTGACTTCTATGCTTATTCTGTTGTTCCTGTATTTCGGTGTGATGGCACTGAACTCTGCGATTGAGAATCAGACGACTGCTGCACAATCGACCGCGGTTTTATCTTTGGTTGGTCTGGTGAACATCCCAATCATCAAGTATTCGGTTGAGTGGTGGAATACATTGCATCAGCCGGCAACCTTCACATTGACTGAAAAACCGGCGATGCCTGTTGAAATGTGGATGCCGCTGCTGATTATGGTGATTGGATTCTACTGTTTCTTCGCGGTGGCAATGATGTTGCGGTTGCGCAATGAAATTGTCAGCCGTGAGCGTCGCAGTGGCTGGGTACGGGAACTGATCCAGACGCAATTTCGTTAAATTTACCGGAACTATTAGAAAGAGCACAGGCCAAACGAGCAGGCCAGTGTGAGTGAGGTGGTTGTGGGTTTCGAGAGTTTTACTGATTTTCTGGCAATGGGTGGTCACGGACTGTATGTCTGGCTGAGTTATGCCATTGCCCTGGTTGTTGTGGCGCTCAATCTTATGGCGCCGCTGCGTACCAAAAAACAGATTCATAAAGAGCAGGCACGACGTCTGCGCCGGGAGCAAAGCCAAATATGACCCCTAAGCGTAAACAGCGATTGTATATCGTTTTATCTATTGTAATCGGCGCAGCAGTGGCTGTTGGCCTGGTAATGTACGCGCTGAGCCAGAATATTAATCTGTTTTATTCCCCGGCAGATATTGCGGCGGGGAAAGCGCCTGTTGAAACCCGTATCCGTGCGGGCGGCATGGTTGTTGACGGCAGTGTAAAGCGTGACCCGGAAAGTCTGCGGGTAGAGTTTGGTCTGACTGATTATGTCAGCACGGTGAATGTTGTTTATGACGGTATTCTTCCTGATCTGTTCCGTGAGGGGCAGGGCATTGTTGCTCAGGGTGAGCTGAATGAGGCCGGCCAGCTGATTGCTGTGGAAGTACTTGCCAAGCATGATGAAAACTATATGCCACCGGAAGTGGCCGAAGCACTGGAAAAGGCTGGAAAGATGCCTGAGCAGTTACGTGCACAAGAGGCTTACGCAGAATGATTCCTGAATTTGGACAGTATGCACTGATTTTATCTCTGTGCCTGAGCTTTTTGCTGGCATTTATTCCGCTGGTTGGTGCTGAAACAAATAACCCTCTGTGGATGTCTTATGCACGCCCACTAGCGACGGCTAAGTTCCTGTTTCTGTTTATTGCTTTACTGTGTCTTGGATATGCATTCGTCGCAGATGACTTCTCGGTGGTTTATGTGGCGAGTAACTCCAACACAGCGCTGCCGATTTATTACAAGATAAGTGCAATCTGGGGCGGCCATGAAGGTTCGCTGCTGTTATGGATTGTGATTCTGGGCGGCTGGACCCTTGCTGTTGCCGTTCGCAGTGATAACCTGCCACCGGCAATTGTTGCCCGGGTTCTGTCGGTTATGGGGATGATCGGTGTGGGCTTCCTGCTGTTCATTATTCTTACATCAAATCCATTTGACCGGCATTTACCGGTATTTCCACAGGAAGGGGGGGATCTTAACCCGCTGCTTCAGGATATCGGTCTGATTATTCACCCTCCATTACTGTATATGGGCTATGTGGGTTTCTCTGTGGCATTTGCGTTTGCGATCGCGGCGCTGCTGAGCGGTCAGTTAGATGCTGCCTGGGCCCGCTGGTCACGTCCGTGGACGAACATTGCATGGGCATTCCTGACACTGGGGATTGGCCTTGGAAGCTGGTGGGCATACTACGAGCTTGGCTGGGGCGGCTGGTGGTTCTGGGATCCGGTTGAAAATGCTTCCTTTATGCCATGGCTGATAGGCACTGCGCTGGTACATTCCCTTGCAGTGACTGAAAAGCGGGGCGTATTTAAGAGCTGGACCGTATTGCTGGCGATCTTCGCGTTCTCCTTAAGCCTGCTGGGTACCTTCCTGGTGCGTTCCGGGGTACTGACTTCAGTACACGCGTTTGCATCAGATCCGGCCCGTGGTTATTTCATTCTGGTCTTGCTGGCCATTTCTGTGGGCGGTTCTCTGGTGCTGTATGCCTGGAAAGCGGCGCATGTGAAAAGTGAGTCCAGCTTCAGCCTGGTATCCCGCGAAACCCTGTTGCTGATCAATAACATTCTGCTGGTGATTGCCACCATGACAGTGTTGCTGGGGACTATTTATCCGCTGATTGTCGATGCGCTGGGCTGGGGTAAGATTTCTGTAGGGCCTCCGTACTTTAATGCCCTGTTTATTCCTCTGGTTCTGCTGATGGTTGGCTTCCTTGGCATTGGTATTATGGCGCGCTGGCGCCAGACCAGTGTTGATTTGCTGGCCCGACAGTTATGGAAGCCGGCGGTGCTGAGTATTGTTGCCGGTGTGGTTTCCCAGTGGTTGTATGCCGGTGAATTCAACTTCCAGGTTGTCGGAATAATGGTGCTGGTTTTCTGGCTGGCATTTACCGGCCTGCAGGATATGTACAAGCGGGCTTCAGCCAAATCCGGTTTGTGGAAAGGCATGCGCGGCTTCTCCCGTAGCTATGTCGGCATGATGCTGGCTCACGTCGGTGTGGCGGTAACGATTGTCGGTGCTGTGATGGTCTCTATCTATAATGAAGAAAGGGATTTGCGTATGGCGCCGGGTGACCGGATTACATTTGGTCAGTATGAATTTATTTTTGACGGTGCCCGTAAGGTTCAGGGGCCGAATTACCGTTCCGACCAGGGGGTAATCCGGATTCTGCTGGATGGTGAGCCGTATACGGAACTGTTGCCTGAAAAACGTTTATACAATGCCCGCGGTAACGTGATGACTGAAGCGGCTATTGACCCTGGTTTTACCCGGGATCTTTACGTGGCTTTGGGTGAGCCCCTCGAAGGTGGTGCCTGGGCTGTGCGTGTGCAATATAAGCCTTTTGTCCGCTGGTTGTGGCTGGGCGGTTTGCTGATGGCCTTCGGCGGTATTCTGGCTGCTGTTGATAAGCGCTACAGCCGACAGGCAAAACGTGAACTGGCTCGCCGGCAGGCTGCCTGAAGACAATTAATAGGATTCTGTGATGCGCCGCATTTTAGTTTTACTGCCGCTGTTGATTTTTGTTGGACTGGCCATTTTCCTCTGGCGGGGAATTGGACAGGATACAACCACAATTCCTTCACCGTTACTGGGCAAGCCTGTTCCTGAGTTTTCACTCACGTCGTTATACGATGAGAATCAGATGATGTCCGCTGCTGACTTTACCGGTCCTGCACTGATTAATGTCTGGGCAACCTGGTGTCCTACCTGTAAGCAGGAGCATTCGCAGCTGAACCGTATTGCCCGTGATGAAGGGGTAACGATCTACGGCATCAACTATAAGGATGACCGCGAGAAAGCTCAGGTCTGGCTGGATAAGTATCTTGATCCATATGCGAAGAATGTTTTTGATCCTAATGGTCGGTTAGGTCTGGACCTTGGGGTGTATGGTGCGCCGGAGACCTACCTTATCGATGCTGAGGGGATTATCCGCTATAAGCATATCGGTGAAGTGAACGAACGGGTCTGGCAGACACTGAAAGCTAAAATGAAGGCATTGGAGGGCGGCTCATGATAATGACCCTGCGTGCATGCTTTATAGGTTTGTTAGTGCTTATTAGCCAGTCCGGCTATGCGGCTATTGATACCTATGAGTTTAAAGATGACCTCACCCGGGAACGTTTCCAGGCTCTGAGTGCTGAGTTACGTTGTCCGAAATGTCAGAACCAGAATATTGCTGATTCTAATTCGCCGATTGCTAAAGATCTTCGTGATGAGCTTTACCGTATGCTGGACAGTGGTGCCAGTGATACTGCAATTGTTGATTTCATGGTGACCCGTTACGGTGAGTTTGTGCTTTACCGTCCGCGGGTTTCCAGCCAGACATATTTGCTCTGGTACGCACCTGCCGGCCTTTTTATCATCGGTATAGTGGTCGTGATCGCGCTCACAAGGCGTAAAAAAACAGCCGGAAAGCCCGCTGAAAAAGACGGTTTATCAGCTCAGGAACAGCAGCGCCTGGATGCGCTTTTAAAACAGGATCAGGATAAAGACGCATGACGAGTTTTTGGTTAGGTATTGCTGCGTTATCAGCGCTGGCAATGTGTTTTGTTCTGTTACCTTATTTCCGGGCCCGCCGGATGCTCAGTCAACCGCAAAATGATGCCGTTGACCGTCAGGCTCAGAACGTAGAAATTTATAAAGAACGCGTAGCAGAACTGGATGCTGAACGTGACGCCGGGAATCTTTCAGATGATGATCATGCCGGCCTGAAGCTTGAGCTTGAGAAAAACCTGCTAAATGATGTGGCAGATCTTGAAGCACTGAACGGTAAGCCTCTGAAACTGAGTGCTCAGACACTTGTGACCGTTGTATTACTAGCGGTGCTGATACCTGTGTCTGCCATTGCTATTTATGGTGAGTATGGCCGGATTGATGATGTCAGAGCGGTAATGAACGGGGAGGTAGACCCGTTTAATGGCCAGACCCCAAGCATGGATGAAGCTATTGCGGAGCTTGAAGCCCGTCTGCAGAATGAACCTGATAAGCCGGAAGGCTGGTTCCTGTTAGCGAACAGTTATATGAATATGCAGCGTTATGAAGATGCCTCCCGCAGTTTCGAGAAGGTGCTGGAGCTACTGCCGGAAGACGCGCCTCAGTATGCCGGTGTTCAGGGGCAATATGCCCAGGCATTGTATCTGGCCAATAACAACCGTTTGAATGAAGACATTCGTGCTCTGCTTGATGATATTCTGGTCCGTGAGCCTTATGAAGTAACCGCACTGGGCTTACTGGGCATTGATGCTTATGAAAATGGACAGTTCCGTGAAGCGCTGGGTTTCTGGCGTCGTGCATATGACAATGCGGAACCCGTTCAGCAGGAGTCGTTGCGCAGCGGCATTGAGTCAGCCCGTCAGGCGCTAATTGAACAGGGCGAAAGCGTACCTGAACTGCCGGAGCTGAAAAATGCGTCTCTGAGCATCAATGTTTCAATTAAGCCTGAGATTGCTCAGACCGTTAGCCCGGACAGCCCGGTATTTATTTTTGCCCGGCCTGTCGGTGGGCGGGTGCCGCTGGCTGCTGTACGTTTGACCGTTGCGGACTTACCGGCGAATGTCATTCTGGATGACAGTCTGGCGATGCAGCCACAAATGACACTTTCTTCAGTGGATGAAGTTGAGATTATTGCCCGGGTTTCTTCCAGTGGTGAGCTGCGGCCTCAGGCCGGTGATCTGACCGGAACCATTTCTCCTGTTGCTGTTCAGCAACAAGTTGATATATTAGACCTGTCTATCGATCAGATTGTTGAGTAATCCCTGAGTTGTGTATGCCGGATCCGAGTATTTGGATTCGGCATGATATTTGGCCCGGAACATCAATTAAAAAAACGGGTCACACAGAAAGCGGGGTTTTACATCTGTTTTTGTGAAACAAACACTTATCTGGGGATAAGTTGTGTTGCAGGTGTCTGTGCTCAATCATAAAATAGATACAGTTTATACAGTCTATTGTTTTTGCTAAGGGTCAGGTTCTTTGATGGAGCTAAGTTTACGTGAATGGCTGATTATTGGCGGTGTGGTTATCATCGCATTAATCATCATCGACGGATGGCGACGTATGCGCAGCAATCGAAATACATTGCGCATGCAGATCGACAAGAGTCTTGTTGATCTTCCCGAAGAATCCCATAACCCTGAGCTGCCTAATGGCGGCTTTCGCGTTATTGACGATGACACTGCTGAACGCGCGGTAGGTCAGTCACCTGTCTCCCTGGCCAGTGAGGTTGAATCTGAATTACCCCCTGAGCCCTCAGAAGAAATAACGGCAGAAGAAACTTCTGTACAGCCAGGAGAACTCGCTTCTGAAGTTAAGTCTGAAGTAGATAGCGAGATCATAGCGGAAGCTGTTGTCGCTCAGCCAGAGCCGTTTACTGCAGAAAGAACCACACAGGATCAGCCTGTGTTTGATGATGATAATCTCTCTGCCCCTCGAATTGTTACAGAGCCTGACCATTCCACAGAGGAGCCACAGCTGGCTTTTACTGATATGCCGCAGGACGCTGATGTTAGCTTTGACAGTCTTGGTGAAGTTCGTTACGCAACGGAGTATGAAACGTCTGAAGAGCCTGTGCCTCAGGAGCTGACTGATGAGGAAATCGTCGCACCGTTTGCCGAGGAAGAGCACGTTCGAGCGGAAGAGTCTTTGTCTTTTACTGCGACGGAGCAAGAGTTAAGTGATGAGCAGGTCAGCGTAGCCTTCGGAAGTGAGTCTTCTGCTGACTCTGAAAGCAGCCAGCCTGTTTTTGAAACTGGCGCTCACCGTGATTCTGTTGAAGAGCAGCCTGCTTTTGATGCGAATGACTTTGCTGAGCGTGATCCTCTGTTTGAACCTCTTGGCGAAGTAGATGATGGATTGTCAGATTATGATGGTCTTTCTGATGTAAGGGTTGTCAGCGATTCTGTACCTGTTGATTACGAGAACGATCAGGCCCGAAATGATATTCCAGAGGTGCCTGCCACTGTCGATATTGCTCAGCCCGCTGCTGATGCAGACATAGAGGCTGTTTATACATTTGAACAGCCGCCTGAAGAGATCGCTGGTATTTCTGATGTTGATTTAGATACAGTGCCTGAGGCTGCTGTATCTGAGCCGTATCAGTATGATGATTTGGATGATGACCTGAGTCAGGGGGCTGAAGAGTTTATTTCGCCACGGCTGACTGAGGTGGTTGAAGAAGACGATCAGGATAATGGTCTGGACTTTGAAAAGCCGATCACTGAGTTATTTGGCCATCATGGGTCTCATGATACCGGTCCTCAACAGGCAACAATGGATCTTGGAGAGGTTGATGATTTCTCTGAACCAGTAATCCCTTCTGAGCCTGCTCCTGTAGAACCTGCCGCGCCTGTTTCAAGATTCAGTGCTGTTGAAGATGAGCCGGCTGAGGAAGAAATCAGTCATGCGCCGCTGATCGGTGAAAATCTCTCGGAGCCTGCAGCGGAACACGATGCTCCTCAGCGACAGGAACCGACGTTTACTGATATCGAGCCTGAGCCGATGTTCACTGATCCGTTGATGGATACGGCTACAGCATCTGATACATCATTCACCTCTGAAGAGCTAGAGCCTGAGCAGGCGTCGGTAACTGAACCTTCTGCGCCTGTCGTCGCTCCTTCTGAGCCAGCGCCTCAGAAACGTTCTAAACAATCTGTTCCTGATGCGGATAAGGTACTGGTTATTTCTGTTGTTACCCGGGAAGAGCAAGGCTTTAACGGACGTAATCTGCTGCAAATCGTTAAGGCGTGCGGTATGCATTTTGGTGAAATGCAGATCTTCAACCGCTATGAAGATGGAATTGATCAGGGCGCTATTCAGTTCAGTATGACGAATGCCATGGAGCCAGGTATTTTCGATATCGATAATATGGAAAGCCTGGATACCCGTGGTGTTACCTTCTTTATGTCTATGGAAGAGCCCCGGGACGTGATGAACGCATATGAATGTATGCTGGGCACGGCTGAGGCTGTTGCTAAAAACCTGGGTGGTGAGCTCCTGGATGAAAATCGCTCCAGTATGAGAACTCAGACAAAAGAACACTACCGCGAACGCATTCGTGATTTTGAAATGCGTAAACTTAAACCTCAGCTGTAATCGCAGCTGGGGTCCTAATCAGATCCATCGGAAATCTCATGAGTCAGGATACCTCTGCAAGCCAGATGATAGAGCATCTGCGGGCACAGTTACGTCATCATAATTATCAGTATTATGTGCTGGATGCCCCTACGGTTCCGGATGCCGAATATGACCGGTTATTTCAACAGCTGAAGGCGCTTGAAGCTGAACACCCTGAGTTGGTGACTGATGATTCGCCAACACAGCGGGTAGGGGATGTTCCATTAAACAGCTTTGGCCAGATCAGTCATGAAATGCCGATGTTGTCTCTGGATAACGCTTTTGATGCGGATGATATGCGGGCCTTTGATAAGCGTCTGAAGGATCGTCTTGATCAGCCTGATGTAGAGCTGGAATATGCTTGCGAGCCTAAGTTAGACGGCATCGCTGTGAGCCTTTTATATGAAGATGGCAAGCTGATTCGAGGTGCAACTCGTGGCGATGGTTCAACTGGCGAGGATATTACCCAGAACGTCAGAACAATCAACAGCATTCCGTTACGTTTGCTGGGAGAGGGCTATCCGCGTCGTCTGGAAGTTCGGGGCGAGATTTATATGCCTAAAGCGGGCTTTGATAAGCTGAATGATTTGGCGCTGAGCCGGGGAGAAAAGCCGTTTGTGAATCCCCGTAATGCGGCAGCTGGCAGCCTCAGGCAGCTGGATTCCAGAATAACGGCTTCGCGTCCTCTGGAAATGTGTTGTTACAGTGTGGGGGTTGTGGAAGGTGAGTTGGCCGATACCCATACCGGTGTATTGCAGCAGTTATCGGGCTGGGGATTAAAAATCAATCCGGAAATGCGAGCGGTTAAAGGGGTTGAGGGGTGTCTTGAGTATTATGCGGCCCTCTCTGCCCGTCGTGATGTGCTTCCTTATGATATAGACGGCATTGTTTTTAAAGTAAATCCATTGCGAACACAGCAACGACTGGGCTTCGTATCCCGGGCACCGCGCTGGGCTATCGCGCATAAATTCCCGGCTCAGGAAGAGCTGACAGTAGTAAAGGCAATTGAATTTCAGGTTGGCCGGACCGGGGCTGTGACACCAGTAGCACGTCTTGAGCCGGTGTTTGTTGGCGGTGTAACCGTCAGTAATGCAACTTTGCATAATATGGATGAGGTTGAGCGGCTGGGCGTGCGTGCCGGCGACAGTGTTGTTATCCGTCGTGCCGGTGATGTTATCCCACAAATTGTCAGTGTGGTTGCTGAGCGCCGTCCGGAAGGTACCGAGCCGGTTGTTATGCCGCAAAACTGTCCGGTCTGCGACTCTGCTGTTATCCGTCTTGAAGATGAAGCCGTAGCCCGTTGTTCGGGAGGGCTTAGCTGCGCTGCACAGCGTAAAGAAGCGCTGAAACACTATATTTCCCGTAAGGCGATGGATATTGATGGCCTGGGGGAAAAACTGATTGATGCGCTGGTTGAACGCGAGTTGGTTCACAGCCCGGCTGATTTATATCATCTCAAACACCTCCAGCTTTCGAAAATGGAGCGCATGGGTGATAAGTCTGCCAGCAATGTGCTTAACAGTATTGAAGTCAGTAAGCAGACTGAGTTGCCCCGTTTTATTTATGCACTGGGTATTCGGGAAGTAGGCGAAGCAACCGCACGTACGCTGGCGATGCATTTTGGAAGTCTTGAAGCTGTTCAGGCGGCAGATGAAGAAATACTGCAGCAAGCGCCTGATGTCGGGCCGGTAGTTGCACGTTATATTCTGAGTTTCTTCCGTCAACCGCATAATCTGGAAGTGATTCAGGCGTTGCGGGAAGCGGGTGTTAGCTGGGCTGATATCGAAATCAGTGAGCAAGCAGTACCTCTGGAAGGGCAGACCTGGGTACTTACTGGCACTCTGGAGCAGTTAACCCGGAATGAGGCTAAGCAGCGGCTGCAGAATCTGGGGGCTAAAGTTGCTGGCAGTGTGTCAAAAAAGACCAGCTATGTGGTCGCCGGTGCGGCTGCCGGTTCAAAGCTTGAAAAGGCCGAAGCGCTGGGTATTGAAGTGCTTGATGAATCTCAGTTGTTAGCACGGCTTGAAGAACTGGAAGGCTAAATGATCATTCCCCACGATCAGCTTGCCAGAGATACATTGCTGAACCTTATTGAAGAGTTTGTCACGCGGGATGGTACCGATTATGGCGAGACTGAAGTGGGTCTCAGTGACCGTGTTGCTCAGGTGGAAGCTAAGCTTAACAGCGGTGAGGTGGTCATCCTATTCAGTCAGAATACAGGCCTTTGTAATATAGTTTACCGTAACACTCTCTGAAATTTTGCGAGGTGCTTATGGAACAGCTTGACCAGGTTATAACGCTGATAGCGTTGAGTATGGGAGTTGGCTGGGCCAGCGGAATTAATCTTTACGCGGCTATTCTGATGCTGGGGCTGATGTCTAATATGGGACACATGGCCTTGCCTCCCGGTCTCGAGCTACTGTCTGATCCTATGGTGCTGATCGCAGCCGGCTTCATGTATTGCGTGGAGTTTTTTGCCGATAAAGTCCCCGGTGTAGATACCGGTTGGGATACCCTGCATACCTTTATCAGAATACCCGCCGGTGCGGTTCTGGCTGCGGGTGCAATGGGAGAGGTTAACGGTGCTGCTATGCTGGCTGCAGGTCTGGTGGGTGGTACGATGGCTGCGACGAGTCATACGCTTAAAGCTGGCAGCAGAGTGCTGATCAATACTTCTCCTGAACCGGTGTCTAACTGGCTTGCTTCATTGTCAGAAGATGTACTGGTGATTGCCGGCTTGTGGACTGCGCTTTCGCAGCCTGTTTTCTTCCTGATAGCGCTGGTTGTCTTTATTTTGTTTGCGGTGTGGTTGTTGCCACGAATCTGGTCGGGAATTAAGAAAATCTTTCGCTGGTTTTTTCCGGATAAGGTCAGCAACCAGCAGGCATCTGATCCGGTGTTAAAAATTAAATAGCGGTTGTGTCATGCCGGGGTTTATAACCCCCGGCTGTCTAGCCATTCATTATTGATCAGTGACTGCAGTAAGTCTGTACGGGTAACAATTCCTTTTATATCCCCTTCTTCGCTGACGATCGGAATGCAGGTCAGTTTCTGATCCACACAACTTACGGCCAGTTGCCGTATATTAGTTTCCGGTGTAGCTGTGACGACCTTGGTGTCGTAGCAGCCATCGATACTGTCTTCCAAATCCTTACCCATCAGGGATGCTTTGCTGAGTGCCTGCATAAGCAGTGTTTTGGTTACGACTCCCAGAAGTAAACCCTGGCCCGAAAGAACGATCAGGTGGTCTATTCGCAGTTGCTGCATTTTGAACAGCGCTGAGCGAATCGGGCTTCCGGAAAGAACGCTTTGCACCGGCTGTGACATGATCATCGCTGCGGGGATATAGCTGCGCGGCTCCGCATCTGCGGGGTTACTGCTGCGGGCCTGTTGGTAGATGTTAGCTGCTTTCTGCCGTGCCCGTGTATTACCCTGTTGTGGTTCTTTATGTTGTACAGCAGCAGCCAGATCACGCTCATGATCTGCCTGTGTTGCAGTCTCCATCGAGTGCGACAGGTTTGTAAGTTGTTCCACTCCTGTGGGTGGAAAGTTCGATCTGACAGGTGTCTGTATGCGATACCCTTGATCGTAAATGACAAGTGCCATATGCAGATCCGTTAGTTTATTTACTTATATGTATACCTCTATATCGTCCCTTTTTTCAAATTCTTAATGATAAAACGGGCCGGATTCATAACATTTATCAAATTTTTTTCCAGTGGTATAGGTGTCATATTGAGTATGTCTGCTAAAAGTTCGCCACCCAGAGGTGCTGTGATCAATCCTTTAGAGCCATGTGCCAGGTTTACATAGAGCCCCGGATGGTATTTTGCCTGGCAGTCAAATTGCCATTTGCTGTCTTTTCGCAATCTGTCGAAGTCGCTGATAAAAGCATTATAGTCCGGGGCCGCACCGATTATCGGCAGATAATCTGCTGAAGCACACCGGTGGCTTACGCGACCAAGGGGACTCTCCGTTTGAGTCGCGAAGTGTTCTGCCAGTTCCGGTAATACATCCTGAAGTTTTTTAAAGTTACTCTGGTGATCTTCTGCGCGAATTTCATCACTGGGTGTTTTGACGTCAAAGCTTGCTCCGAAGCACCACTGATTATCCAGTGGTGGGGAAATGTAACCTTCTCCACAAATGACTGTATTCAGAACGGGGGCTTCAGAAGTAGCCTGTTTCAGGCTGACCTGTCCGCGAATAGGCTTTACCGGCAGATGGCTGAGTTGTTCAAAGCGTTTGGTTTCACTGGCCCCGGCAACAACTACGATGGCTGATGATGCGATCAACTGATCATTATTGTCGTATAGGTGCCAGTTATCACCGGTGCGGCTGATTTTGTCTACCCGGGTATTAAACCTGCAGTGAATATCAGGGTGTTGCAGTAAGTAGTTACAGAGTCTGACCGGGCTTACCCAGCCTGCATCCGGAATATAAAGGCCAGAATGCGGGGTGTTCTGGCCTGCAATTTTACTGGCCTGGGAGGACTCTACCGCATGGATGAGGGCTTCCGGATACTGGTTTTCTTTTACCAGGGCTTCCTGGCGTAGCTTTTCTTTATCTGTGGTAGCCAGTTGGAGCATGCCGCATTGGTTCCATATACCTTCTGCCGGAATATTGCTTTGCAGGAAGTTTAGGGCATGCAGAAATCCTTGCAGGTGCAACTGGCTGCTACTGATTGGTTTTGCTGGCAGTTTGGCATACAGCGCCCCCTGATGATTACCTGAGCCGGCCTGAGCGGCGGCCGGATGCTGATCAATCACCTCAACTTTCCAGCCTCTTTGTACAAGGCTCCAGGCTGTGCAGGCTCCGGCCAGTCCGGCACCAATGATAATGGCGTGTTTTTGGTGAGCAGGTGGAAGAGGGAGTGTTAGCCATGGAGTGCCAGTATTAACAGGTTGTGTGCTGCTGAACTGGCCGGTAAGTATTTCCCGTTTAGGGCCAAATCCCGGAATTTTTCTGATTTCAAAACCTGCTGCCTGAAGGCCTTTGCGTACCTTGCTTGCAGAAGTGAAGGTCGCAAATGTTGTTTCGGAGTGACTGAGTGTCGCCATCGTCCGGAATAAATCTTCATGCCACATATCGGCATTTTTTGACGGGGCAAATCCATCCAGAAACCATGCATCTATCCTGGCCGTTAACTGCGAATACATGTTGGTGGCGTCACCAAACATCAGCGTGAGTGTTATACGGCTGTCAGGGAAACTGAGACGGTGGAAACCTGACATTAATGGCGGGTACTGCTGGATCAGTTCCAACAGAAATGGCTGAAACTCCGGCCAGGTTTGCATTGCTTTCTGAAGGTCTTCTTTGCTGAAAGGGAATCGTTCGGCGCTGATGTAATGTAGCCGGGCATTTTCAGGGGCATGTTCCTGCCAAAGCTTCCAGGTGCTGAGAAAGTTCATGCCGCTGCCAAAGCCGGTTTCAGCAATGACGAAGTTTTTCCCGGCGGATGTCTGGAACCGTTCTGTAAGACTATTCCCCTGTAGGAATACATAATCTGTTTCTTCCAGCCCGTTTTCGCTGTTGAAATAGACATCTTCATACTGGGTTGAAAATGGCTGATTATTACACCACCGCAGTTGTGCGTTTGGGCAGGAGGTTTGTTGGCTCATGTCAGGATATCTGTAGGGAAGTCGGATTAAATCGGGGAAACTATGGTACCATTTTCCGCCTCGAAGAAGTTGTACTGGCGTTAGGAAGATTGCTTTTTGATGACATCTGTCAGGATGTTTTTTCTCTGTAAAACGCCGCGATAAACAGAAACGGATTTCGTGATCAGGATGTGAGTGTATGAAAATTGCTGTAGCTGGAACCGGTTATGTGGGTTTATCGAATGCGTTGCTGTTGGCGCAGCATAATGAAGTGGTTGCGCTGGATATTGTTGCCGGGCGGGTTGAGTCGCTGAATAATCGCAGGGCACCGATTGTTGATACCGAGATCGAGTCTTTTTTGCAGGATGATCGTCTGAACTTCTCGGCTACGATGGATAAACAGGCTGCTTATGAAGGGGCGGATTTCGTCATCATCGCCACGCCGACGGATTATGATCCAGAGACTAACTATTTTAATACCAGTTCGGTTGAGAGTGTTGTCCGTGATGTGATGACAATAAATCCAGATGCAGTAATGGTTATTAAGTCAACTGTGCCGGTGGGGTTTACCACCCGACTGAAAGAAGAGCTCGGCTGTGAGCAACTGATGTTCTCTCCTGAGTTTCTGCGTGAAGGGAAGGCTTTGTACGATAATCTCTATCCTTCACGGATCATTGTTGGGGAGCGTTCAGCCCGGGCTGAAACGTTTGCTGCCCTGCTGCAAGCCGGCGCCCGTAAAGACAATATTGATGTATTGTTTACCGATTCCACTGAGGCGGAGGCGGTTAAGTTATTTTCGAACACCTATCTGGCAATGCGGGTTGCGTACTTTAATGAACTGGATTCTTATGCTGAAAGTCATGGCCTGAACAGTGAACAGATTATTCAGGGGGTGGGGCTTGATCCCCGGATTGGCGATCACTATAACAACCCGTCTTTCGGTTATGGTGGTTACTGTTTGCCAAAGGATACCAAGCAATTGCTGGCGAACTTTAAAGACGTCCCGAGCAATATTATTCGGGCGATTGTTGATGCGAATACCACCCGTAAAGATTTCGTAGCTGATTCTATCATTTCCCGTGCCCCCGGCATTGTTGGTATTTATCGTTTGGTGATGAAGTCCGGTTCTGATAATTTCCGGGCTTCGGCGATTCAGGGCATCATGAAGCGGATTAAAGCGAAAGGGATTGAAGTGGTGGTGTATGAGCCAACACTGGAGGATGAAACCTTTTTTAATTCCCGGGTAATCAGAGATCTTGACGAATTTAAGCGTATTTCTGATGTCGTGGTGGCAAACCGTTTATCTGACGATATCACTGATATTTCGGATAAGGTCTACACTCGCGATTTGTTTGGCAGTGATTAACTGATAGCTCGGATTTGAACATTAAAAAAGGCCTCTTACGAGGCCTTTTTTGATTCGTGTTATTTCAGTTGCGATACGGATCTGCTGCATCTCTAAGTCCGTCACCCATAAAGTTAAAAGCCAGAATGACCAGAATAACCGGTACAACGGGCAGCATCAGCCATGGGTATACGGCTACGTTATTTATGTTTTGTGCTTCGTTTAGTAAAACACCCCAACTGGTAATAGGCGGCCGTAAACCGAGCCCCAGGAAGGAGAGCGCTGTTTCACCCAAAATCATCGCCGGAATCGATAGTGAGGCGGAGGCTACCAGGTGACTGAAGAAGCTTGGCAACATATGCCGGGTAATGATACGTGAAGGCTTGGCACCCATGAGGATTGCCGCCGTCGTATAATCCTCTTCCCGCAGTGCAAGGATTTTAGAGCGTACGGCCCTCGCAAGACCCGTCCAGTCGAGCATCGCCAGTATCAGGGTGATACCGAAAAAGATCCATAACGGGCTCCAGTTAAGCGGAAGCAGGGCTGAAAGGGCCATCCACAAAGGAAGCTCCGGGAATGACCGGATGATTTCAGTAACCCGCTGTACACTGCTGTCTATCCAGCCACCATAAAATCCAGCCAGTCCGCCAAAGGTCAGACCCAATACAAAGCTGAGTATGATGCCGATCAGGCCGATTGTCAGAGAGATCCGGGCACCGTAGATAATACGTGAGAGCATATCGTGCCCCAGCCGATCGGTACCCAGCAGATACAGGCTGCCGGGAGCGTCAACGCACATCAGGTGGGTGTTGCCGCTGAACATGCCCCAGAGTTCGTAATCATCACCTTCGCAGAAGAATTGCACCGGGTATTTTTCTGTCCGGTCTTCTGAATACTCCCGGATTAGTTTGTCCATATTGAGCTGGTATGACCAGCCATACACATAAGGGCCGACAAACTTGCCTTCATCAAACCAGTAAACTGACTGAGGGGGAGAATAGATTTTATCGGTATGCCGAGTATCCAGTGCGTACGGCGCAAAGAATTCCGCGAAAAAAGCCACCCCGTAAGTGATGATTAAAAACACTGCCGAGAGCATGGCAATACGGTGGCGTTTGAATTTCCACCAGATGAGTTTCCATTGTGATGCCAGGAAGAATTTTTCCTGTTCAGGGCTCAGTGCGCTGGTGGCGTGGGGATCAAAAGGTTTGTCGCTTACCCAGTGCTGACTCATCGCTGCACACCTCCCTGTAAGCGGATTCGGGGATCAAGCATGGCGAGCAATATATCTGATATCAGGACGCCAACTACGGTCAGCGCGGCCAGGAACATCAGGAAGGAACCGGCAAGATACATGTCCTGACTTTGCAGGGCTGCAAGCAAAATCGGCCCGGTCGTCGGCAGGGAAAGCACCACGGCCACAACCTCCGCGCCGGAAATAATGCTCGGCAATAAGCTGCCAATATCGGCAATGAAAAAGTTCATCGAGAGGCGCAGCGGGTACTTAACCAGCAGCCGGGTTTCCCCTAGGCCTTTGGCGCGGCCGGTGACAACGTAAGGTTTCCGTAATTCATCCATCAGGTTGGCCCGTAAACGGCGGATCATGCCCGCAGTGCCGGATGTACCGATGACCAGTACCGGAATCCATAAGTGCTCCAGAACAGATTTTACTTTGGCCCAGCTCCAGTCCTGATCCATGAATTCCGGATCCATCAGGCCGCCTATAGATGTACCGAAATAGCGGTTAGCCAGATAGAGCATAACCAGCGCCAGCAGGAAGTTAGGGGTGGCTAAACCTAAAAAGCCGACCAGTGTCAGGCTGTAGTCACTCCAGCTGTACGGGTGCGTGGCAGAATACATGCCGATAGGAAACGCAATCAGCCAGGTCACGAGGATGGTAAAGAACGAGACGATAATGGTGAGCCACATTTTATCGCCAATGACTTCCGCTACCGGCAGGTTGTATTCAAAGGAGTAGCCCAGATCGCCCTGCACAAAGCCGGTAATCCAGACCAGGTACTGCTCCCAGAGGGGCTTATCCAGACCGTATTCATGTCGCAGAAATTCAATTTTCTGAGGATCAATACTTTCGCCCTGGCTTTCCAGCTCGGCGATATGGCTTTCCAGATAATCACCGGGTGGCAGCTGAATGATGATAAACACCAGAGCGCTGATGACGATCAGCGTAGGGATCATAACCAGAAAGCGTTTAAGCAGATACTTCAGCATACGTCCGTTACCAGCTGATTAAATAAATGTGATAGGTGGTTCATTCAGGATCCTTATAGAAAAATCCGGCCATATTATGAATGCCAAAATAAGCACCCGGGTCCCAGTTATAGAATGCGTTTTCGGGAACATTCATCAGGTTCTCATTCACAACCATTGGTTGTAATACACCGCTGACCAAACCGATGGAAAATACCTGATCGGCGTGTATCTCCAGCATTCGGTTCCAGATCCGGGCCTGTTCTTCTTCTGATGATGCCATCCCCCAGTCATTGTTCAGGGATACCAGCTCCTGCACTTCTGGCATCTTTGAAGGTTTCCCTTTGCCTGTTTCGTAATAGCGTCCCCACTGAGGCCACTGATACTGATCCTGACGGGTGGGGGCCATTTGTGAAGGGCTCATGCTGGCTACTGGCACACCGTTAGGCAGTCCGTACCAGGCAGACATAATGGCTTCACCGGAGAATACCCGGTTACGCAAGACTTCCCGCTGGGTAGGCTTAACGTACATCTGTACACCGATCCGTTTCCAGCTGTCTTCAACCAGTGAGAGTACGTCGGTTTCTTCTGTGCTCTCGCCAGCAGTCTGCACTAGAATTTCCATCGGATTACCGTCCGGTAGCAGACGAATGCCCCGGGCATCACGCTTTGTCAGTCCTATGTCATCCAGTAAACGGTTGGCTGCATCGGTATTGAAATCACTCCAGGCGGTCGCGTATTCAGTTTTAAATAACGGGCAGCTCGGAAGCACCGTATTGGCCATATCTTTAGCCAGACCAAAATAGACCACCTGATTGATCTCATTACGGTTTACCGCCATAGACAGGGCACGGCGGAAACGGACATCCTGCATCAGTTTACGCCACTCAGGGTCTTTAGCATTCATATTGGGATACAGGGCTATCTGGGCACCACGACCTGTTTCCCACAGATTTACCTGGTAATTGCCGTTTTCTTCTCCTTCTTTGAGGAAGGTGTAGTTATCCAATCGTAAGTAACGGGCCTGAAGGTCGACTTCACCGGAGCCGGCTTTCGCCGGAATCAGCCCGGCGGAGGCCAGGTTAATTTCAACTTCATCGATATAGGGCAGTTGCTGTCCGTTCGGGTCAACCCGGTGGAAATAAGGGTTCCGCTTGAAGATAAATCGCTCTGCAGGCGGGCGGGTTGTATTTACCCAGGGCTGCAGACTTGGCAGGTCAGGGTTGGTCAGTTTGTATTGCCGGCCTTTGCTGACAAAGAGGCCCCGCCAGTTCCGTTTATGCGCTTCTTCAGTTAACTGAGTGAGTTTTTCCGGTGTCTGATAATCTGCATGGAACTGTTTCATGTAATGAGCAGGCATGTAGATAAACAGCGGTCGGGGACCAGCCAGCGCCGGTAAAAAGTACGGGTTAGGGGTGTTCCATGAATATTTGACAGTGTATTCATCTATAACTTCGAATACCGGTTTTTCTTTCTGGGACAGCAGGTCTTTAGCCGGGCCAAACGGTGACAGGGTTTCGTTGGTGGCGATGTCTTCCCAGTAAAACCGGAAGTCTTCTGATGTGAAAGGCGTGCCGTCAGACCAGCGCATCCCCGGGCGCAGATGTAAGGTAAAAATCCGGCCTTCTTCGATTTCTACTTTTTTCAGGATATCGGCTTTAAGCTGTAACTGATCATCGTAGCCCACCAGTCGGGAGTAGCCGAAAGCAACCATCAGGCGGATATCTTTGGCTTTTGCCATCAGCATACGGATCTTACCGCCGTACTGGCCGGTTTCTTTATCGAAAAAAGAGGGTTTTGCCGGTGACTCCGGTAAACGTTCAGCCATTGGCGGGAGTGTGCCGCTTGCTAGCTGTTTGGCGAAGTAAGGGATTGGTTGTTGCTGAGCAAATACCGGGCTTGCCATGCAGCCTGTGATTAACAGTATGGAGGTAAGATATTTATGGAACATTACAGCGTCGCCTCTCTGACAAAGTGTTGGTCACCAACTTCTTTCAGAATTCCGGCATCGTCTTCGCTCAGGCGATAAGGGCGAGGCCAGTGTGTCGGTTCCATATGACGACGGTCGAGCTGGCTATAATCTAGCGGCCGCTCCAGTTCGGGGTAAGGAATTGCTGCTAATAATGCATGAGTATAGGGGTGTTGTGGGTTTTGGAACAAGCTGTGACGGGGAGCTATTTCAACCAACTGGCCACGACACATAACACCTATTCTGTCTGCTATATAGTCTACCACAGCGAGGTTATGAGAGATAAACAGGTAGGTCAGATCAAGGTCGCGCTGTAAGTCTTTGAGTAAATTAAGGATTTGTGCCTGTACAGATACATCCAGGGCGGATACCGGCTCATCAAGGATCAAAAGGTCAGGCTGTAAAGCCAGTGCCCGGGCAATACTGATCCTTTGTCGCTGGCCGCCGGAGAAACTGTGCGGATAACGGTTCAGGAAGCGTGCATCAAGCCCAACCAGTGCCATCAGCTCTTTGGCGCGCTGTTTATGGAACGCAGCATCACCGATGCCATGAATGACAAAAGGTTCGCAGAGTATGTCCAGCACTGTCATACGCGGGCTGAGTGAGCTAAAAGGGTCCTGAAAGACAAACTGCATCTTTTGCCGAAAATTACGCAGTGCCGGATCATCCAGTTCCAGCAGATGACGGGATGTGCCTCTGTCGTTATAAACAATGTTCCCCTGAGTGGGAGAAATTGCCCGCATGAGCATTTTACTCAGGGTCGTTTTGCCACAGCCACTTTCACCTACCAATCCGAAGCTTTCACCGACCGGTATATCCAGATTGAAATCCCTGACCGCATGAATTACGGCATTTGAACCGTGCCAGCTACCGTGGCGGGTGTAATAATCTTTTCCCAGTTGCTGAATACTGAGGTGAGGAGCATGTTCCCGTTCCTGTTGGCTCCAGGGTTTGCGTTGTTGTTGTAAGTAATGGCTGTCCAGCTCGACCGGTCTTAGGGACGTCAGGCGGGCATTATCCGCCATGTCGAAGGTTGGAATGGCGGCAAACAGTGCTTTCAGATAAGGGTGCTGAGGGTTGTTAAACAGGGCTTCAATCGGTCCCCGTTCAACCACTTCACCGTGAAACATCACCACCACTTCATCCGCCATGTTAGCCACGACCCCCAGATCGTGGGTAATGAGTAATACCGACATGCCGAATTCGGCCTGCAGGGACTTTATTAACTGAAGAATCTGCGCCTGAACGGTTACATCCAGTGCGGTGGTGGGTTCGTCAGCAATGAGGAGTGCAGGCTGGCAGATCAGGGCCATTGAGATCATTGCCCGCTGTCTTAAACCGCCAGATAGTTCAAAAGGATACTGGTTCAGTGCTTTTTCCGGGTCAGGAAAGCCGGTTTTTTCCAGCATGCTGAGTACCGCATCCCGGACTTCACTTTTACTGACCTGTTTATGGAGTTTCAGTGCTTCGCCGATCTGGTCCAGCAGGGTATGTACTGGCGACAGGGAGACCATGGGCTCCTGGAAAATAATACTTATTTCGTCGCCGCGCAGGTCCCTCATTGCATGGCTGGTGGGCGCCAGAGTAGCAATATCAACAACTTGGGCAGGTTTGTTTTTAGGCTTGCAGTGGTACTGAATACTGCCATTACTGATCCGTCCGTTGCTCGGCAGTATGCCAAGAATGGCCTGGGAGGTTACAGATTTTCCGGAGCCGGATTCTCCGACAATGGCGACTGTCTTACCTTTAGGGATCGTGAAGCTGACATCCTTAACCGCCGGTATTTCACTGCCGTGTACCATAAAGCTGACGGCGAGATTCTGAATTTCCAGTAAAGGCTGATCGGTTGCCTGGTCCTGTATACTCTGTTGTTCGGCGTACATTCGTTAAGGTTCCACCCTGCGACCTAAGGATAAGAAAAAATAGTTCTTCGATAATGACAGTCTTTGGAGTGCACTGTAAAGGCTGCTCCGGAGCCTATTTATAACAAAGCGGAATATTTTTAAGCTGTCAGTCAGGTAACACAGTCACTAGAATAGATGTCATAATTGGAATTTACCTCTCTTAGCGAGATCCCCTCCTTTTGGAAATAAGTATGAAAATATTGGTCACCGGCGTTGCAGGCTTTATTGGTTCAGCGACGGCTTTACGTTTATGTGAACAGGGACATCAGGTTATTGGGATTGATAATGTGAATGACTATTATGATCCTGCTCTGAAAGAAGCGCGTCTGGCACGATTGGCGGGTGCGGATAATTTTCGTTTTATGAAAATGGATATCTCTGACCGGAAAGCCGTTGCCGAGTTGTTTACTACAGAGGGTTTTGACCGTGTTGTTCATCTGGCGGCCCAGGCCGGGGTGCGTTATTCCATTGAGAACCCGATGGCCTATGTGGATTCAAATCTAGTGGGCATGGCAACAATTCTGGAAGGTTGTCGGCATAACAAGGTTGAGCATCTGGTGTATGCGTCATCCAGTTCTGTTTATGGCATGAATGAGGAAGTGCCGTTTTCAGAAGACCATGGTGTGGATCACCCAGTGTCTTTATATGCAGCAACCAAAAAATCTAACGAGATGATGGCGCACAGCTATTCTCATTTGTATGACCTGCCTACTACAGGTCTGCGTTTTTTCACGGTTTATGGCCCGTGGGGGCGGCCTGATATGGCGCCTTTCCTGTTCACCGATGCGATCATGAACGACCGGCCAATAAAGGTGTTTAATCACGGTAAGATGCAACGGGACTTTACTTACATCGATGATATCGTTGAGGGGGTTGTGCGTGTGTTGGCGCAAGTGCCTCAGCTAGATCCAGAGGCTGCTAAAGACAGCCCTGCAACCAGTTGGGCGCCTTTTAAAGTGTATAACATTGGTAATAACGAGCCGGTGGAGCTGGGGGATTTTATTGCTGCAATTGAAAAAGCAGCTGGGAAAGAAGCCGTTAAAGAATGTTTGCCCATGCAGGCAGGAGATGTACCACGTACCTATGCTGATGTGGATAAACTGATGGCGCTGGTGGACTTTAAGCCCGCCATGCCAATTGATGAAGGTATGCAGAAGTTCGTTGATTGGTATAAAGAGTATTACCAGAGATGACAGAGCTGTTTATGAAATATGCCGTAAGTGGTTAGCTTACGGCATTTTTTTGCCCTGAGAGTCAGCTGGATATATTGATGTTCAGCTCCAGAATCTGCCATTCTCCGTTTGTATAGCGGAACCCCTGAATCGCATTAAAGTCCAGTTTGTGCGGTGGCTTACCCAACATATCCCAGCCGGATGCGGCTGCATAAATCGCACGGATAATCCCTTTGTGGCAGATACAGCCGAATTGCTGGTCGCTGTCCTGACTGCTGATAAGGTCTGCCCAGGTCGTTACCCGTGCACTGACTTCCCGGGGGGATTCTCCACCGGGAGGCGTCAGGTCCAGTCCGCGGGTTTCTTCACGGGCTAACAGCTCCGGTTGGGTATCGCGCAGTTCTGTCAGTGTCAGGCCTTCCCAGTCGCCCCAGTTCATTTCTATCAGTGCAAGTTCGCTCGCTGCATTAATGTTCAGTTGCTCGGCCGTTTGCCGGGCTCGCTCCAGGGGGCTGCTGAACCAGCGCAGTGTTTGTAATACTGTCGGGATCTTACGGTTCTTAAGCTGTTCAATGCCGGCCTCTGCAAGGGGGATATTCGTACGTCCTTGTAAGCGTTTCTGCAGGTTCCATTCGGTGGTTGCGTGGCGCAAAAAATAAAAGTCAGCCATGGTCTGGATTTCCTGCACTTTCAGTCGGGTTGCTTTGTTTTTGTATGGTTATTGCGTGCGAAATGATGTCGCGTAATTCCGTGGCTGCATGTTGCAGGCTGTGGTTTTCAGTAACGTATGTCCGTGCGTTTTGCTGATAGTTTTCTAACTGTTCGGGATGGCTGAGCAGTGAATCAACGGCCCTGGCCAGGGCGAGAGAATCCCGTGGCGGGCAGAGTATTCCGGTATGTCCGTTATCCACTACAGAGTGAACGCCGCCTTCATTACCGGCCACGACGGTGCAGCCTCTTGCCTGGGATTCCAGAAACGTCATTCCCAGTGCTTCATTCACTGCCGGCCAGAGATTAATAGAAAAGTGTGGCAGCAGCTGTAGCAAGGCTTCATTATCTATACGACCAGCAAAACGGACTCTGTGGTCACCGCTGAACAGTTTTTTTACATCTTCCTGACGTTTGCCGTCTCCTATTATCAGTAGCTGGAAATCTGCCTGGATTAACTGAAGGGTTTCAGCCAACAGTTCATAAGATTTGTACTTATCCCCGTCACGCATCATGGCGACCGTTATTAGCCAAGGCTTACTGACATCAAGCCGATAGGTGTGAGCAAGCTGAGTTTTATCCTTTACCTGCTCTGTGGCAGGCGTTTCTACAAACGGAGCCAGCCGGTGCAAGGGGGAGGGTGCTTGCGTGGTGTAATAATCGTTAAGTGCGATCTGATCAACGGGATTGATAGTGCAGACTTTGCAGGCAGTGCTCAGCGCTATGTCCAGTTGCTGATGATAGGCTTGCCAGGGGCCGTTGGCGCGTTTTGCAGCCCAGGAGGCTTCACATGCAATATAAGGAATACTCAGTGTTTTGCAGATTTTCGGCCCTAGCAGGTCGGGTGCCTTATAGTAGAGGTGGTAGGTAAACCAGGCGTCTGGACGATACCCTTTACGTTGCCAGTGTTTAATAATTCTGTTTGCCAGCTTGTCTGCCAGGGCAATCATGCGTTGCTGACGTTGACTGTCTCCGGCTTTATCGAAGCTGCGTAACTGGCTGGCAAGCTGTACATCAAAGCCAGCCAGTTGCAGGGCATGTTGCAACAGTCGTGCGATTTGCCTGTCACCGGACGGGTTTTTATGCCGGGGGGATTTCAGGGGGGCATAAAACGCAATCTGTTGCATACAGGGCTCCGGGGATCAGCTGCTCTGCGGGCTCTGAAACAGGTCAACCAGTTGGTCAATACCTTGCTCAACATCGAAGTTTTCCCGCAGATGGGTCTGGCCTGCTTTACCTAGAGTATTGCGCAGCTCCGGTTGCTGAATCAGGGTTTGTAATGCTTCAGCCAGTTGTTCAGGTGATTCCGAGTCTACTAACAGGCCGTTTTCGCCGCTGGTAATCAGTTCAGGAATGCCTGAAATATTGGTTGCCAGGCAGCATAGCGCCTGACTCTGGGCTTCCATCAGCACATTCGGCAGGCCGTCCCGGTCACCGTCGGCGATGATTTTACTGGCCAGTACAAACAGATCGCTGTTGCGGTAGGACTGCAGAACTTCTTCTTGAGGCAGGGCTCCAAGCCAGCTGATGCGATCAGCAATCCCCAGTGCTTCTGCCTGAGCTTGTAAGGGCTTTAGCAGTGCGCCACCACCAATGTGGGTGAAGTGCCAGTTAAGCTCTGCTGGCAGCATGGCAAAGGCTTTAAGCAGGTCGTCATAGCCTTTTTTCGGGACGGCTCGGCCAACACTGATAATTTTAACGGTTTCAGCCGGTGTTTCTGATGCTGTTGTTTGCGGGTAGTTAAAGCGGTCAAAATCCAGACCATGGTAGACAAGCTGTACCTTATCAGGGTTATCACTCAGGCTTTGAAGATAGGTATGGTTTGCTTTAGTACAGGTGGCCAGCCATTCCAGTTCCTGGAGCTTTTCCCGTAACTCCCATTCTTCGGAGGTCCAGATATCTTTAGCGTGGGCTGAACAACTCCAGGGAAGCTTATTCAACAGGGCTGAATAACGGGTGACTGATGCCGGAGTATGCAGAAAATGTGCATACATTTGTTCGACGCCTGTCGGCATTTCGGCTGTGAGCACCAGTGCCTGGCCAAAACGTCGGACACGGTTGTGGCTCATGTCCCTTTTCAGGTCTTTTAAAAAGGTTTTTAAAGCTTTACAGAATGTCCGCTTGCTGATGCAGTGCCCCAGTGCTTTAAGCACCCGAAGAGGCTCCTGATGCAGATATTCAGGGAGGTAAATGACATTGGCCTGAATTTGCCGGTGAATCGGATGGGTTTGCTTATCCGTCGGATGACGGAGTGAAACCAGTGTGATATCCATGCCGCGTTTTTCCAGCGCACGGATTTCCTGTGCAATAAAGGTTTCAGACAGGCGTGGGTAGCCTTTCAGAATCAGGGCAATTTTTTTCACGTCAATCCTTATTGGTTGGCGGTATTCAGGTTATCGGTTGAGCAGATCCGGGCCTGCAAGCCACCGAATCTTCTCATGTTCATGGCACCAGGTAAAAAAGCGCTGTAAAAAGTCCCAGCATGCGGGGTCATGATCCAGATGATGGGTCATCAGGCCGCAGGGTTCGGTGCTATCAATCTGGCCTGTGCGTTTAAGATACAGGTGTTCAGTCAGTTTACTGATGATCTGATCATCACCGGCGTAACAACGGTCTTTCCAGTTGATAATATCCAGGTGCACATTTAACTGCTGGATTTGTTGTGTGCTGTCAGTGTCAGTGTCAGGGCGGGGGCCCAGTACAGAAAGTTTTTCGTAGCCGATTTGTTTAAGCCGGGGTAGCAGGGCATCAGACAGCCGGTTCCAGGGGGGGACCAGCATGTCCAGATACTGATTCTCAAAATGCCCGGATAATCGTTGTCGGCCTGCAGCGAGGTCATCACAAAGGCTTTCCAGTGGATAGTTGCCACCCAGCTCAACTTTTCGCATGCCTTCTGTTGCATGGCTTTGGTGATTAATACCGTGCTGTAATACGTAGCTGTATGGACGGTTTGTCGGCTGTCGGATACAGTCCAGGCTGGTATGCAGCTGTTGCGGGATAACCGCCAGATGTACAGGTATCTGAAATTCTCCGGCAAGGGTCAGCAATTGCTGCAGGGCAGGCGTATCATGAGTAGCATCATCATCCCGCCACCAGAGGTCAGCAGAGGTTTCCCAAAGTTGCAGCTCTTGTTCCAGTGCTGGCCAGCTCATAACGAAGTCTCTTTTTTACAGGTCTGCATATGCTGTTCAGCCCAAAGTTTGAGCAGTTCTGCTGAATGCTGAGCCCCCAGCATGTTAATGGCAGGCCGTTGGTGTTGTTGCTGCCGGGCCTGAATAATTGCTGCCTTCAGGGTGTCAGCGGTTAAAGCATTTTCCCGGACAATGGACAGCAGACCTTTAGCTTCCAGTAGCTGGCTGCGGGCGAGCTGTTCAGTTTCACTTTCTGCTTCAAACGGTATCACCACAGCAGGTGTTTCTGTCTGCAGTAAGTCCATGACCGTGTTGTATCCGGCCATTGATACCGATACCCGGGCCCGGCTCAGACTGTCTATGAAGTCATCTGCCAGTTCAACAACCTGCAGGTTGTCGCAGTTATGCTTAGCCAGTGACTTTTTGTCTTCAGGTGCCATATTGGGACCGGTAATCAGTAACCACTGGCAATCGGCTTCAAAGCCGCTGGCATGAAGTTGTTGGGCTGCCTGCAGGATTTCTTTACCCACTGCTCCGCCGCCAATTGATACAACAATCAGGTTTTCCCGGACTTTTGCCGGTGGTTTTGCCGGGCAAACATAGCCGCTGTAGGTGAGCTGAGAATGGATCTGAACAGCTTTAGCGAAGCTTTTCTCCAGAGGAGTGAATGCCGGGTCTCCGTGAACCAGTACTTTATCGTACTGCTGCTGAATCAGTTCAATGCATTCGTCTTCCCGTTTGGGGCTGCGGGCCTGGAGAATATCCCGGATAGAGCTCACCATTAACGGCGACACTGGCTGTTTAGCGGCCCATTCCAGTAACGGGGTCAGTTCAAAGCGCATTTGCCGACGGCCAAAGGGGTAAGTTTCCGTGACAATGACATCCGGCTGCAACTGATCGCATATCTCAAGCAGTTTTTGGCTGCGGTGAAGTTTGTCGGCTGAACTGAATTCACTGCCGTCCGCCTTTACCAGACCGGAGAAACCGTTGTCGGCACTTTTTACCGGGTCGAGATAATGCAGGGTGGCTGGGGCAAAGCTGATATGCGGGACGGGGATGCCGCCGAATATGACATCGACCTGAATACCGGCGTTAGCCAGTGCCTGAATAACCAGGGCGGAACGGCGAACGTGTCCTATACCCAGAAGATACTGCACATAAAACAACACTCGGGGAGTTGTAGGCGTCATAGATATTCCGCGGATGTCAGCTGAACAGGATGTTTCAGTTTGGAGCCTGTTCGTTATCAATAAGTTCACCGAAACGGCGTGCAACAAAACTCAGGCCTTCAAGCATGGTTGGGCAGGATTGCTCAGAAGGAGGCTTTTGGGTAACCAGTGTTGCAATTGCCTGATGCATGCTCTCAACACTGCGTTCACCGGAAAGATCCAGCGCAGTCAGTAAACCCAGGGACTGTGCCTTTGTCGCCCGGATCAGCTGTTCCCGGCGGGGTTTGCTGCGAGGCAGGATCAGGGCCGGGCGGTCAAACGACAGAATTTCACAGAAAGTGTTGTAGCCGCCCATTGCAATAACCGCGTGAGCACTTGCCATCAGGTGTTCAAGGTGCGAGCTGAACGTCACCGCTTCAACCTGCTCAAGTGCTTCTGCCCGTTGCAGGAAATTGTTCCGTTCAGCTGTCGCCATGAACGGGCCGAGTACAAAAAGTGCCGGCATCGGCTGAGGGGCGGCTTCATAAGCACGCATAACCCAGTCAATCATTTCGATACCGTCACCGCCACCACCGGGGGTGACCAGAATGTAAGGTTGTTCCGGGATGTTGATGCTCTGGGGGTCAATATTTTCAGGCAGGTGGCGGGGCAGATAGCCTGAATACTGCATTTTGTTGTTAATAGCAGTGGAATTACCGCTTAAACCTTCCAGCGGGTTGCCCATGCGTTGCGGGCCGTATACCCATATTTCATCGTAAAGATCTTCGAGTACTGGCCATACCTGTTTCTTTTGCCACTCGACTTCTAATAGTTCCGGATCATCCATGACATCACGTAACCCGAGAACACACTGTGTATTGGTGTCTTTAAGCATCTCAAGGGTGCTTTTAACTTCACCTTTCAGCCCGGAAGGTTCTTTATCCACCAGAAAAATATCCGGCGCGAAGGTTTTGGCTGTATGGAGAATAATGGACTCACGCAGCGCCATTGTATCGGCAAGGTCGATGTGCAGGCCTAAAGATGTGTAATCACCGTTGTGTAGTTTGATAACACCGGGGATGCGGACAAAATCTACCCGGGCTTTAAAGTCAAAACGGCCAATAATCGGTGAGCCTGTCAGGATAAGAATCGACAAGCCTTTGTACTGGTCAACCAGCGCATGAGCCAGCGCGCGGCAGCGACGCAGGTGGCCCAGGCCAAATGAGTCATGGCTATAAATAAGTAACCGGCAATTATCGAGTTTATTGCGCACGAATTTGGCTCATGGGTCAATGAAAAGGGCTATCTTACAATCGACTAGATGGTAATTGATAGTCCCAGAGAGAACGGATGTTAACACGGGATGAAAATTTACTGCGTTGTATCTATATATTGGTGCTTAATGTGCTTCACACCACAAGCCGGTTGTGGTGTGAAAGCTTGGTTACCTGTCAGGATGAGTCTGCATCAGCCCCTATAACGTTGGCTTTATCATCGTCGATTTTGTCCTGACGTCTGATTTCGGGGCTTGCAGTTAATGCTGCTGCGCCAGCCTTAGCAATGGTTTGTTGTTGTAAAGCCGCTGCATCCGTTGATTTGTCCAGTTCTTCCGGTTGATCCGGTAATAGAACATGTACAGAGCGGTGTGCGAAGTGAATATCGTTGGCGCTCAGTGCTTCTTTCACAAGGCGATAGGCTTCACGGCGGATAATCCACTGTTCGCCCGGTACACAGGTAAACTTCATACGGAAGATCAGCGCAGATTCCTCAACGCGGATGACGCCCTGGGACTTAAGCGGCAGCAGGAAGTGTGGGCCGTACTCTTCGTGCTCAAGCATTTTCTGACCGACCTTCTTGATCAGTTTGCGTACCTGTTCAACGTTAGTGTCGTAAGCCAGGCGGAATTCCAGTTTCATGGTGATCCAGTCTCGTGAGAGGTTGGTCACGGTGGCCATTTCACTGAAAGGAATTGTTTGTACAGCACCCAGGTGATGGCGCAAACGAATGGAACGAATGGATATCCGCTCTACAGTACCTCGTAGTCCTGCCGCTTCAATGTATTCACCCCGTCGGAATGCATCATCCAGCAGGAAGAAAATTCCGGAGATTACGTCTTGAACCAGTTTCTGTGCACCAAAGCCTACGGCGATGCCGACAATACCGGCACCGGCCAGTAGCGGTGCGATCTCGACGCCGGCAATGCTCAGTACAGTCAGTACGACGCATACCAGAAGGAATACGAGTAAGAAGGAGCGTACAAGTGGCAATAATGTTTCTGAGCGGGTCGCGCCGGCACCGCCGCCTTCACCTTCAAGGCTTGCCATGCCGTTGTCTTCAACAAATGCATCGGCAGGTAAGTGACGCTCAATTGCAGACTGAATGACTTCCCAGATGGCGTAAGCAATCACCAGAACAATGATGACATCAACAGACTTACCAAGCAGGTGTCCCAGATTTGCGGCCAGCATTTCCCATGTGTCGTAACCGAAGCTGTTTATGACGTGGTATAGCACTGCTGAAATAAGGATGGTACGGATCGCAAATAAGGTACGTGTGATAAACGTATCGCAACGGCGCTCGAAAGAGTGGCTTTGCAGCCATGTGATGTCTTTCAGTTTGCTCAGCAGTATGAAAATAATGCGGTCCAGTATAGGGAAGCTGATAGTGATCCACCATGCAGGTGTAATCTGATCTGCCTGGCTGTAATAGCCGAGGAACTCGTTAGCTGCCCAAATCGTCCAGATAATCAGTAACCAGATGCTGATAAGCGTTGGCCACATCTGGCGTACGTTCTGAGTAAACAGGGTGGATGCTTCGCGACCATCGGTGAACAGGTTGGTGATGGGTTTACGGTTCAGCACTACGAACAGAATTGCAATGCTGTTCATGAGCAGACCATTCACAGGCACGATGAGAGCGAACATTATGGCATCTATGCCGAACTGATAGAGCAGCTGCCAGGACGTTGTTGAGATGTTATAAGCCGCGACAAAGCCCACAGACCAGAAATAAAAGCGTCGGGCAAGATGGCACTCAATGTTCATCAGGCGCAGACCGGATGCATGAGGCGCCCAGATAAGCTGAGCAAGAATGGTAAAGGCCCGAATGCTGATGATCATGTTAAGAATGGCAACTAATGCAATCCGGTAGATATCTTCTGTGTCGTACAGTGTGAGTGGGATCAGATAAGCGACCACGCTAAAAACGGCTAACGCTATATAGCTGAACACGCACCGAAGCAGAAGCAGCCCCAGGCTTTGTCGCCAGTCCAGTGAGTTCTGTTCGGTTATGCGGTCACACAGGCGTTTGAGCTTGTAACCGACCAGTGCTTCAACAAACAAAGCGATGATCATCATCGCCGCAAAAGTTAGCAGCAGTTCGGTAAAACCGTCTGTACCCTGACCTTTGGTCATGTTGTGCCACATGGTACCAGTTTGTTCAGACCAGCTGTTAAGGCTGCGGATGAGCTGATCTTTTCTGTCTATTGCGTGTTGCATAAACAGAAAAGACGCCATTTTTTCAGAAGAGTACAAGTATTCATCGTCACCGGAACTGTCAGCGGCAAAGGTCGCTGATGAGACTGATAACAACAATGCAAAGATAAGTGACCAGATTTTAAGCATAGGTACTCTCGTTAATGGTTGGATAGCGGGTTGTGCGCTATTCGCTAACCTCTGAAACTTATTTGATGATGCTGATTTCAGATGTCTTATAGATCGATTGTCCTTGGGGGGCTGGTTTGGGTCAAGTCTTTGATCTTATGAATAGTTAAGGAATAACGTTACCTAAGGAGAGCTGGAAAGTTTGTTTCTGAGTTGTTACAACGCTAATGGGTGTCGATGTTTCGTTTCCGAATTATATGATTTTTACCGTATTTGGATATAATAACAGCCTTTTTATTAAAGTTACTTGGTTCGGGGATTTTCATTTTACTAAGTGACTTTCATTTATGCTGAAATCTGCCACTGAGAAGGCCCTCTAGTGGCGTTCATATTAGGATGTGTTATGTCTTGTCATCAGGCTCTTGTTGCAAAACTGAAGAATCAATCAGCGGTTATAGGTGTCGTTGGGTTAGGGTATGTTGGGTTGCCTTTGATGCTTCGATATTGCTCGATTGGTTATAAGGTTTTAGGCATTGATATTGATGAGTCGAAAGTTTCGGCACTTAACGAAGGTTGTAGTTATATCGAACATATATCATCTGCTGCTATAGCTGAAGCAGTGGACAATGGTTTTGAATCGACAACTGATTTTAGTCGTTCAGCCGAGTGTGATGCGTTGATATTATGTGTACCAACTCCACTGAATAAATATCGTGAGCCTGATATCAGTTTTGTAACGGATACGACAGATGCATTGGTACCTTATCTGAGAGAAGGGCAGGTTGTTTCTCTGGAGAGTACTACTTATCCGGGGACAACAGAAGAAGAGCTGCTACCTCGGCTTGAGTCGAATGGTTTCGTAGTAGGTAAGGATATTTTCCTGGTTTATTCACCTGAGCGTGAAGACCCGGGTAACCCTAATTTTGAAACGAGAACCATTCCTAAAGTTGTTGGCGGGCATACCTCCGATTGTCTTGAAGCAGGTAAGGCGCTTTATCATAAAGCAATTGACCGAGTGGTGCCTGTTAGTTCAACCCAAGCTGCAGAGTTAACTAAACTGCTCGAGAATATTCACAGAGCTGTCAATATAGGCCTGGTAAATGAGATGAAGGTTGTTGCAGATAAGATGGGCATTGATATCTTCGAGGTAGTTGATGCAGCAGCGACAAAACCTTTTGGTTTTACACCTTATTATCCTGGCCCAGGGCTAGGTGGACACTGTATTCCTATCGATCCGTTTTACCTTACCTGGAAGGCCCGTGAATATGGGCTGCATACACGTTTTATCGAGCTGGCAGGTGAGGTTAATACGGCAATGCCTATGTGGGTGGTTACCAAACTGATGGACGGCCTGAACGAGCGTGCTAAATCACTCAAAGGCAGCCGTGTATTAGTACTGGGCATTGCTTATAAGAAGAATGTTGATGATATGCGGGAATCACCTTCTGTTGAAATAATGGAGCTGCTTGAAGAAAAAGGTGCAGTCGTTAGTTACAGCGATCCGCATGTTCCTGAGTTTCCGAAAATGCGTGAGCACTCGTTTGATTTAAAGAGTGTAGTTCTGTCGCAGGAAAGTCTTGCTGAATATGATGCTGTTGTCCTGGCAACTGATCATGATGCATTTGATTACGAAATGATTGCCGCCCATGCTCCGTTACTAGTTGATACGCGTGGTAAATATCGCATGCCACAAAACAATATTATTAAAGCCTGATCTTTGGAGAAGAATTGGATGAAAAAGTTTGCATTGATCGGTGCTGCCGGCTATATCGCACCTCGTCACATGAAAGCGATTAAAGAAACTGGAAATACATTGGTGTGTGGTTATGACACTAATGATTCTGTCGGCATAATTGACAGTATTTCGCCTCAGAGTGAGTTTTTTACAGAGTTTGAACGTTTTTCTGACTTTGCTTGCACACTACAGCGTGTACCCGAAACTGCATTGGATTATGTTGCAGTCTGCTCCCCTAATTATTTGCATAAATCCCATATTGCGGCAGGTTTGAGAATGGGGTGCGATGTTATATGTGAGAAACCTTTGGTGCCATCTGCCGACTTGCTGGATGAGCTGGTCGCGCTGGAAGAAGAAACCGGACGAAAAGTGTTCAATATTCTTCAGCTACGTCATCATCAGGCCATTCTGGATCTAAAGAAGAAAGTTGCGACTGAGCAGCGTGATGAAAAATACGACGTTGAGCTCACATATATTACTTCCCGTGGTAAGTGGTATATGGAGAGCTGGAAAGGGGATCCCCGAAAGTCATTCGGTGTGGCAACAAATATTGGTGTGCATTTTTTTGATATGTTGCATTTTGTATTTGGCGATTTGCAGAAGAATGTTTTGCACTATGCTAATGAGTACAAAGCTGCCGGTTATTTAGAATATGAGAAGGCTCGGGTTCCGTGGTTCTTATCAATTGACGCAAATGATCTTCCTGAAAGTGTTAAGGGGAAACAGCCAACCTATCGCTCGATAACTTGTGAGGGGGATGAAATTGAGTTTTCCGGCGGGTTTACAGATCTGCACACTGTAAGTTACGAAGAGATTTTGGCTGGACGTGGATATGGAATAGAAGATGCCCGTCATTGTGTTGAAACTGTTAACTATATTCGCACGGCGCCAGCAGTGAAAGCTGAGCCGGGCGAAGGGCATCCTTTCCTTAAGCGACTGGTCTGATTATGAACTATCAGGTACATGAAAGTGCAATTGTTGATGATGGAGCGCAGATAGGTGACGGATCCAGAGTCTGGCATTTTGTTCATATTTGTTCTAAAGCGGTTATCGGGAAACGTTGCTCTTTGGGGCAGAATGTTTTTGTTGGTAATGAAGTTATTATTGGTAACGACTGTAAAGTTCAAAATAACGTCTCTGTATACGATAACGTGACACTGGAAGACGGGGTTTTTTGTGGGCCGAGTATGGTTTTCACAAATGTCTATAATCCACGTTCATTGGTTGAACGAAAAAGTGAGTATAGAGATACCCATGTTAAAAAAGGTGCAACGTTGGGAGCTAACTGCACAATTGTTTGTGGAGTTACTGTAGGTTCTTTTGCATTCGTCGGAGCCGGTGCCGTTGTTAATAAAGATGTACCTGATTATGCCCTGATGGTAGGAGTGCCTGCTAAGCAGATTGGTTGGATGAGTGAATTTGGTGAGCAGCTTGACTTGCCTGTCGAGGGCGAGGCAGAAGCTACATGCTCGAAAACAGGGGCTGTTTATAAGCTAGTAGGCAAACAGATGTTAAAGGTAAGTTGTTAATGCAATTTATAGATCTTGCTGCTCAACAGCGCCTGATAAAAGATCGGATTGATAGCGGAATTCAAAAAGTACTTGCTCACGGTAAATATATTCTGGGACCAGAAGTTCACGAGTTAGAAGAGAGGCTTGCCGAGTATACAGGGAGTAAATACTGCATAACTTGTGCTAATGGCACCGATGCATTGCAAATTGCTCAGATGGCTCTTGGTATAGGATCGGGTGATGAGGTAATTACACCAGGTTTTACTTACATTGCGACAGCAGAAACTGTGGCTTTACTGGGGGCTAAGCCTGTATATGTTGATGTTGATCCGCACACATATAATCTTGATCCTGCGAAGCTTGAGCAGGCGGTAACTTCGAAAACTAAAGCGATTATACCTGTATCTTTATATGGGCAGTGTCCTGACATGGATTCAATTAATGCAATTGCTAAAAAATATAAAATAGCAGTAATTGAAGATGCAGCACAAAGCTTTGGTGCAAGTTATAAAGGTAAGAAGTCCTGCAACCTGTCAGATATTGCTACAACCAGTTTTTTTCCAAGCAAGCCTCTCGGTTGTTATGGGGACGGCGGTGCTATTTTTACCAGTGATGATGAGCTCGCACTGAGAATTCGTCAAATTGCAAGACATGGTCAGGATCGCCGATATCATCACGTTCGTGTTGGTGTTAATAGCAGGCTGGACACGCTGCAGGCTGCAATTTTACTTCCTAAGCTTGATCTTCTCGATAAAGAGATTGTTTTAAGGAATAAAGTTGCTTCAGATTATACCTCTATGCTTAATGATATTGGGGTGGTAACGCCGAATAACGTATCACACAATATTAGCGCATGGGCTCAGTATACAATAGAGGTTGAATGTCGGAGCGATGTTCAGAAGATGCTTGAGTCAGAAGGAATACCAACTGCGGTGCATTACCCGATACCACTGAATAAACAGCCAGCTGTCATTGACGTAAATGCCGTGCTTCCGGTTGGGGATCGAATAGCAGAAAGAGTTTTAAGTTTACCAATGCACCCATATATAGAAAAGGATGCCATAGAGAAAATAGTAGATAGTTTTGTGGTTTTTTTTAATGATAGATGTCAGTTGAATTTAAATAGATAAAGAAGAAATTGAAATGCTAAAAGACTTAAAAGGAGGTGGGTGTCTTTCAATCGGAACTGCGTTTTGTCAAGTTGTATCTATTTTAATTTTACCTTGGACAATGCAAAATTATACTCCAGGTGAGTTTGGTTTGTATAGTTTGCTTATGATACTAACGTCTTTGCTATCTGCTATATTTACGTTTAATTCGGAAGTGTTGGTTTTCTCTAAGGAAAGTAAGCTGCACTCAATAAAAATTATAAACGGAAATATTAAACGATGTATTTTGATTGCTGCATGTTTATTATGTGTGGTCTTGATTTTTGGTCGTTATTTTGAGTATCAAAATTACTGGCTGGTTTTGCCTTTTGCTGCATTGGTTCAATCTGTTTTTTTTAATTTATATTATTTAAATAATAAATTTGGTCTATTCGCTAGAATGGCGGTTATGAGTGTGATCAGCTCACTGTGCACATCTATATTGCCAAATGTTGTGCCAATATATGGCGTGATTTCATTGTATCTAAGTTTTGTTTTTGGGCTTTTTATTTCGATTTTGTTAAATTTTCGATTTGTTTTTTTTGTGATAAAAAAATTTAGATGCAAGTATAAATTTGAGAAAATAGGTTTTTATGTTTTCTTACAAAATAGCCTTGATCAAGCAAGTTCCGCAGTAGTTCTTTCGTTTATTGGAACAGGTTATGGTACAGCGATGTTAGGTTATTATGCCTTGGCAACAAGATTGCTTAGTGCTCCGTTAAAGTTTATTTCGAGCTCTTTCTCTCAAGTTTATGCAAGGGAGATGAGTGAGAAGAAGAGTTTGATATTATTTAATAAGTTTTCTAATTTGATGGTCTTTTTTTCAGTGGTTGCTTATTGTGGAGTTAATTTAATTCTGGTTTATGGGGATGGGTTTATTCCGGAGGGTTGGAAGGATGTATCAAAAATAGTTTTGATTTTAACTATTGGGTACTCGATAAGGTTTATAGCTTCAGCACTTTCTCATACCCCTATTATTTATATGAAATTAAAGTTTAATACCAAGCTGGCTATACTTGGTGTTGGTATCAGTATGTTAGTTGTTTTGGTTTCAGTCTGGATGAATTATCACTTTAATACAATGCTCACAATACTGTCGGCATGGTACTTGCTATATTATTTTGGTTGTTTTAAATGGTATAGATTAGTGGTTGAAAGAAATGAAAGATAGAATTGTAAGGCTTATTTATAAATATTTATCACCGCACTATAGAACAGGTAGATATTTTTTTGCTAGTCATAATATCAGGTTTGGCAGTCATACATATATAAACTACCCGAGTAAAATTAAAATGGGTGACGATGTATTTATCGGAAACTTTAATACAATTGATTCATCAGTATCTATAACTATAGGTAAAGGAACACAAATTACCAACTATGTAACAATTTTAAATCATAGTTCACATAATGCTGTAGGAATTCTTAAAGAGGAGTATAGTAATCAAGAAAAGCAAATCCAGGCTATTAGGCAGGGCGGCGTCATTATTGGTGAGTATAGCTTTATAGGTCCTTACAGCTGTATTATGCCAAATAGCAAAATTGGGTCGGGTTGTATAGTTCAAGCGTACTCTTATGTTAATGGGGACTTTCCAGATAATGTTTTAATTGGAGGTAACCCTGCTAGAATATTGAAAAAGCTGGAAAGGCAATGATTATTATATTGGGAAATAGTTATTTCGCATCAAAAATAAGATATGCGCTGAGTGACGTTTCGAATGAAAGAGTGATTTATCTAAATACTAGCGATAATATACAAGATAAGATTGTGTATATGTTGTTAATTCCTTTTGCTAGAGTGGTGTATACAATATCAGGATCAGTAGTGCTGGGAGGGGCGTTACGACTAGCTCTAATTTTTAAAGCAAAAATTTGTCAGCATTTTATAGGTAGTGATGTTACTAAAGCAATAAATGACTACTTAGCTAAAAATGAGTCTGAAAGATTAATTAAAGCAAGTAAATATTTGGTTGAAGTGGACTGGGTTAAAGATGAGGTTGAGCAAAATCTACCTATAAAAGCCTGCGTGGTAAGGCTTCCAGTATTAGAAGATGGTTTTTTTAAAAAGCCGGAAAGTAAGAAAAAGAATCTTCATAGGAAAGTTCTCTGCTATGTTGGGGAAGGTAAAGAAGAGTTTTATGGTATTAATGAAATTTTGGAAGTGTCAAACAAACTGCCACATTTTGAGTTCGTTATAATAGGTTCGACTTGTTCCGATTATAAAGATAGTTTTAATGATAATGTTACTTGTCTGGGGTGGGTTGAGTCAGTAAAAGAGTTAATGGAAAAATGTGGTATTTATTTGAGAATAACGGAGCATGATGGACTTCCTTTTTCTGTAATAGAAGCGTTATCTAATTCAATGTATGTGGTATATAATAGACCATTTCCACATTGCCGATTGGCAAAAAGCTCTGATGAGATTGTAAAAGAATTAACGATATTGGACGATAGAATTGAAGTTGTTGGCGAAAACTCCATGGGTAGAGATTTTGTCAGTGAACGTTTTACTTATAGTGCATGTGCTTCAAATATAATAAAGATATTAGATGCTTAATTTGATGGTATGATGAATACAATACGAAATTTTTTACTTAAGTTTATTCCGTTTTCTCAGGTTCTTTTGAAAAGAATTGCCAGCTTGTTTATGAAGAAGCGAGTTGTTGTTGTTTTTTCTGGGGGGAAAACAGGGACAACATTCAATATTATAAGTAAGTTGGTCGATAGAAAGTTTAGTGTTGTTGTTGTAACTGATAAAAAGAAAATTTTTGAAGCATCGTTGGCATCGAAACTAATTTTAGTTAACTATGAAAATTTTGATGTGGATCTCGTACGTAATGAGTTAGAGAGGTTTAAGGTTGAAGGTGTTTTGACAGGCTGTGGAGAACACTATCTATCAGCAAGCTCAATACTGTCGAAACGATTAGGTGTACGCTCGATTGGACTAAATAGTGCTGAAGTTAGTAATGATAAATCATTAATTCCTCAAAAGTTAAAGACTATAAACTCTAAGTGTTCATTAAGCGTAAAAGAACATTGGAAATATATAAAGAATTACAGCCAGAAATGTGTTATTAAACCCGTTGATGGTGCGGGTAATTTGGGTGTTAAGGTTTTTAATTCAGGGTGCGATGCGTTAGCTTACTGTGAAGATTTGAAAGGGGCGGATGAAGAATATATTTTTGAAGAGTTCGTCGAGGGTGATCAGTTTGATATTGAGGGGATTTCTATTGATGGAAAACATTTTCCCTTCTCAGTAACTTTAGAGAAATATTTATCAGATGATAGTGGTGTGGTGCATACACATTGGTTTTTATTTGATCCTTTAATAAGTGAAAATCTACGTAAAAAACTATTTGATTTTGCGACAATATTTTTAGACGAAGTTGGTGTGATAAATGGAGCTTGGCATTTAGAGGCTAAAATTGATTTTAAGGAAAATATTTATTGGATAGATTTTGGTAACAGGACTGGTGGATCATTCGAGTATACATTAGAAGAGGTATTTGGTTATCCATTCTTAGATAATTATATAAACTCGATGATTGAGGATGATTTACTGCCGGTTCGGGAAAAAAGAATTAAAAAATTGCGGGTTTATCCAACATCAGAAGATGAGTTTGTAAAGTTGACGTATTTGTCAAAGTCTTATGAGGTTGATTTTAATGTATTAAGTTATCCTGTAAGAGAGAGTTATGGTTCTTTAGAGTTTGAATCACAAGATGGAAGGGTTTTATTTGAGCTTCTCGATTTTTATAACAAAGAAATACATAAGTCTGAGAGTGATGTTGTTTTTAATAAGGCGTTATTTGAGTATTAATGAATGAGTAACTATACGCTTTTTTTGGTTAAAGATATTTTCTTGTCAGGTAAGAAAAATGTAGGTATGCCTTCTTTATATATGTTGCTCAATACGTATGAAGAGTTAGGTGGAAAAGGAGCAGTTTTTACTACTGAGAAAAAGTCTAATATTAATGATTCTAGTTTGATGGATTATTTTTTCTTCAGGCCTTTAGTTAGCATTGGAGAGAGAAAGGTATTAAAGTTTGTGTGGGGCATAATAGAGTATTTATATTATAATATTATTTATTTCACATTTGCTTTCAGGCTTTTAAGAAAAGTAAAAGGTAATAAAGTTGTTTATACAACAATAGAGTTTTCACTGTCTGCTTACTTGTTGTCATTGTTCTTTAAAGATCTGAAAACTATTGTGCGGTTCTATGGGGTTTTCTCTTCACCTTACTTAGGTGAAAAAAGAAGAATGTTAGCACTTTACCAAGAAGTACTAGCATTTAAGCTTCCTGCTGATAAATATATAATTACTAATGATGGTACATCAGGAGATAGTTCGGCGGCTTATTTTAAAGTTCCCAAAGAGAAAGTTTGGTTTGTAGTAAATGGGGTGTCAGAACACGCAAATAATATTGATATTAACAGCATTCGTGAAATGTATGATGTTAAAGAAAATGAGTTTTTTTTATTCTGTGCGTCAAGATTAGTAGGGTGGAAAAGAGTTGATCGTATAATTAGAGCTGTAAAAAATATGCCAGGAATTAAACTGGTTATTGCTGGGGATGGTGATATGAAAGAGTATTATGAAAGTATATCAGATCCAGAAAATACTAGATTTATAGGTTTTATTAATAATGACGAAGTAAGCTCTATTATGCGGAGCTGCGATTTATTTGTTTCTTTATATGATTTGTCGAATGTAGGGAATCCTTTGCTTGAAGCTTTATGGTGTGGACAAGCAATATTGACATACAATAGTGGAAGAACATCGGATTTTATAATAGATGGTTATAATGGTAGTTTAGTTTCATCATCGAATAATGAAGATCAAATTGTTCGTGATGTTATTAATAGAATCACTGTGTTAAAAAATACTCCTGAGAAAGTAAGATTGCTTAATTTAGGTGCGAAAGAATATGCTAAAAATAATCTTTTACCTTGGAAGGAGCGACTTTCATTGGAATGTCAGGTTATTCAAAGCATATAAGTGGCTATGCATAAGAAATCATATGTTTTAATGGGTGATGCAGGTTCTCCTCATTTGTTTAAGTGGTATTTAGCATTATCACGAAACTTTGAAGTTTTTGTTGTTTCTTGGCATGACTCTAAAGATTATGTATATGAAAATCATATATCATTATCTGTCGGAAAGCTTAATCCAAGAGGTAAGTGGGCTTACTTATATCGATTATTTAAGTTGATACTAGTTATACGAAAAATTTCACCTGATTTTGTAAATGCTCATTTTCTTACTAGTTATGGTTTTTTAGCTTCGATTGCAAAAATTTTTGTTAAATTCAAATTTGTGGCTTCAGCATGGGGTACTGATATCTTAATAACTCCCAAAAAGAATTTCTTGCTGGAGAGTATTACAAAATTTGTATTGAATAGATCTGACGTCATTACTTCCGATAGTTGTTCTGTGTCGACTGAAATTGAAAAGTTAAGTAAGAATTGCGAATTAATTACTTTTCCAATGGGGATTCGCAAAGAGATAATAGTTGAAAATGTAAAAAAAAATAACAGTTTTACATTTGTTAGTGCTCGAACATTAATTAAAAACTCAAATGTTGATGAGATTATATACTCCTTTAGCGATTTGGTAAAAGAAAATATTGACGCTCAGTTGATTATAACAAATGATGGACCAGAACGGCGAAAGCTAGAAGATTTGGCTAATCAGTTGGAGTTAGAAGATCATGTCACTTTTTTAGGATATTTATCTGAAAATGAATTGTTAGCTGTTATGAGAAGCTCACATACTTTTGTAACTGTTCCAACTAGCGATGCGTTATCTGTATCATTGATGGAAGCTTTAGCAAGTGAAATGCTAATCATTGCATCTGATTTGCCATCAAACCGAGAAATATTATCCAATAAAAACGCTTTTTTTGTATCGGATGTGAAGTCTGATTTGGCAACGTGTATGAAGTTTTGCATGAATGTTAATTATATAGATAAACAGCAAGTTTTTGATTTCAATAGAAGTGCTTTGAATGAAAAGTATTTGTGGGATAATAATATTAAGTCGCTTTTTTTGAAGCTTGATGAGCTAGAGGGTTAACTATGAAAATCGTTACAGTGTTAGGTGCTAGGCCTCAGTTTATTAAAGCTGGAACCGTAAGTAGAGTCATTTCATCGTATAGCGATATCCAGGAAATTATTGTTCATACTGGACAGCATTACGATTCAAATATGAGTGATGTTTTTTTTGATGAATTAAAAATACCTAAGCCAGCCTATAATTTGGGTATTTCTTCCAAAAGTCATGGTGCAATGACGGGAAGAATGATTGAAGAAATTGAAAGTATTTTAATCAAGGAAAAGCCTGATTACGTATTAGTTTACGGTGATACAAATTCAACATTAGCTGGTGCACTAGCTGCTGCTAAGTTGCAGATTAAAGTTGCACATGTAGAGGCTGGTTTGAGAAGTTTTAATAAGAAAATGCCGGAAGAAATAAATAGAATCTTGACTGATAATATTTCAAACCTTCTTTTTTGTCCTACAGAGTCTGCTGTGTTGAATTTGAATAATGAAGGAGTAAAGTCTTGGGGAGGGCGGCCAAAGCATTTTCTTGTGGGAGATGTGATGCAGGATGGAGCATTTTTTTATAGTCAGTATGCCAGTAAACCCATAAATTATGATCTCGCTGATAAATATGTACTTTGTACTATACATAGAGCTGAGAATGTTGACTCTGAAAAAAAACTTATTGAAATTATTTCAGCACTTAATGCTATATCAAAAAAAGTACAAGTTATTTTACCATTGCATCCTAGAACAAAAAATAAATTAATAGAGTTAGAAATAGATTTATCTAATTTTCTAATCATGAGTCCATTGGGTTACTTAAATATGATTTGGCTCATAAAAAATTCACTTTGTGTTATTACTGATAGTGGTGGATTGCAAAAAGAAGCATTTTTCTTTGAGAAAATATGCTTGACGATTAGGGACGAAACCGAATGGGTTGAGCTGGTTGAGCATGGCGTTAATTTTTTAGTAGGTACATCCAAGAAATCAGTTTTAGAGGTGTTTAATAATTTACAAAGTTTGGACGTTGAGTTTGATCAAAGTATATATGGTGATGGCTTGTCTAGTTGTAAAATTATATCTGCTTTGATAGAAGATTATAATTGATTTTTAGTTTGTACTAAGTTTTTTAATAATCTTTGATTGTGTTATATTAATTTTGCTAGCTGGTTTTTTATAGCTGTTTATATCGTGAATATTGTATTAGAAAAAATATCACTAGTATTAATCTTAGGTTATATGTAATTGCAAGACTAGATTGATATGTATGTTTAACCTTTTTAAGTTGTTTAATTATGCCAAGAAAATTAGATTTTATACCTTATGCACGACCTGTTTTAGATGAAGAGGAAGTTTCAGAGGTCGTTGATACATTGCGCTCTGGCTGGTTAACAACCGGCCCGAAGGTGAATAAATTTGAAGCAATGTTTTCTGATTTTATTGGATGTAAGTATGCTTTAGCAGTAAATTCTGCAACAGCAGGGCTTCATTTAGCATTAGAGGCAATCGGTATAAGTCCTGGTGATAAAGTCATTACTACCGTGCATACTTTTACAGCTACTGCCGAAGTTATTAGATATCTTGGGGCAGAGCCTATTTTTGTTGATATTGAAAGTGATAGTTATAATATTAGTCCTGAATGTATTGAAAATGTGTTATTAACGCATACAGGTGTTAAAGCAATTATCCCTGTTCATTATGCTGGTCAGGCTGCTAATATTACTAAAATTACTGAAATTGCCCATAAGTATTCAATTAAAGTTGTTGAAGATGCTGCTCACGCTTTACCTTCTACTAGTAATAATCGGATGATCGGTAGTATTTCTGACGCCACTGTTTTTAGCTTTTATGCAAATAAAACAATAACAACTGGTGAAGGTGGAATGGTTACAACTAATAATAAAGAAATATCAGATAGAATTAAGGTAATGCGGCTACATGGTATTAATCGTGATGCATTTGATAGGTTTACAAGTAATAAACCTAGTTGGTATTACGAAGTTATTGCTCCAGGCTATAAGTATAATATGATGGATATGTGTGCAGCAATTGGAATTCATCAGTTACGGAAAGCCTACTCATATCAAGAAAAACGAGCAGTAATTGCAAAAAAATATAGCGATGCTTTTGAGATGTTGCCTGTTATTACTCCTAAGCATGTTGCTGCTAATGATATACATGCATGGCACATATATTCATTACAATTAGATGATGACTCTAATACTATATCGCGAGATGATTTTATAAAAAAAATGATGGGTTTAGGAGTGGGAACGTCAGTTCATTATATCCCGTTGCATAGAATGCCATATTGGAAAAAAAAGTATCATCTTGAGGATCATAATTTTCCTGTTTCTTCTAAAGTTTCAAATCAACATGTTAGTCTACCGATATTTCCTTCTATGACCGATTGCGAAGTTGATCATGTCATAACCGCAGTAAAAAATATTTTGTTGAGATAGACTACTTAAAGTTGCAGTTACGCAATGTACTTTTATGGATATTCTATAGTCGTGTTACTTTAAAGAATATCAATTTTTGTTTGTATACATTTTGCTATTCAAAAAGTAAATAAGGTTTCGACATGAGTGTTTGGTACTTACATCATTATGCAGGCCACCCAAAAGTTGGCATGTCTTTTCGGCCTTACTATTTAGCGCGTGGTATACAGGATCTTAACGAAGATGTCGTTGTTTTTGCTGCTAGTTATCATCATTTAAAAAAAAATAATGGGATGCAAAAGAAACAGGCAGTTATTGAAAATGTTGATGGGGTTTCTTATTGCTGGATCAAAACAAGAGCATATAAGGGAAACGGTTTAGCACGAGTTTTAAATATGTTGCAGTTTGCAATTTCATTACTATTTTTGAATCCGGTTTGTCGATTTAATTTTGACAAGCCTAAACACATTATCGTTTCCTCTGCACATCCGTTTCACTTTTTAGCTGGTTGGCTATATTCGAAGCGTTATGGCTCCACGTTATCGTTTGAAATAAGAGATATTTGGCCTCTAAGTTTGACTAATTTACTCGGCTTGTCTCCTTATCATCCTTTTTGCTTATTGTTGAAATTTTTTGAATTAATTGCCTATAAATATTCTGATTTAGTGATTTCTGTTTTACCTAATGGCATAGAGTACTTAAAAAACAAAGGTGTTTCTGAATCTAAGTATTTGTATTTGCCTAATGGTATATACTTGTCAGATAAGTCAAAAGAATGTGACTTGACTCAACATGACCATCAGGTTTTGCAAAAGATGAAAAAAATTTGTTCAAGTTTTGAACAGGTTTTTTTGTATGCAGGAGCGCATGGTATTCCTAATAATCTGCAAATATTAATTGAGTCAATGCAATATGTATCAGAAAACTATGCATTAGTTCTCGTTGGTGATGGTGAGTTAAAACAGTGCCTTTATTCAGTAGCGCTAGAACATGATTTGAAAAATGTTTTTTTTCTCGATAAAGTCAGCAAAAGCTGTACAAGTCAACTTATTAAAGAGTCAGATGTTTGTGTTATTTCTGCAAAAAAATCTCCCTTATACAAATATGGGGTTAGTATGAATAAGCTTTTTGACTACATGCTTGAAGCTAAGCCTGTTTTATTTGCAATTGACTCTCCAAATAGCGTAATTGAACAATCAGGAGCAGGCATTGTGGTTCCAAGTAACTTGGCTAAAGATATATCTATTGGTATGGAGCAATTGGCTAGAATGAATAAAGATGAAAAAAATAAAATGGGTTTGCTTGGCCGACACTTTGTTTTAAAAAATCATTCTTTTTCAGTACTAGCTAAAAAACTACTAACATCGCTTAATAAAATTTAGTGGGCTTACTTTATGCTATATTTATATCTCTCTATATTTTTGTTAACAGCTGTATCTTCATGGTGCTTAACAGCTTTGATTTATAAATATGCTTTACGTAATAATATAATAGATGTTCCTAACGAAAGAAGCTCTCATACAGTACCTACTCCTAGAGGGGGGGGGGTAGCCGTTATTATTTCATATTTCTTTGCATGTACAGCTTTTTTTATATTTGAGTTATTACCATTTTATAGTTTACTCGCGTTTGTTTTTGGTAGTGTATTAGTGGCATTCATTGGCTTTTTAGATGATCTCGGTCATATATCAGCTAAATGGCGTCTTACAGTTCACTTTTTCTCGGCTTCTATTTTTGTTTTTACGCTGAATTATTTTCCAAATTTATTATTTTTTGGTTATACAATCGATTTTTCATATTTTGGTGCAGTGCTCGGCATTTTTTATATTGTTTGGATTCTTAATCTTTTTAATTTCATGGATGGAATTGATGGATTAGCCAGTATAGAGGCTTTATTTGTCTGTATAGGGGCTGTTATCTGTGGTTTAATAGCTAATGATGGTGGATTTCTTAACTCTTCTATTATATTAACTATACTATTTTTTTCAATTTTAGGTTTCTTGTCTTGGAATATTCCTCCTGCGAAAATTTTCATGGGAGATGCATGTAGTGGGTTTCTTGGTTTTATCATGTCAACTGTTTCTGTCTTAGCTACACTTGAAAATAATATTTTATTTTGGTGTTGGATTACCTTGTTAGCTGTTTTTATTTCAGACGCTACAAGCACACTGGTTCGTCGTTTACTGGGGGGGGAAAGTATTCATATTGCTCATCGAAGTCATGCCTATCAACATGCCGCACAATACTTTGGTTCTCATAAAGTTGTTGTTAAATATGTCATTATGATTAATATTTTATGGCTTCTACCTCTTTCTATTCTTATTGCTTTTGAAGTTCTTGATGGCTTCTTTGTTTCTTTTGTCGCTTATGTTCCAGTTATTTTTTTGGTGAATAAGTTTGGAGCAGGTTTTGATTCTTTTGAATCGCCGAGTAAGATTTTTAACAAAGAGTAATTTAGATGTTATCTGCTGTGTTAAATATGTCTAGGAACAAAAAAAAATTATGTTTTTTGTTTTTTGATTTCTTGGTTTTACCTTTTTCATGCTGGTTGAGTTTTGCGCTACGGTATGGAGATATGATGGCTAAGGATTTCATTCACTGGCCTTCATATGTTTTAGCCCCTTTAGTTGCAATTCCTATATTTATAAAAATGGGGCTGTATAGAGCTGTTGTGAGGTATATAGGCTATCAGGCTCAATGGGTAATTATTAAAGCTGTTACTCTATCTATATTAGTTTGGGCTGTTTTTACTTACTTTTTAGCTATTGAGCAAAGCACCCCCAGATCTGTCATATTTATTTTTTGGTTTATTGTTATTTTTGCAGTAGGCGGTAGCAGAATGATTGCCAGATGGATCATTCTTTACAATTTTCCTGGTGGAGAGCAAAAGGCAAAACGTCAATCTGAGAGGGTACTTATATATGGTGCAGGCTCTGCAGGTCGGCAGTTAGCTACAGCGTTATATCATTCCGAAGAGTTTTTATCCATTGCTTATGTTGATGATGATGAGAATCTTTCGGGTTTAGACGTTAATGGACTCAGAGTTTATACGTCATCAGAAATCACTGCTTTGGTAGAGAGATACGATGTAGATTCCATCCTATTGGCAATTCCTTCGGCTTCGCGGGTCCGACGTCAGTCGGTAGTCGATTCTTTGAGTAATCTTCAAATCCGCATTCTTACCCTTCCCGGCCTTTCCGACTTAGCTGGAGGCAAAGTCACCATCAGTGACGTCCGTGAAATCGATATCGCCGATCTGCTTGGCAGAGAGGAAGTTAAGCCCCATCAGACATTGCTTGACCGCTGTATACGCAACCAGAATGTGCTTATAACCGGTGCGGGTGGTTCTATCGGTTCAGAGTTATGCCGGCAAATCATTGCGCAGCAACCAACTACCGTTGTTATCTATGAGTTAACAGAATTTGCGTTATACAGCATTGAACGTGAGCTTCGGCTTATACTGCCTGAAGACATTCAGCTGATACCGATTCTGGGTAATGTTTTGGATAAAGCATTGCTGGAACAAGTTATGAATGGGTACGCAATTGATACTGTTTACCATGCTGCTGCGTATAAGCATGTGCCTCTGGTGGAAGCGAATATTCTGTCAGGGATTCGTAATAACTTGCTGGGTACCTGGTATACCGCTGAAGCTGCAATTAACTGCGGCGTTAAAAACTTTGTTCTGATTTCTACTGATAAAGCTGTACGGCCTACCAATGTTATGGGGGCCAGTAAGCGTTTTGCTGAGCTGGTTCTACAGGGCCTGGCGCTGCGGGAAAAAGATACCTCTGCGATTCGTTTCGCCATGGTGCGTTTTGGTAACGTGTTGGGGTCCTCCGGTTCTGTTATTCCGCTGTTTAAGCAGCAGATTCAGGATGGTGGTCCTGTTACCGTGACGCATCCGGAGATTACCCGTTACTTTATGACCATTCCTGAAGCAGCCTGCCTGGTACTTCAGGCGGGTTCTATGGGATGTTCCGGGGATGTATTTGTACTCGATATGGGCGAGCCTGTTAAGATCAAATCTTTGGCAAAGAAAATGATCAATTTGTCCGGGCACTCAGTGAAAGATGATGCAAATCCGGACGGTGAGATTGAGATTGTTTTTTCCGGTTTACGTGACGGTGAAAAACTCTATGAAGAGTTGCTGATTGGCGATAACGTTCAGCGTACTGAGCATGAGATGATCATGCGGGCATCCGAAGTGATGCTGAGCTGGGATGAGTTAGAGACTGTGTTAGCTGATATGAGTTGTGCTCTGGATGAGTTCGATTATGATCGTGTCCGGACTGTTTTGTTAAATGTAGTGAATGGTTATAACCCGCAGCATGAGATTCGGGATTTAATCTATTCAAAACAGCAGCAACGTATTGAGTCTGAAGCGCAGAAGCTTCACTAGGCAGTACTATCAACAGTAGAATACACAGAACTGTTGGTTAATCAGGAGAATGGTGTGAGTCTTTTTTCAGCGTTAAAGTCGATGTTTTCAGGCAGTTCAGCACCTGCTGAGCCGGTGACAGAAAGTTTTCCACCGGTCGAATATGAAGGTTATACGATTACACCGACACCACAGCAGGAAGGCAGTCAGTACCGTATCTGTGGTGAGATCACAAAGGGTGATCAGTCGCACACCTTTGTACGGGCGGATTTATTGCCTTCAGCGGAGTCCTGTCGTGATGAGATGGTACGTAAGGCCCGCCAGATGATTGATCAGCAGGGCGATGCCATATTCTGATAGCCGCCGGCCGGTTCAGTAGCTGTAATCGGCCAGTGATTTTGTTTTGAGTAGCTGCTTCAGTTTGCTCAGCGTTTCCAATGTTGTCTCTGTCAGTAATGCGTTATAGATGAACGCAGGCACATTTCCACCCGGGTCGGTCCAGGCCTCATACTCAATACGTGTTTTATCGCCCTTACCGGTAATGATCCAGCGGGAATCCGATGCGGTGACCCGCAGGGTGCTGTCCTGTTGAGGGTGTTCAGCATGGCAGTCCTTAAGCTTGATAATGATTCTCTCTGGCTCGAACTGTGTGGTCACGCAACTGATAATATCCCTGTCTGTAAACGGCCAGGGGCTATCGAGTGTTGCCCGGGTCAGGAAGCTTCTCGGGGAATATATTTCCAGGGTTTCAATACTTCGCAGGTGGCTGAACCATGTGGGGGTGAGTGGCAGGTCACTGATTACTCTGAAAACCAGTGCCGTAGGTTTACCGGTTATCATCTGTGCTTTGACCTGCTTGAAGGCACTGTTTTCATGTTTAGTGAGGGGGTAATCATGAAGGCTGACGATAATGCTGCCATCGTCAATAGAATGTGCCGCGGGTTGTTTACTGATGCTGCTGCACCCTGTGACGGCCATTAGCAGTATTAATAGTCCTGCCAGCCTGGCTAGGACTTGAGCCGTGAGTCCGGAAGCATCACTTGTGTTCATGGTTTCAGGTTACCCGCTATTCTCCTGCTGCTGTCGCTATAGATTGTAGCGCAGTTGAAACTTTATCCAGTAACGGATCCAGACCTTCTGTGTTATGGCGCTCGGCAATATAGGCCGGATCATTGTGGGTTATCCAGGTCTGACCCTGCTGATCTTCCCATACCAGATATTTCTGTGGCAGGTCGATAGCGGCTGTCTGGCTGTTCTGCATAACCGGTGTACCGGCTTGCGGGTTACCGAAGAGGAGAAGAGTGGTTGGGCGCAGGGTTTCGTTTATTTTTTCTGCGGCTGCAGCATGATCAACTTTGGCAATTACCGCCATTTGTTTTTCTGTGATCTGCAGTTCCAGACGTTCAATTGTATTTGCGCAGCTATGGTTGCTTGAGGTGTGTATTAACCCCTTAGATGCTGAGTGACTCATGTGAATATACCTGAACAGTTTACGGAAGCGGGAAATGCTAAGGTGGTGGAAGAATCTTCACTATGTCCGATACACCATTTTTTATGTCAGTTAAGCCTGCCTTCTGGCCTGCTCGGTACCGGCTGTGTCAGTATGTTACCGGATTAAATCTGAGCGATGATATGACGTTACAACAGAAGCAATGGCTCATAAATGCAGCTTTACTGCTTGGTTTGCTGGTTTCCCCGCAGGGGTTCAGCAGTTCTCCGGAAACGGTACTTATACCGGGAGGCAGTTATCAGCTTGGCTGTTCCGTGGGGGACAGCGAGTGTGATACTGATGAAGGTCCGGCCGGCGGTGTCAGGGTGACAGTGAACGATTTCCGTATCGGTATCCATGAAGTTTCCGTTGGGGAATACCGTGCCTGTGTGGATGCCGGGATATGCACGGTTCCGTTTGATTACCGCCGGACCCACTACTGTAATTATGGTGCGCCGGGGCGTGATAACTATCCGCAGAACTGTGTTAACTGGGAACAGGCGCTGCAGTATTGTCAGTGGCAGGGGGGCCGCCTTGCTTATGATGTTGAATGGGAATGGGCAGCCAGAGCAGGTTCCTCTGCTGAGTTTCCATGGGGTAATGCACCAGTGGACTGCTCCCGTGCGGTTATTGATCCTTTTGCGCCCGGTAAAGCTGATACAGAAACAGATGGCTGCTGGCGTGACCTGACCTGGCCCCGGGGGAGTTTTCCGCCGAATGATTATGGGTTGTTTGATATGATAGGCGGTACCAGTGAATGGCTGATGGACTGGTATCATCCCCGGGCACACCGCGAGTATTATGCCAAAGGGATGCTAACCGGCCCACAGGAAGGTCAGCGCAAAGTGGTTAAAGGTGGTTCCTGGGATGAAAAACCACCGGCCCAACGGGTATCAAACCGCTTTGCCAAGCCGGTGACAGGCAATCCTGATTTATACGGTTCAAACGGCATTCGCTGTGTCTATCCGGCACAATAAAGTAAATAGGATCTGAGCATGTTTTTAAGCCGGGAAGAATTCAGCCACTGTTTCACCGACGGTACGGTCATCTTCGACGATATCGCTTCATCACTGAGGGTGCTTGAAAAAAACAATATTCGCTGGCTTCAGCTTGATGATCATTATCTGCAAGCCGCTATGGATACCGGTGAGCCGGCCAGGCCGGTATTCGCCTATGTCCAGGCAATGATGATGAGTTTGCTGCTGGGTAATGAACCCCGTAGCTTACTGAATCTGGGCATTGGCGGCGGGGCTGTTGAACGTTTCGTGACTAAGCACTTACCCGGTTGTGAGATTGTGTCCGTCGAGTTTAATGCTCATGTATTAGCCGCCGCCCATCAATATTTTGCGCTTCCGAAAAACGTTAAGGTTATTGAGACTGATGCATTTGAGTATCTGCAGCAAAGCACTGAACGTTATGATCTGATCTGTGTTGATCTGTTCGGCTCAGATCGCTGTCAGGATCGTCTACAGGAAGAATCTCTCTGGCTTAACCTCTATGAGCGGATGAGTGCTACCGGCTGTCTTACTGTGAATCTCCTGCTGACAGAGCAGGAAGTGCTGCTTCAGGTTGTCACAATTATTCGTCAATATTTTTCACATGTAGTCATCTTTCATATGGAAGATTTTGAGAACGTTGTGATTTATTGTCGGCACCAGCCCTGTACGGCAGCAGCGGTGTTAAAAAGCAATGCGGATGATTTAACTGAGTGCTGGGGGCTGGATTTCAAAACATTGCTGAATCACCTGACGTACCTCCCTGAGCCTATTAGATAAAGCCTGTACCAAGTAAGTAATGATTCACTTTCAGTTACCTGCTTTCAGTTTTTTTCGCTAATGTTAATTGATGAACTCATTCTGGGTCATTCGTTAGAAATACTCTCTTAAGAATTGGCTCTGGCTACCCTATAATGGCTTTGGTTTGTCAATTTGTTACAAGGAGTGGTTTGATGTCTGCTGAAAAATTTCCAACATTGAAAGAAATGGGTATCGAAGATCCGTACGATATCCAGCGTTACTCTTCACGCATCGAAAATGATATCGACGTGCTGAAGATCTATCTGCACCGCCATCAGGGCGAGTGGATGGCAAAGAGCAAGAAATTTAAGTTTAAGCGTGCCCATAAAGCGGTTCCGACAGATAGCGGTTTTGTGCCGTTCCGCGATACAACGGAAGCGTCTCCGTATTTTCTGAAAGCCGTTGCTGAACTGGACCAGTTAGTTGCCGGTGAGAAGAAAGCAAAAGACAAGAAAGAACACTTAATCGAAGAGCTGGATCACCTGGAAAAGGTTGTTGCCCGCAAAGTCGATGAGCTGCGTCGCCGTATCGACGAGCTGTAAACCTGACAAACAGGTTATTTTTCAGCAGATTCAGAAGCGCCGCCCGGCCGCTTCTGAATTTGGTCTGGAAGCTTTAATCAAGACGTAACATATCGTCATCATCATCGGCCGGTGCCCGTTTCAGGGCTGGTTCGGCTGCATCCTGTACCGCTTCACGTGATTCCTGTTCGATACTGCTGGCGGCGGGTTTGCCCTGCTGTTGCTGAGTTTGCCGCTCAGGTGCGGGTTCCTGTTGATAATCGACCGCACAGCTGATCAGCAACAGGCTGATAATAAAAGCAATAAACAGACGTACTGGGCTCATATCCCGTTCCTTTCCATGTCAGATTTCATAAAACATTTTCGATTGCCCAGCGAAACTCAATGCTGCTGGCAACAGAAGGTGTATTTTCAGGGCTGTAGTGCAGGTCAGTAAAGGCTTTATTGGCGATGCACATAGCTTCATAAAACCAGCGGCAATCTTCGGCATTATGGGTCAGTGAACTGAACCGTAAGCCATTGCGGGCAGGTAACCACTGAAAAGGCTCTGCTGCCAGTACCTGCTTGGTGCTGCAGATAAAATCACAGGCTTCCAGATATTCAAGCAACTTGCTGCTTTCACTGCGGGTCTCCGGTGTCAGGGCATTCAGATAACAGGCCAGCATGTTTTGCCGTAATTTATAAAAGGTAAAGGCATCAATATCCGCCTGTATTTCAGTATTTTGCTGCGCCTCTTCCAGCAATGACAGGCTCTGCTGATAAAACTCAATGCCCTGTTGCTGGGCGGTTTTTAATTGTCTGAGCTTGCCGTTTTTCCGGAAAACGCCCAACTGATCCAGCTGAATATTGCCGCTGAGCCAGTAGAGCCTTGCCCGGTACAGAAGCGGCCCGTATTGCCGGGCTTCGTGCAGGTAAATGCTCAGGGCCTGCTGCTCAGCAGCAAGGTCCGGATGACGGGGGTTATTAAACTGGCGGTTATAGAGTCCGATCAGTGCTTCTGCAGACGCCGGGAAAGGGGAGGGGAAACACTGGTCATGAAGCTGCTCCAGAACCTGGCGGATATGTCTGGAGGCTTTGCGGTGTGGCTGACGGTAAAGCCCGTAGAGGGTTTTTTCATCAATCCCCGGCGGATAAATCAGGCTGATTTGATGCAGAAATTCATCCCAGGTCCAGCCCTGTGCTTTCAACCGGTGAATTTTACTGTACAGGTTTGCCATAACATAAAAAATATAAAATCAGAAGCCCGTTTTTATATGAAACTGGTATCAGTACATAGCCTGCTGAAAATTTAGCATAGGTGCTAATACTTTATGCGAGGAATTCAGTATGTCAGTCAGGAAAACACACATTGCGCTGGCCGTATCGGCTGTTGTTATTGCAACCGTTGCCGGCTGTGCCCGGCAGGCGAATCAGCAACCTGTAGTACAGATGCAGCCGGTGCCGGAAGTCATGCAGGAACAGGAAGTCATGAGTGCTTCGAAGATGGTGAAACGAAGCATGCAGGCGGATGCTATGTCCATGCAGGCGCACGTTGTTAACCCTGGGATTTTCCCACCCGGCATTGTTCACCCTGAACCATCCCATGAAAATTATCAGCAGTTTGATAATAACCCTTACCTGTCGCCGCAAAAACAACCGCTGAGTACCTTCAGTCTGGATGTGGATACGGCGAGCTTTGCCAATGTGCGGCGTTTCATTAACGGTGGTCAGTTACCGCCGGTAGATGCGGTACGAACCGAAGAGCTGGTGAATTACTTTAATTATGATTATCCCGAGCCGGATACCGGTAAGCCGTTGTCGTTGGACTATGAGCTGGGTGTCAGCCCCTGGAATGCTCAGGCCAGTTTGTTGAAAATTGCCATGAAAGCCCGGGACGTCAACAGTGATAAAGGGGCAAATCTGGTTTTTCTGGTGGATGTGTCCGGCTCAATGAATGATGCCAATAAGCTGCCGCTGGTTAAACAGTCACTGAAGCTGTTGGTAAAACAGCTGGATGCTGATGACAGGATCAGTCTGATTACCTATGCCGGCAGTGTGAATCAGGTGCTGGATGCAACGCCGGGTAACGAGCGCAGCAAAATTCTGCAGGCTATTGATGCACTGGATGCCGGCGGTGGTACTTATGGCGAAGGCGGTTTAAAGCTGGCGTATAACACAGCGGTGGAACACCTGGTTGAAGGAGGCGTGAATCGTGTATTGCTGGCCACCGACGGTGATTTTAATCTGGGCATGACTGGCATTAAAGAGTTGGAACGGTACATCAGTGAACAGCGAAAGCAAGGTGTCAGCCTCAGTGTGCTTGGCTTTGGTGATGGTAATTACAACGATCACCTGATGGAAACATTAAGTAACGCCGGCGACGGAAACGCGGCCTATATTGATTCCCTGCAGGAAGCCCGCAAAGTCCTGAGCGAACAGCTGACGGCAAATTTCCATACCCTGGCCTGGGATGCCCGTATACAGGTGGAGTTTAATCCTGCGGTGGTGCAAAGCTACCGTCTGATTGGGTATGAAAACCGCCAGTTGGATGATGAGGCCTTTCTGGATGAACGTACCGATGCGGGTGAAGTGGGTGCCGGACAAACTGTTACTGCCCTGTATGAGTTAGTGCTGCAGAACCAGCCGCAAACTTATCCGTTACGTTATCAGCCAGCTGAACAGAGTGCTGAAGACGTTAATGAGGGTGAGCTGGGTTATATCCGCCTGCGCTATAAGACCCGGCAGGGCGGTAACAGTGAGGAGCAGGCGGTGGCCGTTCGTGCTGCAAGTCGTTGTCAGCCGGTTACTGCCTGCAGCCAGGATTACCGCTTTGCTGCTGCAGTCGCCGGGTATAGTCAGAAGCTGCGTAATCATCAGGCGTTATCAGCGTTCAGCTGGCAGTCTCTGGCTGATCTTGCCCGTGACGGCAAAGGTGCAGACCGGTTTGGTTACCGTGCCGGCTTCATTCAGCAATTACAGCTGACGGCGGAGCTTTAAATAAAATTTCCGTAGAGTATCCACAGATTTGAGTCAGAACCGGCCCGGCCTCTATAGCTGTGGCCGGTTTTAGGGGATAATACACAACATAGTGAATGAAAATGATCGAGGTTGTGAATGTCTGAGACTGTGGTCTACGGATTAATTATTGTCGGGCTGGCGATCAGTGCCGGTGCTCTGTGGTTTATTGTGCGTTTACTGGGTGAGCAGAAAGCCCGCAAAGAAGAGAATCAGCGCCGTCTGGAAGAAGTGGCGCAGAAGGCACAGGAACACCGTGCGTATCTGGTGGAAAGTCTTCAGGTCATTGCCCAGACGCTGATGAACGATGAAATGTCTGTGATCGAAGGTTCGATACGGTGCCGGATGCTGCTGGATAATCTGGACCCGCAGCTGTGTCGGCATGATGACTTTGTTGTCTTCAGTGAAGTGTACGAGAAGACCCGGCATATTCCGCGCTTAAAGGAATGGAAAGCGCTAAAAACCAAACAGAAACTGCCCCATATGCAGTTAATGGATGAAGTGGAAAATGAGCACAAAGAGGCCATTCTGATTGCCGCCGGGAAGCTGCGTCAGCATCCGTTTGACCGTTACCACTGATCAGTCATGCAGTTTCTGGCTGTTTTTCTCGTTACCTTACTGTTTCTGCTTTTGCTGATTGCTGCGCTGGTATTTGGCCGTACGCCCACCTACCGGCCGAGCCGGGAATCTGTGCTGGCGCTGTTAAAAGGCGTCAGTGAAGGCAGTACTGATCAGCAGGCATGGGCGGTTTTTCTGGGCTCGCCGATTTTCCATGATGAGGCGCTGGAGAAGATCCGCCGTAACTGTTACGAATTCGATGAAGGCTTAACTGATTTACCGGTTAAGCCCGGATTACACGGTCGCTTATATGATGCCGCCGGCAGGGCATATATTCAGGAACAGGCGGACGAGCTCATCGACATTATTAAGCATACTCCGATCAGCCGGGATTTCTGACCCGGCTTTTTTAGTCCGGGTTTTTAGTCCGGGTTTTTTAATTCATAGCTTAGTCATCTTCAGTATTGTCCTGATACTGATGATGCTCAATCAGACGTTGTAACCGCCACAGGCAGTGCCAGCTGTCTTTTATATTTGCCGCTTTTACGGCCTGGCTTAAATCAATACTGGCCAGCTCCAGTGCCGGCAATTCGAACAGGCCTGCCAACCCGGTAAGCTGGTGGGCATGGTTGCGTAATTTACCGATATCCTGAGCGGAAAATCCCTGTTGCAGGGCTGCTAACTGGCGCAGCAGTTCCGCATGGAGATCTTCCGCACTGAGTTTGTAATTACTCAGATCCGTTGCGCTGGTTTCGTCGTGAGGGCGGGCCGCCGGCGGTAAGCTCCCCTGTTCCTGCTTCAGTAACAGGCGCATGGCATTCAGTAAGCGGGTATCGTTGATGGGCTTATACTCAATGCGGTTAACGCCGGCTTCGTGCAGGGCCTGTTCTTCACTGGAGACAACATTGGCTGTCAGCGCGATAATCGGCACATTCGGCATCAGGCCACGAATCTGCCGGGTGGCTTCAATACCGTCAATCCGGGGCATGTGTACATCCATCAGAATGATGTCAGGCTGATGCTGTTCTGCCAGCTGTATTGCCTGCAAACCGTTAATCGCTTCTGATACTACCGCGCCGGCAGTGCTCATAATCCGGCTCAGCAGTAAGCGGTTGAAGTCATTGTCTTCGGCTATTAATACCCTGGTGCCTGGCGTCAGGGTTGGCAGTTTGCTGACCAGTTGTGAGCGGCCGGATTTGGTTGCCGAGTGGCTCAGCCATTTGCTCAGGTTTACCCGGCGCAGGGGTTTGGTCAGCACGGTAATATTGTGGTGGTTCTGCCCCCGGGTAAGTTCACTGACATCATTGTTCAGTGAAGGCACCAGTAACAGGATATTGCCTTTAAAGCCCCGGAATAACGCCGGGATTTGCCGTTTTTGCTCGCGTGCAGTTTCCGGATCGGCGCTCAGGCCAAAGATCAGCGCACTGTTTGCTCCGGCTGCCTGTTCTATGTAATTACTCAGGTGTTCCAGAGTACGGCATGGATATACCCGCGCCACACTGTTTTCTGCCAGTTGGGCCAGAGCCTGTAAGCTGCTGCGGTGCCGGTCAAAAATAATCAGTTCTTTGGTATGGGTCAGGGAGTGAGCGGCGCTACCTGTCAGCGCGGAGGCGGCTGGCAGGCAGTTTAGGGTACAGATAAACTCGGTGCCCTGTCCGGGCATGCTGTTAAGGCGTATTTCGCCCTCCATCAGTTCCAGCAGTTTGCGGACGATAACCAGTCCCAGACCGGAGCCGCCAAAGCGGCGGGTGATGGATGAGTCTGCCTGTGAAAATGCGCTGAACAGATGCGCCTGCTGCTCCGGATTAATACCGATCCCGCTATCCTGCACTGTCAATTCTATCCGTACAGCGTCCTCTTCACTTTCAAGGCGCTTCAGGCTCACGATTACATGGCCGTGTTCGGTAAATTTGATGGCATTTCCGATCAGGTTTGTAGCTACCTGACGCAGGCGCATCGGATCTCCCAGTACCACCGGCGGAATATCATTGCTGACCTGATAGATCAGTTCCAGCCCCTTGGTTGCGGCGCTTTGTGCCTGCATTTCAATTGCACTGTGAATGCATTCTTCCGGGTTAAACGGAATGCTTTCCAGATGAATCGCATTAGATTGCAGCTTGGCGAAATCAAGAATGTCGTCAATGATGGCCAGCAACATGGTGGAAGTCTGGCTGATAATCCGGCAATGCTCCTGCTGTTCGTAACTCAGATCGGTCTGTTTCAGCAGGCCGGTAAAGCCGAGTACCGAGGTGAGTGGTGTGCGTAATTCATGGCTCATCCGTGCAAGGAACTCGTCCTTCGCCATATTGGCCTGGTCAGCCCGTTCCCGGGCTTTATGCAGGGCATGGTTCTGGGTTTCCAGATATTGCATGGTTTTGCGCAGCCGCTGGGTCGCTTTATCCACCTGGCTTTCCAGTAACTGATTCGAGGCCTGAACCCGCTCTGCCAGCAGGTTAATGCCCCGTTCCAGAGAGCCGATTTCGGCATCAGACTGCTCTGTGGCCCGGGCCGATAACTGCCCCTGCTGGAGTTTGCCGACCAGTTCTGTGAGATCAATAATCGGATCTGTCAGGGTGTGTCCAACCCGGGCTGCCACAATAAAGGTCACCAGAATGCCGATCAGTAATAAGATCAGGGTGTTGATAATGATATCTAGTTGACGCTCCCGCATGGATTCACTGGAGATCGCAATGACAACCCAGCCGAGTATTTCCGGCGCTTGGGGTTCAGAATACTCCCGCGAGTCATCTATCAGAATGCCGGTTGCCATCACCGGTGTGGCGAACAACCAGTAACCGTTTTGCCGGTTGTATGTCGGCGTTGGCCGGGGAATGAACTGGAAGTCGATGTCTGTGGAGCGATAAATCAGTTGTCCTGTCGCGTTAAGGAAGATCACGTCTTTAACGTCGGATTCCTGTATTGGTCCCTTACTCAGGGCTTTCAGTTGGGGTGTCAGTTCTGAAATGATGCCAAACTCCGCTGCCGCGGCCATCAGCCGGGACATGGTGGCGCCCCGTTCAATCAGGGCGGTTTCGTTGTCTGCAATCCGGGTGGAAATAAAATAGCCGGCCAGTATCAGGGTCATCACCAGCAGGGGGACCAGTGTGATGGTAAATACTTTGAGGCGGATGCCTTTTGCGAAACCGTTCTGCAGCAGACTCATCGTTGTTCAACCTCTTTCAGGCGGGCTTCAAGCTGAGAAGGCGCGGGTAATTCAATATTCAGGTTACGGGCTACCTGAGGGTTTGTAATGACGGAAAAATAACGGCTGTAACCGGCCGGCGGCAGGGTGCCTGTGTCATTGTAGATATTCAGAACCTCGGCGGTTTGCTGGCCGATCTGTTCCGGGGTGGAAATCACAGCAGCCAGCGCTCCGGCATCCACATAACTGCGGGAAAAGCCAATCAGCGGAATATGCTGCTGGTAGCTCATAAACAGAATCCACTTGGCGGTTGTCCGGTTGAAAATTGCCTGATCCGGTAATGCCAGGAAAATATCAGAGCGTGCCATGATCGGTTGCAGCATTTGTAACGGATTATCATTGCTCACCAACTCATCATGACTGAGTCTGAAGCCCATTGCCTCACTGGCTGTTTTCAGTGCCGGCAGGTCTTTACCTGTCGTGGGGCCGAGTATTACCCCCAGATTACGCGCGTCAGGTTGTACCGCCCGTGCCAGCGTAATGTGGCGGTAGTAAGGCTGATCAAGAAAAATCGCTGTATGGCCAATTTGCCGGAGCCGGTCGGAATAACGGTTCAGCAAACGCCGGTAACCGGGCTTGGGGATGAAACTGCTGATAATCTGGCTGCCGGCAGGGGCGCTGGCAAAGATATAATCAGCGGCAGCACTGCCGACAGTAATCAGCGGATTAAACTGTCGCAGATAACCGGCAGGGCGCTGACGTAGGTTTTCCAGTGAAATGGTCTGAGGAACAGCACCCTTTGATTGCAGAATAATTTCGCGGTTGACGACCTGATAAGGCTGCTGAGCATTACTCAGGACGATAAGCGCCTGTGCTGCAGCGCTGGCAACACACAGTTTAATAATACATAGCAGGGCAAGCAGGCTAAGTATTATTCTGCCCCCCAAGTTCAGGGGCTTTCTGGTCAGTTCACACCTGTCCATATGCTAACTCTGACAGTGATCGGCAGCACGGCGATAACATTCCGTGGCCGCTTAAAAGCTCAGTTCCAGTTGCACATAAGCCCGCCGGCCAAACAGATTCTCGGCATAAAACTCCTGATATGGCTCATCCAGTAAGTTATGTACGATAAAGTTAAGCTTCAGTGCATTACCGTTCGAATATTTAAAGCCCTTACTGACCTTAATATCCGTACGGTTGTATCGTTCATTCGGTCCACCGCTACTGCCTTCCAGCCATTCCACTTCAGACATATAAAAATGACTCACGCTGAGCTGCAGATCATCCGGCAGGGTAATACTGGCCAGCAGCGAAGCGGTGTGCATCGGCGTTCGGTTCTCTAGTCGGTCAATGTTGTCGGGGTTGCCAACAGTACTGTGACCCCGATTACGGAATCCCCGCACGTGAATATAGCTGTAGTTAAATAAAATCAGCGGGTTATACAGCATGTTGGGCTGGTAACGGATCTGGGTTTCAAAGCCCCGGTTATTCCATTCAGCGCCATTATCTTCAATCCGGTAGCGGTGGTCGCTGCTGGCGGTTGCTGTGGTGAGGGGCCGGTAAGCCGTCTCGATACCGTTATCTATGCGTTCGTAAAACAGCCGCAGATCCATCTGGCTGTTATATTCGGGCCAGTTTTTAAAATATCCCACATCCAGGGTTCTCAGCCTTTCAGGTTCAATATCAGAATTGGCCAGGGACTCAATCTGATAGATTGACGGGGTGCCGGCAGGTAAACCGGCGGGGCTGTAAATGACTGTCTGCAGGTTTGCTTCCAGCAATGAAGGCATTCGGTATGCCTGGCTGACAGAACTGCGTAATCCGCTGGTAGGAGTCAGTTGATAATTTGCTGCCAGGCGCGGTGATATCCGGGTGCCACTGTTGCCGGCAGTGGCATGTTCCACCATTGCGCCAGCATTGAATACCCAGTTACTGATGCCGCTGTATTCCCAGTTACCGAAAATCCGGGTACGTTCTTCACTGACCCAGTCCCGGGTATCCAGTAATTCCAGACTGCGGGCCCGGTTGAATTTGTAGCCGCTGCCAATGATAAATCGGTTGGCTGGTGAAGTTTGTTTCCGCCAGGTCATTTCCAGCTCATGTTGCTCGATATCACCGACTTCAGCCGTTTTTCGAAGAGGGTTCGCAGCAATAAAGTTTGGAATCAGGGCAATCAGTACCGGATCTGTTAATTCCAGAGCCTGCTGAACGGTCGGGATATCCAGTTTGTCGGCATCAAGGTTGTTATAACTATGGGCATAGCGGACTTCAAATTCAGCTTCATTCTGAAGAATACGCTGCCACTTAATATGCTGGGTATTGCTGTGATAGGTGCGTTCTTCCAAATTGGGTGCGCTGTCGAGGTCCCCAACATCGGTGAAGCCTTCGCCGAAGCCCAGGTTAACTGTCAGAGTGTCCTGTAAATTGGGGGTGACTACGGTATTAAAGTTCAGGTACCGGCGGTTTGCTTTATCTTCAAATGTGTCGCTGCCGTCGTTACTGAGCTCACCGGCAGACAGGGCGTAACTGCCAAGTGAGTAACTGCCGCTATGCCGTGCTTCAAAGTTCTGGGTATTGAGGCTGCCGCTGGTATATTTCAGGCTACTGCCGGGTTGGGACAGGCCTGAGCGGGTAATAATATTGATTGCCCCCATGAAGGCATTGGAACCATGGGTGGCACTGTTGGAGCCTCTGACTACTTCAATACGATCTACGTCGTCTACCGTGAGACCCAGAGTGTCCCAGATGACAGTGGAAAACAGCGGTACATAAATAGAGCGGCCGTCGACCATTACTTCCATCTGGGAAGGGAACCTGTCACTCATGCCGTGATAGGCAACCGCCGATGTATTCGTCGAGGTGTGGTAGGCCATCATGCCCGGCACTAAACGGAACAGGTCGGGGATGGTCAGAGCTGACGACGCTTCAATCACGGCCCGGTCAATAACGGTAATGGCAGCCGGTGATTCGTGGCGTTGCTGTGGCAGTCGGGTGGCCGTTGAAATCAGCGGGATATCGGCCAGATAATTCAGTTCGGAGATGGTGTAAGCATCATCGTTATACGCCATGTATTCGTCCGGCGCTGTTTCTTGCTGGGCATGCGCCAATCCGCTTGTACCGAGCATAATCACAGACAGCGACAGCATAACCTGCAGCGTGCGCCGCACAGTAAAATTCAGAAAACCAGGCTGGCGAATGTGTGATTGCGGCATAGCTGTCCGGCGCTTAAGGCAAATAAGAACGTTGTATTTTCAGGTCAGACTTCAGGCTGTATCGGGTGTCCGAAGGTGCCGGAATAATCCTGATTGGCATCAGCTATCCGTGATGCGTCCGGCTCAGCAGGCTGAATGTCTGATCCGGGTTTCCCCGGCTGTAACGATAACCTGGTTGGTATTTATCTACGCAAACTGCGTGCTTCAAATTACATAATAACTGCTATTAATCCAGTTGGCAGTATTATTTTCAGCGCCGATTTTAAGGTGAATACCTTGTGTTTCAGGGTGTTGTCGCCGTTTTTAATCCGGGGTTAGCGTTTAATACAGCGCAGGATGACAAATTTCTTATTACTGGCCAACGTGGTGCAGTTACCGAACAGTCGCTTCAGTTTTACGTGATAACCTAAATGCCGGTTACCGATCACCAGCAGTTCACCACCGGTCTTCAGGGTACGCTTGGCGTCTTTAAACATCTGTACAGCGATAAAGTCGCCAATGGTGTTTTGCTGATGAAAGGGCGGGTTATTGAGGATCAGATCAGCACAGTTGTCAGCAATGCCGGTCAGGCAGTCGGTAACCTGAAAGTTTGTCGTACGGTCAGGGTGGTTTTGGGCAAAATTCTGTTCAGCAGATGCCACTGCCATAAAGGATTCATCCACCATGGTAAAGGTAGCATTCGGGTGAGTTCCGGCCGCTGCTATACCCAGTAAACCGTTACCGCAGCCCAGGTCGATGATGTGTTTTGGCTCATCACTTGCGGGCATGTTTTCCAGAAAGAAGCGGGTACCGATATCCAGTTTGTCGCGGGCGAACACGCTGGCGTGATTAACGATATCCAGACGGTGCTCAGGCAGGGGCAATGCTTTAGGAAACGGATTCGCTGCCGGAGATAGCGACAGATCCGGCTGGCAGTGGATCAGGCGGGCCTTTTTCTTTGCCAGTGACGTATGGGTGGGGCCGATAATTTTCCCGAACAGATCCAGTGTGGAAGTATGGATGGCTTTGACCATACCTGCAGCCAGCACCCGGGTATTTTCACTCAGTAACGGACGGATCCGGTGTAACTGATCTTCCAGCTGGGCCAGACTTTTGGTGATCTTCAGTATTACCAGATCGGCAGGTGCCCCGGTAGTTGGCAAAAAATCAGCCGGTGACTGCAGGCAATCGATCAGGTGTAGTGGGGCTTCCTCAGGCCGGTTACTTTGCAGGTTTTGCCGGATGGCCTGATGGGAAACGAAAGAGTCGCTCATGACCACCGGTTGCATCGGGGCCAGGGCAGTGGCCAACGCACCGCAGCTGTCATTGATGATCAGTACGTTTTGAAATACTTCACCGCTGGCCTGCGCTTCGGCGATAAACTGCAAAATATATTCGTCCGCTGCGTCCCACGCACGCAGGGTATCTTTGGCCCGAAGGGGATAACGGTTAAGGGTGAAGGTGCCCTGCGGAGCATTCAGCTGGTTCATGAATTAAGCCTGTTTAACGGTTGCAGCGTAAAAAAGTACGGACGGGATACAGCGCTGATATCAGCGGCTGGCAATCAGATATACGCCAGCGCCCATCATAATGCTGCCGGCACTGCGGTTTAGGTTTTGCTGAGCCCGGTCGGATTTAAGTTTTGCACTGGCCCAGTGTGCACTGTGAGCGATAAGCATCAACCCGGCCATGAGGGCAACTAAGGTCAGCACCGATGCCAGTGCGATATCGGTAACCTGTAAGCTTTGCAGATCCATAAAGGTGGGCAGAAACGCAATATAAAACAGAATAACTTTAGGATTTGAGGCTGAAATCAGAAAGCCCTGCAGAAAGTCGCCACTGCGGTTCCTGTGACCCTCTGTGCTGTCAGCGTCACTTATCGGGCTGGTAAAGAGTTTATAGCCCAGATACAGCAGATACCCTGCACCGACCCAGCGGATCACCGTAAAGACTTCCCCCCAGTGCTCAGCAATGGTGGCCAGGCCCATACAGGCAAGAATCAGGTAGCAGATATCGCTGATTGTCATTCCCAGCGCCAGCAGGAAACAGGCGCGGCCACCCTGAACCATTGCCTTGGCCAGAATGGCGAAAATGCCGGGGCCCGGCGTAATGCCAAAAATAAAAATGGCAATAAAGAAGCTGATGGCGCTTTCGATGGTCATGGCAGGGATTCACTGGTTTGGGTAATAATTTTGCTGCTATTCTACGCCGTCACTATATGCTTGCCTATACTGGAATTGAGAACTGTATTACTGCCTGTTAACCGGTGTCAGAAAAGGCCACCGGTCTGAACATGCAGACACAGTTTCACCGGAGGTGCAGTAAGGTTGTCCCGGTTATCAGAAACTGATATCAACAGCCAGTGAGCAGGACGGCAAGAAAGAGGCACACAGTGCCCGCGCAAGGACCACGATATACCGATTTTTGAGGGGGCAGGTCCATGCTGATCCGGACTTTTATCACACTGCTACTGGGCAGCATTCTGTTTATTGGCGGCCCGGCAGCGGCCAATACACTTCCAGACTTTTCATCGGCTCCGGCGACCAACAACGGCAAACCCTGGCGTATTGGCTATCTGGAGGGCGGGGAATACATTTACTACCGGAAGATCTTTACCGCGACCATCAGAGCCATGATGCAAAGGGGCTGGCTGGAGGCTAAGCCGTTACCGGAAACCTCCGGGGAACAAACCGCCGATCTGTGGCACTGGCTCAGTGAAGAAGCCAGCGGCCGTTATATTCATTTTGTGCCGGATGCCCATTACAGCGCCGGTTGGGATGATGACCGGCGCAAAAGCGTACAACAGGCAGTATTGTCCCGTCTCAATGAACAGCAGGACATTGATCTGATGATTGCCGCCGGTACCTGGGCCGGACAGGATCTGGCCAATGACCATCACGCGACCAATACGCTTATTATTTCAACCAGTAATCCGCTCTCTGCCGGCATTGTCAAAAGCGCTGATGATTCCGGGTTTGATCACGTGCATGCCAGGGTCGATCCGGACCGGTATTTACGCCAGTTGCGGGTGTTTCACGATCTGGTCGGGTTCCGGCGTTTAGGTATCGCACTGGAAGACAGTGACGCCGGGCGCAGCTATGCTGGCTGGAGTGAAGCGCAGCGACTGGCAAAGCGCCGCGGTTTTACACTGGTTCCCTGTTATACCCTGAGTGATATCAGTGATACTCGGCAGGCCGAAGCCAGTGTGATTGACTGTTTTAAAACCCTGGTGAAAAACACGGATGCGATTTATGTCACGACCCAGGGAGGGATTACCGATAACAGTTTGCCCCGGCTGATATCCATCGTGAATCAGCATAAAATCCCGACGTTTTCCCAGAACGGCGGCAGGGAAGTGCGTCAGGGAATCCTGATGAGCATTTCTCAGGCCGGTCACCGGGCGGTGGGGGATTTCCATGCCATGACCATGGGGAAAATCTTTAACGGTGCCAAACCTAACCAGTTACCCCAACTGTTTGTTGAACCGGTAAGAATGGCGGTGAACCTCAAGAGCGCTGAGCTGGTGGGCTATCAGCCGCCACTGTTATTATTAGGCGCATCTGATGAAATTTACCGCACGATTCCCTGAGCCAGTCACGGCTGCGATGCCGTTATAACCGGTAGCGGTAAAGGGCAGGGAAAGTTATTAACAGAGTAATAGATGGCTAAGCCGAACAAAAAACTGCCGGAAAAGTCGGTGGATATTTATTGTGCCAAGTGCAGGGCACCTTTATTCCGGTACCGTAAAGGCGGTAAAGGGGCACTGGTAAAGTGCTTTGTGGAGCGGATTGTTGCTGACTATACCGAGGTGGCCTGTCAGTGCCCTGGCTGTGGCATCAGCTTTGCCCGGGAAACCCTGATTCGTGGTGTGCCGGCGTATAAAATTATCGGCGGTAAGGTGACTCATAAGTAACCTTACCGCCAGTTCTCGTCAGCTGATCAGGTTTTAAACCGACCGACCAGGGTGTTCAGATCAGTGGAAATCTCATTCATTTTGTCTGATGTCTGGCGGGAGTCTTCAGCGATTCCCTGAGCCCGGCTGGCCTCATCATTCAGATCATGAATGTTCTTATTAATTTCCTCAGTGACCAGGTTCTGTTCTTCGGCAGCAGAGGCAATCTGTGTGGCCAGATCACGGATACTGTCAACCGACTGCTCAATGGCCTCGAAGACCGATTTAGTTTGCTGAGTGGTTTCTACCGTTTGCTTCGAACCTTCCAGGCTGCTGGACAGCTTCTCAGAGACCACCTGGGTCCGCTGTGTCAGGCTGGTGATCAGGGTGTCGATCTCTTCGGTAGACTCTGAAGTGCGCTGTGCAAGTGTGCGGACTTCATCGGCAACCACCGCGAAACCACGGCCGCTTTCACCGGCACGGGCCGCCTCAATCGCGGCGTTCAGGGCCAGCAGGTTAGTCTGGCCGGCAATGCCGCGGATGGTTTCCAGAATGCTGGTAATGTTGCGGGATTCATCCGCCAGCTCAGCCATCGCCTGGTTCGAATCGACGATAATCGCTTCCAGCTCATTCACCAGAGAGGAGGTATTCACGATCAGCTTACGGCCTTCTTCCACCTGCTGCTGGCTGTTGTTTGCAGCATCAGCCGTCAGGGTACAGTGCTGAGCCACTTCATTGGAGGCGGTAACCATTTCATAGAAGGCGGTGGAAACCCCCTCAATGGAGCGGGACTGCTGAGTAGCGACCTGGCTGACCTCGGTGGAAACTTCGTTGGCTTCCTGAGCAAAGCTGCCTACCTGATTTGCATTGGATTTAATTTCACTGATCAGGGTATTGATGGTGCCGATAAAGCTGTTAAAGGCTTCGGCCATTTGGGCGGATTCGTTTTTACCCTTAATATCCAGCCGGCGAGTCAGGTCACCCTCACCATTGGCGATTTCCTGCAGTCCTGTAGTGATCACATGCATCGGTTTGGTGATCCGGTTGGCAAACCAGGCAGCAAACGCAATAAAGATACCGACTAACACCAGGCTCATCAGCAGAATCAGACCGGCCAGTTCATCGATAACAGCGAACACTTCACCGGCAGGTACCAGGCCAACAAACTTCCAGCCCAGAGTCGGGGAAACGTATACGGTGGCAAACCAGTTCTGGCCATCGATTTCCACTTCGGAAATACCTTCAGCAGCAATCTGGCGGGTAAAGGCATCCCCCAGTTCGCTGACTGGCTTGAAGTTGTTATCCGGGTTGGAAGGGTCCGCCAGAATAGTGCCGGTATCTTCAATCATCATGACATAGCCGGACTGGCCAAACTTAACCTGTTTGATCATCTCGGTCAGTTTGTCCAGGGTTACATCCACCCCGACGACACCGGTCAGACCGCTTTCTGTTTTGAATTTCACCAGATAATCCACCAGTGGTGCACCGGTGTTGATATCTTTATAGGCCGGCGCGCGGATAATCCGGCCGTTGGCCGCTTCTCCGGATGCATACCACGGACGTTTACGCGGGTCGTAATTCTGGCCGTTTTTACCGCTTGGCCACTGGATGTAGGCGCCGTCGCTCAGGCCCAGAAATACGTAAGTCAGATCAGGGCGGGCCTGGCCGAAGGTGTCGAACAGGCGGAATACCGCTGCTTCTTTCTCACCGTTTTGAAGCGGTGTCATCTGAGCAGGGGCTTTGTCCACGTACTTGGCAGCACTGCCGTCCAGCTGGCTCAGTTCAGGCTTTTTGGCCAGGTAAGCAACATCTTCGGCTAAACCGTTCAGGTAAAGGCTGAAAGCATTATCCACCTGGCGTATTTCGCTCAGGCTGGCTTGCTCAAAGTTACCGACGGCACTTTTTCTGAATTCAAATATGGCAAGTGAGGTGATACAGGCGACCGGAATCACGATACTTATAAGTAGGGCTAAAATGAACTGACTGCGAATTGGCATCAGACTACTCCTGAGCAGACATCTAATTATTATGCGGCATTGTGAAATGCATTTTCCGAAGAGGCATCCAAAGGCTCGCCGGTCTGTTTTAGATTTTTTAATGACACGTATTAGACTTTGGTTTGGGCACTTTATGCTGATGAGATAAGCAGGAGCAAGGGTGCGGCGGGGATTACTTTGTCACTTTGGGTAGTGATGTCGCAATTGAATTCATTGCTGGCGCAACCGGAGAAAGATGGCCTCAGGTTGCGCTCTGGCTAAGCATTTTTTTACTGAGTTTTCGGGCCATCGATGTGCCGACCAGCGGGTGAGGGGTAGGCGCAACGGCCAGTACGATATCCACCATCGGCAGGGTTGGCAGGTCTGAGCGGGTGCAGGGTTCCAGCCCGGCATCAATGGTTGAAGATGCCAGTGCACCAATTCCGATACCGCGGCGCAGCAGGCTTTTGATTGCCGTGGCGCTGCTGGACGCGCAGAGTACCTGAAAGCGCTGCCCCTGTTTTTCCAGGCCGTCTACCGCGCTGGAGTGAAATTTACAGTCCGCTTCATACAGGACCAGTGGCAATACTGCCTGGTGCTGTAATTCCGGAAAGCCGGCATGCACCCAGACGCCGTGATCGTGACGCAGCAGGTAACCTTCTTCCTTATCCGGTGCCCTGGTCAGAATGGCCAGATCCAGTTTGCCCTGATCCAGCGCCTGTCGCAGGCCACTGCTGTTGTCGCACAGGAGGCGAATTGGCAGGTGTGGATATTCTTCCAGCAGCATGGTGACCAGATCCGGAAAAATCTCCTGGGCATAATCATCCGGGCAGCCGATGCGTAATGGCTGCATGCCGGCGGTCAGAGAAAATTCCCCCAATGCTTCATCGTGCAGGGCCAGAATCCGCCGGGCATAGCTCACCAGTTTCCGGCCATCATCTGTCAGGCTGAGATTGCGACCTTCTTTGGTAAACAGGCAACGCCCGGTTTCTTCCTCGAGCTTTTTCATCTGCATGCTGACCGCACCCTGGGTGCGGAAGATTTGCTTTGCCGCCCGGGTAAAACTGCCGGTATCAACAAAAGCGATGAAACTGCGCAAAGCATCAATGTCCATAAGGTATTCATTAGCAATCAGAATGGGAGGCATCAAAACTATTCGCTGGTGGCCGTAAATGCAAGAGGCCAGAATAGCCGGGTAAAAGATGTGCTGGCCGGACAGCTGATAAGACCGGTCTGGCGAACGTGTAACCGGCACAGGAAGGGAGAGGAACCCCATGAAAATTTATGGCGATGCTCAGTCAGGTAACTGTTACAAAGCTTTGCTGACCGCAGCATTACTGGAGCTTGAGTATGAATGGGTCGCTGTGGATATTCTGCAGGGCCAGACCCATACCCCTGAGTTTCTGAAGAAGAATCCTAATGGCAAGATTCCGTTACTGGAGCTGGACGATGGCCGCTATCTTTCTGAGTCCAATGCCATTCTGAGTTATCTGACAGAAGGGACGGCACTGTGGCGGGAAGACCGTTTTGCCCGGGGCAGAATTATGCAGTGGATGTTTTTTGAACAGTACAGTCATGAACCCTACATTGCCGTTGCCCGGTTCATTGCCCGTTATCTGGGGCTGCCGGAGAGCCGCCGTGCAGAATATGAAGCCAAGCAGGCCGGCGGTCACCGGGCACTGCAGGTGATGGAACAGCAGCTGCAGGAAAGCCCCTTTCTGGTGGATCACCAGCTGTCAGCAGCGGATATTGCGTTGTATGCGTATACCCATGTGGCGGATGAGGGCGGCTTTGATTTGTCCGGGTATCCGGCAATTCAGGCATGGATAGGGCGCATTCAGACGCAACAGAATTATTTGTCTATGGCATAAATGCGCAATGCGCACATGATACAAGAGGACGTATTTTGGAATTAATCATCGGCAACAAGAATTATTCATCCTGGTCTTTACGGCCGTGGCTGATGTTGAAGGCCTGCAACATAGAGTTCGATGAACGCCGTCTGGCGCTGCGAACCCCGGAATTTGCAGAGCAGATCAAAGCTGTTTCACCGACGGCTAAGGTACCCGCGCTGATTGATGGTGACGTAAAAGTCTGGGACTCGCTGGCGATCTGTGAATATCTCAACGATACCTGCCTGAACGGCGAAGCCTGGCCCTCTGACCCGGCTAAACGGGCACAGGCCCGGGCGATCAGCTGTGAAATGCATTCCGGCTTTATGGCTTTGCGTGAAGAATTGCCAATGAACTGCCGGGCGCGGCGTTTTGTTGACCTCTCTACCGAAGCGTTGAAAGACGTCTGGCGTATCGACCTGATGTGGCAGGAGCTACGTTATGAACATCAGGAAATTGGTCCCTGGTTGTTTGGTGAGCTGAGCATTGCTGACTTCATGTACGCACCGGTTGCGCTGCGGTTCAATACTTATGGTCCGGCGATCAGCCCGTTGAGTAAAGCCTATGTTGAGACCGTGATGGCGCATCCGGCCATTATGGAGTGGGTGGCGGCGTCTGCTGAGGAAGAAGAAGTATTGGAAGATGCTGAAGTTGGCCAGGCATTTGATGGCTGAACAGCCGGTATGAAATAAAAAAGCACCGCTATGCGGTGCTTTTTTGTGTGTAAGGTTTAGCTTATTTCATTCTCGACATGTAATGGGACAGAACTTCCATCTTGTCCGCATCGTTATCACTGAAGTGAATGTTGACGTCAATGAAGCTGGAGTTCATATCCGGCTCCAGTGCAGAAATAGCACGGACAAAACCGTTGATCCGGGCCACGCCTTTACCGTTTTGCTGTTCAATATCCACAACCGCCTGTTCAAAAATGGCCGGGAGCTTACCTTCATGTTTGATCGCGACTTTGGCGAACTGAAGGGTCAGTTCCTTGATGGCACATTTATGGGTGGTGCCGCCAAAGCGTAACTGCGCCATCCCTTTAGGCTTGGGCGCGGCTTTTTTCGCTGCCGGTGAATCAACGGATGCCAGTAACTGTGCAGCCCGCTGACGGGCGGCTGGGCTGGTTTCCCCGCCTTTTGCCAGCCAGAGTTTTACTTTGTCCACCAGTTGCTGTGGCTCAAAAGGTTTTCCGATGTAGTCGTTAACCCCTGAGCTGACGGCCTTGAGCACGTATTCCCGTTCACCCCGGCTGGTGATCATCAGAAAAGGCACGGTCTGATAGCTGGGTTGCTGGCGGGTCCACTGTAACAGTTCAAGGCCGGACATCCCTGGCATTTCCCAGTCACACAGGACAATATCGAAGGTTTCTTTGGCGAGTAGCTGTTTGCCGGCTTCACCGTTTTCGGCGGATTTTACCTGGGAGTCCGGGAATGCATCCCGCAGAATCTTGGTGACAAGGTCGCGAATAAAACGGGCGTCGTCGACAATGATTGCTTTTAGTCCAGCCATTAATGTACTTCACTCTGGTTGATGTATACCGGGTCGTGCGGATGACGTATTACTGAAGTAAAATCTGATTGAGCGAAGCATATCATGCGTTTACAACAGCTTTAAGCAGTCATTACCCGAAACGCGTACTTCTTCACCGGGATGATTAAACAACGGTTATTGAATCTTTTTTCTGGCCGTGTTCTGGCCTGATAAGGGTCAGGTCTGCCTGTTGATAAACTGGATGAGTGCGGTCGCTGACATCGGTCTGGCGTAATAATATCCCTGAACCATGTCGTAGCCTGCCTGACGCAGTATCTCAACCTGTGGTGCTGATTCAGCGCCTTCTGCAAGGGTTGAGAATCCCAGTGCCTTGGCCATGTCCGTCACCATGCTGATGATTACCTGATCTTTCGGATCGGTCTCCAGTTCTTTAATAAAGGCCCGGTCTACTTTCAGCTTATCCACCGGTAACAGCTTGAGGTATTGCAGGGATGAATAACCGGTACCAAAGTCATCAATGGCAATGGTGAACCCCAGCGACCTGAGTTGTTGCAGAAGTTCAATGCACAGGTCAGGGTCGTCAAATAACAGGGACTCAGTGATCTCCAGTTCGATCTGTTCCGGAGGCACCTGAAACCGTTCAGTTGCAGCAACCAGCTTATCGACAAAATTATGCTGTAGTAGTTGCTTCGGGGAAATGTTGATGCTGACCGTGTCAAAATGAATGCCCTGTTCGCGCCACAGGGTAATTTGCTGCAGTGTGGCGCGAATAACAAAGTCCCCCAGACTGATAATCAGGTTTGAAGCTTCAGAAATAGGAATGAACTCAGCGGGGGATACTTGCCTGCCTAACTCGCCTGAATACCAGCGCAGCAGAACTTCAACGCCTTTAAAGGCTTCCTGGTTAAGGTCGTACTGGGGTTGGAATGCCAGCTCAAACTCATGGTTGCGCAGGCCGTTATGAATGGCGCTGAAGATACGCAGGTCTTCACTGAGCTGCTGATCGACGTCGGGGCTGTAGACTGCAATATTCCCGCTGCTGGCGTTTTTTTTAGCGTTCCCCATCACTGAAAACGCCCGGTCAATCAGTTGTTCAATATGGGTACCGTGCTGTGGGAAGAAACTGACACCCTGACGGAACGTACAGGTGATCTGCTGATCTTTGACGGTGTAATAGTGGGTCAGAGTTTCCTGCAGCTGCTGCAGCTTAAACAGCTGATCACGTTGCTCCATATGGCCGTGATTCGGCAGAAAAGCAATGAAGCGGTTTTCAGAAAACATGCCCAGCTGAATATCCGGCGGTAAGGTTTGCAGGATCCGGGATTTGATTTCGTTTTGCAGCTGCGCGATGGCAGGGCCGGATAACGCGGCGGTCAGCAGGTTGAAGTTGTTAACGTTAATGATCAGCAGCATGCCGGGAATATTGGCGTCGATATACTGATGACTGATGTGATCCTTGAAGGTACGTTTATTGGCCAGTCCGGTATTGGCGTCCTGTTCCAGAAGGTTCAGCAGGGGGGAAAACACATGGCGGTTCGAAATGAACAGCAGGGTCAGCGTCATCAGGAAAATACCCACAAATGCACTGAGCAGATTAAGGGTCGATCTGAGCAGTTGTTTATTGAGAATGCTCTTCTGCTGGGCCAGCACCAGTTGCCAGCCGGCCACGCCGATTGATGAAACCGTATATACGTAATTTTCCGTTTCCAGGATCTGTGAATTGCCGGCTTGCTGCAGGTCAGGGCTGAGGGATTCCTGAGCGTCTTTGCTGCTGGCCGGAAGGTTTTCCCCCAGCAGGGTTTGCTGGCTTAAGCCTTCCATCTGTTCATTTTTGTGAATCAGAATTTTACCCTGGTGGTTGGTAATGAAAACTTCGCCATTGAAGTCTAGTCGGGTGTCCATGACGGTATTCTTGACGAACTCCATAGGTACATCACCCAGTACCATGCCGATAAAGTGACCATCACGGAGTAAAGGTGCGGTCACAGCCAGATAGCGGTGAGGATCGGCATCGACGCTCAGATAGGGTTCCGGGATGGTGGGGCGCATGGCCTGCTTACTGCTGATATACCAGGGGCGCAGACGGGGATTGTAGCCCTGGGGGATTTCCCAGTCGTTGATCCACATATAGCCGTCGCTTTCCAGGCTGTAGCTGATGTAGTCGAACCGGCCGGTGGCCGTACTCTGGCTGAGGTAATCCTGGAGGGCAGGATTGTCGTACAGCCCCAGAGGATGTTCGGCAATAACATCGGCATAGTGGCTGACGATGGCGAGGTTTTCACTGAGCCAGTGGGTCAGTTTTTCGGTGGTGGCGCGGGCTTTGACCAAATGCTCATTTTGCAGTGCCTGACGCTGTGCACTGCTGATATGTAAATAAGCAACCAGTGCTGATGCGAGCAGGCCCAGAACCAGCAGGCTCAGAATACTGCACAGCAGCTTATTTTTATTATTCAGTTTCATACCTGACTACTTTTCAACGCCGGGTCCCTGGGGAGCATATTTAGCCGACCGATTCTATCTGAATGTCCGGTAGTCCGGAGAGGAAAGGAGGGTTTTCTTAATCTGGATCAATAAATTGTTCAGATTCAGTTAATCTTTAGTGCGCGTTGCCAGTAAAAAGTCTCGTTTTGCCGGTCAGCTTGGGTAACAGATTGCTGGCGGGTACCGGAAATTCACGATACTCTGCGACACGCGTCTATAAACAGGTGTTTTATTCGCCGGCGCAGGTTTATAAGTGATTGCAGGGAAAGCATTTTATGTCTGTGGGAGTATTACAGACCTGAGACACCCGAAGGTAGTAAATGCTATACGAACTTAAACGTTCGCTGATGATCCGGCTTATTTTACTTATGGCAGTTATCATCAGCGGCTGTGTCATTTATTTTGTTGAAAGTTACCGCTACCAGCAAAAACATATGTTGCTGGAGAAGCTTTCAACCAGCTATGTCAGCCTGATTGAAGCGAATATCAGCCAGGCATTGTCAGCGACGTACCCGGCTGCGGCCATGGTTCGTATGCAGAATGGCAGTACCCAGGGGTTTGAGAAGCTGGCTGTAGAAATGTTGCCGTTCTATTCCGGTGCATCGGCGCTGGAACTGGCCCCGGCAGGGGTCATCCGTCAGGTTATTCCTGAGTCGGGAAATGAGGCCGTTATCGGGTATGACCTGTTACAGGATCAGAGCAAAAATAAACCTGCATTTCTGGCCCGGGCCACCGGCCAGCTTACCCTTGAGGGCCCTATCGAGCTGAAGCAGGGCGGGGTGGGGGCTATCGGCCGTTTACCTGTCTATTTGTCTGATCAGCAGGGCAAAAACATTTTCTGGGGATTCTCCTCTGTTTTAATCCGTTTTCCGGAAATTCTGGATCAGGCATCGCTTTTCCGGCTGGAATCCGGCGGGTTTGCGTACCAGTTATCCCGGCTCGATGCGCTCAGTGGCAAAGAAGAACTGATTGCCGGTTCTGATGCGCCGCTGATAGACGACTTTGAAAGCTATGACATCCGGGTGCCAAATGGTTTGTGGATGTTCCGCGTGTCTCCGGAAAAAGGCTATCGGGATAATTTTCTGCTAACACTGGAAATCATGATTGCGGTGATTTTTTGCGGTTTTATTACTCTGATTTCAGTGCTGATCAGCCGGTTAAAAAACAACCATGCCATGCTGGAAGTAACCGTTGATGAGCGTACCCGCACCCTGAATGACAGCCTCAAACGTCTGAATCTTGCAATGGGAGCATCCCATCAGGCCTGGTTTGATATTGATGTGGCCAGTGGCGATGTATTAGTAAGTGATGAGTACGCCCGGATGCTGGGTTACGACCCGCAGACGTTTAAGCTCACGGTACCGGTATGGGAAGCGGCACTGCATCCGGAGGATAAAGAGCGGATACTGGCAGAGTTCGACCGTCTGATGAATCATGGGGAAGCCTGTGAAACGGAATTTCGTATTCAGACCGCAGCTGGAGGCTGGATGTGGCAGCAGGGCATTGGCGAAGCGGTTGAATGGATTGATGGGCGGCCTTCGCGGGTTATCGGAATCAATACAGATATAACCCGGCAGAAGAAAATTGAAGCTCTGGATATGACCCGGAACCGGGTATTGGAACTGCTGCTGGAAGGTTCCTCGCTGGAAGCTATTCTCGAAGCCATTATTGAAACCATCGAAATGCAGAGCCCCGGAAGCCTGGGCAGTGTGTTGCTGCTGGATGAAAAGACCAACCGGTTGTATACCGGTGCGGGGCCGAACCTGCCAGCTTTTTATAATGATGCCATTGATGGTGTTGAAATCGGTGAAATGGTGGGCAGCTGTGGCCGTGCGGCGTATACCGGGGAGCGGGTGATTGTCTCCGATATTGATAATCATCCTAACTGGGCGCCATTCCTGGAGCTGACTGATAAAGCCAATCTCAGGGCATGCTGGTCTGAGCCTGTGCTGGGTGCTAACAACAAGGTGCTGGCGACATTTGCGATTTATCACAACCAGCCCCATGCCCCGGAAGATGAAGATATCAAGCTCATCGAGTTTGCTGCTCAACTGGTGGCCATTGCCATTGAGCGGCATAAAACCGATGAAAAGCTGCAGCTTTCGGCCCGTATTTTTAATGAAACCCATGAGTCGATCATGGTGACCGATATTCAGGGATCGATTGTTGAAGTCAACGGCCGTTTCTCTGAACTCACCGGGTACAGCGCCGATGAAGTGATTGGCCAGAAACCGGGGCTGCTCAGCTCCGGCCGTCATCCCCGCAGTTTTTATGATGATCTGTGGATGCACTTGCGTAACGACGGTCACTGGCAGGGGGAAATCTGGAACCGCCATAAGGATGGCTATATCTATGCCATTCTGATGAAGATCTCTGCGATGCGTAACAGTCGCGGAGAAGTGATCAACTATGTGGGGCTGGCGTCTGACATTACCCAGCATAAAGAGCAGGAAAATAAGCTGCGGCTGATGGCCCACTATGATGAGCTGACTCGGTTGCCTAACCGAACCCTGTTTGCGGACCGTTTCAGGCAGGCCATTGCCCACAGTAAACGACACAGTAAACAGCTGGCGATCTGCTTCCTGGATCTGGATGATTTCAAACCGGTAAATGACCAGTATGGCCATGAAGTGGGTGATCAGTTAATCATTGAGGTGGCCAAACGAATTAATACCACCCTGCGGGAAGAGGATACTGTGTCCCGGCAGGGGGGCGATGAGTTCGCTATGCTGCTGGGGGATATCGAGTCACTGGAACATTGTGAATCAATCCTGCAGCGGATTATCGGCCTGCTGTCCCATCCGTATATGATCGATGGCCACGTGATCAGTATCAGTGCTTCCATCGGCGTGACGCTCTACCCGGACGACCATGCGGATCTGGATACCCTGATGCGCCATGCTGACCAGTCCATGTATCAGGCTAAACTGGCGGGGCGTAACCGTTACCACTTCTTTAATACTGAAAAAGATCAGCAACTTATTCAGCAAAATCAGTTGCTGGATGAAATCGCTACCAGTCTGGATATGCGCCACTTCTGCCTGTATTACCAGCCAAAAGTGAACATGCGTACCGGCAAAGTATTTGGCGTAGAAGCACTGATCCGCTGGCAGCATCCGGAAAAAGGCTTGTTATCGCCTTTCTACTTCTTGCCGGCGGTGGAAGGTTCCGAACTGGAAATACAGATCGGTGACTGGGTTATCAGTGAAGCACTGCAACAACTCAGTGACTGGATAAAAATGGGGCTCGCACTGGAAGTGAGCATTAATATCTCTTCCAACCACCTGCGTTCCGGCCGTTTTCTGGAAAACTTTGCCACCCAGCTGGCCCGTTACGCCAATATTGATACCGGTTCTTTGCAGCTGGAGGTGCTGGAAAGCAGTGCGTTGGGGGATCTGGATGTGATCAGTGACATTATCCGCAACTGTCAGAATACCCTTGGGGTGAAAATAGCCCTGGATGATTTTGGCACCGGATATTCCTCACTGGCGCACCTGCGCAGCTTATCCGCCAGTACCATTAAAATTGACCAGAGCTTTGTCCGGGATATGCTGGTGGATCCGAACGATTACGCCATTATCGACGGTGTTCTGGGGCTGGCAGATTCCTTTAACCGTGATGTCATTGCTGAAGGTGTGGAAACCACGGAGCATGGCCTGATGTTACTGAGCATGGGCTGTAATGAGGCTCAGGGTTACGGCATTGCCCGGCCAATGCCGGCCAGTGAAATTCCCCGCTGGCTGGAAGACTATTCGCCGAATGCCCAGTGGCGGCGTTTCTCGCAAATCGTGCGCAGCGATGAAGACAATAAGATTCAGTTACTGCGGCTGACCACTAAGCACTGGTATCAGAATTTTGAGGCGAAAATACTGGCACCGCGGATGCAAGATGACCCCTGGGCCATCATGGAAACGGATAACTGTCATTTCCGTGCCTGGATTACCCGGGCCCGTCAGGAACAGGTGTTTGATCCGGTCTGGCTGGAGCGTCTGGCAGAAGCTCAGACCGAGTTTCAGGCGCTGGCTGTCCGGCTGGTAACCATGCACAGCCGGGGGGATGAAGAACAGGCCCGCGATGAACTGACACAGCTGAACATTGTGTTTAATGAACTGGCAGAGGTGCTGGCCCGTTATAAACCTTACCGGGTTAACTGAAGGCGGCCCGGCAGTTGTGTCGTGCTGCAAAGCGGGTAATTAAGGTACCATAACAGCTCAAACGGATTATCTGCTGGCAACTCCTATGGATCACTTAAACCTTAATTTACTTAAGGCGTTACAGGTATTACTGCAAACCCGGAATGTTACCCGGGCTGCGGATCAGCTGCACCTGACCCAGTCGGCCATGAGCCGGCAGCTGGGCCAGTTACGGGAATATTTTGATGACCCGTTGCTGATCCGTGACGGGAATGAATACCTGTTAAGCACCCGGGCGAAACAACTGCTGCCCCGGGTGCAGGATATTCTTGGCCAGATCGGTGAACTGAAGCAGACGCCGGTATTTGATCCGGCGGCCTGTCAGCGGCGTTTCAGTTTTGCCTGCAGCGATTATGTCGCCCAGTTCATCTTTCCGGATATTCTTCAGCAACTGGCGCTTGAAGCCCCGCAAATCGATATTGCTTACAGGATGTGGCAACCGGACTGGCTCAACAAGGTCGGGCAACTGGCGTTGGATCTGGTGTCCACTGTCAGCCTGGACAGTGCCGACAGCCTCTGCAATCTCCACATGGGGCAGGACTCACCGGTCTGCCTGCTGGCTGAAGACCATCCGCTGACCCGGCAGGAGGCATTTGAATTGGATGAAATGCTGGCGTATCCGTTCCTGCAGTTAAGCAGCGGGGGGGATAAAGACTCTTTCTTTGACCGCTTGCTGACACGCCAGGGTAAACAGCGCCGGGTTCGCTACGAGGTGCCATTCTTTGCGGCAGCTTTTCCGGCACTGGCGGGCAGCGATATGCTGCTGATCACACCGGCACATATTGCCCGTAATGCGGCAGAACTTTATCCGCTGACGTTCCGTGAATTGCCGGTTGCTGCGCCGGCATTTAATTACTACCTCTACTGGCATGAGCTGCATGATGCTGATCCGGCACACCGCTGGCTGCGGGAATGCATAGCGGGTCAGATCAAGGCGTCCCTTTATTCGCCGCATGAGTATGATTTGAAATCATAGCGATTCATAAGAAAAATGCATTTCTCGCATAGTCTGTAAGCCACTACACTGCCTGCATTGAGAATTCAGTCAGGTAGGGTGCAATGAGTTTATTAACCTGGTTATCGCTGGTGGCGGTATGTTGTCTGGGGGCTATGTCGCCGGGGCCAAGTCTGGCTGTGGTGCTGCGCCATGCGCTAAGTAACAGTACCCGCCATGCGGTGGTTGCGGCCCTGAGCCATGCAATCGGTGTGGCGATGTGGGCCATGCTGACCATTTGGGGGCTGGCTGTACTGGTGGTGGAAACTCCGCAGATTTTCCAGGTGATTACCTATGTTGGCGCGGCTTATCTGGCCTGGCTGGGGATTAAGGCGTTGCGTTCCAAAGGTGGTCAGCTTGCACTTGAAGGCCAGCAGGTACCGGTATCTGCAGCCGCCTGGGACGGGCTGATGGTATCAGTGCTGAACCCTAAACTGGCGGTATTTTTCATTGCACTGTTTTCACAGTTTGTGTCGGCGGATCTGCTGCTGGCCGACAAACTGATCATGATGTCTACCGTGACCGTGATTGATTCCGGCTGGTACATTCTTCTGACTGTATTGCTGGCGCGTACGGGTCTGCTGACCAAAATGCAGAAAGGCGCAGCAACGGTAGATAAAGTCAGTGGGGTGGTCTTACTGGGGCTGGCGCTGAAGATTGCGATTTAAGTGTTATCCGGTGAGATAACAGACAGGTTTAAGCCTTTTGCAGGGGCTTAAAGCCGGGCTGCTCAGGCAGTCCGGCTTTTTTTTGCGTGACGGCTTTATCAGAACTCGTAACGGGCGTTGACCAGTACGGTACGGCGCTCGCCGTAGTAGCAGGCACTGTCGCCGCTGCAGGAAGAGATGAATTCTTTATCTGCCAGGTTACGCACGTTCAGAGACAGCTGCCAGTCGGCAATGTCATAACTGGCCAGTGCATCATACAGTGTCACAGAAGGTGTACGCAGGGTGCCCAGACCGTTGTCGCTGGAGCCGATATAGCGGCTGCCCAGGCCTACTTCCAGCGCTTCGTTAATGCGGTATTTACCGAATACGGACGCCATATCTTTTGGCCGGCCTGCCAGTTCATTGTTCAGGAACTTGCCGGTGCTGTCTTTGGTAACTTCGGTTTTGGCATGGGTGTAGTTGGCCAGCAGGCTGAAACGATCCCAGTCTTTACGCAGTTCTGCTTCGAAGCCTTTGATTGTGACTTCTTCCAGCTGAATACGGCTGCCCAGCAATGGGTTATCCGGATCACGCTCCAGACGGTTTTCTTCCGTGGTGTGGTAGATGGCCGTATGCAGTGACAGGCTGCTGTCCGGTTGGAATTTGATACCGGCTTCATACTGGATATTTTCCTGTGCCTTAAACGGATTGTTGTTACTGTCGCTGCCGGTTGTCGGCTCGAAGGCGGTTGCAACACTGACGTATGGAGACACGCCGTTGTCAAAGTTATACAGCGCACCTAAGCGGCCGGATACCTTGCTGTCAGACGTTCTGGTACCGTTATCAAACTTGCTGGAGTAATGGGTCCAGCGCAAACCTGCATTCAAATCCCACTGATTAATGCGGATGCTGTCCTGAATATAGATACCTTCCTGCTTCAGGGTATTGGTTGGCCGCTTAGTGAGGTTTACATTGCTAGGCAGGCTTGGGTTCGGATTGAACGGGTCAACCTGCAAGGTAGCCAGTGTGGCTGTGTCATTGGTCTGGATCGCGGTCAGCAGTTCAGTCTGATTATTCCAGCGGGATTCTTCCAGTTTGTTACGGCTCAGATCGACACCAAGAATAAGTTCGTGTTCTGCTGCACCGGTGGTGAAGTTCGTGGTGAACTGGTGATCCCAGACAGTCGAGCTCAGTTTGCGGTGGATGGCTTCTGACAACATTGGCACATTGTTGCCCGGGAACTGCGCGTTAATCAGCGCGGTTGCGAACGCGTTTGTCTGACCCTGTGCGACCAGGGCATCAATGATTCCTTGCTTGGAAATTGCATACTGGCTGTTGTACTCACCTTCACCTTTCAGATGACGGAAGTTGGTGCTGTATTTCCAGGTGTCGTTTATTTTTTGATTGTATTTCAGGGTGATGGAGTCTGTTTCGGTATCGTATTTATCGAAATCAGGATGTCCCAGGAAGGTGTCGGTCGGTAAGCGCTGGCTTTCCGGCAGGCCTATAGTAGTTTCCTGCGGCAGGAACTGCAGGGTGGAACCTGATTTATCACGCTGAGTCAGGGCAATGACGGTCAGATCCGCATCTTCGTTGATCTGCCAGCGTAGAGACGGGTTAATCAGCAGGCGGTCATCTTCAACGTGATCTACCTGCTGGTCTGCTTTACGGCCTAATGCCACCAGGCGGTAGTTCAGGTCGTCACGGCCTGCCACGCTGCCCTGCGTATCAATGCCGACCTGAGCACGGCTGCGGTTACCGGCCTGCAACCAGATTTCTGTGCGGTCTTCACCTTCAGGTGTTTTCGAGTCTGCAGCGACAATGCCCCCCAGAGAGCCCTGGCCGTACAGAGAAGAGCCGGGACCTTTCAGTACCTGAATGTTGTCCAGCATATAGGTTTCGATACGGGCCCGGTTGTAGTGACCAAAGTCGGTACGCAGGCCATCCAGATAGTAAGAAACCCCCGCGCCACGGATGACCGCAGTATCAGCCCGGCTGTCGACGCCAAATTCACTTGCAAAGACGCCCGCGTTATAGGTCAGGGCGTCCTGCAGCGTTTGGGCACCGGTATCCTGCAGCTGAGTCTGATTGATGACGGAAATTGAGTACGGCGAATCACTGACAGGCCGGGAAGACTTGTTAGCACTGGCCGAACCGGTTTCAGCGTAGCCCAGAGCCTTGGCGTTGATGACGACAGTATCTTGCGAGACCGTGTCCGGTGTATCGGCTGCCAGTGCCGTATTTGCGCTGCAGATTGCCAGCGCCAGCACAGAATAGTTCAGGCGGGAATTCATAGAACTGTGTTCCTTATTCTTAAAATCGGGGTGGAATACCTGGAAAAAAGAGTAAAGGCGGTGCCTGGCGTTAGCTGGGGAGGGCCTGGGGTAGATTCTGGTTATTAAAATTCAGTTCGCTGCAAAGTTGTCCGGACCAACATCGAATACATGGCCGGGTCCGGCATCAATGAGCAGGAAATACTTTTGTTTCGGGGCAATAAAGTTAAATTCCCCTTTTGAATTGCTGCTGGTTTTACTGAGCCGGTAAAGATCCAGGCTCATCACTTCAATGGACAGATTTGCAGGGCTGATTTCGTCCAGTTCAAGTGTGCAGCTGTGGTGGCTGTCTTCTGCTTCGCAACTGACATCAGCACCATGTGCAAAGCTGTATGCCGGCAGGGTTGCCGTCAGCAGTGTCGCGGCGGTGAATAACAGCCGGCTAACGGTTTTAGCGTCCATCGATTGTCTCCTTGCCGTTGGCGTTCAGTGACCATTGTGTCTGATATACCTGATCGTTCCAGCCGATGGCTGTGAGCCAGATTTTTTCATTGCCGGTCAGGGTACGGGGCAGGTGAATATCCGCATGCCGTGATCCTTTGGGTCCGTGAATCAGGATACCCGGGGCACGGAGTGTCCGGGGTTCGCCGACCCGCAAATAGGCGAACTTGAACGCTTCAGCAGCGCCGTCCGGCAGCTCTACGTTGAAATTAACGGTGGCATCAGGCCGGATCGGGTTGAGATCTTTTTCCAGCAGGCCGGCCACCGCATTCATTGATACTTCCCAGTTCCCCACCGGCTGGGGCTGGTACAGGAAGCCTGCACCTTTCGTACCCTGGCTACTGAGGGTAAGGGCAATGCCACAACCGGCACCGATCCCCAGAATTAAAAGCACGTTCATGTATTTGAACAGGCCGAAAGGCCGTCCCCACGGGCGGATAATCCGCCAGGATTTATGCAGCCGGCGAATGATCTTATTGCGGGAATAAACAATCCGGGCAGCACGGGCGGTACGCTTCAGGTTGATAATCAGTCCGCTGATGCAGAGCACGGTCATGCCCATGCCAAATACAAACCAGATCAGTTTTACCGGCAAGTCGGCCGGGTTACCGGACGCCCAGTTCCCCAGATGTAACGGCGACATCGCCATATCAGCCCGTTGTGCCGCCGTGTATTTATCCACCGTATGGCTGGCAATAATCTCTGCTGTAAAAGGATTCAGGTAGAGTTTGTTCTGGCGGCCATCCGGTACCAGCCAGGCATCTCCGGCGAAGGTCACTGTGTAAGGATCAGCATTATGTTCCGGCGGGTTAATGCCCAGAATCAGGGCGTCCGGATAGGCTTTTCTGACGGTTGTGATCATGCTGGATGCGCTGAGCATGGTGCCGGAGATGTTATCCATATCATCATAGCTGAGCAGCGGTTTGATGTTTGCAGATTCCACCGGGTAGGGTGCCCCCAGATGGCTGACCAGCGGGTTTTTGTAGAACCACCAGGTACCGGTCACACCGATGATCAGTACAAACCACAGGCTCCACAGGCCGATCAGTTTGTGCAGGTCAGACCAGAAGACCCGGGCATTGCCGGTGCGGGGCATACGGAAAAAGAAGCGCCAGAATTTAGGATAGGCATACAGGCCGGCAATCAGTGACACCAGGGTGAGTACTCCGAAGACATTCACAACACTGCGGCCAATGACCGGCAGATAGAGTGTGGAATGTAAAAAACCGATAAAGCGTCCGGGAGTCAGTACCGGGGTGTCGCCATTAACTTCACCGGTATAGGGATCGATCCAGGCATAACGGAAACCACCGGCCGCATCGTTAAACATGGCAAAGGAAGCAAATCCCGGATGCTGGTTCATGGTTTCAAAAAAGCTCAGGCCGAATTCCGGATAGGCGGCCTGCAGGCGGTCCAGCAGTTCCCCGGCACCCAGACGAACTTCGCCGGAGGATGCCCGGAATTCAGAATACAGCAGCCAGTCGATTTCCAGCGCCAGTACTGCAAGTGCACCACTGAGTAATACAACGGTAAATAACAGGCTCAGCTTGAGGCCCACAAAGCTGTGGATTAAAAATGCGGTGTACTGTACCGAGAGCGATTTTCGGGGCGCACGCAGTGTATCCGTACGGGCGCGGAAATAGTGTTGCAGGCCTTGCATACCGGAGCCATCCAATCGTCAGAAGCAAACAGGGCAGCGCCCCTTAGTTATTTTTCGAATGGCTTGCGGCACAGAATGAAAGCACTCCGGGCTGCTGGCTGGTTCGTTATAAAAGCTGTTTTCTGACACGCTTTACGTGTGGGAAAAAATACAGCGGCAGGCATGGTAAAAGAATGCAAATGTTATTGCAAACTATTCTTATTTGGTGTGGTCAAAAGTTGGTTTTGCTAACAAAAACAGAGGATTACACAGAGGTATCTGGCGGAAAGAGGCTACCTGCCCGGCGGGGGCAGGCAACTGAGTTTGGCAGCTATTGGGTTTTTTCCAGTGCCAGATACTGATCGATACCGCGGATTTTATCTTCCGGATGATGGTTCACGTACAGCACGGTGGTTTCGCTGTCTGCACAGATCTTTTCGATCAGGCTGAGTACCAGTTGACGGTTCATGTCATCCAGCCCCAGGCAGGGCTCGTCAAGAATCAGCAGCGGCGGGTGTTTTACCATTGCCCTGGCAATCAGCAGTAACCGCTGGTCGCCGTACGACAGTTTGTTAAACGGCTGATCCGCCCGGTCGGTCATACCCAGTACTGCCAGCCACTGATCGGCAATGTCCCGCTGCCGATCGGTGTACTTACTGTACAGGCCAATGCTGTCGTAGAAGCCGGAGATAATCACGTTGCGCAGGCTGATGCTGACCCGGTATTCCCATTGCAGGGCAGTGGAAACATAGCCGATAAACTGTTTGATCTGCCAGATGCTTTCACCGCTGCCGCGCTGAAAACCAAACACAAAAATGTCATTTACATAGCACTGGGGATGGTCGCCGGTAATCAGTGACAGCAGGCCGGTTTTGCCGCTGCCGTTCGGGCCGCTGAGTTGCCAGTGCTGGCCGGGGTTAATGGTCCAGTGCAGATCTTCAATGATGGCTTTATCGGCATATTTAATGTTGATGCCGTTTAGCCGAACCAGCGGGTCTTCAGGGTTCAGTGCCGGAATGGCGGTTTCCGGATCAGCGTCCGGCACCTGCAGGTCGGTGGTTTTCAGGTGCAGCAGTTTGTACAGTTCGTCGTAGGCCTGTGCATCCTGTTTATCGATGGTCAGTTGCAGACGGCCGTGGTCCATGTAGGCAATGTGGGTGATGAAGTCCGGGAATTCATCAAAGCGGTTCAGCACCATTACCATCGGGACGGTTTCGATCAGTGAACTGAGATACTCCTGCAGCATGGCCAGGGTATCCACATCCAGACCGTCAAAGGGTTCATCCAGCACCAGCAGATCCGGTTCGCTGGCAAGGGCGCGGATCAGCATGACCTTGCGGGATTCGCCGGTGGATAACTTGCGGAATGCCCGCTCCAGCAGGTACTCCAGTTTAAAGCGGGCGATCAGATCATCAATCAGTGGCTGGTTTTCTGACACCTGTCCGATAATATCCCGTACGGATGTACCCTCGGCAATAACATCCATAATATCGGCATCGTCTTTTTTCAGTTCAGCGGCAATCAGTTCCGCCTGAGCTTCAAACGACACCAGACCTACTTTTGCAGGAATCCCCTCAACGCTGCCGCTGATAATCTCGCCGGCACCGGCCAGCACCGCCGCCAGCGCTGACTTACCCGCCCCGTTCGTGCCGGTAATGACCCAGTGTTGCTGAGGGTCGATCTGCCAGTTGATCTGCTCCAGCTGAAAACGTTCGTCAAAGTCGACGCTGAGGGTGTTAAAACGGATAGTCATAATAGAGTCTTTGGCCAGTCGCAGGTTGAATACAGTAAAACGCTTTGCAAAGTGCCGCGGGGGAGGGACACTTTGCAAAAGGTTTAAGCAATAAAAAAGGCCGGTAGCTCCGTTAAGAAGCGCGCCGGCCTTCATTTGCCAGATTGTCCGGGCCAGTGGCTCAGACAATCATGGCGGTGGCGAAAATCTTAAACGATTTTCTTCATGTCAGACATGTAGCCACGCAGTTCAGCACCGATCGCTTCAACCGGGTGAGCGCGCAGAGCAGCGTTCACTTCGATCAGGCGGGCGTTGTCTACGCCGTTGTCCGCAACATCCAGGCCCTTACCGATAACATCAGTGTCGATACCCTTCATGAAGTCTTCCAGCAGTGGCAGACATGCGTGGTTGTACAGGTAGCAGCCGTATTCCGCAGTATCAGAGATAGTTGCGTTCATTTCGTACAGCTTCTTACGTGCGATAGTGTTCGCGATCAGCGGCGTTTCGTGCAGCGACTCGTAGTATGCAGAGTCAGCAATGATGCCTGCAGCAGTCATGGTTTCGAAAGCCAGCTCAACACCTGCTTTAACCATTGCAACCATCAGGATACCGTTGTCGAAGTATTCCTGTTCAGAAATCTCAACGTCGCCTGCCGGAGTCTTCTCGAAAGCAGTCTCAGCAGTTTCTGCACGCCAGCCCAGCAGCTTGGCATCGTCGTTCGCCCAGTCTTCCATCATGCCGCTGGAGAAAGCGCCAGTCATGATGTCGTCCTGGTGCTTGTTGTACAGCGGACGCATGATAGTCTTCAGTTCTTCAGACAGATCGTAAGCTTTGATTTTCGCAGGGTTAGACAGACGGTCCAGCATGTTAGTCACACCGCCGTACTTCAGAGCTTCAGTGATGGTTTCCCAGCCGTACTGGATCAGCTTGGATGCGTAACCAGCATCGATACCTTTCTCAACCATCTTGTTGAAGCACAGGATAGAACCGGTCTGCAGCATACCGCACAGGATAGTCTGCTCGCCCATCAGGTCGGACTTAACTTCAGCGATGAAAGAAGACATCAGTACGCCAGCTTTGTGACCGCCGGTACCAACAGCGTATGCCTTAGCCAGTGCCAGACCTTCGCCTTTAGGATCGTTATCTTCGTGAACAGCGATCAGGGTAGGAACACCGAAACCACGCACGTATTCGTTACGTACTTCTGAACCCGGGCACTTAGGTGCAACCATGATAACAGTCAGGTCAGGACGGATCTGCATACCTTCTTCAACGATGTTGAAACCGTGAGAGTAAGACAGGCAAGCACCTTCTTTCATCAGCGGCATAACAGCTTCAACAACAGCAGTGTGCTGCTTATCAGGTGTCAGGTTCAGAACCACGTCCGCAGTTGGGATCAGTTCTTCGTAAGTGCCAACGGTGAAACCGTTTTCAGTGGCGCTCTTCCAGGACTGACGCTTCTCTTCGATCGCAGCAGCACGCAGGGTGTAAGAAACATCGCAACCGCTGTCACGCAGGTTCATGCCCTGAGCCAGACCCTGTGCACCACAACCGATTACAACAATCTTCTTACCTTTAAGAGCGTTAACACCGTCGTCGAATTCGTTCAGGTGCATGAAGCGGCACTTAGCCAGCTGAGCCAGCTGCTCGCGCAGTGGCAGGGTGTTGAAATAGTTATTAGACATGGTCTGTATATCTCTTTAGTTAGCCTGTGAACAGGCGTTCATTATTCTGCTTTGCGGCGCAACAGCCGCAGAGATTATTTCGGGTCGCGGAGCATTATATAGAGATGCTCCGCGAACTGTAATGGGGCAAGTGTAGTGCAAAGTTTGTCTTGCGTATATTGATATATTTAAATGGCAGTGTTGCGAAAAATGGAATGCTAAGGCTTAGGTTCTGAGTAATCGGGTGGCTGAGATGTAACAGTGTATGTCTGTTCTTAAGGTTTTAGTTTTAAATGTCAGTTTTCCCTTAGCTTTAACTGACTGATCTGTTTTAATTTATACGTCTTTAACGTCACACAGAATGAATGGATTCATAATTTATGGTGATCATCCCCACAGAAAAGCGCTTTGACTGGCGTAAGCCGCCGCTGGTCCTTTTCTGTCTTGTTTTAATCAATGTACTGGTTTTTTTCTTTTATCAGGATGCTGATGAAGAGAAATTAAATAACCTGCTGACCCGTTATGAATCGACAGGTTATTTTTCGACGGAGTGGCCGGTGTATCTGCGTTATCTTGAGGAAACCGGCAGCAGTGAAATAGCAACCTACCGGCAGCTGCATGAAGAGGAAGAGCAGCTGCAGCTCAGCCTGTATCTGTTAACGGATCAGCAGTACTTCGCTTATTTACGTGATCATCAGGCGCAATTTGACGAGCCCGGTTACGGAGAATTCTGGCCGGTCCGGCAAGAGCTGGATCAGTTGGTCAGCACGATCAGCATTTACGCTTACGGGCTGAAACCGACGTTACCGGATCTTACTTCACTGATCACTTATCAGTTTCTGCACGGTGGGCTTTTGCATCTGCTGGGAAATATGTTTTTTCTGGTGATTTTTGGCTTTTCGGTTGAGGCGGCTATCGGTCATTTACGGTTTCTGCTTTTTTATCTGCTTGCCGGTGTCGCCGGCGGTGTGCTGTACAGTGCAGTGAACGCTTCAAGTGCCACCGCACTGGTTGGGGCCTCCGGTGCAATTTCAGGTGTTATGGCGATGTATCTGGGGGTATTTCGCCTGAAAAAAATTGAATTCTTTTACTGGTTCTACATTTTCGTGGGATTTGTCCGGGCACCTGCGCTGGCGGTGTTACCCCTTTATCTGGCAAATGAACTTTATAATTTTTATACCCAGCCTGACTCTGATGTTGCCTTTATGGCGCATACAGGCGGCTTTCTCGCCGGGGTTGTTCTGATCTGGATTACCCTGCTGATAGCGCCGAGAGCCCTGGATGAAGAGTATCTGGAAGAAGAGGAAGGGGTACCGGAGAGCCAGAAGGAAAAGCAGCGAATCTATCAGATGCTGGGCCAGTTTTCCTATGAAGCAGCGCTCAGAAGGATTGCGGTTTATGAACAGAATAACGGCACCGATTTCGATTTTTGCTGGCTGAAATACCGCATTTATAAAGAACGGGGAGATGTGACATCAGAGTTGCAGTCGGCTGAACAGCTATTGATGTTTGAACACTTAACAACCGGACAGCTGAGAAAAACAGAACAGGTCTGGAATGAGACGCCGGCAGTGCGTGATAGCCTGACTGTGTCCGCGATCGTTGGGCTGGGGTGGCGTACGATGCAGCTGGAAAGTCTGCAGATGACAGAAGGAATTGTGAAGTATCTGTGTGATAAAGAAGATCATACTCAGGAGATGAGTCACCTGGCGCGTAAGTTGTCACAGAAATTTGGTGAGCAGGCGCAGGAAGCAAAACGTAAGCGTTATGAGCGGGTTGCTGATGAGATTGTCAGAAGGGCACGGCAGGCTTAACTGGCTGTGAAGTACGTAATTATATAGGTGACCGCAAATGGAATATTGTAAGTATCATCCTGTCGAAGCCGCTACCTACAGCTGCACACACTGTAATGTCAGACAGTGTGATCACTGTGTGGATGCAAGTTCCGGTTCGGTACGTTGTTTGGTCTGTCGCAGAGAGCTTGAAAATCAGGGCCCGGGCGACAGTATTGTGCCGTTCTGGCGCCGTTTGGATAAGTGCTTTTCTTATCCGATGACGATGCAAACTCTGTTACTGATTATTTTAGCTTCCGCTGTTTCTGCAGTGGCTGCCTCAGCAGGCGGTCTGCAAAGCTTTGTAATATTGTTAGTCGTTTCGGCAGTTACCACCAAGTATGGCTTTTTATGTTTGCAGCAGACAGCCGCCGGAAAAATGGATGCGCCGGATGTATCTGAAGCCTATTTGGGCGGCATAAAACTGATCATTCATATCATCCTGATTGTGCTGGGCATTGTCTTTATGGTGCTGGCTGTAGCAAATGTTCTGGGTCAGTTTGCTGCCCTCGCTTTCAGTGTTTTCTGGCTTTGCTGTTTGCCCGCGGTGTTTATTAACTATGCCCGTTTTGAAGAAATCGGTGCCGCGATTAATCCGGTTAAAGTGGCCCACCTGGTTTTGCTGCTCAGAGGTGCTTACCTTTTATTATTGCTGTTCATCACGATCATGATTTTATCAGTCGGCACGCTGAATCAGTTATTTGATGGTCAGGATGTCTTGTCCGCGGCGCTGCAGAGCGTGGTGTCTTACTATTACTGGATCGTTATATTCCATCTGATGGGATATCTGCTTTTTCAGAAGCAACATGTACTTGGTTATGTGAGCCGTCTGGATAGCGACGGCGATGTACATAACCGTTCTGACAAGCAGCATACGATGGCCAGAATCGGGGTGCTGGCTAAAGAAGGTATGTTCACAGAGCTCAGCAGTGAGCTTAAAACAGCACTAAAAAAGTATCCGGATGATATCGGGATATATGACCGTTACTTTGATTATCTTTGCGCATTACACAAGACCGCCGAACTGGATAAGTTCTGGTTAGCCTATCTGCAGTGCCTGGAGAAAAGTGGTGGTACGCCTAAGGTTGCCGGTCTGATGTTGCGCATACTGCATTTCGCCCCTGATTATTTGCCCGCCTCTGCAGAAGTGCGTTTTAAGCTTGCCGGGATACTGCTGAAACAGGGTAAGCCAGCGCTGAGCGTCAGGCTGATTAACCGGCTTCACCGTGATTACCCGGGATTTGAGCATTTATCTGAAGCGTATTTCATTATGGCTGATGCACTCGATGAACTGCCGGAAAAACAGGTGCAGGCTGAAAAGTGCCGGTTGCTGGCAAATAAACTGAAAACAAGGCCCGTGGCGACATAGGGCTGTGGTGTGGCAGCTGATGCCAGAACGTACGAATTACAGGCTGCTGTACAGAAGGGCTTGCGATTTTTTCTGCATCAGATGATTCCGGCGCTTAAGCCGGAAACATCTGATCATACCTGTCACTGATTCAGCACGGTCACTTCCCGCTGCGGGAACGGAATCTGCACATTGTTAGTATTGAATGCTTCATAAACCGCGGCGTTAACCTGGAACTGGGTTTCAAATAACTGGCGGGTGGGTACCCAGTAGCGGTAAGCAATGTTAACGCTGGAATCACCGAAAGAGGCAATGCCTACCTGCGGTGCCGGTTCAGAAACGATATTAGGATTATTGCTCAGTTGCTCCTGTATGAGGGCGACAGCCTGTGCCGGATCCGCGCTGTAACTGATGCCGATCTCTGCTTCAACTACCTTATTTTCGAAGGAGTTCACCAGCACTTCGCCAACAATATGTTTGTTGGGAATGGTGATGATTTCGCCGTCCTCGGTTGACAGCAGGGTATAGGCCAGGCGGATTTCCTCAACAACCCCGCAGACATCGTTGCAGCGGATGGTGTTGCCCACCACAAACGGACGGGTAAGGATAATGGTAAAGCCGGCACCGTAGTTGGAGAAGACCCCCTGCAGGGCCAGGCCGATACTCAGAGAGATGGCACCGATGGCGGCGATAAAGGGTGCCACGCTGATGCCGAATTTACCCAGACAGATGATCGCGACCATGGCGATCAGCAACAGTCTGACAGTGCTGCTGATGAAGTTGCTGAGGGTAATATCAACGTTGTGCCGTTTACACAGTCTCAGGGTCAGGTTACCGACCCAGCGTGCCACGATCAGACCCAGAATGAGAATGATGATGGCACCGATGACCTGAAAGCTGTAGTTGATGAAGAAATCAATAATCAGGTTATAGAAGTAAGTCAGGTTTTCCAGTTCTTGATCAATCATCTTGGTTCCATGGTTCCGGGAATATCAGGTAAACGCTATCAGCTTCCCGGATGGCGGACAACGCCTGTGCATAAAAAAAGGCGCTTCATATGAAGCGCCTTTTTACGTGAGAGAGCAGGGATTAAAGGCCCTGTTCGTCGGCCATCTGCCGGGCAATTTTTGGTGCACTCCACAGGGATGGCAGCAGTACCAGTGATACCGGCACAGCAGTCACCACGATGAAGGACTGCAGGGCTGAGATACCGCCTGAACCGATAGAAATCAGGATGGCTGCCATGACACCCATTGCCAGACCCCAGAACACACGCACGGAGCTTTGTGGCGCGTCGTGGCCGGTCATAACCATGGAAATGGAATAGGTCATGCAGTCACCGGTAGTCGCCACAAAGATAGTGGTCAGGATCAGGAACAGTACAGAAACCGTGAAGCCCAGAGGGAGCTGTTCAGTGATCGCCAGCAGGGCTGCAGGCAGGTTAAAACCGGTGAACGGCTCAGAGATAACCCCCGGGTTGTTCAGTTCAAAGAACAGACCGCTGCCACCGACAATGGTGAACCAGAAACAGGTGATGACCGGTGCAACGATAGAGATGATAAGTACCAGCTCACGGATGCTTCGGCCACGGGAAATACGGGCAACAAACATCGCCATCAGCGGGCCGTATCCCAGGAACCAGCCCCAGAAGAAAACGGTCCACCAGTCCAGCCAGCCCGGATTAGCACGGAAAGTGGCCATTGAGATAAATTCGTCAATATAGATGCCGAATGACTGAATATAGCTGTCGATGATGAATGCAGTCGGGCCGAATAGCAGGATAAATGCCATCAGGCCAACGGCCAGCGCTACGTTCAGGTTACTCAGGATCTTGATGCCTTTGGTCACACCGCTGACTGCAGACACTGTATAGATGGCCATCAGGCCGATCAGAATGGTTAGCTGTGTGGAGTAGGTGTTTGGAATGCCAAACAGTTTTTCCAGACCGAAGCTTACCTGCAGACCCAGGAAGCCGATCGGGCCAACGGTACCGGCAACCACCGCCAGAACACAGCTGGCGTCGGCAATGATCGCAATCGGGCCTTTCAGGGCATGTTTACCAAATACCGGATACAGCAGGGTACGTGGCTTAAGCGGTAAGCCTTTTTCGTAGTGCAGGTACATCAGCACGATGCCGGTCAGGCTGCCCAGAATCGCCCAGGCCAGAAAGCCCCAGTGCATGAAGCTCTGTGCCAGTGCGTTGTAAGCCGCCTGCGGAGTGCCGGTTTCACCGCCAAACAGTGGTGGCGGTGATGTGAAGTGAGCCATAGGCTCTGCCGCCGCCCAGAACACACCGCCGCCTGCCAGCAGGGTACACATCAGAATGGAAACCCAGTTGAACGTCGACATTTCCGGCTTTTTCAGACCGCCTAGCATCACTGAGCCGGTGCGGCCGAATGTGAGGAACAGACCGATAACAAAGGTGAGTAACAGCAGAACCTGCCAGTAAGCGCCGAAATATTTTGTTGAAAGCGCAAATGTGCTGTTCACCAGTCCGGATACGAATTCCAGGTCGTAGAGGGCCATGATGGCGAAAAGGACAAGAACACCGCCGCTGATCAGAAATACCGGAAGGTCGACCCCTTCCAGCATACCTTTACGTGCGGAGCCGCTGCAGGCCTCCGGTGAAAGCGTGGTTGTATTGCTCATGATTGTCTCCTGACAAATCGTTATTTTTATTGCAGGTGACCGTCGAACGGCCGTTTTTCATTAATCAGCCTGTTCATGCACTGAAGATTCGGTGCGTAAACGGGCTGTATTCCGCTGTTAACTGTTCGGGCGTAGTGCCGGGTGAATCAGTACTGGCGAGTATCCTGGTCGCATCCGGATTGCGGACTTTGCAGGGGGCGGATAGTTACCGCAGTGCTGGCTGTGCTGTAACCGCTAAGGTAGTAGCGGATAACGGCATGGCATTGGCACCTGCAAATCGGACTGGCCGATCATAGAGAATGGGTTTGAATAATAAAGTTAATAATAAATATCATTTGATAACTGAAATTTATTGAAAGGTTTTTCCGGTCACGTTACTGCCGGAGGCGATGCAGCTGATGATCAGCCAGCGGTAGTGTGTGGTAGCAGCTTTCATAACCGGTCAGATGTGTTGTTTGCCGGTTCAGTCAATTAGCAAACGTAATTATCAAACGACAGACTGGTTGTATGAGCTGAAGAGCACATCGTTTTGGAGAGGTGGCTATCAGGAAAGAAATCAGGACTATTGGAATTTAATTTATCTATTAATTAATAGTTTTATCCAGATGTTTTTTATTACCCGGTTTGAGTGATTCTGTGTATTTAAATTGAAGTTTTTAAATAATAATACACAGTTATGTTTAGTGGTTTTTACTCACGCCGAGAGAGTAATGCTACTGACACTAAAAGGTTGTTTACCACAGTTGTTAATCCCGTTGTGCCTGATGTTTGTGAGTTGTTTTTGCTGGGGTTTTGTTCAGTAAACGTTAAACAATACAAACGGAATGTATATAAAGCGGTCAGGTATCTTTTATGCATGTTTATATTTACTGAACAGGCATAATTTCCTTACTTGAAGATACTCCGTAGCGATCAAAAGAATCTTAATTATTTATGCTGAAAATACGTAAATAATTTTAAGCCTTATACGCATGACCGAAACGGTTAACAGCAAGCGAAGTTTGACATTGGAAGGATGCAATGTGGCGCGCGGATATGTGGAAATGAAACTTTGAGCAATTTATCAGGCATTTTAAGCAGCGCTTTTTTAGTGACGATACCGGCCTTATCGGTTTTTGCTCAGACTTTGCCGGATGCGGGGAGTGAGCTGCAAAAACAGGAACGGCTTGAACAGTTCAGACGCCTTCCTGATCAGATTCCGGAACAAAAAGAGCGCCTTAAACAGACACCGAAGCCGGCCGCTGATGCCGTGACGGTTTTTGTTAAAGACTTTGTGTTTACCGGCAGTATTACGGTTTTTTCACCCGATGAACTCAGGCAAATTGTTGCACCTTATGTAAACCGGAAAAATTCACTGGATGATATTCAGGCGGCTGTCGATGCGGTGACAAATGCTTATCAGACTCAGGGTTATATACTGGGCCGTGCTGTATTGCCTCCGCAGGAAATAACAGACGGGATCATTACCGTTGAGGTGTATGAGGGCATTCTGGACAGTGATGAAAGTGGTATCCGGATTAATGGCACGGACTTACGGATAAGGGAAGAACGTGTCCGTGGCATTCTTAGCAGTGCTGTAAAACAGGGGCAGGCACTTGAGGAAAAGGCGCTTGAACGGGGAGTACTGCTGATCAGTGATTTACCCGGAATCCATGCGTCGGCAAATCTGGAAAAAGGTAACAGCCCCGGGACTACACGCATTGTACTGGATGTCACTGAAAGCCCGGTTCTACGGCCGGCGGTCTCGGTTGATAACACCGGTAGTCGCTTAACCGGAGAGTACCGGTCAATATTTGACCTGGATATCAATGATAACTTTGGTTACGGCGAACAAATATCCGTCACTGGACAAAAATCACTGGGCGCCGGTGACTTCCAATATCTCAAGGTTGAAGGAAGTGTACCGCTGGGTAACAACGGCTTCAGGCTCAGCAGTTCACTCAGGCGGCTGGAGTACAGGGCGGGGAAGGAATTTGCCTCGTCAGATTCAGAAGGTACGGCAACGCTCTGGACAGTAGACGGCCATTATCCCGTGATCCGCCAGCGCTTAACCAGTCTCTATACAAACATAGGGGCAGAGTATAAAAAGCTGATTGATTCATCCCTTGGCAGCACAACGAATCATCGGGTTATCCGGCATGTAAAAGCGGGGCTGACAGCGACCCATGTGGATGATTTCCTTGAAGGTGGATTTACCATTGCCAGTGTGAATGGCTATAAAGGCCATGCTGATCTGAAAGGGAATGATGCCAGTTTTGCTGCGGATCAGGGCGCGAATGGCGCTGATACCCATGGTTCTTATGAAAAGCTGATGTTCGATGTTCGCCGGATTCAGCGCGCCAGTGATGACTTCTATGTCATCGCGGATGTCTCCGGGCAGGTTGCATCCGGTAATTTATCATCCTCAGAGAAGTTTCAGCTTGGTGGTGTCAGCGGAGTACGGGCGTACCCGGGCGGAGAAGGCTCCGGTGATAACGGCATACTGGCCAGCATAGAAGGTCGCTATATGCTGATGTCCGGTACTTCTGTGGGGGATGTTCGGCTGTCAGCCTTTTATGACTGGGGGCGCATTAAACAGTATAAAAACCTTCATAACCTGGGGCTGGTCACCCCTAATACCTATAGCCTTTCAGGCTATGGTCTGGGTATCAATATCGGCATTCCGGATACCTATAATATTGATTTTATCTGGGCGCGCCGCATTGGTGAAAACCCGGGAAGGGATCAAACCACGTCCAAAGATTCTGACGGGTCTTTAGAAAAAGACAGATTTTGGATAACCGCATCACTGAAGTGGTAAGTACGCAGTGATTCACTTTTGAAAGCAATGTGATGAATACGTTTATATGTAATCAGCAGTTATAAAACAGTATTTCAGGACATTACTCATCTGAGGGAAACGGGAGAGTACTGGTTGATGAAAATGCCGCAGAATAGCGTGAAAAGGTTGTCACGCAGGAATAAAGATAAGCGCTGTTTATTATCTGCATATTCAGGCAGAGCTCCGGAATTACTTTCCGGATATAAAGTGTTTTATATATTTCCGGTTTTCAGTGTGCTGTCTCTGACGGGCAATCTGTTATATGCCGCCCCGGCGAACACCGAACTTCCCACAAACGCTCAGATTGTCTCCGGCAGCGGTTCGGTCAGCCAGAACGGATCGGATATGACCGTTTTGCAAAATACCCAGAAAATGATCACCCAGTGGGATACTTTCAATATTGGCGCGAATGCCAGCGTGACCTTTCAACAGCCAGACAGCAGCTCTGTCGCATTAAACCGGGTCACTACCGCAGGTGCCAGCCAGATTTATGGCAGCCTCAGCGCTAACGGTCAGGTGTTTTTAGTGAATCCTTCAGGGATTACCTTTGCGCCCGGCGCCCGGATCGATGTGGGTGGCATCGCTGCCTCCGGCCTGGATATTACCGATACGGACTTTCTGAACGAAAACTATGTGTTCGCGAATGGCAGCGGCCCTGCCGGTGATGTGTTAAATCAGGGAGATATCATTGGTGGATATGTAGCGTTGATAGGCCCCCGGGTGATCAATGAAGGTCAGATTATTGCGGAAAATGGCACGGTAGCTATGGCTGCCGGTGAACAGGTGAGTCTGGATTTTGTCGGTGATCAACTGATTAAGCTGACGGTGGATAAAGGCACCGTCGATGCTTTAGCCGAGAATAAATCTCTGATCCGGGCAGATAACGGTGCAGTGCTGATGACTGCACAGGCGCGGGGTGAACTGTCCCGGGCGGTGGTTAATAACGAAGGCATCGTTGAAGCCAGAGGACTGGTTGCAGACGGCGGCCGTATTTTCTTATCGGCTGAAGGTGCGGGGGATGTGACGGTATCCGGAACGCTGGACGCCTCATCGGATGTTGCCAAAGGTGGTCGCGTCGTGGTGACCGGTGAAAATACTACGCTAGAGTCCGATGCGAAACTGATGGCTGACGGTGCTACCGGTGGCGGTGAGGTACTCGTAGGAGGCAGTTGGCAAAACAGTGATGCTTCGGTGGCACAGGCGCGTAAAACCATCGTTAAAAAAGGTGCTGTTCTGGATGCCAGTGCAACGGTGGATGGTGACGGTGGCACGGTAGTGGCCTGGTCGGATATCCATGACAGTGAAGGGGCGACTTTTGCGTACGGTACGTTTAAGGCAGAAGGTGGCGCACAGGGTGGTAACGGCGGGCGTATTGAAACATCCGGGCATTATTTAAGCACCACCGGCATAGATCTTTCAGCCGCTGCGCCAAACGGTAAAGGCGGGGAATGGCTGCTGGATCCTTACAATATCACGGTGAATAACGGTGGGGTGACGACCCCCGGTGATACGCCTTTACCGGATTATACATCTGGGGCAACAACGGTTATTGAGAGCAGTGATATTGAAGCCCAGCTTAATATGGGGACCAGTGTTACCTTACAGACAGGTGGCAGTCATGGCGACGGTAATGGTGACGGAGTCATTGATATAAATGGTGATATCCGTAAAACCGCAGGGGGGGACGCGACTTTACGCTTTAATGCTCATCGGAGTATTCAGCTTCGTACTCAGATCACATCAAACAGTGGTGCTCTGAATGTCCACATGAACAGTGGTATTGAAGGGGGAAGCGGAAAAGTGTTTTTCCGGTCTTATGCCGGGTTACGGACAAATGGTGGGGATTTTCTCGTTACAGGTGGTTCATCAGGTAGTGGGTATGCAACGGGGGATGCCAGCTACTCTACGGTTGGTTTCCAAATGGCAAATAATCGCTGGATGGATACCGGTGGTGGGGATATTACTATAAAGGCAAAGGGCTGGTCCGGTGGTGGGCCGGGCGTTGTACTTGGGCAAAATGTAAACATGCTTGCTAATGGCGGTGATATCCAGCTTTCAGGCATTGGCGTCGGCAGCTCTGACGGGATAGAGATAGGCTCAGCAACCATTCAAACAACCGGCTCAGGGAATATTACGCTGACCGCATCCAGTGACGGTGCTGGTACGGACATATCATTTGCGCAAGTTGCTACTATTTCAACCGACAGTGGTGATATTACTTTTAATGCTGACAGCTATGACTTTACGGCAAATCCAACGGTCACCTCAACATCCGGCGATATTATTTTTTCAACCCAGGATGCATCCACCACCATTGGGCTTGATGATGCGGGGCAGGATCTGAATCTGACTGCCGCTGTACTGGCGAACTTATCAGCCAATTCCATCCGGATAGGCAATGCAGCCAATACCGGCGGTATTTCAGTGGGGGGCGCGACAACCGTAACAGATGATCTGCACCTGCTGACCGGCAGTGATATCGCCATTGACGGTGCGTTGAATACAGGCGCCAATGATTTGATCCTGTCTGCTGGCGGTAACGTCACTCAGTCGGCGGCCATCACCGCAGCGGGCCTGAAACTCTCTGGCGGCGGTAACTACACGCTATCGGACATCACCAATGATGCCGATACCCTGGCGGCGGATTCAGTCGGGGCGCTGACCTATGCCGATGCGGATGAGATGACTGTCGGGACTGTTGACGGCACCGGAGGCGTTTCAGCCAGCGGTGATGTACACATTAGTACTCAGAGCGGCAATATCACCTTAGAGAAATCGGTCACTACCTCCAGCGGAACAGCCAGTGCACTGACCCTGCACGCCGGTGATAATACCGCTGCACTTACCTCCACGGGCGGTGATGTGGTATCCACCGGTGGCGGTGTTTCCGTAGGAACCGGTGGGCGTGCGGTCATTTATACCGGCAGTATATCCGGCAGTGCTGCACTGGCGGATAACGGCAATTACCGTTACTCAACCGATGAAAATCATGGCAACTTCACACAGGCATTAGGCAGCAGTGGCAATTATCAGCTTTACCGGGAACGGCCATCTGTGACCGTGACACCGGCCGCCTATGAAAGCTATGAAGGGGTTGCCCCCACTCCCATCGAATTCACGACAACCACCGCCTATAACGGTGATGTACTGACGACCGCGAATACCTCCGCGACGATCAATACGCAGGGAACGGCAGCGAGCCTGTCCGGTGACACATTTGATCTGACGGTCACAGGGCTGACACCAAACAGTTATAACGCGCTTGGATACTACATAACCGCTGCCAGTACACGGATTAACGGCCACCGGGTTATCGATAACCCGAATCATGACAACGGTGTGGAGACTGGGAAGCTGATTCGCACGCCGGTCAGTTCAGGCAATACCAACAGAGCTGGTATCGCGGCGATCAGGGACAGTCAGTCAGCGGTTAACTCACTGGTTTCGCTGGGAATCTATGACGATTCTATGGTCGCGCTGCTGGGCGGCAAAAGCGGCCTGGCGGTAGGCTCTGTTCGCAATAAACCCTCATCGGTTCAGGTGGTGGTGTTGCGTGCAGATGCAGCGCCGCTGTTGGGTAAAGGTTTTTCGGTAAAGGAAAACAACCGCTCAGTCAGTCTGGAGCCGGTTGATATCGCTGATCCTGGTTTTCTGTCACCGGGAGATACGGTGCAGACACTGCGTTTTAACGTCAATACTCAGGAAGACCGCTGGATAGGTTTTGTTGCCAAAGTCACAGACCGGGGCATCATTATCGCCCCGGAAAACGAGCAGGGGAGGGCCATCGCCGATGGTCACAGGGATCATGTGATTCAGGTTGCCCTGACTGAACTACGGGAAAAGCTGAAACTCGATCTTTCCCGCATCGGTACCGTGTATATCGATTTGCAGTGAGACCTACCGCTGAGCAGATAGCACTGCGATAAAGCGGTTAAGTATCGTCAGCAGCAGAATCCGGATTTCTAATTAATCCCTGATGTGACTATCATGCAGCATAGTTTCAGCAAGGCATTCTGTTTATGACATCTCGACACCGTCTGGGGCTCCGCGGCCGACTCTTTATTGCGTTTGGGGCACTGACAGCCCTAACGGTACTGGCCAGCATGGTGAGCTGGGTGTCCTATAACCGCCTGGGGGATGAGCTCAATCAGGTGGTGGAAGGCAACATTCATACCCTCAGCCTGATGGCGGATTTAAAGGCGCGGGGCACGACCATCACCCTGATCTCCCCGACCTTGCTGGCGGCTAAAGATGAAGCAAGCCGGCAGCAGATCCGACGGGAATTAAACCTGAATATCACCCTTATGGCGGATCTGTTACCGCGGATTTCTGCCGCCACCCGGGATCATCAGACCCAGCAGGCACTGTTTGACCAGATAGACACCCTGAAAAAAATGCTGGCTGAGCTGGATACCAATGTTGCCCAGAAACTGCAGATACAGGCGCAGAAAAAGTCTGAAAATCAGCGTCTGCGCTGGGTGGCCTCGAGCTTTCTCAGTGATATCAATACCCTCACAGATAACGTGCAGCAGAACCTCTTCAGCCAGTTTAATCAGGACTTTCCTGATGCCTGGATTGTCATGAATAATTTTGGCCGGGATGCTATCAGCACGATCAATGCGGATTTACAGCGGCTCTACCGGATCAAGGCGGACGTAAACCTGCTGATTAATCTGGTGGACCGGGCGCAGCATTTGCCGGATCTGAATTCCCTGATCGCTACCCAGACCCATTCGGACGAAGTGATCAGCCGTATTCAGCTGGATCTTAAAGCGGTGGAAAAACTGCACGGGGTGCAGGCCCTGAGCCAGACAGTGGTGAATATTGTTTATCTGACCCGTGGCGAAAATAACATGTTTACTATCCGCAGCCAGGAACGGGGTGTGCTGGGGGAAGGCGAGGCCCTGCTGGCTCAGATCCGCGAGCAGCTTGGCGCCCTTAACCAACTGGTGACGGTGCAAACCAATAAGGCGGAAGCGGCGGCTAAAAGCTCAGCTGAAAATGCCCGGGCGACCATCCAGAACAGCCGTATCCTGATGTTGTCGATGGTGGCCGCAAGTCTGCTGTTTTCTATCCTGATTGTCTGGCTGTATGTGGGGCGTAACATGGTGGCACGGATTACCAGCCTGGACACCAGCATGCGCGGCATTGCTAACGGCAATCTGGATACCCGGGTGCAAGTGAAAGGCCACGATGAAATCGGCACCATGGCCCGTTCACTGTTAAGTTTCAGGGATCAGCTCAGTACATTGCAGGAAGAACTGGTGCAGGCCGGTAAGCTGGCGGCGCTGGGGCAGTTATCCGCGGGCATCGCCCATGAAATCAATCAGCCGTTGTCGGCTATCGGGCATTATTCCCATAACGGTGTCCGGCTGATTCAGGCAGGCCGGCTGGATGAAACCGAGAAAAACCTCAATCAGATATCCAACCTGACCCGGCGGGCTACGGTGATTATCACCCGGCTTAAGTCGCTGGCCCGCCAGCAGCAGGATAACTTTGTGGCCGTGAATCTGCAGCAAGTGGTGGAAAACGTCCTGCAGATGCTGGAAGGGGATGAAGTCCGTAAACAGACCCGTATTGATGTGGACTTCGGTAACCTGCAGCATCAGGTGTATGCCGATCCGATTCAGCTGGAACAGGTGGTGCTGAACCTGCTGACCAATGCGCTGGATGCGATCCGGGATCAGACTGAAAAACATATCAGTATCAGCTGTGTACACAATGGCGACCGGCTGGATATCTATGTCCGTGATAACGGCCCAGGGATCAGCAGTGAACTGGGGGAAAACATTTTCGAGCCGTTCTTCACCACCAAGCGGCGGGGGCAAAACCTGGGGCTGGGGCTGTCCATTTCCTATAACATTGTGAAAAATTTTGGCGGCAAGCTGAGTGTGGACAGCTCATCCTCAGACGGGGCGTCGTTCTGTATCCAGTTACCCGAATACCGGAGAAAACATTCATGAGTACTGCCATGAGCAATGGTCAGGTAATCGTTATTGATGATGAAGAGATCGTCCGGGAGTCGATGATTCAGACCCTGGAACTGGAAGGCTATCAGGCGGTTGCCTTTGAAAATCCCAAAGACGCACTGGCACTGTGTTCCGGTACCTGGCAGGGCGTGATTATCTGTGATGTGCGCATGGACATTATGGACGGTTTGCAGGTGCTGGAGCAGGTGCTGAACATTGATGGGGAAATCCCCGTGATTATGTTCAGTGGCCATTCTGATATCGCCATTGCCATTCAGGCGATCCGGATGGGGGCTTACGATTTTCTCGAGAAAACTGATGATCCTCAGCATCATCTCAACACGGTGCAGCGTGCCTGGAAGAAACGTGAACTGGTGCTGGAGAACCGCTGCCTGCGGAAGGTGATTGAAGGTCAGCATGAAATTGATAAACGGCTGGTGGGTCAGACGCCGTCGATTCTCCGGTTACGGGAAATGGTGCTGCAACTGGCCCAGGTGGATGTTGACCTGATAATTCACGGCGCCACCGGTACCGGTAAAGAGGTGGTTGCCCGGTGTTTACATGACTTCAGCCCCAGGGCGAAAAAGCCCTTTGTAGCCCTGAACTGCGGTGCCTTGACTGAGTCTGTCATCGAAAGTGAGCTGTTCGGCCACGAAGCCGGTGCGTTTACCGGTGCCCATAAGCGCCGTACCGGGAAAATCGAATATGCCAGCGGCGGTACTCTGTTCCTGGATGAGATAGAAAGCATGCCTGCGTCATTGCAGGTCCGGTTGTTGCGGGTATTGCAGGAACGGGTGCTGCAACGCCTGGGGGGCAATGCGGACATTGAAGTGGATATCCGGGTGCTGGCCGCCACCAAGGTGGACCTGCGTGACGCCGGTGATTTCCGTGAAGATCTCTATTACCGGCTGAATGTGGCCAGCCTGGAGATCCCCTCCCTTGATCAGCGCAAAGAAGATATCCCTGTACTCTTTACACACTTTGTTGACCGGGCCGCTCAGCGCTTTGGCCGTGACACCCGCCCGGTGCCGGCGCTGTTACTGCAACAGCTCAGCATGCAGAGCTGGCCGGGTAATGTCCGTGAACTGCAGAATGCTGCGGAACGTTGGGCGCTGGGGCTGACTATAGAACAGTCCGGTCCCGTCACTGAAACAGGCGACGGCACATTGGATGAGCTGGTCGACAGTTATGAGCGGGAACTGATTTTTGCGGCCCTGAAGGCGAATAACGGTCATGCGGAGCAAACTGCAGCGGCGCTGGGGATTCCCCGTAAGAAACTATACCTGCGGATGAAGAAGTACGGGCTGGAACGGCAGACGTTTCTGGAGGGATGAGTCAAAAGTGACTCAGTGCCGCTGAGAATGCTGAGTCAAAAGTGACTCAGCAGGGCGTTTTATCCAATATTGGTTTTTTGATAACTTTTTGTTTTTGAACAGATAAAAAATATTTTTCAGAGTTGGTACAGGCTTTGCGATAAGGATTGGCAGCACATGCCATTGGTATCGCTAAGTAACCTTAACTTTGGAGAATAATAATGAAATCTGTAACCAAAAAAGCAGCGTTAATGCTGGCATCGGTATTATCCCTGGGCACGGCAACCGGCAGCTATGCCGAGACCCGCTGGGAAATGCCAACCCCTTATGGCGATGGCACGCATCAGACCCAGGTTGCACGCGGCTTTGCGGAAGAAGTGAGCGAAAAGTCCGGCGGTAAGCTGACCATCAATGTTCATTCCGGCGGATCATTAATCAAACACCCGGAAATCCACCGGGCGGTTAAAACCCGTCAGGTTCAGATCGGCGAAGTATTCATTGGCCGTCTGGGCAACATCAATCCGATCTACAAGCTGGACAACATCCCGTTTCTGGCCACAGATTTCGACAGTGCCGAAAAACTCTATCAGGCTTCCAAGCCTGCTCTGAGCAAAGCGCTGGAAAAAGAAAACCTGATTCTGCTGTACACCTCACCGTGGCCGGCGCAGGACCTGTATTCCAATAAGGCGGTAAACAGCCTGGCGGATCTGAGCGGCCTGAAGATGCGTTCTTACAGCCCGACCACCTCCCGCCTGGCGGATTTAATGGGCACTACGCCGGTAAACATTCCTTTCAGCGACGTAGCACAGGCATTCACCACCAATGCGATTGATGCCATGGTGACGTCCCCGAGTACCGGTGTGAACAGCCAGAGCTGGGACTACATTTCAAACTTCACCACCATCCATGCCTGGATTCCGAAGAACATGGTATTTGCCAACAAGAAAATGTTTGACCGTCTGGATGCTGACACCCAGCAGGTCATTCTGACGGCGGCTGCCAATGCGGAAAAAAACGGCTGGGCACTGGGCCGTAAACTGGCTGTAGAGCACACCAATACACTGGCGGATAACGGCATGACCGTGGCTGCTCCGAGTGCGCAATTGGAAAGTGAGCTGCGCGCCATTGGTGACACCATGATCAGCGAATGGCTTGAGGAAGCCGGTGCTTCCGGTCAGGCGGTATTCGACAGCTACAAAGCCCTGTAAGGCGTTTCACTCTGTTCACCTGTACCTGAGGTGTGGGTGAACAGTGTTCAGTTTTTAAAACCTGTTCCCGGAAAACGCTGATTGTCTGTTATTCAGGCAGGCTGAAGTACAGCGTTTTCCGACCAATGCAGTCGGGTAAAAATAATAATATGCACACACTCAGACATTACTTTTATTTAGCGTCTGCGATCTTATCAGGCAGCTGTCTGGTGATTATGACGCTGCTCATTCTGGCGCAAATTGTCGCCCGGTTTTTCGGTGTCATTATTCCCTCTTCGGAAGATTTTGCCGGCTGGCTGTTGTCCGCAACGATTTTTTTCGGTCTGGCCTATACCTTCAATGCCGGTGGCCACATCCGGGTCACCATTCTGTTATCCCGTCTGAGAGGCCATACGCGCCGCTGGCTGGAACTGGTAAACATCAGCGCCGGCTTACTGATTGTCGGCTATTCCACCTGGTACACCCTGTATACGGTGTATGAGTCCTGGGTGTATGACGATGTTACCGATACCTATCTGGTAATGCCCTTGTGGCTGGTACAGATGCCAATGGCGCTGGGGTCTCTGTTTCTGCTGATCGCCGTTGCAGACAATTTTATAACCGCGCTGCGGGGCCATACCCCTGGGTATATCAGCCATGAAGCGGCACTGGAAGGGGGAGAGTAAACCATGGATATGACATTAACAGGGTTTATTCTGGTGGTTTGCATGCTGCTGATGCTGACCAGTGGCGTGTGGGTTGCGCTGACACTGACCGGGCTGTCGGTGATTGGCCTGAGCCTGATCGGCAATGACAGCATCGGGCTGTTACTGGGCACTTCGTCCTGGAGTGCCGTTACCAGTTGGTCGCTGACCGCTTTACCGTTGTTTATCTGGATGGGTGAGATTCTGTTCCGTACCCGGTTATCCCAGGACCTGTTCGAAGGGCTGTCACCGCTGTTATCCAAATTGCCGGGTAAACTGCTGCACGTGAACATTCTCAGCTGTGGCATTTTTGCTGCCGTTTCCGGTTCTTCGGCAGCCACCGCTGCTACGATTGGCCGGATGACTCTGCCAGAGCTTTCGAAGCGGGGTTATGACGATACCATGTCGATCGGTACGCTGGCGGGTTCCGGTACACTGGGGCTGCTGATTCCACCATCGATTATTCTGATTGTGTATGGGGTATCTGCGGAAGTGTCTATTGCCCGGTTATTTCTGGCCGGTGTGTTTCCGGGAATGGTGCTGATCGGCCTGTTCATGGCGTTCACCATTGGCTGGACGATCATGAATGGCCGTACCGCAAAGGTGGCAGACTCCGTGGAATACACGACCCGGCAGAAACTGCAGTCTTTAACCAAGCTGATACCGATCATCATGCTGATTGGCGGTGTACTGGGGTCAATCTATCAGGGGCTGGCAACGCCAACGGAAGCGGCAGCTTTTGGTGTGGCGGGGTCGCTGTTGCTGTCGGCGCTGCTGGGCAGTTTCAGCTGGCAGGGTTTTATCGACAGTGTGGCAGGCGCGGTGAAAAACTCCTGCATGCTGGGGCTGATTTTAGTCGGCGCGCATTTCCTGACGCTGGCCATGGGCTTTATCGGCATTCCCAATGCACTGGCAGGCTGGATTGCTGAGCAGGGCTTATCCACAGTGCAGCTGATTATCTGCCTGACGGTATTTTTCGTCGTGCTGGGCTGTTTTCTCGACGGTATCTCAGTGATCGTGCTGACCACCTCCGTGGTTCTGCCGATGGTCACCCAGGCGAATATTGATCTGATCTGGTTCGGTATCTTCCTGGTGCTGGTGGTGGAGATGTCGCAGATTACGCCGCCGGTGGGCTTTAACCTGTTCGTGATTCAGGCGCTGACCGGGAAGAACATTCTCTATGTGGCGAAAGCGGCGTTACCGTTCTTCTTTATGATTGCCATGGCGATTGTATTGATTTCGGTATTCCCGTCGATTGTGCTCTATTTGCCCACCCTGATGAGCAGTTAAACCGTTCGCCGGACAATGGCTAACCGGTTCAATAATGGCTACTCTGGGTAACTCAGGTGATCTGATGTTTACCCGGAGTGCGCTCTGGCATTAAAGGCTGTTACTGCATGAAATTATCCACAAAACTGTTGCTGCTACCCTTGCTGGCTTGTCTGCTGTTCGCCGGCCGGTTGCTGGCTGCCGATACTATTATTATCAAGGCCGTCGGTACCTGGGGATATTTCACCAACTACCAGAAGCACGAAGGCCCGTTCTGGAATCAGCACATGGCTGAGGTTTCAGACGGCCAGATTATCGGTGAAATAAAGCCCCAAACAGAACTGGGCCTGCGGGGCTATGAAATCATGCGGCTGGTGAAAAACGGTGTGTTTGACTTCGCCTTTGGCCTGCCTGGATATGTGGTACCGGAAAGCGAGATATTCGAAGGGGCAGACCTGTCTTCTCTGGTGCAGAACATTAAGGTGCAAAGGCAGGTGGCGGATGCTTACTTTCCCACACTGGCCCGGGCGTTTGGGGAAAAATACAACGCCAAGCTGATGATGCTGTACCCCTTTCCCAGCCAGATGATCTGGTGCAACAGCCCGGTAAACAGCATTGAAGACCTGCGCGGAAAACGGGTGCGGGTGTATCTAACAACTCTGGGGGATTTTGTGGAAGGGGTCGGAGCGATTCCGGTCAGCGCACCGTTTCATGATGTTCCTGAGGCGATGAAGAAAGGTGTCTTCGACTGTGTGATTACCGGCACCATGTCGGCATACACTGGCGAGCTGTATAAGGTGGCGTCCCACGGTTTTACCCTGAGAGTAGGTTGGGGGCTAGCCTTCGGGGCGATTAACAAAACCAAGTGGAACCTGTTGAGTGATGCTCAGAAAGCATTGCTGCAGCAGGAAATTGATACCCTCACTGAGCGTATGTGGCAGGAAACCGCCACGGAAGATGCCATCGCACTGGCCTGTTTATCCACAGGCCCCTGTGAGATAGGCGAAACCGGCGGCATGACGCTGGTGGAACCGTCAGCGTCTGATCTGGTGATCCGTGATCAGGTCGCGGCGGATGTGATCCTGCCTCGCTGGGCCAGCCGCTGCGGTCCGGAATGTGCGGCGAACTGGAACCGTACAGTCGGCCGGATTCTTGGGCTGAGGGCTGAAGCAGGAATGCCACAGTAGCTGACTGATGTCTGCTGATCAGCTGTTCAGTACACCCCGCCAGCGGCCGCTGGCGTATTCTTCACGGGTACACTGCCTGATCAGCTCGGTCAGTTTCAGGGTGATATTGCGTACCGGGCGGTTGGGATCGGTGGCGATATATACATCTCGGTAGATTTCCGGTTCAGTAATTTTCTGGGCACACAGCAGCGGTGCCGGTTCCAGATGATAAAACGCTGAAGACGGCAGGATTAGCCGGCAGTGTCCTTCACAGGCAAAGCGCAGGCTGGTCATCAGCTGGCCGTAAGGACGGCGTTTTTTGAGCCGGATGCCGGTCTGGTTTTCCACTTTTTGCAGAATATACGCCAGCGATTCCTTGCCGGTAGTGGTGACCACTTCATAGTTGGCCATTTCCGCAAAGCTGATGTCTGCCGGTAAAGCCCCTTCACCGGAAGACGGCCGCTGATTCAGAAAATACATTGATTCGCGGATCAGCAACTCTTTGTGTATGCCGGGAGTGTCGGTGCCATCCTCGTAGATAATGGCGATATCCGCCGTACCGTTCTTCAGCATATCTGTGACTTCGTAAGACAACCCGGTGCGCAGATCCAGATCCAGACCGGGATACAGTTTTGCTGCAGCCCGGGTCAGGGGCAGGGCCAGAATATTATCGGTGGCCTGATTCATCGCCAGCACCACAGTGCCCTTAGGGTTACTTTCCAGCTCTGCAATGTCCACCAGTACACGCTCTTCACCCCGTATGACCTCCTGCGCGTAATTGTGAAACAGCTGTCCGGATTCGGTCAGGCAAACGCCCCGGGTCCCGCGTGTAAACAGCTGGGTTTTCAGCTCATGTTCCAGTTTTGAAATGCTCAGACTGAGTGCCGGCTGGGCAATGTCCAGTGACCGTGCCGCTGCTGCAATGCTGCTTTCCCGGGTAACCGCCAGAAAGTGGCGGAGCTGCTTGTGGTTCATCGTATGCTGCCGTTGCGCTGAAAACCTATGTATAACGATTTCGTTATAGCAATTCAATATTCTTTATAATTGTTGATAGCAAATGTCTGTCATAGCATGCGGCCAAAGATTTCATGGGAGGAGCTATAAGGTGGATGCAGTGACTCAGCAGCGTACAGCCGGCGAAGCGATTATTGATGCGGTTGTGGCCAACGGAACGGAAACCGTTTTCGGTATTCCCGGCGCGCAGATTTACCCTTTGTTTGACGGTATTTACAAATCGCCGTTACGGCTGGTGGTTCCCCGTCATGAACAGGCGGCGGCCTACATGGCGATGGGCTATGCGAAGTCCACCGGCAAAACCGGGGTGTTTTCCGTGGTGCCGGGGCCGGGCATTCTTAACACCAGCGCAGCGTTGTGTACGGCAATGAGTAACTGCAGCCCGATTGTAGGGCTGACCGGGCAGATTCCATCTTCGTTTCTCGGCAAGGGCCGGGGCCATCTGCACGAGCTGAAGGACCAGACCGGTACTTTAAAAACACTGATCAAAGATGCGATTCATATTGGCAGCCCGGCGGACATTTCAAGTGAAGTAAACCGGGCGTTTCAGCTGGCACGCAGTGGCCGGCCCGGACCGGTTACGGTTGAAATGTGCTGGGATACCATGGCCGGTGGCAGTGATCCGCAGCAGACAATAAAACCGCTGACTGCAACTATACCGGACGTTGATCCGGCAGAGATCAGCGCCGCTGCCGCGTTAATCCGCCAGGCCCGTAAGCCAATGATTCTTTGTGGTTCAGGGGCTCAGCACGCCGCAGATGAAGTGCTGGCGCTGGCTGAACGTATCACGGCGCCGGTGGGGGGCTTTCGCAGCGGGCGGGGCATCGTGCCGGAAGATCACCCGCTGGGGGTGCCACCGGTGGCGGCCCGTCAGTTATGGGATGAGGTGGATCTGCTGATCGGAATTGGCAGCCGGCTGGAAATGCCCTATCTCAACTGGGCCAACAAGTTTATGCAATATGAGCAGAAGCCCAGTGGCGGTCCGAAATTGCTGCGGATCGATATTGATCCGGCACAGATGGATATCTTCCAGCCCGATCAGGCTGTAGTGGCGGACTCTGCTCAGGCCTGCCGGCTGATTCTGGAACAGCTGGAAACCGCTGCAGAACCGGATCATAAACGGCTGGATGATATTGCTACTGCCAAGGCTGTGGCCTGGCAAGCCATACAGAAGGTGCAGCCGCAATTATCCTATCTGAATGTTATCCGTCAGGTTTTACCCCGGGACGGCATTTATGTACCGGAAGTCTCACAGATGGGATTTGCTACCTGGATCGGCGGTTTTCCGGTACTGCAGCCCCGTTCCTTCATTGAAGGCGGCTATCAGGGCAATCTGGGGTATGGATTTGCCACGGCTCTGGGAGCAAAAGTGGCGAACCCGGACCGGCCGGTGGTGTCCGTCTGCGGGGATGGTGGCTTTATGTTCGGGGCGCAGGAACTGATTACCGCCGCAGAACATAATATCGCGCTGGTGACACTGGTATTCAATAACAGTACCTATACCAATGTTCGCCGTGATCAGTTGCTGGGTTACGGTGGCCGTTTCAGCGGTTCGGAAATCACCAGTCCGGATTTCGTCCGGATGGCAGAAAGCTGTGGCGTAGAGGCCTGGCGGGTGGACTCGCCTGCAGCGCTTAAGCCAGTGCTGGAAAAAGCTCTGGCGGCGGACCGGCCGGTGCTGATAGAGGTGATGTCGGAACGGGGCTCTGAAGCCTCGCCCTGGGAGTTTATCCACATGCACCAGAGGCTGGGGCATTCCGCTGCTCAACAATGACAAGCCGGGGTTATCCTTCGGTCCGTATCTGCCGGCAGGGGAAGCCTGAACGGTTTGCAGTTGAGCCGAATAATTGATTTTGCCTGATCTGGCGCAGGGGTACCGGCGCTGTATTCACTTAGTATTCTGATTCACTTCCGAGTTTTGAATTGGGGGATGTTATGAGGAATGCCTTATTCTGCCTGCTGTTGAGCCTGAGCGGTTATTCCGGCGGGCTGTTTGCCGCCGAACCACTGACAATGTTTATCAGTTCCGCAGAGGGCGGTGCCATATCCGGGCGCAGGCTGCATAACCTGAGCCGCTATCTGACTCAGCAGGGTTGTCCGGTGAGCGATATCGAAACGGCGGCAGAATATCCGCAGAACCTGAACGCACAGCTGGTGTTTGCCCCCCTTGAACATGACTTCGGGTCTGACTACTGGCCGCTGCTGAATCTGCAGGTGCTTAACGGTGCAGAGCTGTCGGCCAGTGTACTGGTCAGAGGTTCGACGGCGGTACCGGATCTGCAGGCGCTGTCCGGAGTACGGATTGCATTCTTATCGCCGGACTCAGTGACCGGTTATCTGCTGGCCCGGGATCTGTTTGCCTCTGTCGGTGTGGAGCATAAGTCTGACCGAATCACCTATACCCGCACCAGTGTCGGTGCGATGTCTCTGCTACTGCATAAAGATGTTTTCGCCGCCGTGATTGCCACGCCACTGGCGGACAAATGGCGCCGGGATAATGATCTGCAACTGGTCGGTGTCACTGAGGCGGTTAACCCCGGTGCACTCTGGAGTAAGGGGATGTCTCCGGCAATGCAGGCCAGCTGTCGGGCGGCATTTCTTGGACTGTCGGACGGCAGCCGCAGCAGCAAAAAGTTACTGAAAATCTTCCCAGGCTGGCTTCAGGGGTTCGCTGAGCCTCAGTAAAGAAAAACACCGCGCATAAAAAAAGGTGCTTCCGGCCGGAAGCACCCTAACAGGCTATCGCCTTCTGGTTATGTTCTTTTCAGGTTTATTCCGGCTTGCCGGCGCTTATCCAGGCGGCAATCTGATCCCTTTCTTCCTGAGTCATCTGCGTGATGTTACCTAACGGCATGGCCTTGGTGGTGATGGCCTGTGCTTTAATCTGTGCAGATTTCTGCGAGATCTGTTCAATGGTATCCAGCACGAAGCCGCCCGGCGGGCTGGTGAAACCCGGGTAGCTTGGAGTATCTGAGTGACACACACTGCAGCGCTCGCTGATGATTTCATGCACCACCTGTGCACTGACCGCCGGGCTGTTCTGTACAGCCTGTTTCGGGGCCACCACAAAGGCCAGACAGATCATGCCCAGTGCACCGGCCGGTAAGGTCCAGGCAAATTTCTGGGTCATGTGACGGGTGTTGAAGTAGTGGCGTACCAGGACACTGATAGCGGCAATGCCAGCCAGAACCAGCCAGTTAAATTCATGCCCGTAGGTGCTCGGGAAATGATTGCTGATCATGATAAACAGCACCGGCAGGGTGAAGTAGTTGTTGTGGCGTGAGCGTAGCAGACCTTTCGCTGGCAGGGCCGGGTCCGGTTCCTGACCGGCTTCAATGGCGCTGACCAGTGCCCGCTGGGCCGGCATGATGATGCGGAATACGTTACCGACCATGATGGTACCGATGATGGCACCCACATGGATAAAGGCACCACGGCCGCTGAATACCTGTGAAAGTCCCCAGGCGGCAGCGATCAGCAGAATGAACAGGATCGCGCCTAATAATGCCGGCTTTTTACCCAGCGGAGAGTCACACAGCAGGTCGTAGACGAACCAGCCCACAACCAGGCTGGCAACACCGATACCGATGGCCGCCGCAGAGCTTAAATCTGAACCTGGGGCAACCAGATACAGCTTGGCGTTCAGGTAGTAAACCACCGCCAGCAGGGTAACGCCGGACAGCCAGGTGGCATAGGCTTCCCATTTAAACCAGTGCAGTTTTTCCGGCATTTGCGGTGGCGCCAGTTTGTATTTTTCCAGATGATAAATCCCGCCGCCATGAATCGCCCAGAGATCGCCAGACAAGCCTTCGCGGGGATTGCTGCGTTCCAGATGGTTCTCCAGCCAGACAAAATAAAAGGACGCACCTATCCAGGCAACGCCGGTGATCATGTGAACCCAGCGTACCGCCAGGTTCAACCACTCTATGATATGGGGATCCATCGTTCACTCCTCATCTTAAGTTGCAGGTGTTTCTCAACCTGCCAGTATTTTTATTATGCACTTACGTTCCGGCGTACCGCTTTTATCAAGCGGAAGCTGCGTCAGGCCGGTAGCAGCTCAATGGCAGTGTCTGCCGGAAAATCATGTTCATCACAGTTATGGCCTTCACCGGCCCGGTCGATGACCAGAAAGCTGTCCTGTGCGGCGCAGCTGATTACCGGGTGATGCCAAACCCCAGTGTGGTAGTTAATGCCTTGCTGGCCATCGGTAATGAAGGCCTGAATCTTGCTGATCTCAGGCGTATCACCGGGAGGCGCGACCACAATCAGAAAAGGCTCGCCGTTCAGCGGGATAAACGCCTGACTGCCCAGTGGGTGACGCTCCAGCATGCTGATGGGCATCGGCATCGGATACGCCTTGGTGGTGAAGATACTGATGATCGCTGTATCTTCCTGCTTGCCCAGGCTGACCTCCGCCAGACGGTGGTAGCGCCGGGTATTGCCCTTATTGATCATGAAGAAATCCCGGTCCCGGGTTTCAATCACGTCGCCGTACGGTGCAAAAGCTTCGGCGGTTAAGGGTTGTGGTTTCAGTGTAAGCATATTCACCTCGTGGTTGCCGCCCTGTGGCTGATGCCGGCAGGGCTGGCCCGGTTGCCAGGCGGGAGCTTCATCTCTGCGTCTGGCAACCTGTTATCGGGCTTTATCGGTCAGTGTTGGTGACCTTGCCGAATAAACGTAACCGGCTGACACCGCCGTCCGGGAAGATGTTCAGGCGTACGTGGGTAACCGGACCCAGCGCGGCAATCTGTTCCGTGAACTCATGTTCCTGATGCATTTCCAGCTTTTGGGATGGCAGCAGTTCTTTCCAGAACAGGCTCTGGGTTTCGATTTGCTCGTCAGTGCCGCCTTTTACAAAGGCCGCCTGAATGGAGCAGCTGTCCGGGTAGTTGCCCTTAAAGTGCAGGGTATCAACCACAATGCGCTCGATTTCCCCTGGGTGTCCCAGTGCGACAATCACCCAGTCATTGCCGGGTGTCCGGCGACGGGCGGTTTCCCACCCATCACCCATGTTGACGCCACGGCCTGGGTTAAGAATGTTACTCATGGTGCCGAAGTGCTCATCGCTGCACGCCAGTGCCCGGCCACCGTTCAGTGACGCGGCCAGATCAACCTGTTCATCAGCGTTCTGGGCAGACCAGTCGCGGTGCGGCAGGCCGTATACCCGTAGGCGGGCAACACCGCCATCCGGATAGATGTTAAAGCGCAGGTGGGTCCACGGCCGGTCATCACTGATGCTGTGCAGATGCTGGCTGTTCCCCTGCAAGCTCACCGCAGGTAGAATTTCGTGCCACTGTTGAGCATCTGATGGATCACCGTCCGGGCAGAAGCAGGCTTCCAGTGAGGCTGATGGCGGAAAGTTACCGGTAAAGTGGCAGGTATCAATGTCCACCCCTTTAATCACGCCGGGTACACCCAGACGGATGATGGTGTAATCGTAGCCCTCGAAACGCTTACGGCGGGATTCCCAGCCGTCCATCCATTTACCGTTGTCATCGAATACACCTTCTTTCCAGACCGGCGCTTCAGGTTGCAGCATGCGGTTAACGTCGGCAAACCAGTCATCGGTGACGTAGATCGCTTTACTGCCCAGGCGGGCGTCTGCCAGGTTGATGTATTTTAAAAAGTCTTGAGTCATTGTGTCTGTGTCCTGCTGAAATGATTGTCGCTGTGGCCGGCTTACATCGCGCTGAGGCGGAACAGGGCAATCTTGTTAATTTCTTCCAGTGCGCGGGAAAACTCCGTTTCCGGCGAGTTGTGTATGCGGGTTTCAAAAGCCGCCAGAATTTCGTGCCGGTTGCTGCCTTTAACCGCCATGATGAACGGAAAGTTGAAACGGGCTTTATAGGCATCGTTCAGCTCGGTGAAACGCTTGAATTCTTCGGCGGTACATTCGTTGATACCTGCGCCGGCCTGCTCGGAGGTGGAGGCTTCGGTAAGCTCACCGGCAATGGCTGCCTTGCCTGCCAGATCCGGGTGAGCGTTGATCAGCGCCAGCTGGGCTTCCTGACTGGCGGATAACAGTACACCGGCCATCCGCTGCTGCAGCTGGTCAATGCTGTTGGCATCTTCCGGCAGGCCCTGATCAAAGGTCTGCTCGGCGACCCACGGGGAATGTTCATAGATATCCGCAAAGGTGCTGACGAAGGTGTCGCGGTCCATCTGGCCCGGGGTGCAGTGCTGAAATTGCTGAGTCATGGCAGATCGCTTCCGTTTAAGTGTTGGCCTGAAAAGGGTGAGTTACGTGCCAGTGGCGGGCAATGTCCACCCGGCGGGCAAACCAGACCCGTTCGTGGGACTGGGCGTATTCAATAAAGCGGCGCAGCGCGGCGATTCGTCCCGGACGGCCGATCAGCCGGCAGTGCAGGCCGATAGACAGCATCTTCGGCGCTTCTGCACCTTCTTCGTAAAGGGTATCGAAGCTGTCCTTCAGGTACTGGAAGAACTGCTCACCGCTGTTGAAACCCTGCTGGGTAGCAAAGCGCATATCGTTACTGTCCAGGGTGTAAGGTACGACAAGGTGGCCTTTACCCTGATTGTTGATCCAGTAGGGCAGGTCATCATCGTAGGCATCGCTGTCATACAGGAAGCCGCCTTCCTCCATCACAATGTCCCGGGTGTTCGGGCTGTTGCGGCCGGTGTACCAGCCCTGCGGCCGCTGGCCGGTGATGTCCTGCAGGATGTTAATGGCTTTATACAGGTGCTCCCGTTCTTCTTCCTTGCTGAGTTTCTGGTAATCAATCCAGCGGTAGCCGTGGCTGCAGATTTCATGGCCTGCCTGATGCATGGCCTGAATAACTTCAGGGTAACGCTGAGCAGCCATGGCGACGGCAAATATAGTCAGCGGAATTTTGTGTTTGGCGAACAGTTTAAGAATGCGCCAGACACCGGCACGGCTGCCGTATTCGTATACCGATTCCATACTCATATGACGGGCGTCCGGAAAAGGCACCGCGCCGGGCAGTTCCGACAGAAAAGCTTCGGACTCATTATCACCGTGAAGCAGGCAGCGTTCGCCCCCTTCTTCATAGTTAAGAACAAAGGATACGGCGATGCGTGCCTGCCCCGGCCATTGCGGGTCAGGAGGGGTATTACCGTAACCGATCAGATCTCGGGGATATTCATGATTCACGGTGACGTTCCTTCTGTATTAAACTGAATAACAAGTTGACCCTGAGGTCAGAATGAATTCATTGTATACAATTTTTGGATTTATATGCAAAGATAAGCAGGCTCTTTGCTTTTCATCATTCGAAACAACTAATAAAGCGCTTATATAACAGCTGATTAGACATTAAATGATATTGATTGTATACAAAATAAGTTTATTTTTGTCTCAGAAGTATTATAGTTCAGCTATTCATTAACGGCTTAGTAAGAGCGGAAATGCATCCGTCTCTGCTGCTTATAAACAGGAGGTATTCCCGATGGGCTACTTAACAACCCACGTACTGGATTCTGCACATGGCTGTCCGGGCAGTGATATTCCGGTCACGCTGTACCGTGTTGATGGTGAGCGGACATTGCTGGCGGAACGTCATACCAATGATGACGGCCGCTGCGACAGCCCGATTCTGGACGGAAGTGACTTTGTTGCCGGTGTGTACGAACTGGTTTTCCGGGTGGGGGACTACTATCGGGGTAAGGGCCTGTCGTTACCGGAGCCCGCATTCCTGGATGAGGTAGTGCTGCGTTTCGGTATTGCCGATGAAGATGAGCACTATCATGTGCCACTGCTGATCTCACCGTACAGTTATTCAACCTACCGGGGCAGCTGATCTCACATCTATTCGCAATCAAAAAACCGGCTCTTTAGCCGGTTTTTTGTTGTCCGGGCTGTTGTTACTATTTCAGCAGGACAGCACCGCCGGCGGTGACAAAAATGCCTGCAGTGATGCGGTTGAAGATCTGTACGCCCCGGCTTTTTTGCAGCCATGGCGCCACCAGTTGCGCACTGCCGCCATAAAACAGTTTGCAGATCAGATCCAGTACACACCAACTGACAATCATGGTGATTAGCTGAGGCAGGAAGGCGCTGGCCGGGTCAATGAACTGGGGCAGGAATGCCACGAAAAACAGGATATCCTTTGGGTTGCTGATACCCAGGCTGAAGGCCCGCCAGAACATACCTGAGAAGCCTGGTCGGGAGCTTTTTAGCGGACCGGCACTTTCGGCCCGTCTGGCGCTCTGCCAGGCCTGATAGCCAAGATAAATCAGATACGCTGCACCGGCATAGCGAATCGCGGTAAAGAGGTTCTCAGAGGCCAGCAGCAGGGCACCCAGGCCGGTGGCCGATGCGGTGAGCAGGATTAAGGAAGCACTTACTCCGCCTGCGAAGGCCGGCGCGCTGCGTAACAGACCGTAGTTAATACTGTTAGCGACCATCAGCAGGGACAGTGGTCCGGGCACCAGAATCACCAGCATGGATGCCGAGCAAAAAAGTAACCAGGTTTCGATGTTCATCAGGATGCTTCCGGTTATGAATCAGGTTGTTGTTAAAACAGTAACGAAAAAAGCCTTCCACAGGGGAAGGCAAGGGTTTCGGCCACAGGCCATTCGGATAATAACAGAGGGCACAACTCCGCGCAGTGGCGCACCCACCCACGGAGTACCTGTTATTAAAGGAATACAAATTTACTGATAAAGATGGCTGTCAGCACATAGATGCTCAGGGAAATCTCATCACGGCGACCGGTGAACAGCTTCATAGCGGTATAGGTAATGAAGCCCATCGCGATACCGTTGGCAATCGAGAATGTCAGCGGCATCATGATCACGGTAACAATCGCCGGAATCGCATCAGTCGTGTCATCCCAGTTGATCTGTTTCATGCCGGTCATCATCAGCATGGCAACGTAGATCAGTGCACCGGCGGTGGCATACGCAGGGATCATACCAGCCAGCGGTGCCAGGAACATTGCCGCCAGGAACAGGCAGCCAACGGTGATGGCTGTCAGACCGGTACGGCCACCGGCAGCAACCCCGGAGGCACTTTCCACATAGCTGGTTACCGGCGGGCAACCGAACAGGGCACCGATGGCGCTGGAGCTGCTGTCTGCTTTCAGGGCTTTACTCAGGTTTTCAATGTAACCGTCTTTACGGATCAGGTTTGCCTTGGTTGCCACGCCCATCAGGGTGCCGGCGGTGTCGAACATATTGACGAACAGGAAGGCAAGAATGATGCTGACCATACTGATGTTCAGTGCCCCCATGATATCCAGTGCCATCAGGGTAGGGGCAATGCTTGGCGGTGCGGACACGATGCCGTTGTACTGCACCAGGTCCATTGTCAGACCAATACCGGTTACCGCCAGGATGCTGATTAATACGGCACCGAAGACATTATGGTAAGCCAGCACTGAGATCATCAGGAAGCAGATTGCTGCCAGTAATGTAGAGGGCTCCAGGAAGGTACCCATGGATAACAGGGTTGCCTGGTTGTCCACCACGATACCGGCGGTTTTCAGACCGATCAGGCCCAGGAATAAACCGACCCCGGCGGTCATTGCGAACTTCAGGCTCGTGGGGATGCTGTTCAGCAGCCACTCCCGGATCTTATAGAAGCTCATGATGACGAACAGTATGCCGGAAATGAATACCGCCCCCAGTGCTACCTGCCAGTCATAACCCATTTCGGCAACGACGGTGTAGGTGAAGAAGGCGTTTAACCCCATCCCGGGGGCAAGGCCGACGGGCCAGTTGGCGTAAAGCCCCATCAGGAAACAGGCGATTGCCGCGCCGATACAGGTGGCGACAAAGACGGCACCGTGATCCATGCCTGCATCAGACATGATATTGGGGTTAACGAAGATGATGTAACCCATGGTTACAAAGGTGGTTAAACCGGCGATAAGCTCGGTCTTGATATTGGTTTTGTGTTCACTGAGGCGGAAAAAACGGTCGAGTAAACCGCGTTCTTCTCTCAGTGCTTGCTGGTCTTGCTGAATATTTTCCACAACTTACTCCTCAGGTTAGAGAGCCACGAATTATTTTTATAAATGGCGCCCGTTGTGCAGCAACTTTGGCATGCGGTACAACTTGTGTACTGGATTTAATAGTAAGATTGTATACAAAAAAATCAACTCTCGGGTCAGGTTTTTCTTTTTCATGTGCTGAAATTTCCCGGAATCTGTCGCCTTGCTAATGCAGCAGGCATTGATCCTGAGCAGGGCTCCATGTGTACAGAACAGTCGCTTTTGTGTACTATTTTCGGTTCAGATGATGCCTGTGACCGGCGCTTGTGATGGGCGGATAATTGCCTGAAAGTTAAGCAGTTCCCGGAAACAAACAGGCGAAAGAATGCTGACTTGAGATGCTTTTCCCAACCTGTAAGCAGCCACTCAGCAGAACAATCTCTTTTATATTTTGGTTCAGATACAGCAGATTTTATGACACAGATTTCTCCACAAACCCCGAACGGAAATTCGGTAAAAAGTGCGGTTAAAAAATCCCGGAAAGCGGGAAAAACCCAGGATGAGATTGTCTATGCACATATCTTTGATGCCATTCTGGAGCAGCGTCTGGTACCGGGAACCAAGTTAAATGAAGAGTCACTGGGTGAAATTTTTGGCGTCAGCCGGACCATTGTGCGCCGGGCATTATCCCGTTTAGGCCATGAGCAGGTAGTGAATCTGCGGCCAAATAAAGGTGCCATTGTTGCCTGTCCGAGCATTGAAGAAGCCCGGCAGATCGTCTTTGCCCGTCGGGTGGTGGAAAAGGCGATCACTGAACTGGTGGTGGATAATGCACAGGATGCTCAGATCGAAGCGCTGAAACAGCTGGTGACTGAAGAGCAGGCCTGTGTGGCCAAAGGTGACCGGGGCGCGGGAATCCGTTTGTCCGGTGAGTTCCATCTGCAACTGGCTGAAATGGCCGATAACCCGCCGTTACTGAGTTTCCAGCGTAGCCTGGTATCCCAGTGTTCACTGATCATCGCTCAGTATGAAAGCGGTTCTACATCGCATTGTTCGTATGATGAGCATTTTGAGCTGATCGAAGCCATCCGGCAGCGCAATAAGCCGCTGGCGCTGCAACTCATGCAGCACCATCTGGATCATATTGAAAACAAGCTTAAGCTGGATGACGAAGTATCATCGGATGATCTGCGGGCAATCTTTGCCGACGTTGTCAGCGACAAGTAACCGGCAGCAGCTGAGCTGCTGTCAGTAAACAGAGAACACACTTCAGAGCAGGTCTTCTTCCGTTGCGGTGGCAGGTGCTGTATAGCCTGTCACCCGGTTACGGCCGTTATTCTTACCCCAGTAAAGCGCTTTATCTGCCCGGGCCAGTAACTGATCCAGTGTGGTGGCTCCATTGGCGTCATCAGTCAGTTCGGCAATGCCGAAACTGGCGGTGATATTCACAGTCATTCCCTGACTGCCGATCGGCGTATTCTGAATCTCATCCCGGATGCGCTCCGCCAGGTGTAACGCCTTGTTGCGCGGTGTTTGCACCAGTACCACGGCAAATTCTTCACCGCCGATGCGGGCCTTGATATCCGATTCCCGGAGTACTTCGTTGAGAATGCCCGCGACAGTGCTGATGACCCGGTCACCTGCGGCATGGCCATGCTGATCGTTGATCTGTTTGAAGTGGTCGATATCCAGCATCATGACGGCGAGTGCCTGATCGTAACGCTGTGCCCGGTGAACTTCAGTATTGCCCTGCTGGAAGAATGCCCGCCGGTTGAGTAGCCCGGACAGTGAGTCCAGACTAGCCAGTTTTTCGGCATGCTGGCGTGCCAGCTCCAGCTCCCGGGTCCGTTCTCTGACTTTGCTTTCCAGCTGATCGGTGGCCTGCTGGGCAGCGAGTCGCTCCCGTTCTTCTGCGGCGAGTTTTTCCTTGCGCAGAATATTCACCCTGTCTACCAGGGCGAATGCCAGCAGAATGGTTTCCAGAATCATGCCGAAGCGGGTGGCGCCGATGGCAAAGTTACTGGTGGGGATAATGCCCTGAAAGCGCAGAATGCCGCAGATGACGGTAATGGACCAGATGCTCCACGCCAGGGTATAGCCCCGTGCCTGATGCTGTCCTTTACTCCACAGGTAAATCCCGATGGCAGGGAATAATCCCAGCGCGAGGCCGGTGAGCATCAGCAGATTAAGGGCGAGCTCCCGGATGTTTATGATCAGTAATATGCCACTGAAAGCGGTTACCCCCAGCAGAAGCAGCAGTAGGGCGTCCAGTTGGGGGGCCTGCTTGTCTGTGTCCAGAAAGCTGCGGGAAAACTGAATCGCGAGGCTGTAAAAGGCCACAATGGCAAAGTGCGGAATAGCATCCGCAAGGGTGGGGGTGAAGCCCCATATATACCGGTAACCCAGTCCGCTCAGTGCCAGATACATGACGACGGCGGCACTGGCATAGAGCAGGTACCAGAAGTACGGCTTTTCACGGATCGACAGCATCAGGAACAGGGTATACACCATCACCAGAATGGCGGCTCCCAGAAAGATCCCCAGCCAGATGCCCTGTATATGCTGTTTCTGAACATAGGCTTCAGGGGTGGATGCCTCCAGATACAGGTTGATGACGCCGGCGTGCTCAAAGTTAAACCGCAGATAGATGGTTTGCTGTTCACCAGCCGGCGTATTCAGCGGAAAAGAGAATGACTCGCTGGGTAGATTGTTAATCGCGTAGGGGCGATGATCCCCCAGTTGCTGGGCGCTGACATTGCCGGAGGCATCGAGCTGATAAACATCTATGTAATCGGTGATGTTATGCAGGGCTTCCAATATCCAGTCGACATTTTCATCGCTGTTGTTGGCGACATCAATACGGATCCACCAGGCCGAGCTGGAAACGCCGTGGGCGGTCTGATTGTTGTGGATATGTGAAAATCTGTTTTGCCAGTAAGGCTTCTGAACGTCAGCAAAGCTCAGTGTACTGTCCGGATCTTCCAGTACCTGCATGTACGGGGTCATGACCTCGCTATCCATCTCTGGCTGAAGCTCAAAGAGGTGGGGGCCATGACTGCTGGCCAGTACATTGCCGGTGAAGATCAGCAATATCAAAACGGCAGCTGTCAGCCAGCATGGGAAAAGCCCTTGCTGTCGGCTGGCCTGCGGGTTGCGAGACTCCATGTATAGTTCAGCTACTGACACAGTTATTATCCTGGCTGCGAACGACCCGTAAGTAATTTAGCGGCTGACGACTGCAAACTGTGGCACGCTAGAAATACCGAGTGTGCGGAATCTGTTCTGAACTGTCGAGAGAATAGGGTGGCATTATGGGGAACTTCGCCGTTTCTCCACATTGAATGTCGATGACAGACAGAAAAGAAAACCTGCATGAGCCCTATGGAAATGGGTATGAGAAAGCACCGGTAAAGCAGTGCTGGTGAGATTGCGTATGAAGGGGAAAAGCAGCAAACAGCCGGTGGCTACCGGCTGTTAAGTAAGGCTGTTAAGCAGCGTTTATCAGCGCCGGTAAACGGAGTTACCCATGGCGAAGGTTTCCCGGATAGCCCGGTCATCCCCCAGCATCATCATCACAAACAGGCGTTCTTCAATGCTGCTGGCCTGTTGCATGCGGTATTCCATCAGCGGTGTGGAATTGTAGTCCAGCACCACGAAGTCCGCTTCGTTACCGGTGGCAAAGCTGCCGATTTTGTCTTCCAGGCAGAGGGCTTCTGCGCCGCCCAGCGTGGCCAGATACAGCGACTTGAACGGATTAAGCTTCTCACCCTGCAGTTGCATGATTTTGTAAGCTTCGTTCAGCGTCTGCAAAATTGAGAAGCTGGTGCCTGCCCCGACATCAGTGCCCAGACCGACCTTTACGTTTTCTGCTTCCAGTTTTGGTAAGTCGAACAGGCCGCTGCCCAGAAACAGGTTGGAGGTCGGGCAGAAGGCAATGGCTGATTCCGTTTCCGCCAGCCGCTGGCATTCGCTGTCGCACAGGTGAACCCCGTGGGCAAAGACTGAGCGCTTACCCAGCAGTTCATGATGATCGTAAACATCCAGATAGCCGCTGCGTTCCGGGAACAGCTCTTTTACCCATTCGATTTCCTGTTTGTTTTCTGACAGGTGGGTATGCATATACAGGTCCGGGTATTCCTTCAGCAGTTGTCCGGCCATTGTGAGTTGTTCGTCACTGCTGGTCGGGGCAAAGCGCGGCGTAACCGCATAATGCAGGCGGCCTTTACCGTGCCAGCGTTCGATCAGGGCTTTGCTGTCTTCATAGCTGGACTGTGCGGTATCGGTCAGGTAGTCCGGGGCATTGCGGTCCATCATTACCTTACCGGCGATCATTCTCAGGTTGCGCTGTTCCGCTTTGCTGAAAAACGCATCCACGGATTCCGGGTGAACAGTGCCGAAGACCAGTGCGGTGGTGGTACCGTTGCGGGTCAGTTCATCGAGGAAAATATCTGCAACCTTGCCAGCGTGTTCAGGATCACTGAAGTGCTGCTCCGTCGGGAAGGTATAGTTATTCAGCCAGTCCAGCAGCTGTTCGCCGTAAGAGGCGATCATACCGGTCTGTGGATAATGAATATGGGTATCGATAAAGCCCGGGCAGAGCAGGGCATTCTCGTATTCTGTTACCGGGGTGCCCGGTGGCAGGTCTGCCAGCAGGGCCTGAGCGTCGCCGGCGGCCTGAACTTTGCCGTCGCGGACGATCAGCAGGCCGTCTTCAAAGTATTCATAGGAGGCTTCGGTGCCCACTTTGGCCGGGTCGGCAATGCTGTGGATCAGGGCAGCGCGATATGCATGGCTGTTTGTAGTCATGTTAGGTCTCTTAATGTGTGTTATCAGACTGCCAGACGGCTGACGACTTTTTTCAATGGTTGATCAGTGCTGGTTCTTTCTTTACTGCCCGGCTTGGCACTCGCCCCGAAGTTCCGGTTATATAGGGCGATGAATTCAGCTGCAACCGCCACTGCAATTTCGACAGGCAGTTTGCCTTTCACTTCGGGGATACCCATCGGACAGGTCATCTTATCCAGCTGCTCGCGGCTGAAACCTTTGGCGGTCAGGCGGTGTTCAAACTTTTTCCGCTTAGTGGCCGAGCCGATCAGACCGAAGTAGCTGAAGTCATCTCTGGCGAGAATTTTCTCACTCAGTTGCTGATCCAGCTGATGGTTATGGGTCATCACGATGAAATAGCTGTTGGCCGGCAGGTCTTCCACTTCGTCCACGGGGAATTCATTGACCACCTTTGTGACCCCCTGGGGGATATGTTCAGGAAAGATCTCTTCCCGCTGATCGATCCAGCGAATCCGGCAGGGCAGGCTGGCCAGCACCGGAATCAGCGCCTGACCGACATGCCCGGCGCCGAACACAGCGATTTCTTTGACGTCGGTACCCATCGGCTCCAGTAACACCGTGGTAGCGCCGCCGCAGCACTGGCCGAGACTTGCCCCCAGAGAGAAGCGTTCCAGACGTGGCTCATGCTGATTGTCTTCCAACATTTGCCGGGCCAGTTTAATTACCTTGTATTCCAGATGGCCGCCGCCGATGGTGTCGAACTGGGCGTCAGTGGTCACCACCATTTTGGCCCCGGCGTTACGCGGCGTGGAGCCGCGTTCTTCAATGACGGTAATCAGAATGCCCGGGGTGCCCTGGCTATCCAGTTCAGCGAGGGCGTGAATCCATTTATGACTCATACTCATGCTCACTTGCCGGTTGGGTGGCAGTTGCTGCCGCCCCCTGGCTTGTCCGGTGTTGGTTTTGCATCGCCTGTACAGCCCACAGTACCCGCTCCGGGGTTGCCGGCGCATCCAGTTGCGGGCTGCGGCGGTAATCTGCCAGGCTGGCAATTGCATCTTTAATGGCACAGAACACAGAGATCCCCAGCATAAACGGCGGTTCACCCACGGCTTTGGAATGGAATACGGTGTCTTCCTGATTCTTGCGGTTTTCCACCAGTTTTACCCGGAAGTCCACCGGCGCATCAGCAATGGCCGGAATCTTGTAACTGGCCGGACCGGAGGTCATCAGGCGACCCTGTTCATTCCACACCAATTCCTCGGTGGTCAGCCAGCCGGCACCCTGCACGTATGCCCCTTCAACCTGACCGATATCGATGGCCGGGTTCAGGGATGCACCGACATCGTGAAGGATGTCGGCACGCAGGATTTTGTACTCGCCGGTCAGAGTGTCGATCACCACTTCAGAGCAGGCGGCACCATAGGCGAAGTAATAGAACGGCCGGCCACGGGCCTGATCACGGTCGTAATAGATTTTCGGCGTACGGTAGAAGCCGGTGCTGGACAGCGATACCTGATGGAAGTAGGCCAGCTGAATAAACTCAGCAAATGGCACCAGGGTATCGCGAATCTGTACCAGATTGTTCTTAAAGCACACATCCTCTTCGGTCACGTCATAATGACGGGCGGCAAATTCGATCAGCCGCTGTTTGATGGTTTGTGCGGCATTCTGAGCTGCCTTACCGTTCAGGTCCGCCCCGGAAGAGGCCGCTGTTGGAGAGGTGTTCGGTACCTTGTCAGTATTGGTGGCACTGATGTGAATGGTGTCGAAGTCCACCTGGAATTCTTCGGCGACGATCTGGGCCACCTTGGTGTTCAGGCCCTGACCCATTTCGGTACCACCGTGGTTCAGGTGGATGCTGCCGTCGGTGTAAATGTGGATCAGCGCACCGGCCTGGTTCAGGAAGGTTGCGGTGAAGGATATACCGAATTTAACCGGGGTCAGCGCCAGACCTTTCTTCAGGATTGGGCTTGTGGCGTTGTACTCACGGATTTCCTGACGACGCTTCTGATAATCACTGCTGGCTTCCAGCTCCGCGAGCATTTCCGGTAACTGATTGTCTTCCACGGTCTGGTAGTAGTGGGTGACATTACGGCCTTCGTCGCCGTAAAGGTTCAGTTTACGGATTTCCAGCGGGTCTTTGCCCAGGTTACGGGCGATTTCATCCAACACAATTTCCGGCATGATCAGCCCCTGCGGACCACCGAAACCCCGGTAGGCGGTATTGGACGCCGTATGGGTTTTACAGCGGTAACCGGTAATGGTGGCATCACCCAGGTAGTAGCCGTTGTCACTGTGGAACATGGCCCGGTCGACGATGGAGTTGGACAGATCCGGCGAGTAGCCGCAGTTACCGGCCAGCTGCATTTCATAACCCTGAATCCGGCCGTCATCATCGTAGCCTACCTGATACTGGTTGAAGAACGGATGCCGTTTACCGGTCATCATCATGTCTTCCATCCGCGGCAGGCGCATTTTCGCCGGGCGTCCGGTCAGGCTGGCGATCACTGCTGCAATACAGGCCGGGCCTGCTGCCTGGGTTTCTTTACCGCCAAAGCCACCGCCCATACGGCGCATATCGATCTGTACCTTGTTAAAAGACACGCCCAGTACTTCGGCCACCAGTTTCTGCACTTCAGTGGGGTTCTGGGTGGAGGTATAAACGATCATGCCGCCATCTTCTGTGGGGATTACCGAAGAAACCTGGGTCTCCAGATAGAAATGTTCCTGGCCACCGATATGCACAGCACCCTCTAAACGGTGTTTGGCGCTGGCCAGTGCTGATGCTGAATCACCACGCTTATGCTGGTGGGGTTCGCTGACGTAAAACTCTTTTTCCAGAGCATCTTCTACTGACAGGACTGCATCCAGCGTTTCATATTCCACAATGGCTGCCATCGCTGCTTTACGGGCGGTTTCCAGATCACAGGCACCGACCGCCAGCAGTGGCTGGCCGTAAAATTCGATGGTGTCCTGCGCCAGTAACGGGTCGCCGGGCAGTACCGGGCCGATATCTAACTGGCCGGGAACATCTGCCGCGGTGATCGCGATGGTTACACCGGGAATGTCGTAACAGGGGCTGACATCAATGTTGGTGATGCGGGCATGGGCCACATCTGACAGACGGGCGTATACATGCAACTGGTTCGGAAACTCCAGCCGGTCATCGATATATACCGCTTCACCGGTGACCTGCTTGGCGGCGCTTTCGTGTTTAACGCTGCGGCCAACACCGGTGGTCAGGTCCTGTTTAGCCTGCTGCAGCAACTGTTCTTGAGTAAGTGTTGGTTGGTGATGATTAGACATATGCAGTTACCCGGGTTTCTACAGCAGGGGATTCAAGTTCAACAAACAGGCGGGTGAGCATGTTTGCTGCGGTCAGCAGGCGGTATTCCTTTGATGCCCGGAAGTCGGAGATCGGCTGGAAGTCTTCTGCCAGTGCTGCTTTTGCCAGGCTGATGGTGTGCTTGTTCCAGTCCGCTCCTTCCAGTACCTGTTCGCACTGTCGGGCGCGCATCGGAATGGCCGCCATGCCGCCAAAGGCAACCCGGGCCTGACTGATGACGCCGTTTTCGATGGTCAGGTTGAAGCAACCGAGTACCGCCGAAATATCATCATCCAGACGCTTGGATATTTTATAGCTGCGGAAGGTCTGGTTGCTGCCGGCACGGGGTACCAGTACTTTCTCAATGAACTCACCCGGCTGTTGCACGGTAACCTTATAGCTGAGGAAATACTCTTCCAGCGGCAGGGTGCGGGTCTGATCACCTTTACGCAGTACGATCTGTGCGTTCAGCGCAATCAGGGCCGGTGGTGAATCCCCGATGGGGGACGCATTACCAATGTTGCCGCCAAGGGTTCCCTGATTACGGATCTGCAGGGATGCAAAGCGCTGTAGCAGAGCACCGAAGTCCGGGTATTCAGCGGTCAGGCTGGCGTAACAGTCGGTCAGCGAGGCACCGGCACCCAATTCAAGGAATTCATCTGTGGTCGTGATTCGCTGCAGTTCGGAGACTTCTCCCACATAAATCAGGGTGTCGATATCCCGGTGAAACTGGGTGACTTCTAAGGCCAGATCTGTGCCGCCGGCAAGCAGTTTGGCGGTTGGATTTTCTTCCAGAAGGGTTGCCAGTTCGCTGATCGTGCGGGGGTTAAATGCTTTACGGCCGGCCCCTTGCAGTTCTGTGCTCTGTTCAGCCTGCTGGCTGGCGATCTTTTGTAAACGCTGAATAGTGCGGGCCTGATGCTTGTCGAACTGGTCCGGTTGCTGCGCCATGCTGGCAGCGGCATCTTCAATCGGGCGGTAACCGGTGCAGCGACACAGATTGCCTGCCAGTGCTTCATGAATATCGTGCTTATCCGGTTCAGCGGCATTTTTCGCGGCAACGTTTTTACCCAGGGCAAACATCGACATGACAAAGCCAGGGGTGCAGAAACCGCATTGGGAACCGTGGCAGTCCACCATGGCCTGCTGGGCAGGGTGAAGTTCACCGGCATGCTTCAGATCTTCAACGGTGATCAGTTGTTTGCCGTTCAGACCGGATACAAATGTCAGGCATGAGTTGATGCTTTTATAGCGCATGCCGCCGTTGTGTAACTCCCCCAGTACAACGGTGCAGGCACCGCAGTCTCCGGAGGCGCAGCCTTCCTTGGTACCGGTTTTACCCAGCTGTTCACGCAGGTATTTCAGCACGGTGGTATTGGGATCGAGATTGTCTTCCGACCTGAGCTCGTCATTAAGCAGGAACTGTATCAAGGCAGGCTCCTCTGTTGTTGTATTTATTCTGAGAATGGATTGTATACATTCAATTTAAGTAAAAGCTGACTTTGAAGTCAAGAAATGCTGTTTCACATCGTGAACGGCTGTGTTGACGGTCAGAGTTATTGCCCTGTTACTGTAAGTGTAGGTGGCGGCCAGTATTCCGTCAGGTGAGAAGCGGGCAGCTTGAGCGCTGTGCCACGCGGGTGCTACCATGCCTGTTCAGAGAATATTCGGATTATCAATAAGCTACGCTGGGAGAGGGCCTGACAGCTGTATGGCAAAGATAAGAGAACGTAACCGGGAACTGATCATCAGAGCTGCCAGTAAAGTGTTTGCTGAGCAGGGTTTCGCGGCGGCAAAAACAGTGGATATCGGTGAGCTGGCCGGCGTTCCCAAAGCGAATATTTATTACTATTTTAAAACCAAGCAGAACCTGTACAGCAGTGTGCTGGAAAGTGTAATCGAGCCTTTACTGGCGGCATCGGACCCTTTTTATGAGCACGATGACCCCCGGGTTGCCCTGACGGAGTATATCCGTGCCAAGGTAAAAATTTCCCAGCAGCAGCCGTATGCGTCTAAGGTATTTGCCAGTGAAATCATGCACGGGGCGCCGCATCTGCCGCCTGAGATTGCAGAGCAGATGCTGCAGCAGACCCGCCAGAGCAGTGCCCGTATTCAGGATTGGATTGACCGCGGGCTGATGGCACCGGTAGACCCGCAACACCTGCTTTTCACTATCTGGGCTTCCACTCAGACCTATGCTGACTTTGACTGGCAGATTACCCGGGTAACCGGTAAAGACCAGCTCGAAGAAGAAGACTATCAGGCCGCGGCGGACCTGATCTGTCAGTTGGTACTTAAAGGTTGCGAAGTTAAGTCCCCGTAAGCGCCAGTTGCGACTGTCGTTCTTTTCTGCCCCCTGCCGGTGTGACAATAAACTGTTACATTTCAGTCATTAAACTGTCATTCGCGGGTTTTAGGCTGGGCCACCTAAAACCACTTATGACATGTATTAAGGCCAGAACAATGAAAAATCAGGAATCGGATTTCAGCAAGATTGTTGATGCCGGCGTCAGCCGCCGTCGTTTCTTACAGGGCGGTGCCACAGCGATGGGCATGTTCCTTGCGGCTAACCCTGTTGCACAGGCGGTGGCAGCCAGCACGCAGCCGGAAAGTAAGCTGCTGGGCTTTACCAAGGTAGCAACCAGCACCGCTGATACCTTTGTGGTACCGGAAGGCTATGTGGCCCGTCCGCTGATTTCATGGGGTGATCCGATACTGAAAGGTGCGCCGGCGTTTAATGAAAACGGCCAGCAGCCAGCCAGTGCCCAGGCAGGGCAGTTTGGCGATAACACCGACGGCATGAGCTTCTTCCCTCTGACCGAAGACCGTGCTCTGCTGGCGGTGAACAACGAATACACCAATTACAAGCTGTTGTTTGATCATAAAGGTCAGGCGATGACCGCTGATGATGTGAAAAAAGCCCAGGCTGCACACGGTGTGTCTGTATTTGAAATCAAACGCACCGCTGATGGCTGGGACTATGTGTCTGATTCGGACTACAACCGCCGGATTACCGCCTATACCGAAATGCAGCTGACCGGGCCTGCCGCGGGCCATGACCTGATGAAAACCGGCGCAGATGCCAGCGGCACCAAGGTGCTGGGTACCTTTAACAACTGCGCCAACGGTGAAACCCCGTGGGGCACTTACCTGACCTGTGAAGAAAACTTTAACGGTTATTTTGCTGCGCCGGGAGAAGGTGTTGAACTGGATCAGCATCAGAAGCGTTATGGCCTGAAAGCCAAAGACCGCGGCTATCAGTGGTATAAGTTTGATGACCGGTTCGACATGACCAAAGAGCCGAACGAACCGCACCGCCATGGCTGGGTGGTTGAAATCGATCCGATGGACCCGACATCCACTCCGTTGAAGCGTACTGCGCTGGGCCGTATCAAACATGAAAATGCTGCGGTAACAGTGGCGGATAACGGCCATGTGGTTGTGTACATGGGCGATGATGAGCGCGGTGAGCACATCTATAAGTTTGTTTCCGCCAACAAGTATCAGCCGGGTAACAATGCTGCTAACCGTAACCTGCTGGAAGACGGCACTCTGTACGTGGCCCGTTTCGATGCCGCTGAAGGCGACGTGAAAGGTAAAGGTCAGTGGCTGGAACTGACGTACGGTAAGAATGGTCTGGACAGCAGTAACGGCTTTAACAGCCAGGCTGAAGTGCTGATCTATGCCCGTGAAGCGGCCACTGTTGTGGGCGCAACCACCATGGACCGTCCTGAGTGGGTGGCAGTGCATCCGCAAACTAAAACTGTTTGCTGCACCCTGACCAATAACTCCGAGCGGGGCGTTAAGCCGGGTCAGCCGGTTGGCGGACCGAACCCGCGGGCAGAAAATAAGTACGGTCAGATTGTTCGCTGGCGTGAAGCCGGTGGTGATAACAGCGCGACAACTTTCGACTGGGATCTTTTCCTGGTGGCCGGTAACCCGACGATCCACAAAGATTTCTATGCCGGTTCCGCCAACATTAACGATGAAAACATGTTCAACAGCCCGGACGGACTTGGCTTTGATCAGGCCGGTCGCCTGTGGATCATGACCGACGGTAAATACTCGAATATGGAGTCTTATGCGGGCATGGGTAATAATCAGGTACTGGTGGCTGATCCTGAAACCGGTGAAGTGCGCCGTTTCGCCACAGGCCCGATCGCCAGTGAACTGACCGGCCTGACGTTCAGCCCGGACCAGCGTACGGTGTTTATCGGTGTGCAGCATCCGGGTGAGAAGGACAAGCCTTCCCACTTCCCGGCAGGCGGTAACAGCAAACCCCGTTCAACCATCATGGTTGTACAGCGTAAGGATGGTGGCATCATCGCGGCATAAGTTGCTGTGTAGCTTTCTGTGCTGAAAGAAAAAGCCAGCGGTTATCCGCTGGCTTTTTGCGTTTTGCAGAGCGACGGGCTTCAGGGCTATATACTTTGTTGAACGCGATCTGATAGTTCCGATGTCCTTTCTATTTCTGTATGAATATGTACATGTGATGATCTGTTTCGCTTACGCGACTCAAGACTTTTGGAACCGCGCAAAAGTCTTAAGAATCTAAACGCGGCCCCGCTGTTCGTCCGGCTACGCCGGATTCCCTGTGCTTCTCACTGATCAAAAGGCCTGATAAAAACTCGACCGCTACGCGCTCTCAAACAATTTATCAGGCTGGTCTTTTGTCAGTTGCGATGCTCGGCATCACAGAGGGGAATCTTGTGCCTCCGTAGCGGGGGGCGGTGGATGGTCCTGTATAAATTAATTGAGGGGTAGTTTCCTGTGCCCCGCTACGCGCTCTCAAACAGTTTATCGGGCTGGTCTTTTGTCAGTTGCGATGCTCGGCGTTACAGAGGGGAATCTTGTGCCTCCGTAGCGGGGGCGGTGGATGGTCTTGTGTAAATTAATTGAGGGGTAGTTTCCTGTGCCCCGCTAGGCGTTCTCAAACAGTTTATCGGGCTGGTCTTTTGTCAGTTGCGATGCTCGGCGGCACAGAGGGGAATTTTGTGCCTTCGTAGCGGAGGGCGGTGGATGGTCTTGTGTAAATTATTCAGGGGTAGTTTCCTGTGCTGAAAGAAAAAAGCCAGCGGTTGTTCGCTGGCTTTTTGCGTTTTACAGGGAGGCGAGTTTCTGTGCCAGCTGCTTCTGACGATGGATCAGGTCATTCAGGTCCAGACTGTTAATCTGCCCGTCGGTGACCCGCCACTGACCGGCAACCATTACCTGATCTGCCTGCTGGGCGCCGCAGAGTACCAGTGCAGCGAGAGGGTCACCGGCACCGGCGAAGCGCAGTTCATCCAGTTTATACAGGCCGAAGTCCGCCTGTTTGCCTACTTCCAGTTTGCCGATATCGTCCCGGCCTAAACAGCGAGCAGAGCCTTCGGTGGCCCAGTTGATGGCTTTCTGGTGTGTAACTTCTGAAGCAGGATAACGCAGCCGCTGCAGCAGGAATGCCTGGCGGACTTCCTGGATCATATTCGAGCCGTCGTTTGAGGCAGAGCCGTCTACCCCAAGCCCCACCGGGCTGCCAGCGGCTTCCAGTTCCAGCGTGCGGCACTGGCCGGACGCCAGCAGCATATTGGACGACGGGCAGTGACAAATGCCTGTGCCGGCGGCACCCAGCCGGGCGATCTCGGCATCATTAAAGTGAATCCCGTGGGCGAGCCATACCCGGTCAGTCAGCCAGCCGACTTTTTCCAGGTAATCCACCGGGCGCAGGCCGAACATCTGAATACAGAAGTCGGTTTCGTCGTGGGTTTCCGCTAAATGCGTATGCAGGCGGACATCATGTTTGGCGGCCAGTTCAGCACTGGCTTTCATCAAGTCTTCACTGACCGAGAACGGTGAGCAGGGGGCCAGGGCAACCCGGCTCATAGCGCCTGCCTGTGGCTGATGATACTGCTGAATCAGCCGTTCGCTGTCTGCCAGAATGGCGTCTTCGGTCTGGACAGTGGTTTGTGGTGGCAGGCCACCGTCATCTTCACCCAGGCTCATTGAGCCGCGGGTCAGGTGCACCCGTACCCCAAGTTTAGCGGCCTGTGCCATCTGAATATCAATGGCGTTTTCCAGCCCTTTGGGAAACAGGTAATGGTGATCGCTGGCGGTGGTACAGCCAGACAGTAAGAGTTCAGCCAGGGCCACCTGGGTGGAAATTTCGATCATCTCTTCCCCGAGCTTGGCCCATACCGGATACAGGCTTTTTAGCCAGCTGAATAATGATTTATTCAGTGCCGCAGGAAAGGCTCGGGTCAGGGTCTGATAGAAATGATGGTGGGCATTGATTAGCCCCGGCAGCATGACATGCTGGCTGGCGTCGAAAACTTCATCAACCGGTGCAGCGGGCTGGCCGCCGGCAGGAATGAGTTCAGCGATGGTCGTGCCCTGAACAACGATGCCGCCGGCAGCGTTTGCGTCAAGGGTGGCCAGTGGATGCTTGATCCAGATTCTTAAGGCGTCAGACAAAATAATCTCCTCAGAAGTTTGTCTCACAAATATATGCGAATAGCGCCTGAAATTTTGATGTGGCAGGGATTGGGCGTGTGTGACTGCCATTGGAAGGCACGAAAAGGCATTCGTGCCTGTAATACATATCTCCTGCCGGTTGTAGACTAAACTGACAGGAGATTGTTGCCTATTTTGCCTGATTTTGTTGGCAAATTGCTACTCTCTGTTATTCGGGTTTTCCTCAGGCGGTTTTATCTTCAGCAGTCAGGTTGTTGTTTTCAGCCTGGCTGTTGCTTTCAGTCTGGCTGTTGCTGGCTTCATCGGCTTTCAGCGGTAGAATGAAGTTAAGAATAATCGCCGACAGGGCACCGATGGTCAGCGGTGAGCCAATGATGTTCTTCAGCTCCTTTGGCATGGCCGACAGCACTTCCGGCACCGAGGCAACGCCTAAACCCAGGCCGATGGAGATCGCGGTGATCAGCATGTTGCGGCGGTTCAGACCCGCTTCGGCGATGATCTTAACCCCGGCCATTGCCACGGTTCCGAACATGATCAGCGTTGCACCACCCAGTACCGGTTTCGGCATTTGCTGCAGTACGCCGCCAATCACCGGGAACAGCCCCAGCAGTACCAGAATACCGGCGATGAATATCGCCACATGACGGCTGGCCACTCCAGTGAGTTGGATTACGCCGTTGTTCTGGCTGAAGGTGGTCATCGGCAAGCTGTTCAGGGTAGAGGCAATGGCGGAGTTAACACCGTCTGCCAGTACGCCGCCTTTAATACGGTTGATATAAACAGGCCCTTTGACCGGTTGCTTCGAGACCATGCTGTTGGCGGTCAGGTCGCCGGTGGTTTCCAGTGCGGTAATCAGATAGATGATTGCGATGGGCAGGAAGGCGGCAAAATCAAAGCTGAAGCCGTATTTAAACGGAACCGGAATGGCGATCAGCGAGACATTGCTCAGGCTACTGAAGTCCACTTTACCGATTGACCATGCCACCACAAACCCTACTGAAAGGCCGATGATCACTGCGCTCAGGCGTAACATGTGAATCTGAAAACGGTTAAAGATGACGATGGTGATCAGTACCAGCCCTGCCAGTGCCAGATTGACCGGTGCACCCAGGTCCGGGGCGCCAAAGCCGCCGGCAATGTCGGTCATAGAGACTTTAATCAGGGAAAGGCCGATCAGGGTAATGATGGTACCGGTGACGACCGGGGTAATGATGCGTTTGAGCTTATCGATAAAGCGGCTGAGGAAGATTTCCACAAAGGCTGCCAGAAAACAGACACCGAAGATTGTGGATAAGATTTCATCCGGCCCGCCGCCGTTGCCTTTGACGATGAAACCGGCCGCCAGAATAGAACTGAGAAAGGCGAAGCTGGTGCCCTGTACACATAACAGGCCGGAACCGATCGGGCCGATACGCCGTGCCTGAATGAAGGTACCGATGCCGGAAACGATCAGCGCCATACTCACCAGATAAGGCACTTCGCTGCCTAATCCCAGTACGCCGCCGACGATCAGAGTCGGGGTGATGATGCCGATAAAACTGGCCAGCACGTGTTGCAGTGCGGCGAAGGTTGATACGGAAAAGCCGGGTTTATCATCCAGTCCGAAGACCAGATCGCTGTGCGCAGCGTCTTTGTTTGCCATTGTTATGCACCTGTATTTTTATTGTTGTATTCCTTTTCTGATCCGCCTGTGCGGGCATATCAGTTATCGCTAAGATAAACCCTGCAAAAAATACTGTCTACAATATAAATTTCAGATTGTGCACATTTTTGTTGTTTATTGTTCTTTTTGTCGCTTTTTATGCTTTTTATATTTCTTGCTTAGTTATTTAAAAATAAAGGCTTACAGGGTTTTTATTTTGTATACCCAATGAAGAAAGTGCTTTTTTGACAGAAGGACACAAAAAAGCCCGGCAGGTGCCGGGCTCTTTGGGTGTTTGAGAGCGGGTGTATCAAAGATAGCTGGTGGTTACTGAGGCCACTTCATTTCGCCCATCATCACCTTGGTGCTGATATCCAGGCCAACATCCTGCGGGAAGTCAGGATACAGCTTGATCATGCGCTCGCGCAGGTCTGCCGCATCTTTTGCCTGTGCAGCCTGTGCTTCAAATGCCAGCACGTAGTCACGGGTGAAGTCGACAGAGCGTGTATCCAGACGGGGATTCTCCAGATAGTGGCCAGGTACAACGGTATCCGGTTGCAGGGCTTTGATGCTTTCCAGCGTCTGCAGCCACTGACGGCGGGATTCCGGTGTCTGGTTGTCAGCCATCCAGACGTGCTGATTTTCATAGACAATTACACCGCCGGTAACGGTTTTCGCAGAAGGCACCCAGACGAAGGTGTGTTTCGGATCCGGACCGTTCAGGCCAATGATCTCTACTTTTTTACCGTCGACTGTCAGGCTGTTACCCGGCAGCAGATCCGGCAGTATCAGTTCAGCAGGGGCGTTGTCTTTGAGGATCGGGCCCCAGTAAGCCAGTTTAGGCTCCATGCTGCCGGCAATGTAGGCGCGGGTTTTCGGGCTGGCGTAGACCTTTACATCCGGAAAGTTGGCCCGGATAACATCCAGTCCAAAATAAAAGTCCGGGTCACCGTGACTGATGTAGACCGCTTTCAGGGTTTTACCGCCGGCCTGCAGCATATCAACCAGTTTCTGGGCATCATTTTTCTGGAACTGAGCGTCAACCAGAATCGCTTCGCTCGGGCCGCTGATGATGCTTGAACTGGCGGGGAAGATCGCGGTTTCTTTCGGGTTATACACATCAACAGTCAGGGCTGCAGACGTTGCTTTGGTTGGTGTGGTGCAGCCACTCAGGCCGGCGATGCCTAGCACTGTGGCGCCGATAAACGCCATCATCCGACGGCGGCTGAATGTTTTATTTGTGTTCGTCATGTGTGTCTCCGAATCTGTATTAACAGGTTTTCTGTTAGCTTATGTTTCCTTTATCGATTGAAATACCCGCTAAAACGGCAATAATTGTTGCGTATATCGGGTGAATAATTCTGTTTTCCGGTATGTCTGAAACTTTTTCAGGGGAGTACAGAGATGGACCGGATAACTGCGGCAAAAGTATTTGTCACCATTGTTGAGCAGGGCACCATGGCGGCTGCCGGTGAGCGGCTGGATATGTCCCGGTCGATGATTACCCGATATTTGAGTGAGATGGAAAGCTGGTCGGGAAGCCGGCTGTTGCACCGTTCAACCCGCCGACTGAGCCTGACCTCAGCAGGGGAGGCTGCTTTGCAGCATTGCCGGCAATTGCTGAGCATTGCGGACTGTTTACCCACCCTGAGCGATTCTGACCTGAGTGGCCCTCGGGGGCTGGTGCGTATCAGTTGTTCCCAGTATCTCGCGCAGGACGTGCTGGCGCCGCTGATTAAGCAGTATCTGCAAGACTACCCGCAAACCTCGGTGGATTTTCATATCAGTGGTGAGGTGGTTGATCTGGTGGCAGAGCGGATTGATCTGGCAATCCGTATCAGCCAGGAGATTGATCCGAATCTGATTGCCCGGCCGCTGGGCATATGCCGTTCGGTGATTTGTGCCACCCCTGCCTATCTGAAGGCGCACGGCACGCCGGTTACCCTGCAGGATCTTAGTCAGCACAATTGCCTGACCTATTCATATTTTGGAAACAGTCTCTGGTCCTGCTCTCTTAATGGCGAGCCCTGTTCCGTGGCTGTACGGGGTAATTTCAGCGCCAATGATTCGATGGTGGTGCTGGGCGCTGCGCTGAATGATGTGGGCATTGCCCTGCAGCCCTCGCATGCGGTGACTGAACATATCCGCAGTGGCCGGCTGATTCAGCTGCTGCCGGAATACGAACCGCAAACCCTGAATATTTATGGCGTCTATCATTCCCGCAAGCACCAGCCTGCTGCGTTAAGGGTTATGCTCGACCGCCTGGTGGCGTATTTTGCTGAGCGGGATGACTGAAGGCGTCAGCGGTGTCTGAATCAGTCAAAAATGACGGCTGAACTGGTACCTGTTGCTGAGCTGACTGGTGCTGATAGCCGGGATTGCCGGGGATTAAGCTCATGATATTTAGCGGTTAAATCAGGAACCTGATCATGAGTACAGATGAAACCCTGGGGCAGAAGGTGCTGCCCTGTCCGTGTTGCGGCAGTGAAGTGACTTGCAGTGCCGGATTCCAGAACGGATACGGCACCTATTATTTTGTGAAATGTAGCTGTGGCCTGTCGATCAACGGCCAGTTTGAGGCGGATGTGCTTAAGCGTTGGAACCGTCGGGAAAGGGCTGACTGACAGCAGAAGGAAAGAAAAGAGCAGCTTTTGCTGCTCCTTATCGGGGCTGGCTTTTTAGACGGGCTTTTTAGACTGGCTTTGCCGTCAGGCGTTTTCGGCCTGAGTAGGAACAGTTTTACTGCGGCGGGACAACGGAAACTGTGACAGTAATACTCCGGCAAGCATCAGCGCACAGCCGGTAAACTGGCGGGTATCCAGGTGTTCATTCAGCCATAGCCAGCCACCAAGTGCTGCGAATACCGCTTCCAGGCTCATAATGATTGCCGCGTGGGAAGCCGGCGCCGAGCGCTGACCCACCACCTGTAACGTATGACCAATTCCAACCGTTAGAACGCCGGCAAACAGCAGCGGCTGCCAGGCCGCCAGCATATTGGTGCCGCTGAAGGTATCTGCTTCAAAGAAAGCAGCCAGCAGCGCGCACAGCAGGCCGCAAAAGATAAACTGCAGTAAAGATAACATCAGATTATTCAGCTGTTGCGCCAGCCGGGAGATGATCAGCACGTGTCCGGCCCAGAAGGCAGCCCCCAGTAACACCAGAGCATCCCCCGGGTTGATGGTGAAGTCTTCGCCTATGCTTAACAGGTACAGACCGGCGACGGCGACGGCAGCCCCCAGCCAGGTGTTGATGCCGGTTTTATGGGCCAGAACCAGGCCGAATACCGGTACAAAGACGATGTACATGCTGGTAATGAAGCCGGCGTTCCCGGCGGTGGTGTATTGCAGGCCTGCCTGTTGTAGCGAGGCCCCCATGAACAGAATAAAGCCGGCGGCAACACTGCCGGTCAGCATCGCTGGCCAGTTACTGACCGTCCCCCGTTGCCAGAGCAGGCAGACGGGGATCAGTACCAGCGCACCCAGTAAAAAGCGTCCGGCGTTAAAGCCAAACGGTCCCAGATAATCCAGCCCCATACTTTGTGCAACCAGGGAGAATCCCCACACGGCTGCCACCAGTAACAGGATCAGGTCGGCGGTATATTTATTGTTTTGCATGGCCTGTGCCTCTGAAAAAACGCACAAATTACCTGCAGATAGCGGTGCTGAAAAATCAAAGATCTCATGGGGTATTAGCTGGATTCACCGTCGCTAACGGGCCGGTGTTCAGGCTCAGCCCGGATGCTGCCTGTGTTGCGTAAAGAGTGAATGTTGCGGTTTGGAAATCGCTGCTGAGAATGCGTGCCGGATATGGATTGTGCTGCTAAAGGGCTTTCTTTATGATCCGGGAAGGACGTACAGGCAGTCGTATAAAACGTGCCTCTAATTATAAAAATAAACAGAAAATCTGTGCTGCTATCTGAAGATTCAGAGTTGGGATCATCATCCGGCCAAAAAGGATGATGCCCGGTTGCTGGCGTGCAGATTCCGGAGGGGCAACTAACACCCTCCGGCACAGTCTGAAGGGTGAGGAATCATGCTGCTACCGTTTAAGTCCCTGTTGGTTTTTGAAGCGGTGACCCGTAACAAAAGCTTTACTAAGGCTGCCGAAGAACTGAACGTGACTCAGTCGGCCATCAGTCACCAGATCCGTAATCTGGAAGAATACTTTAATACCAAGTTGCTGGACCGCTCCGGTGTGGGGATTGCCCTGACCGAGGAAGGAGAGATCCTGTATAAGGATTTGTCCGCCTCTATGGCACTGTTACGCCGCGGTGTGAGCAGCTTAAAGGCCAGTCTGGCGTTAACCCCTGTGGGCATTTCAGTACGCTCGCATTTTGCCCTGAAGTGGCTGTCATCGCGGCTGCGGGCGGCGGACTTCAGTTATGACTTCCGCTTTTTCCACAGCAATGAACCGGCGGATTTCTCCAATGCTGATATTCATGTATCCATCGAGTGGCTGCATCTGGCGGAAGTGCCGGCGAATGCCCGCATGATTGTGGCCGGTAACCTGACGCCTGCGTGCCATCCTTCTTTGCTGGAAGGCATCGATGACCCCACTGATCCGCAGTTGCTGCAGCGCTTTGCACTGTTGCATGAAACCGATGTCACCAGTTGGCAGGAGTGGTTACAGCTGGCCGGGGTGGATGGTCTGGTGCCGCTGCGCAATGAATATTACAGCGATACCAATGTCCGTCAGCAGGCGGCGATTGAGAAGCAGGGTTTTGCGCTGGTGTGCCCGGAGCTGATCCGGGATGACATTGCAGAAGGCAAACTGGTATGCCCGTTTGAGCAAAGCCTGGACAGTTATTCTTACTATCTGATCGTCCCGGAAGATCGCTTAAACATTGCCAAGGTCCGGGATTTTGTTCACTGGCTGAGCAATACCATGTAATAAAAAAGGGCTACTCAGTAGCCCTTTTTTCTTGCCTGACAGATCAGCCAGCCTGAGCCGGTTTCTTCAGGCTGAGGCTGTCCGGCTCAGAAGGTGCCGCCTGTTGGGAAGGCACATAGTCTGAATCGGTCAGCATGGAGCTGAGCAGGCCGATAATCATCATGATCATCACGATGGAGAACGGCAGGGCAGCAGCAATAGACGCTGCCTGCAGGGCTTTAAGCCCGCCGGCCAGCAAGAGTACCGCGGCTACAGCACCAACACCCAGACCCCAGATCACCCGGAATTTGTGCGGCGGGTTTTCACTGCCCATGGACAGCAGGGTGCAGATGACCAGTGTGCCGGAATCCGCAGAGGTGACGAACCAGGTCAGGATCATCAGGGTTGCCAGTGCCGCCATGGCCCAGGTCGCCCATTCGATGTTCAGTGCTTCCAGCGTGACATACAGTGCAGTGGTCAGGTTGTCGTTAACCGCCGCAACAATGCCGCCGTCGCCGTAAAGCTCCATATGCAGTGCTGTGCCGCCAAACAGTGACAGCCACAGGAAGCTCACCAGACACGGTACCAGAATGACCCCTAAGAGGAATTCACGGACAGTACGGCCACGGGAAATACGCGCAATGAACATGCCCACAAACGGTGCCCAGGAGATGTACCAGCCCCAGTAGAAGACGGTCCACCAACCCTGCCACTGGCTTTCTGGATTAGGATCAGTCCAGAAACCCATCGGAATCATGTTCCACAGGTAGTCACCAACGCTGGTGACATAGAAACCCAGCAGGAAGACGGTTGGTCCGGCAAACAGGAAGAACAGGAACAGAATGGCAGTCAGCTTAATATTCAGTTCGCTGAGAATCCGGATGCCCTTGGCAACGCCGGACACCGCGGAGAAGGTTGCAGCTACTGAAATAACCGCAATCAGAATAACCTGATTAATGACAGAAATTTCCATGCCAAACAGGTAGTTAAGGCCGGCGTTCATCTGAGAAACACCCAGGCCCAGAGACGTTGCTACACCGAAGATGGTGGCGAAGACGCCCAGCAGATCAACTGCGTGGCCTGTTGGTCCGTAGATTTTATCCCCAAGGATCGGGTAGAGCGCTGAGCGGATGGTCAGCGGCAGGCCTTTGCGGAAGGCAAAGTAGGCCATGGCTAAGCCGGCGACGGCGTAAATTGCCCAGCCGTGGAAGCCCCAGTGGAAAAAGGATATGCGCATGGCGATCTGAGCTGCTTCTGCGCTGCCGGCTTCAACACCGGCCATGGTCATGAAGGGGTTACCCTGAAAGTGGAAGATTGGTTCAGCAATGCTCCAGAACAGCATGGCAATACCCATGCCTGCGCCAAACAGCATGGCGAACCAGGAGAAGAAACTGAAAGCCGGGCGTTCATCGTCAGCACCCAGTCTTAAGCTGCCCATCTTGCCGGTGGTCAGCCAGATACTTAGGAAAAAGAACACGCTGATCAGACTGACGTAATACCAGTTGAGGGTGGTCTGAATCCAGTTTTTGATGTCGGCATAAACCCCACCGGCATAGTCAACATTCATGATGGTAAACACCAGAAATGCAACGACCATACCTTTTGCCAGAATCCCCATAGAAGGATTGATGCCGGAGAACAGCCCCGACTCGGCAATGCCTGTATTGTTGTTTTTGTTGTTCATAATCTCTCCCGGCGCGGGCGACTGGGTGGTAGTACCCTGAGGCCTGATGCCGCTCTTTTATTGTTGTAGTGAGATAAAGAGGATCATCCTGAAACACTGCTGTGCAGTGCTCAGTTGGTTCCGGTTTCGCCAGCTACGACTGACCAGAACTAACAACCTAACAAGGGCTGAAAGCCTCGCCCAATGCAAATTTCACACAGGGTATGAGGCTATCTAATAACACCCGGATAACGGCTTTTTTTGTCCGGAACAGACAAGTGTATCCGGCGTTACGGTCACCGGCATCAGCCCGGCATGGTTTTCTCTATTTATCTGAAATTAAAAGGTTTTTGTCCTGTGGTTGTCCTGCCCTGAACGCGGATTCCTGCCTGCTCATGAGTCAGGCTCATGACCTGTGTGGTATTTGAATTGGGCCTGTGTGTTACCTCCCTGATAGATTTTTATCCGCCAGCTAGGGCATTGCTGCAGCGTTGCAACTGTGCCTGACCAGACCTTATGACGCGTCTGCAGCCCGTTGCATCAGGCACACTGCAGCGCCCCGATATAACGACAATAATGTTCGGAGAAAACAATCATGTCCCTGATTGCAACTGATCTGGCCAGCGCCAGCCTGGAAGCCTTCAATGAGCCGGGTGAAGTAAAACGCGGTCTGCCACCGGAAGCCTATACCGGTGAAGCCTTTTGGGCGGAAGAAAAAGCCCGTCTGTTTCCAAATAACTGGGTGTTAGTGGGCTTTGCCCATGAAATGGCCAATGCCGGCGACGCGATGCCGGTGAATGTGGGCGACAGCCCGGTGCTGCTGGTCCGTAACCGCGATAATCAGATTAATGCTTTCCATAACGTCTGCCGTCACCGCTGCCTGAAGCTGGTGGATGAGCCTATGAACGTTGGCCGCATGCTGAAGTGCCCGTACCACGCCTGGGCTTACGGTCTGGACGGTGAGCTGCGTACCACCCCTTATTTTGGCGGTGACGATCCTAAGTCTGTACCTGAAGGTTTCGATGCCAAAGAACATGGCCTGACACCGGTGCGCTGCGAGGTTTGGTACGACTGGATCTTCGTCAATATCAGCGGTGATGCCCAGCCGTTTGAAGACTTTATTGCCCCGGTGAAGAACCGTTTACAGGGCATGGATTTTGATCAGGCCAAACTGGTTGGCGTGATTGATCTGGGGGTTGTGGATACCAACTGGAAGTTCCTGATGGAGAACTTCATTGAGCCTTACCACGTGCAGTTTGTGCACGCGTCTACCACTGATCAGCCATTGGTTGACCACTACATTGTGGATGACGGTCACTGCCAGGGCAGTGCTGTTGATCTGGATGACAGCGATGAAGGGGGCGATGGCAGCGGCAATACTCTGGCGGTGAGTTCCCGTTACCTGACCCTGTTCCCTAACTTTGTCTTTGGCCGTTATTTCCCGGATCAGATGGGGGTTCACCTGAATGTACCGCTGGGGCCGGATAAAACCCTGCAGCGCCGGGCGATTTATATGACCGACGGCACCGAGCTGGATGCCGAAGCGGCTGAGAAACTTAAGAAACTGTGGGTGGATGTACACATTGAAGACCACGAAATGTGCATCCGCTTACAGGAAGGCCGTAAGTCTCAGGTTGCCCAGACCGGCGGTGTTCTTTCTCCTCACTGGGAGCGCAGTGTGCGTAACTTCCAGGAGCAGGTTGTCAGCGCGTTAAGCGAATAATTATTACCGGGCCGGAGGCCATTATCTCCGGCCATTTTATCTGCACAGGCAGGATGGCTGCCTGTGGTTTTTGAGTGGGGTGAATGATGTCTCAAGCCAATAAATTCCGTTTAGATCACACCATGATCCGGGTGCGTGATCTGGAAAAATCTCTTGATTTCTATTGCCGGATTCTCGGCATGGAAGTACTGCGTAATACCGACTATCCGGCCGGCCGTTTTACCAATGTATTCGTGGGTTTCGGCCCTGAAAACGTAACGACCACACTGGAACTGACCTACAACTGGGATCAGGAAACCGATTACGACAAAGGCAATGCCTATGGCCACCTGGCGTTTAACGTCGATTCTGTGGTGGATGCCATGGCGTATCTGGAATCTGAAGGGGTAACCATCCGCAGCCCGGCCAAGCCGATGAATCACGGCACCCGCATGCTGGGCTTCGTGGAAGATCCGAACGGTTACGTCATCGAGCTGAACGAGCCGGTAAACCGCTGAGTTCAGACGTCTTAATACAGTTAAGTACCACAACTGAATCCAACCAATAAATCCAAAAAAGGATAACTGTTATGCCTACACCAACGTTATTTAAGTTTTCAGATATCGAACACCGTCTGGTCGAGCTGGAGCCGGGTGGCACCTATATCAAACCCTGGGTGAATACCAAGGTCAGCGAAAGCATGGCCGGTGGTGTTAACTTCCTGAACAACGTGTCTGTGCCATGGAATCTGGAAGTTGATGAAATCATCTTTGTGAAGGAAGGTAACTTCCGTCTGATCGCCGACGGCGAACCGTACCAGTGTGCGCCAGGTGACGTGCTGTACATGCCAAAAGGTATGGATGTTAAGTACGAATGCGACGAGAAATGTGTGATCTTCTACGCAGTGTATCCGGTGGACTGGAAGCAGCAGCTGGGTATTACTGAAGTACCGGGTATCGACCCGGAAGATATGTAAGCACCTGCCGGTCAGGCTGCGGGCGGGTAATACCGCACCGGCCTGAACGGTTACGGGGAGCACCGGCTGTGCTCCCCGTCCTTAATTTCATCAAAAAGAATATATGTCAGCTGGTGGCACACATGCTACGGATACCGGCTGCCCGGAGGTGAAGAATGTCTTCTCAGCCAATCACAACCCGTATCACGGCGGTAGAGGATGTCGCTGGTCAGATCCGCGCCTATACCCTTGAGGCCATCGATGGCACTGAACTGCCGGCTTTCACCGCCGGTGCCCATATCGATGTTTTACTGGGCAATGACCTGATCCGTCAGTATTCCCTGTGCAGTGATCCTGCAGAGCGCCATTACTACCGTATTGCTGTGCTGCACGAGCCGGATGGCCGGGGCGGTTCGGACTATATGCACCGGCAACTGCAAGCCGGGGATGAACTTAAAATCCATGGGCCGCGTAACCATTTCGAGCTGGACATGAGCGGCGATAATTATCTGCTGATTGCCGGCGGGATCGGTATTACTCCCATCATGCTAATGGCGCTGCAGCTGCAGGCCGCCGGCAAACCTTTTACTTTGCATTACCTGTGCAGAACCCCTGAACAGGCAGCGTTTCGTCACTGGCTGGAAGAGACGTTTGGCAGTGCTGTGGAATTTCATTACAGCTACGGCGATGCGGCGAAACGGTTGGATTTAAGCGCGTTGTTTAGCCTGCAGAACCAGCCTACCCGCGTGTATACCTGCGGTTCAGAAGGGCTGTTGCAGGCCATTTTGGATGCTGCAGCCCCCTTGCCGGACATCGAGGTGAGTTTTGAACGTTTCAGTGCGGCGCCGGTGGCGGAAGATGCGGTCAGCGAAGCATTTGAGATTGAGATCGCCAGCAGCGGTGAAATGCTGCAGGTAGGTGAATCCCAGACAATTCTTGAAGTGTTACAGGCGGCCGGTCATGAGATTGAGACCATGTGCAAGGAAGGCCTGTGCGGCAGTTGCGAAGTGGATTTGCTGGAAGGGGAAGCGGACCACCGTGACAGTGTGCTTAACGATGCGGAAAAAGCCGAGCAAAACGTGCTGATGGTGTGCTGCTCCCGGGCACGGACACCCCGCCTGAAATTAGATCTGTAACACCATAATAAAAATTACATGACGGACCCTGACTATGCTGAATGCCGAAATTGTGCAGTTACCCTGCCTGCAGGATAACTATTGCTGCCTGATACATGATGCTGAAAATAATATTACCGCGGTGATCGATACCCCGGATGCCCAGGTGATTGAAGCGGAACTGGAAACGCGTGGCTGGCAGCTGGACTACATTCTGACCACCCATCATCACTGGGATCATATTGATGGCCACGACGCCCTTAAGCAGCGCTATAAGTGTGAGGTTATCGGCCCTGTTTTGAATCAGGATGTGATTCCCGGTATTGACCAGTCTGTAGATGATGGTGATGTGCTGCAGCTGGGCCGAATCAGTGTGCAGGTGCTTGCCACGCCGGGACACACGCTGGGACATGTTTGTTACTGGTCCCCTGAACTGCAGGCGGTGTTTGTCGGCGATACCCTGTTCTCCATGGGCTGTGGCCGCCTGTTTGAAGGCACCGCTGAACAGATGTGGCAAAGCATCCGGCGTTTACGTGAGCTGCCGGATGAAACCGCGGTTTATTGCGGTCACGAATATACCCTGAGTAATGCCCGGTTTGCAGCGGCGCTGGAGCCGGATAATCAGCTATTGCAGGCGCGTTGTCAGACGGTTGAGCAATTGCGCGAACAGGGTTTACCGACCTTACCCTCCAGTGTTTTGCAGGAACGCCAGACCAACCCTTTCATGCGGGCTGATATACCCGGTTTGCAGGCTCAGCTGGATATGCCGGGTAAACCGCCTGCTGAGGTATTTGCTGAGATTCGCCAGCGTAAAGACCAGGCCTGAACGGGGATGTTCTTATGTTGCGTCCTGAACCCGATGGCCGTTACCGGCTGACCTTTCTGCTTTTACCCGGTTATTCCATGGCGTCGCTGCAGGCGGCGATTGATCCGTTACGGCTGGCAAACCGGGTACTGGGCCGGGAGTGTTATCAGTGGCATCTGCTGGGTAATTCTGCCGCGCCGGTATCCGCCAGTAATGGTTTAATTCTGCCGAGCGCAGACTATCAGTATGAAGTACCGGCCAATCTTTTTGTGATCGCCGGTCAGCAACTGTGGCAGGAAAATTACCCGTTACTCTGCTGGTGGTTACAGACGCTGTACCGACAACAAACGGTATTTGCCGGTATCGGCGGCGGCAGCCATTTACTGGCGCAGGCCAGGCTACTTAACCGCGGAACGGTGTGTATGCAGGGGCCGGCAGCACAGCAATTCTCCCGTTTGTATCCGCATATCCAGATTTCAGACAAGCCGTATATTCTGACAGACGGAAATACCGACTGTATCAGTTGTGCCGGTGGTATCGCCCCGGGACAACTGATGCTGAACTTTGTGGATCAGCAATTTAACAGCACAGTAGCGGCTGCTGTTGCTGAAGCGATGATGCTGCCCGGACATTGGGAACTGAACAGGGGAGACGGGGTGAGTGACACAGGGGATCTGCGTTTGCAGCGGGCGGTGAATATGATGAACAAACATCTGGAACATCCCCTGAGCAGCAGCGAACTGGCAGACCGGGTACATGTATCGGTCCGCCATCTGGAAAGACTGTTCAAATCACATTTCGAAATGACCCCCAGTGCCTACTATATGAAAATGCGCCTGCAGGCTGCCCGCCGGCTGTTATATCAGTCCGGCGGCGATATTGCTGTGATTGCCAGCCGCTGTGGCTTTAAGTCCGGTGCGCACTTTTCCCGTACCTACAGCCGTCATTACGGCATCGGTCCCAGCCGTGACCGGCAGCGAAAGTGGCGTCAGACAGAGCGGCCAGCCGGCAGTGCTTACTGAGTGTCAGACGGGGCATACAGATAGTATTCCTCGAACAGCTCTGCCAACTCTTCGTTAGCAGCGATTTCGTGGAGAAGTGAGTTAACACTTTGTTCAAGAAATAGCGATTTCTCAGGTTTTTGTATCTGGTCAGCTTTCGTTGCCCATATATTTTTTATCTCTAACGACGTCATCTGATATTCATAGCGGGTAAACAGCTCTCCGTTCACAAATATAAGATAGGTAACCTGGTGTATATCGTTAGAGGCCAGGGGGAAGATGCCGAGAGTTGCTGCAGATAGTGTCAGGCTTGATAGCAAGGTTAAATCTGATTTTACGCGAGTACCTTCTATGGCCACGATTGCGATTGGGGAAGCGTTTTCCTGTTCGGTGAATGCTTTAAATGCCTGGTGGTATCGTAGCCGTTTCTTTAGTGGATACGTTGTTATATTCGTTTGGAAATATACCGGCGGAAATAATCGTCCCTGATGCTGATAAGGCGTTGATGTCTGGCCAGCAAACGCGAAGCTGTGCAGTGTTACCAAGATGAACAACACCAGCCAACTGTAGGTTACATGCTTTGGGCAATGGTTCATTTTCCTGTCAGGGATTGTCTTCATTTATAACAAAATACACGGGCAGTATAATTAATCGCTTCTTGCGAGGCTGTCGCAAAATCTGCAGGCTGTTTCTCTGCTGAATACAGTACATTGTTGCGGTCCAGAAATTGACTGATCATTTTGCTGCTCAATCCTATATTCACACTTGGTTTACCGGCTACTTTGGTTGTTTGTAAACTGCCTTCACTGACTGATCGGATAACCATCCCCGCCAGCTTTCCGTCAAAAGTGACGATAGGTCCTCCACTGGTTCCTGATCCGGCTTTAGCCAGATATTCAAGTTTGCCGATAGAGTCAGCTGTATCACTTTGTGAATAAATTTTACTTTTTTTAATCTTTGCATCAGGCATAAATGCATTAATAACAGGGTAGCTGGCAGTAAATATTTCTTGCTCGGGAGCAGTGATTATTTCCGGGTTGAGTCTGGCAAAACTGACAGGATTACGCTGGTTATCTTCAGTTAATTCCAGAAGTGCGATGTTCAGAATACGGCTCTGTGCTCTGATGTTCGTGTTATAAACCTGATCTTTATCTTTAATCTTGGTTAGCAGACAGCTGTTAACTAGATGTGAAGCAGTAATCAGCTGGCCGGACTGGTTAATAAAAAAGCCTGTGCCAATGCTGGATGGCTTAGTGTCTCCCAGAAAACGCTGCACATCATTCTGAGTAAACGTTTTTGCTGCCGGGGCGTTGGTCAGTGATTCAAGTTGTTGAGCGCCCAAATGATTCAGTGACTGAATGACTGATTCTTTTACAGCTTTTGCATAAGCAAATTTGAATGCAGCATCATAATCTCCTGATAGTCCCCCTGAAGTAGAGGATTCTTCCACCTGAGTTTTAAATATTTCATTGCCTTCACGGTCAGAGACTGTCGTGCGAAGTGTTACCGATGTTATACCAAATAAACGCTCAAACTCTGGTTTAGCCGAAAAAGAAAAAATGAGTTTAGGTTTGTTGCCAAGTTTTAATGGTTCGGCGTCAGAAAACATACCCTGAAAGGTCAGGTCTAATGCACTTTTGAACTGTTCACCGGTGTTGAATACCCATCTTCTCGGTGTGTATTCGTATTCAAATGTATGTGTCAGTTCACGATGTTTTGCATAATAAGCAACGGGTAGATTGGCAGGGATTTTAATATCCGGGTTAAGTTTGCTACTTGTTTTGACATCCTGAAAATTATTTATCGGAACAGTGTTACATCCGGCAAGAAACAGCACTGTTAGGATACTTAAAAAAATGCGCACAGAAGCCTCACAGGGATAAAGTGTTGGGGGATCTTCAGTTAAAAATGCCTGAACTTTTCAGGCATTAAATAGCTTATTCAGATACAGATTTGTTTTCTGGAGCATACAGGTAATATTCCTCGAACAGCTCTGCCAACTCTTCGTTAGCAGCGATTTCGTGGAGGAACTGAGTGACTGTCGATTCTGCAAATACCTGTTCAGCAGGCTTCAGCTCGTCACTGTCTCTGGGTGGGCCAGCCCAAATATTCTCAACGTCGGCTGAGGTCATGGAGTAAATGTACTTATCCACCAGTTCTCCGCCAGCGTACACAAAGTAACCTACCTTGTATTCTTTGTTAGAGACGATCGGGATAATGCCAAGTGTGCTGGCCGATAACATCAGGCTGGAGAAGCCTGTGGCGTCCTGTTTCATGCGTAACCCACTCCAGGCAATAACGGCCAGTGGGGCGCCGATGGCATCTTCATCCAGTTCAGCGAATGCCTGATGCTCTTCGAGCGTCTGTTTAATATCAGCACCTTTTATATTGGTAATAAAATATACCGGAGGATATTTTTTACCCTGATGCTGGTAGGGCTGAACCTGCTGAGGATCGTTTTCTGCCTGTACGCCAGAAACTGTGAACAGGGCAATGAGCAGGGGAATAAATCGTAATACTGAGCGTTTCATCGTAGCGTCCTTACTTATAGCAGATAACCTGAACGGTATAGTTCACTGCGTCCTGAGTGGCTGCGGAAAAATCCTTGGCGGGTTTACCGGACGAATAATGTATCCGGTTGTTATCCAGAAATTTCCGTACATAGCGGTTAGCCACGCCGAAGTTGATATTCTGCGCCGTTGTGCCGGTGGTGGCCAAAATATAATTTTGATTCAGTGTGCTGGTAACCACGCCTGAGACTTCACCTGTATGGGTAATAATCGGTCCGCCACTGCTGCCCGGCTGGATCGGTGCTGAATACTGGAAGTTAGAAAATGCACCTTTCACACCGCCCATAGAGCTGACGTTACCCAGAGTAAGGTTTGCCTGACTGGTGAGGATATCCGACAGGGGATAGCTGGTTGTGAAAATACTTTCCCCCAGTTTTACGGCGCCTGTTTCGCTAATCTTTGCGTAGGCGGAAACAGGAGAAGCCTGAAGCACAGCTAGATCCAGAATCTTGCTTTGGGCGACCAGTTCAGTATCAAAGGTCTGATCGTTTAAACGAACCTGAGTCAGCAGGCAGCTCTGAACCACATGGGATGCGGTGAGAATCTGGCCTTCCTTGTTGATATAAAAACCGCTGCCGGTACCGACAGGCTTAATTTCTTTAAGCAAGGCTTTGATATTGTCAGAATTCAGCTTAATCGGCGCGGGTTGTGTTTCCAGAGCCGCCAGTTTTTCGGCACCCATATGGTTCAGAAAACGGTAGCTGGCTTCCTTGAGTGCAGTTGCATAGGCATTCATATAGCCTGCACCGCTGTCATTACCGGCTGAAGCACTGCCCTTGGTCTGGGTTTTGAATACTTCATTGCCGTCACGGTCGATTACCCGGGTGTTCAGGCTGATCTTATAAGCTCCCCAGACAGTGTCATAGTCCTGCTTACTTTCAAAGGTAAACAGGTATTGCGGTGAGCTGCCCAGTTGCAGGGATTCTGCATTTTTAAAGATACCCGGAATGACCAGATCCAGAGCTTCCTGAAAACGGATGCCGGTATTGAATTCCCACTGATAATAGCCCCGGGATCCCCGGTACATGCGGTTCAGTTCGTCTGCGCTGGCGTAATAGGCGACAGGGATCTGAGTGGGTAACTGAATTTTTGAGCTGACCTGAGTTTCGGTCTTGATTTCCTGCACATTTTTAACAGGAGCGACTTCGCAGCCGGCGAGTATAACTGTCGCTGCGAGGATGAGGAGATAGCGCATGATATTCCTTTTTAGATTGCGAATGTTCCATTGGCAAAAGACTATCTCCGAAATCGGCATACCCGGTCAAGTGGCACGTGAGTTTCAGTTTCAGATTGGGCAGAGTATATGCTTCAGGTCACTTCAGCAGCCCGTTTTCGGCCGGTCATCAGAATCATCAGGGCGGCCACAAATATCACAACAGCACCGATAATTTCCCGGCTGCTGGCCTGTTCGTTGAGCAGTAACCAGGCCAGTAGCATGGTGGTGCCGATTTCGGTCATTGCCAGTACCGAGGTGTCTGTCGAGCGGGCAATCAGGCGGATGCCTTTCAGGAACAGGGTCAGTGACAGCAGGGTGCTGATGAAGACCAGCCCGAGCACTGCCCCATAGCCTTGCATACTGTCAGGGAAAACCGCCTGACCGGCCATTGAGGGGATAGCAAAGCAGATGAATGCCCCGCTGCTGACCCAGGTAATACTGCTCAGCGTATCCTGATGGGCCAGAAAATGGTTGTTGAGCATGATGTAGATGCCATAGATTGCACCGGCAGATAAGCCCAGTAATATGCCGGTTACGGGCAGTTCGCCATTTAGATCAACGCTGATATAGACGCCACCAATGGCCAGTAATACGGCGGTGAGTTTCAGCAGCGACATCGCTTCCAGTCGCAGGATCACTGAGAAGATAAAAATATACAGTGGGAACAGATAGAACAGCAGCGTAGCCAGGCCAATGGAAAGTCGCTCCAGCGACATGAAATAACACATGGCACCTATCCCGACCAGCATACCGACCGCGAGTATTTTAATGACATTCATCCGTGTCAGTTCAGTTGCCAGGCGGCGCTTGCGTTGGCGGAATACGTAAAGGTGCAGCAGGCAGGCTGCCAGCAGGAAACGTAACAGCATCAGGGCGATGGCGTTGGCACCGTCTTCATAGGCAACTTTCGCAAAGATCGGTTGAAAGGCGTAGCAAAGGCCGGCGGCCAGTATCAGTAAAGCACCTTTTAAGTAGCTCTGGTTCATGATCGTCCCTGCTCCTGAATAACGGTTGGCGGGTCTGAAAACCTGTCACGTTAGTGGCTGTTGTATATGCAGCCAAATGCAAATAACTCATTCCTCATGAGCTGAGGTAATGGCTTGTGTTAACAGTGTTTTCTGAAGGTTTACCGGGTCTTGCCTGATGGGATGAGCATCCCATGAGAATTTGCATTCTAGCTGCTTTTGCGGGGATGTCAGATGGAAAATACGGATGGCTGTGATTGGCTTTTCCGATGTCTGATTTAAGCGGAAAAACCGTTGTAAATTTCCGGCTTTTTACACGTCAGACAGCAGTTCGCGGATATTCTCAGCGAAGCATTTTACGGCGGTGTCCGGCTCTGATTTTCCGTGCCGCAGCTCAATAACAATGGCATCCAGTTTAGGCAGGGCGTATTCGTCCTGGCTAATGATTCGCCAGTTTGGCTGAATTAGCGCTGGCGCGGTGGCGGCAATGGCCAGGCCGCTGTCGACGGCAATTTTAACGCCGGTCACGCCGGTGCATTCGAAGGCGATGTAATAGTCCTGCCGGCTGCTGCTCAGTGCATCCAGAATGTTTTTACGAAAGCCGCAGCCGTGGGGGTAGAGTGCCAGCGGCAGCGGGCCCTCCGGGATGACGAAGTGTTGATCGGCCACCCAGACCAGTGGGTCGCGGCGCAGCATCTTACCGCCGGCGTCGGTTTCCCGCTGAGTGACCAGCGCCAGATCCAGATCACCGTTTTCCAGGCCTTTGAACAGGTTGTGGCTGATATCGTTGCGGATCTCCAGACGGATCCCCGGATAGCGGCTGGCAAATGCCTGTACTGCTTCTTTGAGGATCAGGCTGGCGTAATCATCTGGAATGCCGAACCTGACGGTGCCGCGTACTTCTTCAGGGTTCAGGGCGTTAATGGCTTCGTCGCTGAGGCTGAGCAGCCGTCGGGCGTACTGCAGCAAAACCTCGCCGTCTTTTGTCAGCACTGCCTGGTGATAACCCCGTTCAATAAGCTTACAGCCGGTAAGTTCTTCAAGTTTTTTCAGCTGAATACTGATCGCCGCCTGGGTTTTGTTTACCCGCTGGGAAGCCAGGGTCAGGCTGTGACATTCCGCAATGGCTTTAAATGTCATGAGCAGATTCAGGTCGAGATGGCGCATAGGTTTTCTGAGAGTTATCGGTTGTGAATATTTTATAAATTATATTTAAGTAATACTTATTTCAATTTAAATATATTTATGCGGGGCCGGGCTTTATAGTGATTTGTAACTGAGTTAACGGACCTCAAGCGCTGCGCTAAAGGCTTCTGGCCGGATAATGAGATGAAGAGTATGCAAACACGTTATGACTATATTGTTGCCGGCGCAGGCTCTGCTGGCTGCGTAGTAGCACGCCGACTGGCGGATGCTGGCCATCAGGTATTGCTGCTGGAAGTAGGAAGCTCGGATAAGTCCTGGATTTTGCAAATGCCTGCAGGCCTGCGGTCAGCATTCAAACCCACCTCTAAATATAACTGGTGGTTTCATACTGAGCCGCAAAAGCATCTTAACAACCGGGAAATTCAGCAGCCCCGTGGCCGGGTGTTGGGGGGCTCTTCGTCGATTAACGGTATGACCTGGTTGCGGGGGCATCCGCTGGATTATGACCGCTGGCAAGAGGAAGGCGCCGAAGGTTGGGACTGGGCCAGTTGCCTGCCGTATTTTAAGAAAATAGAAAGCAGTACTGTGGACAGCATTTACCGTGGTACTGCCGGCCCGGTCGGGGTGCAGCGTCAGGAACAGCTCAGCCCGCTGAATGCGGCGTTTCTGGAGGCCGGTCAGGAAGCGGGCTGGCCGCTGACGGAGGATGTGAACGGCTATCAGCAGGAAGGGGTTTCCCGCTTTGAAATGAGTGTGAAGAAAGGCGTGCGCAACAGCACGGCTTTTGCGTATCTGCATAATATGCCGGCCCGGGATAATCTCACGGTCTGGACCGGTTGTCAGATACTGAAGGTAAATCTTCAGGGAACTGCGGTGACCGGTTGTCAGGTGAAGTATAAGCAGCAGGTACTGGATGTTTCAGCGGATCAGGAAACCCTGTTGTGTGCCGGTGTGTTTGGTTCACCACAGTTGCTGATGCTCTCCGGTATTGGCCCGGCGGCTCATCTTAAAGAGCATGATATCGACTGTCAGGCAGACCTGCCGGGGGTGGGTGAAAATCTGCAGGATCACCTCGAGTGCCATATTCAGATTGAAACTAAACAGCCTGTTTCTCTGAACCGGGAGTTACAGCCCCACCGGATGTTATGGGCGGGTATTCAGTGGTTTGGCGCAAAAGCAGGCGTTGCTTCAGTGAATCAGTGCCACGTAGGCGCGTTTCTGAACAGTTCTCCGGAGACGGTTCATCCGGATATACAATTTCATTTCTTCCCGGTGTTTTTTGATAAAGACTGGATTCCGGTGCCGACTACCTACGGTTACCGGATCGGTGTCGGGCCGATGCGGCCAACCAGTCGGGGCAATGTCCGTTTACGCAGTAATAAAGCAACGGATCCGTTACGGATTGATCCGAACTATATGGCCACTGATGAAGACTGGCGGGTGATGCGTGAAGCCATGAGTCTGGGATTGGAAGCCGCCCGGCAGCCGGCATTTAAACCGTATCATTACCGTGAGGATACCCCGGGAATTCATATCCGCGAAGGCAAGGCCATGGATGAGTTTATCCGGGAAGATGCCGCCAGTGCTTATCATCCGTGCGGTACCTGCAAGATCGGTACGCAAGAAGATGCCATGGCGGTGGTCGACAGCCAGTTGCGGGTACGTGGGGTACAGAACCTGCGGGTGATTGATGCCTCTGTGATGCCATCCCTGCCCAGTGCCAATATCAACGCTGCCACCATCATGCTGGCAGAAAAAGCCTGCGACCTGTTGCTGGATAAACCGGCGTTAACAGAGCAGGCACCGGCGTATTTCAGCCGTCCGGCGTATACCGGGCAATTATCAGATCAACCTGCAGTGAACGGAGAAGCACCGAATGTCTGAGAAAATGATAGAAATCCATACCGTCAGCGCTGAAGAGCAGGCTGCCTGCCAGAGCTGGGAGCTGTGGGAAAGCGGAGAGATCAGTGAATTTGCCTATGATTACGATCAGGATGTGCAGTTCATTGTGCAGCAGGGGGGGGCGGTTATTCACACGCAGTTTGGCGATAAGGTTGCCATTGCCCCAGGTAACCGCGTGGTGATCCGCGCCGGGGTATCCGGCCGCTGGGATATTACTGCGCCGGTGGTTAACCGGTATGAATATCTTTAGGCGGTTATAACGGGCTTATCCGGTAAGAGCAGCGCCGGGCGCCGTCGAGGATATAGTCTTCCCGACTCACACTGGCCTGCTCTGCGAACAGCGACTGAAACAGTTGCAGTTCGGAACGGCAAAAATTCTGGCAGCGCCGGGCTGCTGCACAAATCGGGCAGTGGTTTTCAATGAACCAGTAGCCTTCTTCATCTTCCTGCCACTGTGCCATGTAGCCTTCAAGGCTGCGCAGTTCGGTCAGCTTTTCCAGCTTCTTTTCCAGTGTCGGGCAGTTTGCCAGTGCGGCATGGTACTGGCTGTCCAGTTGTTGTTCCCGCTGGCTGATCAGTTGTTCCAGTCCGGCATCACCGAATACCGCCTGAATTGAATCCAGCATGGTGATCATCAGCTCGCCATGGCTGTCCGGAAACTGTTGCCAGGCTTGCGGAGTGAGCTGCCAGTACCGGGAAGGGCGTCCCCGGCCGGCGGAAATGTCTTCCCAACTTACCAGTTGGCGTTCTTCCAGTGCCTGCAAATGCTGGCGGGCACCCATGGAGGTAATGTCCAGAAGTTTGCCCAGTGCCGCTGCGGTTTGCGGGCCCTTGGTTTTGAGGAGGTAAAGAATTCGGTCGCTGCTGTCATTCATAAAATCAATTATGCGGGATTGATTTATTTAATCAACTAAAAGCTTTACTTAATAAGTGTCAGTTATCAGAATAAATAAAGTATTTTGTTTATTTAATAGTTGAGTCAGAGATTAAGGAGCAGCTTATGCGTTATTCCCCTTCACTGCAGTGGGCAATCTGCCTGACGGTACTGTTGTCCGTCGCCGGTTTCAGTATGCCGGCGCCGGTACTGACGCCGCTGTTTCTTGATACAGAAAAAGAATTATTCACCGCGCTGCAGGGGCTGGACCAGGTGGCCAGGGTCTGGTGGCTGGGGGCGGTGATTTTACTGTACCCCATTGGGCAGTTATTTGGTGCGCCTTTATTTGGTCGCTATTCCGATAGGATTGGCCGAAAGCAGGTTTTGCAGTTTACCCTGCTTGGGGTCGCTACCGGGTATCTGGGCATGGTGGTGGCCATTTATACCGGCAGTTTATGGTTGCTGGTGATCAGCCGTCTGGGGGCCGGGTTCTTTAACAGTAATGTCGCCATAGCTCAGGCGATTGCGGCGGATATCAGTACACCGGAAAGCAAGCCCAGGTTGTTTGCGCGGATTAACATGGCGCTGAATCTGGGCTGGATTATCGGCCCTCTGAGCGGTGGTTACGCGGCCTATGCATGGAATGACTACAGCCTGCCGTTTGTTTTCGGTATGTCGCTGGCGCTGGTGAATATGCTGATGATCACGCTCTGGTTACCGGGTATTAAACCGAGTGCGGAACAGCGACAGCAGGCGCAGGCCAGACATCTGCAGACATCCCGTTGGGCGCTGTTAAAGGATGCGAAGCTGGCTCCGCTGTTTGCCCTGACTCTCTTCAGCTACCTGGCGATCAGCATGTACTTTTCTTACTTCAATGTTTACACCGTGGATGTCTTTGACTTCGGGCCACGGGAAATTGCCTGGAGTGCTGTATGCATCAGTATTCCGATGATGTTCGGCAGCTGGATAGGAGCACGGTTAAAAGCCCGGATGAAGACCTCAAATCTGGGGATGGTGGGCCATACGCTGATGGCCGCGGGAATGCTCAGTTTGCCGCTGATGGATACGCTGGAAGGCTTTGCGCTTACTTTACTGTTCACCGGTGTCGGTATGACTGTCAGTGAGCTGGCAACCTCGCTGGTGGTGTCAAATGAAGCCAGTGAAGCTCAGCAGGGAGAGGCTATGGGCATGTACCGTTCGGTGAGTATGGGCAGTGAACTGGCCGCCGTGGCGCTGGGTTCGGTTCTGATTATGGTCGGCGTGCACTGGGTGTTCCTGGCGGCAGGCACTTTTGCAGCGGTTGCCGGTTACGGTTTCCGGATGCGTAAGCAGGCGGTGGCCCGGGCTAAGTTAGCCGTTATCTGAGTGGCTGTTTTTACAAAAAGTTCTGTCAAGGTTGGCCGTATCCGCTGTAAGGTGGATACGGTCTTTTTTTATTGCAAAAAAACAGAGGCAGAGCGATGACGCCGAAGATGATGAAAGCAGTGGTTACCACAGGTAACGGTGGCTATGAGCGGTTGGAATATAAAGATGTACCGGTGCCGGAACTGCAAGAAGGCGAAGTACTGCTGAAGGTGCTGGCTGCGGGTATCAACAACACTGAAATCAATACCCGGCTGGGCTGGTATTCATCATCGGTGACTGAATCGACTAATGCGACGTCTGATGATGGCTTAACACCTGAAAGCAGTGACGGTGGCTGGAATAAAGAAACCCCGTTTCCGTTTATTCAGGGGACTGACTGCTGCGGTGAAGTAGTTGGAATGGCCGCAGGTGTGGATAAAACCTTGAAGGGCAAGCGGGTGCTGGTACGGGCCTGTATGCGGGAACATGGTTATGACAGTCTGGATAATATCTGGATGGGGTCAGATTTTGACGGCGCCTTTGCAGAATATGTAAAGGTGCCTGCTTCAGAAGTATTTCCGGTGGACTGTGACTGGAGCGATGCCCAGCTGGGAACGATTCCCTGTGCGTATGGCACGTCGGAAAATATGCTGCACCGGGCAAAGGTGAAAGCCACCGATGTGGTACTGGTAACCGGTGCCTCCGGGGGCGTTGGCTCGGCTACGGTGCAGCTGGCCAAACGCCGGGGGGCAACGGTGATTGCCATTGCCGGTGAAGATAAGCATCCGCAGATGCAGCCGTTAGGTGCTGACCGGTTGCTGCCCCGGGATGCCGATTTACTGGCGTTGCTGGGGGAACAGTCGGTGGATTTGGTTGTTGATAACGTCGCCGGTGCGGGGTTCCCGACTATGCTTAAGTTACTGAAGCGGGGTGGACGGCTGGTGTCTTCCGGGGCGATTGCCGGGCCGGTGGTTGATCTGGATATGCGTGATATGTATCTGAAAGACGTACGGCTGATCGGCACCACTGCCTGGGATGAGCCGGTATTCCCAAACCTGATCTCCTATATTGAAAACGGGGAGATTCAGCCCCTGCTGGCAGCGGCTTTTCCGCTGGAGGAAATTGTTGCAGCCCAGCAGTTATTTCTGACTAAACAGCATGTGGGTAAGTTTGTGCTGCTACCGGCTCACGAGGGTTAGGCCTGTATGAACAGAGCAGGGTGTAATGTAGCGGACGTGTATTAAGAGAGGATGCAGATGCTTAAACGGTTACTGGTTGCTGTACTCAGTGGTGGATTGTTGCTGGGAGTGTACGGCACTGTCTGGGCAATGGCTTCAGCTGAAGAAGAGCCAGCGTACATTCTGTATTGGGTAAACGATGGCAGGCTTGAAGAAGCAGGGAGTTATTTGCCACAGCAGATTGACCGCCCCAGAGCAGAACGAATCTGGCAGATATTCACAGCAATTGTACCGGGAAAACAATTAGCCAGGGTGCATGAATACTATGTCAGTGGCCCGGAAAACGAAGGTGGAGCTTCGGTGATTGCGATTGATGGAAAATTGCGGGAATGGCAGTTATCCATTGATGAGAAGTCGGTTGATTTACAGAACAGGCTGGATATTGAAAATCTTGTCTTTGTGCTGGTGCATGAGCTGGGCCATATAATTACTCTCAACAATGAGCAGATAGAGGTTGATTATACTGTCTGTGAGAACCGTATTGAGCTGGAAGAAGGATGTGCCCGGGAAGGTTCGTACATCAATCAGTTTGTCCGGGAGTTCTGGACTCCGCAGATGGTAAGTGAAGCTGAGGAGGAGTCTGCGGAAGTGCTGCACAGTCGTTACCGTGGCCACTTCCTGGCTGAATATGCAGCGACCAATCCAGCGGAAGATATCGCTGAGAGCTTTAGCATTTTTGTAGAGGAAGAGCAGCCTGAAGACTGTCAGGTGAGCATTGCTGAGCAGAAAATCTGTTTTTTCTACGGTTTCCCGGAACTGATAATTCTGCGTTCGCAGATCCGTGCCGGTGTGGCTGATTTATAACTTATAGCAGTGAGGCCGGAGATGAGCTCCGGCCTGCAAAACGTTACGATTATTCGCTTCTGTCCTGTGAAACTTTTTCGCTCAGCAGGCAGAGCATTTCCCACATCAGGGTTGCGCCTACCAGTGCTGTAGCGCCACTCGGATCAAACGGCGGAGACACTTCCACCAGATCAGCTCCGATCAGGTTCAGACCGCGCAGGCCGCGCACCATATGCTGTGCTTCAACGGTAGTCAGGCCGCCAATTTCCGGTGTGCCGGTACCCGGCGCAAAGACCGGATCAAGGCAGTCAACGTCGAAGCTGATGTAAGTGGCCTGATCGCCCACCACTTCTCTGGCTACTTTCAGTGCGCCGGCAACGCCCAGTTCTGTGAACTCTTCCATGCGCATGACACGGATGCCTTGCTCCAGCCCCCAGTCATCATCGGTTTCACTGTACAGGCCACCACGGATGCCTATCTGGACAATGCGTTTCGGGTCCAGCAGGCCTTCTTCAATGGCCCGGCGGAATGGTGTGCCGTGGGTGTATTTGCAGTCACCGAAGTAACGGTCCCAGGTATCGGTATGGGCATCAAAATGCACCATGCCCAGCGGCCCGTGCTTTTTCGCCAGAGCCCTTAATACCGGTAAACTGACCAGATGATCGCCACCGGCGCCCAGCGGCATAATGTTATGTTCGACCATTTCGGCGACGAAGTTTTCGATCATGTCCAGCGTCGGTTCAATTGCCAGCGGATTCACCGGTGCGTCGCCAAAGTCTGCACAGCGGGCCAGTTTGAACGGGCTGATATTCAGTACCGGATGCACCTTGCGCATCAGGGCAGAGGCGTCGCGGATCTGGCGTGGTCCGTGACGGGCACCGGCGCGGTTGGTGGTACCGCCGTCCCAGGGGATGCCGTACAGGCCTATTTCGGCGTCGGTGGCTTCGGCAATGCTGTAATGGGGCAGGCGCATAAAGGTGGCAATGCCTGCATAGCGGGGTACTGACTCGGATGCCAGTGGGCTGAAACGATTGTCCTGTGTGACTGACATATGAGTTCCTCACCTCAATGATCAAAAATTCACTGTAAGGCGGGGACAGATGTCGTTAAATGGCAATTATGACGGGTAAAGTTTCCAATTTTGGAAACTAATTCTCCGTACTGAAAGCATCCAGTAACGCAGCCCTCAGCAGATTGGGCCGGGCATCACGGCGGACAATGATTTTAAATGGCACCTGATAACTGAGCGTTTCCGGCAGAAGGGGACGCATCAGGCCTTTCTCCACCCACAGGGCGGCGTAGTGATCCGGCAGAAAGCCCACGTACTGACCACTGAGAATCAGGGTGGCGATGCCCTCAACCTGGTAAGACGTGGCGGCAGCTTTAAGCTGGGGAAACTGTTCTTTCAGAAGCACTGAGTGGGTATAGCCGGGGGCGATAAAGTCATGCTGGCTGATACGGGGCATGTCGATGTCTGCTGCCGGAAGCTCGAACAGTGGATGGCGGTTGCCACAGTAAAACAGTGAGGTTTCCGCATGCAGGTCATGGTACTCCAGCCCGGGCAGAATATGGTGCTGGGGAATGATCCCCATATTGGCCCTGCCTTCAATGACTGCCCGTTCCACTTCATTGGGGGAGGCTACCTGCAGGTTGATTTTAACTTCGGGCTCTTGCTGGTGGAATTTACCCAGCACCTCCGTGACCGCAGAGTTGGCATCGGTGAGCATATTATCGGTCAGGCCCAGGGTAAGTTCCCCCACTAACCGGCTGTGGACAGCGTTCACATTGGCGCGGAATTTTTCCAGATCAACCAACAGTTCCTGGGTGGCTTTGTAGACCAGCCGGCCGTGTTCGGTGAGCTGAAAGCCGGAGCGGCCCCGTAAACACAGATGCATATCCAGCCGGGTTTCCAGATCAGACATTTGCCGGCTGATCGCTGAGCGGCCGATATTCAGTTCCACTTCGGCGGCGGAAAAGCCGCCACATTCCACCACGGTTTTGAACACCCGTAACAGTTTCAGGTCGATATCGGCAATCTGTCCGGAGAGGCTGGTACGTTTCATGGCGGTCATAACTTAGCGGCTGAGGTTGGTCTTAGAGTAACCGAAAAAAGCCCTGCCGGCATGAGCCGGAAGGGCAATTTTACTTATGAAGCGAAGTTATAAAACCTCAGGATTAAACTTCGTCGCGGCCCAGCAGGCGCAGTACGCGGTTCAGTTTGTCCTTACCGCCAATGCTTTCATAGTGCTTCGGCCATACTGCGGTGGTGGCTTTCTCGATCCACTCTTTTTCACCGTTGGCAGGGTCAGTGATGATCATGCCTTTTTCGATTAGCTGCTGCTTGATACGGGCTTCGTTAGCGGTCAGGAATTCAGCACTGTGCTTGGTCGCTGCCTTACCGGCTTCAACGATGGCCTGCTGTACTTCAGGAGTCTGATCCTGATAGACGCTTTCGCTCATGATCAGCGGCTCGATGGAGAAGATGTAGCGAATGTTCGTCACGTACTTCTGCACTGTGTCGAATTTCATGGCATCAACGGTTACATACGGGTTGTCCTGACCGTCTACAACTCGCTGCTGCAGAGCGGTGAAGGTTTCAGACCATGCCATTGGCGTCGGGTTGCCACCCCAGGCCTTGTAGGTATCGATCATGATTTCGTTCTTCGGTACCCGGACGATAACTTTTTGCAGATCTTCCAGGGTCTCGATTGGCTGCTTGGAGTTGGTCAGTACCCGGAAACCGGTATAGGCCCAGCCGACAATCCGCACACCGGCATCTTTAACGGTGTTTTCTACCAGCTCTGCACCTACCTCACCCTGAGTCAGTAACTCGGCTTCATCCAGGCTCTGGATGACGTATGGCAGGGTAAAGATACCCACAGTAGGGGAGAATGGTGTGACGTTGTTGATGGCCAGAATAGAGAAGTCCAGGGTACCCAGACCCGCTTCAACAACAGTGTCCTGCTCGCTGCCCAGCTGGCTGTTCATGAACAGTGTACCGGTGTATTCACCGCCGGTTTTGGCTTCCAGCTGTTCAACAAATTTCAGACCGAATGCATGCTGAGAGCTACCTTCGGAATCACCGCCGGCGATTTTCCAGTTGGTGGCTGCAAAGCTGCTGGTACAGCTGCCAATGACCAGCGCGGCGGTCAGAGATACGGCTGTGGAGATATTATTTTTATATTTCATACAAACCTCAGATAGTGGTGTTGGGCTCCGGAGACCTGCAGCGGTCTGGCCGCTATTTTCGGCAAGTCTGTGCTTCATCCTGCGGTAAAGACCCTTGTAGATAAATGCAAACATTCGGGTGTTTAGTTGCCGAAAACGGAAACTGTCTGTGTTGGTTTTTAACAGTTAAGCGTGTTGTTTTTGCTGTCGGTACTGCTATGACGACGTTGTTTAGCGGATTGTTTAATTGGTTAAGTGGGTCTGATATATAAATAATAGTGGATCTTTTTTAAGCCCAATATTGCTCTATTCTACCTCCATCAACCGGGTGCATGACAGCATAAAACTGATGGGAGGTAGCTGATGAATATCACTCAGACAATCAAATTACAGCGGTTACCTGCAACGCAGAAAACGATGGATATATTGCGTTGGCTATGGGTCCTGTCGGATCGGTTTCTGAACAGTTATGCGGTGTACAAAGCTGCCGAGCTGCAACGGATTTATGACTTGCCTGTTTCAGAGGATGGCCGTCACCGGCAGCTCTGAAAGCCTTTTCGCGTGTGTAGCGACTTTCCGGTGTAACCTTCTGCAAAGGAAGGCCACCGGTTTTTTTGTCTGTTCTTTTCATTACCTGATTTTACTGCTTTACCTGACTATAACTTCATAGTTTAGGCTTGCCGTTTTACACTGAGCGGAAAGGAAAAGACGGTATGTCAGAAATCATGTTACAAGACGCTGACTTTATTACACAGTTTGAAGACTGCAGTTTATCACCGGACTATTTTGATCACCGCGGGCATATCCGTATTGCCTGGCTGTATGTGGATAAATACGGTCCGGCGGCGGCGCTGGAAAAGCTGGTGGCGGGTATCCGCCGCTATGCCGGCAGTCTGGGGGCGGATGATAAGTTTCATTACACCATTACCGCTGCCCTGTTGCAGATACTGGAGCAGCGTCAGACAGGGTGTCAGGCGGCTGGTTGGCAGGCTTTTATTGAGCTGAACGCTGATTTACTGACGGATGCTCAGCAATTGCTGCTGCGACATTATCGCCAGGACGTCCTGTTTTCAGAAGCTGCCAAAGCTGGCTGGGTTGAGCCGGATCTGCAGCCGTTTGCCGGCGCTTAACCGAAAATGTTGCGGGATGAACAGCAATACAGGAGGTGTTTATGTATACCGTTGGTGAGCTGAGTCGCCGGTTTGGTTTATCCCGCAGCACTTTGCTGTATTACGACAAAATCGGTCTGTTAAAGCCCGGTGGTCGCAGTGCGGCGAATTACCGCCTGTATAACGGGCAGGATTTGCAGCGGCTGGAAGATATCTGCCGTTACCGGCAGGCAGGTCTTTCGCTGGAAGCTATTGCCCGGTTGCTGGAAAGTGAACCCCAGTCGGCGGGGAATATTCTGCAGCAGCGGTTACAGCATCTTAATCAGGAAATTGCCGGTTTACGTGAGCAACAGCAAATACTGCTGACTTTGCTGGGAGATCCGGCCATGCAGGCACAGACCCGTGCACTGGATAAAGATGCCTGGGTGGCGGTGCTGGAAGCAAGTGGCATGGATGAACAGGCCCAGCATAACTGGCATATCCAGTTCGAACAGCAAATGCCGGAAGCGCATCAGGACTTTCTGGAATCTCTGGGCATCAGTGCAGATGAAATACGGCGTATCCGGGAATGGTCAGGAATGTCTGATCAGAGGGATGCAGAATAGACGGGAGTTTCACGGTCAGGCTTGGTGTGAAATAGTGCCTGACCGCGATAACCCGGAGTGTTGCGTATGGGGAATTAACCCATCAGGTGTTGCAGGCTTTCCAGTGTGCGCTTGGTCTCTTCAGACAGCGGCATGACCGGCATGCGGCACTCTTCAGTGCACAGGCCTAACAGTGAGGCTGCATACTTAGGGCCGGCTGGGCTTGGCTCAGCAAACATAGCGTTGTGCAACGGTGCCAGCTTGTCGTGAATGGCCAGTGCTTCTGCAAAGTTACCTTCCTGACAGGCTTTGTGCATCTGTGCACAGAGGGTCGGTGCAACGTTCGCGGTCACCGAAATACAGCCATAACCACCGGAAGCGTTGTACGCCAGTGCGGTCATATCTTCACCGGACAGGTAAGAGAATTCTTTCTCAATAACCAGACGTTCCTGACAGATACGGGACAGATCACCTGTAGCATCTTTCACACCGATTACCCGTGGCAGTTCAGCCAGGCGGGCCATAGTTTCCGGCAGTACATCCACGATCGCACGTGGCGGGATGTTGTAGATCACAATCGGCAGATCGACGCTGTCGTGAACCAGTTTGAAGTGCTGATACAGGCCTTCCTGATTCGGACGGTTGTAGTAACCTGCAACACACAGCAGGGCATCGGCACCGGCTTCCTGTGCATGACGTGCGTATTCAACCGCTTCAACAGGGTTGTTAGAACCGGCACCTGCGATAACAGGTACGCGGCCGGCGGTTTCTTCCACAACGATTTCGATAACACGTTTGTGTTCCTGTTCGTTGAGGGTTGGCGATTCGCCGGTGGTACCGACCGGCACAAGGCCGTTGGTGCCACGCTCGATCTGCCAGTTCACCATTTTACGTAAAGCATCTTCATCCAGCTGGTTGTCGCGTAATGGGGTGATAATTGCGACATAGGATCCGCGGTACATGTTCAACTCCTGGGTTGTTATTGGCCACAGCACACAAGCAAAAAAAAACCGGTGCGCCTGCGACCGGTTTTCGTATGTGATTTCTTGCTGTCTTTCGCTACTTCACACGCACGCCGAATCGCCAGGAGTTTTGCCCGGTTTATCGTTGCGTTTATCAAAAGAAGCGAAAGTTGCCAAAATTAAATCCGTGTTTACTATTGGAGCAGGAATTTAGCCGGTCTTAGGGTCACAGTCAAGTTGTTCAGAGGCTTAGTTAAGGCTTCTGCGACTTTGGTATTTATATCCTCTGAAAAGCTGCTGCAGATCACGGTTTTACAGGGCCTGTAGACTCTTTCTGTATATTGTTCTGTATACAGTTTTGGTGTGTTTCAGATAATGATAACGATGGTAAACCTGAGCCGTCTGCCTGCTTAATTGTCAGTGTCTGGCGGGGTCTTGCTGCACTGTCCGCAGTTGCGGCATTTAATGCCGTCGTGGATCGGGAAAACAGGCAGGTCCAGTAACATGATGGAAAGAAAGGTCCAGCGGCGGCCAAACTGATAATACTCGGTGTTATGGCTGTGGCATACCGGACAGGGAGCCGTGTCACAGCCCTGTTCTTCAACCAGCGCTGCTTCATCTTCTTCCTGTGCAAGAATTTCCAGTGCAGTTTCAGCCTGAGCCTCGGGTACCTGAAGGCGGACGCCACCCATGGCGTTGGAGTATAGCCATTGCATGTTGATGGTATGTTCATCTGCCACAAAGGGTGTCAGGCCGGCACATTCCAGTTTCGCCCGGGCGATGTGGGCTTCGTAGGGGAAAGAAAAGCGTGCGATGGTAATCATATCTGTTCAGCTCCCTGTTGGATTCCGGGTTTAGCCGGTTAGCGGTCTTCGCTGGGGCTGAGCTGAAACTGGTTACGGTAACTGCGGGTAAAGTGCGGGGCTGAACTGAAGCCACAGGCGATGCCTATTTCGGCCACACTCAGGTGTGATTCCCGCAGTAATTGCTGAGCCCGTTCCAACCGGATCTGCATATAGTAACCGGTGGGGGATTTATCCAGATGGCTGCGGAACAGTCTTTCCAGTTGCCGTACCGATAAATGCGCATGCTCAGCCAGTTCGCTGGGAGACAGCGGGTTTTCGATATTGGCTTCCATCTTGGCCAGCACTTTCAGCAGCCGCGGATGATGAATTTTAAGACGGGCTGCCAGGCCGATGCGCTGCTTGGCAGATTTCTGCCGGATACCGCTCTGGATAAACTGCTCGCAAACGTTAATTGCCAGGTCGTGACCAAACTCAGCCTGAATAATGTGCAGCATCATGTCGATGGCTGCCGTGCCACCGGCGCAGGTGATCAGGTTCTTATCAATTTCAAACAGTTCGTTACTGATTTCCACCCCCGGATTATCTTCCTGAAATGCCGGTACGGCTTCCCAGTGCAGAGTAAAACGCTGATTACGCAGTAAGTTGGCAGCAGCAAGCACGTAACAGCCGGTATCCATCGCACCGAGCACTGAACCTTTGCGGTAGAGTTTTTTCAGCCAGGATAAGGTGGTCTCGTTGATGTATTTTTCCGGGTTAAAGCTGGCACATACAAACAGGTTCTTCGGGGTTTCGACCTCCTGAATAGACTGGGTTTGCTGTATGGCTAACTGATTACAGGCATTTACACTTTCACCGTCATCCGATAGCAGCTGCCAGCGAAAAATCTCCCGGCCAGCGAAGCGGTTAGCCACCCGCAGCGGTTCTATGGCAGACAGTAACCCAACCATGGCGTACTCCGGCAAGAGTAAAAAAGAGATGGTAAATATGCCGTCGTGGTCGGACTTGAGAATCATAGGCGGATTTTCCGGTTGGTCAGACTGAACTCAGCGGTGACGGAGCCTGCAGCTTTTGGACTGCTTACTGAGGTTGCGTTACCGAGGGTACTATAACTTTACAAAATATAACTTTACAAAAATACCCTGAAAAAAGTGAACGTTTTCTTTCACATAGCACGTTTATGTCGTGCACAAGGCAGGTTTTGTCGTGCTAAGAAAGGTTACAGATACAGCGGTTTGTGTTCTCTCCGCCGGATGAGAATACCGGGCAGAAGTTCGAAAAATGCTGATTGCAACCACCGCTGCCTGCGTGCTTGTTAAAAGTCTTTGAAGAACAGTGTCAGGTTTTATACATCTTCAGTAACAGGTAAGCATCGTTCAAGAGCGTTAATCTGCAGAAGAATCTTCATGGTTTTGTCATGAGGTTTTACCTTTTATCAACAATTCATCCGATACCATTTCCAGGTCAGTTAACAGGCTGTAAAGGGCAGGATTCGAATGAAAAATGTTGCGGTATTTGTGCCTAACCGTGAGCAGTTCGGCAATATCACCACTCAGATTCCCATGCTGTATGCGATCAGGAAGCAGTATCCGGATGCGCATATCACCGTGTATACCCGTTCCGGCAACAGTCGGGTGTTAGTGGATGCCGGCGTTGCAGATGCTCTGATTAACTACCAGCACTGGCATTTTATGAAAGTGCTTCGCAGTCTGAGGAATGGAAGCTTCGATACTGTATTCAATGTCTATTCCGGTTCAGAGAGAATCCACCTTGCGGTACTGGCTTCCGGGATTAAACGTAAATACGCATTCAGTGATTCAGGGCTCATCGATAAACTCGGGCTTTATACCCGGCACATGCTTGTGGATAAAGGTAAGCAATATATAGCGCTGGATAATCTGGCGCTTGCGAATGCAGCATTAGGCACCGATTTTGATACCACGATCATTAAAGCGTTAGGCCGCGAAGCGCCGGAAGAAAAAAGTACGCTGACACTGGTGCCGGGAGGCGGTGCGGGAGAGTTTAAAGTCTGGCCGGTTGAAAACTACTGTGAGGCGGCGAAGCAGGTCTTTGATGATGCAGAGAATATCAGCAGGATTTGTGTTGTATTAGGCCCGCAGGAAGCTCAGAAAGCCGGGCAGGTTGAACAGCTGTTGGCGGAGTATCCTTACGAAATCGTTTTGTCTCCATCCGTCAATGAACTGATTGATCTGGCCAGTGCATCAGCCTTAACCCTCTCTAATGATTGTGGCCCGTGTCATATTTTCCAGATGATGAAGGTACCGATGATCATGATCTGGGGATGGCAAATTCACCCGGATCAGTGCCGGTCGCCTTACCATACCCTCACGAACTGGTATCAGAACAGTGATGACTCATGGTGTGTATTTCCGACGGAATCTGAAAAGCGAATCGACACAATACCGGTGGAGCGCGTGACATCACTGTCATTAATGCAGCTGGCAAGAAACACGCTCACGGCTTAGTTTCAGGTATTGATGACGTGCTATACGTGCTGGTCGAAGCCGCCAGTACCGGTAGTCTGATTATCCACAAAGTCATCCAGTTCAATCACGTTGCCGTCCGGATCACGGATGAAAATCGCCTCCATATGGGGGATTTCAAAACTGCCTGTGATGGCAATGTTATTGGTTTCCATGAATTGCCGGGCTTCGCTGAGGGAGCTGACAGTCAGGGCGATATGTGTAATGCCGGTATATTTTTCCGGCAGGTCCATCAGAATATTGCAGTCGCCACTGATTTCAGGTGCCCCCAGCAGGTTGAGTACCACGCCGCTGGGGTGACGCATCACCACCGGATGGCCTTCATCAAAGCCGGTATCGGTCATGAACTGAAATCCCAGCTGTTCATAAAAGTGAACTGAGCGGGATTTGTCGCGGATACGAATACCAATATGATTAACGTTTTCAATGTGCAGCATACAGCTTCTCCTTATACGGCGGAGGTCGTTAAGAACTGATGCTGTTAATAATAGTCGCCTGCAGGCTCAGGAGCAGGAAATCTGCCAGGGCAGGCTATCGTCTGCTTGCACGACAGGGTGGCTAGCAAGGGGGGCGCTGCAGCGCCAGCCGGTCGCAGCCGGGGTGCGCATACTGCGATACACGTCGGTAGCGGTAGGCAGAATGCCGGCGATGCCAAGTGAATCGCCATGCAAGGCTACTGCCTGGCTGAGCGCCGTGCACAGCAGGTCGGCGGATACTTTGCCTTGCCTGTGGGTAACATAAGGAGGGGCCGGTGCTTCGCTGCTGCGGTCAATAATGACAATGCCGTTGTCGGTATCCGACTGACTGAGCAGGTTCCATGAATGGGCGTCAATGGCGGCATAGTCTGCCAGGCCATCGCGGATCAGCTGCAGGCTGGCTTCATGTGAGCCGCTGATCAGGTACTGATCTGCCTGCCAGCCCTGCGCAGCAAACCATTCCAGTAGCGCATTACAGCCGGAGCGGGAGCTGGGTGAATTGACTACCAGACGATTACCGGACCGCGGTGAAGCCGCCGTGACAATGTGGCTGAAATAGTTTCCCGGCTGGCAGTCAAGGTCGCTGAATACTGGCCGGGCAACCGGCATCAGTTCACCGGCGTGCGGTGTAAACAAGTCCGGGCCGCAGCACTGGCTGATCAGCAGTTGCGGGCTTTGCCACTGGGTTTCCAGTGGCGTTTTGCGGTCCAGCTGAAGAGGTAACAGCTCACAGCCTTCTGCCAGATGTTCAGCCAGACAGGCACGGGCCGTCCGCCAGAAATCATCTAGCTGCGAGTGGCTGGTGCTCAGGTCATACCAGGGCAGGCTGGCGATTAGTGTCACAGGCGTATGGTCTTCCGGCTGGCTGCTAAGATGCAGCTTAAGGTGTCAGTTAAGCTATAAGTGCCGCGCAGGATACACCCTTCCGATTGATTAAGAAATAGCCAGCGTTGCTTCCCTGAGCCAGTCGGTAAAATGAATGACTTTGGCCAGTCCCTGCCGGTCATTGACGATATCCAGCCAGTAACCGGCCGGGCCGGATACTTCGACATCGCTGAACTGAATCAGGCTGCCATCGGCCAGTTCGTGACTGATCATCTGTTTATCGATGATGGCGAAGCCTGCGCCGCCTTTTACAGCATTGATCACCTGATCCAGTGTGCTGAATTCCATACCCCGGGCGGGATCAATCCGGTCCAGTAGGCCGGCAGCCTGCAGCCAGTTATCCCAGACCGGCAGGCGTTTGCCCTGATGGAGGATATGCAAAAGGTTATGGTTTTCCTGTTCCAGGTGCCGGGCCTGTTCCAGCAGAGGTGGTGCACACACCGGAATATGCTGTTCCAGTACCAGCAGCTCGCTGTAATGCTGGGGGCGGGCGGTCTGGCCGAAGCGGATCTGGCAGTCGAAGATGATCTGGTCGTTAGCCTGATCCTGTACCGACAGTTCCAGTTCCCGGAAACGGTGATGGAAATCGCTCAGGCGGGGGGCAAGCCAGCGGGTGGCGTAAGTAGGGGGAACGAGAATATTCAGTTTCTGGCGCTGGTTCGGATCCCGCAGTTCCTGTACCGCACCTTCCATCAGGTTGAATGACTGCTCTAGCTTGGTCAGTAGCTGGCGGCCGGCATCGGTGAGTTCCAGACGATGATGCAGGCGAATAAACAGTGGCACACCGAGATAGTCTTCCAGCTGTTTTATCTGCCGGCTGACGGCTCCCTGCGTTACGTTAAGAACGTGTGCGGCCTGGGTAAAGCTCAGTTGTTTACCGGCTGCTTCGAATACCCGCAGGGCATTCAGGGGAGGAAGTGCACGCATAGTTGTATTCTGGTCACTGATTTTTCCCTGAGATTAGCAGTTTAGCCATGTGGATCAAGTGGTTAATGTTCAGATACTGACCCATGTCGCATCAGGGTATGGTGTCTGCAGTGGAAATCATTAGAGTAACCGGCAACAAGGTAAATTACTTTCCGACAGGAGTATAAAAGATGCAGACCCAGGCACTGATCGAAGCCTATTACGGGGCGTTCAACCGTGGCGATATGGATGCGTTTCTGGCGTTACTGACCGACGATGTGCGTCATGGTATTAATCAGGGTGGCACAGAAGTGGGCAAAGAGGCCTTTGCACGTTTTATGGATAAGATGAATGCTCACTACAAAGAGCAACTGACGGATATTGTCGTCATGGTCTCAGCCGATGGCAGCCGGGCGGCTGCTGAGTTTGTGGTACACGGGGAATACCTGAGCACTGATGAAGGCTTACCGGCTGCAAACGGGCAGAAGTATGTGTTGCCTGCCGGCGCGTTTTTTGAAATCAAAGACGGTAAGGTTGACCGCATCAGTAATTATTACAATCTGGAAGACTGGATTGCTCAGGTAAGTGCATAATTTTTCTTTCCGGTTTCAGGAGTTCAGACAGGCATGGCAGAACTGACCATTGAGCGGTACAGGGGTGCGGCGTTACAGCAATTTATTCCGGCAGTTGCGGCACTTCGTATAGAAGTATTCCGGGCATTTCCTTACCTGTATGAAGGCAACGAAGCCTATGAAGCGGAATATCTGCAGACCTATGTGGACAGCCCTGGCGCCGTGGTGGTGATCGCCCGTGATGGCGAGCAGGTTGTCGGTGCTTCTACCGGCCTGCCGCTGGCTGCTGAGTGCGAAGAATTCCGCCGGCCTTTTGAAGAGGCCGGTTACCCGGTGGATAAAATTTTTTACTGCGCCGAGTCTGTCCTGCAACCGTCTTACCGGGGGCGGGGGATCGGCGTCGCCTTCTTTGACCAGCGGATCGCCCATGCCCGGGAAACCGGGGATTTTGACTGGCTGACCTTCTGTGCGGTACAGCGGCCGGAAACCCATCCTTTACGCCCGGCAGATTACCAGCCGCTTGACCGTTTCTGGCAAAAACGGGGTTTTACGCAGGCTGGAGGGCTGACCACTGAGTTCAGCTGGCAGGATGTGGATCAGCCGGAAGAAACCGCCAAACCTATGCAGTTCTGGATGCGGCAAATGCCAGCAGGAGACCTCTGAAAAATGACAACACGTTCCGTCAACATTGCCACTGCACAATACGATATTGGTTACTTCGAAAGCTTTGACACCTACCGTGAGAAGGTGATTTGCTGGGTAGAAGAGGCCCTTGAATACGGTGCTCAGTTGCTGGTGTTTCCTGAATATGCCTGTATGGAACTGACTTCATTGTTTGCTGAGCCACTGCGGCAGAACATCAGTGATCAGTTGGTGGCCTATCAGGATCTCCATGATGATTTCTGCCAACTGTATGCGGAACTGGCAGCACAGCATCAGGTATATATTCAGCCGGGCACGTTTCCGGTCGTGGATGAAACGGGAAGCGGTTACCTGAACCGGGCTTACCTGTTTGGCCCGGAGGGAGAAATCGGCTTTCAGGACAAACAGATCATGACCCGCTTTGAAGATGAACACTGGCAGATTTCACCGGGCAATGAGCTGAAAGTTTTTAATCTGCCGTTCGCGAAGGTGGGTATTAACATCTGTTTCGACAGTGAATTCCCGCTGCTGGCCCGTCAGCAGGTTGAAGCCGGTGCGGAACTGATTCTGGTACCTTCCTGCACCGACACCATGGCGGGCTATTATCGGGTACAGACCGGCTGCCGTGCCCGGGCGCTGGAGAATCAGTGTTATGTGGTACAGGCAGCAACCCTGGGCGAAGCGGAGTGGTCCCCTGCGGTGGATGAAAACCACGGTGCAGCAGCGGTCTACACGCCAATTGACCGTGGATTCCCTGATGACGGTATTCTCAGTATAGGCCCGGTAGATAAGCCGCAGTGGGTCTATGCAGAGCTGGATTTTGACCGGTTGGCAGCAGTGCGTAAAGATGGTCAGGTACTTAACCACCGGGACTGGGATAAGCAGTTGCTGAAAGCTTTGGTGAGCCAGGAAAATGGGGCGGCTGGGATTTAGTTTTTCAGCCTGTTACCGATGTCCATGCGTTGGTGAAGTATTCTGACGATAAGTAACCGGCGCATGGGTATTATCCGGTAGAAAATGATATGCCGGTTGATACGGTCTTTACGGTAACCCTCCCGGATAAAATGGATATCGGTTCCCGTTTCAGGAGCGGATGCTAACAGCCTGAATGCTTCATCCAGTTGTTTAAGATAGTTAAGCCTCTGCCTGCGTCCCCAGTGTTTTTCTGTATAACGGGCAATGTCTTTTAGATCAGCTTTGGCTAGTTCCGTTAGAACAAAGTCTGACATAGATATTTTACTCTGCGTCCAGTTCCTTCATCAGTGACTCATATTCGTAGTCCGCAATTCCGCTTTCTTCTCCGTTTTTCAGCAGACTGCGTAATACTTCGATTTTTTGCTCTCTTTCTTCTAGAATCCGTAAACCTGCCCGAACCACTTCACTGGCGGAGTTATACCTGCCATTTTCAATCTGGTGAGCGATAAAACTGTCGAAATGTTCGCCGAGCGTAATGCTAGTGTTTTTAGTCATAGCGGTATCCCTATACCAATATATACCGGATATTGGTATTGAGGCGTGGGAAAGTCAAATGATGAGGGGCTGAAGCAAACTGAATCTGGCCGGGACGGGTAGTATCAAAAGTCATCATCAATTGCTTCCTGAAGCTCTTCTGCCAGTGCCGGAAAGTCTTTCCCGTAAAAAGCTTTTTCCTGTTTGGTGAAATGGCCACCTTCAATGTAATAGTCCCGGCTTTTAACGCCGTTACTGACAGTTACCCACAGGTGAGTCTGATAGGAGATTGCGTCGTCCGCCCGGGCAAGTACGTTGGCGGTACCCCGAACGATCCAGCTAACGGGCTGATAGCCCAGCTTCCAGTCTTCTTCACGTTTCAGGGCCGTAACCTTGATGCTCACCGGTGCTTCCGGCTGTTCCGCGGTGTAGTAGATGTTTTCGAGGTGCCGGTTCAGGGCGCGAATTTCACCGTTAAGCATTGAACGGGCCGACATTGCCAGTGCATCGGGGGAGTAAGTTACGGCGTGAACCCGGGTTTGCGGTTGCGGTGGCTGAGTGTTCATGCAGGCACTAAGGAGGAAAACAGAAGTAAGGATGAGTAGCTGACGCATAGTTTTTTCCGGCAGAGATATACAGGCAGTGTAGATGTGACCTTTGGCCCGGGAAAAAATTTCATTTGTCCCTTTAAGTGGTACGAGTGAAAGTAGCCGGCGATCAGGTCGCCGGCCGGTATTTCTGTAAACGTGCAGGAGTGATCGGCAGATGTACAAAGGCGGCGAATAATCCCAGTGCCGCACTGATGATCAGCGCCAGGTCGTATGAGCCTGTGGCGTCAAAGATAAGCCCGCCCCACCAACTGCCAAAGAAAGCCCCGATCTGATGGCTGAACATCACAAAGCCAAACAGGGAGGCGAGATTTTTCGGGCCAAAGATTCTTGCTACGGTGCCACTGGTCAGTGGCACCGTGGATAACCACAACACGCCCATGATAACCGAGAAAACATAGAACAGCGTTTCACTGGCCGGTACTACTAACAGCAACATAATCAGACAGGCTCGCAGCCAGTAGATCAGAGACAGTAGCCAGGGTTTATGCCAGCGGTCACCTGCCCAGCCCGCCAGAATGACACCGGCAACGTTTGCCAGTCCGATCAGCGCAATAGATTCTGAAGCAACTGATGCCGGCAGGCCGCAGTACGCCACAATCCCCGACATATGTACGGACAAAAAGGCAATGTGAAAGCCGCAGACAAAGAAGCCAAGGTTCAGTAACTGATAATCCCGTACTTTGAAAGCTGCCCCGATACTGCGCCAGTCGATCTGCTGAGCAGCAGGTGCGGATGTGGATGTATCAGCCTGTTTTGGGGGTAACAGAGCACGGGAAAACAGCACAATCAGTATGATACTGCTGGCAAAAATCAGAAAAATTTCTGACCAGTTGAAGGCGGCATCTATTTGCCCCAAAGCAAAGGCGTAGAGAAACTGCCCCAGCGAACCACCGGCACTGGCGATGCCCAATGCCAATGTACGGTTATGCTCCGCGAAACGTTTTCCCACCGCTGCAAGAGCCAGCGGGTAAGTCGTGGCGCCTACACCGACGCCGATCAGTAGGGCATTGCCTGCAAAGAACATCCAGCCACTGCTGGCCAGTGCCGCCAGTACCATACCGGCGGCATAGAGCAGTGCGCCAACCGACATCACACGGAACAGACCGTAGCGTTCTGCCAGTAATCCGGCGAACGGTGCAACGGCACCCCAGAGCAGATTTTGTATGGCAAAACCAAAAGAAAGCTCAGCCCGGGGGAGGCTCAGATCCAGACTGATTTCCGGCAGCATGATTCCGGTGGTCTGGCGAATACCCATGTTAACGGCCAGTATGATTGCGGCTGCAGCGACCACAAACCAAGGGCTGGAGAGAATCCGGTTCATTGCTTAAGACGTTCCTGAATCTGATGTTTGGATTGAGTTGCTGGCTATCCTGACGTAAAGATGTAATTCTGACAAACGATTAATAGCCCTGATATAGAATAGAAAATCTCTCTTATGAATACTGCGCCGATTAAAGCCATTCATTATTTCTGTGTGGCTGCCCGCCATATGAGTTTTAAAGCGGCGGCTGAAGAATTATCGGTTACCCCTGGTGCGGTCAGCCAGCAGGTAAGGCTTCTGGAGCGCTGGCTTGGTGCGGCGCTGTTTGAACGGGGTACCCGGGTGATTCGCCTGACCCGGATGGGGGAGGATTACTTTAAACGGGTGGATTCTCAGCTGAATGAATTGCTGGGGGTCAGCCACTCTATTTCCCGTCAGTCCGGGCGACGTCAGGTTAAACTGGCTTTACCGCCGGGGTTTGCCCAGCAGTGTTTTGCGCCGGAGTTAGCGGCGTTTTTCAGACGTTATCCCCAGTTGGAATTGCAAACGAATGTCTCAGTGTTACCGGAAACACTCAGTGGTGAAAATAATGAACTAGCAGTGCGGCATTTAAGTACGCTTGTCTCTGGTCTGGTATGTGAGAAATTACAGGATGTATGCCTTATGCCGGTGTGCTCGGCTGAATATCTGGCGAGCCATCCCCGGCTGGAGGATAGGCTGCAGCAGGTGGCTGAAGGAGCAGGTGATCAGCAGCCGGTTTCTGCCAGCGTTGATTGCTGCCTGATTTATAACCAGCAGCAGCCGGACTGGCACAAAGTGTATCCCCTGCTGGGGATTAACCCGGACCGGGAGCGGGCCTACCACTGTAATACCAGTGTTAACGTACTGGATGCCGTGCGACACCATGTGGGGATTGGTCTGCTGGAAAGTTCACTGATTGGGCGGGAGCTTGCCAGTGGCGAGTTGATAAGTTTGTTAGCGAAGCCATTGCCAGCCAGCCGGCATATGTACGTGGTATACAGCGATAAGGTGCTGCTCAGTGATGACGCTCTCATCGTCAAAGACTGGTTACTGGACACTTTCGGCCAGTATCCGCAGGCCTGAATGCGGGTATAAAAAGTACGGGTATAAAAGCGCGGGCATAAAAAAAGGGGCCTGCATAGCAGAACCCCTTTACCCATTGGCAACTTTTAATCCACAGGCTTGTTTGCCCGTTAGCTCTTACCTTTCCATGGCACCAGACGGTCTTCGGCTTTACGCATCAGGATTTCGATGCTGTAACCGATGATGCCGATAATAACGATGCCCATGATGACGATGTCTGTCTGCTGGAATTTGGATGCGGCGATGATCATCTTACCGGCACCTTTCTCAGCGGCAACCAGCTCAGCAGCAACCACTGTTCCCCAGCAAACCCCCATGGCGACCCGGGCACCGGTGAAGATTTCCGGTAACGAGTTAGGCAGGATGACCTTGGTCAGAACCTGACGTTTGGAGGCACCCAGCGAGTAAGCTGCATGTACTTTGGTGATGTTCACCCCGGAGACACCGGCACGGGCGGCAATGGTCATGATCCACAGGGATGCCAGGAACAGCAGGCTGATCTTGCCCTGTTCCCAGATACCGAACCAGATAATCACCAGCGGAATCAGCGCCAGTGGCGGCACCGGACGCATAAACTCAACAATCGGATCGAACCAGCCTCGCAGCCAGCCATTCAGCCCCATCGCGAAGCCCAGTGGGATACCAAACAGGCAGCCCAGCAGGAAGCCGATGACAACCCGGGTCATAGACCAGCCGACGTTCTGTGCCAGGCTGACATTCTGGTAGCCTTCCATTGCAATGCTGACGATTTTTTCAACCACCGCTTCCGGTGCTGGCAGCCAGATGGCTTCCATCTGCCAGCCGGCATTCGGTGTAAACGACAGGCTGCCCTTGTTCGTCATGCGTACCGTGCCATGGTCCACATTCAGAGTGATACCCGGGCTGATGGGCTGGTTATTCACATGGGTCACTTTGTAACCTGGCTGATCGCCACCTTCATCGTTTTTCTGGGCCTTGATCAGCTTGCTGCGGGATACCGGTACGACAAGCTGATCATCGTTGGCGAATCCCTGCGCGGTATTCAGGTTGAAATTCTGCTCAGGGGTCTCCGCATCTTTTACCTGTACATGTACCGTCGCCACTGCGTTTTCGCCGTTGGCATTTTCGGCTGTATAGGTGAAGCTGGTATTACCGCTGAACGGACCGGGAACATGTAACGGTACGATTTTAGAGCCGGTAAACACGCCCCAGATCAGGAAGATGGTGATCACGGCTAATACCGAGGCGACCCGGTTGGCGGTAACCGCACTTTCATCACCAAAGGTGACGGTTTTACGGCTGGTGAAGTCTGCATGCTGCGGGCGGAACTGTGATACCAGGCTGAACGCCATGTAACAGAAGCCGCTGATACCCACATACAGGGAGAAAATGATCGCGATGCCGACTGCCAGAGACAGGGTGTCGGAGCTGAGTGCGAGAAATTCCTGCCACATATTAAGCCTCCTTACGGCCCATGATTTCTTCTTCCATATCCCAGATCATGCCGAGAATTTCTTCCCGCTTGATGGCAAAATCAGGATGCTTTTTAACCTCACGCAGATCGGCGCGGGCCCCCAGTTCAGCGAAGGGTAGCTGGTATTCTTTGTGAATCCGGCCCGGACGCGGCGCCATAACCAGCAGGCGTTCGCCGAGCAACAGGGCTTCTTCAACCGAGTGGGTGATGAGGATGATGGTCTTGCCGGTTTTCTTCCAGATATCCAGTACCAGGCTCTGCATCTTTTCCCGGGTCAGGGCATCCAGAGCCCCCAGAGGTTCATCCATCAGAATGACATCCGGATCATTAGCCAGACAGCGCGCCAGCGCGACCCGTTGTTGCATACCGCCGGACAGTTCATAAATCATTTTTTCGCCAAAGGCGTGCAGACCAACGATTTCCAGTAACTCATCGACTTTGGTGTTGATGATGGCTTCGTCGGTGCCTTTCATCCGCGGGCCAAAACCGATGTTCTCCCGGACACTCATCCATTCGAACAGGGCGCCCTGCTGGAAGACCATACCCCGTTCGTGGCCGGGGCCAAGTACTTCAGTATCAGGGGCATCGTCGTGGCTGAGGATGACATGCCCGGATGTGGGGGCCAGAAAGCCCGCAAGAATGTTGAGCAGGGTACTTTTGCCGCAGCCGGATGGCCCGAGTACGGACATCAGCTCACCTTTTTTCAACTCCAGGTTGATGTTCTTAAGCGCTTCAACGGCGCTGCCATCCGGCAGATCGAAGGTCATGCAGACGGCGTTTATTTTTAATCCTGACATGGTGATTTCACTTCTACAGATTCAACAGAGGATACGGCTACGGCACTCAGTCAGCCTGAGTGCCATAGCCGTATCACTTGATCACAGCTGGCTGCTGGCTTGCAGATAGGATGCATCCACCGCATCGTCGTAAGACGCGCGGGCCTGCGGGATCGTGCCCTGTTTGGTGAAGAAGTCTGCTACTTCTTTGAGGAATACCTGCAGATCACCGCCTAACCAGGCCTGGCTCAGCTGCTGGTCACGGGCCGGGAAGCTGAAACCTGCCAGAGTGCTGCTGGCGGAGGCGTCATCCATACCGGCGGCTTTGGCAATGGTTGGTAGCATTGCAGCCGGTTCCTGCTTGTAACGGCTGTTCATGTCGGCGGTTACATCCAGGAATTTGGCAACCAGTTCAGGGTGCTCATCACCGAAGCTGGCAGGAATAACCGTGGCGTCGAATACCTTGATACCAATGGCTTCTTTTTCCGCACCGGTCAGCAGTACGTTGCCGTGTTCTTTCATACGCTTGAGCGCACCGCCCCAGCCACACACCATATCCAGGTTACCGTTGGCAAAAGCTGCTGCTGCATCAGGCGGGGCCATATCGACGATTTTCATGCCGCCGGTGTCCACGCCGAAGTGCTCCATTTGCTTCAGGAAACCGTAGTGAGCTGCGGTACCGATCGGAACCCCCACTTCTTTACCGGCCAGTTCTTTGGCGTTGGTTTTGTCGATTTCCAGATCTTCACGGACCACGCAGTTATCGTTTTCCGAGTAGGCAACGGCGACGTCGATGATTTGCAGGTCCTGCCCGGCAGAAGCGGCCACCACGAACGGCGGGATACCCTGTGAAAACGAGATCTGTACGTCGCCGGATGCCATGGCTGCAGACATCGCGGTGCCGGAATCAAAGGCTACCCAATTGATTTTCACGCCCATGGCATCTTCATAAGCCTGGGTGCTCTGGGCATACAGGTTAGGGGTTGGCCACTCGAGGAAGTAGGCGACGGTAATTTCTTCACGGGCCTGAGCGGTGGTGCTCAGAGCGGCGGTCAGTGCGGCACCCAGCAGGGTGTGTTTCAGTACGGTTTTGGTCTTCTGGTGTTGCATAGGTACTCCATTTTTAAAAGTTCAGATTCAGTGCCTACAGCTGGCTAAATCCGGTGTTATTGTTATTTTCAACTTCGGGTTTGGATGGCTGTATGTCCTCCTTCAGGTTCTGGTCGGGATCTGTAAATAAGGAAAAAACCCCGGCCAGGCCGGGGAATCAGGAGTTGCTCGGGTTATGCTTTCAGTCGGGCGTTGCTCGGGTCGTAGGCGCAACCTTTGATCCGGCGGGCCGGATAGGTGTTGCCCAGAACCTTCACGCTCAACTCAGCGTCTAATACGGAGCGGCGAACATAGGCCAGTGCAAGGCTTTGCTGGATGCGGTGACCATAACCACCGGAGCTGACCTGGCCAACAATCTCACCGTTGCAGTACACCGGTTCCATACCGGTGCTGGCGTCGACGTCAGTGCTGTCAACGCTCAGCAGCACCAGACGGTGTTCGTCATCGCCACGGGATTCCTGTAGGGCGGCCTTACCTTCGAATTCACGGCCTTCGGTTTTCACGAAGTAGCTCAGGTTAGCTTCACGGCTGTTGAATTCCAGGTTCAGATCGTGGCCCCACATTGGATAGCCTTTTTCCAGTCGCAGGCTGTCCATGGCACGCAGGCCAAAGTCGCCAATGCCGTGTGCGGCACCTGCTTCCATCAGGGCATCATAAAGTGCCAGCTGATGTTCAATTGGGTGGTGCAGTTCCCAGCCCAGCTCACCGACGAAGTTCATCCGCAGGGCGCGTACCGGTACACCGGCCACTTCGATTTGCTGTCCGGTGAACCATGGGAAGCTGTCGTTATCCAGCGGTGTGTCGGTCAGCTTGGACAGAATACGGCGGGCTTCAGGGCCGGCCAGCACCAGGGTGCCGTAATCACGGGTGATGTTATTCAGCTGTACGGAGTTATCCGCCGGCAGTCGCTGGCGCAGCCAGTCTTCAACCAGCAGTTCGGCCGCCGCCGGTGCCATGATGTAGTAGTGCTGATCCGCCAGTTTGGTGATGGAATATTCCCAGGCAATGCCACCGTTACGGCTCAGCGGGTGAGACAGGGTGATAGCGCCCACGTCCTGTGGTGTCTGGTTAGGGGAAATAGATTCCAGCCAGTTGTATGCGCCGTCACCGCTGATCTCAAACTTGGTAAACGGGGAAAGGTCGATAACCCCGGCTTTTTCCTGAACCAGACGGCATTCTTCAGCCACCGCTTCAAACCAGTTACCCCGGCGGAAGCTGTGAACTTCTTTGGCAGGCTGGCCTTCAGGGGCAAACCAGCTGGCTCGTTCCCAGCCGAAATAGGCACCGCATACGGCATTTTTCTGTTGCTGACGCAGCAGAGCCGGTACGGTCTTCTGATCCCGCATGGCCGGACGCATAGCATATTCGTTGGCATAGCCCAGCTGATATTCGTTGGCATAGACTTCAGTAGCTTTGGCCACGGTGTATTCGTGGTTGGCATAATCACCGAAGCGGCGCGGATCCAGTTCGAATAAATCCAGTTCCGGATGGCCGTCAACAATCCACTGTGCCATGAAGTGACCGGCACCGCCGCCCTGTACGATACCGAAGTTAAAGCCGGTACAGACGAAGTAGTTGTCATAGCCGTGAACCGGGCCGATCAGCGGATGGCCGTCCGGGGTGTAGGTAATCGGGCCGTTCACTACGGTCTTGATACCGGCGGTACCGATCATTTCGATCTGTTCCATGGCGGTACACATGATCTCTTCGATCCGGTCCAGATCCGGTGCCAGCAGTTCCTGGCCGAAAGCGGCAGGTACGCCGTCGGTTGCCCATGGAATTCCGCCTGGCTCATACGGGCCAAGGATCAGACCTTTGCCTTCCTGACGCAGGTAGTAAGATACATCCGGGTCACGCAGCATCGGGATCATGTGATCCAGTTTTTCCAGTTCCGGCACGTTATCGGTGACGACAAACTGGTGCTCCATGGAACACATAGGTAACTGATGGCCAACCATTTTAGCCACTTCGTTGGCGCGGAAACCGGCGGCGTTAACGATGATACCGGCGTCGATTACACCTTTAGCGGTGGTGACTTTCCAGCGGCCGTTCGGCTGTTGTTCGATGCTTTCCACCGGGTTCTGGCGGATAATCGTTGCACCGGCAGCACGGGCACGGCTAGCCATGGCGTTGGTAATGGTGGTCGGATCGATGTGACCGTCATCCGGGTCCCACATACCGCCCAGCAGGCCTTCGGTATTCAGGTGCGGATACAGCTCTTTCAGGCGGTCAGTATCGACCATTTCCAGTCGCAGGCCGGCCATTTCGCCCATGGCCACAACCCGCTCGAATTCGTCCATACGGTCCTGGGTGTGTGCCAGACGTACCGCACCGGTCTGGTGGTGGGAAACACCGCCTTCGTTTTCCTGCTGCAGTTTTGCGTACAGGCTGATGCTGTACTGTTGCAGCTTCATGATGTTGTAGCTGTTGCTGAAGTGCGGCAGGTTACCGGCAGCGTGCCAGGTTGAACCGGCAGTCAGTTCCAGTTTCTCGGTCAGCATGACGTCTGTCCAACCCATCTGGGTCAGGTGGTAGAGGGTGCTGACGCCGGCGATGCCGCCGCCGATGATCAATACTTCAGTGGTGTTTTTCATTGTTATTCTGATCCTGTTTGTGGTGCATGGTCCGGTGGTTTGATAAAGCCTCTCGCCACTTGTTGACCGGATGATTCCATGCTAAATATCCCTTTAACTCCAAACAAACGATTTAAAACTTGCTAATTAATAAGCTGTTCTTATGGATAAATTACTGACCTCGAAAATTCAGCTGAACTGGCTGCGAACATTTGCCACCGTCGGAACCTGCCTGAGCTTCACCCGGGCAGCGGCAGAATTGCATATGAGCCAGTCGGCGGTGAGCCAGCAAATGCAGTTGCTGGAGCATCATCTGGGGCAGCAGTTATTTATCCGGGCGAAGCGGTCAGTGCAGCTCAGTGATGCCGGAAAAGCATTTCTGCCGCTGGTAGAAGAGAATCTGAAGCAATTGAATATCGGGGCGGCTAAGATTTTTTCCCCGCGGGAAAATGCCACGGTAGATGTCAGCGTGAACAGTGCGTTCAGTGTGCTGTGGATGGGGCCGCGGCTGCACAGTTTTACAGCAATTTTTCCGCAGATTTCGATCCGGCAACTGGGGACTAACTGGTCCAGTGATTTTGAGATATCCACCGCTGAGCTGGAGATCCGTTACGGTTCCGGCAGTTGGGAAGGCTTTACCACTGAACGACTGGTCACGCCAAGGTTACGGCCTTACTGCAGCCATGAGAATGCCCGCTGGATACGTCAGCCGGAGGATATACTTTCACTGACGCTGCTGGATGTCATCGGCACGCCGAAGGGGTGGGAAACCTGGTGTGAAACTCATCAGCTGGATATGCAGCAGGCCCGCAGCCTGCAGTATATGGACAGTCACGGCACTGCCGTATCAATGGCTGCGAATGGCCTGGGCATGTGCCTGATGTACGATGAGCTGATGCAGCACGGAGTGCTTGCGCAACAGCTGACTGCCCCGTTTGCCGACAGTATTGCTACCGAAGGCAGTTATTACCTGTGTTACCGCAGTGGCAAGGCGCTGTCTGAAGGGGCGCGTTACTTTGCCGACTGGCTGTTGGAAGAAGTCAGTTATCCTTCCCGGTTTCCGCGCTGAGGGCTGCCTGTGCGGCGGCTTTGTCGCAGCGTTTCTTATGGTAATAAATACCCATGCCCGCCAGAGTTACCGCCGCGCTGAGTAACTGTACACCGGAGAGCACTTCATCCAGCAGCAGGAAGGCAAAAATCATGGTGAATAACGGCTGCAACAGGGTGATATGTACAATCCGGTTAATGCCGTGCTGGTTGATAATGGCGAACCACAGGTAGTAGCCGATAATGGATGAGAAAATCACCATGTAGACCACTGTCAGGATGACCGGCAGGGTGATCTGTGACACCACATCCATACTGTGTCCGGCCAGGTAATAGCCGAAAAAACATGCCGGCGCGGTGATCACGCCGATCCAGAACTGCAGGCTGAGCAGAGGCACATCTTCCAGCCGGCGGATAATGATGTTGGTCATTGCCCAGCAGATCATTGAGGCGACGATGATCAGGGTTCCTAAGGTTAAATCCACCGAACCGCTGAGCATCAGCGGGATTGCCGTACCGGAAAACGCAATGGCGATGCCGGTAATCTGCTTGCGGCTGAGCTTTTCCATCTTCAGCAGGTAAGCCAGTAAAGATGAGATGGGAGCACCGGTAATGACGATTATCACCGTGGTATTACTGCTGACATAGCTGGTACCCAGGGTCAGCAGGTAAAAGTGACCTACACCCATCAAGAACCCGATCAGTATTACACTGGGCAGTTTATCCCAGGGAATCCGGGCGAAGGGCAGCAGCAGTGTGGCCAGCAGCGCAAAACGCAGGGTGTTCAGCAGGCTGGGTGGAATTTCGGTCACGCCAATTTTCAGGGCAACGACATTCAGCCCCCAGATAGCAGTCACACATACGGCGGCCAGAAGTGGCATTTTGATTTGCATTGCGCGTCCTTGTCAGATCAGCCCCGAAGATTTTGAAAACAGGGGGAGCGGTATTATAGAGGCAGATTTACCGGTTACAGTAGTTTAATTTGCCTGTTGGCTGATGCTATTCCGGGCTTTTTTACTCAGGGTGTTCAGGGCTCTGGTATAGGAGTCGCTGATCAGCATTTGCAGATAATCGTCCGGCAGTTGGGCCACATGCACGATGCTGATCCAGTGAAAGCGGTGCATATAGCGGGCGGGTTTTATACCGGGCTGATCGGTGAGTTCAAGGTACTGTTCCGGGGTGACTCTGAGGCTGAAACGCCACTGTTCTGGCTCGCTGGTTTTGAAGTAGGCAAATTTTTTACCGCCCACCTTATACGTCAGGATATTCGCCGTCGGGCCTTTTTCGCTGACTTCACTGCCGGGCAGTTCACTGCAAAATTGTTTAACGTCTTCCGTGTTCACGGCAGATCTCCGGTCACTGACTAAAAGGCTTCATTTCGGCTATCAGGCTGGTTGGCAGCGTTAACTGCACTATATTGATATTCGGAGCAGTTTGCATTTTAGATTTCATGTGCTGCAGTGCAGATACGCTCAAATATAATAAATAAAAGAAGCCAGTCGTTAATAACTGCTTTGGTTTCAAGGAGTTGTTGTTATGTTATCCCGTCGTCGCTTGCTGCAGGTAGCCCCTTCCGGTCTGATTCTGGGCTCAGTGCTGGGCAGTGCTGTTGGTACTGCTATGCTGCCGACCCGGGCACGGGCATTTTCAATTCCGGTTTCCGGAGTGGAGCGGCTGACCCGCATGCTGGTGGAAACGTCCCGGGCTGAGTTGCTTCCGGCACTGGTCACCAAGATTAATCAGGGTATTTTCCCCCGTTCATTACTGGCAAGCCTGACCATGGCAGCCGTACACCATGTGGAGCCTTACCCGGATGTGGGCTTTAAATACCATGCGGTGATGATGCTGTCTTCGGTGCATAACACCCTTCGCCATCTGGATGAGTCTGAACAGTGGCTTGGCATGCTCTGGGCGGCAGATACCTTTAAACAGGCGCAGCAGCGGGATACGTTTAACGGCGACTGGGAGCTGGCGGATGCGATTGATGCCAACAGTAATGATCCGCTGGGGGATTTTATCCGGGCAATGGACAGCTGGGACGGTGAAGGGGCGGACATTGCCATCAGCCAGTTAGCCGGTGAGATGGATCTGGATGAGCTCTTTTCTTTACTGTTTTACTACGGTGCCCGGGATTTCCGTGATATCGGCCATAAAACCATTACAGTGAGTAACAGTTATCGTCTGCTCAGGCTGTTTGGTGATGCTTACGCACAGCCGGTACTGCGTTCTACCGTGTATGCATTACTCAATCATGAAGGGGAGAGTAATCCTTCCACCAGTGATCATCTGGCGGATAAACCCTGGCGGGCGAACCTGCAGTTTGCCACGCTGTTTCCCCTGAGCTGGGAAGAAGGTAAGCCGGATCCTTCGCGGGTGCCGGAAATTCTTACTGTTCTGCGCAGCGCCCGGGCGGATGAAACCGGTTCGCTGGTGGTGGATATGCTGCAGAAGAGTGTTGCACCGCAAACCCTATGGGATGGCATTATGCTCAGCGCCGGTGAGTTACTGACCCGGGTATCGGGCATTACCAGCGTACATGCTAATACGTCCATTAATGCGCTGCATTATGGCTATAAACGGGCGGATGATGATCAGACCAAGCGGATGCTGCTGTTGCAGGCAATGTCGTTTGTTACCCTGTTCAGGGATTTACTGGGGGACCGGCGGAAAGGCATGATGATCGATAATATGGAGCCGCTGGAAACCCTGCCTCTGGACGATGAGCAGCAAACCTTTGGCGAATTGTTTGCCAGTATCAGTACCGACCGCCGGGTTGCATCCCGGCAGTTGCTACATATTCTGCAACAGGGGGGCGAAGCCAACCGTTACCGGGCGCTGGGGCGTCTCTACACCATGCAGAATAATGCCGGATACCATGACTATAAGTTCACCGAAGCCGCCTTTGAAAACAGCTATGCCATCTCTCCTGAATGGCGTAACCGTTATCTGGCTGCCAGTGTGTATTACATGAATGGTTCCGGGGATAAGCTCAATACAGTGGTCAGCGAGGCTCGCGAATTACTGCAGGCATGACCGCGCTGTTTGTAATCATCACTTTTCGTGTTTTTTTGTCTTAGATATTCTCGGGTGACGCTTTAGCGGATATCCGCTTAAATAGCCGTTTTTATTCCTTCAGGAAACTGACTGCATGGAAGGGTTAAACGCTGAATTCTGGGGCATGACGCCACTGGTGATAGGGTATCTGTTTGCTGCCGGTATTCTTTGTGGTGTTATTAACGCGGTGGTGGGCGGCGCAACCCTGGTGGGGTTTCCGGTGCTGATCAGTGTCGGGTTGCCGCCCAATGTGGCCAACGCCAGTAATTTCTTGGCGACCGTGCCGGGCTATGCGGCCGCGATCCCTTTTTATATGCATGAACTGCGCAGGATGGGCCGGCGGGCGTTGCTGATTATCGCGGTCAGTGTGATCGGTGGCGGGCTTGGTTCGCTCATTCTGATTGTCAGCCCCAGTGAGATTTTCGTTACCCTGACGCCGTATCTGCTGCTGGTGGCTACTTTGCTGTATGCCTTTGGCGGCCGTATCAACAGCTATTTCAGTAAGCGTCGCAACGGCGAGGATATGAAAGACAGCATGATGGGACGGGTGTCGATTTTTACCTTTTCCATTTATGGCGGTTATTTCGGTGCCGGACTGGGGATCATTATCCTGTCGATTCTGAAGATTATCGGTTATCACGATTATCATGAATCCAATGCCATCAAGAATCTGATGATTACCGCAGTGTCGCTGCTGAGTATTGCCATCTTTATTGCCGGTGGGCTGGTTTCCTGGCCGGAATCCATTGTGATGATGTGTGGTTCTGCACTGGGGGGAATTGGTGCGGCTAACTACGCCCGGCGTATTCCCCAGGATATGCTGAAAACCGCCATTGTGGTGCTGGGGTTGAGTTTCTCTGCTTATTATTTTCTGAAGTAGCGGGGCTGCCGCGGTAAGGACTGTGCCGGTTTATGACAAGGGTAAAAATGCCAGAGCATGCTTTGTATCCCGGAAATCATTAATCTGCTGATGATGCCGGGTGCGGTTACCTACCAGAATGAAATTAAAGTTCAGTTCGCTGCAGGCCTGTTTGTCCCATTCACCGTCGCCAAAGTAACTCAGGCTGCTTGGCATGTTATCGGTGCCTGCCTGTTTAAGGGCATGTTGCATGATGACAGTGCGGGCGTGATGGTCGTTACTGGAGGCCAGCGGAATGCCCGTGATATCAATACCTGCCGCTGCGAGTTTCAGTCTGGCGGTTTCTTCCCAGCCGCCGGTGGCCAGTGACAGCCGGATCTGTGGCTGTTTTTTCAGATACCGTATGAATGACGCTGCGCCGGGAATTTCCCTGATTCGGGTTTGCTGTATATGGGCACTGATCATGTCGGTGAACAGAATTTTGACCTGTTCATGAATGTCTTCAAAGCGATTTTGCAGGCCAAGCTGAACCAGAAAATGCTGCAGCACTCCTGAGTCCGTTACATGCGGATAGGTATGCCAGTCAGAACTGAGTGTGTGGCCGGTGATTTCTTTAACGGCGCTGATGTAACAGTGCTCATCAAAGGCGCAGGACTCCACCAGTGTACCGTCGATATCAAACATGATGTGGTGCATTTCAAACGTCCTGTGCGGCAAGGGAAACGTTCTAAAGTGTTGCACAGATTTTTAAGACTTGTGTTGCGACTTTGGTGCTGTAGCGACAAGTTTTGGTCTTAAAGTCGATAAATGCTTTGGATCAGGTCATGAAATCCTTAAAACTCCGTGGATTTCGTGGCGTCCGGGCGGCGGATAGATTAGCATTTGTTCTCAGCAGAATATTTTATTTACGGGTAGTAGTTTTTTATGGCAAAGCGCGAAGACAATGCCGCCGGTAACGGGGCGCAGACTGATCAGTATACGACGGATGTAGTGCATTTTGACCGTCGCATGGCGAATGCCAATGGCACGATTCACAACCCGATACATCCTTCTGTGCAGTACACCTTTGAAAGTGTTGATCATCTGATCGGTGCCTTTCAGGGGCGTATTAAGGGGAATTCACCGTACGCCCGTCAGGGCACTCCGAGCACCGCAGCGCTGGAAGCCAAACTGGCCAGCATTGACGGTGGCGTAGGGGCGGTTTGCTTCTCCACCGGTATGGCAGCCATTACCGCAGTATTTCTGACCTTGCTGAAAGCCGGTGATCACCTGATCGTATCGAAATATCTGTTCGGTAATACCGCCAGCCTGCTGGATACGCTGGAAAACTTCGGCGTGGAAATTTCCCGGGTTGACGGTACTGACGTACAGAACGTTATTGATGCCCGTCAGGACAACACCCGCATGGTATTCGTTGAGTCTGTGGCGAATCCGGGCACCCAGGTGGCCGATATGGTGAAAATCGGTGAATTCTGTCAGCAGGAAGAGCTGGTTTACATTGTGGATAACACCATTCTGTCTGCCTGCCTGTTCAAGCCTAAGGCTGTGGGCGCGTCCATGGTGATTCACTCCCTGACCAAGTCAGCTGCCGGTCAGGGCCAGGCACTTGGCGGTGTTGTGATTGATACTGGCCTGTATAACTGGGAAAACTACCCAAACATTTTTGCGAACTACCGCACCGGCGATTCTAAAATGTGGGGCCTGATGCAGGTCCGCAAGAAAGGCCTGCGGGATATGGGTGCAACCATGAGTTCAGCCACTTCGCACCAGATCAGCCTGGGTCTGGAGACCATGGCGCTGCGTCTGGCCAAGAGCAGTGAAACCGCCCTGGCGGTGGCAGAGTTTCTGGAAAACCATCCACAGGTGGCGAAGGTACATTACCCGTTCCTTAAGAGCCATCCGGCCAATGCACTGGCGACCGAACACTTCGGGGCCGGTTCCTGGTTACTGTCGTTTGAACTGGCGGATGCCAACAGCTGCCTGGAGTTTGTGGATGCTCTGCAAATCATTATGAAGGCGACCGGCCTGGGGGATTCCCGCAGCCTGATCATTCCGGTGGCACATACCATTTTCTGGGAGATGGGGCCTGAAAAGCGCCAGCAGATGAATATCGGTGACGGTATGTTGCGTCTGTCGGTAGGACTGGAAGACAGTCAGAATCTGATTGCTGACCTGCAACAGGCCTTTGAATCTGTCGCGTAAGACAGAAGACAGTGAAACAAAAAGCCGGTTGCTATCCACAACCGGTTTTTTTGTGTCTGGCTGTTAGTATCAGCACTTAACTGCGTCAGTGCCGGAATGCTGTAAGGGTTTGTTTCAGGGTATCTGCCAGAGTGTTGAGTGTTTGGTTCACCTGTCGTGAGCCTGCCGCCTGGCTTTCTACCTGGCTGGCCATTTCCCGAACGCTCTGTACGCTTTCATCGACGCCAAGCGCGGCATGCTGCTGTTCACCGGTGATGGCGGCAATGCTCTGGTTCATTTCACTGAGTGCCTGAAGGGAGTCGAGAATCACGGTTAATGATGCCTCGGCCTGTTGGGAAAGCTGTACACCGGCATCAACCTGAGTACGGTTTTGTTCCAGTGAAGTCATCGCCACCCGGGACTGCCCCTGCAGCGCTTCTACCATGGCCTGTATTTCATTCGTGGAATGGCTGGTTCGTTGTGCGAGCGTGCGCACTTCATCTGCAACCACTGCAAATCCCCGGCCCTGATCGCCAGCCCGGGCAGCTTCAATGGCGGCATTCAGTGCCAGCAGGTTGGTCTGTTCTGCAATGCCCCTGATCACATCCAGTACATCACCGATTGAAGCACTGTGCTGTACCAGTGTATTTACACTGTCTTCCACCTGATCAAACTGCCGGGCCAGATCCTGAATGGTTTTCGCCGTGCTTTTTACATCCTGCTGGCCGGCAATGGCGGCTCCGGACACATCATTCACCTGATGCAGTCCCTGAGCGGTGGTGCGGGAAATGTCTTCTGCACTGGCGCCCAACTGAGTGGCTGCGGCGGCAATGGTTTCACTCCGTTGTTGCTGTTCGATGCTTTGCCGGTGGGTTTTGACGCTGAGCCGGTAGCCTTCATCTGCGGTGCTTTGCAGCTCATGGCTGACACTGTCAATTTCATCCATTGTCGTGCGCAGTTTATCGAGTAGCTTTTGGGTGGCGGCAGACATGGCCTGAATTTCATCCCGGCCATCCAGAGACAGGGGGCGGGTCAGATCACTTTCGGTTTCTATCGTCAGCAGCTGTTGCTGTAAGGATTTCAGTGGGCGGGTGATTGACAGAATGATCAGTATTGCCACGCCGAAGGTGACCGGCAGAGAGGCCAGTAACATGAGCAGGGTGGTGGTCTGGGTGGTGGCAATCAGTTGCTGGGATGACTGGCTGACGGCGGCAACCTGTGTGCTTGCAATAAGGGTGTTTTCAAGGGATTGCTGCACTTCGGAACTGGCTTCACTGAGTTTTGTCTGAAAAAGGTTAGTGAGTGTCAGCAGTTGTTCGTTAATGGTATTGGCGAGGATGTTGGCATCGCCGATTTCAACCCCGGCCAGGTTATTTTTTCCCTGCTGATAGTAGTTGCCAGCGTTGTTCATCAGGGTGCGGTAAGCCATGAGATTTTCCAGCAACTGGCCGGTTATGCCGGCAGCGTCCGGTGTGGCGTTGAGGGCTCGCAATTGTGATTCCAGCAGGTCTGCTGCGCCGGTGGCGTTATTCAGGGATTCGTAATACTGGGTCACGGTACCGTCAAAGTACCAGAAGATCATGTCTGAAAATGTTTTCTGCACCTGCTGAGCCTGCAGCAGCCGTTGCTGGTTAACCGTTTGCAGTTGTATCTGTGTTGCCTGGTGATCCAGCCAGCGGTTTTGTTCGCTAACGGTAGTCTGTTGTTGCTGGCTTCCCTGTCGCAGCTGTTGCATTTCGCTGAGCAGAAATCCCATTTCTGCAACCATCACCAGTATCAGAAAACATACCAGCCCGAGGATGCGGGTGGTGACTTTGAAGCGGCGAAGCCGGCTGATCATGTGACCTCCTTATATTGTTATTATGTGGAGGACGATGGTAGACAGGTGGGAAATCAGAAAGGAAGCTTGCGGTCATTAAGGGTATTTTGAGCATATTGTTCGCGCTGATGACGGGACAGTGGGGATTCGTGGCGGATACCTGGTTTCAGCGAAATGCCATACTCGCCGCGACTCTGGCGATGAGTTCAGCCTGCCGGTTTACGTCACACTTGTGGAATACGATCTTCAGTAAAGAACGCAGGGTGTGCATCGAACGGCCGGTTTCCATGCTGATCTGTTGCAGGCTTTTGCCATGAAACAGCATCGCAACAGTAATGGCCTCAACCTCGGTTAAGCCGAAAATCCTGCGCAGCACAGGCAGATGCAACTGACGGCGGTATTCGCTGATGGTCAGCAGGGTGAGTTGTTCCGTGCTGTCCGGGTGCAAAATCGATGGCTTATCCTTTCTGAAGGGGGTCAGGGTAATGATGAAGTCCCGGTTTTGATCCCGGTAATAGAGTTCACGGTTAATCTGGCCGGTGAGGTGCAGAGAGTTGTTTGCCTTCAATGCTGTTTTTACGTCTGCCTGAAGCGAAGATGGCAGCCGGAGTATGTCCGCGGCAGCGAGCTTAAGCCACGAATGTTCTTCCAGAAATAGCTGAAACTGAGGATTGTATTCCCGGCATTTCATCGCCGTGTTCAGCAGTACCGCCGGCTTGTTCAGGTAGCGCAGATCCAGTGTGGGTAAGTTGTCTTCGCGGACGGTCTGAATGGCTTTAATAGCTGTCCTCAGGTGGGGGCGCAGTAAAGCCAGATATTGCCAGGTATTATCCTGTGAATAACTCAGCGCGCCGGCCTGTCGCTGCAAGGTAAGCTTGATAATTTTTTCCCGGCGGTCGTTCAGTGACAGCCAGATGGAATAGTCAGTACCCACTTCTGGCCTGATCCAGTCGTTATAAAACTCTGAAGCTTTGAATGCTTTCAGGCTGATGAGCTGGTCGGAAATAAAAATTTTGCTGAACAGCCCGGGGTCTTCAGCTGCCGCTGCGGTGAGAACGTTGATCTTCGAGTAGTATTCTTTATAAGGCACCAGAGCATCGGCGGAAAATCCCTGAAAATACCCGTCGATAACCTCCATGGTGCGATAGTCATCGATCTGTAATGTGCCGCTGGTACTGTGGGTTTTACGTCTGATCAGCGTCAGTAATGCTTCAAGGTAACGGGGTTCAACTACCGCACGGTACAGCAGATCCAGCTCTTCATTGATATCGTCAGGTGTCACAGTTACTTCATCGCTTGCCCATAAGAGATACGCTTTATACGTAAATCCCGTGGGTGCAACACCCCTCAAATGGGGGGAATTAACTGTACTTTTTCAGAGTGATAATCAGCGGTATGCCATGCTGGAAGCGATTTTTGCGACCAGTTCAGCCTGCCGGTTGACGCCGGCTTTGTGGTAGATGGTCTTTAAGCAGGAACGTACGGTGTGTTCTGAACGGGAGGTTTGCTCGCTGACTTGCCGGATACTCAGACCTTTGAAAATCAGTGCTGCAATGCTTAGCTCTGCCTGTGTAAAACTGAACAGTTTGCGTAAAAGCCCCAGGTTCAGCTGTTTTTCCAGCGGTGTAATTGTCAGTAAAGCCAGACGTTGTCCGCCCCGTAAAGAAAGTGGAGAGGCGCTTTCCATATAAAACGGGAAGGTTTCGATACTGTAGCTTGCGCCTGATGTTGTCGTATGGATAACCTGTTTTTGCGAGCCGGCAACCGGTGTCGGATAACGGTGAGCATGTATTTTACTGTGCACATCCTGCCTGACCTGATCGGCAATCCCGTAAGGCAGAATTAATCTGTTATGGCGGTCCAGTTCCGGCCACTGGTGATTGGCGATAAAGTCTTCCGCTAACGGGTTTAACTCCTGTACCAGCATTGAATCATCCACGATAAGGGTCGCTTTATCGAGATAACGGATTGCTGCGTTAAAACTGTCGGTGTTCATATCCAGCAGGCTGATCGCTTTTACGGCAGATACCAGATGGGGCCGTAATGCATTGATGTACTGCTGAGATATTTCTTTTTCAAATGCGCCGGCGTCGGCGGCCCGTTGCAGGCTCAGGCTGATCATTCTGTCATTCGCGTAATCCTGTAAACAGGCGCCCATGGTGTATTCAAAACCACCATAGGGTTTTACCCAGTCCACATAAAATTCTGAGTCACGAAATGCACTGCGGCTGAGTACCTGATCAGACGTGATGCTGCTGGTATATAAATCCGGGTGCGCGAGGGCGTACTGTTTCAGAACATCCTTACTGGAATAGTATTCCATGTAGCTGTTGTTAGCCGCTTCACTGTACCCCTGGAATATACCGGTAAGGGCCTGCAGGGTTTTACGGTCGTCAACCTGAACAGATCCGCTCATGCTGTTGGTTTTTTTCCGCAACAGAGTGAGAAAGTCTTCCAGATAGGCCGGATTAGCCACTGCCCGGTAGAGCAGGTCTATTTCATCTTTAATATCAGGCGCTTTCACACAACAACCCGTTCGCTGCCACAGGCATGAATTCTGACTACATTTCCGAGCCCTCAGCTCTGCTGATGGCGTCCGGAAAAACAAGACTAAAGTTTAATGCACGGCGCTGGTTTTGCCTAAGTATCATTACTTAGGTGTTCAGATCAAAAAGTAATCAATCCAGCTTTCTTGGAGGCTAAGCTAAAAAAAGATAAAAATCCCCCCTCGTTTTAGGGGTTCTGTACACGCTTGTGGGAGGCATCATGCGGCATATTTTTTCACGCATGGACCGAGAAGATGACTCCTACAGTTCCCTTAAAGATGCTTATAAACACCTCCCTGATCAAACCCCTGACACTGGCTGTCGCCTGTGCAGTCAGCAGCTCTGTGCTGGCGACGACTACTATTAATGCAACTTCTTCGCTTGGGTCAGACCAGACGAACGACATTTTGTTGGAGACGCCTACAGGGTCATTACTGACACTGAATGTTGGCAGTTACAATATAACCCCGACAACGAATTCGGCCATCACTGTCGCCAGTTCTAAACAGGTAATGATTAACGTGGGATTTGGCAGTGTCATCAGTGCCAGCCCCGGTTACAGCGCCATTCAGATTCAGCCTTCAGCGACTGATGCTGTGACCATTAATAACTCTGGTAGCTTAGTTGGTAATGGTGGAGGCACAGCAATTCTGGGCGCGCCGACTGCCACGGGTCTGTTATCCGTAACTAACCTCTCCGGCGGTGTAATCGGTAAAAGCTCAGATTATAACAACACCACAATCGCTTCAGGTTCACAGCTTCGGTATCACCAGAACTACGGCTCTACCTTTACCGGGGGCATTGTTGGCTCAAATGGTACTCAGGATCAGGTATATCTGCATGCGGGTGAATTCAGCGGCCACGAAATCTCGCAGGTAGAAACGGTCTTTATCGGGCAGTTGGCAGGTGCCGGAGAGAATCTGAAGCTTAGCCGAAAGCTGACGGTGGATAACGGGGTAAATAAGGGCAATGTGTACCTGATGGGCGGTGAGCTGTTCCTGACAGGTGCCTCCGGTACCCCGGCGACAGAGAGCTTTGTTGATAGCGGCCGTATTCACATTACAAACGGTAATTTTCATTCGTCTGGGGCTGCCGATATTGTGTTTGAGTTGTCGCCAAACGATACAGTCGAAGCGAGAATTAAGGTGTCCGGTGCGGGTAACAGTATAAATCTGCATAACGATACTCAGCTGAAACTTATCCCGACTAATGGCACGTTTTCCAGCGGTATCCTGAACAAGGAAATCTTCCTGTTTGAAGTGGAAAATGGCGCGACAGTTACCGGTTGGCTGGCGGATGCAAACAGCGCGCAGTTCAGTTCTAACTTTAATGTGTCACCTCTGATTACAAGCCAGGCCACGGTGCAAAAAGGCTCAACCAGCGACGGTGTCGGCGTGCGTTTTGTTGCCGGGGGTTCCGGTGGTGGTTCTTCGCAGTTGCAGAACCTGGCCAGCAGCGGCGGAGCTAACAGTGCTGATGTTAAGGCGCTGGGGGTTGCAGGTGATTTATCAAGCGGAATTATCGCTAAGAATGGTAGTGGCGTGAGTCAGCAGGAAGCGGATTTTGCGGCGGTGATCGTTAAAGCAACGGATGCAGAATCTGCCAAACGTCTTGCGCAGGAGCTGCAGGCGCAGGGTAATACCGCCAACATTGTTGCAGCCCGCACGGCACAGCAAAGTGCGATTAAGAATGCTACTGGCCGGATTCAGGCGATCCGTTTAGCCAACAACAGAACTGATCTGAGTGAGCTGGCCTTTGCAGCCGCAGAAAGTTCAGCCAGTACTATGACCGATGCCGCGGTGGGAACGCCGTTTTATGCACAGCAGGGTATCTGGGTTGAAGCGGTAAATGTTTCAGCGAAGCAGTCCGACAGCAATGCCCAGCTGGGGTATGACGCAGATGCTAACGGTTTAAGCATTGGTTATGACCGTCAGTTAACGGATCAGCTGTTACTGGGGGCTGCGTTTACTTACGGCAAAACTCAGGCTGACGTAAATGGCAGCCGGGATAACAGCGACATCGATACCTATCAACTGAGCCTGTACGGCAGTTATGAAGGTGAAACCCCAGCAGGTCGGGAATGGCTGACGGATGCGGTATTGAACGTGGGCCATAACGAACATGATAATGAACGTTATCTGGATGGTTTCAGTGATCAGGCGCATAAAGCCAGCTTTGACAGTAAGCAGGTAGGCTTGCGGGTGGTCAGCAGTGTCGGCTATGAACATAACGGCTGGTCTATTGCACCGAGCCTGGGCTTTAACTATGCCAAAGTGGATCTGGATGGTTATACCGAAACCTCTGGTCCTGCGGCGCTGAAAGTATCCGGACAATCCATAGAACAGGTTGAACTGGGAGCAGGTGTCAGCACCCGTCGCAGCTTTGATGTGGCTGCCGGTAAGCTGGAACCTTACGCAGGAGTGATGGCGTGGCACGATTTCAATAATGATGCTCTGAGCAGCACCAGCCAGTTCGCGCTGGGCGGCAACAGCTTCACCAGCGCCGATGCCGATACCAGTGCTAACCGTGTACAGGTGAACCTGGGGGCAAGCTTACAGGTGAATGAACAGACCAATCTGGGCTTTGGTTTTGAGCATAACAAGAGCGGTTCTCTGAAGAGTAACCAGTGGAACCTGGCGCTGCGATACGAGTTCTGAGTGTAAAGAGTTTGTCGGAGCCCTGGCGGTACCTGCTTATTCTCTGCCAGGAAGTCGCAGGTCAGGGCTCTGCCATCGATTGTCTTCATTTCTTTCCTGCTATTTTCTCCTATCGCTGGCAGGTGTTTAGCTGGCAAGGCCATCTGGCCGGGACATCAGCAGTGCCGGCTTCATTTTTCTGATTTATCTTTTCTTTTCCCATCAGCACGGGCAGATCTTAAAAACTGCACTGTTTGTAATCAGCGGATGAGTTTGGGTTCGACACTGACTGCCCGTTTTATCCCGTGTGACGTTGCGCTGTTGCGGCCAATTTTGCGCATCCACCAATCGATATTGCTGATCTGAGGTGCCCGGATAACATCCGTTGGCAGGTAGTCCAGTGTTTCGGTTCCGTCAGAGAACAGAATCCGGCAAAGGGTATCGTGAGGAGAGCTCCCTTTCTTGGTGCGAAAGGTGCTGCGTTGTGTCAGGCTTTTCAGGCCTCTGATATCGGTTTGAAGTGGCATAGATACGTTCCCTGTAGAGGTTGTTGTGAATTATTGCCGGTCAGTTTCCCGCAAGGTAAAAACCGTCTGGGAAATCAACCGTCTTTATCGTTCTGAACTGAGAAAGCAGCAACACTTCTGCCCCGAATAAAATGTGTTGCAAAGGAAAAGATAGCTGAACATTCCTGAGTTGCAAAAACTCTTTGCTGGGTTTCGGGAATTGTTCAGCGCTTTACCGGTCTGAATACCTTAAGGCGCATGAGGCTCTGCATCGCATCCGGAACTCAACATCCATGCGTATATCTACAGAGTTGTAGCGATTACAGGCAGTAACATACGACATATATTGCAGTATAAATACCAGTAAGGTAGTAGTTATATATGAATGTAAATCGGGTAGCAGTACTGACTAAAAGTCCGGGTGAGTCTGGCAGCAGGCAGCACATAAAATTGTCTGGCCTGAAGGGGATTGCGAAATATCTTCCGGGGGATTTATGCCGTCAGCCAGAGTCCGCTGACGGGGCATCTGTTCTGACTGCCGCAGTTATTGCTCCGTATAAAACCTGCTTTGTTTCCGGGGAAACTTATTCGGACACTTATCCCGAAGCAGGGCCGTTAAATTTCACGGTTCCGGAGCCGGTTTGATTAGCTGCCTGAAACACACAAACAGCAAGGATTGCTGCAACCAAGGACAAGGAACAGTCGATGGCTAAATACCTGAATTCAATGGGCACCTCATATATGTTTGAGGGAATCATTACTAAAGCAACCAGGCATGTAGTACTGATCAGCCCGTATCTCAGTATTAATAAACGTCTCAAAGAACTGATCAGTGAAGGCATCCGTAACGGTGTGCGTTTTTACATCATGTACGGCATGCAGGAGCTGAAAAAGTCTGAGAAAGACTGGTTGCTCAGTAAGCCTCAAATCACCCTCAATTACAGTGAAGACGTTAACGCCAAGTGTTATCTCAATGAGAAGCACTGTCTGCTTAGCAGCATGAGCCTGCATAAGTATGCAGAAGCTCACCTCACTGAGATGAGTTTTTTCCTGTCGAAAACGGAAGACCCGGCCAGCTATCAGGCGGTAGTAAAAGATGTTGCCCGGTTGTTTCGCAATGCAGAGAAACAGAACATTCAGGTGTTCAGCATTGATTTCCCGCCGGTCTTGCATCCGGAACAGCAAGTTGAAGATATCCCGGCGTCCCATGACATTCTCCGGTCGATGCATGTGGATAAAGATGGCTTAGCTGGTGGCGGCAAAGTACATACTGCGATGCTGGCCGCCCGACATCGCACCACTGTGAAGCAACTGATGAAGTTTTTCCGGCTGGCCGGACTGACTCAGGAAGCTGAAGGCCAGGTATCACTGACCGAAAAAGGCCTTGCAGTCGGTGGCGAACAGCGCAGCGGCCAACAGGGCGATTATTTCCTGTGGCCTGAAGATCTGGATATAGAGCTGCTGGTGGAAGAGGTTGAGTAAAGAGGACGGAAACGCCTAAAAGCTCTGTCTGTGGTGATTAGAATACTGTGTAGTGACTTCATAATTCTGCTCTTCAATCGTTAAGGCGCTTACGCTCGCTGATTTCTGTGGTGAAATAACTTGCATACTTTTTGTACGACGATTTCCAAGCACTCCGCAGTGAAGCAGGATAGAATATTAGCCAATGTGTAACTGATGAATGCTTTCACTGAATAAGAGTGTGAGTGCTGAAAGCAGAGTCGTTGATGGGCTGAGTAAGCCTTTGGTAACAACAGGTTAGAGTTTTACGATGGATATTGATCATATCAGGCGGGAATATTTACAGGATGGTCTGAGCCGGGAGCAACTGGCGGAGAGTCCTTTTGAGCAGTTTAATACCTGGCTGCAGCAGGCGGTGGATGCCGGTATGCAGGACCCGACGGCAATGACACTGGCGACAGTGGATGCCGATGGGCAGCCTTCACAGCGGATTGTGTTGCTCAAGGGGGCCGATGAAAACGGTTTTGTGTTTTATACCAATTACGGTTCACGCAAAGCCGAAGACATTGCGGCTAATTCCAAGGTGAGCCTGCATTTTCCGTGGCATGCGCTGGAGCGTCAGGTGAAGATTTGCGGTGAGGCAGTGAAGGTGCCAACCAGCGAATCACTGAAGTATTTTTCATCCCGTCCCGAGGAAAGCCAACTGGCGGCGTGGGCGTCGAAGCAGAGTCGCCCGGTATCGTCCCGGCAGTTACTGATGCAGCAGTTTCAGTCGATGAAAGAGAAGTTTTCCAAGGGTGAAATTCCGTTACCAGACTTTTGGGGCGGTTACCGCATAGTGCCGACGACCATTGAGTTCTGGCAGGGCGGTGGCAGCCGTTTGCATGACCGCTTTAAGTATTACTTACAGGCGGATGGCAGCTGGAAAATCGAGCGTCTGGCGCCCTGATTTTTTCAGAGCAACAGCAGACAGATACCCGCCGTGTGCGGGTATTTTTTTGTCTGTGCACTTTGCCTGCGCTTTAACAGTAGTACTGAACTGAAAAAGCCATCGGTTAAGATGGCTTTTCTGATGGCTGTTCAGTCTGCAACTGTCACGTTGTGCTGACCGTTGCTGTTAAGCCAGCGCCGTATGAAGCCGTTACGTTTCTGTTCGCGCACGAAGTCCTGCAGGTATTCCTGAGCGATACAGTTGTTGCCACAGAGTGTTGTTTTCGGCACGCACATGGCCTGGTCGATGGTCATGAAGTTTTCGTCCAGCACTTTCAGTTCCGGATTGTCCGCCGCAATCTGAGTCAGTGACTGGCGTACGCCGGCGGCGGCATCCAGCCCCTGTTCCAGAAAGATTTCTGTCGCGGTTTTACCGTTTTCCGCGCGAACCACTTCCGCCTGTACCAGGTTGCGGCTCAGGTGCAGGTCATAGGCCGCACCTTTGTTGACGCTGACGCGCATTCCGGGCTGATCCAGGTCGAGGTTGCTGTTGATGTCGCTGTCTTTCCGGACCAGATAACAGCCTTCGATGAGGACGTATGGCCTTGTAAAGCCGATGGTTTCACCACGTAGCGGGTCGCGGGCAAGGAATGCCAGGTCCCAGTGGTCAGCAGGGTTTTCGCTATCGAGTGCTTCTACAACCTTGCCGGCTGCGTCGTATTCGATAATTTCCATCACCAGCCCGAGCTGTTTAGCCAGCCGTTTGGCCAGTTCGACGGAGATTCCCTGAGGTTCGTTGGTGTGAGGGTTACGTTGTGCCAGTACCGGGTTGCCGAGATTAATTGCTACCCGTAGACGGCCGCTTGGCGCCAGGTGCCGGCCGACAGAATCAAAATCGTATGGGTTGAGCATGACCGTTCTCTTGTTGTTTTTTACAGCCTATCCTGCGACTTGGTACAACAACAGTTTTCGCGCATATAGACTGTAAAGTTCTTTAAGCACTTTTTGAACATTTTGTTTATGTTCAGAGGTTTTTATAGCAATAGATTCAAGGCATTGCCATAGGTTGTTGGTATAAAGGTTTACTCTTTGGGTATTTGTCTGCTCATTGCGTCACTTTGGACCTGAATAAAGGGAATCAGGGATTGAGCCGGTACTTGCGCTCGGGCCTGCCGACACTGCCGTAGCTGACTTCCGCATGCAGCTCGTCACTGCTGACCATGTATTCCAGATACCGTCGGGCAGTGGTCCGGCTGGCATTGATGTAATCGCCTACTTCACTGGCGTTAAGGGCAACGTCTTTGTCCTGCAGAACCTGGCGGATTTTATCCAGCGTGATGCTGTCGATGCCTTTGGGTAAGCGTTGTGGTTGTGAGGTAGTTTTAGGCGTCTGCCCCCGGGGCAGCATGGTGTCGACGTTTTGCTGGTCCAGCGACTGCAGCGCCTGCAATTTGCTCAGGTGTTGCCGGTAGTTGTGCAGGGTTTCCTGCAGACGTTCGAAGACCAGTGGCTTGAGGATGAAGTCGAAAACGCCGCCGTGCAGGGCTTCCCTGAGGGTGTCGACTTCTTTCGCGGCGGTGACCAGTATGACATCGACACTGCTGTTTTCAGCCCGCAGTTTGCGCAGCAGGTCCAGCCCGGTGCCGGTAGGAAACTGCACATCCAGCAGAATCAGGTCCGGCTGCATGATTTCCACCAGATCTTCGGCTTCTTCCAGGCCATGGGCCATCCCGACCAGTTCAAAGCCTTCTATCCGTTCCAGAAAACGTTGCTGGATGGCGGCTATCTGGCGGTCATCTTCGGCAATGATTACCCGGATATCAGTCATGGCTCGGTACCTTCGGTATATAGACGATAAAGCGGCTGCCGCTGTTATCGGCAGGTTCCAGAGTGATGGTGCCGTCCAGCTCATCAAGCAGCTTTTTCACCAGATACAGGCCAATGCCGTGGCCGGTACCGGTTTTGCTGGTAACACCTTTTTCAAATATACGTTGTTGCTGGTCGCTGCTGATGCCAGCACCCTGATCTTCTATTTCAAAGATTAGATCATTTCCCAGATCCGTCATGGACAGTTTCACCTCGCCGCCAGCCCCCCGGTGGCTGCGGGTGGCTTCAAGGGCGTTGTCGATCAGGTTGCCAAGAATGCTGACGAGCTGGTCACGGGGAAGATCTTCAGGCAGGTCAGCCATCTGGCTTTCCGGGTCGATATTCAGGCGCAGGCTGAGTTCCCGGGCACGGTTGTATTTGCCCAGCAGGCAGCCGGCGAGAATCGGATCGGGGACTGATGCAACCAGCAGATGAATCAGTTCCTGATGGTCCTGGGTTTCCTGGCCGATCAGCGCCAGCGCTTCTTCTTTGGCGTTAATCTGAATCAGCCCGGCGATTGTGTGCAGTTTGTTCGAGTATTCATGGGCCTGACTGCGCAGGCTGTCGGCGTATTGCTGAATACGGGAGAGTTTCTTGCTGACCTGATCAAGCTCGTCTTTGCGGCGGAAACTGGATACCACACCGGTAATGGTGTCGCCCTGATGCAGGGGCAGGCGGTTCACGATCAGGTTTTTACCCTTGAGCCAGACTTCATTGTCGAACTGGGGTTCGCCACTGGCGAGTACTTCCAGCATGGCGCTGTCCGGTAACAGCTGCTCGATGGGCTGGCCGGTGAGGTCGGTATCGGTGGGCAGGCCGAGGGTTTTAATGGCGGTCTGGTTAATGGTGGTGATCTGGCCTTCGCTGTTAATGGCAATGATGCCTTCCCGCACTGATTGCAGAGTGGCTTTCTGTTCATCGAACAGACGGCCGATCTGTTCCGGTTCAAGCCCGAAGGTGGCTTTTTTGAAGTGATCAGCAAACCACAGGGCGGTCAGCACGCTGAAAGCAAACGCACCGATGATGACCAGAATCAGGGTGATACGGTAACCGGCGATGGTCGCTTCAACGGTGTCCAGCAGGTAGCCAACCGAGATGACACCGATGATGTCTTTGCCGTTGTGATCATATACCGGTACCCGGGCCCGCATGGACCAGCCCAGGCTGCCTTTGGCTTTGGATATCCGCTCGATGCCCTGCTTCAGCGTAGGGGAAATGTCATCGTCATCGTCATCCACCAGTGACAGGCCGATCATGGCCGGGTTGGGGTGCGACAGACGGTTACTGTCATTATCCCCAAAGACCACGAAGCGGGTCTGGGCTTTCTGTGCCAGATGCATACTGAGTGGCTGCAGCATGGCGGAATCTTTGCGCTGCACGGCGTCAATGACTTCCGACATGGCGGCAATGGTTTTTGCCACGTGCAGGGCTTGCTTACCGATCTGCTCGTCGAGCGACTGGTTGAGGTTATGTAACGCAAACAGGCCGATGATACTGGTCTGCAATAATGCGATCAGACCGAGGATCAGTACCATGCGTTTTTTGAGCTTCAGGCTGCGTATGGAGAATTTCATTATTTTTCTTATTCCGCCGGATACTCTCTGAATACTAAGAAATTTTTTCCGGAAAAGCCCGTGAACTTTATGCACAAAAGGTGCTTTAAATTCTTTAATGCCATTAAATCCACAATCTTCTTTAGTCAGGAATGAGCGACTACCTTGAGGGCTGAGAATAACGATAAAAATGCGAGGAAACTCAAATGTTCGCCAAGAAAGCCTTCTCTAAATCAAACCTGATGGCTGCGCTGCTGACCACCTGTCTGACGGCCGGTATGTCCATGCAGGCTGCAGCTGTTGATAACATTCACTTCCTGATTCCCGGCGGTGCTGGCGGTGGCTGGGACGGTACAGCCCGTGGTACCGGTGAGGCGCTCACCAAGTCCGGTCTGATCAAGGAAGTATCCTACGAAAACATGTCCGGCGGTGGTGGCGGTAAAGCCATTGCTCACCTGATCGAGACGGCCAGCCAGCAGGATGAAACCCTGATGGTTAACTCCACGCCGATCGTGATTCGTTCCCTGTCTAAAGTATTCCCTCAGTCGTTCCGCGACCTGACACCGGTTGCTGCCACCATTGGTGACTTCGGTGCGTTCGTGGTGAAGAAAGATTCCAAGTACAACAGCTTTAAAGAAGTGGTTGCTGATTATCAGGCTGACCCGCGTGCGATTAAGATCGCCGGTGGTTCTGCCCGCGGCAGCATGGACCATTTAGTGGCTGCAATGGCATTTAAAGCCGCTGGCGGTGATGCCCGTCAGGTGCGTTACGTGTCTTATGATGGGGGCGGAAAGGCAATGGCCGGTCTGCTGTCCGGTGAGGTTCAGCTGTTATCCACTGGCCTGAGTGAAGCACTGACGCTGGCTGAAGCTGGCGAAGTACGTGTGCTGGTTATGACTGGTGATGAGCGTAATGACGCTGCTGCTGATGTGCCGACGCTGAAAGAACTGGGTTATGACGCAGTATTTGTTAACTGGCGTGGTTTCTTTGCCGCTCCTGGTATCTCTGATGCCAAGAAAGGCGAGTACGTTGCTGTGTTGCAGAAAATGTACGACACCCAGGAATGGGAAGAAGTACGTGCCCGTAACGGCTGGAGCGAAATCTTCAAGCCGGATGCTGAGTTTGTCAGCTTCCTGCAGGAGCAGGAAACCGAAGTCGGTAACCTGATGCGCGATCTGGGCTTCCTGAAGTAAACCCTGCTGTTTGACCTCTCACGCGGTCTGTCTGCTGCCGTGCACCGCCGGTGCCGGCAGCCAGACGCTCTGACTGGCTGCTCAGTTCTGTTCACCGGAGCTGCTGTGACCGCAGCCTGCAAGTGTTTTGTCCGGGAGTATTTCCATGACTATTACCAAAGACCATATTGGCGGCCTGGTGTTTCTGTGCCTGTCGGTTGCCTACGGCTATTACGCCCGGGATATCCCTCTGTTACCCGGGGATGAGTTTGAACCCTTTACCGCCCGCAGTGTGCCCAATGCACTGGCCTGGATTGGCGGTGTGCTGTCGCTGGCTCTGATCGTGACTGCAAAATCCGATACGGCGAATACATTACGACTGGCGGGGCTGGATTTTGGCCTGGTCAGCAAGTTACTGATTTTAGTGGTGCTGTTCGGTCTGGCGCTGGACTGGCTGGGCTTCCTGCTGGCAACTGTACTGTTTCTGATAGCCGGTTACTGGCTACTGGGGGAACGCCGGCCAAAAATGTTGCTGGTCGCTTCGGTTCCGTTTGCGGTCGGTATCTGGTTTGTACTGACCCAGCTGCTGGATATTTATCTGGCTAAGGGTAAGTTTTTCACAATGTTAATGGGAGGCTAGGACAATGTTGGATGGAATATTTACCGGTTTATCCACTGCGCTGATGCCGTTTAACCTGTTAATGGTAGTGGTTGGATGTTTTGCCGGTACCTTTATTGGCATGTTACCGGGGCTGGGGCCGATTTCGGCCGTGGCACTGATGATCCCGATCACTTACGGGCTTGATCCGTCTTCCGGCATCATTTTGATGGCCGGTGTGTATTACGGCGCTGTATTTGGCGGTTCCACGTCTTCAATTCTGATCAATGCGCCAGGCTGTGCAAGTACCGTGGTAACCTCGTTTGACGGTTATCCGCTGGCGCAACAGCAGCAGGCAGGTAAAGCGCTGGCGCTGGCGGCCTATTCATCATTTACCGGCGGCACCATCGGTGCGCTGGCACTGTTATTTGCAGCACCGGCACTGGCGACGGTATCGCTGAGTTTCCAGTCGACGGATTATTTCGCGCTGATGGTGCTGGGCTTAACCGCCGTGGCCGCGTTTGCCGGTAAGGGGCAGGTGCTTAAGGCACTGATTATGGCTGTGTTTGGCCTGATGATTGCGACGGTCGGTACGGATCTCAGTTCCGGTGCACCACGCTATACATTCGGCAGTGTAGATCTGATCGACGGTGTCAGCTTCCTGTTGCTGGCAATGGCAACCTTTGCCCTGACCGAAGTGGTCATGACGGTGTTAAAAGGGGAACACCGTGATGAAGAAGAGCAGGTGGACATGAGTCAGCTGGGCAGTATGAAACTCAGTAAAGAGGAAGTACTGCACATCGCGCCGACGGTGGGCCGCAGTTCGGTGTTCGGTTTTCTGGTGGGTATCCTGCCGGGGGCCGGTGCCACAATCGCGTCTTTCCTGGCGTATGGTCTGGAACGTAACCTGGCTTCAGTTAAAGAACGGCTGAAGTTCGGTAAGGGGGCATTACGTGGTCTGGCGGCACCTGAGTCGGCAAACAATGCAGCATCAACCGGTTCGTTCGTACCGCTGCTGACACTGGGTATTCCCGGTTCGGGTACCACGGCAATCATGTTGGGGGCGCTGATTGCTTACGGTATCCAGCCGGGTCCGCGGTTGTTCATCGATAACCCGGATGTGTTCTGGTCGGTGATCATTTCCATGTACTTCGGTAACCTGGTTCTGCTGATCCTAAACCTGCCGCTAATCCCGTATATCTCACGCCTGCTGGTGATTCCGCGGCCGATTCTGATTCCGCTGATTCTGTTCTTCTCAATCACCGGGGTGTATCTGGTGAGCTTTAACAGCTTCGATATTCATATGATGGCAATCATCACTTTGATTGCGATCTTCCTGAAGTTGCTGAGCTTCCCGATGGCACCGATGTTACTGGGCTTCATTCTGGGCGGGCTGATGGAAACCAACCTTAGCCGGGCGCTGATTATTTCTGACGGCAGCATGGCCTTCCTGTGGGAACGTCCGCTGACGCTGGCAATTATGATCATCGCGGCGCTGATGCTGTTCATGACCCCGCTGATCGAACTGATGAAGAAGTTTCGCTCCGACCGGGGTGTTGAAGAATCTGTGGGAGAAGGCGAGGGATAATCGCTCAGCTGTGGATTAAGTGTGAAGTGCACCAAAAGCCTTCTTCTGGCCGTCAGGAGAAGGCTTTTTTATTGCCGGGTTTATTGTATCAGCGACTAGACTCAGGAAGGTGAAGCAGGCAATGAAATTAGCCAGCATGACTCAACGGGACAGATCAGCTGAATAATTGCCTCTGAGCGACAGGATTGAATTCCCCCGACCTGATGCGCAAAAAAATAGCGATAGCTATAGAGGCTGCGCATGCTTTGCTGTAGATTGTAGGACAATATTTGTCGGAATTAGCAAAGCTTGCCGGCGGTAAGTGGAATACGGGCGCACAGAGAGTGAGGAATCTATGTCACAGGAACAACAATTACGTATCGATTTGGCCGCTGCATTTCGGCTGGTTTATGAGCTGGATATGCATGAATCGGTTGCGAATCATCTGAGTGCGGCGGTATCGCCGGACGGTAAGCAGTTTCTGATGAACCGTCGCTGGATGCATTTTGCCAATGTTACCGCCAGCAATCTGCAGTTGCTGGACAGTGAAGATGACAGCATCATGCAAACCGATGAAGCACCGGATGCATCAGCCTGGGCCATCCACGGCAATGTGCATAAAGCCTTTCCTCATGCCCGGGTGATTCTGCATGTTCACTCTACCTATGCGACTGCGCTGTCGACCCTGAAAGATCCGCGAATTTTACCGCTGGATAACAATACTGCCCGGTTCTTTAACCGCATTGCGTATGACACCAACTTTGGAGGTATTGCGACCAGCGATGCAGAAGGTAAGCGCATCATGGATACCTTTGACGGTAAGAAAGCCCTGATGATGGGCAACCACGGGATTTCCGTAGTTGGTGAAACCGTCGCTGAAGCGTTTGAGAGCCTGTATTACCTGGAGAAGGCCTGCAAAACCATGGTGCTGGCGTATTCAACCGGTCAGCCACTGAATGTTTTACCGGATGATCTGGCGGAAGAAACCGCTGCCAGCTGGGATGAATTCAAAGGTGCCGGTGATGCGCACTTTGAACAGCTCAAAGCCATGCTGGATAAGAAGGACCCGTCTTACCGGGATTAATACTTCAGCAGTGGATTAAAAAAGCAGCCGGTTGGCTGCTTTTTTTGTGGTTTCAAAAACGGTTATTTTTGCCGGACCGCCAGTATGCCGGCAGTGATTATCAGTGCCATACCGCTCAGCGTAAATATATCCGGTATTTCCGCAAAGAACAGAATCCCCCAGACGGTCAGGAAAGCCAGATAGCTGTAGTCGAAGGTGGCAACGGTGGCGCTCGGGCCGTTCTGGTAGGCATAGGCACCGCCCACGGCGCCGATTACAGCAGCGACAGCCAGTGCACTCATGGCCAGCCACTGGGTGATGCCCATGTCTGTCCAGGCACCGAAAATAAACTGATTGCCGGTACTTTGCAGGGCATCCGGCCACAGCAGGGGGAAGCCGATGCTGGCGACAGCACCCACTGTAAATATGGTCAGGTGCAGGCTCAGCCCCAGTACCAGCGGGCTTTCCTGCTGACATTTGGCCCGGGTCAATACCATGGATAAGGCATACAGAATAGCCCCCACCAATGGCAATAGTGCGGTAAGGCTAAAGTCGTCGGCACCGGGGCGCAGCATGATCAGTACACCGGTGAAGCCCAGTCCGATGGCGAGCCAGCCCAGCGGGCGAATGTGCTCCCCCAGGACGCAGGCGGCAAACAGGGTTATGAATAACGGCAGGGTATAGAAGGTTGCCCCGGCAACGGAAAGGTCGATGGTTGGCAATGCTGCGTAGTATGCCACCCACTGAAAGGTCAGCATCAGGCTGCGCAGAGCGACCCAACCCCGGGCTTTGGGCCGGAATCCTTGTTCCCGGGGTAAAAAGTGAATCAGCAATATCAGGGGGATGACGGCAACAATGCTGCGCATAACAAACAGTTGCCAGAGCGGAAAAGACAGGCTGAGTGCTTTGATCAGCGCGTCCCCCAGTGACAGCGCAAATACTGCCAGCAAAATAGCGCCGACAGGGTATATCAGTTTGACCTGAGCCTGAGGCAGGGCCTGATTCATAGAACTGTCTTCCTGTAATTTTTATTCTTATCGCGGGCAGTAACTGCGCGTCGCAGAGCCCGATCATACGGTCAGATGCTAGCCGCTGGCAATCATCGTGATATTACTTTTCAGAGGAGGGAGGAGGAATAAAAGTATCCGGCTTTACTCAGGGGTGTAAAACCGGATGCACTGTTTACCTTCCTGTTTCGCCTGATACATCGCCTGGTCAGCAAGCTCTACCAGCTCATGCATGTTGCGGGTATTTGAAGGATAGTGGCTGATACCGATGCTGGCACTGACCCGGATGTTCTGTTCCAGTGTCGTGCTGCACAGGCGCAGAGTGTTCTTTGCAATCCGCTCGAGAATGTCCTTATTGGCATTGGCGATGGCCAGTACAAATTCATCGCCACCAAAACGGATAACCAGATCATTCTCCCGCAGGGACAGTTGCAGCTCATTGGCGATATGACGCAGCAGCTCATCCCCCTGCTGATGACCAAGGGTGTCGTTAACGGCTTTAAAGCCGTCCAGATCGATGAACAGAATGCCCAGCGAGGTGTGGTTCCGTTTGGCCTCATTGAACAGTACCGGCAGTTGCTGTTCAAGTAATCGCCGGTTACCCAGCCCGGTCAGGGTATCGGTCATGGATTCCGTTTTATGGAAGTAGTGCTGTTCATGATAATGGCGCAGGGCGTAAATCAGCACACTGATCAGCAGCAGGCCGGCCAGCACATAGATACCTAACCAGGTTTGCTGTTGCTCGCGGTGTTCATCCAGAAACGCCAGGTGTTCAGAAAACAGTTTGTTAAAGTCTTCTATTTTGGACTGCATCGCGATGCTTTCCAGCTGCTGGCTGAGTTTGATGTTGTTATCCCGGTGCATGTTAAGCAGGCTGAGATGCTTGAGCATGTTTTCCCACAGGGGCTGTAATTCCTCCGGCAGTAAACCGCTGTAAGGCATAACCTGATGGGTTTCCAACCGGTAATCCACCAGTTGATTCGTCAGGCTCTGGATGACTTCGTTTTGCAGATAGTTACGGAACAGTATGCTGGTTTCGGCGGTGATCTGGCGTTGTTGCTTAGCCGTTTCAAGCCGGTTAAACATCACTTCGATCAGATTTGGCAGATAGTTAAGTGAGTTCCGTAACAATGCGTTATTCGATTTGAGCTGCTCGATTAACGGAAACTTCTCTTCCAGGCTGGCTTGCAGTTCCGGGATACAGGGGGCCAGCGTGTCAGGCAGTGACGGGGGGGAGGCCAGTGTTTCTTTGTAGTCTGTATAAACCGAGTTCAGTTCGTCATAACTGCGGAAGTACCAGCTGTCCATCAGCAGGATCTGTTTCTCAAGCTTGGCATCCAGTTGCTCTAACTTACTGATATATTGGTTGATCTCCGCCTGCTGGTGACGCTCTGAACTGGTCTTGTCCTGAACAAACAGGAACAGCAGTGCCAGCCCCAGAATGGCCAGTAAAATACTGAAGATGATTCGGCTTTGCAGGCTGTTCATGGCATTAGTGTCGGATGAGGTGAACCGCTGAGGCTTTGCAGGAATGCAACGATCAGATCGATATCAGACGCCGGGATTTCACGGCCCAGCTGATGTCTGGCCATCAGGGTGACGACTTCTTCAAGGGTGCTGACTGAGCCGTCATGGAAATAAGGCGGCGTTTCGGCGACGTTACGCAGGCTGGGGACCCTGAATACCTGAATATCCGCTTCATTTTCGGTGGTGTTATAGCGACCAAGGCTGGCATGAGAGCTGTCGTCCGGATCATAGGCATAGGGTTCAATCACGCCGATCTTCTGTAACAGATTACCGCCGATCTTCTGCCCCTGATGGCAGGATGCGCATCCGTAGCGTTTAAACAGCTCGTAGCCGAGTTTGGCGTCTTCACTGATGGCGTTTTCATCCCCCTGAAGAAAGTCATCAAAGGCAGAGGGGGTGGTCAGGGCTAGCTGATACGTGACCAGTGCCTGAGTAATTGTCTCCCGGGTAATCCCTTCCGGATAGAGCCGGGAAAACTGTGCATCATAGGCTGGCTGCTGTCTCAGGCGGTTCTCAATGTTGTCCCAGTTCAGGCCCATTTTTGCCTGTTTGGCGACCAGGCTGTGCATCTGTTCCTGCATGGAAATCAGCTGGCCTTCCCAGCCCAGCGGATAGTTTTGCGACAGATTGAAAATAGAAGGAGAGTTATAACGGCTTTTATTGCCGTTGTGCATGGGGGTTTTTGCCTGTGGGTAACTGCCGCCGTGGGAAAACAGGTGGCAGGATGCACAGCTGGTTTTCCGGTTTTCAGATAACAACGGCTCAAAGAAAAGTTTTTTCCCCAGTAGCATTTCCGGCGTGATCTTGACCGGATACCGGACGGCAGATACCGGCTCGCGGGCGTAGCTGATCCCAGCAAGAAGCAGCTGTAATGCCAATATCCATATCAGGGAGGTTAGTTGAAAGACTCTCTGCCGCAATGAATGGGTCCGTATGTATCTGTGTTTTTATTAGTATTCATACTGCGGCTACAGTGTTTCACTGCAGTCCGCCTGATAAAGCCTGTGGGGATCACCGGCTTTACGGTATTTGTTCAGATTATGTATATACCGGCAGTTTTTCTATGCCTTTGCTGCCGTTTCGGGCAGTTTTGTATAACGGATAAATGTCCTTACGAAGTGTACAGGTAACGATTGCCGGAAAAATCAGGTATTTAAAGCACATGAATAGCCCAGCTTGGGCATTCATGTGCTTTATCAGTTACTTATCCGGCTATACCTGGAAGCGCTGTACGCTTGCGCTGAGCTGCTGTGAGGTATTTTGTACCCCGTCAGAACTGGCACTCAGCTGTTCCATGCTGTCTGCGCTGTCGTTATAACGCTGCTGAATTTCCTGAATATTGTCGTTAATTTCATTAACCGTGGCTGACTGCTCCTCAGTGGCCGCCGCATTTTGGGTATTCATATCGTTAATGGTAGAGATCTGGTCGATAATGCCGGTGAGCTGCTCAACAAGGGAACCGATGCTTTCATGGGTCGCCACCGCTTTTTCCTGACTCTGGGTCATGGCATTAACCGCTTTCTGGCTGCCGTTCTGCAGCTTGTCGATCATTTCTTCGATGCGGATAGTTGATTCCCGGGTACGCTGTGCAAGGGTGCGTACTTCATCCGCTACCACCGCAAATCCACGGCCCTGTTCACCGGCACGTGCGGCTTCAATGGCAGCATTCAGCGCCAGCAGGTTAGTCTGTTCTGAAACGCCTTTGATCACGTCCAGCACGCTGCCGATTTCTTCACTGTCACTGGCGACCTGGCCGATGATATCCCGGGTTTCGAGCAGGGTGTTATCCAACGTGTTTACATCTTCACGGGTTTTTTGCAGCAGTTCTTTGCCGGATTCCGCGGAAATGTTGGTCGCATTGGACTGATCCGCTGCCATGGAACAGTTAGATGCCACTTCCTGAATAGATGCCGCCATTTCATACATGGCCGCGGCCACCATGTTGGTCTGATCCTGGCCACTGACCATTTGGGTACGGACATCGCTGGAGACAGTCTGCATGGTATCCACAGTGTTTTGCATGCTGTGGCCGGCTTGCTGGATGTTATCTACCAGTTTACGTATACCGTCTACCATATTGTTGAAGATCACCGCCAGACGGCCCAGATCATCTTCGCTGCGGGGTGTCACTTTGACACGCAGGTTAGAGTGTTCACCCAGTTGAGTCAGGCCTTCAATGATGTCTTTCAATTGCAGGGCAATCTGACGCTGGGTCAGTACGCTCAGTGCGATGGTGGCGCTGATAACCAGAATGGCCGCAATCAGCACGGTATAGAAAATATTGTTAGCCGCATCTTTTTTGCTGTTCACCAGGCTTATCAGGTCTGCCGACAGGGTATCTTCACCCTGTTTGAGCAGGTTAATACGGTTGGTTGCCTGTTTAAACCAGGTGCTCGCATCAACGTTAAAGTTGCTCTCGGCTGCCCAGGCGATCTGGCGCATACGGTTAACTTCAGCAACCGCCGGGTTCTGCAAAATACGGTTTACTTCCTGCTGGTTTGCCTGCGTGGCAAACTTGCGGAAGACCTGCATCAGGGCGGCTTGCTCAACACCCAGGGAAATATACTTTTCTTTCTCTGTGGCTGTTGCCACGTCTTTCACAAAAACACCGCTAAGAACTGCCCGCTCGATGCCTGCCCGTTCTTTACTTTGCATCATGTAAAAGTAAGCAGAGGCCCGGTTTGCAATATCAACGTCCGCGACCATGTCTGATAAACCGGCGGTGATGTTGAGCATTTTTCCGTTCAGGGCCGTTAAGAAGCCGATCGCCTGAGGGAGGGGAATATTCACGGAAGAAATTTTACCGCGCATGTTTTCCAGCTGGTTCAGATCTGCACTGATGGCATCCAGAGTCTGACGAAGCCCGCCTTCTTCATGTTTGGCGAGAATATCAGCAACGACGGTTTTGTATGCTTTCAGAGCTGTATCAGTGTTACGGCGCTGGTTGCCAAGCTCGGTTTTAAAGCGCTGGCCTTTACTCCCCAGATAGATGGCTGATGCACCACGTTCCTTTTGTACTTCATGTACCAGTTCACTGGCAGCAACCGACAGCTGAATGAGATCAGATGCTTTCTGGTCATCAGTAACAATGGTGTATTTGTCGGTAAGGATACTGGCCATGCATAAACACAAAATGCTTAAGGGCAGCAGAATGATGAGTTGCAGTTTGGATCTGATAGACAGATTCCTGAAAAAAGACATAACAGCTCCTTAGGGGGGAGACCCTAATCTATGAAAACAACATTTTTATTGCTGGACTGCATAGGTTTACTGGCCGTCGGGTGCCAGCGGTCCATCGCGTGCTACAGAAGGGATAATACATTATATACAATGCATTTAAACCAGCGTTTGTATACTTTATAACCCAAATTGTGTGTGCGTTTGTCTGGCAAAAAAGTCTTTTAAAAACAATATGTGTACGGGAAGTGTTTCACAGTATTGCGGCTCAATTTTTGATATTTATCAAGAAAGCACGACTAAAGTTGAATGCTTAAGAATTGATCTACCCATTATGAAAAAATCAGCTGTCTGCGGATGTTTTTTGGCGGTATGAAAGGCAGAAATAAGGCTTATGACGTGTGGCATCCGGTGAGGTAAACTGAGCCGCTTCTTCATTGTATTGAGAGAATTTTCGGATGAAAGTCAGCCGGCGGCTACACCAGCTCAGTGAGATGGTTCGCGACCATTATTCCCATATTTGGGACTGCTGCTGCGATCACGGTTTGCTGGGACAGTTATTACTGGACCGTGGTCAGGCAGACTGTGTCCACTTTGTGGATGTGGTACCGGCACTGATGACTCAGCTGGAAGCGCATCTGCAACAGACATACAGCGGGAAGCGCTGGCAGGTACATTGTCTGGATGTTGCCCGGTTACCCCTGAGCAACTATACGCAGGCCGGGAAACCGCAGCTGGTAATCATTGCCGGTGTCGGCGGTGATCTTCTGATGGATCTGGTGACGGCTATCTGTCAGTCGCAGCCGAATGTGTCTGTTGAGTTTCTGTTATGCCCGGTTTATCACACGTATAAAGTACGCAGGGCGCTGGCGGATCTGTCGCTGGGCCTGATCAGCGAAACCTTGGTGGAAGATAAACAACGTTTTTATGAAATTCTGCATGTGTCTGCTGCTGCCTGCGAGCCTGTCACGCCGGTGGGGGAACAGATGTGGAACTTCTCAGATTCGGTTCACCTGACCTATTTACAGCAAACCCTGAATCACTACCGGCGTATGGCCTGTAACCCTCAGCAGGATGTCAGTGCCGAACTGGAAGCGTATCGGCGTTTACTGCCTGATGTGTGACAGAGACATTTGACCGTCAACAGCAATTCAGCTTCGCAGGTATGTTTCAGAGGTATTTTACTTATCAGGGTAAGGCTGCTTACCCTGATGATTTGTAAGCTTTTTCCCTTTCATAAGGCAAAAAATCAGAGTTCTCCCCAAAATGGTCAATCAAATGGCCGTGTCGCTATTCAAAGTGCCGCTAACCCTCCTATGCTGTATGCGGATGTAAACCGTGATTTACCCGGGGTGATGGAGGTAACACGGCTGCAGGCGATGCCTGATTACATCCAATAGAAATTCCGGACACGGTTCCTTCAGGAGCCGGGCAGGAGAACAATTAAGTTCGGAAAGGTTGCTGGAAAAATCCACGGGAGAGTGTGCATGAAGATCAATATGCCGGTTACTGAAACGGAAGTCATGATGCAGGAAGGTCAGGAGCTGGTCTCCAAGACTGACCTGAAAGGAGTTATAACCGATTGTAATCAGGACTTCGTGGATATCAGTGGTTTTACACTGGATGAGCTGATCGGGAAAAACCACAATGTAGTGCGCCATCCGGATATGCCACCGGCGGCATTTCAGGACTTATGGGATACCCTTAACGCAGAACAACCCTGGATTGGCATGGTGAAAAACCGTTGTAAGAACGGTGATTACTACTGGGTACAGGCTAATGTCACACCGATCAGGGAAAATGGCCGTGTCAGCGGTTATATGTCAGTGCGCTCCAAACCCAGCCGACAGGATATCGATGCAGCAGATACCCTGTATCGCGATATCAATGCAGGAAAGGCTACGTTGCATGCCGCCAGTCGCTGGCAACGGCTGAACTTTTTCTCCCGCTGGAAGTTGTTTCAGAAGTTATCTTTCTCACTGGCAATGGTACTGATTCCGTTGCTGGCATTGCTGTTCCTGGTGGTTGCAGAGCAGAACAGTGAAATTACTAAAGCGCAGGATGAAGTGCACGGTGTGGAATTTATTATGCCGTTACGTACCCTGCAGCAGAATCTTGCGGAACACCGGGGGCGGACTGCCGCGTATAAAAACGGTGATATTAATCAGGCGGGCCGTTTAGCTGAGCTGAAAAGTAATATTACGGCCAGTATCAGCCAGATTGATCAGGTAAACCTTGAGTATGGTTCGGAGCTTAAGCTGGATGCTGAATGGCAGACGCTGAAAGCCCAGTGGCCAGCCCTGGAAAGCCAGTTAGGAAGCCTGAACGCGCAGCAAAGTTTCGCACGCCACAATGCAATGATTAATTCCCTGTTTGAATTCATTGTGCATATTTCGGATAAATCCGGCATGGCGGTTGATCCGAATCTGGATTCGTCACTGCTGATCAGTCTGACCGTTAATGAATTATTACCTCTGGCAGATACCTTAGGCATTATGCGTGGGACCGGTGCCGCAGCCATTTCTTCCGGTGTGCTTGAAGCGTCCCAGCGTGACACCGTGCTTTCCCTGCACGGCCTGGTTGAAAAATATATTCACGACATTGATGACCGCTACAAGTCTTTATTCAAAGCGAATCCGCAGCTCGAGGCGAGCCTGAAAGGCGATGTTGACGGAGTACTGCGTGAAGCAAAAGACTACCTGCATCTGGTCGATACTCAGCTGCTGTCCCGCGGTGTGATAACCGTCAGCAGCGATGCTTATTTCAGCCAGGGAACAGAAGTCATCAACCATATTTTTGCGCTGTTCGATGAGTCCGAGCATCAGTTAAATTATCTGCTTAATGACCGGACGACTGATTTGCGCATCACTCAGGCCATCGAGCTTGGCGTCGTGTCGCTGATTATTATTCTGGCGCTGTTCCTTTACTGGCGGACAGTCCGTGGAATTACTCAGCCGCTGGATAAGGCTGTGAATATGTTTGAAGCCATTTCCAGTGGTAACTTTACGACCCGGGCAGACCTGAGTCAGGCGGATGAGATTGGTGATGTATTACGTGCCCTGACCAGTATGCAAATTAAGCTGGGGTGCGAGCTGAATGAAAGTAAAGCGAAGGCTGAGTCGGCACTGCGCATTAAAGTGGCGCTGGATAACGTTTCCAGTAATGTCATGCTGGCGGATACCAGTGGTCAGCTGATTTACCTGAACCCTGCCGTGAAAAGTATGTTGCGCAGTGCCGAAGAGGCTATCCGTAACGATATCCCTGATTTTGATGTTGATGCATTGCAGGGTGCTGGCTTCGGTAAGATCTTAACCGATGAAAACCTGCAGGATCAGTTACTGGAAAAACTGACATCGACTTACCGGACCAATATCCAGATTGGCAACCGTCACTTCAGTTTGATCGCAAATCCTGTAGTGAATGAAGAAGGCCAGCGTTTGGGTACCGTGGTTGAATGGACTGATATTACTGAGCAACTGGATGCCGAGAATCAGGTTGAAGCACTGATCGCACGTTCCGTTGCCGGTGAACTGGATGAGCGTCTGGACACCTCAAACTATGATGGCTTTATGAAAACCATCAGTGAAGGTGTTAATGAGATGCTGGATACCGTGGTTGTGCCAATTAAAGAAGTACGCCGGGTATTGTCTGAGTTGGCTCAGGGTAATCTGCGGGAGCGGATGGAAGGTGACTTCCAGGGTGAGTTTGAAGCCCTTGACCGGGCACTGAATACCACCATGGATCAGCTCAGTGATACGGTGACGAATATTCGTTCCAGTGGTCAGCAGATCAGTCATGGTGCCGGTGAGATCGCTCAGGGTAATACCGTACTGAGCCAGCGGACGGAAGATCAGGCCGCCAGCCTTGAAGAAACCGCTTCCAGCATGGAAGAGATGACTGCAACGGTTAAACAGAATGCGGATAACGCCCGCAGAGCCAGTGAGCTGGCCAGCGGTGCACGGGATCAGGCGGAGCAGGGTGGCCGGGTTGCCACTGAATCTGCTGAAGCAATGTCGACCATTAACCAGAGCAGTAAGCAGATTGTTGAGATCATCGGTGTGATTGATGAGATCGCTTTCCAGACTAACCTTCTGGCACTGAACGCCGCCGTTGAGGCTGCCCGTGCCGGCGAGCAGGGCCGGGGCTTTGCAGTGGTTGCTTCTGAAGTACGTAGCCTGGCACAGCGCAGCGCCAGCGCTGCTAAAGATATTAAGGATCTGATTAACGAAAGCGTGGTGAAGGTGGAAGAGGGTACCCGTCTGGTTGGCGAGTCCGGAGAGTCACTGGAACAGATTGTTAAATCGATCAAAGAAGTGAGTGATATCGTGTCGGAAATTGCATCTGCCAGTCAGGAGCAGGCCAGCGGTATTGAACAGGTGAACATTGCCATTGGTTCAATGGATGAAGGTACTCAGCAAAATGCGGCACTGGTGGAACAAACCGCTGCGGCCAGTGAGTCTGTGAACCAGCAGTCTCAGCAAATGATGGACCTGATTGCCTTCTTCTCGGTAGATGATGCCGGAAACGTGCCTGATACAGTGGCAAAAAATGATGCCCTCAGCAAGCTGATGGGATCAGCCACTGAACAGCGTGATGTTGAGTCCCCGCTGAAGCAGAAGAGCAGCCGCCCGGCGGATCTGGTTCAGAGTGGTGGTAACGAGTGGGAAGAATTCTGATCCCTGGCTGATCAGACGGTTGGGAAAAGCCCGCCGCAGTTTTAACTGCGGCGGGCTTTTTGGTTATCGGCTTCAGATTTCCGGGATGATCTGCTGATTCATTTCCCGGTCTTTCAGGCGGTCACTTTCGATCAGTGCTTTGATCAGAGGACGGGCCAGCATCCGTTCTCGGTAAGCATTCAGATGCTCATATTCAGAAGGGTTCAGGCGGGCATTTTCTGCCAGTACAAAGAACCAGGTCAGGTAGGCATCGGCGGCAGAAAAGCTGTCTCCTACTAAAAACTCTCTGTCAGCCAGATGGTTATTCAGCACTTCAAAACGCAGCGGAGCCAGGTCGCGGATTTTATCTTTGACGCTGTCGGTGGCTTCCGGGTAGAAAACAACCCGGAAAATCTGCTTATGCAGCTCTGTGGCGCAAAAGGCGATCCAGCGCAGCATTTGAAAGTATTCCGGGTCATTCGGAGAACGGTGGAAGTGGCTGTTTTCCGACTGTGACTGAATCCACAGCAGGCAGGTGGAGGTTTCCGTCAGAATTTCACCGTTATCAAACCGCAGTACGGATACCTGCCCAAGTGGATTTATGTCATAAAGGGAGGAGCCGTTTTCCAGTGTTTTGGTCCGCAGGTTCAGGTATTCAGTATTCAGGGAAACACCGCCTTCTGCGGCTGCTATACGAGCAGCCAGTGAACAGGTTAACGGTGCATGCATAAGTGTGGCCATCGGGTGCCCTCGCAAAGCAGATAATGTTATTTGCAGCCTGAATACGCTACAAAAATAAAAGCCTTAGCCTATAAGAGGATATGAAGATCAGCGACGGGCACAGGTGACAGATTACGGGCGAAAACTGACAATCAGCTTTCCCGGTAAGTGCAGGAAAGATGCGGGTGAAGAGAGGCGAAGATTACATTTCGTCCCGTGCCAGCGGGTGTTGCATGGGCCAGACGGTTCGCAGGTCTTTCAGTAGATGCTGATTTTCTTTTGCGCAGAGCATGTTTTTAATGGTCAGGCCTGTTTCACCCCCGGTAGGGATTTCGTCCCCGATTTCAGAGGGGTGTTTCCGGGCATCAGTGATCAGGCGAACGCGGGGTTCATCAAGTTTCTTTGTCAGCCGGGTAACGATACCGACCTCACCGCTTGTCAGTTCAATCAGGCTGCCCGGTGAATATATACCGATGGCGTTTATCAGCAGGGTAACCAGGTCGCCGTCAATGGAGCTGCCGCGCTGCTGCAGCATTTGCCGCAGAGCATCTTTATGCAGAATTCTGCTGCGATAAGCCCGCGGGCGGATCAGGGCTGTGTAGTTATCGGTAATCGCCAGCAGCTTGGCGTCTTCGCTGAGATCTTCTCCGCGAATGCCTGAAGGGTAACCGCTGCCATCTATACGTTCATGGTGCTGGTGGACCGCCGTTAACCAGCGTTTTTCAGTTACTCCGTGGCTAATCAGCAGGTCATGGCCGGTTTGTGGATGCTCAGTAATGATTTTCTGCTGTTCTTCGCTGAGGGCTTCTTCCTGATGAAATACCTGTTCCTGGATTTCGAGCATGCCAATATTCTGGGTCAGGGCTGCAACCAGAATCGGTAAACGGTCCAGCGGGCCTTTACCCTGACGGCGACAGGCTGCTTCACACAAAATGGCATTGTGCAGCGGGTGAGCAAGAAAATTAGGGGCTTCCTGATTGAGCTGAATACTGCCAACCATGGCGTCGGTGTTTTCATCACAGGCATACTGGATATCCAGTGCGATGCGCATGATCCGGTTGATAAAGGTAGGGTCGTTTTCTTCGTGCAGAATGGCGAAAGCATTTTTCAGATGATCAAGTAATGTGTTGATAATCAGAAAACTGACTGCCGGCTCATTAGGATCTCGGCCTTTTTTGTCTGTGCTGGCCACTTCTTCAGGTGAACAGTAATAACAGGCTCCCCGGGCAATCAGTTGGGTGATCTGGCTGTCGCTTTTTATCACATGGCCTTTTGAAAGCAGCAGTGATCCCGCTGAGGAAAAGATATCCCAGTTCAGTGCTTCGCCGGTAATTACATTCTCATCGGTTACTTTTCGTTTTACGAGCTCATCAGTTTTTTTTGTCATGCAGAGTCTGCTTGTGGTCCGGCTGTCAGCTGTAAATCTGAATACTTATCCGGGTACTGGAGCTGGAAGTACACCGAGATGAAAGCCGGAAAATTATTTTTATGATTATTTTGTTCATCTTGCATTCATATTAGCGGCCGATTTGTCTGGGACTCAATGACTAAAACCCACTTTGGGTAGGGTGTAAGGTGATTTTGTCTGCTTTAAGAGACGTTTATTACTTGATTAATAAGAAGTGATTATCTGTTTTGTTTGTTAATGGTTATCATTTTTGATGATTTCAGGCTTGCTCTCTAGTATTCTCAGCGCCGGATTTTAAGTGTCGCAGTCTTTAATACCGATGGTTGTGATGATCTACCGCGAATTTCGATCAGGTTGTACTTCAGGGTAATGAGCAGTCAATTATATGATGTCGCGCTGGAAGACCGGCCACCGGAGGCAGTCGCACAGCAGGGCGGAGTGCTGGAGAGCTGGTACCGGCAATACCGGCAGGCGCTGTTATTGCAGATTCAGGGGCAGGTAAAGCACCGGCATATCGCTGAAGAACTGTTACATGAAACCTTTATCCGTTTGTCCCGCATGCCCGCACTGGATACCATCCGCCAGGTAAAACCTTTTATTCACAAGGTGGCCAGTAATGTCACGGTTGATTATTTACGCTCCCGCCAGAGAGCGCCGGAGACTGAATCCGACGACGTCCTGCAGGAGTGGGCATCTGATGATCCCGAGGCCCTTGAATGTATCGCTCAGCAACGGGAAATAGATTGTCTGCGGGCAGCCATTGAGCAACTGCCACCACGCAGTAAGGAAACGCTGTTACTGGCCCGTTTCAGGGAAATGCCATTACGTGAAGTTGCCAGGGAGCTTGGCATTTCGCAGACCATGGTTGAAAAACATCTAAAAAACGCACTGCAAAAATGCCGCCATGCGTTACTGAAAGATCTGAACTGAGGGACGCCGGATGTCACAGATAAATTCTTCTTCACAAGCCAGGCAGCAGGTTGCCAGCGCCAGTCAGGATGAAGCGCTGGACTGGTTTCTAAAGTTACAGGCAGATCCGGAAAATGCCGGCCTTAAAGAGGCTTTTGTTGAATGGAAGGACAGCCATCCGGATAACGAAAGCCGATATCTGGAGGTACTGCTGCTCTGGGACAACGTTAACCGGGTTGATGAAGCCGCGGTGCAAATGCCACAAGCGCAGGAAGCCATGAATGTTTCGGTAACGCGCAGGCGTGCCAGTAAACCTTACTACTGGCTGGGGGCATCGTTATGCTGCTTATTGTTGTTTTTGATCGCGTTTGTCCCCGGTTCTGTGCTGTTACCCCTGAGTAATGCAGACTACGTAACGGCCAGCGGTGAGCAGGGCATGCACGTGCTGGAAGACGGCAGCCGCCTTTATCTGAGCGGTGGAACTGCTGTGGATGCAGAGATAACAGCAGACGCCAGGAGCCTCACCTTACTGCGCGGAGAAGCTTTTTTTGAAGTAGCCAAAGATTCTCTGAGGCCATTCCGGGTAATTGCCGGGGAAACCCTCACGACTGCAGTGGGCACGGCATTCAACATCAGCCTGAGTGAATCTCAGGTAACGGTAACCCTGACGGAAGGTATTGTGGATTCCGGCACCGACAGTGAACGTATCAGGATGGCTGTGGGTCAGGAACTGCAATTTCGTAATGGTCGGGCAGACGTGCAGATCGGAAGTGCCCGTTACTGGCCCGCCTGGAAGCGGGGGACTGTCAGTGTTGAAGACATGCCCGTTGGTGAGCTGGTTACACTGCTTAACCGGCATTATTCTGCAGTGATCCGTTCCGTTGATCCCCGGTTACTGGATGCCCGGGTCAGCGGTATTTTGCCACTGGACGATCTTCCGACAACGCTGGAAATGCTTCATCAGATTCTGGATATCAAACATCTGAACCTGTCAGATTCACTGGTTTTATTGCACCGCTGAAATTTTTTTCCTGAAAGGGGTTGGGTAATTACAGCCCGGTGACGTACTTAATGTTTAAGTAATGCGAATTGTTTGTATTTGTATTTTGTGTTTTTGTTAAGTAGTCAGGAGTTTCAGGTCATGGCCCTCAGCCAGGTTTCCGCCAATATTTCATCTGCGACCGGTTTTTTACAAAAAACTGCTTTGCGGAAAGGTTTCATGCGCACACTGCTTTGTTCGGCGATTGCTCTGGGTGTGTCGTCCCAGGCTTTAGCTCAGCAGGAAGATGTTTTAACTCACCCGTTACAGAGTGCTGTCCCTGCACAGAGTTTGCAGCGCTCTCTCATCAGTGTTGCTGAGCAGGCCGGGCTGATTGTGCTGATGCCGGCGGGGCAGTTTCAGCAGCAGGCGGTGGCTGTTGATGCCGATATGACGGTCGGGCAGGCATTGGAACAGTTGCTGCAGAATACCGGTTTCAGTTTCCGGATTAATGATGGTAAACAACTGGTGATCACACCGGCAAATGCTTCCGCGCAGAATACAGTAAGTGATGTCAGAGAGGCTGAGGTGGCGGTGATATACGGTACCCCTCTGAGCCGCTACGAATTTGATGAAGCTTCTTCTGCGACAGGCTTCCCGGCAGACATTGATGAACTGCCCCGGACTGTGCAGGTACTGCCGGAACAGCTGATTCTGGATCAGAACGCCAATGACATGAATGACCTGCTCATGAATGCGGCGGGTGTTACCCGTGCCCATGGATTTGGCGGAACAGAAACCCAGGTGAACATTCGGGGATTTACCAGCAGCCATCTGTTTGTTGACGGAAACCCGGTAAGTAACCGCTATAACATCGATCTGGCCAATGTTGAAAGCACTGAGGTCATTCTTGGACCTGCATCGGTCCTGCACGGGCAGGTAAGCCCGGGTGGTCTGGTGAATATCATTACCAAGAAGCCGCAGGCTGAGCAGTCTAATTCGCTTCAGCTGGAAATGGATGAACATGGCAAGCAGAAGCTGGTGCTGGACAGCACCGGGTCACTGTCGGAGGACCTGCAGTACCGGCTGATTATGTCCGGAGAAGACAGTGAGAACTTCCGGGACGTAAAGACTACCGAAGGTACATTTCCTTCAGAGCGTCAGAGTTTCAGCATTTCACCATCAATCAGTTATACACCGGATGAGCAAAACACCTATACCCTGCGGCTGAATTACGCCAAACAGGAATTACCCATCGACCGGGGGACTGTTGCAATTGCGGATGCCAGCGGCAATATCAGCATTGCTGATATTCCGGACGAGCGACGGTTGGGCAGCGAGCATGATAAGCGGGAAAGTACTGACAGCAGAATTCAGTTCGACTGGGATCATGAACTGGACAATGGCTGGACTAACCGTTTGAAGTTTGGCTATTACGAGAAGAAATTTGATGATTATCAGACCCGACCTGTGTCCGGGCTGAATGCTGTTCCGGCCGGTAGTGATTTCCTGAGTGTTGCACTGGCAGGGCTGAATCGCAGTTCTGTTCAGGCTAACGGGCAGTTAGTCCGGATTTCCGATACGAACCCTGATGTTAAGGAAAGTGATCTGTTTTTGTCTGACAGCCTCAGTGGTGATTATCAGATCGGAGATATCGACAATACGCTGTATCTGGGTGCTAACTATACCCGCCGTAAAGTAAAAGATGCCGACGGGGCAGCCCTGACAGATACGCCGGCCGCGTTAATTGCCGGTGGGTTTGGTGCTTATGTATATGATCTGTCCGTGATTGATGTTAACAGTTCGGTGCAGCCGGCTAATCAGAAATTGGCGCAGACCTTACTGAATGACAGTGAAGAAACCATTGATGAGTTCGGGTTGTCGGTACAGAACCTGGCATATCTGACTGACCGGCTGAACCTGTTAACCGGTATTCGCTACGACCGGTTTGAAATTGATGAGACCAGCACAACCTATTACCGGGCGATTAATTCCGGGCAACAGGGGTTTGAAAAACTGGCCACACCGGAAGTGAGTAAGGTCAGCAGCAAGAATGACAATATCAGCACCCAGGCGGGGCTGATGTATGACATCACTGATGAAGTGGCGGTGTATGCCTCTTACAGTGAATCATTCACCCCTAACTACATTGGCGTGACTGCCGGGTCGACCGCTTCATCAGCGTCACTGGCGCCGGAAGATTCATCCCAGATTGAGCTGGGGATCAAAACCAGCTTCATGGATGACAAGCTGCGCTTTACTGCGGCGGCCTATGATTTAACCCGTAAGAACGTTCTGCGTTACGAAAATCTGGTTGCATACCTGAACGGTGAAGAGCAGACCCGCGGGGTGGATATCAGCAGTACTATGCAATTCGTGTCGGGTCTTAACGTACTGGCTTCATATTCCTACATGGACAGCGAAATTGTTCGAGTCAGTGGTACATCAACGGCTAATGAAGGTAACCGGCCTTACAGTATTCCGCAGCATAAAGCGCGGATCTGGGGATCTTATGAAGTTCAGGGAGGCGACTGGGCCGGTTTGGGATTTGGTCTGGGGATGGAGCATGTCGGGGAGCGTTATGGCAACGATGCGAACACTTATAAGCTGCCTTCCTATACCGTCTACGATACGGCGACCTGGTATTACATCCCGCTGGGGAATGAGCAGACACTGCGCTTGCAGGCGGGTATTAAAAACCTGACGGATAAAACCCATTACCTGGCCAATGGCAGCGGTGATACTTACCGGATTAATGTGGGCGGCCCGCGTACCTTCTATATGACTGCCCGTTATGAATTTTAACGGCTGATCATTCCGGTAAAGGAAACGGCGGTCCTTACTGGCCGCCGTTCGTCAGGGATGACTACCTTTCCCTCTGATGAGATTACCTTGCGTCATGCCCCTTTGACTGCCGGGTGACTGATGATGAGCACCAACATCACTGGCGCTCTTTATCTGTAAGCCATGAACAAGTTAGTTATCCAGAATGATGTGCGGCACAAAACGGGATAAGTCCTGAGTGATCTGGCTGCTGTCTTCCCGGACGGACATGCCCGCGGGACGGTCATTGATTAGCCAGGAACCGATCAGTGTATGATTGCCTGCAAAGCGGGGCAGGGGACAGTATTCCTGATAAATAAAGCCTTCCTCACCGTACGGACCTTCTGAAGCTTCAATCTGTTGTCCGTCCACATGAATGCTGACATTAGCGCCTTCACGGGCAAATATTGGCTTGCGTACATAGCGGCTCAGCCCGGACGATGGCATGTCTTCTTCAAAATAGGACGGCAGCAGGTTGGGGTGGCCGGGAAACATTTTCCAGAGTAGCGGCAGAATCGCTTTGTTGGATACCAGTGCTTTCCATGGAGGTTCCAGCCAGGACACGGCGGATTTTTGCAGCAGGTCGCCAAAGTCTTCCCGGAGCATAAATTCCCAGGGGTAGAGTTTAAACATCCAGCGAATCTGTTCGCTGTCGATGTCGGTAAACACATCTCCGACGCCGTGGCCGATATCTTCCACATAGGTGAACTTATTGCGGATACCGGCTTCGCTGGCACAGTCCTGCAGGTATTGCACGGTGCCGCGGTCTTCATCGGTGTCTTTAGCACAGGCAAAATGCAATACGGAATCTAATCGTGGCTGACGGATTTCACGGAACCGTTCGATCAGCTTTTCCTGCAGAGAGTTGTACTGATCAGCCTGCTTGGGTAAGTCACCACTGTTGATCTTGTCTTCCAGCCAGAGCCATTGCCAGAAACCGGTTTCATACAGGCTGGTGGGGGTGTCGGCGTTATTTTCATAGAGTTTTGCCGGGCCGCTGCCGTTGTAGGCCAGGTCCATGCGGGAATAGAGGCTCGGGTCCTTGCGCAGCCAGGAATGCCGGATCAGATCCCGGTGTGCGTCCGGGATCTGAAACTTCTCCATCAAGGATTCGCTGCTAACCACTTCATCCACGGCAGCCAGACACATCCGGTGCAGTTCTTCTGTCGGGTCTTCAATATGATCCTCAACCTGCTGCAGGCTGAATTCATAGTAGACGGACTCATCCCAGTAGGGTTCGCCGTACATGGTGTGGAAGGTAAAACCGAATTCTGCGGCCCGGGTTTGCCAGTCCGGGCGTTCCCTGCACTCGTGGCGTTGCATATCAGCCTCCCCGGCTGGAACGGGACGCAACACTCAGGCCAAAGCCTCCCCGGGAAAGTGTCCGGGTGGTAGTTGGCTTAAGTTTGAAACTGCTTTTATCCACAGTGATGGTGCCGAAGCGTTTCGGGCCGTAAACGATACCGTCAGCGCTGGTCCACTTACCGAACACCCGCGAACGTCGGGATTTAGAGCTGTAAAGCGGGCTCGAGATGTAATCATCATCGTCCCAGTCATTACCGTTGTAGAACAGGAAACCGGCCATGATAGGCATGAACCAGGTTTGGTTGTTCAGGACGTTATAGGGGATGCACTGCTCATCACCGAATTCATCTTCACAGGCTGGTTCTGTCTGATATTTAGGGCCGGTACGGAATGACTCCGACTGGGCATGGCGGTATGCTGCTTCGCAGTCCTGCATCATCAGCGGGTTCTCTGCGATACACTGGGCAACGGTTTCATACACTTCTACATCCACGTCGCTGCAGGAAACCAGCATCACGGATGAAACCGCCACTGCCAACGGCTTAAGGCGCGGATTCAGACATTTACGCATCCGCTGCAGATTTATAGCTTGGGTCCTTTTCATGGCTATATCCTTCAGTAAGTCATGCAGGCCGCATTTAACAGGCCAACTGCCACCGACAGGCCGCCGAGCATGATGCCAGCTGAGATTTCGTTATCCTTAATCCGCTGTACCAGTTTCGGCATGAAGACAAAACGCAGGATAAGAAATGCCAGAATCTGGGCAACCAGACCGATTACTCCCCAAATGGCAAAATCGATCAGTGAAACTGAGTTTGCTGCAGCGCTGGCCAGTGCCAGTGAAAAGCCAATGATGGCACCGGTAAAGCCGGTTGCAGCGGCAATGTTCTGTTCTTCCCTGACCAGCTTCCATTCATCGTAAGGGGTTATAAACGCATAGATGAATTTAAACGCCATTAACAAGCCGATCGCCACGGCAAAATACAGGGCAAAGTTTGTGAGTCCTTCGAGTGAGGTAAGCATGCAATATCCTTTGGCAGTGAGGCTTAAAATGTATCCCAGTTAAGCTGGTTAATCCGTTCATCGGCAATGTAATACAGTGTACTGCCCGGTGCAACGGACTGGTCCAGCGCCGGGTTCAGTTCAATGGCATCGTATCCCTGGCTGGAAACACCGATCAGTGTGGCGGCATATTCTTCTTTGAGTTTCAGGAATAAGTCCCTCACGGTGACTGTTTTATCGGCACCAAAAGGCATGGAGTACTGGGTCATACCGCTGTGTACATCCAGTAACTGATGATGCAGGGCGCTGGAGCCCGGATCCATAGCCGACTTAGCCAGCATCTCAATGGCGACGGACGGCATGCACTCAACATTCGGGCAGTGGGCCTTAAGCAGTTTGCCGAGGCTTTCTTCCTTGAAGTACGCAATGATATGGGCGTCGGGGTTCTGATCAGAACAGTACAGGGCCGTGGTCATGCTCAGATCATCTTCAGGGTTATCGATGATGATACAGCTGGCCTGTTTCAAAGCAGCGCGGGACATCTGTTCGTCATTGTTGAAGCTGTTCACCCGGATAAAGCCGATTTCGTCCGGTAACGGATTTTCAATATCGGCTTTCACACACAGTGCCACCCGCTGGGTTTCGTGGTGATATTCAATCTCCCGTAACAGCAACCTGATGAGCTGTAATGTACGCTCATTATTCCAGCCAATGATCAGAATATGCCCGGTGTAATCTAACGTTTTCAAACCTTTTAACCCCTTTCGCCATTGGAATGAAACAAATGCCGCCAGCCTGCCGACAGCCAGACCGAACAGCCCGAGGCCGAACGGAATCACAAACAGAGAAACAATGTATTTACCGGCCGCCGTTGTAGGAGAGAAATCTCCGTAGCCAACGGTGGATGCCGTTACGATCATCCAGTAGATGAAATCTGCACCGGTAAGCAGTGCTTGTTCACCGGCTAACTGAAGTAACCCCCAGCTCATTACGACATAAAAGACGATGGCCAGCACGATGCTGTACCAGCGTAAATCCATAAAGTGCCGGAGGAAGACTTTTTTAATTCTGAAGAGCAAAGGCATTGATTCCGGAAACCTCTGTGCATGAATCGGATTGAACGTCTCCAGACGTCAATTTACCTAAATTTATCAACAGTATGAAGCGGCCTTCTTTAAGATGGAAGTCCGGTTACAGATATTAAGGAACACCCGGTATATAAAGTAGCTGATCGCTGGCAATAATATCTTTTCTTCTTCGGATAGCCGGGGCAGATAATACTTTTTTCGTCCATCAGTAATTGGATGAGGTGGGGCGGGTATAGCAGCATTTTCTGTTAGTTTTTTCAGATTTGATTCAGACAGATATGGTGGGATAAGCGTGCTTGTTACGGGTGTTTTTCTTCGGGGTTGCGAAGCGTTAATAAGGTTTCTGTTATGGGGGGATTTTGTTAAAATTCGCGCCATATTTTTACGTGCCGCAAGCTGTCATCCGATGGCTGTATTCATCTTGTATCAAGCGTTTTTACTGTAAAAATGTGTCTCATAATGACACGTGCTACAGACCTTTGCCGCTGCAGACGGCAATCGTTCTGTAGTACGATTTTTATGTTGTTGTTTTATCTTGATTTATCGTGAAAAGGAACGCTTTGTGCATTCTTTTCCGGAAATATGTTCATTGTTTACAAATACCTCTTGGGGTATTCAAGTGAGGTCGGTATGGCTGATACCAGGGTTGATGTAGTGATTATCAGTGTTGAAGGTGATGTAGTGCTGCTTTCCGAAGATGGAAAGTTGCGAGCCGCCACTGCTGAAGAAAAACTTTATCCTGGCGACAAGATTATTACCGCAGACAACAGCGCTGTGACAGTGAACCTGAGTAATGGTGAAGAGCACCTGCCTGCCGGCAGTACGGCCCTGGTTGTAGTTGATCCGGAAACCGGAGAGGTTAGCCTGAATATCCAGTCACTGGCCGGACAATCTGAAATTGACGGCGAGCTGTCTGCCATTGAACAGCTGATTCTGGCGGGTGCTGACCCGACAGAGCTGTTGGAAGAAACCGCTGCCGGAGCACAGGGCGGCAACGGAGCGGCAAGTAATAGCGGATTCAGTGCGCTTGGCGAAATTTCCCGCAGCGCCGAGTCGGTAATTGCCACTGCCGGTTTTGAGAGTGAATCAACAGTTAATCCGAATGATACTGAAGCGGATAACTCAGCGTTTATCGATATTAATAACCTGCAACCGAACCTGGCAAACCTGGTTATAAACCTGACCGCTGCGGATGATGAAGCAACTACTGCTGAAGATTCAGCGGTAAGCAGTACGGTAGCAGCGAACGACAGTACAACCAGCGGTGGTGTTTTAACCTATGCGGTTACGACCGGCGTCAGTAACGGCACGTTGGTATTCAATACCGACGGCACTTTTACATACACGCCCGACCCAAATTTTAACGGAACCGACAGTTTTACCTACACAGTAACAGACCTGTTCGGTAATGAGACTGCTACTCAAACGGTAACTTTGAACGTAACGCCTGTTACAGATCTGACCGCGGGCGATGATACTGCAACCACCGATGAAGATACCGCAGTAAATGGCACCGTAGCGGGCAATGACTCCACTACCAGTGGCGGCGCTCTGACCTATGCCGTGGCGACTGGCGTAAGCAACGGTACTCTGGTGCTAAACACCGACGGCACCTACGCCTATACGCCAAACGCTAACTTCAACGGTTCGGACAGCTTCACCTACACGGTCACCGACGCGGCTAGCGGCGAGAGCTCTACGCAGACCGTCACCATCACCGTGAACCCGGTCACCGATCTGACGGCTGCCGATGACACGGCAACCACCGACGAAGACACCGCGGTAAATGGCACCGTAGCCAGCAACGACTCCACCACCAGTGGCGGCGCGCTGACCTATGCCGTGGCAAGCGGTGTAGCGAACGGTACCCTGGTGTTCAACACCGACGGCACCTACACCTATACGCCAAACGCTAACTTCAACGGTTCGGACAGCTTCACCTACACGGTGACCGACGCGGCTAGCGGCGAGAGTTCTACACAAACGGTAACCATCACGGTTAACCCGGTCACCGATCTGACGGCTGGTGATGATACGGCGACCACCGACGAAGACACTGCAGTAAACGGCACCGTAGCCAGCAACGACACCACTACCAGTGGTGGCACATTGACCTACGCAGTCGCGAGCGGCGTGAGCAACGGTACGCTGGTGTTCAACACCGACGGCACCTACACCTACACCCCGGATGCGAACTTCAACGGTTCCGACAGTTTCACCTACACGGTAACCGATGCGGCCAGCGGCGAAACTGCCACCCAGACCGTAACCATCACCGTTAATCCGGTGACAGACCTGAGCGCAGCAGATGACACGGCAACCACCGACGAAGACACGGCAGTTAACGGTACGGTGGCAGGCAACGATTCCACTACCAGTGGCGGCACCTTGACCTATGCGGTGGCGACTGGCGTATCCAACGGTACTCTGGTGTTCAACACCGATGGTACTTACACCTATACGCCAGATGCCAATTTCAATGGCAGCGACAGCTTCACGTATACGGTGACGGATGCCGCCAGTGGCGAAAGTTCTACGCAAACCGTGACCATCACCGTGAATCCGGTGACGGACTTAACGGCTGCGGATGACACCGCGATCACCGACGAAGACACCGCGGTAAACGGCACCGTCGCGGGCAACGACTCCACTACCAGTGGTGGCACACTGACCTACGCAGTCGCGAGCGGTGTGAGCAACGGTACGTTAGCCTTTAATGCTGACGGCACCTACACCTACACGCCGAACGCCAATTTCAATGGTAGCGACAGCTTCACGTACACCGTGACCGATGCCGCCAGTGGCGAAAGTTCTACGCAAACCGTCACCATCACTGTGAACCCGGTGACTGACCTGACGGCTGCGGATGACACGGCAACTACCGACGAAGACACCGCCGTAAACGGCACGGTAGCGGGCAACGACTCCACCACCAGTGGCGGAGCCCTGACCTATGCGGTGGCAACTGGCGTAGCGAACGGCACCCTAGTGTTTAACACCGATGGTACTTATACCTACACGCCAAATGCGAATTTCAACGGCAGTGACAGCTTCACTTACACCGTCACTGATGCGGCCAGCGGCGAGAGTTCTACGCAGACCGTAAACATCACGGTTAACCCAGTGACAGACCTGACGGCCGCTGACGATACCGCGACCACAAGTGAAGATACGCCACTCAATGGCACAGTATCTGCGAATGACAATACTACCAGTGGCGGCGCGTTGACTTATGCCGTCGCTACTGGCGTAAGTAATGGCACCCTGGTGTTTAACACCGACGGCACGTATACCTATACGCCGAACGCCAACTTCAACGGCAGTGACAGCTTCACTTACACGGTGACTGATGCGGCCAGCGGCGAAACTGCCACCCAGACCGTTACGATTACTGTTGATCCGGCAGGAGACTTAACTGCCGGGGACGATACCACGACCACTGACGAAGACACCGCGGTAAATGGCACGGTGGCGGGCAACGATTCCACCACCAGTGGCGGCACACTGACCTACGCAGTTGCGACTGGCGTGAGCAATGGCACTCTGGTGTTCAACACCGACGGCACCTACACCTATACACCGAATAACAACTTTAATGGCAGTGACAGCTTCACCTACACCGTCAGTGACCCAACCAGTGGTGAAAGCCTGACACGAACCGTCACGATCACCGTAAACCCGGTGACGGATTTGACCGCTGCAGACGATACCGCGACCACTGATGAAGACACGGCCGTAAACAGCACGGTAGCGGGCAACGACTCCACCACCAGTGGCGGTGCGCTGACCTATGCAGTCGCGACCGGTGTGAGCAACGGTACCCTGGTGTTCAACACCGACGGTACCTATACCTACACGCCAAACGCTAACTTCAATGGTTCTGATAGCTTCACTTACACGGTAACTGATGCCGCCAGCGGCGAAAGCTCTACTCAGACTGTAACGATCACCGTGAATCCGGTGACTGATCTGACGGCGGGCGATGACACGGCAACCACTGACGAAGATACTGCCGTAAATGGCACCGTTGCGGGTAACGACAGCACTACCAGTGGCGGCACACTGACCTATGCTGTGGCGACTGGCGTGAGCAATGGTACCCTGGTGTTCAACACCGATGGCACTTACACCTACACGCCTAACGCTAACTTCAATGGCAGTGATAGCTTTACCTACACGGTGACCGATGCGGCCAGTGGCGAAAGCTCTACGCAAACCGTCACCATCACCGTGAACCCGGTCACCGATCTGACGGCAACCGATGACACGGCGACCACCGACGAAGACACCGCAGTAAATGGCACCGTTGCGGGTAACGACAGCACTACCAGTGGCGGCACACTGACCTATGCTGTGGCGACTGGCGTGAGCAATGGTACCCTGGTGTTCAACACCGATGGCACTTACACCTACACGCCTAACGCTAACTTCAATGGCAGTGATAGCTTTACCTACACGGTGACCGATGCGGCCAGCGGCGAAAGCTCTACGCAAACCGTCACCATCACCGTGAACCCGGTCACCGATCTGACGGCAACCGATGACACGGCGACCACCGACGAAGACACCGCAGTAAATGGCACCGTCGCGACCAACGACTCCACCACCAGTGGCGGCGCGCTGACCTATGCAGTGGCAACCGGTGTAAGCAACGGTACTCTGGTATTCAATACTGACGGTACTTACACCTACACCCCGGATGCGAACTTCAACGGTTCGGACAGCTTCACCTACACCGTGACTGATGCGGCCAGTGGCGAGAGTTCTACGCAAACAGTCACCATCACCGTCAATCCGGTGACTGATTTAACGGCAGCCGATGACACCGCGACTACTGATGAAGACACTGCCGTAAATGGCACCGTAGCCAGCAACGACTCCACCACCAGTGGTGGTACGCTGACTTATGCAGTCGCGACTGGCGTGAGCAATGGCACGTTGGTGTTCAACACCGATGGCACCTATACATACACACCAGATGCGAACTTCAACGGCAGCGACAGTTTCACCTACACAGTGACCGACGCGGCGAGCGGTGAGAGTTCTACGCAAACCGTCACCATCACCGTGAATCCGGTGACTGACTTAACGGCTGCCGATGACACGGCAACTACCGATGAAGACACGGCGGTAAATGGCACTGTAGCCAGCAATGACAGCACCACCAGTGGCGGCGCCCTGACCTACGCAGTTGCCACCGGTGTAGCGAACGGCACGTTGGTGTTCAACACCGATGGCACCTACACCTACACACCGAACGCCAACTTCAACGGTTCGGACAGCTTCACGTATACGGTGACCGATGCGGCGAGCGGCGAAAGCTCTACTCAGACGGTAAACATCACGGTTAACCCTGTGACCGACCTGACGGCTGCGGATGACACGGCCGCCACCGACGAAGATACCGCCGTAAACGGCACGGTAGCCAGCAACGACTCCACCACCAGTGGCGGCGCCCTGACCTATGCGGTGGCGAGTGGCGTAGCGAATGGCACCCTGGTGTTCAATGCTGACGGTACTTACACCTATACCCCGGATGCTAACTTTAATGGTTCGGATAGTTTCACCTACACAGTAACTGACGCAGCTAGCGGCGAAACGGCCACCCAGACCGTCACCATTACCGTCAATCCGGTGACCGACTTAACCGCTGCGGATGACACGGTAACTACCGACGAAGACACCGCTGTAAACGGCACCGTAGCGGGTAACGACAGCACTACCAGTGGTGGCTCACTGACCTACGCAGTCGCCACCGGTGTAGCGAACGGCACCCTGGTGTTCAACACCGATGGCACCTACACCTACACACCGAACGCCAACTTCAACGGTTCTGACAGCTTCACCTACACGGTGACCGACGCGGCCAGCGGCGAAAGCTCCACGCAAACCGTCGCCATCACGGTGAACCCGGTCACGGATCTCACCGCTGCAGACGATAGCGCGACCACAGATGAAGATACTGCGGTAAACGGCACGGTAGCCAGCAACGACTCCACCACCAGTGGCGGCGCGCTGACTTACGCAGTTGCGAGCGGTGTAAGTAACGGCACCTTAGCCTTTAATGCCGACGGCACTTATACATACACCCCGGATGCGAACTTTAACGGCTCGGACAGCTTCACCTATACAGTGACCGATGCGGCCAGCGGCGAAACCGCAACTCAGACGGTAACGATCACGGTCAACCCTGTGACTGACTTAACGGCTGCCGATGACACGGCGACCACCGACGAAGACACCGCGGTGAACGGCACCGTCGCGGGTAACGACTCCACCACCAGTGGCGGCGCGCTGACCTATGCAGTGGCGACTGGCGTGAGCAATGGCATTCTGGTGTTCAATACCGATGGCACCTACACCTACACGCCAAATGCGAACTTCAACGGTTCGGACAGCTTCACTTATACCGTGACCGACGCGGCGAGCGGCGAGAGTTCTACACAAACTGTCATGATCACGGTTAACCCGGTGACCGACCTGACCGCTGCCGATGACACCGCGACCACTGACGAAGACACTGCGGTAAATGGCACCGTCGCGGGCAACGACTCCACTACCAGTGGCGGCACACTGACTTATGCCGTGGCGACTGGCGTGAGCAACGGTACACTGGTGTTCAACACCGATGGCACCTACACCTACACGCCAAATGCGAACTTCAACGGTTCGGACAGTTTCACTTATACGGTCACCGATGCCGCCA
>NZ_JAFIDL010000049.1:0-350 GCF_017051665.1 Aliamphritea spongicola
GATCTGACCGATGCCGCCATCAAAATGGTGCGCATGCAGTCGATCGAGAAAAATCGCACCCGTGCCGAAGAGTTGGCCGAAGAGCGCATTCTCGACGTGCTGATCCCGCCGGCCAAAAACAACTGGGGCCAGCCGGAAGAAGGCCAGGAACCGTCCGCCGCCCGCCAGGCATTCCGCAAGAAACTGCGCGAAGGCCAGCTGGATGACAAAGAGATCGAAATCGATCTGGCCGCCGCGCCGATGGGCGTGGAAATCATGGCGCCTCCGGGCATGGAAGAGATGACCAACCAGCTGCAGTCGATGTTCCAGAACCTCGGCGGCCAAAAGCAAAAACCGCGCAAGCTGAAGAT
>NZ_JAFIDL010000050.1:0-349 GCF_017051665.1 Aliamphritea spongicola
GACGATCACCGCCTGACCGATAACCTCGAATTCCTCACCCTGGTGAAGAAAGCCACTGATGTGGCTACCGGCAGCGCCGGCCCGATGGTGACGAACGAAGAGGGCAAGAAGCAGCCGGCGCCGGGCAAACCTGTTTTAACCGAACACGGCTGGCACGTACCAGGCTAAGGAAACCGCTATGTGTGGATCTGCACCGAAAGTAGTACAGACCGACCCGCAGGCCGAGGCAGACGCAGCAGCAGACGCCGCGGCTAAAGCCTCAAACGCTGACGCAGCAAACCGCAAGAAGCGCAAGAAAGGCTCCTCATTGCTGGCCAGTGGTGCGCAGGGCGCCGCCGATGCTGGTGAT
>NZ_JAFIDL010000051.1:0-348 GCF_017051665.1 Aliamphritea spongicola
CTGGTGCTCGGCACCCTGCTGTCGCTGCTGCTGGTGTTCACGCCGTTCCCCGGTAGCCGTCTGATCGCCCGGGTGATCGATACCTTTATCGCCATGCCGACCTTCCTCATCACGCTGACCTTCACGTTCATCTATGGTTCCGCCGGCCTGCTGAACGGCACGCTGATGGCGACTTTTGGTTTCACCCTGCCGCCGGTGGATTTTCTTTACTCCATCTGGGGGGTGATCCTGGCGGAAATCACCGTGTTTACCCCGCTGGTGATGCGCCCGCTGATGGCGGCGCTGTCGCAGATCGACCGCAGCCAGCTCGAGGCCGCCAGCATCCTCGGCGCCCGGCCGGGACGGGTG
>NZ_JAFIDL010000052.1:0-343 GCF_017051665.1 Aliamphritea spongicola
CTTTGTGGACAGTGATCGCCATTCATTTCACCCATACTGAATGACAGCGCAATCCCCTCACCCACTTTGGAGAAATAGCATGACGACAGCACAACCTCTGCAAGGCAAAGTCGCATTCGTTCAGGGCGGCTCCCGCGGCATCGGCGCCGCCATCGTGAAACGGTTGGCGAACGAAGGCGCCGCCGTCGCCTTTACCTACGCCGCCTCGGCCGATCGCGCCGAAGCGGTGGCGAGCGCCGTGACCGCCGCCGGCGGCAAAGCCCTCGCCATCAAGGCCGACAGCGCCGATGCAGCGGCGCTGCAGCAGGCGGTTCGCCAGGCGGTGAGCCACTTCGGCAACCTG
>NZ_JAFIDL010000053.1:0-342 GCF_017051665.1 Aliamphritea spongicola
GGGATATGCAGCGGCAACTTCTCAGGCTGATCGGCGGTCGGCGGGGTTTTCTGGCTGACATGCAGGCGATATTGCTGAGTTTCCGCATCGTACTCGTCGCGCACCGTCAACAGCGGCGTGCCGGACTGGCTATACCAACGGCGGAAGCGCGACAGATCCACGTTGGACGCGTCCTCCATCGCCTGTACGAAGTCATCGCAGGTGGCGGCGCTGCCGTCGTGGCGTTCGAAATAGAGCTGCATCCCTTTCTGGAAGTTCTCTTCCCCCAGCAGGGTGTGCATCATGCGGATCACTTCAGAACCTTTCTCATACACCGTCAGGGTGTAAAAGTTGTTCATCTCG
>NZ_JAFIDL010000054.1:0-334 GCF_017051665.1 Aliamphritea spongicola
GGCAATGCGACGGCAATCCGCTGCCCGGCCAGGAACGCGCTGAACTGCTCCAGCAGGAAAGGCGCCGCGTGCGGAGACAGACGCGGATCGGTGACCAGCTCCAGCGTCAGCGTTTCCGCCTCGGGCGAGCTCAACAGCAGCGCCAGTTCAAACGGCGTATGCAGCGGCGGCAGCAACAGGCGTTCGGCGTGAACGCCTTCCAACCGCCACTCTGCAGCCAGATCGTCGCGCCAGGCCACCAGCAGCTGCGCCCGCTGCCGATCCGGCTGTTCAGCCACGGTCTGCGCCAGCAGCCGTTGCCCGGCATCGCCGTCGCCGTGACGTACGGTCAGGC
>NZ_JAFIDL010000055.1:0-332 GCF_017051665.1 Aliamphritea spongicola
GGGCCAGCAGTACACCATCCTGAGCGCGCAGCAGGGGGTGAGCGGGCAGTTTGACGCGGTGGCGCCGAACTACCTGTTCCTCGGCACCGGGCTGAGCTACCAGCCGGCCGGGGTGACGCTGAGCGTCGGGCGCAACGGCACGAGCTTCGCCAGCGTGGCGCAGACGCCGAACGAGCGGGCGGTGGCGGCGGCGGCGGATGCGCTGGCGGCGGGCAACCCGGTGTACGAAAGCGTTCTTAACAGCGGCACGGCGGGCGAGGCGCGGCAGGCGTTCCGTCAGCTGTCGGGGCAAATCCATGCGGATATCGCGTCGGCGCTGGTGAACGACAGCC
>NZ_JAFIDL010000056.1:0-329 GCF_017051665.1 Aliamphritea spongicola
CGCGGCTTCCAGCAAGCGGAAGCGGTTCATGAAGAATTCGAACGGCCGATCCGCCGCCGCCACCTCATGCTGCTTGTCCATGTAGTCGCCGCGCATAAAGCCGCGCGGGTGCTTGGTCTTGGCGGTGCGCAGGATGCGTCCGTCGCTGAAGGTCACCTTGCCGTGCGCGCCGCAGCCGATCCCCAGATAGTCGCCGAAGCGCCAGTAGTTGAGATTGTGCTGGCATTGGTAGCCCGGCTTGGCGTAGGCCGAGGTTTCATACTGCTGATAGCCGGCGGCGCTCAGCAACTGGTGGCCGCGCTCGAAGATGTCCCACAGCGCATCGTCGT
>NZ_JAFIDL010000057.1:0-329 GCF_017051665.1 Aliamphritea spongicola
TGGTATTCCCCACTGTTGCTCCCGAATTAGGAACACCTTCTTTTAATTCATATTGACCAGTCACGGCATTGTATGCTTGGAAGTCATCCACGGAATAAAATCCATCTGATACATATCCATAGATATCGCCTAATTTCCCTCCTACTCTCAGGTAATAATCGTTGATATTGTTCAAGTCTGTACTCGCCCAATTGGACTGGAAGAATCGCTCATTGGTTCCATCCAACTCTTCAATTCTCGCGACATTGATACCTGTATTGAAATTAACCGATAAGGAAAAGTCTGCCTTATCGACTAAAAACGCATTGATGCCTAACTCAAATCCTTTA
>NZ_JAFIDL010000058.1:0-327 GCF_017051665.1 Aliamphritea spongicola
CCGAGAATGCCGATATTGGCTGCAGACCAGATCCAAAACAGCTCGATGGGCCGCCCGGTCTGTTCCGCATCCGGCACCCGGTCGATACCGGTGCTCTCTACCTTCCATGCTTCATTGCGATTGATATCGGTCATAGCAATTGATCCCTGTTGCACAGGGCCTTGAGGGCCGCCGCAGTTAACTGAAAAGCGATTTTGTTGGCGCTGCGGCCGCCGCCTCGGATGAGGCTTGCCGACCGTACGGCGCCAATGAGTGTAGACAAAGAGTGGGTCTGCAGCGGAGTTTGGAAGAGAGAGAACGTTTTTATTTGCAGGCATCAGTCCGTTT
>NZ_JAFIDL010000006.1:0-260348 GCF_017051665.1 Aliamphritea spongicola
ATCCCTTACCGAACTCGGAAGTGAAACGTCTTAGCGCCGATGGTAGTGTGGGGCTTCCCCATGTGAGAGTAGGTCATCGCCAAGCACCTAATTAAGAAAGCCCTGCTACGTTGTAGCAGGGTTTTTTTTCGTCTGCAGGAAATGGTGATGCGAGAAATCTATCGCTAGAAGGCATGAGCAGAGACTCCCCGCTTGCTGTGAGGATATCTATCGCCAAGTACTTGATAAAGCGCCTCTTTAAGAAAAGGCTGTTACGTTACAGTGGCTTGTAATATCTGTAGGAAAGGACGTTTGCTTGGTTAAGGCTTACTGTGAGGAGATGACATCAGTCCCGGTAAATGGTTTTAATCAGATGGTAGCCAAATTTTGTTTTAACCGGTCCGTGTACTTTTAGTAAGGGTTTTTTAAACACCACGTCATCAAATGCTTTTACCATTTTACCTTTTCTGAATTCGCCCAGATCACCACCGCGCTTTGCTGAAGGGCAGATAGAGTGTTTTTTTGCCAGTTTGGCAAAGTCTTCACCTTTCTCGAGTTGTTTGAGGATTTTTTCTGCTTCAGGTTTGGTTTTAACCAGGATATGTATAGCGGCAGCTTTCATGTGTTTGTTTTATGGCTTTGTGACAGTGAACAGTTACTATAAGCGGAATATCCTGTGCAGGTAAAGTTTATGAATGCTTCAGAGTTGGTTGTGGATAACGAGATCGTGCTGGCATCTCTGCAGGAGAGTGATGCGGAAGTCCTATGGCAGCTTATCCGGGAGAACCGCCAGTATCTGGATAGGTATTTAGCCTGGGTAGCTGATGTTAACGACGTGTCGTCGACGGCGATGTTTATTCGCCAGCGTGTGGCAGTTCCGGGGCTGTTATCTGCCTGGTATAAAGTTTATGTTTCTGGGCAGTTGTGCGGAATTTTTGGCGCGAAATCGATTGTTGATGGCAGAGCTGAGCTGGGTTGCTTCATTGCTGAGAATAGTCAGGGTAAAGGTATTATAAACCGTTGCCTTATATATTTTTCAGATGTTCTGATCAGAGATTTCGGCGTTCAGGAAGTCGAGTGGCGTTGCCTGCCGGAAAATATTTCCAGTATCCGTGTTGCTGAGCGCTTTGGGGCGACTCTTCACGCAACAGAGATGTGTGAGGTTGCTGGCAGCAGCAAAGTGCAGGCATTAAGTGTTTATCGCAAAGCACTTGTGTAGGCTTACTTCCGTGCGTCCAGATAACCGTAATAACCGGGCATGCGGGTACGGTATATTCTGTCCCGGTTTGCGGCGACCAGATCCCAAATAGACTCGGTTATCTGAGGGTTTTTCTCAGCAAACTGGTGGCTGAAAATTAAGTAATAATGTTTTTCTGCCAGAGGTAGCCGTGCTTTTTCAAATTTACTGGTTTGCTGTTTCTGGAGGTATGCATCAGCGATTGCTTCCTGGTCGACCACGCCTTCAACCCGTTTAGCTGCCAGCATTGAAAAGAGTTGAGAGGTACTTCGCCCTTCGACCACTTCTATGCTTTTTTTCTTAATGTCCGCAACGATAGAATAATTGAGTTTTGCCGCGAGACTGCCATTGAGTTGCTCGAAGTCAGAGCCATTCCAGTTAAGTTTGCTGCTTACAGGACGGTAGAGTACGTATGAAAGGGTGTCCATACGTCTCTCGGTATCAACCTTGCCATCCTTCATGGGAAATACACCAAATTCCCGTCGTGCTTCTTTGTAAGAAAATATAAATGCTGCGTCCAGATCGCCTCTTTTCAGGCTCTGTAACACACGTTGCCCGGGCATGCGCTGATAGTCGATGTTCAGTTGGAGTTCCTCGGAGACATAATTTATCAGGTCAACAGATATACCTGGAGGCGATGCAAGTGCTTCACCTTTACCAAGGAAATAGGGAAAGGAATCTACATTGTTAAAGCCGATTCGCAGGTTTTCCTGTGCCGGGGCAAGTATTGGGCACAGTAAGCAGATCAGAAAGATGACTGACTGTTTAAGCATTACTACCTCTTTATGTTGAGAGGACTTACTTAAACTCTATCCCTGAGGTGTGAGATTTTTATTACGTTATAATTGTGACGCCAGAAGTATCCTATAACAGTTTTTTAAATAAGCCTAATTGTTGATATCTCCTTTTGACTCTGTAGCCACTTCAGGCTTTAAAATTGCCCGGATTAATCTCTGGCCGGTGACATTTCAGCCGGACATCCGTGTACTTTTAACGGGAAATATAATGTCTCAAAATTCTGTTGAAATGCCGGGGTGGTGGTTTTTACTGCTGGCCTGGTTTATCGCGCTGATTGCATCACTCAGTGCTGTTTTTATTGGTGAAGTGATGGGGCAAATGCCATGTACGCTTTGCTGGTATCAGCGTATTGCGATGTTTCCTTTGGTGCTGATTCTGGGGCTGGGCAGTTTCAGATCTGACTTTAATGCTGTGATGTATGCATTGCCTTTGGTGGCTGTGGGTGCTGTATTTGCGTTTTATCATTCTCTGACTTATGCCGGTGTTATTACCGGAGAGATTGTGCCCTGCGGGTCGGGCACGTCTTGCAGTGGCAGCTCTATGACAATATTCGGCTGGCTGCCGTTACCTTATCTAGCGTTGATCAGCTTTGTGGTCATTGCCTGCTTACTTTGTTTGGTTATCAGGAAGAATAAATAATGAGCCGTTCCAAGATCGTCATCCTTGTTTCAGTATTGGCCTTATTGGTTTTTGTGGTTGCAGGTTATGTGTGGCAGCAAAATCAAATTAATTCAGCACAATCTGTTGCAGACACTGCATCGTTGGAGCGGCCTTACTCGCCTTCTTTCGGGCCTGCTAATGCCAAAGTAACGATTGTTGAATTCTTTGATCCGGCCTGTGAGGCTTGTCGTGCCTTTTATCCCTTCGTGAAGAGAATTATGGCTGAATATCCACAGGATGTGCGCCTTGTACTTCGGTATACCACATTTCACGAAGGCTCCGATGAGGTTGTCCGTATTTTAGAGGCGGCGCGTAAGCAGGATCTGTTTAAGCCGGTGCTTGAGGAGATTCTCAAGCGTCAGCCTGAGTGGGCTATACACGGCAGTCCTGATATCAGTAAGGCCTGGGCTGCAGCGGAGTTTGCTGGCCTGGATATTGCTCAGGCAGAAAAAGATGCGAATGCAATTACTGTGACGTCCTTGCTGAAGCAGGAAGCGGCGGATGTAAGAACGATGAAAGTTGAAAAAACGCCAACATTTTTTGTGAATGGTAAAGCCTTGCCTAGCTTTGGTGCGCAGCAGCTCTATGATTTAGTCACTGCCGAAGTAAACCGGTAAGTATTCGCGGCGCTGCCGGAATACACCGCCGGCAGTGCCTGTCATTATTGCGCCTGTGCCGAAAGAAAATGGTTATTTTATAGCTAGTTTTGGTATCATAGCGGCCTCTGATCGGGACGGCAGCCAGCCGTCATATCCAGAGCATGTTCTTCAGTACCGGATACCGGCTGCGAATGAATTTTAAATGCTGCTCCGGCCTTTATATGCCTGCCTTCCCCGTCGCCAATCAGAACCTTTATTACTCTTTTGAATACCGCCTGTGTTCCGTGAACATGGGCCGTAGCGTGTTTTCAGACAGTAATATGTAAACTTACAGCTTAAGCCAAATACAACGCAGGTATTTATTGATGAGCAATGTGACAGTAAGCATCATTATGGGATCACAGTCCGACTGGCCGACCATGGAGCTGGCTACTATACCCCTGAAAGAACTGGGGGTGGAATTTGAAACTCAGGTGGTTTCTGCTCACCGTACACCGGATCGTCTGCATCAGTTTGCCAGCGAAGCACATACCCGTGGTATCCAGGTGATTATTGCCGGTGCAGGCGGTGCTGCTCATCTTGCGGGTATGGCTGCCGCAATGACGCACCTGCCGGTTATTGCTGTGCCGGTGGCAAGTAAATACATGAAAGGTATGGACAGCCTGATGTCTATGGTTCAGATGCCTAAAGGTGTTGCTGTTGCCTGTCAGGCGATTGGTGAAGCCGGCGGCTATAATGCTGGTCTGATGGCTGCTCAGATGCTTGCTCTGCAGGATGAAGCTCTGAGTGCACGTCTGCAGGCGTGGCGTAAGAATCAGACTGACAGTGTGCCACTGGAGGTATGTTAATGCATATTGCAATTGTAGGCTGTGGACAGCTGGCGCGGATGATGGCGCTGGCAGGCTGGCCAATGGGTTACCGCTTTACGTTTCTGGCCGGTGCTGGTGAGAATACAACCTGTGTTAAAGGACTGGGCGACATCGTTGACCTGACCGATGATATGACAGGCAATTCACTGTTTACTGCGCTGGGTGGACCGGATGTGGTGACCGTTGAGCGTGAGCATGTTGATACAGCATTGCTGAAGACACTGGTACCGCACTGTGCAGTCTATCCTCAGCCAGAAGCAATAGAAGTGTGTCAGCACCGTGGCCGTGAGAAAACCTTCCTGAATAATCTGGGGATTCCGACTGCGAATTTCCGCGTGGCGAACAGCGATGAAGAGCTGCAGGCTGCGATTGATGAAATGGGTACTCCGGTACTGATTAAGTCATGTGAAGAAGGCTACGATGGCCGGGGGCAGTGGCTGATCGAAAATCCACAGCAACTGACTGACTTGCTGAACAGCGATACGGTTTTACCTGAAGTTGTTGTTGAAGGCTTTGTTAAGTTTGAGCGGGAAGTATCTCTGGTCGCAGCACGTTCACCAAACGGTGATATCAACTGCTACCCGTTGGCAGAAAACCACCACAGTGGCGGTATTCTGCTGAGCTCTGTTGCTCCGGCTCCTGCGCTGACTGATGAAATGACCGCGCAGGCCAAAGAGATCGCTGATGCAATCTTCAACAAGCTTAATTATGTAGGTGTGCTGGCGATTGAATTATTTGTCAGCGATGGCAAGCTCATTGTGAATGAGCTGGCGCCCCGTGTGCATAACAGCGGCCACTGGACTCAGATTGCAGGCATTTGTACACAGTTTGAAAATCATATGCGTGCGATTACTTCTGTTGGCCTGGGTACCACTGAGCCGACAGGTCATTCTGCCATGGTTAACCTGCTGGGTTGTGACCCAACCCCGGAAATGGTGGATATGAGTAATGTACAGCTGCATAAGTACAATAAATCCCTGCGTCCGAACCGTAAGGTTGGCCATCTGAATCTGCGCCATAACAGCCTTGAAGAGCTGCAGCAGCAGGTTGAGAAGTTTAAGCAGGAACTCTACGGCTAAAAGCTATTCTGCTTTTCTATATAGAAGAGCCCGGTTGCTGATATCAGTGACCGGGCTTTTTATTGCGCGGAATATCAGAAAAATAGCAGGAAGGCTAAAAATTGGTGGTGATGCTGTTGCTGTGAATATATTGCAGGCAGCGAAAGTGTTGGTGAATTTTGAGTTATACCAGCTTCAGGGAGGGAGAAGTGAAGCTGGCGGTAAGATTGGCTTTGGTTCTGAGCGTTTATTCAGAATCAGTCGATTCGGTTTTATTGCCCTCGGTTTCTTTTTCAGTTGGTTTTTCGTCATTTTGTCCGTCACAGGAGCCACAGCAACCCATAATGTACCTCTGTTTTGTTAAGCAAATTTAGTGGTTAGAAATGTATCCTGCTGCTAGCTAAGAGTATTTGATATCCATCAATTCGCAGTTCAGTCATTTGGCAGAGTGATAAGCAGTATTCTGTTGTCGTGTTGGATGACAGTCTGAGAGATCTATAAATCTGTTAAGAGGTTTGATATCTAAGAGAGTAAGAGACGTTGACGGTGGTCCTCGGGGCTTAAACTCAGGTGCTTTGTGCCAACTTTTTATAAAGAATAAAGAGTGAGTCGGATGCTTTAAATCTAAGAATGAAAAAGTGATGGTGGGCCTTCCGGGACTCGGATTCAGGACCTGTGAGATCTATAAAGAGCGAGTCGGATGCTCTAAAAGAATGCGTATAAGATGGTGGGCCTTCCGGGGCTCGAGCCCAAGACCTGTGAGATCTATAAAGAGTGAGTCGGATGCTCAAAATCTAAGAGAGAAATAAATGATGGTGGGCCTTCCGGGACTCGAACCCAGGACCTGCCGATTATGAGTCGGATGCTCTAACCAACTGAGCTAAAGGCCCCCACAGGAGGGTGCCCATAATACCACAAGGTAAAATGGGCACAAGAGTTTGATTTAACTAGTTTTAATGATCGTCCAGGAAGCCACGCAGGTGGTCTGAACGGCTTGGGTGACGTAGCTTACGAAGGGCTTTTGCTTCGATCTGACGGATACGCTCACGGGTTACATCAAACTGCTTACCAACCTCTTCAAGGGTGTGGTCAGTGTTCATATTGATACCGAAACGCATACGCAACACTTTGGCTTCACGGGCTGTCAGGCCGGCCAGAACTTCCTTGGTTGCTTCGCGCAGACCTTCGCCAGTCGCAGAATCAACAGGGGAATCAATGGTTACGTCTTCAATGAAATCACCCAGGCTTGAATCTTCATCGTCGCCGATTGGGGTTTCCATTGAAATAGGTTCTTTTGCGATTTTCAGAACCTTGCGGATCTTATCTTCAGGCATATCCATACGTTCAGCCAGTTCTTCAGGGGTAGGTTCACGACCCATTTCCTGCAGCATCTGACGTGAGATACGGTTCAGCTTGTTGATGGTTTCGATCATGTGTACCGGGATACGGATGGTACGTGCCTGGTCAGCAATCGAACGGGTGATTGCCTGACGGATCCACCAGGTTGCGTATGTGGAGAATTTGTAACCGCGACGGTATTCAAACTTATCCACTGCTTTCATCAGGCCGATGTTACCTTCCTGAATCAGATCCAGGAACTGTAAGCCACGGTTGGTGTATTTCTTAGCGATTGAGATTACCAGACGCAGGTTGGCTTCAACCATTTCCTTTTTCGCGCGACGGGCACGTGCTTCACCGATAGACATGCGACGGTTAACGTCTTTCATCTCATTCAGTGTCAGCTGGATGTCACCTTCAATCTGGATCAGTTTTTTCTGTGCGCGCTTGAGTTCGATCTCATGGCGTTTCAGTGCAGGCGCATAGGCTGCATCTGAATTGATCAGGTTCTGAAGCCATTCAGTGTTGGTTTCATTGCCTGGGAATTCTTTAATAAACTGACGGCGCGGCATTTTTGCACGCTGGGTGCAAATCTGCATGATGGTACGCTCCTGACGGCGAATGCGGTCAATAGCGTCACGTACGTTATCAACCAGCATGTCGTAATAACGCGGGGCCAGTTTAATCGGTGAAAACGCATCGGTCAGTTCGTTAAAAGCTTTCGCGGCAGCTTTGCTGTCACGGCCCTGACTTTCGGTTGCTTTCAGATACGTGATGTAAGTGCTGCGTACCAGATCGAAGCGGCGTTTTGCTTCTTCCGGATCCGGTCCGCGCTCTTTCTCTTCGTCATCATCGTCTTCTTCTGATTCGTCATCATCTTCAGAATCGGTTTCAGCAACAGTCGAAGGTGCGGCAGTTGGGATTTCATTACCTTCATCCGGATCAATATACCCACTGAAGATATCGCTCAGGCGGCCTTCTTCTTCCAGGGTGGCATCGTAAGCACCCAGAATAGCTTCTACAGAGCCTGGGAACGCAGCCAGACCAGCCATGACTTCACGCAGGCCTTCTTCGATGCGTTTTGCGATTTCAATCTCGCCCTGGCGGGTCAGCAGTTCTACAGTACCCATTTCACGCATGTACATGCGGACCGGGTCAGTTGTACGGCCGGCATCTGATTCAACGGCAGCCAGTGCGGCAACGGCTTCATCGTCTGCTTCTTCTGCAGAATCGCCTTCGGTCATCAGCAGAGTTTCTGCATCAGGCGCTTCTTCGGTTACAGAAATGCCCATGTCGTTGATCATGCGAATGATGTCTTCGACTTGATCCGGATCGGCAATATCTTCTGGCAGGTGGTCATTGACTTCAGCGTAGGTAAGGTAGCCTTGTTCCTTACCGCGTGCGATCAGTTCCTTGAGGCGTGACTGCTGCTGGGAGGTGTCTGACATAAGTGCCCTTCATGATGATGACAGAGTGAAAAATTAGCCCGACATTATAGCGACAGACCGTTGTGATTACTACCGATATACTCGGTTGGATCGTATCAAAGTGGTTAAAAAGTTTACGATTTTTGCTGTTTAATTCAGGTGTCAGAAATACTTTCTTAAAGTCTCTGATTAAGCATAGTAAATAGATGGGGGTAATGCCCAATACTTCAAGGGCTTAGCGTCCGGATCTGCTCGAGTGTTGCTGCATTAAAAGCTGATTCAGACGTTGATTATCTTCGGCTGAGCGCTGTTTTAATGATTTCAGTTCATCGATTTGCTGATCGATGCTGCGTTCTTGCAGACGTTGCAGAGAGTCACTGAGAACATTCTGGGCGCTGTCAGTATTCTGAATCGGCTCTAAATGGGAAATTTCGTTGAGTGTATGCAAGTAGCCAGCGAGCTCAGAATCTGATTCCCAGTCAACAAACAACATTCCCAATGTTGCGTCAGGTGTCAGGCGAAGATATTCCACTAACCGATACAGCAACAGTTCTGTCTGGTTTTTACTCTTGGCCAGAAAGTCGAGCTCGCAGCCATTTGCCAGATGCGGCGCATGCAGCAGAATAGAGATGGCGCTGCTTGCCGGTGTGATCCGGATATTCAGATCCTGAGGAGGTCGGAATTCCTGTTTATCCTGGCGGAAATTCTTGTTTTTAAACTTGCCTTTGCCCTTGTTGCCCCGGCCTTTGCTTTTTGGCGAGAAATCGTTGCCACTGTGCTGCTGGTCGTTACTGTAGCCTGAATAGTCATTGTCATAATAACTGCCACCCTGATCGTATTCAGGCTGGGGGTAGTCATCGTACTGCATAGCCGGTTCGTGTTCGTAGCTATGGGCAGCAGGTTGCTGAGGGGCTCTGGTAGCTTCCTGCAGGTTGGTAATGCTGTTTAGTTGTTCAAAGCTCAGGCCGGTAAGTTCGCTGATTTTTTCCTGCATCATCTGCTGGAGAATGCTTGGCTGCATAAGCTGAATCATTGGCAGGGCCTGATTACTGAAGCTGGCGCGGCCGTCCAGACTGTTCAGGTCAGCATCTTCTCCGAGGGTACGGAAGAAAAAGTCCGACAGGGGTAGGGCCTCCTGCAGGCGCTGCTCAAAATTTTCAGTGCCTTCCTGGCGAACCAGACTGTCAGGGTCTTCGCCTTCGGGCAGGAATAGAAAACGGGCCTGTTTACCGTCTTTGATGACCGGTAATGTCGTTTCCAGTGCGCGGCTTGCTGCTTTACGGCCGGCCTGGTCACCATCGAAGCAAAAGATAACTTCGTCGACCATTTTAAAAATGCGTTCCAGGTGCTGAGCGGTAGTGGCGGTACCCAGGGTTGCAACCGCATAACTGATGCCGTACTGGGCAAGGCCGACGACATCCATATAGCCCTCAACAATGATCAGTTTGGTCAGATTCTGGTTAAATTTGCGGGCTTCATAAAGGCCGTACAGTTCGCGGCTTTTATGGAAGGTTTCGGTTTCCGGTGAGTTGAGGTATTTGGGTTTTTCGTCCCCCAGAACCCGACCGCCGAATGCAATAACCCGGCCGCGCATATCCCGGATCGGGAACATGATGCGGTCACGGAAACGGTCGTAGTAGCGGTCGCTTTCTTCTTTGTGAATAAGCATGCCTGCCTGTTCCAGGCGGGGCTTATCCGCGTCAGACTGAGTCAGTTTTTTCAGCAGGTTATCCCAGCCAGGCGGGGCATATCCGATACCAAACAGAGCCGCTATTTTGCCGGTAAGTCCACGGCCTTTCAGATAATCTACGGCCTTGGCTTTCTGGCTGTGCTGTTTAAGTTGTTCCTGATAAAAGTCAGAAGCTTCTTCCAGCAGGGCAAAGATGTCTTTACGGCGCAGCTCCCGCTGATGGTCTACCCGGGATTCATCCCGCGGCACTTCAACACCGGCCAGTTTGGCAAGCTCTTCCACAGCTTCAGGAAAGCTCAGCCGGTCGTGCTCCATAATGAACCCCAGTGCGTTGCCGCCGGCGCCGCAGCCAAAACAATAATAAAATTGTTTTTCGTTATTGACGGTAAACGAAGGGGATTTTTCTTTATGGAACGGGCAAAGGCCTGAGTAGTTTTTGCCGGTACGCTTGAGTTTTACCCGTGACTCGACAATGTCCAGCACGTTAATGCGGGCGAGCAGGTCGTCAATGAAGGATTGTGGGATTTTTCCTGCCATGGAACATTCGCCTGGGTAACCAATTACCGGGTATGTTAACGGTTAAGGGAATGGTTGTCAGTATGACTGACTGGCCTGCTGGTGCAGGCAAATCGCTCAGGAGGTCAGGCGGTCTTTAACCAGTTGACTGATTGGGCCCATATCGGCGCGACCCTGTACCTGAGGTTTAACCAGTGCCATTACTTTACCCATATCCTGCATGCTTTGCGCCTGGGAATCAGTGACAGCCTGATCAATGATGCTGATGAGTTCAGCTTCTGAAAGTGCCTGAGGCAGGAACTCTTTGATGACAGCGAGTTCCTGCTGCTCAATATCGGCCAAATCATTTCGGTCAGCCGCTTCAAACTGGCTGATCGAATCGCGACGCTGTTTTTGCATTTTATCCAGCGTGGCGACAATACGGGCATCGTCAGGTGTAATCCGCTCATCGACTTCGATGCGCTTGATTTCAGCGAGAATCATACGGATGGTTGCCAGGCGGTCTTTTTGCTTGGCGCGCATAGCTGCTTTCATCTCATCACTGATGCGTTGCTTCAGTTCAGACATAATCGCTCCGTTAGAATTCTTAAATAGCTGTTGGGTGAAATAATCAGGTCTTCAGCGTTTGCTCAGGACCTGACTCAATCAGTATGTCACCGGTTGACGAACCCGCCGATGATTAGTACAGACGTACGCGACGCTGGTTTTCGCGCTGAACTTTTTTCAGGTGGCGCTTTACAGCAGCAGCAGCCTTACGCTTACGAACAGACGTTGGCTTCTCGTAGAATTCACGACGACGTACTTCAGCCAGAACACCTGCTTTTTCGCAAGAACGCTTGAAACGACGCAGAGCTACGTCAAATGGCTCGTTTTCTTTAACTTTAACTGCTGGCATATTAAATACCTTACCTTCCTTAAAAATTTAATCTGATTAGGCTGAGTTTAGACTCAGCTGGCCAATAAGGGCGAACATTCTATTCTGATGCAATGGCACTGTAAAGGCTAAATGCGATGAAATCTTCTCTAAATTGAAGCATAATGGCGCCGCTTTTTATGCCGCTTGGGCAAAGTCCGCGGCATCTTACAGTAAAGTCCGGATAAGAGCAGGCTGAATTTGAATTTTTTTGGCCAGAAAAGCATTTTTTTAGCAATTTTTAACCTGTGGAAGCCAGCATGCGTGTATTGGGTATTGAAACTTCATGTGATGAAACCGGCGTAGCGATCTACGACACCGATAAAGGTTTATTGGGTGATGCTTTATATAGCCAGGTGGCAATGCATGCGGAATACGGTGGTGTAGTACCTGAGCTGGCATCCCGGGATCATGTACGTAAGTTGTTACCGCTGGTGCGTGAAACCCTACAGCAGGCAGACACGACGCCTGATCAGCTGGATGCGGTCGCATATACCGCAGGCCCAGGGTTGATAGGGGCGCTTATGGTTGGAGCAGCAACCGGCCGGGCTATGGCGCTGGGCTGGGGTATACCTGCGTTAGGCGTGCATCATATGGAAGGCCACCTGCTGGCACCTATGCTGGAGGAGACGCCACCGAAGTTTCCGTTTGTAGCCTTACTGGTATCCGGCGGTCATACCCAGTTAGTTCGGGTGGATGCTATTGGTGAATACAGCTTGCTGGGAGAGTCGCTGGATGATGCTGCCGGTGAAGCATTTGATAAAGCCGCCAAGATGCTGGGGCTGGCGTATCCTGGCGGGCCGGAAGTTGCCCGTATGGCAGAGCTGGGTGATCGCAGCCGTTTTCGGTTCCCACGACCGATGACAGACCGTCCGGGTCTGGATATGAGCTTTAGTGGTCTGAAAACCTTTACTCTGAACACCAGTAATAATTTACGGGTTGATGGCGAGCTGGCTGAGCAGGATCAGTACGATATTGCCGCTGCTTTTGAGGATGCAGTGGTTGAAACTCTGGCCATTAAATGTCGCCGGGCGCTTCAGCAGACAGGTTTTAAACAGTTAGTGATTGCCGGAGGGGTGAGCGCTAACCAGCGTTTGCGCCGTAAACTGGGCGATATGGTTGCTAAAGAAAAGGCTGAACTTTTTTATGCGCGGCCACGGTTCTGTACGGATAACGGTGCAATGATTGCGTTTGCCGGCGCACAGCGTCTGATGGCCGGCCAGCAAAGTGATCTGACCATTTTAGCTCAGCCGCGCTGGCCGTTGGATACTCTGCCGGGTATCTGAGCTGTCAGGCTTTTTTCAGTAAATGACTGATATTCTGATGATGACTGGCAAACAGGATGCAGGATATCAGCAGGCTGAGCAGCAGCCATTGTGGGGCAAGCAGCCAGGCAAACAGGGGGGTTAACAGCGCCATTCCCAGTGCCGCCAGTGCCGAAACCTTTAACAGTCCGATAAGTGCCAGCCAGCATATCGCCTGAGCCAGCCCCAGATGCCAGTCTAATGCCAGGCAGGCCCCCACGGTGGTAGCGACGCCCTTACCACCGTTAAAGCGCAGGAATACTGACCATATATGGCCGCCCAGTACGGCCAGCACTGCCAAAGCCATCCATAAGGTGGTTGAGTGATCAGTAGGTAACAGGTATTGCGCAAGCCAGATGGCAGCCAGTCCTTTAAGCAGATCACCGGCCAGAGTCATAACCGCAGCTGCTTTGTTGCCAACTCTCAGTACATTAGTGGCGCCGGGATTACCTGAGCCTTTCTGGCGGGGATCGCTGATTTGCATGCAATGACAGACGATAACCGCTGTGGGGATAGACCCCAGCAGATAAGCGGTCAGCAAGATTGCAATGTTGATAGCGATATCAGGGCTGTTCATGGTCAGAACCGGTATTCATGTGTCGTCCTATATACCGCGTATTGTGTAAAGATACAAACAACTTGCCGGAATTTGGCAGTATATTCAGGGTTCGGACGGTTTCTTATTTTCCGGTATTTCATCAGTGAAGTGGGACGGAAATAAGCAAGCTTCTGACCGTCAGACGTAATACACTGCCTGTATAACAGTATTGACATCCTGATGTCCTATGTTGACTATCAGGTCATCCGTTTATGCACTGCATTTACACGTGTTTTTTTAATTCGATTTATCAACAGGTTACAAGATAGTAATGGATATTGTTTATATTAAAGGTCTTGAGATTGAAACCATTATCGGTATTTACGACTGGGAACGGGAGATCCGCCAGCGTGTGGTACTGGATATTGAGATGGGGACCGATATCCTGTCGGCGGCTTCCAGTGAAGATGTGGATAACACACTTAACTACAAAACTATCTCTGAACGGTTGATTGATTTTATTGCGAACAGTGAGTTCCAGCTGATTGAAACTATGGCTGAAGAAGTCACTAAGATCCTTGCCAACGAGTTTGGAGTGCGCTGGGTGCGTTTGCAGCTGGGTAAACCCGGTGCAGTCCCGGCGGCTCAGGATGTGGGGATCATTATTGAGCGGGGAGAGCGTTTTTAATGGCAAAAGTATTCGTCAGTATCGGCAGCAATCAGGAACGTGAACATAATATTTGTGGCGCTCTGGATGCATTGCAGGCAACTTTCAGTGAGTTGCGCTTGTCGCCGGTCTATGAAAGTGATGCTGTCGGTTTTGACGGTGCACCGTTTTACAATCTGGTTGCTGAGTTTACGACTGATCTTGAGCTGGCGGCGCTGAATGCGACGCTGAAGGATATTGAAGATCAGCACGGACGCTGTCGCAAGAGTGACAGCCTGGGCCGGACGCTGGATATTGATATCCTGACTTATGATAATCTCATCGGCGACTTTGACGGTGTTCAGTTACCCCGTGCAGAAGTGCTGGTGAACAGCTTTGTGTTACGGCCTCTGGCGGAACTGTCACCAAAATCACGTCATCCGGAGTCCGGTGAAACGTATCAGGATTTGTGGCGGGATGCGGATAAAGACAAGCAGCCGTTAACGGCGGTGGACTTTATCTGGCAGGAAAAGCAAATTTCGGCGGTTTAAAACATCAGTTAATTCGGCTTAGGGAGTGGCGTTATGGATCTGACAACCATTATCAGCATTGTTGTGGCGGTCATTGTTATCGGTTATGTGATTACAGTGTTTAACAGTCTGGTCAGCCTGCGTAACCGGCATCAGAACGCGTTTTCGCAAATAGATGTGCAGTTAAAACGCCGCTATGACCTGATACCGAATCTGGTGGAAACAGCTAAGGGTTACCTCAAGCACGAGCGTGAAACCCTGGAGGCGGTTATCAGTGCCCGCAATCAGGCGCGGGCAGGGCTGGATAGTGCTATGGCCAGTGCTCAGAGTGCCGACTCTTTACAGCAGCTGGGGATGGCTGAGTCCGGTTTACAGGCTGCGCTGGGGCGATTTAATCTGGTCGTTGAAGATTACCCTGAGCTGAAAGCTGATGGTCAGATGCAGCAGCTCAGTGAAGAACTTACATCAACCGAGAATCGTGTGGCGTTTGCCCGCCAGGGGTTTAACGATGCGGTTACCGACTACAACGAATATAAACAGAGTTTTCCGCCAGTGATTTTTGCGGGCCTGTTTGGGCATAAAGCCGATGCCAGCTTGCTGGAAATCGCTGACCGGGAACAGATCCAGAAAGCCCCTGAAGTCAGTTTCTGATTTTAAAACCGGATGAACTTCTACGAAGCACAGGCACAGGCCGGTAAGCGAAGCTACTGGCTGGTTGCTCTGTTTCTCTGCATTACCCTTCTTATCATCGGATTAACCACCTTGTTTGTGGTGACCTGGCTGTGGATTGATGATGGCGGTTACTACAATCAGCAGGCAGAACTGCTTGAATATTATACTTTGCAGCGGTTTGCCTGGGTTGCGGTTGCGGTTTGCAGTGGCCTGATCATTACCGCGTGGCTGAAGTGGCATGAAGTCTGCCGTGGTGGTGCAGCCATTGCAGACTCCATGGGGGCAACGCAGGTATTACCCGCTACCCGGTATGCCGAACAGCGGCGTTTACTCAATGTTACCGAAGAAATGTCAATTGCGGCGGGGATTCCGGTGCCGCCGGTTTACCTGTTAACCCAGGAAGCCGGGATTAACGCATTTGCGGCTGGCCTGCGGCCCTCTGATGCCGTTGTGTGTGTCAGTCAGGGCGCACTGGATCATCTCAGCAGGGATGAACTACAGGGGGTGGTAGCCCATGAGATCAGCCATATTTTTAACGGCGATATGCGTTTGAATATGCGTTTGCTGGTGTTGCTGCACGGGCTGATGTGGATCGGTGAAATTGGCCGTGAGCTGCTGTACAGCCGAACATCTGTGCGGGCGAAACCGTTTGGGCTGGGGTTGTTTGTAATCGGCTGGACAGGTATTGCCGGTGCCAGAGTCATTAAGGCTGCCGTGGGGCGTCAGCGGGAGTTTCTGGCAGATGCCGCCGCGGTACGTTTAACCCGTAATCCGGCAGGTATTGGTGGCGCACTGAAAGCGATTGGCAGTATTAAGAGCAGCAGCCGGATCGATAATCACCGTTGTCATGAAGCCAGCCATTTGTTTTTTGCCAACATTAATGGTGCGGCTATGAGTTTACTGGCGACACATCCGCCATTACGGCAACGTATTTTGGCAATTGAGCCGAACTGGGACGGTCGTTTTTCTGAAGATCGCTGGCAGAAAGCCAGAGAGCATGTCAAAGAACATGAGGGTGACCACAAGCAACAGGTGTTGGGCGCGGTGACGACCATGATTCTCAGCAGTGCCGTACTGGATGTGGCTGAAATCTCGGATCTGGATCTGGTATCTGAAACTGAATTGCCGGAAGCATTGGTCGCGATCGCCCATGACGCTTTTGCTGCCCGGGCAATTTTACCGGTGCTGCTGTTGGCAACCGATACCTCTTTACGTGAGCAGCAGATGCATATGTTGTCCGGATTTGATCCTGCACTGGCGGAACAGACAGAAAAGCTCACAAAGATGCTTAAGGATGTTTCCCGCGGTGTATATTTGCCCTGGGTGTTAATGGCGATGCCTGCCCTGAAACTGCAGTCTGCTGAACAGTACCGTGGGTATAAGCGTTTACTGATGCAACTGATCAGAGCCGATAAGCAGATTGATCTGTTTGAGTGGTGCCTGTATCAGTTAACCGGTCATTATTGTGACGGCCACTACGGCATACGCCGCCGAGCCCGGATGCTCGAGCAGTCCGAGGATGATCAGGCGGGGGCATTTGAGCGGGTCGCATCAATGCTTGTCTGGCATGGACGGCAGTCTGACAGCAGTGGGGCTGACCTTGAACGGCACTTTAATCTGGCCGCCAGCACCGCCGGCTTTTATAACATCGAACTACTGCCTCAGCAGCCCTGCGCTGAAACTGAGCTGAAGGCGTTCAGTGAAGCGGTATTTATTCTCGCTGCTGCGGGGCCGTTATTGAAATCCCGCTACCTTAAGGGACTGGTACGATGTGCCCGTCAGGATGGCAAAGTTTCTGTGGTTGAGCGTGAGTTACTCACAGCCGTCGCGGCTGTGATGGAGAGTCCGCTTATTGGTCTTGAGGATCAATAGCCTGTTCGCAGATGGTGAGCTGGCGCCGTTTTATTTCCTCTCCCAGCGCTTTACCTTTAAAACCCTCTGCCATGATGTCCCGGGGAACTATGCTGCCTAGCTGGCTCAGGAGTTCAGGCAGTTGTGTTTCAGCGGCAAGAGCCTGTTGGTCATTAAGCGTTTTGCAGGCTGCAAACAGGTTTGTCAGCCGCTCAGGGCGACGGATTAGGTCTAAATCCAGAATTAACTGCAGGCAGGCATCCGCTGTCAGGTGTGGAAAGTTCAGCAGGTCATCGGCACCGCGGAACAACTGCAGCGCCAGATCGCGAAACAGATTGGGCAGCCGTTGGCGTTCACTGAAAGTCTTAATGACTGAAGCATCTGTAGCCGCTTTAAATAACAGCAAAGCACAGCGGACTTCAGCAGATACCGGTGTATTCAGAAGTATCAGTTCTGAGGGGGAAATCGTCAGTTCCGGGAACAGTTTACCGTTGGCGTGACACTCTTCCAGTATTTGGAAAAACGTTTGTGGGCTTTGCTCTCCCAATGCCCGCTGCATTTCCTGCCAGACCCGTTCCGGGGTGAGAAACTCAAGTTCGTCACTGCTGGCCAGCTGTTGCATCAGTGCCAGTGTTTCCGGTGCAAGGGTAAAGCCCAGGTGGGCATAGCGGGCAGCAAACCGGGCGACACGTAACACCCGTAACGGGTCTTCTGCAAAAGCGGGGGAGACATGACGCAGAATGCGTTGTTGCAGATCCTGCTGGCCGTTATACGGGTCGATAATCTGGCCATCAGCACTTTCCGCCATCGCGTTGATGGTCAGGTCGCGGCGCAGTAAATCTTCTTCAAGGGTGACATCCGGGCTGGCATGGTACTGAAAGCCTGTATAGCCTTTACCCGATTTACGTTCGGTGCGGGCCAGCGCGTATTCCTCACCGCTGTCCTTGTGGATAAACACAGGGAAGTCCTGTCCGACAGGCCGGAAACCCTGCTGCAGCATGATATCCGGTGACGCACCGACCACGACCCAGTCCCGGTCATACACCGGATACCCCAGAAGTTTGTCGCGAACCGCGCCGCCCACCAGATAGATTTGCATATTCAGGCCTCAGGGGCGCTGCACATTTCAGGCTTATTTGCCTGCCAGAGCTGATAGCCACCGTCGAGGCTGTAGACCTGATCAAATCCCTGACCAATCAGCAGCTGTGCCGCAGACTGGCTGCTGTGACCGTGATAGCAGCAGACAATGACCGGCTGATCCATATCCGCACCGGTGATAAATGTATGCAGGTTTTCATTGCTCAGATGGCTGGCGTTTACAATGTGGCCGGCAGCAAAGCTTTGTGGGTCACGAATGTCTACAACGACTGTACCGTCTTCCATCAGGGCAACAGCCTGTTCGATATTAATACACTGATAGGTTTCCATCGGGTTACTCCGGTTGTTTCAGACTTGGGACACTGAACAGCTGCTGGTCTTCGAGACGCATGGCTGTCAGGGTATTACCCCACACACAGCCGGTATCGAGGGCAAATACGTTATGGTGGTCGGCTTTGCCTTCCAGTGCTGCCCAGTGGCCAAAAATAATACGGTGTTTATCGACAGTTTTTCCCGGATGTTCAAACCAGGGTAAAAAGCCTTCCGGCTGGCTGCTCAGGCCACCTTTGGCGAGAAAGTCGAGCCGGCCTTTGTCGCTGCAAAAGCGCATCCGGGTGAAGTAGTTGGTGATCATCCGCAGCCGTTCCCAGCCCTGGATTGATTTTTTCCAGCGGTCTGGTTTGTTGCCGTACATATTGCGGAAGTATTCAATAGCCAGCGTACTTTGCAGGACCTGTTCAACTTCTTTGGCACAGCTGCGGGCTTTCTTTAATGACCAGTTAGGCGGAATACCTGCATGCACCATGGTATAGCCAAGGGCTTCATCATGAACAAGCAGAGGCTGGTGGCGTAACCAGTCCATCAGGTCTTCCCGGTCTGGCGCATTAAGAATTTCGTCGAAGGTATCACTGCGACGCTGGGTCGTGGTGCCGTAATGAATAGCAAGCAGGTGCAGGTCATGATTGCCGAGCACAATTCTGGTCTGACTGCCGAGCTCTTTGAGAAAGCGCAGAGTTTCCAGAGACTTAGGCCCGCGGTTCACCAGGTCGCCGGCAACCCATAGCGTATCTTCAGGGCTGAAGTTCAGGGTGTCCAGCAGTTGTATAAGTTCATCAAAGCAGCCCTGTATATCACCAATGGCGTAATGGGTCATAGCAGGCCTGATCAGTGCAGCGCGTTTGGTTGTGCCAGTGTAAACGGCGCAATTTCAGCATTGAAGGTCTGGCCATCTTCGGCCTTCATTTCATAATGTCCCTGCATACTGCCGACATTGGTGGCCAAAACGGTGCCGCTGGTATAGCTGTAGCTTTCTGTGGGATCAATGACCGGTTGCTCACCGACCACACCTTCACCTTTCACTTCCTGTACCTGTTCATCACCGTCAACAATCAGCCAGCGGCGGTTAAGCAGCTGAACCGGCTGATTCGCATGGTTAGTGATAGTGATGTGATAGGAAAAAACAAAGCGTTTTTTATCCGGGTCAGACTGCTCCGGGAGGTACGATGTTTCCACGTTAATGGCGATACTTTCTTGTTCTAATGCGGCAATCATCTGTTTAGTCGCTCTGTTGAGTGCTGATGAAATCACTGATGCGGATAAATTCCTGCAGGCTCAGGCGTTCCGGGCGCAGACCCGGATCTATATCCAGTGCCTGAATATCTTCGGCGCTGATCAGCGGCTTCAGGTTGTTCCGTAAAGTTTTGCGGCGCTGGCCGAAAGCGGTTCTGACGACGACCTCCAGTTTATCAACATCCTTAGCCGGGTGCGGGATTTTTTTGTACGGGATCAGCCGGACAATTGCGGAGTCAACTTTAGGTGCCGGATCAAATGCTTCTGGCGGCACAATAAAGAGTGGTTCTACGTGGCAGTAGTACTGAGCCATGATCCCCAGACGGCCATACGCACTTTCTCCCGGTTGTGCCGCAAGACGGTCAACCACTTCTTTCTGCAACATGAAGTGCATGTCTTCGATCTGTTCAGCATAGCTCAGCAGATGAAAAATCAGTGGCGTGGATATGTTGTACGGCAGGTTACCGACGACACGGAGTGGCTGAGGAGGTTGGTGCAGGGAGGCAAAGTCAAACTTCAGGGCATCCGCTTCATGAATATTAAACTTGTCTGCATAGCTGAAGAATTTGGTACGCAGAATAGGAATCAGGTCGCGATCCAGTTCAACCACATTTAGTTGCTGGCATTCAGGCAGTAATTCTTCGGTAATAGCACCCAGACCCGGGCCGATTTCTACCAGATGCTGGTCTTCCTGCGGTGCGATTGAGCGAATGATCCGGCGAATGATGCCCTGATCCTGCAGAAAGTTCTGGCCAAAGCGTTTACGGGCTTTGTGGCCGACGGGTTTTTTACTCATGAATGACGTTCCGTTGGGGTTTCTTGTGGATAACTGAGAATGATAGCTCAGTTATCCTGATTGCTGTGGCTGGCCATTTCTGCCGCGTAGTCGATGGCAGTTAGCAGGCTGCCGGTATCGGCTTTGCCGCTGCCGGCCAGATCAAGGGCGGTGCCGTGATCCACAGATGTGCGGATAATGGGCAGGCCCAGCGTAATATTGACGGCGTTGCCAAAGCCTTTGTATTTTAGAACAGGTAATCCCTGATCGTGATACATCGCAAGGACAGCATCTGTTTGCTGCAGGTACTTTTCAGTAAAGAGGGTGTCTGCTGGTAACGGGCCAGTAAGGTTTATACCCTGTTGGCGCAGGTTTTCAAGGGCTGGCTCAATGGTATCGATTTCTTCCCGGCCCATGTGTCCACCTTCCCCTGCATGAGGGTTCAGGCCGGCAACCAGAATACGTGGCTGTTGTAAGCCAAAGCGTTGCTGTAAATCCTGATGCAGAACCCCGATAACCTGATGAAGTAACGGTTCAGTAATCGCGCCCGGTACTTCCAGTAATGGCAGGTGGGTAGTGGCCAGGGCAACCCGTAGTCCCTCGGTGGCCAGCATCATAACGACTTTATCGCTGCCAGTCAGGGCTTCAAGAAACTCTGTGTGACCGCTGAACGGAATGCCGGCATCGTTAATAATGCCTTTGTGTACCGGAGCCGTAACAATGGCTGAAAACTCGCCATTCATACAGCCGGTTGTCGCCCGGGTCAGGGTGTCCAGCACATACTGTGCATTTGCGGCGTTAAGCTGGCCCGCCACAACAGGGGCTTTGCAGGGAACTGTTTCTACCCACAGGCAGCCGGGTGGGGTGCTTTGTGCCGGCTGCCTGGCATCGTACTGGCGGATTTCCAGAGGGAGTGCCAGTTGTGCAGCCCGTTCAGCAAGCATGTGAGGGTCAGCAATAGCAATCAGTTGCTGTTGGTGGCCTTGCTGGGCAATCTGAATGCAGAGATCCGGGCCGATGCCTGAAGGCTCGCCCGGTGTCAGTGCTAACTTGAAGATCTGTTCCGGCATTATTTCAGCTCGATATATGCCTTGGCACGGATCTCCCGTAACCAGTTTTGCAGTTCTTCGTTGAACTTACGTTCACGGATGCTGGCCCGTGCCTGATTGATCAGCATTTCTTCACCCAGATCCTGCTGGCGGCGGTCAGTTACCTGAAGAATGTGCCAGCCAAAGCGGGTTTCAAACGGAATACTGACTTCACCAATCGGGGTTTTACGCATGACTTCTTCAAACTCCGGTACCATCTGGCCCGGCTGCGCCCAGCCTAAAGCACCGCCTTCTGCGCCGCTGCCCGGATCATCACTGAATTCTTTTGCCAGTTCAGCAAAAGGCTCACCCAGTGCCAGACGGTTGTAGAGGGATTTAATTTCCCGCAGGGTCTGAGCTTTGGAACGGATTTCAGTCGGCTTAAGCAGGATGTGGCGTACTTCGGTCTGATCAACCATCTGTACGTTGCCCTGCTGGGTATCGTTTACTTTAAGAATGTGGAACCCGTTCGGGGTGCGGATTGGTGCCGTTACCTGACCTTTTTCCAGAGACTGAAGAGCCTGAGCAAAAGCCGGAGGTAATTCAGCGGCTTTCTTCCAGCCCAGCTGGCCGCCCTTTAAGGCGTTATTACCGGCGGAGCGTTCCAGGGCCAGTTCAGCAAAATCTGCACCGTTCTGTAATTCAGCGCTGATTTCAGCGGCGGTTTCAGCGGCCTGTTGAATTGTAGTGGCATCAGCCTGCGGTGGAACGGCTACCAGAATAAGGCTCAGGTTATAGCTTTGCGAAGCAGCCAGCTTACCCTGATCTGAACTGAGGAAGTTGTCGATTTCCTGCTGAGATACGTTGATACGGCTGTTAACCAGCTGGCGCTGGGTTTCATTGATCAGTAATTCCTGACGGATCTGGTTACGTACCTTGGCGTAGTCCTGACCTTCAGCAATCAGTGTTTCACGGAACTGCGCCAGACTCAGGCCTGACTGGCCGGCGATACGGTTAAGTGCGGCATTGAGCTCGTTATCGCTGACACGGATTCCCCGCTCATCTGCCAGTTGCATCTGGACCCGATCGATAATCAGGCGGTTCAGTACCTGTTTACGCAGAGCCTCAGCCGGTGGCTGGGCGGAGTTGCTGCGGGCCAGGCGGCGCAGGATCATGTTTTCACGGGCTTCGAGTTCACTTTGCATGATGATGTCGTCATTGACGATCGCAATAACCCGGTCCAGTGAGGTCGCAGCAAAGGCTGAAACGGATGCGCTGAGCGCGATTGCCGCCAGTGCCGGCTTGATGAGCTTGGCCCCGAACGGGCGCATACACTTAATAGTCATTTTGTTTTTCACGTTCTTCAAAACCGGTAATGTTATCGAATAAGCCTTTGCCTTGGCCGAAAGCGCCCAGTCCTTTCAGGACAAACTGTACGTAAATTCCGCTGTCTCTTTCGGTACTGCCGCTGGGCAGATATTCTCTGGCGGCCACCCGTACCTGCCAGCAACAGTCGGAGTATTCAACACCTAAGAGTGCTTCCGGGGTCGTATTGTTCCGGATATCTTCCTGCCAGCGTCCCAGAACGCTCCAGTTTTTAGCAACCGGCCAGATAAATGACAGGTCTGCCTGCTCACGGGTGTCTTCCCGGTCGCGGAAGCCCAGGGTGAATACTTTGTTGATGTTCGGAGAGTAACTGAATTTAAGATTGTTTTCGATTAAATGATAGTCACTGGCATCCAGTTCGCTGTCATTACTGATCCGCAGGGCGTCGGTGACATTCCAGCTGGCTTCCAGTGCCACATTGGAACGCTTGCTGGTATCTGCGGCAGTGGTGCTTTCCAGCTGGACCTCACGATCGGCAAAGTAATGGGCCTGGGCAATGCCCATACGGGCCACTTCACTGCCGTTGCTACGGTAGAAACCGGAGCTCAGTCCCAGCGTCAGCTGTTGTGTATCACCGATCTTGTCATAACCGCTGAAGCGGTTTTCACGGAACAGTGAGCTGTAGGTGAAGCTGTATTCGGCGGTATCGAAGTTCGGAATTGCCGTCTGGTCTTCTTCAGGCACGTAGAGGGCAAACAGGCGCGGCTCCAGAGTCTGAATCATGCCTGATTCATTAACAGTACGCTCAAAGCTCAGACCACTGTCGACGCTGAATACACCCACTGTGCGGCTGATGCTGTCGGACTCGCCGGCAACCTGATCATCAAGCTTGTACTGAGAAGACCAGAGAGTCGCTTTTGGTGTGACGTATGCCCATGGCCAGCGGAAAGGAATACTGACAGAAGGCTGCAGGTGAACACGCTGGCCATTCACACGGTCAATGCCGATCAGGTTGTCATTATCCCGTTCAAAGGATGTGAAGTCTGCCAGGTATTCCAGTTCAAGATCAGAACCGTCCACCAGATCACTCTGGCTGCCTTTAAGGGAAATCTGCGGCAGTTTCCGGTAAGGCTGGGTGGCGCTGGTAATGGTCTGGTAAGACTGGACGCGGGCGGTTGCCGTCCAGTTATCAGTGACATATCTTGCCTGGGCAATCTGGTCCAGGTGATCCTGGCGATTTACTTCAAGGCCGGTATTCAGGTCATTGAAGTAGTCATCATCGCTGACCCGGGTGTAATCAATCGTTGAACGCCAGTTACCCTGATAACCGCGATGCTGCGCATCAACGAGCCAGCGGTCTTCGTCGGCTTTACGGTCATTAGGCAGATAGGCGGTACTCAGTACGTTATAGCTGTAGCTGTTCATGTACCGCAGTTCGTTATCCAGTGACAAGCCACGGCTGCTGTACAGGTGCGGCGTCAGCGTATCATCGATGTTCGGGGCAATATTGAAATAATACGGGGTAGCCAGTTCCAGTCCGTCACCGTCGGAGTAGCCCATGGTCGGGTAAAGGAATCCGGAGCGGCGCTTATCGTCAATCGGGAAGGTGAAGTATGGGTAGTAGAATACCGGTACATCACCAATGCGAAGGGTCGCATGTTTAGCGGTACCAAAGCCTTCTTCCGGATCAAGCACCACTTCGTCGGCGTTGATTTTCCAGCTCTCGTCCCCCGGAGGACACTTGGTGTACGAGGTGTCTTGCAGGTTGATCTTGCTGTCCGGCTGACGGGTAATGCTTACGGCAGAACCACGGATCCCTTGCTGATGCATCACATAATCGGCTGCTTCAATCCGGGTTTCGCTGGTATCAATGTTCGCCTGAGCGTTATCTCCGACAATCAGTAATCCGGGTTCCCGGTAAACCACATTGCCTTGTAAGGTTGCGGTATTGGTGGCTTCGTACAGGGTTGCTTCATCACTGCTGATTGTCCGGTTGCCCTGTCGGACGCGGATATCTCCCCGCATTGTGGATGTCTGGCCAATCTGGGTCAGGGACTGATCCGCGTTAATGATAATTTCTTCTTCTTTGCCTGCTTCGGCAACAGGATATTGCGGCTCAACGTAGCGGCCGCACTGGCCGCCTTCGCCCGGTTGCCAGTCCAGTTGTTGGGCTGCCAGGTCAGCAACAGGGGCGCTCAGTACTGCCTGCTGCGCTGCTGGCTGTGGCTGTTTTTCTTCTGTGCCGATGACTGCAGGAGCAACCGCCGGTGCTGATTCAGCAGGGGTCACATTTACCGATTCCGGTTGAGTAACTGTTTCTGTAGCGTTCAGTGGCCGGGTTGGCACGCTGGCCGGTTCGGTAAAAGATGGTTCTGCAGGGGTATCGTTGCCGGCGCATTGCCAGCTGCCGTCGGCCATGGTCTGACATTGCCATAAATCGGCGGGTGCAGCATATAACGAAGGCGACATAGCGGCAGCGACCGCTAAGGTAAGTAAATATGAAGATTGTCTTTTAAAGGGCATCCGGCCTATCCATTCTACAGCGGAAAAATGTGCTTCGATTTTGTTTATCGCCAAACCGTTATTTCGAGTAATATACGCACTAAAGCGCTGAATGATAAAACATTCCGGCGCATCTATGCTAGAGGATTAAAATTATGGGTCAACGATTGGCCGGGTTACGTGCCTGGGTGGTCGACATTTGTGCTGCATCGGGTATTGAACTGGCGTCAGACTGGCAGTGCCTGCCTGTGTCCGGGGATGCAAGCTTTCGGCGTTACTTTCGGCTGATCAGTGGTCAGCAAAGCTGGATTCTGATGGATGCACCACCGGAAAAAGAGGCCAGTTTACCTTTTGTGAAAATTGCCGACAGCTGGTACAGCCAGGGTATAAAAGTTCCGCAGGTGATCGCTGCGGATTTATCACTGGGATATATGCTGTTAAGCGACCTGGGTGATGAACAATATCTGCAGCATCTGAATGATTCCTCTGCGGATGACTTATATACCCGTGCACTGGATGAGTTGTTGCTGATTCAGAAAGCGACAGACGTTGCAGGGTTTCCGCTGCCTGAATATGACGAAGCGTTGCTGCAGCGGGAAATGGCGCTGTTTCATGACTGGTTCCTGCAGGACCTGCTGGGGCTGACAATCAAGCCCGGTGTTGAACATCTCTGGAAAGACGTTTGTGCACAGCTGGTCAGCAGTGCCCGGGCGCAGCCGCAGGTTGCTGTACACCGGGACTACCATAGCCGCAATCTGATGGTATGTGGTGACTCCCTGGGAGTGATTGATTTTCAGGACGCCGTTATCGGCCCGGTAACTTATGATCTGGTGTCGTTGTTGCGGGATTGCTATATCGCCTGGCCGGATCTGAAAGTGTATGGCTGGGTGGATCAGTATGCCGCTCAGCTGGAGGCTGAAGGTGTGCTGCAGAGCTTCGACCGTGCAGAATTCTATTACTGGTTTGACCTGATGGGTGTGCAGCGCCACCTTAAAGCCAGCGGTATATTTGCCCGGCTGAAACTGCGTGACGGAAAAGACGGTTATCTGGCGGATATTCCCCGTACCCTGCATTACATCATTCGGGTCTGTTCGCGGTATCAGGATCTGTTAACGTTTGCTGCGTGGCTTAACGAAGTGGTTGTGCCAGCGATGTATGCCTCTGAGCACTTCGACAGTGCATTACTGGATGAGTGGTTTAAATAATGCGTGGGATGATTTTGGCGGCGGGTCTGGGTACCCGGATGCGCCCCCTGACACTGAAGACTCCCAAGCCGCTGATTAAAGTGGCCGGTAAAGCGCTGATTGAGTATCACATTGAGCGGCTGGTGGCTGGTGGAATCACTGATCTGGTGATCAATCATGCATGGCTGGGTGAACAATTGGAAAGTGCTCTGGGGAGCGGTGAACCTTATGGTGCCATCATAGTCTACTCGCCGGAGCCTGAAGCACTGGAAACCGGTGGAGGGATTTTTCAGGCCCTGCCGCTGGTCTCACCGCAAGGTGAATCGTTTGCGGTGATCAACGGTGATGTATTTACGGATTATCCGACGGATTCATTACTGAAGGCGCAGGCAAACCTGGAGGCCAGCGGTGCGCTGGCGCATCTGGTGATGGTGAATAACCCTGAGCACAATCCTGACGGTGACTTTATACTGACCGGTGGCAATGTCAGCGAAGGGGAAGGGAACCGGTTAACCTTCAGTGGTATCAGTATCTTATCCCCACGGTTATTTGCCGGCTGTCAGCCCGGTAAGTTTGCCCTGGCGCCGCTGCTGCGTGACGCCATGGCTAAAGGTCTGGTGAGCGGCGAACATTATGCCGGTTACTGGCGGGATATAGGCACGATTGAGCGTTTGCAGGCGGTTGAAAATGATTTAACAGACAATCATATAACTGCTGAGTAACTTTTTGCGTCCTCGGTTTGAGGACGGGACGACTTTTATCTGATTTGGGAAATGACCAATGGCATTCGATGCACAGCGTTCCGGTGAAAACTTCGGGCAAATGATCCGCAACAACAGTACGGCCCTGGTTATTGGCGGGCTGATTGGTTTGATGTCCGGTGGTCTGTTCGGGCTGTTGCTGGGCGGTGCAATCGGTGTTGCTATATCCAAAGGGCTGAAGAACCTGGTGGGCAATGCGCTGAATCCGCAGGATGCCTTTTTTAAAGCCACGTTTTCTGTAATGGGGAAACTGGCAAAAGCCGATGGCCGGGTCAGTCAGGAAGAAATTCAATATGCCCGTGACGTGATGAACCGTATGGGGCTGAGCAGCGAACGGCAGAAGCAGGCGATAGAGCTGTTTACCCAGGGGAAAGATGAGCATTTTGATATTGCTGATGTGTTACGGCCATTAAGTGCCCTGATCCGCTATCGCGTGCCGCTGAAACTGATGTTTGTGGAAATTCAGCTACAAGCTGCAATGGCTGATGGTCAGGTAAGTGAAGCCGAGCTGGCAATTATCCGTGAGGTCTGTGCCTTGCTGCATATGTCTCAGGCGGAAATGGCAGCATTAATGGCCAGAATGCAGTCCCAGTTCTCATATCAGCAACACAGCTATCAGTCCCATCAGCATGGTTCGGTTTCTCAGGCGACCCTGCTGAAAGAAGCGTATGGTGTGCTGGGAGTGTCTGAAGATGTCAGTGATGCCGAGCTGAAGAAAGCATACCGTCGTCTGATGAGTCAGCATCACCCGGATAAGCTGGTGGCTAAAGGGTTGCCGGAAGAAATGATGCAGCTGGCGAAGGAAAAGACCCAGGAAATCCAGTCCGCCTACGACCGTATCCGCCAGGCGCGGAAAGGCTGAGTCAGCCTCCGGGCATCAGCTGCATGGCTTTTTCCGCTTCCAGCCGGCCTTCGGTGGTTCTGGCAAAGTCCGCGTCGATGATGTTGGTTTTCAGGATGCCGCGGACTTTTTTCGCCAGCCACTGCTGTTCACGTTTGCTGTCATCCGGGCGCTGGTTAATTTTTATCTGGCGGTAATCCGGCAGTTTACTGCGTTTACTCAGGCGCAGCCTTTGTCTGGCCTGGGCTTTACTCAGTTCAGAGTTTTCAAAATACAGGTCAAGCACAGTTTCACTGTCCAGCAGAGGGATCAGCTCGCTTAGCTGCGGGGCCTCCGGGTCTTCAGGCTGGCGCGGGTCTATCATCAGCAGGCGGATGTTCTGGTCATCTTGTGCGTACGCTATATAAGCTGCAGCCCAGACTGCACCGGTGCCAACACCTATAATAATCTGGCGGTTCTGTTCCCGGTCTGTTAGCTGCGTGCTGGCAGCAATGGCAATTCGGGTGAGTTGATCAATATAGGGTTCTTTCGGTGTGCTCTCCTCTTTTGCCATGCTGTTTGCCATGGTTTCATCCTGCATGGCGGATTCTGTCATTGCCGCTTCTGAGGCTTCAGTTTCTGTTGCATCTGTCAGTTCGGCATCAGCGGCAGGATCAGTGTCTGTGCCATCACCGGAATTTGATGGTGCAGATGGCTGCATGTTCCTTTCCGGAACGGGCGCGGGGTTCGGATCAGGTAATGCCACAGATAGCGTTGCCCAGCCCTGGTCACTGAGAGACAGTCTTAACGGCCGGATAATGTCTGGCCAGTCCGGGGTGGCCATACTGCCGTGGAATAAAATGATCCCGCCATAGGATTCGGTAATACCGCTGGGCATAAACAGGCCCAGTTGGGTTTCTTTATCGGTTTCCAGCCAGATAATTTCTGTTTCCGGAGACTGCTCCTGTGCCAGGGCAGCAGCCCGCTGGGCGGCCGGGTTGGGAATGCTTCGGGGGGCGCTGGAGGTCGGGGTGTCAGACATACCGTCAGTCTGCATGGTGTCAGACATTTCAGTCATGCCGGCTGAGTCATTATTCTCTTCGGCCAGTGCAGTAAATGATGCCAGTGCACAGTAAGGAAACAGTGTGGCGCATATAAGTTTCCGGAGTCCGGTGGGCCAGCGTCGATTTGAGGGATTGTCTGTTGTCTGCACAGGCTGCTTTCGTGTTGTGTTTAGATGTTCCGACAGTACAATAGGCGCCATTATTATTTCAAGAGTTGCGACTGCCATGGCCGATTTTAAGATTGCTCCTTCTATATTATCAGCAGATTTTGCCCGTCTGGGTGAAGAAGTTGAAAATGTGCTCGCTGCGGGTGCGGATTACGTGCATTTTGATGTGATGGACAATCACTATGTTCCGAACCTGACAATTGGGCCGATGGTGTGTAAGGCACTGCGAGACTACGGTATTGAGGCTCCAATTGATGTGCATCTGATGGTGCGTCCTGTGGATCGCCTGATCGGTGACTTCGTCGATGCCGGTGCCAGCATTATCACTTTCCATCCGGAAGGTTCTGATCATATCGACCGTTCACTGCAGATGATCCGTGACGGTGGCTGTAAGTCTGGTCTGGTATTTAACCCGGCAACCCCGCTGCACTATCTTGATCATGTCATGGATAAAGTAGATATGATCCTGCTGATGTCGGTTAACCCGGGTTTTGGCGGTCAGAAATTCATTCCTTCGACCCTGGATAAGCTGCGTCAGGTACGCGAGCGTATCGATGCCAGCGGTTATGATATCCGCCTCGAAGTAGATGGTGGTGTGGGCATTGGTAATATCCGTGAAATCGCTCAGGCAGGTGCAGATACCTTTGTTGCAGGTTCGGCTATTTTCAATACCGATGATTACCAGGCGACAATTACCAAAATGCGCGAAGAGTTGGCGCAGGCGTAACGGCGGTGATGAAATCCCTGTTTGGCGGACAGCTGCCGGCACTGGTGTTGTTTGATTTCGACGGCACACTGATCGATTGCCTGCCGGATCTGGCAGCAGGAATTGACCGGATGCTGGCGGATCTTGGCCGGCCAGCGGCCGGAGAAGAAAAAGTCAGTCACTGGATTGGCAACGGTGCAGCGATACTGGTTCGCCGGGCATTGCTGGACCGTTACGATATCGCCGACAGTGAACCGGATGCTTTGTCTGAACAGGCGCTGGAACTGTTTCTCCGGCATTATGGTGAAGTGAGCGGTCAGCGAAGCCGTTTGTACCCCGGCGTGGAAGCTTGCCTTGAAACGCTGGCAAGTCTGAATATTCCGATGGCGCTGGTGACCAATAAACCGCTACCTTTTACAGAACATCTGTTGCAGCAGTTCGGCCTGGATAAGTATTTCAGGCTGGTGCTGGGTGGTGACTGTTTAGCGGAAAAGAAACCGCATCCTTTACCTTTGTTGCATGCGATGAAGGTTCTGAATGCAGAACCTTTACATACCCTGATGGTCGGTGACTCGGCGAACGATATATTGGCGGCTAAAGCTGCGGAATGTCCGGTGGTCGCGGTAAGCTATGGTTTTAACCATGGTAAGTCTGTCGCTGAATATCAGCCGGATCTTATTCTCGACAGCCTGGCTGATTTAGCCGGCTGATTCATCTTTTATAGTCAGGTCATCTGCAGGGCTTTTCTCGGAGCTTATTAGTATGCAATTTAATGCGATTCCTACCAATGTCATTACCGGCTTTTTAGGCGTTGGCAAAACCACCGCCATTCAGTATCTGCTGGCAAATAAACCGGATAATGAGCGCTGGGCGGTGCTGGTTAATGAGTTCGGTGAGGTTGGCATTGATGCCAGCATGATGGGGGAAGACTCTGACGGCGGCATATTTATGCGGGAAGTGCCCGGCGGCTGCATGTGCTGTACGGCGGGTTTACCCATGCAGATGGCGCTGAATCAGCTTATACAGCGGGCAAAGCCTGACCGTTTGCTGATAGAGCCTACTGGTCTGGGACACCCTCAGGAAGTGCTTGCCAGCCTGCGCAGTGCGGAATACAGCGATGTAATTCAGTTACAGGCGACAATGACCCTTGTGGATGCCCGCAAGCTGTCTGACCCTGAATATGCAACAGACGAAACCTACCAGCAGCAGGTCAGTGTTGCAGACTGCATTATTGCCCATAAAAGTGATTTGTATGAAGCGGATGAGCTGCAGCAGTTAGATACTTATCTGGCGCAACTGCAGGTTACAGGCAGACCGGTTTATCCGGTGGCGCATGGCCAGTTACAGCTACAATGGCTGGATGCTCCCTGCCACTGGCAGCCGCAGCCTGAAGTTGACGTTGAGCCTTCCCATAGCCATGGTCATGGTGATGTCTTTGCCGCAACACCGGATATGCCGGCAGAAGGCTATCTGCGTAAAGATAATAAAGGTGACGGATATTTCAGCAGTGGATGGATTTTTCAGCCGGATTTTGAATTCGATTTCATTACCCTTGAGTCTATCCTGATGGGCATTGATGCTGAGCGGGTGAAAGGTGTGTTCATCACCGATGAAGGGATTTTTGCCTTTAACATTGTGGATGGTCTCATGAGCAGCACCGCATTGGATGAGGTATATGACAGCCGGATTGAGGTGATTGGCCGCGATCCTTCCGCATGGCAAACACTGGAATCAGATTTACTGGCTGCCAGCCAGCGGTTGTAACCGGGAAAATCGCTTACTCAGTTACCGTCCAGGAAATATCCAGTTCCCCCAGGGCGTTCAGATACTCATCCAGAGTGATCAGCCCTGTACAAGCCTGTGCGCCGCGTTGCGTTAGCTCACCGTTCAGCAGTTTTCGGGTCAGCAATATGGCAGGCATGCAGGGGATAAAAGGACCATCGCCGGATCTGGCCGTCAGTTCAAAGCAGATTTTCTTTGCATCACCGTTATGATCAGTGCCGCTCAGTTGCATATGAAAGGCGCTGTTTGCTGTGCCCAGCCAGTCGAACAGAAATGACATGCGCAGTAAGAGAGGTGCAGAGCCGCTCAGGTCTCTGATCAGACCGAAGCGTACGCCCCAGGAAAGCAGCCAGAGGGTGATGTGAATCAGGGGGATTTCAAGGCCGGCATAAAAGCGTATGTTTTGAAGGCCGGGATAACGCTCCGGAAATAGCGTCAGATCCGGAATGTCGCAGTTGCCCAATAATCGCCAGCCTAACAGTGGATAATTTCTGGCCCTGAGTCCCTGCCAGCCATAAATCGTATCCCGTTTTCCATCGGTGAGTGTTTCTACAGGCTTGCCTGTGTAGCCCAGTATTGCGGCGGTAGTTGCCAGACCCCGGGTGGTTTTCTGAGCGGTGGTTATGCCGTAATCCAGGCTTTCCAGATGGCTGAATTCAGGCAGGTATTTATCGACAATAGCGGATGTAAGCCCGGGGACGGAGCTGGCTCCGCTGACAACCAGGACATTATTTTCACTGGCGGCGGTATTCAGAGCCGTGATGCCGCTGACAAACTCCCGGCCATCAGCCAGATCAATGTAATGGGCACCACAGTCAATGCAGGCCTGAGCGACATCGTATCCCTGTTTTTGGAAAGGGCCTGATGTGTGTATGACAATGTCTGGTTTAAGGCATTTGAAGTGATCTTGCAGCGGTTCACTGATATCTAACCGATAGCTCTGCACGTGAGTGCCGTGCTGTAACTCCCTGACCAGCGCTTCTGCCTTTTCTTTCGAGCGGCCGGCAATTGTCAGTTTAATGCCGTTTTCTTTGGCGAGTGTTTGACTGATAAAAAGGCCAAAATTACCGTAGCCGCCAATAATAAGTACATGTGTCATCGGGAGGCTGATCCTTTTGCATCGTTTGTGTCTGGTAGCTGGCTGATCATGAACTCACCATCATACTGATAGAGTTTCCCCCACCAGGGATGGGAAATATGCATACACATGGCGAACCGGTTTTCATCCAGTGCCCACTCTTCTGCATAACCTTTGCCTATCAGCCAGCTAACCGGTAAAGGAATTTTGAGTTTTCCCAGACAGATAACGTAACCCTGATGTTTCAGTTTTACCTTCTGATCTTCCCACGAATAACGCAAAAGCCAGCCAATATGACCTGACATTCTTTCAACTACCAGGTCGTCTTTAATCGGTTCCATGACTGAACTGAACCGGTAATGGGGCTTTTCTCTGAACCTGAACAGACGTTCAAAACGGAAGTGGTTGTTGTCCGGCGAACTGTGGAAATCAACCGTAATCGGTACATCGGTTTCGCTGTGTGGCGGAATGCTTTTCAGTCGCCAGAGTATCTGTGCACACAGTTTTAATGGGCGGGCGCACCAGACATTGATCGTACCTGTTACCTGAGTATGGTCATTACTATAGGGCCTGTTGAGATAATGCTTGTGCATGACTGCCGGTAGCAGAGGCCACTGCCTGTCAAACACACGGCTAAAAACCGGTTGGCTGTTATCGGTCGTCATAAGGGCTTGAGTACCATCAGGAAAAAAATGATCAGAATACTGATAAACGCCGGAATGCCCAATGCAATCCACCAGTGGAACAGTTTACGGTAGTCTGAGGGCAGGGGGCTTTGGGTGGCGTTGGCCAGAATCAGTTGTTGCTTTAGTTTTATCTGAATCCAGATGACGGGAAACCAGCACAGGCCGATAAGTAAATACAGAACGTAACTTGCGACCAGCCATGCTGAATCCCAGCTATAGCCGGCCAGGTGAATCAACCAGACACCGGACACAGGTTGGAAAATCGCGGCGGGGAGGGTAAACAGATAATCGGCCAGTACGGTGTTGCGAGCGGCGTATAGCCGGGCACCGGAATCATCACTGAAATAACTGCGAAACATGAAAAATGCAATGCCTGCGCCGGTACCGAACAGAACCGCGGCGCTCAGGATATGCAGTGTTTTCACCGTCAGGTAAAGAGTCATTGAATAACTGATCCTTCAGTTAAAGCCTGAGCCCTCACTTTAGCAGATTCCAGAAGCAATGAAATGCTTTGTCCGGTGTATGGAATGCTGGTGGTGTATGAAGCTTTTTAAGGTAAATTCAGAAGTGTGCGGGAGTTTATTCTGAAATTAAAAATGATTCGGAAAAATGGCCTGAAACGTCTGTTTGAGTGGCTTTCGGCTGGTTTTACATTGTCGCAAAGCGTCACCTTTTTGCCTTTTTGCGGCACGCTATTTTTGTTTTGAGCTCTAATCTTCTATGGCTCTGGCCTGTTTCTCTGTGTCGTTCAGGGCGGTGTCCTTGGCAGGGGCCCCTATGTCTAACAGCGGCGAAGCATCTAGGCTTTCGGCGTCCATCATGCTGGCGACACGCTGCAGAGAAGACAAAATCTGGGTCTGTTCCCAGCTCTCAAGACTCTCCAAACGGTCGATAAATGCCTCGTGAAGCAAGGGTGGCGCTGTTTCCAATACTTCGATACCTTGTTTGGTAAGGCGGGCGTTCACGATACGTCTGTCGCTGGCGCTACGTACCCGTTCCACCAGTTGCCGGTCTTCAAGCCGGTTCAGTATGGTTGTTACGGTTGCCTGACTGAGGGATACGTCAACCGACAGGCGCCTGACAGTGACGTCGCCGAGATTTTTTATCGCTCTTAAAACCATTACCTGAGGAATTGTCAGACCACAGCTTTTTGAAACACGTTTAGACTGCAAATCAGTTGCGCGGATGATCCGGCGCAGCGCAATCAGAACTTCTTGCCAGCGTGTTGATTCATTCATTATTAATTTCAATCAGTTAGTAAGGATGACATAAAGTAATGGCCCCATTATATGACAAAATGAATAAAGGTTTGAACTCTAAATATTAGAGTTGTAAGATGAATTTCAGGCATTATAAAACAATAACATTAGCCCGATTTTATGGGACGGAGATATCATGAAAACACTGTTAGCAGCTGTACCATTGGTAATTGCAAGTTCACTGACACATGCGGCCGATTGCGGTACCGTTACTATTGCTGAAATGAACTGGGCCTCCGCGGAATTCGCCGCCAACCTGGATAAAATCATTCTTGAAGAAGGTTACGGATGTAACGTTGAGTTAATCCCGGGATCAACCGTAACCTCCTTTGCCTCTATGGAGTCTAAAGGTCAGCCGGACATCGCACCGGAACTGTGGGCCAACGCATTTTTCGATCGTATTGATGCAGCTGTAGAAAAGGGCGACATTGTTCGTGGCCCGCGTCTGATCACCGATGCTGCAGAAGGCTGGTTCATTTCTAAAGCGGTTGCCGATGCTCATCCGGAAATTAAAACTGTTCAGGACGTACTGAACAACCCTCAATTATTCCCAAGCAAAGAAGATCCGAATGTAGGTCAGTTCATGACCTGTCCTGCGGGCTGGGCGTGTCAGATTGCATCTAACAACCTGGCTAAACCATCAGCATTCGACTTTGCCAAGCATAACTTCACAGTTGTAGATCCGGGTTCTGCTGCGGGTCTGGACGGTGCAATTGCCAAGTCTTATGACCGTGAAGAAGCGTGGTTCGGTTATTACTGGCAGCCAACAGTGCCAATCACCAAGTACGAGCTGAAAAAGCTGGACTTCGGTGTTGAGTTCGATAAAGAACACTGGGATGGCTGTCTGGTTAACGAAACCTGTGCAGAGCCGAAGAAGTCTGATTACACACCTTCCGACGTAATGACTGTTGTGGTGTCTAAGTTTGCTAACTCTCACCCTGAAGAAATGAAGTACCTGAACACTCGTTCTTATGATTCCAACATGGCGGGTCAGGTAATCGTTTACATGGATGATAACCAGGCAAACGGTGAAGACGGTGCATACTTCTTCCTGCAGAACTTTGAAGATGTATGGACTAAGTGGGTACCTGCAGACGTAGCTGAGAAAATCAAAGCTGCCCTGTAATACCGCACAACTGTTATACACATAATAAGAATCGTAGGCAGGGCTGCAGTGGGTAATTATCTGAATACCCACTGCACTTTCGGTACCCTGCCTTCCTGATAAGGAGCAAAAAATGAGCTGGTCTGACTTCCCGAGTATGTCGAGGGGCGATCTGCGCAGCATGCGCAAAGCTATCGACGATGGCTTCCGCGAGTTCACCCAGGCTTATGGTGAATCGCTAGAAGCGTTTTTCGATCCCCTGTTAACTTTTCTTGTCTGGAGCGAAAAAGTTCTTCTCAATTCTCCATGGCCTCTGGTAATTATTGCGATAGCGGGACTGGCTTATTTAGGTAGCCGAAGCTGGAAGCTGGTTGTGGGTGTCATTGTTGCTTTCTGCGTCATCGGTTATCTGGGGATGTGGGAAGATACGATGAGTACGCTCAGTATCATTACCGTATGTACCATTGTTGCGATAGCAATCGGTATTCCACTGGGTATTCTGATGGCGCGGTCTGACAAAGTTCAGGCAGTGGTTACGCCGATACTCGATATCATGCAGACCATGCCGAGTTTCGTATATCTGATTCCGGTGGTTATGTTGCTGGGTATCGGTAAAGTACCGGGTCTGATTGCAGTAATTATTTATGCACTGCCACCAATCGTTCGTCTGACCAACCTGGGTATCCGTCACGTGGACCCGGATGTTGTGGAAGCGGCTAACGCTTACGGTTGTACCTCCTGGCAGAAGCTGAAGAACGTTCAGATTCCACTGGCATTACCTTCTATCTTTGCCGGTGTTAACCAAACCATCATGATGGCGCTGTCTATGGTAGTAATCGCCTCTATGATCGGTGTTAAAGGTCTGGGTCAGCCGGTACTGAAGGCGATTACCAACCAGTATTTCTCTATGGGTCTGTTAAACGGTCTGGCGATCGTAGCAATTGCAATTATTTTTGACCGGGTTTCACAGCAGTACGGCTTACGTATTCAGAAACATCGCGAAGGAGGTCACGGTGTCTGATAAAGATGTAAAAATTCGCATTGAAGGGCTATCGAAAATTTTCGGTGCTAACCCTAAGTCGGTGATTCCTCAGGTACAGCAGGGCATCAGTAAAGAAGACCTGCTAAAGAAACATAAGCATGTACTGGGTCTGGATAACATCAATATGGACCTGCATGATCACTCAATTGAGGTGATCATGGGATTATCAGGCTCCGGTAAATCGACGCTGATCCGTCACATTAACCGCCTGATTGATCCGACAATCGGTAACATTATCATCGACGGTGAAAACGTCTGTGATATGAATGACAAGCAGTTGCGAGACTTCCGTCAGGCAAAAACTGCAATGGTATTCCAGAAGTTTGCACTGTTACCGCACCGTACCGTTATTGATAACGTACGTTTTGGTCTGGAAATGCAGGGCAAAGACGGTGCCTTTATCAAAGAAAAGGCGCACTACTGGCTGGAGCGTGTAGGCCTGAAAGGCTTTGAAAAGCACTACCCTGCACAGTTGTCCGGTGGTATGCAGCAGCGAGTAGGTCTGGCACGGGCGCTGGCCTGTGATGCAGATATTCTGATGATGGACGAAGCATTCTCGGCACTGGATCCACTGATCCGTTCCGATATGCAGGACATTCTGCTGGAGCTTCAGGTCGAGCTGAAGAAGACCATTGTCTTCATCACCCACGACCTGGATGAAGCACTTAAGATCGGTGACCGGATCGCTATTCTGAACAATGGCCGTCTGGTACAGCAGGGTCCTGCTCAGGATATCCTGATGAACCCGGCTGACGATTACGTGGAACGTTTCGTTGCCGACGTAAACCGTACCCGTGTACTGCTGGCTAAGTCGATCATGTCGGCGCAGGTACCATCTGAAATTAATCACACTGATACGGTTGTGGTTGGCCAGGATGATACCGTTCAGGAAGTACTGCACCAGATGCTGACTGAAGACGCACTGCAGGTTGTAGTCGCGGATGAAGATGGTCAGCACGTTGGTAGTATCGATACTGATACACTGGCAGAAGCGGTTAGCCATCAGGTTGAAGAAGAGAAAACCACTACCTGATTACAGGTGGTATGACAAAAAGGCTGCCCTATGGCAGCCTTTTTTGTGCCTGTAATTACATGCGTTCCAGCATGTCCGGCTGGCTGCTGGTGGCCAGTTTTTCAGCCAGCCATTGCTGTAACAGTTCGGCATTATGGCTGATAATTCTGGAAGGTTCGCAAAGCAAAACATAACCGTAGCCGTTAAGGCCATGATCAAAAGGGCTGACCAGTAAGCCGTTATCCAGCTCGTTACGCATTAACGCATCTGCGAGCATCCAGCCCTGGCCATCGATGGCTGCCTGCACCCTTACGTTGGCGTCACTCAGTGTTCGGCGGGGATTGGGCAGGTTGTCCTCCTGCCCGTCAAACCATTCCGTCCAGAAGTCCTGAGCCCGGTCTTCACATAATAAAGTGATATCGCACCATGGTGGCTGCAGCATGGCTTCGCGTGGCAGTTTTACCTGAGCGTTATAACCAAGTTTCTCCAGCAGTCCCGGACTGCAAACCGGGAACATGGGCATCGTTGCCTGCATGATCCGGTCAGGGGATGAGCTCTGTTTTGACGGACTCCAGCGTAGCGCCATATCGACATCAGGAAGTTTGAAGTCTGCTGAGTTAACCGTGTGCTGCAGTACGATGGAGACATTCGGATAGCGTTCATTAAAGCCAGCGATGTTAGCCGATAGCCAGCGCACCGCAACGTAAGTGGTGACCGCCACAGTGACCTGGCTGTTGTGGTCGGTTTTCAGTGCCTCAAAGCTTTGGCGCAACTCAGTAAAGACCTGCTGGGTGCTTTTTAACAGGCTCTGTCCTGCTTCAGTCAGGTAGACCTGACGGGTTGCCCGGCGAAACAGCGCACAATTGAGATGATCCTCAAGCTTTCTTATCTGATAGCTGACGGCGCCTTTCGTGAGGCAAAGTTCGTCAGCAGCCAGACTGAAGCTCAGGTGCCGGGCGGCAGCTTCAAATACTTTCAGTGAATCCAGTGCAGGCAGGTCATGTTTCATAAAAGCTCTGTGCTAACAGTTTAATTTGATTGAACCATATAACAAATTTTTCGGTTTGTCAGTGATCACTTTCTTGGGGAATATCAGGGGAAGAAACATAACCGCACAAACTGTCTGCCGGGTGGGCTAAAACTCAGCGTCCCGGCAGACTTGCTAAGAATAAGAAGGATTTGTTGCATGAGTGAACCTATTAAAAGCCACGCTAAAGTAGTCGTCATAGGTGGTGGTATTGCCGGCTGTTCAACCCTGTATCACCTGACACAGGAAGGCTGGACCGATGTCGTCCTGGTGGAACGTGATGAACTGACATCCGGTTCTACCTGGCATGCGGCTGCACAGGTTACCCAGTTTGGCGGAAACCAGACTATGGTCGCCCTGAAGCGCCACAGTATTAATCTGTATCGTGAGCTGGCTGCTGATCCGGAAAACCCGATCTCCTATCATATTACCGGCGGCATGCGCACCGCTTACACTCAGCAGCATATCGATACCTATAAGCACTATGTGGGCATGGCGAAAAGCATGGGTGTTGAGATGGAATTTATTGACGGTGCTGAAGCCGGTCGTCGCCATCCGCTGATTAATACGGATGGCTTGCTGGGGGCCTGGTGGGATCCGCTTGATGGCGATATCGATCCGGCGGGCCTGACCTTTGCGCTGGCCCGCAAAGCCCGTGAAGCCGGTGCCAAGGTATACCGTTTTAATCCTGTGGAAAACATCACCCGTAAGCCCAATGGCGAATTCATCGTTCATACCGCTAAGGGTGACATCACCTGTGAAATGGTGGTGAACGCCACCGGTTACCGGGTGAACGAAGTGGGCCGGATGCTGGGGGTTGAGCATCCGGTAACATCTATGGAACACATGTATTTCCTCACCGACACCATTGCAGAACTGGAGGCGATGGATAAGCGGGTACCGATTATCCGTGACCCGGGTGATGATTTTTATTCCCGTCAGGAAAAGAACGGCCTGCTGGTAGGGGTTTATGAGCAGGGTTGTAAGACCTTCGGAATGCACGGCATTGATCCGCACTTTACCCAGGCACTCTGCCCGTCAGATCTGGACCGCTGTCTGGACAATATGGAACGCATTTTTGAACGGATGCCATGCCTGACTGAAACCGGTATCCATACGGTAGTGAACGGCCCGATTACTTACACCATTGACGGTATGCCCCTCATCGGGCCGGTACCGGGTGTGCCGAATGCATTCTGTGCGATCGGTTTGCGGGCCGGCATCGGTGAAGGCGGTGGCCACGGTAAGATTCTGGCGGAACTGATGGTACACGGTGAAAGTGAATGGGATGCCTGGTGTCTGGACCCCCGCCGCTTTACCCAGTACGCCAATACGGAACATACCTGCCTGAAAGCCATTGAGGACTATCAGAACGAATTCCATTATCACCAGCCCCATGAGCACCGGCCGGCGGCACGTCTGGCCCGGACAACGCCACTGTATCCGGTACTGGATGCCAAAGATGCTGCCTGGGGTGTCGTGAATGGTTGGGAGCGGGCACTGTTCTTTAAACCGGATGCTGATTTTGTAGACGAGCACGGTTACCGGTTTACGCCGACGAAAAATATCGTCGCGCAGGAAATTGCCAATATTCAGCAGAATGTCGGCCTGATGGAGGTTTCCGGTTTTAACCGTTATGAGATTAAAGGTGAAGGCGCAACGGCATTCCTGGACCGTATGGTGTGCGGCAATCTGCCGAAAAAAGTCGGCAAGGTGGGCCTGTGTTATCTGCTTAATGAAAAAGGCCATGTGCTGGCAGAAGCCACCATTGCTAAGTTGGGTGAGGAGCATTACTGGTATGGCTCGGCCGCCGCAGCAGAATGGCATGACCGTGACTGGTTGATTGCTTATAAGCCGGATACTGTCAGCCTCACTGAAATGACCGCCAGCCATACCATTCTGGTGGTGGCCGGGCCGAAATCCCGTGAGCTGCTTCAGTCTTTGTCGCCCCGCTGTGACTGGTCGAAAGAAGCCATGCCATGGATGAGCGTTCAGGAGAAAACTCTGGGACATGCAAAAATGATCGCCATGAGTGTGAGTTTCTCCGGTGAACTGGCCTATGAACTGCATATTCCGAATGAACAGCTGTACCTGACCTGGAAGCAGATTACTGAAGCCGGTGAGTCATTCGGGCTTGGGCTGTTCGGCCTCTACGCCACTGAATCAATGCGGTTGGAAAAAGGCTATCGTCACTGGAAGGCCGATCTGATCTATGAGCGTAACCCGCTGGAATCCTGTCTGGACCGGTTTGTAAATCTGGAGAAGCCTGACTTTGTAGGCAAAGGCGCATTACTGGAAGAGCAGGCCAGAGGCCCGCAGAAACTGTTTGTCAGCTTAGAAGTTGACTGCGATTTTGCACCGGCCCATTCCGGCGACTCTATCTATAGTGGTGATGCTTTGATCGGATCAGTGACATCCGGTGGCTATGGTCATCGTGTCGAAAAGAATCTCGCCTATGCCTTTATAGATCCGGAATTTGCAGCCGTAGGTACAGAGCTGAGTATTGACCTGCTGGGTGAGATGCATCCGGTTAAGGTAATAGAACCTGCGCAGTATGACCCGGAAAACGCCTTGGTACGGGGGTAAACAACATGACTGAAGAATCAACCAAAGCCAGACGCCGGGGCCGGGGCGGGCCCCGTGCCCGGGACATCATGCGGGCAAAACGCAGTGCGCCTCCTGCGGTGAATCCGTGCCCGCCGGGGCCGGTGGGAGGGCAGTATAAACCGTTAACTGACGACCAGATTGAAACCATTTATCACAGTGCACTGAGGATTCTGGAAGAGATCGGCATGGGGGAAGCCCCCCAGGTACTGATCGACCAGGCCTGTAGCAAAGGAGCTTTTGTGAATGATGACGGGCGGCTGTGTTTTCCTCAGAGTATGGTGGAAGAACAGATTGCCGGGGCCTGTAAAAGTTTCACCTACTATGGGCGCAACCCGAAACATGACTTCACGGTCGGTGGTGACAGTGTGTACTTCGGAACCGGCGGTGCCGCAGTACAGACACTGGATATCGACAGCGGAGAATACCGTCCTTCTACTCTGAATGATCTGTATGACTTTACCCGGTTGATGGATACCCTGAATAACGTCAGTTGGTTTACCCGCTGCTGTGTGGCAACGGACGTACCGGATAACTACGATCTGGATGTGAATACGGCTTATACGTTACTGGTGGGCACAGAGAAGCCAGTGGGTACCAGCTTCACGCTGGCAGAACATGTTGATCCGATCATCGACATGTTTGATATGGCACTGGGCGGGGAAGGGAAATTCCGTGAACGACCGTTCTGCAAAGCGCATATCAGCCCGGTTATTTCTCCCCTGCGATACGGGGAAGATGCGGTGGATGTCGCACTGGCCTGTATGCGCAGAGGCGTACCGATAAATAACATCGTGGCGGCACAGTCCGGGGCAACTTCTCCGGCTACTCTGGCGGGTATGCTCAGTTCAACGCTGGCGGAAACGCTGGCAGCACTGATCATGGTGAATGTGTTTGAGCCGGGTTACCCGATGATTTTCTCGAACTGGCCATTAGTGATTGACCTGCGTACCGGGTCGTTCTGTGGCGGCGGTGGAGAAATAACCCTGCTGAATGCAGCCTCGGCGCAGCTTTCCAATTATCTGGGGCTGCCCTCCGGTGCTGCTTCCAGTATGAGTGATGCCAAGGCGGTAGATGCTCAGATGGGGCTGGAAAAGGCGCTGTCGGCGGTGTCAGTAGGGCTGTCCGGTTGCAACATGGTCTATGAATCCGCGGGGATGACCGCCAGTTTGCTGGGGGCGTCATTCGAATCTTTCCTGATCGATGACGAGATGATCTCCCACGTATACCGGGTGTTGCGCGGCGTGGAAGTTACCGAGGAAACTTTGGGGTTTGAAGCGATCCGGGAAGCGGTCAGTGGTGAAGGGCATTTCCTTGGCGGTGAGCACACGCTGGCGGCCATGCAGCGGGATTACTTTTATCCCAGTGATTTGTCCGACCGGCAGGAGCCGCGTACCTGGCAGGAAACCGGCGGGCAGGATATGTGGCAACGGGCCAATCTGAAAGCGAAGCAGATTTTAGCGGAGCACCGGCCTAATTATCTGGATCCGGCAACGGATGCTGCTATCAGGGCTAAGTACAATATTCAGCTGACCTTTTAAGGAAGAGGCACAAACAGATGCTTCAGCTCACTGTGTTTCTCGCAGTGATTAGTCGTTGAGCAGCTCCCGGGCTGCTCTTTTTTATTCAGGCGATGCCAGTTAAGAGGGACTAGTCAGGAGAAGTAAGGTGAAGTAATTTCCCGCTGTCTGTCAGTAAATAGAGGCTGCCGTCCATCGATGTGTGGATAAAACGCAGCCTTTCATTCAAGTCGCCGAGTAATTCATGTTCAGCAACCGGTTGATTACCATCCATTTCGACGTGGCGCAGATGCCGGGCTTTAAGAGTGGTGCTGAGCAAATCCCCCTGCAGTTCCGGGAACATGTTGCCGTAATACACCGTGATAGAAGAGGGGGCGATGGAAGGCGTCCAGTCTACCAGCGGCTGCTCCATGCCGGGCCGTTCACGGTAGGGGGTTATACTCAGGCCGGAGTAATCCACGCCATAGGTGATAACCGGCCAGCCGTAATTGTTGCCGGGCTGAATAATATTGATTTCGTCGCCGCCTTTCGGGCCGTGTTCATTGGAAAAGACCTGCTGGCGTACCGGATCATAAATCAGTCCCTGAGGGTTGCGGTGGCCGTAGGAATAGATTTCAGGGGCACTGCCAGAGTTGCCGGCGAAGGGGTTATCTGCAGGCGCTTTGCCGTTTTCATCCAGCCGGATAATCTTGCCCAGCAGGCTGTCTTTTTCCTGCGCCTGATCCATATACCGGTAACCGTCACCAACGCTCAGCAGCAGCGTATTATCCGGCAGGAACGCGATGCGGCCAGCAAAATGCAGTCCGCTACTCTTATCCGGGCTGGCGCTGAAGATTACCTGCTGATCTGTTAGTTGATTACCTTCCAGTTTCGCCCTCATCAGGCGTAAGCGGTTACTACCACGTGTACCCTGTGCATAACTGAGATAAAGCCAGCTGTTTTCTGCAAAGCGGGGGTGAAGTTTAATGTCCAGCAGACCGCCCTGACCGACATCCAGTACATCCGGTACACCGGTGATACGGTGAACCTGATCGGCATTTATACGGATCAGCCTGCCCCGACGTTCAGTAATTAACAGCTGCCCGTCCGGTAATTCTGCCAGTGACCATGGACTGTCCAGCTGGTCAGTGATTTCTGTGATCTTGAAGCGTGGTTGGCTGACAGTCAGTGTACTGATACTCAGCAGCAGGGCAGAGGTCAGTAGCATGTAACAGGCACGAATAGACATAGTGCTTCTCTGGCAGAAAGTTAAAGGGGCACGGGATGTATCCCGGACAATCATTAAAGCTGTTATTAATACTTCTCTTAAGACTATAGCGATCAGACACAGGAATCAGCAAATCATTCCATGTACGGTGAATCCGGGTCCTGAGGCGACACATAACACCGGCAGGCGACTACTGAACATTTTTCCATTGAATTAATTGCCGCAGCACCGTATATATTCCCCCATTTAATTTTTCAGTGAAGAGAGCTGGCATGCAACAAGAAGTACCGCAATACGGTGTGGAAGACACCTCCTTCCGGGCTGCCGGAGGGCAGGATGGCATTTTCCGGCTGGTGGATGAGTTTTATCTGCAGATGGATACGCTGGAAGAAGCCCGGACAATCCGTGCCATGCACCCTGAGGATATCAGTGGCTCCGCCGATAAACTGGCACGTTTTTTATGTGGCTGGCTGGGCGGACCGAAGTTATATCGTGAGAAATATGGCTCAATTCATATTCCCCAGGCCCATAAGCCCTTTGATATAGGCTGTGATGAGCGGGATGCCTGGCTGCTGTGTATGCGCAAAGCGCTGGAAAAACAGCCCTATGAAGAAGACTTTAAGACTTACCTGCTGGAGCAGTTATGGCGTCCGGCAGAGCGCAGCCGTACCCGTGACTGAGGGTGAATTACTCAAAGTGGGCCATGCTGCGTGCTGTAACCCGCTGTATTAACTATTGTTGTTGTAAGATGTAATCACTGTGCGGGGAACGAGCCCTTATGTTTGCCCTGCCCAATCACACAACACAACCGGAAGTGATGGTATGTCATTACGAAACCTGGACGGCAATGGAAATCAGGCGCTGACGTTTAGCATTGGCGATAGCCTGTATGGCATAAATGTCGGAAACATTCTCAGCTTTTCTGATACCTTTAGCGACATACAGTATTCGGGCGGCCAGGAAGAAGAAGGTTTTCTGGGGTATCTGGATTTTCGTAACACCCTTGTGCCGGTATTTGAGTGCGCAACCTCTCTGGGGCACCGGCGTGAGCGGGACGACCTGATGAGCCTTGTAGATGAAATCGCCGACTATCAGAAAGCTCATATAGACTGGGTTGCTGCACTGGAGCAGTCTATTACATCCGGCGACCCCTTTACCCGGTCACGAAATCCCCGAACCTGTGATTTCGGCAAATGGTATTACAGTTTTGAAACCAAAGATGAAAGTTTGCGTTCCCTGCTGGACAAAATTGAAGAGCCACATGAGCGCATTCATTCCATGGCAGACATCCTGCTGGACATGGTTGCAGCCGGTCAGGCTGATGAAGCGGTGGCTAAACTGCGGATTGAAAAACAGACCACCCTGCGGGTGCTGCTCAGAACACTGGACCATATCACTGAATTTCTGAAGAACGGTGTGCATCCTGTGGTACTGCACCTGACCCGTGAAGGACAGAATACCTGGTTTTCACTGGTGCTGGATAATATCGGCGATGTCATTGATTACAACTCTGAAACCATGGAAACCGTTAACCGGGAGAACAGCCGGGAGCCGCTGGAAGGCTTTGTTCGTGACCCGTCCGGCTTAAGTTTTATGCTGTTGTCGCTGGAAAAACTGCATCAGCAACTGAGCAGTCAGGAAGTGGCTGAGCCTGCGGAGGCTGAAGCCCCCGCCGCTTAAGTAATCATCGGCAAAAGAAAAGCGCTTCTTAATGAAGCGCTTTTTTTATATCTGTCAGACATATCCGGGCGCTTTTACAGGCAACTGGCTGCAATGGCCAGAATTGCAAACCAAGACAGCAGATAGACCGGAGTACGTAAGTATGGAATACCCAGAATATACACAGCCGCGTGTCCCAGTCGTGCCCAGAAGAACACACTTATCCACATAGCCACTTCGGCAATATTGGCCTGCAGGCCGATTGCAGCAAACACTACCGCAATAAATGCCGGCATGGTTTCAACCATATTCAGGTGAGCCCGTTGTGCCCGTTCAGCCCAGAGTGGCTGTTGCGGAGCCTGTTGCGGATAGCCTTCAGGATAATTATTCAGAAAGGTTGGTATTCCCCAAACCGCCGCGCGGGCAAGAATGTAGGGGGTCCACAACAGTAATGTCAGGGCCCCGCTAAGCAGTAAATAGGTATAGATCTGTTGCATGGCTTTTTCCTCATTGACGATTATTGATGGCCGTAACCACCGTGTTTCTGATGAGTTAATGATGATCCCGCTGATGCGGACTAACCATGATCAGATATGCGAAATCCTTGACCGATCATTCTTTTTGACGCGCTTCCGGCAGTTTTCCCCAGACATATTTTGTTATCAGACATGCTGTCGCATGTGTCTTTTCTGAGTGAGTAGTCTGTTCGCTCCTGAACTTTCCCTGTGGATATTTCATGTTAACAAGGATTGACAGCTCCGGTCTCTTAATGACAATATCCAAAATATATTAAAAATATATTTATATTATTCGGTTTGTGTTCGAGTGATATTTTTTAAATTATGTGAAAGGGTCCGTCATGACATACCGCAATAATCTGCCGGCTGATTATAAAAACCAGCTCCCTTGCTTTGGCACGTTCGACATCATCGTTGTAGGTGGTGGCCCTGCAGGCATTGCCGCCGCTGTCAGTGCCAGCGAGCTGGGCAACAAGGTACTGCTGATTGAACAGCTGGGCTTTCTGGGCGGAGCGGCCGTATCCGGTATGTCCGGTACCATCTGTGGCCTGTATATGACGGTTGCTGATCCGCTGGTGGCTAAACCTGAACAGATTATCTTCGGCTTTGCCGAGCGTTTCCGTGATGCTCTCTATCAGGCCGGCGGTTTAACCGACCCGCAGATTTACGGTAAGACCTGGGTCGCTACCCATGACTGCGCGACTTACAAGCGAGTCGCCACGGATATGACCCGGCAGGCAGGCGTGACCGTGCTGTACCACACCCAGATGGTCGATGTGATTACTGAGGATGACGCTTTCAAAGGCATGGTGCTGCATACCAAGTCCGGCTTTACCCGGGTGAATGCGAAGAAAGCCATTGATGCCAGTGGCGATGCCGACGTGGTTTACAAAATGGGCCTGAAAACCAGCAAGGGGAACGACGGTGTTATCCAGAACCCGACTATGATGTTCAAAGTGGGCAATGTGGATATGCAGCAGTATCTGTCGTACTGGGGGCAGGACACTATTTCACCGCCGAAGGTTGTCAGCATGCTGGAAGCCGAAGACGAACTGCTGCGCAAAAAAGTCTGGCTGTTCCCAACGGTGAACCCGGGTGAGCTGTTGGTGAATGCCACCAAGGTAACCGGTTTTGACGGCCGTGCGCTGGATGTGACCAATCCTGTGGATCACTCTGAAGCAGAGCAATTCTCCATCTATCAGGCGCAGAACTTCTTTAAGTTTATGCGGGATAACATTCCCGGTTGTGAAAATGCCTATTTCATCGATTACGCCACGGAAGTGGGCGTACGGCAGACCCGTTCCATCGACGGTATTGCCAAACTGATGAACGACGATGTTATTAACAAGCGTAAGCGTGAAGACAGCATCGCCAAAACCTCCTGGCCAATCGAGCTGCACTACGGTGCCAAGCCAAAAACAGAATGGCTGGTGGATGATTACTACGATGTCCCTTTCCACACCCTGGTACCGAAAAGTGGCCAGGATGTGATCGTTGCCGGGCGTTGCCTGAGCAGTGAACACGAAGCACTGGCCAGCTGCCGGGTGACAGCGCAGTGCTTCGAGTACGGACGGGCTGCAGCCTTTGCTGCAGACCTTTCCATTAAGGAAGATCTGGCTTTCCAGGAAATGGAAGCCGCCCAAATTGTTGCACTCATGCAGTAATTCTTTACCCCGCAAGGCTTCGGCAGGCTGTGCCATCCGGTTTGGATGGTATGGCTGCTTGCGGTTTTTAAAACCCTAACAGGACAAAAATAATGAAGACTGTTGAAACCAACCGGCAGATGCAAATTGTCAGTCTGGCGGTGATCCTTCTGGCGGCATTACCTCTGGTCATGTATCCGGATGCATCAAAAACGGTGATCAAAGACACCATTTTCAAGTGGATGACCAACTCGTTTGATTTCGCTTTTCTGGCGATCGGGCTGGCAGCACTGATGTTTCTTGTCACACTGGCATTCTCAAGCTATGGCAGCATTAAGCTGAGTAAAGATAAAGACCAGCCGGCTGAATTCTCCAAAGGCTCCTGGGCAACCATGGTATTCCTGGCGGGGATCGCCTCCGGTCTGATGTTGTGGGCCGGTACCGAATGGGGTTACCACTATGCCTGGACACCGTTCGGTCTGGAAGCCAAGACAGAACAGATGTTCACCGTGGGGCAGGCCTATGGTCTGTTCCACTGGGGCCCAACAGCCTGGGCGCTGTACTGCGTGCCAACCATTGCGATTGCTTACGTGTATTACATCCGTCAGGTGCACACCTACGGCATCAGCGAAGCTTGCCGTGGCGCGCTGGGTGGTCTGGTTGACGGCCCGCTGGGTACCTTACTGAACTACCTGTTTATTTTTGGTGTACTGGGTGCCGCAGCCACTTCGCTGGGGCTGGGTACGCCGATGATCAGTGGTGCGTTTGCTGAAGTATTTGGCTTCGAGCGCAGCACCTATCTGGATGTCAGCATCATTCTTGCCTGTACGGCTATCTTCACCGTATCCAGTGGTTTAGGTCTGGATAAAGGGATTAAAAACCTGTCTAACTTTGCAACCACCATTTCCATTGCGGTTGTGATCTACGTGTTTGTTGTCGGTCCGTCTAACTTCATTCTGGGTCTGGGTATGGACTCAATCGGCTATGCGGTCAGCAACTACATTAAGATGAGTACCTGGACTGACAGCATTTCCGGCAGCGGCTTCCCGCAGGCCTGGACCGTTTTCTACTGGGCATGGTGGGTTTCCTATGCACCGTTCATGGGGATGTTCGTTGCCCGTATTTCCCGTGGTCGCACTATCCGTGAAGTAATTCTGGGCATGCTGACCTGGGGTACCCTGGGCTGTGCCATCTTCTACATCGTACTGGGCGGTTACAGCATCGACCTGCAGGTTAACGGCGGCGTTGATTTCCAGGCGATTGTGAACAGCTCCGGCCCTGCGGTAGCGATCATAGAACTGTTCAAGACCTTACCTATGGCCAGCATGGTGCTGATTGCTGTGGGTATCTCCGGCATCGTGATGCTGGCAACCACCTTTGACTCTGCGGCCTACACCATGGCCTGTGCGAGCACCAAAGAACTGGATGAAGGCCAGGAGCCGGCGCGTAATAACCGCCTGTTCTGGTGTTTCGCCATTGCAGTAATGCCGGTCATTCTGCTGTTCCTGGGCGGTCTGAAGACCATGCAGACAGCAGCCGTCATTACTGGTCTGCCTATCATGTTTATTCTAATCTTTATGATGTACACCACCTGGAAGTACATCCGTGAGGACAATCCATAATGAACCAACCGGTTGTCGAGTCAATTGACATCTATGGTATCGGTCCCGACGGTGAGAAGGTCTCCTGGTCTTCTTTCCTGGGGCCCATGTACGAGGCGATGATTGTCGTCGAGTTGACCTTTGATAACGGTCTGGTCGGCATTGCCGGCTCGACCGTCTATACCGAACACGAATTTGACCGCAGCGTGGTCGAAAGTGCCTCGCTGATGGCGCCTTTCCTGCTGGGTAAAGGCCTGTTCGATATACCGAAGATCTATGCCGAATGTATGTCCCGGTATGTGCCACTGAAGAATGTCGCCACCTCGCTGTTCGATATCGCCATGCACGATGCCAAGGGCAAACTGCTGAACCTGCCGATCTATAAAATGCTCGGTCAGGCGCAGCCGAAAGTCCGGGCATATGCTTCCAGCCCGCTGCTGGAAGATAATCAGCAATACATTGAGTACTGTCACCAGATGCTGGCACAAGGTTTTAATGCCATTAAAATCCATCCGCGCTGTGTCTTTCAGGAAGACTACGCACTGGTGAAAGCGCTGCAGGCTGAATTTGCTGATCAGGACATTGGCTGGAGTCTGGATGTTGATGCCAACTACAACCGGCAGCAGGCGCTGCGTATGGGGCGCCTGCTGGATAAATACGAGTGGGACTTCTTTGAAGAACCCTTAAGCGATACCGACTTTGAAGGTTATCGCTACCTTTCAGAAAATCTGGATATCGACATTGTGGCCGGCGGTAACGCGGTGCCTAACCTGCAGCTGATTAATCAGGCACTGCAGCGCGGCAGCTGGGACCGGGTGCGCTTTGACTTTACCACCATTGGCGGTTTTACCAACGGTAGCCGGGTAATGGCGCTGAGTCAGGCCTACGGGTTGAAAGCCGAAGTGCAGTCATGGGGCTACACCCTGACGCAGGCGGCTAACCTGCACATGATGTTATCCAACTCTAACTGTGAATACTTTGAACAGGCCGCGCCGTATGAAAAATACGAAGTGGGTGCCAAACAGGTTTTCCGGCCGGACAGTGACGGCTATATCAGCCCGACTGAACTGCCGGGACTCGGCGTTGAGCTGGACTGGGATGTACTGGATCCGCTGGTGTATTTCCACCGGCGCTTTAGCCGTTAGCAGGGCCGCCACTTAGCGACTCCGTTGTAAGAACAGAAAACCCGGTTGCCGTGCAGGCACCGGGTTTTATGCGTGTGTTAGAAAATGTCTGTCAGAATTGAAAATATTCAGGTGCTTTGTCTGCAGGACCCGCAGGCAGACTATGTGCGCTTTGAAGGCAGTTACCAGAATGTGCTGGTAATTGTTCACGGGGATAACGGCCTGTATGGCATCGGCGAGAGTGACTCTCCGCCGGCGGTCATCAAGGCACTGATTGATGCCCCCGCCTATAACCATTTGTCCTGCGGGCTGGCCGGATTACTTAAAGGTGAATATCTGGATGATCCGGTGCGTTTGTGGCACAAGATGTTTAAACATACCAGCTGGCACGGCCGGCATGGGGTGGCGATTCATGCGATCAGCGCGCTGGATATTGCCCTGTGGGATCTCTATGCCCGCTCCGAAGGCAAGCCGTTACTGAAATATTTCGGCCCACAGCAACACCGACGGTTACCGGCTTATGCCACGGTGTATCCCATGAAGGAACAACCGGAAAGTTTCAAAATCCAGATCGGCGAGTTCCTCAGTCAGGGCTTCCGGCGAATTAAAATCTGTGTGGAACCCTGGTGGCATGACTTTGATCTGGCCTGCAGTAATCTGGAAGAACTGCGGGCCTTTATCGGCCCGGACATTGAACTGATGCTGGATGTGGCGCTGGAGTTCCAGCATTACGCCCAGCTGGAACCCTTTGTTGACCTGCTGGAAGCGCTGGATATCAAATGGCTGGAAGCGCCGTTTCCACTGGATAACCCGGGGGACCACCAACGTCTGAAACAGAGAACCCATTTGCCGCTGGGGGTGGGAGATCTGGGGCTGACCACCGTGCGGGAATATCAGCCCTGGCTGGATGCCGGGGTAGTGGATATTGCTCAGCCGGATATCACCATGTTCGGCGGTGTCAGTGAAGTGATGAAGTTACAGAACACCCTGGCGGATACCGACAGCCGGATCATTCCCCATGGCTATAACACGGATATCACCATTGCCGTAAACGCCCATTTTCTTGCTGCGCAAACAATCTGTGAACCACTTGAGTATTCCACCAGCCCGTCGGAATTGCGCCGGCAGCTGGCGCTGAACCCTCATCAGCTGGACGATGACGGCATGATTGCTGTGCGTTCAGAATTACCGGGGCTGGGGGTAGACCTGAACTGGGAGTTGGTCAGGGAATGTGCGCTGCCGGGGCAGTGAGCCCCGGAAGTATCAGGGGACCAGTCCTGCCACGGCAGGATTATTCTGCGTCAGGGAAGAAGGCTTTCACCCAGTTGCAGAAGGTCCGGCCGCTGGCATTGCGTTCGTTGTCCGCCGGGCTGAGCAGGTAGTAGTTTTCTTCCATGGGCATGTTGATGTCGAAAGGCTTGACCAGTTCGCCACTGGCCAGTAAATCCGCACAGACCAGCGGATGGCCCAGGGCGATACCCAGCCCCCGCCGGGCCATATCCATGGAGACCACAAAGGTAGAGGTGGAGTGTACCGGCTGGCTGCCCTGTGCTTCGCAATCGGCATAGCTGAGCCAGTTTTCCCAGCGGTCTGCGGACCCCTGAGTCTCCCAGCGGTTGAAATTGAAGATATCAGCAGGGGAGTTGAGCTGAGCAGCAATTTCCGGCGTACACACCGGGAAACAGGTCTGGCGGGGAAAGGGGTATAAGTCATCCACCTGCCAGTCCCCTTTACCGAAACGTATTTCCACGTGGTCTTCCTCGCCCAGCCCGTATTCCCGTTGCCAGATCATGGTGGTCAGGCTGGTCTGAATATCTGGGTAACGCTGGTAGAAGTCCGGTAAACGGGGGGCAAGCCAGAAGGTGATAAAGGCAATATTCGCCCGCACGGTAATGGCCTGCTGGTGGTCCTTGCCGGTAAACAGTTCGGTGCCCTGACGCAGGGTTTCGAATGCCTGCTGCACCCAGGGCAGGTACAGACGTCCCGCTTCACTCAGCTCCAGGCTGCGTACCCGGCGGATGAACAGGGATTCCCCCAGATGGTTTTCCAGCAGCTTTACCTGCTGGCTGACCGACGACTGGGTGACATGCAGTTCGCTGGCGGCCTGGGTAAAACTCAGGTGCCGGGCGGCCGCTTCAAAGGAACGCAACCATTGCACCGGGGGCAGTTTATTCACAGCAATTTCCTGATATTTGTTGTTATTTTTGTAATGGCCAACTTATGCATAAGTTTGAGTAATGTGATAACAGTAAAATCATCGTTTGTCACTTTTCAGCGGCTGTTTTCTACTGAACTCAGAAAAACAATAACGTGATGAAGAGTTCCTATGACTGACTATCAAGCCACCAATGCTGCTTCTTCCGGCATTAGCGTCCCCAAGAAAAATCTCAAAGCGCTGATGCGCCGCAGCGACAAACCGGGCCTGATCTGGCTGGCCCAGTGGGTAGCATTTCTGCTGATCACCGGTTACGGCGTATACCTGAGTATTGGCACTGTCTGGCACTGGCCGGCCATGTTCCTGTACGGCATCTTCCTGACGGTGCCCAGCTATGCGTTATCCCACGAATGTGCCCACGGCTCCGCTTTTCGTACCCGTGGCCTGAATGAAGCCCTGCTGTGGATTTCTTCACTGCTGTATTACGAAGAGCCAAATCATCGTCGTTTTGCCCATGCCCGGCACCACACCTACACCTGGATTGAAGGCAAAGATGCTCAGATGCCATTTGCTACGCCGATGAATTTCAAAGGCTGGCTGCTGGAGATCACCGGCTGGGCTTTGTATGTCTACGAAACCCGCCTGTTCGTTCGCAATGCTTTGGGCAAGTTTGATGCTGAGGTGCTGGATTACACCCCGGCCTCTGAGCTGGGTAAGCTGAAGTGGGGCGCACGTATCTGCCTGGCGGTCTATGCCAGCCTGTTTGGCATGGCGCTGGCCGGCATCATGTGGCCACTGTGGTTCATCATCATCCCACGTTTGCTGGGGGCGCCGGTGATGCTGCTGTTCACCCTGATCCAGCACGTGGAAATGCAGGAAAACGATGTGGATATCTGCAAGTCCACCCGCTCGTTTACCAGTAACTGGCTGGGTCGTTTCCTGTACATGAATATGAACTTCCACATTGAACATCACCTGTATCCGATGGTGCCGTTTCATCAGTTGGAAAACCTCAATGCCGAGATTAAAGACCAGATTCCACAACCGGACCCGGGCTTTATCCGCACTAATCTGGAAGTGCTGCAGGTGGTCTGGCGCCGTTCCATGGGCGGTTCGACCCGGGCGGCGAGTATCCGTCAGGCACCGCACATGATCAATACACCGGACCTGCAGGAAATGTCCTGACGTCTCACCGGAACAACATAACAACCATAAGAACATCAATAAGAGCGATGCTGTGAGGAATAAATTATGACTGACTGGGTGCTGGCCTGTGCCACTGATGATATCGACGAAGAGGATCTGATCCGTTTCGATCACGAAGACAAAACCTATGCTATCTACAATACCGATAACGGCTTTTTTGCCACCGCCGGTTACTGCACCCATGAAGTGCAGCATCTGGAAGACGGACTGGTGATCGGCAATGTCATTGAATGTCCGCTGCATCAGGGACGGTTTGAAATATCCTCCGGTAAGGCGCTGAGTGCCCCGGTGTGTGAGGACCTGGTGACCTATCCGGTGAAAGTGGAAGGTGATCAGATTTACATTCAGATCGTCTGAGAGGTTTCTGCATGACTGAACTGAAAGTTGGCACCCTGATTATCGGGGCCGGGCAGGCGGGGGCCAGCGCGGCGTTTGCCCTGCGGGAAAAAGGCTACAGTGACCCGGTGTGCATCATCGGTGAAGAAGCCCTGCCGCCCTATGAACGGCCACCGTTATCCAAAGCTGTATTGCGCGACGAGAAAAACCTCGCCGACATTCTGGTGCGGGATTTACCTGCCTACGATACCCACAATATTCAGTTGATGCTGGGGAGCCGGGCAGAGCAGATTCTGCCACAGGAACAGCGGGTAAAACTGGGTGACGGTCAGGTAATCCACTATGACCACCTGATACTGGCCACCGGTGGCCGTCCCCGTCAGCTACCGGGTAAAGCCTTGCCCGGTGTGCACTACCTGCGCAGCCACGGTGACGGTACCCGGCTGGCTGCCGAACTGAAACAGTATAGAAAACTGGCGGTGATCGGCGGTGGTTTTATTGGCCTGGAAGTAGCGGCCAGCGCCCGGCAAATGGGGCTGGAAGTCTGCGTGATAGAAGCAGCACCGCGGGTGTTGCAGCGCAGCCTGCCGGAAACCATTGCTGCCGACGTAGTCGCCCTGCATGAAGACCAGGGGGTGGAGTTTCACTGTAACGCCCGCCTGGAGGGCTTTGTCGGCACGGACCGTCTGAGCGGCATTCAGCTGGAAGACCAACTGATTGACGTGGACATTGCGGTTGTCGGCATTGGCCTGATTCCCAACACCGAACTGGCGGAAGCGGCCGGGCTGGCGGTGGATAACGGCATCTGCACCGATGCGCATTGCCGCACCGGCAATGCGCATATTTACGCCATCGGTGACTGTGCCAACAGCTATCACGGCCATTATCAGCGGGCGGTTCGCCTTGAGTCCTGGCAGAACGCCAATCTGCAGGGGGCTATTGCTGCCGCTGCTATTTGTGCTGATGCCTGTGCTGATGCCTGTTCTGAGATACAGGCGGTTAAAAACGACGCAGTCCCCTGGCTCTGGTCAGATCAGTACGACTGGTCATTTCAGGTGGCAGGTATGTTCGACAGTCAGGCACAGCTGATCAGCCGGGGATCGGCAGCTGAAGGCAAGGTGATTTACTTTATCCACAGTGACGGCGTTCTGACCGGCGTGGTGGGCTGGGGCAAAGGCACATCCGTTGCCAAAGATGTCCGCGTTGGCCAGATGTTACTCCAGCAGGGTAAGAATCCACCCTTTGAAATGCTGGCGGATGACAGTATCTCCCTGAAAAAATTGCTGAAACTCTGACGGGCATCGTTATTGCCTTATCAGGCGCGCCCGCAGAACCATAACAAAAACAATTAAGAGTCAAAAATAATGAACCGAGCATCTGATTACGAAACCGGCATTGCCGCCAACCCCCAGCCAATGACACTGGAGGAAGCGGCCTGGATTACCCCGCCGACACAGCTGACAGATACCGAAGCGATGCTGGATATGCCACGGCTGCGCCGTTACCGCCAGGAACGTCTGCGTGAACAAATCAAACTGCACAATCTGGGCGGTGTACTGTTGACTGATCCGCTGTCGATCCGTTATGCCACCGGGGTGCGTAATTGTGCCCTGTTTCAGACCCATATCCATGCCGGCTATCTGTTTGTACCGGCGGAAGGGCCGGTGGTGTATTTCGATTCATCCCCGGGCCGCTATACCGGCAGTCAGCTGGAAACCATTGATGTGATCCGTGATGACCTGTTACCGGTCAGCTATATGTTTGCCGGCAGCCGACATGAAGAATGGTGCCGTAAATGGGCCCTGCAGATTAAAGAGCTGATGGACCAGTACGGTGGCGGTAACCCGCGTATTGGTCTGGAAAAGGCTGGCACGGAAGGCACCATTGCCTTTCAGAGTGTCGGGCTGGAGGTGCTGGATGCCGGTGCGCCGCTGGCCATGGCGCGGAAGATCAAAAGCGCCGAAGAGATCCTCTGCATGAACCAGACCATCGCCGTGGCGGAAGACGGCATGACCCGCATGCGTAATGCGCTGGTCAATGGCATCACTGAAGTGCAGTTGTGGTCGCATATGTGGCAGGCGAACATTGAAGGGGGCGGTGAATGGATTGAATACCGCCTGCTGGCCTCCGGTGAACGTACCAACCCCTGGCAGCAGGAAGCCGGTTCGCGGATGATCCGCGCCGGTGATCTGGTGTGTTTCGACTGCGGCATGATCGGCCCGTTTGGCTACGGTGCTGATATATCCCGGGCGTTCCACTGCGGGCCGGGCAAGCCCACTGATCATCAGCGCATGCTCTATACCCAGGCATGGGAAGAGATTCAGCACAACACTGAACTGATGCAGCCGGGGGCGGACTTCAACGACATTATCGCCAACCGCTATATTCAGCCGGAAGCCATTGGTCAGCAGACCTATCCGGCCCTGTGCCATGGTCTGGGCATGGGGGATGAGTGGCCGGTGGTCTACTACCCGGCGGATGAGCAATTTCATTTCGACGGCCAGCTTGAAGCCGGCATGGTGATCTGCGTGGAAAGCTACGTCGGTGAAATCGGCGGCAACGAAGGCATCAAACTGGAAAATCAGGTGCTGGTGACCGAATCCGGCCCGATCACCCTGTCCCGCTATCCGTTTGAAGACGGCCTGCTGAACCGCGAATTCTGAACCCGCTGAGGATGTTGTAATGAAAAAGATTTATACCTACGGCGGCGAATTCGGTCTGCGTAACTGGACCGCCGCCGATCTGACTGCTCACAAGGGAGGCGCGAAGCTGACACAGGTGACCGCTGTGAATGCTGAAGAAGCGGCCGCCGCTGAAGCCGCCGGCATCGATATGATCAGCATTATTGCTGATGACCTGGCAGTGACCCGTGCCGCTGCACCGCACACCTTTATTACCGCGGCGCTGCAACTGACGGATTACTATCAGGAAGAAGCAGTGATTAACGGTGCTTTTAAGGCAATGGAAGGGGGGGCGGATGCGGTTTATACCATCCGTAATCTGGAGATGGTCAGTAAACTTGCCAGCTTCGATATGCCGGTAATGGGTCATGCGGGGCTGATTCCCCGTAAATCCACTTGGATCGGTGGCCTGCGCGCCTTTGGCCGCACTGCGGAAGAAGCCATGGAGTTGTATCGGCAGTTTAAACGGCTGGAAGACGCCGGAGCCTGGGCAGTCGAGGTAGAAGTAGTACCGACAGAAGTACTGGCGGCCATCAACATGAAAACCAAGCTGGTGACCACCTCTATCGGGGCCGGCTCCGGCGGGGATGTGATGTTCCTGTTTACCGATGACATCGTCGGTGAAACGGAAAATCCGCCACGGCATGTACGTAGTTACCGTAACTTCTTTGAGATCCGCGAACAGATGCGCCGTGAACGGATTGCCGCCCTGAAGGAATTCCGGGCGGATGTGGAAGAAGGGGCATTCCCGGGGATTGCCGAATCCGTGGAGATGAATGCCGTTGAACTGGATAAGTTCCTTGAGGAACTGGATAAACAGCCCTAACCGGCTGTTTTTCCACAGGCATTAAAATGGCCACCGACTGGGATGAAACCGCTGGGTATTATGTCGATTTCCGATATAATCCCAGCATGCAAACATCTCTGGAAAAAAAGACCAAGGCGGAACTTGCCGCTGAACTGCTGGAAGCAGCCATTATCAGCTGTGATCTGGAACCGGGTTCTGTGATGACAGAAACTGAGGTCAGCGAATACCTGGACCTGGGGCGAACCCCGGTCCGCGAAGCACTGACCCGGCTGGCCAATGAAAATCTGGTACGCCTCTCCCGTGCCGGCGTCGTTATTCCTGAACTTAACCCCATGACCATGCTGAAGCTGCTGGAACCCCGCAGCATGATGGAACGGCTGTGCATCGAAAAAGCCATCGAGCGTATGGTGGATGAAGACCGCGCCCGAATTACACCGGTGATTGATGCCCTGCAGGCGCTGGATAACGGTGACCGCAAAGGCTTTATGGCCCAGTTGCGGGAAATCCATAATATTCTGGCGGACTCTTCCAAGAACGAATTTATCCTCGACTCAATCAAGTCGACCCAGGGCTTGTCCCGGCGTTTTTGGTATTACTATGCCACCGATGAGGATCAGGCCTACTGTACTGATCTCTATGTACGTCAGTTGCAGGCTCTGCTCAGTGGCGACGAAACCACTTCAATGGCCTGCTCGGCCGAGCTGATGCAGTATTTGCAGAACTTCGCCCGCCAGCAGCTGGAACAGTTTCGCTGAGAGTCGGTTTACAAGTTCTTCAATTCACAAGAACGTCAGGTGGAAATGATCTGAAACGGCCTGCGGGTACTGGGTATCCCGTCACTGTTTGACCGGCTGTTTTGCACGGCTCATGAACCTGATCAGAGAACGATTTCGATGCCCTGCTCCTACAACACGGAGCAGAGCATCTCAGCCATTAAACACATATTGCTCAGTGATAACGGTCAGGCAATGCCGGACTATCGGTTGGCTGGGTGTGTCCAGCTGTATTGTTTAAAAGCGTCATCCGGTTCTGTACCTGCCAGAGCATTGGTGAAGTTCGAGATTAATTTTGCTGCTAAGCCTGTCAACACTTCTAACGCTTGCTGCTTTGAATAACCGGCACTGAGAAAGCTTTCAAGCTTTTCGTTGCCGATATGTCCGCGGTCATTTAACAGATTTTTAGTGAACTCATGCAGTACCTGTAATTTAGGATCAGGAAGGGGATTACCTTCTCTCAGTGCCTCGATCACTTCTTCGGGCATATTGGCGTGATGCATCATCCAGGTATGTCCGGGGATGCAATAGTGGCAGTTGTTTTCATAGTTTGCCGTCATGAATACCACTTGCTGTTCCAGCGGTGAAAATGAACTTTCTTTCATAAACAGGCCGAAGGCTGAGTTGTAAATCTCATAAGTGATCGGGGCTTCAGCCAGTATTCTGTGAAGGTTAGGCACTAACCCCATCGATTTTTGTGATTGTGCAATTAACTGCTGTGATTTTTCCGGCGCAGTTTCGGTGGTGTGATACGTAAACATTATGCATCTCCGGGCAGGGTGTGTATTTTTTAATCTATATAAATCAATAAAAAGCGTTGTACGGGGCTACTTTCAGCTTACCGGCGTGCTTCAACGATGATGGCGATAACTTCACTGTTGCCGGTATTGGTGACCTGATGTGTCCATGCTTCGTGCCACATCGTATGGCCGTCAGGTACGCTGATATTGAGCGTCTGATCACCTTCGGTAATCGTTAAGTGGCCACCTTTCAGGAAATATACGGTTTCATCCTGATGATGGTGTTGAGCATCGGCTTCACCGGGTTGCAAAACCATCTTTAAAACCAGAACCGAGTCATTTTCCAGTAACAGCGTGTACTGTTCCGGTGAAGCAATGTGCGCGGGCTTATCTTCGGCGAACGTCAGTGCAGCCACCGTCAGAAGTGCACCTGTAAATAAACCTTTCGTTAAAGGTAAGAGGCTATTCAACATAGTGTTTTCCTGTGGTCAAAACTGGTCAGCGATATGTCTTGAGAACAGTGAGAAATACTTTTCAGACTCAAAGTTTTTCATGACGTCAAAGCATGCGAACGTAGGTAATGCCGTCATTCCAAAAAAGCGGAAATTCATGTGGACAGGAAAGAACAGATCATCCACGCTTTTGCCCTGAAACAGATATTCATCCGGATCATTGAACGACTCTTCAGGGGCGTTAAAAGTAAGAGAAAGCATGTATTTCTTGTCTTTGAGCATGCCGCCTGCGCCATAGTTTTCTTTTGGCCGGTCACTGTGACGCCCGTCACCTTCACATAACGTACCGCTCATGCCCGCGGTGTAGATTTCGTCCATGTATTTTTTGAATGTCCATGGAACGCTCATCCAGTTAACAGGGGATTGCACAATAATTGTGTCGGCCCATAAATGATTTTCCAGTTCCTGATCAACATCCCAGCCGGCGCTGATATCAACAACGCGGGTATGATGGCCTTTGCTGTGCAGGATCTCTTCAGCTAGCCGGACTAAAGCACTGTTTAAAGAGCCTTCGGCAAAGGGGTAAGGGTGATGGGCGTTGATTATCAGAATATTACTCATGTGTGCATCCGTTATTGTCAGTGGTAAGTACAAGAATGAGGTATATTTTGGTAACCTGGTTTATCTTTTCAATTAGTTTACTTTTGGTAACCACTGGTTAAAGTGATGGGTTTATATGGAAAGCTACGTAAAAACAGACAGTTATGGTAAGAAAAAAGTTTTTAATGCTTGCCTTGAACCCTGCGCTATTGAAAAAGGGATGCGGCTTATCGGCGGGAAATGGACAGGATCAATCATTTATCATCTTAAAGACGGGCCTGTGCGCTTTAATGATCTGACCCGAATGCTGGGGGGCGCCAGTAAGAAAATCATCGACCAGCGACTGAAAGAGCTGGAATCAAGGGGAATGGTCATCCGGACGGTTATCAATGACCGGCCGGTCGCGGTGACTTATGAACTTACAGAGTTTGGTAACAGCGCTCTGAAGATATTAGATGATCTTCGAATCTGGTCGGAAAGGCATGATATCGGGTAAGGGCTAACCTGACGTCAGAATACCCGGCATGCAGGTCCGGGCATTTTTGTTCAGGGGAATTCAATCTGCTGGCAAAGATTCTGTTATCTGAAAAGCAGTTTAAGCTGCTCCACAACCCACATGTGTAACTGGCTGTGATTAGACCGGCTGTGCCATGCAGCAACCACTTCAAATTTAGGGGTCTTGTTGTCCAGGTGCAACGGGATAACCTTTTCATTCGGCAAGAGTCTGGATGGATAAAATGCAATGACATCCGTGGCCGCCATAATATCCGGTGCAGCAGAAAAGCTGGGAACAGACATGACAATGTTTCTTTTCAGCCCCTGCATGGCGAACCATTCATCGTGTGATCCCCTCAGGTTTGCACGTGAAGGGGAGATGATCAGTTGGGGGAGTCCGGCAACATCAGCCAGAGTTAATTGCCGGTCTTTCAGGGGAGAGTTTTTCCCGGCAATACACACATGCTGCTCTTCAAACAATAATTTATACGGCAGGTTATCAGGAATAAAGCTCGGGAAGGTGAGTGCTAAATCAATTTCACCGGAGGCCATTAAGCTGTTGAGATTATCCGACTCAAAATCCCTCACGATAACTTTCAGTTCCGGTGCTGAACGGCGGATTACTTCTAATAACTGGGGCAGAATCGCCTGAATTGCATAATCGGTCGCGCTGATACTGAATACACCCGTATAAGTAGCGGGGTTAAAGGTTTCAGGGGTCAGTAATGATTCAATGTCCTGCAAAATACCGTTGACCTTACCGCCCAGTTGCTCAGCGATCGGGGTCGGCACCATCTGATTTCCCTGACGCACAAAAAGCCGGTCATTAAACGTATCTCTCAACTTACGTAACTGTTCACTGATAGCCTGTTGCGTAAGCCCCATCTTTTCAGCGACGCGGGATAAATTCCGTTCCTGCAGGAGTAATTCCAGTATCCGCAGTTGCTTAAGGTCCAGCCGACTTACACCATTCATAATTGTAGCCTTAACAATGACAAGTTGTTTCTAATTGTATCCATGTCTCTCTACTATTCCCACCATCTCGAAACCCAGTTAAATCCGGTTTTGTCCGAATACGGCCCCGGAGTTTTTCAACTAACGACCTGGAGACAGATATGAATCAAGCGGTTACTCACTTTTCCCCACAGGATACTTACCAGCTGTTTATTGCCGGCGAATGGGTTGATAGCAGTACTGGCCGTACGATGGACAGTTTCAATCCTGCGACTGGTGAATTACTTACTCGCATACCTTTAGCGGATGCCAGTGACGTGGACGCAGCTGTTCAGGCAGCCAGGCAAGCTTTCCCGGTCTGGAAACGAACTTCTTCCGTTGAGCGTCAGAACGCACTGCTCAAAATAGCCGATATGCTTGAAGCAAAGAAAGATTACTTTGCTCACTTGGAAGCACTGGAAACAGGCAAACCTATCCGGGAAACAAGCGGTATTGATATTCCGTTAGCGATTGATCATTTCCGGTATTTTGCCGGTGTGATCCGCTCCCACAGCGACGAAGCGGTCATGATAGATGAGCAAACCATGAGCCTTGTTTTCAGTGAGCCGCTGGGGGTTGTTGGCCAGGTTATTCCCTGGAACTACCCATTGTTGATGGCAGCCTGGAAAATCGCGCCGGCCATCGCTACCGGAAATACGGTGGTAATTAAACCGTCTGAAATGACTTCGACCAGCCTGTTGGAACTGGCGAAAATCTTTCGGGCGGTGCTGCCTGCCGGAGTGGTGAACGTTATCACTGGCGTTGGCGCTGAGGCTGGCCAGGCTTTGCTGGATCACCCTGATATTGAAAAGCTCGCGTTCACCGGCTCAACCGGCATTGGCTACAACGTTGCCAAAGCGGCGGCGGATAAACTGATACCGGCAACTCTCGAGCTGGGGGGCAAGTCAGCGAACATCGTATTTCCCGATGCGAACCGGGAAAAATCACTGGAAGGTGCTGCTTTATCCATTCTGCTAAATCAGGGGCAGGTATGTGAGTCCGGCGCCCGGCTGTTCGTTCACAAAAGTATTTTTGATCGCTTTGTTACGGAGCTGAAAGAGAAATTTGAGGCGGTAAGAGTGGGCGACCCGCTGAATCCGGATACTCAGATGGGCAGCCAGATCAGTGAAGCACAAATGAACCGCATTCTTGGCTATATCGAAATCGCTAAAAACGAAGGCGCAAAGATTCTGACGGGTGGCCGGCGGCTTGAAAAGCCCGGGCTGGAAAATGGTTTTTACATTGAACCGACCATTATCACCGATGCGAATAATTCGATGAAAGTTGCTCAGGAAGAAATTTTTGGACCAGTGGTTGTTGTTATTCCGTTTTCTTCTGAGGAAGAAGTGATCGCGATGGCAAACCAGTCAGATTATGGCCTGGCGGGCGGGGTCTGGACTCAGGATATCAACCGGGCATTACGTGTCGCGCAAGGCGTGGAAACCGGTCGGATCTGGGTGAATACCTATCACGAATTACCCGCGCATGCGCCGTTTGGCGGTTACAAAAAATCCGGCATTGGGCGTGAGACCCATAAGTCGATGATTGAAGCTTATACACAAAAGAAAAATGTCTTTATCAGCCTTAGTGAAAAGCCGCTGGGACTTTTTTAAACGTATAGCAGATTAAGTGATTACAGGAATACATGATGAAAAATGAAGCGTTATTCAGCGAAATTAATCTGGGGCCATACACCCTGAAAAACCGTGTTGTACTGCCACCCCTGACCCGGTCGCGTAGTACTCAGCCAGGCAATATTGCCAATGACCTGATGGCTGATTACTACGGACAGCGGGCTGGTGCCGGTTTTATGGTAACTGAAGGTACTCAGATTGAACCCCGGGGGCAGGGGTATGCCTGGACGCCAGGTATCCACTCACAGGATCAGATTGAAGGCTGGAAGAAAGTTACCCGGGAAGTACATGACAAGGGGGGCATTATTTTTGCGCAGCTTTGGCATGTAGGGCGCGTTTCGCATACCTCACTGCAACCGGATAATGCCGCCCCGGTTGCACCATCAGCGATCCGTGCAGATGCGGTTAAAGTTTTCATTGAGACCGGGCCCGGTGAAGGTGCACTGGCTGACCCGAGTGAACCCCGTGCACTGACAACGGAAGAAGTAAAAGAGCTGGTGCAGCTTTATGCACAGGCAGCACGTAATGCGATGGAAGCAGGTTTTGACGGTGTTGAACTGCACTGTGCCAATGGCTATCTGGTGAATCAGTTTATCTCTGAACACACCAATCAGCGGGACGATGAATACGGTGGCAGCCTTGAAAACCGTCTGCGCTTTCTTAAAGAAATTGTGACGGCTGTCTCTGACGTTGTTGGCAGTAACCGGTTGGGGGTGCGGTTCGCGCCACTGTTTGAAAGCACCGATGAAGACAGGGTGTATCTGGGGCTGGTTGAAAGCGATCCGCACACCACTTACATCGAGGCAATCAGGCTGTTGGATCAGGCGGGTATTGCTTATCTCTCGCTGGCTGAAGCTGACTGGGATAACGCCCCGGATCTTCCTGAAAACTTCTATCAGGAAGTTCGTGAAACCTTCAGTGGCCGCATTATGTATGCCGGAAAATATTCTGCCGATAAAGCCCTTCGGGTGCTGCAGGCAGGTAACGGCGATATTTTTGGCTTCGGTCGTCCGTTCATCGCGAATCCGGATTTACCGGAACGTATCCGCAATGAATGGCCCCTCAATGATGTGGATCCGGTAACCATGTATGGCGGTACCGACAAGGGGTATACGGATTATCCGGTATACCGGTCGTAAACCGGCAGGCCAGGGACGGCCTGGTTATCTTTTAAGACATCTGGCAGTAAACATTATGATGAATAGAAAACTGCAATCCTTTGATCCCAGTAATGGCAAGCTGCTGGGCGAAGTATCCGTAACCGGACCTGAAGCGCTGGAGCAGGTTATCGCCAATGCGAAAACTGCTGGGCAGTACTGGCGTCGCCTGCGGCCGCAGGCACGGCTGGACCTGGTAAAAGCCGCATTTACGCATCTCGAGCCACATATTCAGGAACTTGGTTTACTCCTGAGCCAGGAGATGGGTAAAGACCTCCGGCGTTCAGTTTCCGAAGTTGGCGGTTCTGTTTATTCCGCCGGTTTCGTCGCTGAACAGGCTTTTGAATCCCTGCAAAGCAAAAAGGTAAGCAGCAATACTGAACTGCAGTATCAGCCACTGGGAGTTGCTGCTGTTATTTCCCCCTGGAACTACCCGGTGGCAATGGCTTGCAACCTGATTGTGCCGGCCCTGATCGCGGGCAACAGTGTGGTGTTTAAACCATCGGAAGAAACGCCGTTGATAGCACATGCATTCTGCGAGCTGTTAAACGAAATCCTGCCTGATGACGTATTGCAGATTGTCCATGGTGACGGGGAGACCGGTAAAGCGCTCGTTGAAAGTGCTGTCGATCTGGTTGCGTTTACCGGTTCGATGGCAGCCGGAAAGGACATCATGTCACGGGCGTCGGGCGGTTTAAAAAGATTGATCATGGAGCTTGGCGGCAATGATCCGATGATCGTTATGAAAGACGCCAATATCGAAGCGGCGGCATATTTTGCTGTCGGAAGCAGTCTGGAAAACACCGGTCAGATGTGTACTTCGACCGAGCGGATTTATGTGGATGAAGCGATCGCTGAAGAGTTTGAGAACCGGGTTGTTCAGATTGCGTCTGAATTCCGGGCCGGCGCCTGGAATGAGAGTAATGTTCAGATCGGACCGGTGATTAATAAAAAACAGCACCGCAAAATTATGACGCATATCCGGGATGCTGTGGATCAGGGAGCACAGCTGCGTTTAGGTGAGCTGCATCAGTCACCGCCGTTTATCCGGCCAACGGTGCTGACAGATATCAGGCCGCAGATGCTGGTTGAGAAAGAAGAAACATTCGGACCTGTGATTGCTATCAGCCGTTTCAGTAAACCTGAAGAAGCGATTAACCGGGCGAATAACTCTGTCTACGGGTTAGGCGCTGTGGTGTTTGGCGAGGCGGGTGCGCAGGCGGTTGCTGACCAGTTGGAAGCCGGCATGGTGGCTATTAATCAGGGTGTCGGTGGCAGTGGTGAAAGCCCGTGGGTCGGTGCGAAACAAAGCGGTTACGGTTATCACGGATCACCTGCCGGCCATCAGCAATTCGCCCAGATCAGAGTTTTGAGTCATTAACAAACAGGTGAAAGCATGGTTACAGATAACTTTTACGTCGTCGCTAAGGAACCCGGGGCTGAGCACCCGGCGTTACCTACCTGGGCAAACCGGGACGTCAATCCTGTGCAGTTGGCAGAAAAGGCTGACTGGGAGATTACCCGTACAGATGTTCCTGCTGTACCGGGAGCGTTTCAACTGCATAACGTCTTGAGCAAAGAAGAATGTGAACGCTTTATACAGCTAACTGAATCTCTAGGGTATCTGGAGGACGCCGCTGTTTCACTGCCCCGTCAGGTCCGGCATAACCACAATGTAACCTGGGTCGTGGATGAACTGACGGACGGCATATTGTGGCAGCGGGTTCACACCTTAATGGGAGATCCCGGTAATGTATTTTCAGGTAAAAAGCCGGTGGGTATAAATGCCCGCTTCCGCTTTTATCGCTATGAAAAAGGTGACTATTTCAAGCGGCATACCGATGGCGACTGGCCCGGCAGCCGGGTGGTGAATAACCAGCTTCTGCATGACGCTTACCCGGACCGGTGGAGCCGGATGACGTTCCTTATTTTACTGAGTGAAGATTTTGAGGGCGGCGCTACCCAGTTCTGGGTCAGAAATCATGACTATTTAAACCCTGAAACCCACAGTAAGAAAACTGAACGGATTGATATCCGCACACCCGCGGGCAGTGTGCTTTGTTTCCCCCACGGAAGTCATCCACTGCACTGTTTGCACGGTTCCGAGGAAATTTTACAGGGATCAAAATACATTATCCGTACAGATGTTTTGTTTGAAATATGACTCTCAGATTTTTGATTGCTGGTACGAAGAGACGTATCGCTACCGATAAAAATAGATTGAAAATAAGGAAACTGATATGAAGCTGAAAGCAATTATTTTAACTGTCGGGCTGGCTCTTTATTCGGGGGTGTTTGCTCAGGAAAAAATATCTTCGCAGACCCTGATCGGTTTTGCAGATATCTTAACTGATCATAAGGACTTAAACGCTGAAACGATGCTTCCGGTTCCTGAGTGGCCTGAAGAAATGAAAGTTGCAGGTGATTTGAGACACTGGGAGCAGGTCGTTTTTCAGGGTAATGAACTTGTTGGGGTTGTGTGGCTGTCAATGCCGGGAACTCTGAAACTGGAAGACTATCCATTTGATCAGATGGTTTTAGTCTTGGAAGGTTCAGTAACCTTAGAGCCGATGGAAGGAGATGTAAGAACCTTCAAAAAAGGCGATGTGTTCTTTATGCCGAAGGGATTTGACGGAATCTGGGATATGAAGGAACAATATAAAGAACTGATTCTGGTAGAAAAGCAGGCATGGGCTGCAATGACCTCAGCCGAATGACTGTAAAGTATCGGTAGTCTGGTCGGTGCAATAGTGTTGGCTTTCTCTGTAGCGAACTATGCTGTAAGTATTCAGTTAGCAAAGCTCGCAGGTGAGGACCATGCTGCAACAACGTATTTTCCAGATTTTGCTGGCCTGCGCCTTACTGGTGCTGGCCGGCTGTACCGCAACGGGCACAACCTCGGCAGATAAACGTGCCACCATCGAACAGATGCACGATCAGGTGCTGAGGGATATTTATGCCGTTAGCCCGCAAGCCCGCTCTCATGTGTCTTCTTCACCGGGATATGCCGTATTTAGTAATACTCAGCTGAAAATATTTCTGGTGGCTGCCGGTGGTGGCTTTGGGGTGGCAAAATCCGGCGGGCGGCCCACCTATATGAAAATGGGGGAAGCCGGTGTTGGTGTCGGGTTGGGGGTGAAGGATTTCCGGGCCCTGTTTGTTTTCCATACCGCTAAAGCCTACCGGGATTTTGTTGAAAAGGGCTTTGTGTTCAGTGCCGAGGCGGATGCCGCAGCAAAAGCTTCTTACACCGGTGGGCAGGCTGGTGGAGGTATTCCTTTGGGGGACATGACCCTCTATCAGGTGACGGATACCGGGCTGGCATTACAGGCCACCCTGAAGGGCACTAAGTTCTGGCGGGATCCTGAGCTTAACTGAGCCAGATACCCATTGTGCACACCGGTTCAGTCAGGGTAATGCCTGTTCCTGCAGAAACTGCAGGCAATGGCGGGCGCATATCCGGTCTCTGCCGTGGCTGGTGAGTTTGGCATACAGGCCGCTCTCCAGCGTCAGATAGTCAGCGGATAACGCCACCAGTGCGCCGCTTTCCAGATAGCGCTCGACCAGTCCCCGCCAGCCCATCGCGATACCTTTACCGGCGGTGGCAGCTTCCAGTAAGTAAACGTAGTTATCGAATCCGGTGAAGTTAGGTTCGCAGGATTGTTGCTGATGCTCAAACCAGTTTTCCCAGGTAGACCAGCCCATATTGCGTTTGGTGAGTTTTAAAAACGGCAGTACCTGCCAGTGGCTGAGATCTTCCTGCAATGTGTCTTCGTGTTCTCTGGCAAAGGCCGGGGAGCACACCGGCATCAGGGCTTCATGAAAGACCCGGGTAGCATTTTCCTGATCAGCCGCGCTGACCTGATAACTGAAATAGACATCAATCTGCGGGTCGAATGACGCTGCCAGCGCGTCGTATTCGTAAGTCATGATGCGGATCTGGGTCTGTTCACCGACGGCCTGTTGCAGGCTGGCAAAACGGGGCATCAGAAACAGGTGGGAAATTTCATGGGTGCAGGCAATTGTCAGCTGTTCATGCTCTGCTGTTTTGGCAATGTCAGTGGCGGCCTGTTGGATCTGATTGAGGCTGTCCACCACTACCCGGTAAAAGTATTCCCCCTGTTCAGTCAGGCTGAGTTTTTGTTTCTGACGTTCAAATAAGCGTACTTCCAGACGGGACTCAAGCCCCGCCACATGGCGGCTGATGGCGGACTGTGAGGTGTATAGCTCCTGCGCTGCATGGCTGAAATTACAGTGTCTGGCGGCCGATTCAAAGGCCACTAAGGCACTGGTGGAGGGAATTCTGTAGCGCTGTCTGGTCATATCAAATCCGGTATCAAAGGTCTCACAAATCGGCAATTTTCGCCGGGGAAGTCTTCGGTTACATTTTCAATATGTTCAGAAAATAGCCTATCGGGGGGGATATGGAAATACACAACTCTCTTGAAAATATAAGCGCTTCTGAAATTCAGAACCGCTTTGTAAACGATGGAATTGTTTTCCCCCTGCGCCTGATGAGTACCGAACAGGCTGCTGGCTATGCCAGTCAGTATTACCACTTCCAGCAACAGGCAATACAACGGTTTGGCAGTGAAATTTATATCAAACCCCATCTGGTCGCCCCGTGGATTTATGAAATAGCCCGCCAGCGAGCATTGCTTGACCGGGTGGCAGCGCTGCTCGGCGATGAAATTCTGCTCTGGTCGTCGGATATTTTTAACAAACCCGCCGGCAGCGATAAACGGGTGGGGTTTCATCAGGATTCGCCGTACTGGGGACTGAGCCCGGAGGACGGGCTGGTCAGTGTCTGGATTGCGCTGACCAGCAGCCAGCCGGAGAGCGGCTGCATGCAGGTGATTCGCCAGACCCACAATATAGGGCTGTTACCCCATAGAAAAACCTATGCGCCAGACAATATGCTCAGCGTCGGCCAGGAAGTGGAATATGACTGTGATTCTGCCCTGGTGACCGATGTTGCACTGCAGCCCGGAGAATATTCGATCCATCATTTCAATCTGATTCACGGCGGCCAGCCGAACAGCAGCACACAGGACCGTATCGGTTTGGTATTCAGGTTTATCCGTCCGGGAATGGTACAGAGTCAGGGGCCGGATTCGGCCACCCTGATGAGAGGCAATAACAGTGGTGGCTATCAGTTGGAAACGCCGCCGGCAACGGAACTGGGTGAACCGGAAATGGCACAACTGCGGCGGGTGTTTGCTGAAAGCCCCAGTGGCTTTGGCGGCCAGATGCTGGCCTGACAGAGAATAAAAATAAGGAGTCTGAATATGAAACCGGAAAAGTGGTCTGACCCGAGCAATAAGCTGTTTCCCCATCAGGTGGGATTTACGGCGCCGCCAATGGACTTTGACGCGGCCCCAACGGACTTTTTGCGCATCAGCCCGGAGACTGTCGGTGTCCATGGCCGGTTACTCCATGCGCCGGGCTATGGCCACCAGCTGAGCCAGCGACAGGATAACTTCAGCCTGCTGGAAGAGTTCGTGCACTGTATGTCTAACAGCGGTGCGGACGTGGTGGGACAGGTGGGCAGCAACTGGGTGCATTGCACCGGCACCACACCGGCGGATATTCGCGCTTACTGTGACCGTATCAGCGATACCTATGAGACACCGTTCCACATGGCCGGAATGTGTCTGGTGGAAGGGCTTCGTGAGCTGAATGCCGAGAAGATTGCCATCAACGTGGTGTATTACTGGCCGGACTGGCGGGACGGTATCGTCGGTTTTCTCAAACAGGCCGGTTTCGATGTGGTTTATTCCGGCAACTTTGTGGATCAGGGATTTTATGAAACCCAGCAGGAAGTGAATGATCACACCTGGATTTTCCCCGGTGATCTGGCTTCCCGCTCGATGAACTATGTGGCCGAACAGGCACCGGACGCTGATGCCGTTGTGGTCATCGGTATGCCCAACTGGCGACGGGCGGATGGCCTGCCCCAGCGCACCGTCAGCCTTGCCCGGGATCTGGAAGCGGAGATTGGTAAGCCTATTGTGTCCTCCGACTTCGCCCTTTACTGGCGCATCATGAAAACCCTCGGCATTGCCCCGGTTGGCTCGCAGGGACAACTGCTCAGCCGCTTACAGACAGGAGAATAATAATGAATAAGATTCTGGCTCTGTGGGGAATTCCCCGCTCAACTTCTACAGCATTCGAGTGGATGATGCGTCAGCGGGGGGATATGCAGTGTTATCACGAACCGTTTGGCGAGGCCTGGTATCAGGGTGAAGACCCTATGTGGCCAAGGCTGCAGGCGGACAGCAAGCGTACCCCCGGGCTGACACTGGAAGGCACCTGGGAAGAGCTGCAGGCAGCGGCAGCCAAAGGCCCTGTATTCATTAAAGACTTCCCACACCACATTGATCATATGTGGGATGATGCCATGCTGGATAAATTTACCCACAGCTTCCTGATCCGGGACCCGGCTAAAACCGTCACCTCGGTGATTGGCCGCTGGCCGGATGTGCACCTGATCGAGCTGGGGTTTGTGGAACAGCGCCGGCTGTTTGATTACCTGTGTGACCGGGACGGCACCCCACCACCGGTGGTGGACAGCGACGACCTGCTGGAAGACCCGCACAACATGGTTGAACGCTGGAGTAATGCGGTGGGCATTCCCTTTATGCCTGAATCCCTCAGTTGGGAGCCGGGAGCGCGGGATGAAGTCAGCTGGTGGGATGGCGGTTCCTTCCACGCCAATTTGCGGGATTCCGATGGCCTGAAGCCTCAGGTACGCAAGTATGTGGATATCTCAGAAGCCTCTAACCACGCACGGCGAATGTATGACCTTTGCCTGCCTCATTATGAACATCTGTATCAGCACCGGCTGACACTGACAGACTGACAGGAGGTGATGTATGGCGCTGTTAAATCCTGTACAGATAATACAATCGGATGATCAGACACCACCGGCGTTGTCGGTCACCGGCGGGAACCTGAATCATCTGGACCGGCTGGAATCAGAAAGCATCCACATTATCCGCGAGGTGGTGGCGGAGTTCCGTAATCCGGTTCTGCTGTACTCCATCGGTAAGGATTCCGCCGTGCTGTTGCACTTGGCGATGAAAGCTTTTGCTCCGGGCAAACTGCCGTTTCCCCTGCTGCATGTGGATACCCAGTGGAAATTTCGGGAAATGATCGAATACCGGGATGCAATCGCCAAACGCCTGGATCTGGATATGCGTGTGCATACCAACCCGGATGGTGCCGGAAAAATCAGCCCTTTCAGCCATGGCTCTCAGGTCCACACTGACATTATGAAAACCGCGGCCCTGAAGCAGGCGCTGGATAAGTACGGCTTTGATGCCGCCTTTGGAGGCGCCCGGCGGGACGAAGAAAAATCCAGGGCCAAAGAGCGGGTGTTGTCCTTCCGCAGTAAAGCCCACCGCTGGGACCCGAAAAACCAGCGCCCGGAACTGTGGAATCTGTATAACCCCAGAGTGTTGCCGGGGGAGAGTGTCAGGGCATTTCCGTTATCGAACTGGACGGAGCTGGATATCTGGCAGTACATCCACCGGGAAAATATTCCGCTGGTACCGCTGTATTTTGCAGCGATCCGTCCGGTGGTTGAGCGGGACGGCATGCTGATCATGCGGGATGACGAACGTATGGAATTGTTACCCGGCGAGCAGGTGACAGAAAAGCAGGTGCGCTTCCGTACGCTGGGCTGTTACCCGCTGACCGCTGCGGTGGAGTCAGATGCAACGGATGTAGAGGCCATTATTCTCGAATTACTTCAAAGCCGGCAGTCGGAGCGGCAGGGCCGGGTGATCGATCAGGATCAGGTTGGCTCCATGGAAAAGAAAAAGCAGGAAGGTTATTTCTGAGCCGGTGTACAGCGACCACTGAACCCACGTATTAGCAAGAAAAGGGTGAGCAGGATGTTAGCGATTAAAGACGTTGCAGACTATCTGCAACAACAGGGTGAAAAAGATCAGTTGCGGTTTTTAACCTGCGGTTCCGTGGATGATGGTAAGTCCACCTTACTTGGGCGGCTGCTGTACGACTCCAAGTCCATTTTTGAAGATCAGCTGGATGCCACCGCCGAGGAAAGCCGCCGCTTTGGCACCCAGGGAGGCGAAGTGGATCTGGCCCTGCTGGTGGACGGTCTGCAGGCGGAGCGGGAACAGGGCATTACCATTGATGTAGCTTACCGTTTTTTTGAGACCGATAAGCGTAAATTCATTGCTGCCGACACCCCCGGCCATGAACAGTACACCCGGAATATGGCCACCGGTGCCTCGACCTCTGAAGTCGCGGTTATTCTGGTGGATGCCCGTAAAGGCATGATGACCCAGACCCGGCGGCACAGCTTTATCGTGGCGCTGATGGGCATTCGCCACGTGATTCTGGCGGTAAATAAAATGGATCTGGTGGGCTATGACCAGGCCAGTTTTGATCATATCGTCACCGAATATCAGGAGTTCGCCCATGAAGTGGGCATCACCAGTATCGATTACATTCCCCTCTCAGCCCTGGCCGGTGAAAACGTTTTTCAGTCTTCCGGGGCGATGCCCTGGTATACCGGCCCGGCACTGGTTGAAGTGCTGGAAAATATTGAGCTGGGTAAACTCAGCATCTGTAACGATCAGAGCGAAGCGGGCTTCCGTATGCCGGTTCAGTGGGTCAACCGCCCAGACTCAGGTTTCCGTGGCTTCAGCGGTACCGTGGTTGCCGGCAGTGCTCGGCTGGGCAGTAAGGTCAGTTCCAGTCTGTCCGGCCGGACTTCGCAGGTAAAAAGCATTCTTGGCCCGGCGGGGGAACAGACGCTGGCGGTCACCGGGCAGGCAATCACCCTTGAGCTGGAAGATGAAATTGATATCAGCCGGGGAGATGTCATTGCCGCCGCTGCAGCGCTGCCGGAAGTCACCGATCAGGTTGCCGCGCATCTGATCTGGATGGATGAAGAACCCATGTTGCCGGAGCGGAATTACCTGCTGCGCTTTGCAACGGACACCGCCGCCGGACGGGTGACCGACCTCAGTTACCGGGTTGATGTTAACTCTATGGAACAACTGGCAGCCCGCACTCTGGCGATGAACGAAGTGGGTTACTGCAAACTGGCGCTGGAAAAGCCGGTGGCGTTTGACCCTTACAACAAGAATGCCCGTACCGGAGCCTTTGTGTTAATCGACCGGGTCACCAATGCCACGGTTGGGGCCGGGGTCATTGATTATGCCCTGCGCCGGGCCAGCAATATTGAATGGCACCGCATGAATGTGGATCGACAGGCCCGGGCACAACTCAATGAACAGCGCCCCTGTGTGATCTGGTTTACGGGGCTTTCCGGGGCGGGAAAATCCACCATTGCGGATTGTCTGGAACAGAAGCTTTTCGCGTTACATAAACACACTTATCTGCTGGACGGCGATAACGTCCGTCACGGTCTGAATCAGGATCTGGGATTTACCGATGAAGCCCGGGTGGAAAACATTCGCCGGGTCTCAGAAGTCTCTAAACTGATGGTAGATGCCGGGCTGATTGTACTGGTGTCCTTTATTTCACCCTTCCGGGCGGAACGCCAGCTGGCACGGGAAAAGCTGGCCGCAGATGAGTTTATTGAAGTGTTTGTGGACACTTCACTGGAAATCTGTGAATCCCGGGATCCGAAAGGCCTGTATAAAAAGGCCCGGGCGGGGGAACTGAAAAACTTTACCGGTATTGATTCAGCGTATGAACGGCCGGAAAATCCGGAACTGATTCTCCACAGCGGTGAACATGACCCGGAAGCCCTGGCGGATCAGATCATTGATTATCTGAAACAGCAGCAGAGAATCTGATTTTCAGATAGGTGTAATTCAATATTTTCGTTGTACATAAAATGTACGGCGCAGGATATTGGCAACAGACAAGAGATTAAACATGCAGACAGATCATTTACTGGAACCTCTGAATACCGTGGCCCGACAGGCCGGCGCTGCCATTATGGCTGTCTACGCAGAGATGCTGGCGGATAACGGTTTTGAGGCGGATCTCAAGCAGGATGGTTCGCCGGTTACCCGGGCGGACCAGGCCGCAGAAGACCTGATTTTGCCGGTACTGGCGCAGGTCGCCCCGGAAATTACCGTGATCTCGGAAGAAAACGCCAGCAGCCACAGCATCAGCGCGCCACAGTGTTTCTTTCTGGTGGACCCGCTGGACGGCACTAAGGAATTCCTGAAAGGGGATGGCAAAGGCTCATTCACGGTGAATATCGCCCTGATTGAAAACGGCGTACCGGTGTTGGGTGTGGTGTATGCCCCGGCGCTGGACCGGCTGTTTTATGGCAATGAAAACGGTGCCTTTGAAGTCAGTGCCGCAGGCACACGGCGGCTACAGGTACGGGATATTCCGGCTGACGGAGCGGTGGCAGTCGCCAGTGTTTCCCACCGGGATCAGCAAACCAATGAGTGGTTACAGCAACAGCAGATTGAACACACAGTCGCGATTGGGTCGTCACTGAAGTTTTGTTTGCTGGCCGCTGGCGAAGCGGACGTCTATCCCCGTTTCGGGCCAACCATGGAATGGGATACCGGCGCCGGCGATGCGGTGCTGCGGGCTGCCGGAGGTTATGTGGATCTGCCGGAAGGCGGACCGTTCCCTTATGGCAAAGTTGAATACCGTAACGGTGCCTTTATTGCCGGAGGGCGTTTTCAAATGAAATAACTGTCTGCTCCCGGGGCAGAAAATAACAACAAAGCTGAGGGTCATGTGATGCAAATTTCTCTGCAAGACAAGCGGGTATTTATTACTGCCGGCGGTGCCGGTATGGGCCGGGCAACGGCGCTGGCTATGCACAAACTGGGTGCCACCGTCTTTACCTGTGATGTGGACGAAGCCGCGCTGGCGAGCCTCCCGGAAGGTATCACCACCTGGGTGTGTGATGTGTCGAAATCCGCCGAGCTGGACGCCATCTTCGATGAAATTCTGCCCGGTGGACTGGACATTATGGTGAACAATGCCGGGGTAACCGGCCCTACTAAACTGGTGGAAGATGTCACCGATCAGGAGTGGCGCGACTGTATGGCGGTGTGCATCGATGCTCAGTTTTACTGCACCCGCAGAGTGGTACCTGTATTTAAGAAACAGCAGCAGGGCGTCATCATTAATCTGGTCTCAGCCGCCGGCATTCTCGGCTACCCCACCCGGGCACCCTATGTGGCTGCCAAGTGGGCGGTGACCGGCTTCACTAAAACCCTGGCAATGGAGCTGGGGCCGGACAATATCCGGGTGAATGGTATTGTGCCGGGCAATGTTAACGGCGAGCGCATGGAACGGGTGATACACGCCCATGCTGAAGCGGACGATCTGGACCCGCAAGAAGTGCGCCGTATGTACGCCATCGGTACCTCTATGCAGTGTTACGTGGATCCGGAAGAAATCGCCGACACCATCTGCTTCCTTTGCTCTGACTACGGCCGGCATATCTCCGGTCAGATTGTCGGGGTGGATGGCCACACAGAAACCCTTTATCCCCGGTCGTAACGACCACCGTACCAATGTTTATACCCTGAATATGTGACAGCCCGGCGATAACTTTCCGGTTATCGCACGGCTTCACACGCCCTGAATACGGGAGGTGATATATGCAGTTAACGGAATATGATCAGTCGCTGCTGGCCGGTGAGCAGGGCAAGGCCCGGCAGGTAGCCATGAAACTGATGATCCGGGCCGCCGAAGTGAGTGGTGCTGATCATTTGGTGGATGTCAGTATGGCCCATGTGAACAGCTGTTTTTACAGTGGCCAGGTGGGGATCGACTTTGCAAAATTCCTGCTGGCGGAAGGTGGCCAGGTGGCTGTGCCGACACTGACTAATGTAGGGCTGATTGATCTGCTGCACCCTGATCTGCGGCCTAAAGAGGTCCATCCGGAAGAAGTGGCCGGTGCCCGGCAACTGATGGATATATACCGGCAACTGGGCTGTGAAGTGGTCTGGACCTGCGCGCCCTATCAGCTGAAGCAACGGCCGCAGGTGGGGGATCAGATTGTGGGTTCTGAATCCAATGCCGTGGTGTTCTACAACTCCGTACTGGGTGCCCGGACCAATAAATATGGTGATTTTCTGGACATCTGTGCAGCGATGACCGGTCGCGCTCCTGCAGCAGGATTACACCTGACAGAAGCTCGCAAAGGGCAGTTACTGTTTCGTCTGCAGGGTGTGTCTGCAGCCCTGATGGCAGAGGATATTTTTTATCATGTTTTAGGCGTGATACTCGGCCGGGAAGCCGGTACCCGGATTCCGGTGATTGACGGTTTACCTGCTGAAGTCAGTGAAGACCGCTTAAAAGCCATCAGTGCCGCCAGTGCCGCTGCCGGGGCTGTGAGTATGTTTCATGCGGTGGGTATCACCCCGGAAGCGGAGACGCTGGCAGAGGCGTTCCAGGTGGCTGAGTTTGATGACTCGGTCCCGGAAGCCTGCATTAATGTAACCCCGGCTATGCTGGTTCAGGCCCGGGATATGCTCACCAATACGGAATCCGCTGAATTGCGGGCGGTGTGTCTGGGTACTCCACATTTCTCTGTTTCTGAGTTTGCCCAACTGATGCCGCTGATTGAGGCACAGCAGGCAAAGCAGCCGGGTATCACCATCCATGAAGGTATCTGTTTTTACATCTCAACCAGCCGCTTCATTCTGGCTGAAATTGAACAGCAGGGCTGGGTTGAACAGCTGGAAGCCTTCGGCGTCACCATGGTGGTGGATACCTGCACATATTTCACTCCCATTGCTAAAGGCATTACCGGCGGGGTGATGACCAACTCCGGTAAATGGGCCTATTACGCACCGGGGATGCTGAAGGTACCGGTGGTCTTTGGCAGCATGGCTGAATGTGTGGAGTCTGCGGTACAGGGCCGCGTCTGGCGGGATGCTCATCTTTGGAAAGATGATTTGTGGAGCAGCAAATCAGCGGCACCGGGAAACGGGGGGAATCGATGATGCAGTTACAGGGCAGAGTACTGAACGAAGGTGATGTAACAGCAGAACTGCTGATACTGGATGAGCCGCTGAGCTTCTGGGGCGGTTTCGATTCCGCCACAGGCCGGATCATTGATAAGCAACACCCCCAGGAGGGGACGCAATTAACCGGTAAGCTGGTGGTGATGCCGGGTACCCGCGGGTCTTCCGGTACACCGGGGGTATTAGGTGAGTCTTTGCGGTTAGGGACGGGGCCGGCGGGGCTGATTCTGAATAAGGCGGATATTAATGTGGTGGCGGCAACAGTAGTTGTGGCTGCTTTGTATGATTTGCATTGTCCGGTGGTGTTATTGGAGGCTGAGGCGTTTGGTTGTTTAGTGGCCAATCAGGTATGTACTGTTAATTCTGATGGGGTAGTGTCGTTTTAAGTTTTGGTTTTGGGAGAGGGGCTGATGGTTCAGCGTTTTTCTTTATTCGAGTGCTGAATTTTTATTTGAGATGATCTTTTTCGCTTATGCGACTCAAGACCTTTAAACGGCTAAAGCTTGTAAAAGAGAGTTCTTAACAATCTAAAATAGCCCCACTGCTTCCCGGCTTCGCCGGGTTCCCTGCGTGTTTCGCCATTGAATGGCATCGCAGAAACAATAGTTTGCGCTGCTGATTTATTTTTGACTATTTTGCTTAATTTTTATTTCGGATAATCTTTTTCGACTTCGTCGAGTCAAGACCTTTAAACGGCTAAAGGTCTTAACAATCTAAAGGCCGCCCCACTGCTTGTCCGGCTTCGCCGGATGCCCTGCGCTTCTCATTTTAAAATGGATGCTGCGGAACTCGGCCGCTCCGCGTCCTCAGACAGTCCTCGCATTATTCCATTTTAAAACTCCGATGCTCGGCTGCACAGAAGGGGAAGCGGGGTGCCAGCCTCAGGTATGTGCTTTGTGATGGGCAAAAGACAAGATCTGACTTCATTTATCATTACGGTAGCTTAAAATCGTTATCTGTTTTACTCGAATCTGTTCTTAAGTATAACGTTACAACAAGCTGCCTAGTGAGTGCTGTTACATTTGATTGCAGTTTCTCGCCGCCTCAGCAGGATTTATTGGGTTAGGTCAAATTGGGTTGTTAGGCTTAAAGTACATATTGTGGTTTTTCAAGTGCTTTAGTTTGGGCTAGCAATTCTTCATATTCAGGGTATTGATCAGAAATATACATGAGTATCAGCTGGGCACAGTCTTCTATATACGGCATTCGAGACTCTATTTCCCTGTATAAATCGATATCCTCTTTCTCTGAGTTTTCTAGAAATTCATCTACCAAATTATCGAAGTTACGAATCTTGAGTGCTAGCTGATGTAGGTTACGAATATGTTCAGCAGAAAGAAATCCAAACAAGCTTGCGTCTTCGGATACTCTTAACTTTCCATATTTAGCACGCTTTAGTCGACGTATTACTTCCCCCATATTCTTCATATCTTCATCGAAATAGCGTATGGGGGCTAAAGTGTAGCTAAAATGAAAAGTAACACTAAGCAGCTCTCCTGCTAGAAGCCGGAGGTTCTCTTCTCGTCTATTTCTCTCTGCTAATTTTGAGATTCTTGAAGTCCAGTAGATGTTTATAACCGTTGCTAAAATCGCACCGATAGCAATCCCAAACGTAACATCAATAGTCAATAGATTCTCCTGAAACTCTAATTATGGATAAGTGAAGAGTAGAATAAGTGACGTGAGTTTTAAAAAAAAATTGTTCTATAGAAGAAAAACGGAAGAGGGGAAATCTGTTTGAACTACCCAAAAACAAATATTTTCAAGCCGCACTTACAGTACTTAACTCTTAATTACTCACGGGTACTTCATCCATCCCTATAGCTTGGAATATACAGCAGCAAAGTGTTTGATTGCCATAGGCTTTTAAGATGACTTTGACTTGTCGCAAGCAGTAGCGCCGTGCCGGTTGGCACGGTTTCATGCTTCCCCTTCTGCGTAGCCGAGTATTGCAGCGAGTAACAGATCAGCCGGATGAATTGTTTGAGAGCGCGAAGCGGTCGAGTTTTCAGGAGGCCTGTTGCTCGCGAAACACGCAGGGAATCTGGCGAAGCCAGACAAGCGGTGGGGCGGCCTTTAGATTCTTAAGACCTTTAGCCGTTTAAAGGTCTTGAGTCGACGAAGTCGAAAAAGATCATCTGAAGAAAAGAATTATTACGTAAGTAATGAAGAACACATAACTCACAAAGCGTTTACCCAACAGTGAAAAGCAGACATAAAAAAGCAGCCACTAAGGACTGCTTTCTACTATCAAAGAAAAATATCAAACATTATCCGGATGATCCGTCAGATCCCACTCATAGCCAATGGCATTCGGCTCTTCCAGACAAATCACCATATATAACAACGCCTCTTCGTCACTGCGGTTGATAATGCAGTGGTTCTGATCCGCCTGATAATACGCGGTATCGCCCTCTTCCATATCCCGGTTGTCGCTGCCGGAAATTACCGTCACCTTGCCCTTGTGGGCAGTAAGAATCTCCCGGGTGCCACGGAAATGGGGCTTGGAGTTCAGGGTAGCGGCAGGTGCCAGACGCAGGCGGTAGAACTCAGTGGTGGAATTCGGTGGCGTCAGCATTTGCACGAAACCGTTTTCATCGTCGCGCATGACGTTGTCGTCGGCGTCGTGGGGCACCACTTCAATACTTGGCTGGGTCCAGGGTTCTTCCACCAGTTCGGCAATGGATATATTCAGCGCCTGGGCGACCCGGCAGGTCACTGCCAGTGTCGGGTTGGCTTTACCCCGCTCGATCTGGCTCAGCATTGAACGGCTGACACCTGACTGCTCAGCCAGCTGTTCCAGCGTCCACTGATTATCTTTGCGGTATTGTTTGAGCCTGTCTGCCAGGCTTTTCAGGTTTATTTCCGACATCTTTCTTTTGCGCTGATTTACGAAGGAGCCCAATGCTACGCGTATTTGCGGATTTTTTCCATATGTCGTTTTTAGGATATTAGAAAAAAATCTTGCATATTGTACTTTCTTGAGTAAGTATGCAGGAAAATTTTCCAATATATGAGAAGTGGCGATGAAAGCACTGGTTAAATCGAAGGCAGAAGTAGGCCTTTGGATGGAACAGGTACCGATGCCTAAAATCGGTATTAACGATGTTCTGGTCAAAGTACAGCGTACGGCGATTTGCGGTACCGATGTGCATATCTATAACTGGGACGAATGGGCACAGAAAACCATTCCGGTTCCGATGACAATCGGCCATGAATTTGTGGGCGAAATTGTCGATGTAGGTTCCAACGTAGTGGATTTTTATCCTGGCCAGATCGTTTCCGGTGAAGGGCACGTGGTATGCGGCCGGTGCCGTAACTGTATGTCCGGTAAGCGTCACTTCTGTAATCACACGTCCGGTATCGGGGTAAACCGCACCGGTGCGTTCGCTGAGTATATTGCTGTGCCAATGGCGAACGTCTGGGTTCACCGCCCGGATATTGATAAAGACATCGCCGCTATATTCGATCCGTTTGGTAACGCAACCCACACTGCGCTGCAGTGGCCGTTACTGGGTGAGGACGTGCTGATCACCGGTGCCGGGCCTATCGGCTGTATGGCGGCAGCGGTCTGTAAACATGCCGGTGCCCGTAACATTGTAGTGACCGATCACAACCCGTTCCGTCTGGATCTGGCCCGCAAGCTGGGGGCTACTCGTCTGGTGAATATCATGGACGAGAAGCTGGATGATATTCAGAAAGAGCTGGGCATGGTGGAAGGTTTCGATGTGGGTCTGGAAATGTCCGGCAGCCCGGCGGCACTGAACGACATGATCGCCAACATGAACCACGGCGGTAAGATTTCCGTTCTGGGTATTCCGAATCAGGATACCAACATCGACTGGAACCGGGTGATCTTCAGCATGCTGACGATTAAAGGTATTTACGGCCGTGAGATGTACGACACCTGGTACAAGATGTCCATGATGGTGGAAACCGGTCTGGATCTCAGCCAGGTCATTACGCACCGGATGCACTACACAGAATTTCAACAGGGCTTTGACGCAATGCTCAGCGGACAGGCAGGTAAAGTAATCCTGAACTGGGAGGATTAAACAATGCAGGCGAATACAAGACAACATTACGCCGATCAGTTAGCGGCGATTCGCGATGCGGGTTTATACAAGAATGAGCGTGTCATTGCCGGTGCACAGAATGCCAATGTGCCGCTGCAGGACGGTTCACAGGTACTGAACCTGTGTGCCAATAACTACCTGGGGCTGGCCCAGCATCCGGAAGTAAACCGGGCAGCCCGTGAAGGTCTGGAAGAGTTTGGTTACGGCATGGCGTCGGTTCGCTTTATCTGCGGCACCCAGACTATCCATAAGCAGCTGGAAGACAAACTGACTGATTTCCTGGGCACAGAAGATACTATTCTGTATCCGTCCTGTTTTGATGCTAACGGTGGTCTGTTTGAAACCATTTTGACCGCTGACGATGCGGTGATCTCAGATGCCCTGAACCACGCCAGTATCATCGACGGTGTGCGGCTGTGTAAGGCGAAGCGTTACCGCTACGCCAATAACAATATGCAGCAGCTGGAAGAAGCCCTGCAGCAGGCGGATGCTGACGGGGCACGGATCAAGCTGATCACCACCGACGGTGTGTTCTCAATGGACGGCTATGTGGCTCAGCTGGATAAAATCTGTGATCTGGCGGACAAGTACGGTGCGATGGTCCATGTGGATGATTGCCACGCCACCGGTTTTGTCGGCGAGAACGGTCGCGGCAGCCATGAGCACTGCGGTGTGATTGGCCGGATTGATATCCTCACCGGTACCTTGGGTAAAGCCCTGGGCGGTGCCAGTGGCGGTTATACCAGTGGCCGTAAGGAAATTGTCGAGTTGCTGCGTCAGCGCTCCCGTCCGTATCTGTTTTCCAATACGGTCGCGCCTCCGGTGGTTGCCGGTGCCATTAAAGCGCTGGATCTGGTCAGTGAGTCGGCGGATATCCGCGGTCAGCTGAAAGAGAATACCCAGTACTACCGTAAAAAACTTAAAGAGGCCGGGTTTGAAATTCTGCCGGGCGACCATCCAATCGTACCGATCATGCTGTACGACGCGAAGGTAGCCGCTGAGTTTGCCGAACGGGCCCTGAAACATGGTATTTACGTGATTGCCTTCTCTTACCCGGTGGTACCGCAGGGTAAGGCCCGTATCCGGACGCAGGTATCTGCCGGCCACAGCCGCGAAGATATCGACCGGGTGCTGGATGCATTCCGTAAAGTAATGCAGGAAATGAACCTGTAATACGTAACGACTTTGGTCCCCTTTAGATCAGACTTTTTGTCCGATTTCCAAAGCAGCGCTGCTCTGCCCTAAAAAGCCTTACCCCGGGCAGCGCGCACAGGTTATCCGGATTACCTGCCGGGTAACGAGCCTTGTGCCCTCGCGTTCTCCACCGTGAAGTAGCCTGAGCGGTGGAGGGCGCAATTTTTTCATCGTATTCCTGAAAACTTTCTTCTCTTTCTAACTGAACCGTCCCCTGAATTCCTTAGGGGTTAATCCGGTGGTCTTTATAAAAATCTTGCGGAAGGCGCTGGTGTCTTCGTAACCGACCTGTTCGGCGATGGCTTCTATGGTATCGGCACTGGCTTCCAGCAGGTCACAGGCTTTCTGAATTCTCAGCCGTTGCAGGTACTGCATGGGTTTCAGGCCCGTAGCTTTGACAAAGCGGCGTAAGAAGGTCCGTTCACTCAGGTGGACCATCTCCGGTAAATCACTGATGCTGATATGTTCATGGAAGCAGGCTTGCAGATGGTGCTGGGTTTTCAGCACCAGCCGGTCACCGTGGTCCAGTTTGGGGTTAAAACTCTGGTAATAGCGCTGTTCCCGCGCGCCGGTATCAATGATCAGATACTTGCCCAACTGACGCATGATTTTTGGCTGGGTGAACTGGGCCACCAGTTCCAGCCCCAGATCCATCCAGGCCATCAGGCCGCCGGCGGTGATGATGTCGCCGTCGTTAATCAGAATCTTGTTGATATCCAGCTTTACCTGCGGGTAGTCAGTGGCAAAACGTTCTGCCAGATCCCAGTGGGTGGTGGCCGGTCGGCCATCGAGAATGCCACTGGCTGCCAGCAGAAAAGCCCCCGCACAGACTGAACATACCACCGCGCCCTGACTGTGATGTTGTTGCATCCAACGGTTCAGATGGGCATCCGGTTGCAGGTGATATTTGCCTTCCAGACAGGGGGTCATGATCAGCACCTGCAAGTGGTGATCTTCATAACCGCCTCCGGCGATATCTTCCGGGGTGAGCAGAATCACTTCGAATTCCCGCTCAAAGCCGTTCTGCGCGCAGATCCGGTTGGCCAGCAGGAAGATTTCCCTGAGCCCCTGGACGGCAGACAGCATGGCCCCGGGGTAGTTAATGATGCCGATTTTGATCAGGGATTTATCCGCTAACTGTGAAGAATTAGCCATTTGTCAGTTTTAGCCTGTTTTGTGCCAGTTTTGACTTTAGTCTAGCGCCTTGTACCGGGCAATAATAGTCCCATATTCAGGGCGCCTTAAATCATTCCCGGGACTTAACGCAGAACATCTTCTTTCAGAGGTACTGGCCAATGGCTAAAACAGCATTATTACTGATCGATTTTCAGAACGATTATTTCCGGGGCGGCAAATGGCAACTGGTTGGCACAGAAGCCGCCGCGGCACAGGGGGCTAAATTACTGGCTGCCTTCCGTGACAAAGGCTTGCAGGTGGTGCACGTACGGCATGAGTTTCCAACCGATGATGCGCCGTTTTTTCTGCCCGGTTCAGAAGGCGCACAGATTCACCCAAGTGTGGCCCCGCTGGCTGGTGAGCCGGTGGTCCTGAAGCAGCAGATCAACAGCTTCCGGGACACCGAACTGAAGCAGTTACTGGATGAGCAGGGCATTGAGCATCTGGTGATTGTCGGGGCGATGAGTCACATGTGTATTGATGCCGGTGCCCGGGCTGCTGCTGATTTTGGCTACGAAGTGTCGGTTGCCCATGATGCCTGCGCCACGCTGGATCTTAGCTTCGACGGCAAAACCGTCGCCGCGGCTGATGTGCACCATGCGTATATGTCGGCACTCAGTTTTGGTTATGGCCGGGTGGCCAGCACCGATGAGCTGCTTGCTGATCTGTAAGTCTGAGATTTTTGACGACGCTGCCTGCGAATGTGGGCGGCGTTTTCTGCGTTTTTTTTTGCCGTCACCGGCCGGAAACGGTCCGGTGAAAGCCTGTTTGATGTTTACTGTTATTTAACGAAGGAAGAAGTTATGAAAACTAATCATGTTCTGTTAGCGGCGGTACAGGCCGCCAGTGAAAACTGGAAAAATGCGTTTAACAGCGGCGATGCTGCCGGTTGTGCGGCCCAGTATGAAGCGAATGCGGTGATGCATGCCCGGCCGTTCGGCACCTTTACCGGCACAGAAGAAATCCAGGCGTTCTGGACCAAGCTGATTGCCGATGGTTTCAGTGATGTGGAGTACATCGAGCCGAAACTGGAAATGGTGGATGAAACCAGCATGCTGCTGACTTCCGGCTGGAAAATGAATAATGCCCACGGCGTGATTCACCGTGAACTGTGGGTGCTTCAGGATGACGGTACTGCGAAACTGCGTGAAGATGATTTCGAAGCGCAGGGCTGATAGCTGAATAAAAAAGCCGGGAAATCCCGGCTTTTTAATTGCAGCGTTTCGGATATCAGGCTTTGCCGTAGGCACAGCCTTCCGGGAATTGCCACTGATCATTGACGCAGAAGGTGCACTTGCCACTGACCCGTTTCAGGTGACCTGACTGACTGTCGTAGTGCAGATTACCCGCTTCCACTTCTGAATAGAGAGCATCGGCAACCAGTTCTTTGGGTTCATAATGGTGGCCCATCAGTACCTGCCAGGCGGCCGGGTTAATACTGTCTTTCAGGGTGTCGTCTTCGCCCTGCAGATCAATGGGGATGTAGCCCTTGTAGGTTTCCCGTTCAATCTTGTTAGCTTTTTTCAGGGTCAGATAGTCACCGGGATATTCTGCTTTAAATGCCTCCCAGGCCTGTACTGAAAACCGTGACTGGTTATCGAAGTTACTGCCGTAAGAGAAATGTGGTGTGACGATGATCCGGGTTTTAACGGTTTTACCGTTCACCGGATAGCTGACATAGCGCTTACGCAGGCAGGTTTCTTTCATCAGGTCGAACACATCCCGCTGTTCGTCGGAGTCAGGCCGTTTGGTGGTCAGGTCGATACTGGCACTGAAGCTGTCCAGCCCGTCACAGAACATTTTCAGCGAACTGTTACTGACGATGATCAGTACTTCCGGCTGGCTCTGAATGAGCTGATCAAACATAAAGCGTTTTTCCGAGACACAGGTACTGGCAATCCGCTGCTGAGGGATATCGTATTTATCGCTCCAGCCAGGTGAAGCACAGCCGATCATGTCATGCATGCTGACATCTTCCCCCACTTCCAGCGTGTCTTTGGGGATATCCATTCGCTGTTCAAGAATGTTCAGAATCGGCAGGATGCGCTGGTAATAACCCACCGCCTGGGCATAGAGCTGCATGTCGGTGTCTTTCGCCGGGTCTGTCTTAGCGGCGATGATGTCGCCTTTCTTAAAACTGTTAGATGCGAATACCACCGCCCGTTCTTCCGGTATCCAGCCTAGTTCGTAGACGGTTTCTTCGTCGTGGTCGTCATACTGTACCGGGATCTCCATCCAGCGGTGGTCCATGCCCCGGGCCGGGCGCTTTATCTTCCCGTCGGCACGGGCAATGATTTCGCTGCCGGGAATAATGCCCTTGCGCATGTATTCCAGATCGGTCCGTTCCTGAAACACACTGGCGTGGCGGTAGTAATAGGCATAGCTGCCATTGCGGTCAAACCAGGGGTAGGTAAAGTCTGCGCCGTTGTCGTAGGGTTTGAAGGCGCTCAGGTTGGGGTTAATACCAACCGTCATGATAGGGGCTTTGCGGCAGCCCCGCAGGACTGCCGGCTGGATATATTCTGCACCCACGGCCTGTGCTAAATGGGTTTTTTCATGAAACCGGCTGTTGTCCGTCTGAGGTGGCTGATCGCGGATAGCTTCAGGAAATTCTTCGTCCCAGTTAAAAGAGGGGAAAGGCCCGTAGGGTCTGATACCCTGCCAGAACCAGGCACAGCTGGTGCAGGATTTAACGGCGTCGACCAGTTCAACATCGGTCAGGGGAATTCTGTTGCTCATAAGTGACATCCTTTGTTCTTATTTTCGTACAGCTCTTGGCCCTTCTTTTGTAGCAGAAAATGAACAAAAAATATGTGCTGCATGGCCAGTTTGAGCAGAAAACCCCTGAACCCTGAGATGGTTTTAGCTTTATGGCTGCATGGCGTCGTTAACCGGCTGGCTGTCGACGAACTGTTCAAAACCGATGATTTTCTGATCCTTCAGTGTCCACAGGTGGCTGACCCGGGCGCGGAAAGCTTTGCCAGTTTTGTTAAAGGTTCCGGAATAGGTGCCATAGGCCATGACCTTGTCACCGGAGGCAACATAGCCTTCTACGGTGAAACGGTAGTCGGTCCACTCGCTTTCCAGTTGCTGAAAAACCTTGGCAATGTTGCTGAATCCTACATAGGTGCCCGCATAGGGAAAGCCAGCTGCTTCTGTCCAGACAACATCGTCTGCCAGATAGCGTTGCAGGTTAATGGCGTTTTCCGATGAATCTTTACCTTCGTAGGTGAGGGCGATGATTTCCTGATTGCTGAGTTGTTGCACGGTGTTCTCCTGAGCGGTTGTCCGGGTATCCTGAGCCACTGCGACCGGTGAAATGCCGGGGAGTGTCAGGGCTGTGAGTAAAGCGGATATGAGGGCAATACGGGGCATACTGAATATTCCTGTGGTGGATGATGAACAGTGTCAGCCGGTGACACTGCATAAGACAGGAAAAGCCTAATACCGCACCCGGTGAGGATAAACCGGACAGGCAGGGCAGGAGTGTTGCGTAATCCGGTGGAATGATCCGGTCAGGAGCTGAGTTTAATCCGGTTCCTGAATGCCGTAGTTGCTGATCATTCGCCGGAGTTGTCTGGATACTGAGGGAGAGACGGCCCGGCAGCAAGTGAAGCCGTTAGTGCACAGATTGCTGCCGGGAGACGGCTAATTACGGGTCAGATAGCTGAGCATCTGCAGTGCCTTAGGCCGTTGCTGGGCAAAGTCCTCATTAAGAATGGGCGTCAGCAGTAACCTTGCTGCCTGATCCGGCGCCAGACTGGCGAGGGTTTCTGCTATTTTGCCGGTCAGTGCTGAGTTGTTCAGCCCCAGCTCCGTCAGTTGGGCAATCAGTGCGGTATCGGTGCTGAGCGGCTTAACGGCCTGTTCGGCAATCAGGTAGTCACAGGTGGCCAGTACTACACCGTCCACCGGGTCCTGCAGGCATTCCAGAACCACCCGGATAACCGAGTCCGGAGAGCCGTTGGGGAGTATTTTTTGCAGCGCCCGTAAACTTTCCATGCGCACATTGCTGTCTTCATCCAGCAGGGCCTGTTTCAGAACCGGGAGAGGTTTACGGCTAGCCAGCGCACCCAGTGCCCGGGCTGACATCTGCCGGATCTGATCAGTACCTGCCAGTAACAGTGTGGACAGCGGACCCACTGCATTTTCCAGCGAGCTGAGGCGGTTATCCTGTTCGGCAATCTGTGCCAGGCTGCTGACCACTTCCAGTACATAGTGCGGATCTTCGCAGAGCAGGCCTTTGAGCAACTGATCGATACTGTCATTGCTGACTAGTTTACCCAGTGCCCGGACAGCCAGTAACTGGTTGTTGTAGTCCGGCAGTTTGGCAATTTTCTTGCGGTTCAGGTTAAGTTTGCTGCCGGTATCCAGGTGACCGACGACAATGTCACCGAAGGTGTGCATATCATCCGGCAGTTCTTCGACCATTTCCCGGATATGCTCGCCCCGGCCGGTATCTTCTGTCTGGTTTTCACTGTGCAGAGACGCTTCAATATTGGCCAGATTAATAGCATCCAGTGTGGAACGGGGTTTCGGTTTATAGGCTTTGGGGTCATTGTCTGCTGTGGCGTCAGGAAGGGGATACGCTTCTCCGAAACTGGCCAGAATCTGCACCATCCGCTCTTCATCGCTGAGAGGTTGTGGCGGGCTGTCCGGTTCACCGGCGGCGTTAACCATCACGCTCGGAATCATCTGGTCGTCACTGTTATCAGCGGTCGCATCCGCGTCTGCCAGCTGTTGCTGCAGTTTGTCTGAACAGATGTCTTCACCGGCCAGATACAAAGTCAGTAAATCAGCACAGCTGAAGCGGTTCTTCACGGTGGGTTTCTGCGCCAGCTGTACCAGCGTTTCCATGACTACCTGACGCATGGCAGCGGTTTCACTCCGCAACAGGTTATTCAGGGGGATCAGGCAGTTCTGCGGATTGTTGGACAGATGCGCCAGCGCCGACACCAGATTGCGCCGGGTGGTCAGGGGCAGGCCGGTTTCTTCTATACGTTCCAGAATCCGTTGCTGGGCATCGCTGATGCGGACTTTATGCAACAGCTGTACGGCGGCTTCAATTTCTTCGCCATCAGCTGAGTTGAGGCTTTCCCGGACGGCGCTTTCCAGCGAGGATTGATCCTGTGTGTCTTCATGTAAACGCGTCTGGCTGATTAACTGATCGAGGGCATTCAGAATCAGTCCCCGTCCCCGGGCATCAAGCTGTTGGTGGAGTTCGGTGAATTTTTCCGGCGTCAGGTGTTTACTGTGATAGGGCTGAAGCTGCGGCAGCATTGTTTGTGCTGCGTTCAGTGCCTGCTGGCGTACATCGGCGTCCTGATCTTTCAGCAGATACAGCAGGTCGATGAAGTACTTCATAGCCTGCCGCTGGCCAATCGCCTGAGCCGCGTGGCTGCGGACGTCCGGCTGGTCGTGACGCAGGCCTTTGAATATGGCAATCAGGCTGGCGTCACAGTCGCACTGGCCCAGCGCATTCATGCTGCGGCGGACAATCCGGGGCTGGTTGCTCCGGCTCAGTTCGATGACCGCACTGATACCCGGTTCACCGCAGCAGCTGAGGGCCCGCAGAATATCCGCTTCAATATCCAGAGGCTCTTCTTCCAGCACGTTTAACAGCACGGGTACCGCATCACTGTGACCAAGCCGGCCGAGGGCGTTAATGGCGTTCAGCTGGATGTCCCACCAGTCATCCCATTCTTCCACAAAATCATTGGCGGTGGGGTTACCTTTCGCCCAGCTGAGCAAGGCTGCCAGTGCGGCGGGCTGGTCCAGTCTGGCCAGGGCATTTGCCGCCGCTGCTTTGGCATCCCCTTCAGGGTGCTGTTCAACAACGGCTATTAGCCGGCTGATCAGATCCTCGGTATCCGTGGTGGGTTTCAGGTTGCCCAGTGCCTCGGCGGCATCAACACAGACATCGATATCTTCGTGGTAGAGGTTGTCCAGCAGTGCCTGAAGGCTGTTGTGGGCACCGCTCTGGCCTGCTGCTTTCGCCGCGTAGCAGCGGTCAGCTTCATCGCCCTGAGTCAGCAGGTGGTTGAGTACCTGATTGAATTGGTCGCGCACTGCAATAGACATAACGAATCCTCTTCTGAGCTGAGGGGCTGAAAAACAGCGAATACCGGCGGTGAATTTTCAGTTTATGCCATTGTTTGCCCCGATCTGTTGATGTGCATCAAGGGCATGAGCGTTGTTGCTACCGGGAAGAATCAGTTCATTTATAGTCGACAGTGCAGGATTGAACGAAACGTTAAATCAGACGGGCAGGCTGCCCGGAATATTGTATAAAACGTTACATTGTTACTGCGCTGTACAATGACGTTACTTATTATAGTTTGTTGTTTTTATTTGATTTTATCTCGTTTCTTGTGAGCTGTTACTGATCCTGCGAAGACATATCCGCAATGTGTTTGCCACGCAACGGACGCTTCACCTAAGCGCCATACGTCGCCATATGACATCACAGGGTAAGCAATCACGAGGTGAGAAATCGCAATGAGAATTCGGCAAAGTAAACAACGCCCCTGGCTGGTCGCCGGTATAGTGGCCGCGGCGTTTACGGCAGCGGGTCTGCAAGCTGCTGAAGATGATTCACGGCAGCTGACACCGCTGAAAACTGATCCGGCGAAAGCGGCGTTGGGTAAGCGGTTGTTTTTTGATAAGCGCCTTTCCGGTGACACTGCACTGAGCTGTGCCAGCTGTCACCAGCCTGAGAATGGCTACTCCTATCCTGAAGCCCTGTCGCCGGGGTATCCGGGCAGCGGACATTTCCGTAACAGCCCGACACTGATCAATACCGTCTATAAGGATCAGTGGTTTCACGATGGCCGTTTGGGTACCAACCTGAACGATGTGACCCGTGAAATGATCACCGAAGATTACCTGATGAACATGGATATGCGTCTGATGCAGGAGCGTATCAAGCAGGATCCGGTGTATGTACAGATGTTCAAAGACGCCGGCTACGGCGAACCTTCCAACGGCTCCGTCCGTAAGGCCATACCGGAATATCTGAAGACCCTGACCTCCCGGAATGTTCCTTTTGATAACGGTACCCTGAGTGATGCCGCCAAGCGGGGGCAGGCACTGTTTGAAGGTAAAGCCGGCTGTAACCAGTGTCATACAGGTCCGCTGTTTTCCGACGGCGAAGCCCATAACACCGGAGTGGCCGAAAACTTTGATATCTTCCTTGATCCCCAGCGGCATCAGGCATTCCTTGCCTTCAATATGTTTATGGGCAATGAGAACTATATGAACCTGAAGCGTGATGTGGGTGCCCATGTTCAGGGCCATAAGGCAGACGGTTCAGATATCGGTAAGTTCATGACGCCGACCTTGCGCGAACTGAAATACAGCGCCCCTTATATGCACAATGGCACCCTGCAGACTTTGCAGGAAGTGGTGTCCTTCTATAACGACGGTGGTGGTGTGGACAGCAACAAGAGCCCGCTGATAAAGCCACTGGGTTTGTCTGTTAAGGAACAGGGAGATCTGGTGAGCTTCCTTGAGGCGCTGTCCGGTGATCCGCTGAATACCCCGGAGCATGTCTGGCAGGCTGATGATTACAGCTATCAGGTCATAGAGAACTGGCAGAGCGTCAGGAACTGAGGGGGGATGCGAATCATGAAACTTAACCGAAAAGCCCGACTGTTTGCCATGACAGTTGCCGTCAGTACCGCTGCCTGTTCTTCCGTTAATGCCGACAGCAAAGGTGTTGCCGAAAATGCTATGTCTGAGGTGTCTGTTGCCATCGCCGATGCGATGCGTGCCGGTCAGAATCAGCCTGCCAAAACCATTCAGTTCGGTGATCAGACATATCCTGCACTGGCTGCGTTAGGGCCCGTGCCGGTACCGCCGGATAATCCGATGACTGATGAAAAAGTCGAGTTGGGCAAGATCCTGTTCTTCGACGGCCGTTTAGGCGGTGACGGCTCTACGTCCTGTGCCAGCTGTCACGTGCCTTCTATGGGCTGGGACTGGCCGGATGATATATCTCTGGGATACCCGGGCACTGTTCACTGGCGCAATTCCCAGACCATCATTAACTCCGCCTATTACGACAAGTTGTTCTGGGCAGGTTCATCCAAATCACTGGAAGCCCAGGCCCGCTCCGCGGCAAAAGGTGGCGTTGCCGGTAACGGTGAGAACGACATCATGGAAGCCCGGCTGGCGCTGATTCCTGAATACCGTCAGCGGTTTAAGGATGTTTTTGGCGATAACTGGCCGAAAATCGGCAACGCCTGGATGGCCATTGCTGCCTACGAGCGGACCCTGGTGCAGCGGGATACACCGCTGGATAACTACCTCAACGGTGATGAAAGCGCCCTGACCGACGAGCAGCTGGCAGGTAAAGAACTGTTCGAAGGTAAGGCCGGTTGTGTGCAGTGTCATAACGGCGCGCTGGCCTCTGACCAGAAGTACTACAACATCGGAGTGGCACCGCTGGACCGCTGGGAAGATGATGCACTGGCGCAGATTACTTTCCGCTATGAGCTGTATGCCAAAGGTTCAACAGAAGAGATGTACCGTAAAACCAAGGCGGACCCGGGCGTTTACTTCCGGGGCAAACTGCCTGCCATGAAGGGTAAGTTCCGTACGCCGTCGCTGCGTTATATCAAATATACCGCGCCGTATATGCATAACGGTTCCGTTGAAACCCTGGAAGACGTGATCGACTTCTACAACAAGGGCGGGATTACCCGGGCCGGCACAACCACTGCTTTTCCGCAGACCAAGTCTGAGCTGATCCGGCCACTGGGGCTGACCAGAGAAGAAAAGCAGCAGTTACTGGCCTTCCTGGATGCATTCAGCGGCGAGAAGCTGAAGACCAAACGTCCGACACTGCCACCTTATGAGCCGCTGTTCTCTGAGCAAGAACTGCAGGAGGCGAAAAAATGAGCATTGATAAGTCTAAGCAAACCGCCGAAGAGCACGGTAAATGCATGCTGACCCGGCGGAAATTCCTGATGTATTCCGGTACTGCTGCGGCAGCCAGCAGTGTTATTACCCTGAATATGTTCCCCGGCACAGCCATGGCCCGTGACATGCAGGCCGAAGTGACCACTTATCCGCGGATGCTGGTGGCGAAGCTCAGCGAACTGAAAGATAACCAGCCGGTGGATTTTAATTACCCGGATGACGGCCCGAATTCCCAGGCCATGCTGGTGAAAATGGGGGTTCAGGGGGGCGGCGGCGTCGGTGATGATCAGGACGTGGTTGCCTTCAGTTATATGTGCACTCATCAGGGTGGCCCGTTGCAGAACGAATACAAAGTGGTGGATGAGCACCGGGTGCTGGGGCAGTGCCCGTTCCATCTGTCGACCTTCGATCTGCGCCGTCACGGCATTATTGTTTCCGGCCAGGCGTATGAAAGCCTGCCGCAGGTACTGCTGGAGGTGGACGGCGACAACGTTTATGCCGTTGGCATTATGGGCCTGCTGTTTGGCCGCGTTGACAATAAGCTGGCTGGTTAGAGGGAGCGCATCATGACAACTAATTTTTATATCCCGGAAGATCATGCACCGTTACCGCCAAAAGATGCTGAGGTACTGACAACCGCCTGTGATTACTGCATCGTAGCCTGTGGTTATAAGGTTTACCGCTGGCCGCTGGAGAAAGCTAATGGCGGGATGAAGGCCAGTGAAAACGCCTTTGGAATTGATTTCCCGTCAGCGCCATTGCAGGCCTGGGTGGCACCGTCGCAGCATAATGTGGTGATGCATAAAGGTAAGCCGCATAACATCGTGATTGTGCCGGACAAAGACACCAAGCATGTCAACCGCAATGGCGATTCTTCCATGCGCGGCGGGATGATCGCCCAGAAGGTTTACAACCCGGCGAATGCGACCCGTGACCGTCTGACCCAGCCGCTGATCCGTATAGGCGGTACCCTGCAGCCGGTGACCTGGGAGATGGCACTGGAAATTGCGGCCGAAATTGGCAAGTACGTGTTGGATAAGCACGGTGAATCTGCCTATGGTGTGAAGACTTACTCGTACCAGTACATCGAGAATACCTACGCGATTTCCAAGTATGCCCTGCGGCATGTAAATACCCCGAACTTTACCTTCCACGATACCCCGTCGGATGTGACATCCACACCAGGCTTTCGGGATGCGGGCTTTGATAACTTCGGGCCAAGCTATGAAGATTGGGGCAGTGCTGACACTCTGATGATCTGCGGGACTGACCCGTACGAAACCAAAACCATTCTGTTTACCCAGTTCATCATGCCGGCGATTTATTCCGGTATGCAGACGGTGATTCTGAACCCGCGGGAAACCGCCGGTATTGCCTTCATGAAGAAACATGGGGGTCTGCATCTGGATATTAATCCCGGTTCAGACAATCTGGTGCTGGGGGCTATCTCCCGGATCATCATGGAGAACGGCTGGGAAGATTCCGAGTGGATCAGTAAGTGGGTTAACAGTAAGTGGGAGTCTAACTCCGGCTTCGGCCAGGGTACCCGTAACACTCCGTGGCAGTGGCGTACCACCTGGGGCAAGTTCCAGACCAACGGCTTTGAAGACTACAAAAAGTGGGTGTTTGCTCAGCAGGAATATGATCCGAAATACGCGGCTAAGGTTGCCGGTATTGATGTGGATAAGATCTACAAAGCGGCTGAAATGCTGGCTAAGCCGAAGGATGACGGCAGCCGCCGTAAGACCTCCATTGGCATTGAGAAGGGTTTCTACTGGTCTAACAACACCGGTAATACCAATGCCATCAGTTCGCTGGCAACCATTGTTGGTGCTGGTGGCCGTGAAGGACGGGTGGTTGGCCGCTTTGGCGGTCACCAGCGCGGCGGGGTTAAAGGCGGCAAGTTTCCGCGGAATAAGTCGCCGGAGAAAGTGCCGGGCCGGCGTCGCCGGGCACTGGATACTGACCGCTGGCTGTATTCCGGTCATACCCGTTTTGCCCATGTCATCGGTACCACATGGATTCAGTCCATGAGTGGTTCACAGGGCCTGCAGAAGAAGTTCTGGGAGCTGACCACTGCGAATCCGAATCAGGTATACAGCTATGACACACAGGACATTATCGACACCCTGAAAAAACGGGTGGATTCCGGCGGCATGGTGGTGGTGAACCAGGATATTTATCTGCGTGATCCGATTGGCGCCAAGTTTGCTGATATCGTGTTCCCGGCCGCGACCTGGGGCGAAGAAAACTTTATGCGGGCCAACGGCGAACGCCGCTTGCGTTTGTATCAGAAGTTTAATGATGCCCCGGGCCAGGCAAAGCCTGACTGGTGGATCATTGCCCAGCTGGCCAAACGGATGGGGTACGACGGCTTTGACTGGCGCAACGCCAACGAAGTAGCGGAAGAAGCTTCCCGCTTCAGCCGTGGCAGCCGTAAAGACTTCCACATGATTAAGGTTGCCGCCCATAAGGAAGGTAAAACCCTGCACGAAAAATTGCGTGAGTTTGGCACCGACGGTATTCAGGGGCCGGTGATGTATAACTACGACACCGGCGAGCTGGTGGGTACCAAGCGTCTGCATGACACTGAGCTGACGAATAAGCCGGAAGAGCTGGCGGCTATGGGGCTGAAAGATGGCCCCCAGGGGGCCAACGTGCTGGGTAAGAAGTTAACCCACTTCAATTCCCAGACCGGTAAGGTCAACCTGCAGAAACATCCGTGGGGGCTGTTCAGTGATTTCTACGAATGGCTGACGCCGAAGGAGGATGAGCTGTGGTTCAGTAATGGCCGTATCAATGAGATCTGGCAGTCCGGTTTTGATGACGTGGAACGCCGTGCTTATGTGATTCAGCGCTGGCCGGAAAACTGGGTGGAAATCCATCCGGAAGATGCGCAGAAACGGGGCATTGAATCGGGCGACCAGGTGATGATGTATTCCGACCGTGTAGTCGGAGTGAAAGATACCATCCTGGGGGTGCATGCCAATGACTTCCAGTTCTCAGAACTGATGAAAAATGGCCATGTGGAACTGAGCAAAGGGGCGGTGACTGCGGTGGCGATTGTTACCCCGGCGGTGAAGAAAGGCGTGCTCTACGCCAACATGCTGGATATGCGGCAGCCGTCTAATTCCCTGAGTGCCCGGATCGTCGACAACATCAGTGGTAACTACAACTATAAGATGGGTGTCGCGCGGATTCGTAAGCTGGGTGAATCCCAGTATAAGAAGGAGTTCCGCAGCTTCTCGTTTGCACCACGCAATATTGTCTGATCAATATTGTCCGATCTAAGTTTGGTGGGCTGCTATTACTGACTGGACCGGTAATGGCAGCAAGCAAATGCCCCCTGACGCTGGCTTACCTGTGCGGCTTAAGGGGGCATTTTTTTATCTGATGTTTACCTCATAACGCGTCTTATCTCGCTGGCCAGCCAGTGGCCGTCTTCCACCCGGTGACCCCAGTCCTGAAACTGATAATGCCATCCCATTTGTTCACAGAATGCCTGTTGATAATCCGCCGGTATGCTTTCGTCCCGTCGGCCAATAATGATGCTTGCCGGCTGAACGGCTGCACTCAGCGGGGGAAAGGCGTGGAGCATTGGCGGTGTGAAATGGATGAGGCCGCCGCTGGCGTAGTCTTCTGCCGGTTGCTGCAGGTATTTACTCAGGCTTAGTGCCGGTTCAAAGCAGGCATTGACTGCCAGACAGGGAATGCCGGTGAGTTCCGCCAGCTTCAGCGCGTAATACCCGCCCATAGAAGTACCGGCCAGCAGTGCCGGTTGCTGTTCTGTAATCAGCTCAGTCAGCAGGGAAATGCTTGCTGTGTAATCCTGCGGTGCATAATCCGGGGCGGTAATATCCAGCCCTGCATCCCGCAGCGCAAGGGCGGTAGAGGCCTGGCCGCTGGAGCCGAGACCGTGGAGATAAATAACCTTGTGCATAGTCAAAACTCAGGCCGGAGAAAAACCGTATTGTAGATCAACACAAGCACATTTTGATGAGGAATCTGTCGCTAAGGTGTTGTTTACTCTGGTTGGTTTGTTATGGTTTAAGGCAATTGGCGGTAATAGCCGGTGTACAGATGTATCTGACGTCACCGGAGGTTACCGGTGAAACATTCACAGAGAAGCAAAAGCGGCGTGATATAAGCGGACGTCTGAAGGGAGAAGCTGTGAGCTTGCCTGAGTAGTTCCGTTTACTGAAGTACACGCTTTTGGTTTTGGCAGAACCGGCACATCAGGCCGGTTTTTGAATGCCCTGTGTAACGGAAGACATATTCAGGGCTTGGTAAAACGTAATAAGGCTTCGATGCATGTCGCGTTCGTTATATTGGAAAATCACGTCGCCGGTGCTGCTGATAGCACTGGTGGGCACACTGACAGTCTCTCTGGCAGCACCGTATCTGCTAGAGTGGTTTGTCACCAAAACCGCTGTTGATAACGCTCAGCAACAGGCGGCTACCTTCCGCAATATCCGCAATTACTATTCTGAACAGGTGGTTTCCAAGGTAACCGGTTCAGGCAATTTCAGTGTAATGGCGGACCATCAGACTTCTGCTTCAGGGGTGCCGGTGCCGGCAACCTTTCTGATTGAAATGGTTGATTATGACCGGCCTCAGGAGCTGGTAATGACGGACCTTATCAGCCCTTATCCTTTTAAAAACCGCATTGAACGCAAGATGGACGAGTATCAGAAACGGGCCTGGAAAGCGGTGCAGGCAAATCCTGATGAGTTTTATGTAGAGTTACTTGAGCAGGACGGCAAGATGATGGTGCGTGCCGCCCAGGCTGACACCCTGAATGCGCCGGCCTGTGTGGCCTGTCATAACAATCATCCGACATCGCTTAAGAAGGACTGGAAGCTGGGCGACGTGCGCGGTTTACTGGAAGTGAGTACCGTGGTGGATGGCTGGCTCGAGCGGGGCGTCTGGATCAGCCGTACCTTATCCGGGGTAACCCTGCTGGCGTTCGCACTGGTGATGCTGGTGAATTTCCGGGTTGCCCGGCAGGTGTCTGAACCCCTTAACCGGATTTCCGGTTCCCTGCGCAGCTTATCCCGGGGAGAAGACCGGGGGCTTGCCCCGGAGGATTATCAGTACCGGGAAGTGGAGTCACTGGCGGATGCCTTTAACGGTTTCAGTGATAAAGAACGGGAACGTAAACAGCTGGCCACTAAGGTTGAAAAACTGGCCTATACCGATTCGCTGACCGGACTGGCCAACCGGACCGGTTTCCAGCAGGAGCTGGATAAAAGGATGGCTGACAGTGATGCGCGCAAAGTACTGGTACGCATCTGGCTGGTGGATGTGGATCACTTCCGTGATATTAACGATACCCTGGGATATGAAGTGGGCGATAAGGTGCTGGGTATGCTTGCTGAAGCCCTGCAGGCGGCTTTGCCACCGGATACCTTGCTGGCCCGTCTGGGGGAAGATGAGTTCGGAGTTCTGCTGGATGAGGCAGTGGAGACCGCTGACTGGGCTGGCCTGGAACAGATGGCGGAGCAGGTTCAGCAGGCAGTGGCAGAGCAGATATCCGTGGCTGGCCGGACATTACAACTCAGTGCCAGTGTGGGGGCGGCCTGTTCATCTCATGATGCAGCGAACGGTCAGGAACTGATTTTACAGGCCAATATTGCCCTGCATCAGGCGAAGGCGTCCGGACGTAACCGGGCGGTGATTCATTCCCCGGAACTCAGTGAAGCGGTTACCCGGCGGGTGGAACTGGTGCACGATATGCACACCGGTCTGGATCTGGGAGAATTCGTCCCGTTTTATCAGCCGCAGTTTGATTTACAGACCGGTGACCTGATTGGCGCTGAAGCCCTGATGCGCTGGCGGCGTAAAGACGGTTCCCTGATGCCGCCGGGGATGTTTATTCCGGTGGCGGAGCAGTCCAGCCTGATCGTGCCGATGGGTGCGCAGATTATGGAAAATGCCTGCCGTGATTGTCAGGCATGGCAGGCTCAGGGGCTGGCGGGGATCCGGGTGGCAGTCAACGTGTCCAGTGTACAGTTTGCCGATGATGATCTGGCGGTGCTGACGGAGGAGGTGCTGACCCGTACCGGTCTGGAACCTGCATTACTTGAGCTGGAAGTGACGGAAAGCGGCTTGCTGGCGGAAGTGGATGAAGTGATTGCCTCCCTGCAGAAACTTCACGAGCTGGGGATTGAGCTGGCACTGGATGATTTTGGTACCGGCTATTCGTCACTGAGTTATCTGAAAACCCTGCCGGTGGACCGTCTGAAAATTGACCGGGAGTTTGTCCGGGATCTGCTTAACAACTCGGATGATCAGGCAATCCTGAAGATGATTGTTGAGCTGGGGCAGCAGCTGAATCTGAAAATTCTCGCGGAAGGTGTTGAGGAGGCTGAGCAACTGGCACTGTTGAAAGCCAGTGGTTGTCAGGAAGTTCAGGGGTTCTACTATGCCAAACCTCTGCCGTTGGATGAATTTATAGAATTCGCCAGACACTACCGGGTTGAAGTAACCGCGTAAGCATGAATAAAAAACCGCCCTCCGGCGGTTTTTTGGTCTTTGCATCTGAAAATAATCATCCGTCTCTGGTGGTGTATATCTGATATTTACCTGACAATGGAATCCGGTGTCTTAATAACACAGGGGTTTCACCGTGATTATTCGTCCGCAGCCTAAGTCCTGGGAATTATTGTTTATTCATCAGGGATCAATCATCGGCAATGTAATTGGCAAGATTGTATTTTTCACAGGGTTTGCCATCTGTTTGCAGCTTATCCACCATTTTGTACAGCCATTGCCGGATGTTTCTATTACGGCTATGGGAGTGTTCGGCATTGCCCTGTCGCTGTTTCTCGGTTTCCGTAATAACGCCGCTTATGACCGCTGGTGGGAAGCCCGTCAGTTGTGGGGACAGATCATTGCCGACAGCCGGGCTGCCGGGATTGAAGTGAACACTTATATGTCGCAGGCGCAGGTAAGGCGTAACTGGCTGGGTTATCTGCAAATGTTCCTGTATTGCCACCGTCAGCAACTGCGCGGTGAAGCGCTGGACTCGCCACCCCGGGACTGGTGTGATGCGCAGGCTTGTGAGCGAATGCTAAGTGCAGCAAATCCGGCCGCGGCGGCGTTGCAACAGGCCGGTGAATACCTTAACCGCTTACATACGGATGGTGATCTGGATGATTTCGGACGGCTGACGCTGGCGCGGCGGCTGGGTAAGTTTGCCTATGCGCAGGCCGGTAATGAACGCATCGCGTCAACACCGTTACCCTTTGTTTATTCGTTGTTGGTGCGCCGAACAACCTATCTGTACTGTTTGTTGCTGCCATTCGCCCTGACCGGCGAAGTGGGCTGGTTTTCGCCCCTGATTGCGGCGGTGGTGGCCTATGTGTTTTTTGGTTTGCAGGCGGTTACCAATGAGCTGGAGCATCCCTTTGCGGATGTTAAAAACGCCTTGCCCCTCTGTGCGATCACCCGTACCGCTGAGAATGCCATTCTGGAAGCGCTGGGTGAACCGGCCAGACCAGCAATTGAAGCCCGGGATTTTGTGCTGAATTAGTGAATACGTGCTGCAGATGTAGTGCTGGTGGCATAACCGCTTTACAATGGGCCAGCCTGTGGAGGAAAACAGGCAGTTACAGGACAGTAATTTTAAATTATATGGCTGCAGCCTGAAGGCGGGCAGCCCATATCAATGATGATCAGGGATATTAAATGAACAAGGTACTTGTTGCAGGTTTAGTGGTTGCGGTTGGCGCTGCGGGATATGTGGGTGGCGTAGCAGTCACGGCCGGAAAAGTGGATGAGGCCTTCGCTGCGCAGATGGACCAGTTGAGCGTTGCCTATACAGGTCAGGCGGAAGTTAATTATAAAGGCACCTCGGGTATGTTTTCGTCTGACTATCAGGTCAGTGTGAAAATTCTGGATCTGCCGGAAGATCTGGTGGCTGAAATAGGCACCTCAGAATTACTGCTGGATGTGAACTTTAAGCACGGTTTTCTCAACAGCACCAGTACTTCTAAACTGGCGGATACCCAGCTGCGTACCGACCTGAAAGAGATTCAGGCGAATAACGCAGAAGAGTTCTTAACGGCTGAAACCCGCTACAGCTACGACATGGGTAGCGAACAGGTTCTGGTTGACGGTGATTTCCGCCTGGCTGCGCTGGGCTATGCAGAAGCCGGTGAAAGCTTCAGCCTGGCGGCATCTTCCGGTACCTACAGTCTGAAGGGTGATACCTTTGATATCAGTATGGATGTCGGTGAACTGAAGCTGGATGCCAACGAAGGTAACATGGCCCTTAGCGGTGTCAGCCTGACGGAGTCCGGTACCCTGTATGCTGATGATCCGATGATGACGACTGCGTTTGATTTGCTGATCTCTGCGGATACTTTCAGCTTTAAGGATGCTGAGCGGAGCATGGACGTTAAAGGTTTTAACGTCACCGCGGATCAGAAAACTGAAGGTGACCGTACCCTGATCGGTGTGGGTTACGGTGCCAGCGAAATTCAGATTCAGGGCCCGGATATTGAAGAGCAGGTAAGCTTCACGCCGAACATGCACATGGTGTTTGATGTGGACTTCGATGCCTTCTATGGTCTGGCGAAGCAGGTTGGTGAATTACAGCGTACTAATCCGGCACAGCTGGAAGATCCGTTTGTGATGATGGGCATGCTGGGCGGCCTGACCGGAAAAGGTCTGGGGCTGGAGATCGATGATCTGTCCATTGGTCTGAAGGGCAGCAAGGTAAGCGCAACTGCTGATCTGGATATGCAGCCTTTCACCATGGAAGAAGCCATGATGCAGCAACAGGCGTTACTTCAGAAAGTCGATCTGGATGCACAGCTGGTGATTCCGACTGAATTACTGGACGCGATTTCAGCGATTGATCCTGAGTTCGATGCTTCCATGCTGGAAATTGCTGTTCTGCAGGGCATGCTGGTGCAGGATGAGCAGGGCTACCGTGGTGAACTGACTGTTAAAGATGGTCAGGTAGTGCTGAACGGCACGCCGCTGCCACTGTAAGTTTTCCCTTTGCAGGTGCGAAGTGTCGCACCTGCAGTTATACACCCTTCCTCTCTTGCGGTATTATGTCTGCCGCTTTTCCGATAGTTACCGGTGATCCGCCGGATATCGTTCTGAAGCCTTTACCAGAGGCCCCTGTAAGGCCTTTGTTTTTATTTGAATAAGTGGCTTACCAAACCTATGTTACTGCTGATCGATAACTACGATTCCTTTACGCATAATGTTGCACAGTATTTCGGTGAACTGGGGGCAGATGTCCAGGTGCACCGTAATGATGAAATCAGCATTGCAGAAATTGAAGCACTGCAGCCTGAGCAACTGGTTATCTCTCCGGGTCCCTGTACGCCGAATGAGGCCGGTGTATCTGTTGAGGCAATGGATTATTTTGCCGGTAAGTTGCCGGTATTCGGGATTTGCCTGGGCATGCAGAGCATGGGACAGGCGTTTGGCGGTAAAGTGGTACGTGCCCGTCAGGTGATGCACGGTAAAGTGTCAAAGGTTTATCATAACAATACCGGTGTATTTGAAGGGCTGGCGAATCCTGTCAGTGTGACCCGGTATCACTCTCTGGTGGTGGAGAAAGACTCCCTGCCGGACTGTCTGGAAATGACTGCCTGGACCCAGCTTGAGGACGGCAGTGTGGACGAGATTATGGGGCTGCGGCACCGGACACTGGATATCGAAGGGGTGCAGTTTCACCCGGAGTCTGTTCTCACCGAACAGGGTCATGATTTAATGGCAAACTTTCTTAAGCGTCGTGGCCCGGCCACGGCAGCTGCAGAACACTAATTTTGACGAAGGAAGCCGACATGGATATTAAACAAGCACTGGCGGTGGTTGCTGAACAGCAGGACCTGTCGACTGAACAGATGCAGGCGGTGATGAATCAGATCATGACCGGTAATGCCAGCGATGCCCAGATCGGCGCACTGCTGATGGGCCTGCGCATGAAAGGTGAATGTGTGGCTGAGATTACCGGTGCGGCGGATGCCATGCGTAAGCTGGCGACCCCGGTACATATTCAGGCAGAAAAAGCGGTGGATATCGTCGGTACCGGCGGTGACGGTTCTAACCTGTTTAACGTTTCCAGCGCTTCCTCGGTTGTTGTGGCAGCGGCAGGCGGCAATGTGGCCAAGCACGGTAACCGTTCGGTTTCTTCCAGCTCCGGTGCTGCTGACCTGCTGGAAACCGCCGGCCTGAATCTGGAAATTAATCCTGAACAGGTTGCCCGCTGTATTGATGAAGTGGGAGTGGGCTTTATGTTTGCTCCGCAACACCACAGCGCAATGAAATATGCGATTGGTCCACGTAAAGAAATGGGCCTGCGCACCTTATTTAATATTCTGGGGCCTCTGACCAACCCTGCTTCTGCCCAGCATTATCTGCTGGGGGTGTTTGATAAGTCACTGTGCCTGCCAATGGCACAGGCGCTGCAGGCGCTGGGTGCGAACCATGCGCTGGTGGTACATGCGGCGGACGGGCTGGATGAAATCAGCCTGGCAGAGAAGACCTTCGTTGCTGAACTGAAGGACGGTGAAATCAGCGAATATACCATCAGCGCGGCAGATGCCGGTCTGGAAGTTCAGTCTCTGGATGGCCTGCAGGTAAACGGTTCTGATGAGAGTCTGGCACTGATTAATGCAGCATTTGCCGGTGAAAACATGAAAGCCGTGGATATGATTGCACTGAATGCCGGTGCGGCACTGTATGCGGCGGATCAGGCTGACAGTCTGGCGGCCGGTGTGGCGCTGGCTAAAGCCACCATTCTTGAGGGTAAGGCTGCGGCGAAACTGCAGCAGCTGGCCGAATTTACGCAACGTTTTAAGGGCGAATAATGAGTCATCCTGATACCCCGACTATTTTAAAGAAGATCATCGCGCGTAAGCACGAAGAAGTGGCTGAGCGTCAGGCTAAGGTGTCTGTTGATCAGCTTAAAGCACAGATTGCTGCGCAGAAGGGCAGTGCAACTGATCCCCGTGGCTTTGTGGCCAGCATGCAGAAAGCCCTTAGCGAAGGCCGTTCAGCGGTAATTGCTGAAGCCAAGAAGGCCAGTCCGTCCAAGGGCGTAATGCGTGATCCCTTTGTGCCGGCAGATATTGCTGCTTCCTATGAAGCCGGCGGTGCCAGCTGTTTATCCGTCTTAACCGATGCAGATTTCTTTCAGGGCAGCGAAGACTACCTGATGCAGGCCCGTGCAGCGTGCAGCCTGCCTGTGATCCGTAAAGACTTTATCGTGGATACCTATCAGGTGTATGAGGCGCGGGCGATTGGTGCTGACTGTATTCTGTTGATTGCCGCATCCCTTACAGATGAGCAGATGCGTGAACTGAACGATCTGGCCATTGAGCTGGGCATGGATGTACTGATTGAAGTACATAACCGTGAAGAGTTGCACCGTTCACTGCCGCTGAATAATACCCTGGTGGGCATTAACAACCGTAACCTGCATACTTTCGAAGTAACGCTGGAACACACCTACGAGCTGCTGGATGAGATTCCGCAGGATCGTATTGTGGTGACCGAAAGTGGCATTCTGAATCAGCAGGATGTACAGGATATGCGTGCGAAACAGGTTAACAGCTTCCTGGTGGGTGAGGCCTTTATGCGGGCTGAAGATCCGGGCGCTAAACTGAGCGAGCTGTTTGCCTGATTAACAGGCAGCAGTTTGCTGAATATTCATTTTCATAAGAAGTATAAAAATCATGCAAGCAAAAGTTAAATGGGATGGCGACGTCCGTTTTAAGTGTACTACCGGTTCCGGTTTTGATCTGACGCTGGATGGCGAACTGAAAGAAGGCCCGCGGCCGATGGAAATGATGCTGCTCGGTCTGGGCGGTTGCACCTCCTACGATGTTGTGGGTATTCTGAAGAAGACCCGTCAGGACGTGGTTGACTGTGTGGCTGAAATTGAGGCCGAGCGTGCGGATGCTGTACCGGCGGTTTTCACTAAGATCCACGTGAAGTTTGTTGTTTCCGGCCGTGACCTGAATGAGAAGAAAGTGGAACGTGCTGTTAAACTGTCTGCAGAACAGTACTGCTCCGCTTCACTGATGCTGGAAAAGGGCGGGGTGGAAATTACCCACAGCTACGAGATTATCGAAGTCGAGTAACTGATGGTTTAGTTGTTCGGAAACTGTGCGGCGCTGGCTGCACAGTTGACTGATTAGGGTTAGTCGGAGACTGGCTGAAATGCGAAACGGATATGTGCAAACATCTTACTTCTTAAACCTCCTGATGCTGATGGCATTGCTGGCGGCGGCTGTGTCTGTCCGTGCTGAAAGCAGCAAAGTGTATTTGCTTGGCAATATCGATATCCGTGGCACGCCTGTCACAATTTCCGTATTACTCCATGAAAGAAAGATTACCGAGCTGTCTGAATGTCAGGCGTTTCTGAAGAAAAATATCCGCAGCAGCATTGCCGACCAGCAACTCTACCGGCACCACATCCGCCAACAGGAAACCGGTATTACCCTCAAGCCCCGTTATCGCTGTATTGAGTCTGACCGTAAGATCAGCCGCTGGGATCCCCGCGGTTTCTATCAGTACATCTATCTAGTTGATATGCGTGAATCCCTGAGCTTCACCCGTTATGAAGATACCAACAGCTGCTGGGCGGCCATCCGTGATGAAGCAGAAAAACATTCAGATAACCTCTTCTGTGCAAAAATGAATCAGCTGATTGACGGTGTCTGAGGCAGGTTTCGGACGGTATCTTTCCCCTCTTTCTCTGTGTGATTTTTTATAACTGAGCCGTGCACTCTGCTCATGTGTATGAAAACTGCACAGGTGATTGTTTTTATATCTGATTGGCGTATAATTCTGCCTCCCTTCGGCTACGTGCCGGGGTGGAATTAACTTTAACTCCTTGCTTCCGGCCGTTTACGATACGGGTTGGGGGCTGTTTAAACCGTAAGGAGCAATTAATGCGTCATTACGAAATCGTTTTTCTGGTTCACCCTAACCAGAGTGAACAGGTTCCAGCGATGGTTGAGCGTTACACCAAGCTGATCGAAGAATCTGAAGGTCAAATCCACCGTCTGGAAGATTGGGGCCGTCGCCACCTGGCTTACCCAATCAACAAGATCCACAAAGCACACTACGTTCTGATGAACGTTGAATGCGAACAGGAAACTCTGGACGAGCTGACTAACATCTTCCGTTACAACGATGCGGTTATCCGTAACATGGTTGTACGTCGTAAGGAAGCTATCTCTGAAGTATCTCCTATCAAAGCTGCTGAAGGCCGTGAAGAGCGTCGTCCACGTCGCGAAGACAAGCCTGCTGATGCGCCTGCACCTGCTGCTGAAGAAGCACCAGCTGCTGCTGAAGAAGCTGCTGCCGAGTAATCGGTCTAATACCATTTATTATTGAGGAGATATATCATGGCCCGTTTTTTCCGTCGTAGAAAATTCTGCCGTTTTACCGCTGAAGGTGTTACTGAGATCGATTACAAAGATCTGGACGTCCTGAAAGGTTACATCACTGAAACCGGTAAAATCGTTCCTAGCCGTATCACTGGTACTAAGGCTCGCTACCAGCGTCAGCTGGCGACTGCTATCAAGCGCGCTCGCTACGTTGCACTGCTGCCTTACACTGATGCTCACCAGTAAGCAAAACTGCTACTGAGTGATTGGTTTAGAGCGACAGTCCGTAAGGATTGTCGAGCAAGAATTCAGAGCTGTTAGCAGCTCGTAAGATATAGAGGTTTGCGAGATGGAAGTAATCCTACTCGAGAAAGTTGGCAAACTGGGCGGCCTGGGTGACAAGGTAAACGTTAAGGCTGGTTTCGGTCGTAACTACCTGGTTCCTTTCGGTAAAGCTGTTCCTGCAACTGCTGCCAACCTGGAAACATTTGAAACACGTCGTGCTGAACTGGAAAAAGCTGCTGCTGACAAGCTGGCTGCTGCTCAGGCACGCGCTGATGAACTGAACGAAGTTGAACTGTCTGTTGTTGCTAAAGCTGGCGACGAAGGCAAGCTGTTCGGTTCTATCGGTACTAACGATATCGCTGAAGCAATCACTTCTGCTGGTATCGAAGTAGCTAAGAGCGAAGTTCGTCTGCCAGAAGGTGCTATCCGCGCTACTGGTGAGTACAGCGTTGCTATCCAGCTGCACCCAGAAGTAACTGCTACTGTTGGTATCGTCGTAGTCGGCGAATAATACCTGTGGCAGTCACCTGATATTCCGATATCAGGTGAGATAAAAAACACCGCGTAGTATTATATTGCGCGGTGTTTTTTTATGTCTGCAGGAAGCGCTTCACAGTTGGTGGTGCGGTGTTTTTTGCAGCGCTGAAAGCATGGCAGGGTTTTACCGTGTTAGAGTGATCAGCAAGATGAATAACAATCAGTGGTACGAAGAGGGCTGAGAGTGGAAGAGCTGGAATCTGAGTCGAACGAATTAGCCGGGGTTAAAGTCCCGCCGCATTCCCAGGAAGCTGAGCAATCAGTGCTGGGCGGTATGATGCTGGATAATAACGCCTGGGATACGGTATCTGAAATTGTTCTGGAGTCTCAGTTTTACCGGCATAACCACCGGCTGATTTTCCGTACCATGGAAAAGCTGGTTGCAGCCATGCAGCCGATCGACGTGGTGACCCTGTCAGAAGAACTGGACCGCACGGCCAATCTTGAAGAAGCCGGTGGTCTGGATTATCTGATTGAGCTGGCCCGTAATACACCGAGTGCGTCTAACATTCGCGCCTATGCTGAAATCGTCCGTGACCGGGCGATGCTGCGTCAGATGATCGAAGTGGCGAATGAGATCGCCGACAGCGCCTTCTTCCCTGATGGCCGTGCCAGTGATGATGTCCTGAGTGAAGCCGAACAGAAGATCTTCCAGATCGCGGAAGAGCGGCCAAACGAAGGCGGCCCTGTCGGGGTGAATCCATTGCTGAAAAAAGCGGTGGATAAAATCGATGAGCTGTTCAACTCCGAAGGCACAATGACCGGTGTTACCACTGGCTTTGAAGATCTGGACGGTGCCACAGGAGGCCTGCAGCCTTCGGATCTGATCATCGTGGCGGCGCGTCCTTCCATGGGTAAGACGACCTTTTCCATGAACCTGGTGGAAAACGCCCTGATGGCGCAGGATAAGCCGGTACTGGTATTCAGTCTGGAGATGCCTGCGGATCAGCTGGTAACGCGTATGCTGTCTTCTCTGGGGCGGATTAACCAGACCAAGGTACGTTCCGGTAAGCTGGAAGAAGATGACTGGCCACGCCTGACGACCGCCGTGAACCTGCTGCGGGATAAACCGCTGTTCATTGATGACACGGCAGGTATCAGCCCGACGGAAATGCGTAACCGTGCCCGCCGGATTGTCCGGGAACACGGTGATATTGCCCTGATCATGATCGACTATCTGCAGCTGATGCAGCTTAAAGGTGGCAGTTCAGAAGGCCGTACCGCAGAGATTTCTGAAATTTCCCGTTCCCTTAAAGCACTGGCGAAAGAACTGGAATGCCCGGTAGTGGCCCTGTCGCAGCTTAACCGTGCGTTGGAGCAACGGCCGAATAAGCGCCCGGTAAACTCGGATCTGCGTGAATCCGGTGCGATCGAGCAGGATGCCGACGTAATCATGTTTATTTACCGGGATGAGGTTTATAACGAAGATTCACCGGATAAAGGTATTGCTGAAATCATCATTGGTAAGCAGCGTAACGGCCCGATCGGTACGACGCGGCTGGCGTTTATCGGTCAGTTTACCAAGTTTGAGAATCTGGCACCGATGGCCTATCAGGGATATGACGAATAGTCTCTAAGCCTGTGCACTGAACCCCGCGTGATGCGGGGTTTTTTGTGCCTGAAATGTGCCGTGCTAAAGAGGGATTGATTGTCGTTGCTGATCTGTGAATACTGTGGCCAACAGGTGTTTTACTCAACAAGTGCTTAACTCAGCAGGGAGTCGTCACGTAATGGCCATTACAAGGATTAATCAGTTTCAGGCATCTGCCGGTAACGAAGAAAATATGCAGGCGTTTTTACGTTCACTGGTGCCGTATATTTCCGGTTCCCCGGGCTGTATTTCCTGTGAAATATTGCGTAACGATGATAACCCTTCTGAATGTATTGTGTTGGAACGCTGGGAAAGCAAAGATGCTCACCGGGCTTCAGTGGCCAATTTTCCGCAGAAGGATATGCAGGCAGCCGGCATACTGTTCGCGGGTGCTCCAAAGGGCTGGTATTACTCTTCAGTTGCTGAATAAGCGATCAGATAACCTGCCAGAGGCGGAGCAGATAAATGCCGCCACTGAGCGTCAGTACACATCCCAGCGTGGTGGTCAGAATGATATTGGCGGCCAGCTGGGCATCACCCTGCATGGCTTTGGCCATGACAAAGCTTGCCGCAGCCGTTGGGCACGCATACAGCACCATCAGAATACCCACATCCTGGCCTCTGAAACCGTAAAACCACGCCAGCAGGGTGCCGATAACCGGAATGATGACCAGCTTCAGGGCCGTTGCCCAGCCGGCGGTGACCGAGCTGTTACGCAGGCTCTTCAGATCCAGTGAACCACCGATGGCCAGCAGGGCCAGCGGCAGAGTCAGGCTGGCAAAGTAGTTGCCGATGGCGTCGCCAATCACCGGTAAGTGCCAGCCGTTGTAAGAAAACGGCATGGCAAATACCACGGACAGAATCAGCGGATTAGTCAGGATGTCTCTGAGGATTTTGCGGGGGCTGACGCGGGTATCCTGCTGCGGAATGCTCAGTACCAGTACTGATAAGACGTTATACAGCGGGATTACACATGCCAGCACAACAGATGCCTGAGCCAGACCCGGCTCGGCAAACATGTTGAAGCATACCGCCAGCCCGACGATACCAAAGTTGCCGCGAAACGCCCCCTGTACGAACACTCCTCTGGCATTGTCTGCCAGCTGCATCCGGCCGCTGAGCCACCACAGCAGAGCAACGGTCACCAGGGTGAAGCCGGTAAAGAGCAATAACAGTTCAGGGTTAAAAACCGCTTTAAAGTCGGTTTGCGAAATGCTCATGAACACCAGAGCCGGCAGGGTGATGGTAAATACCAGCCGGGAAGATGTGGTGACAAAGCCGTCATCAATCACCCGGTAGCGGCGCAACAGGTAACCGAGAAATACGATAAAGAATATCGGTACGACGATATCGCTGGTGAACAGCAGAGTCTCAAGATAAAGATTCAACGGGCCGCAACCTTCTTGTCAGAGCCAAAGCCGATAACCGGCCGGAGGAGAGTTTCCCGGGGATCATAACAGTTGCAGGGGCATGCTGCGAGAAGGCCTGCAGGGCTAATGACTGCAGGCTGTTCCGGCGATTGTTCAGTTATGCATGCAGTTTCGGGTAATCGAAGATTTCGAGAGTGCCGCAGGATTCTGCCAGTTCCGTCCAGCAGGTAATGCTCAGGGGAATATGAAGCAGGCCGCAGGTGGGAAACTTGCTGAATTTCTCGCCGGTGAGGTAAGTGCCCAGCAATTCCAGCGACGGGTTGTGGCCAACGACGACAATATGGCGGTGGTAGTCGCTCTGGCTTTGCAGCAGGTTCATCAGGGTTTCACTGCGGGCGTGGTACAGCTCAGCAATATTTTCGATTTCTTCAGGAGGGTAGCCAATGCCGCGGGCCAGTTGCACTGCCGTGTTGATTGCCCGGTTAGCACCGCTGCTGATAATCAGATCCGGGCGCAGGCCCATTGCTCCTGCACGGGCTGCCAGGCCGGGTAAATCGCGCAGTCCCCGTTTGTTCAGCGGACGGTCAAAGTCTGCCAGCTGGGGATCCTTCCAGCAGGATTTCGCGTGTCGAACCAGAGTTAATTGCTTCATTTTTTGCTGCTCTCAATCGCTCACGAAGTACTTTCCATACTAGTTAAGTCAGGCTGAAAAGCTATTAACTTGGCCTTTTTTTCGTAATTAATTGATTCAGGTTTGCTTTCTGATTGCCCCAGGCGTTGCCCCGGTGATGCTTTTAAATGCTTTGCGGAACGCCACTTCTGAATGGTAGCCACAGCGTTCAGCAATGTCGGTAATACTCAGTTCGGAAGTGCGCAGCAGCTCGCTTGCCTGCAGCATGCGCCATTCCGCCAGATAGCGCATGGGGGTCTTGGTGGTCAGGTCACGGAACTGTTCGGCGAAACCGGAACGGCTCATGCCAATGGTGTGGGCAAGGTTTTCTACGGACCAGTCTCTGGCGGGTTCCCCATGAATCAGTCCCAGAGCTTTGCCGATTTTCGGATGAAACAGAGCGCTGAGCAGGCCCTTTTCCAGCCCGTTACCTATCTGGCTGCGCAGAATATGTACAAACAGGGTGTGGGTCAGGTAATTAACGGAAACCCGGGTGCCCGGTTCATTGGCTTCCAGCTCGCTGATCAGCAGTTCAAGTAACGTCCGGGTGCTGTGCAGTTTGTCTGGCTGGCTCAGTTCCAGAACGATCACTTCCGGCAGGCTGTCGAGTAAGGGCCAGGCGGCTTTGTTTTCAAATTCAAAAAAGCCACAGGTAAGCCCTGTCAGCGGGCCTTCATCGGGAAAGTTGCCGATTTTTTCCAGGGTTTCATCCACCAGATAGCGGCTCGGACAGTTTTGTTCGCTGGAGAGCATGTGTTTGCAGTCCCGGGGAAAGATCACCAGATCCCCCTGATGCAGTTCCCGTGGGGTAGCATCGGGTAAATGTAACCAGCTGTTGCCGTTATTCACAAAGTGAAAGGGGACGTGTCGGCTGCCGGAGGTATCCACCGCCCAGCACCCCTGAAAGTCAGTGTGCAGATAGACCTCTGCCTTGAGTCTCAGCCAGTGAAGTATGTCGCTTAAGCCATCTTGATTCATGGAGTATTTGCCATAGTTTTGGACGAATTGCTAATTATATTGGATTTTCTGGCATACATCGTCTTACTAAAGCTGGCTAAAGTAAAGCCATTCCTGCACGGGGTGCCGGTGAACAATATAACAACCTTTTAAGAAATTTAAGGAAGACAAACAATGAGTATTTTCAAACGTATTACTTCAGCCATGGTGTTACTGGTAGCGCTGGTCGCTGCACCTTTTGCCGCGGCAGCTACGCCTGAAGTCCGTGAAGACGGTGTAACTGTTATCCACCTGGATCAGTATGGCGGTTATTTCTCAGCCCATGAAACGGTAGCTGGCCTGAAAACCGGTACTTATGAGTTCGTGGTAACCAATAAGGCCGACAAGCTGGTGGGTTTCCAGATTCAGAACAACAAGACCCATGAAGGTCTGGATATGTTCCCGCTGGAGCCGGGTGAGCAGCGTATCTCCCGCGTAACAGTGACTGAAGACGGTATCCGTTTCCGTTGCCCGATCAACCCAACGCCTTGGTATGAGCTGGACAACATTAAGAAACAGTAATTTGTTGCCACTCTGGCTTGATGATCGCAGCGCTGTTTAAGACGGCGCTGCGTTTCGGTGTTTTACAGGTGTCTGAAGGAGAATTCTGATGGCTATTATCGAAGTGTATAGCAAAGATTACTGCCCATACTGCAAAGCGGCCAAGAGTCTGCTGGAGCAGTTAGGCTGGCGTTACAAAGAATATGAAGTGACCCAGAACTGGAAAAAGCATCAGGAAATGATTCGCCGTTCCGGTCGGAAAACAGTGCCGCAGGTGTTTATCGATGACCGGCATATTGGCGGTTACGATGATTTCTCAGCCTATGTGCGCCGTCTGGCCAAGGCTGGCTGATTAAGAGTTCAGCTGATTAAAAGTCCAGCTGATTTTTAAGCCGGTGTATGCCGGCTAAGCTTTTGTGGATTAAGTGTCTTCCTGAGTAAAAGCAGTTACTGGCTGAAGCCGTAAGTTCCCCCTCGCTTCAGTCCGGTATTTTTCAGATGCCGCAGTTTACCTGCGGCATTTTTTTATCTGCAGAATATCGTTCGCTGATGAGCGATCCGTTTAGATGAGCTGTCCGTTTAATGGCCAGATCTGGTAGTGATCTGCAAAGAAATAGGCCGTTATCGACAGGCTGGTGATAATGATTAGCTGCCGGATACGTTGCTGAGGAATCCGTCGGGATACTTTTGCCGCAAAGTAACCGCCCAGCAGAGAGCCGGTTAGCAGAACTCCGCCTTCATACCAGGCAATGGCACCATCAGCGATGAAGATCGCAATAGCGATCAGGGATACACAGGACGATACCAGCAATTTAATGCCGTTCATGGCGTTTATATCAGTATGGCCGGTCAGTACCAGATAACTCAGGGCGATGATGCCCAGCCCCGCATTGAAAAAACCACCGTAAATACACACGGCCAGCAGCACAACCCCGGAACTGACCGTCGCAAGCCAGTGGCGGGTATTGTCGGCGGAGGAATAGCGTCTGATCAGTTGGTTTAGCCGGTTACCACATATAAACAGGGTGCTGGCGAACAATAACAGCCAGGGAATGGCGGCTGAGAAGCTTTCCTGAGGTGTTTGCAGCAGCAGCCAGGCGCCGGTTATACCGCCAGCCAGGCTGATGGCAACATACAGCGGTAACTGTTTTTTGTGGGCTTTTAAGTCATGCCGGAACGCCCAGGTGCCACTCAGGTAGCCTGAACAGGCGGCAAAAGTGTTGGTGGCGTTGGCACTGATTGGCGGAACGCCGGCAAACAGCAGGGCCGGAAAGGAAATAAAACTGCCACCTCCGGCAACCGCATTGAGCATGCCGCTGATGATGCCGGCAGCGAACAATAGCAGCAGTTCAGCCTCAGTCATTGATCAGAAAGGCAGCTTTTTCAGCAGGTGCTGGGCCTGCTTATCCAGCAGCTTCTGATAGCTTTCATTGACTGCTTTGAGCAATACCTTGTCTTCCTCGGAACGTTCAATATCGGCACCTGCAAGCAGGCTGATCTTCAGATCCGGCGCTTCACTCAGGGCGGTATGGCTGATCAGTTCATTGCTGTCAGTTGAGCGGGTCAGGTAGCGAGCTTCTTCCTGCAGGCGGGGCAGCTTTTTATAGTGTCCGCGGACGATTGCCATGTGCAGGTTCAAAATAGGTTGCATCCGGCGAATCCGCTGCTGATTAAAGGCTTTGTACAGGCGGTTAAACAGCTGGCTGGCACAGATTGCATTGATGCCGTGAGCGTCTTCCGGATTCGGGCGCAGGAAGACCAACTGCAGATCGCCGTTACTCAGGCGGGTAATTTCGCCCTGATAAATAGCGATGACCATTTCAAGCATCCGGGTGTAGTAGTCCTGAGTCTGCTCCAGTTCGGCCGCTGAGAGGTTTTCCGCATGGCCGGATGTCAGATCCAGATACAGCAGGTAGCCGGCTTCCTCGGCGTTGACGATCATTTCCAGTTCCTGCTCGAAAGCATACAGATCAAGCTGAACTTCGCCGGTTTCCTGATCGAACAGCGGGTTTTTAAGAGTACTTGGCCGGCTGTTTTCGGCATTTTCCTGTTGCGATGGATGCACGGTGGGTATGTTCGCTTCCTGAGGAATTTCCAGTTCTTCAATAATCGGGGCCGGCGGATTGTTGGCCGGTTGTGCTTCAGGCAGTGGCTCTGAAGGGGCAAAGCTCGGAATGTTTGGAGTGTCAGTATCCGGTTTCAGTAAATCTACCAGAGCATCCTGAGTGGCCGGAGATGCCTGCTGCTCCGGTTCGCTGCGGGGCTGTTCAAACAGGTCGGCAACAGCCGGAGCACCGGTTGCCGGCGGCGCAGTGTTTTGTCTGGCTGAATGACTGGCCAGCTGAGCCTGGAAGGCTTCCTGCTGATCATCATCTTCTTCTGCTGTAAGTGGCCGACTACCCGAGCCTGCCGGCAGTCTGGCCGCCAGTTGCCAGGTCAGTAATATACAGATGATTGCAATGATCAGCGCAAGGATCAGGGCCTGTAACAGCAGGCCTCTGAACTGCAGGTATTGTTCAGTGGGGTTCAGTACCAGTGTCAGGTTAGCCAGGCTTTCACCCTGCTGGGTAATGGTGATGTTCCGTGTCAGGGTTCCGAGCCTGTGGGCGTTACCGGCCCGGGCCAGCAGTTTGTCTGCCGGGGTGCTGACACTGATGGCATCAATATAATCCTGCCGTACCAGTTGGTTGAGCTGGTAATTAAGGCTTACCGGGTCGTTGGCGAGGATGGCGGGCTTGATCAGTGCGCCGGTCTGTTCTGCCAGCAACTGGCCGCGCTGGTGGGTTTGCTGTTCGGCAACCCTTTCAGCGACCAGGTTTAAATAGAAGCCTGCCAGCAGAATGCCCAGAAACAGGCAGGCCGCAACAATGATCGTTAATTGCAGTTGCGGGCGTTGCCGGGACGTTTTCAGCATAAGTTGTGTGGCTTTGTTTGATAGAGGCTTCATATGTATCTGTTTAATTAACACTTACGCAATCATTCTGCTCCGGTTTTGGCAGTAATCAGGCTGCCATTATCCAGCCGGGAGATAATAGCAGTTCGCCGGGGCGGATGTCTGTCCCTGTGGCCGCTTTTATTGCCGGATTGTGATTCCTGATTTGTCGGACGGATCAGGCCTTTTTCCTGCCAGAGCGCCGGGGTATAATGCCCCATCTCCAAGGGGTACACCATGAATGTAACTGAATATATGGCCCAGCTGGGTCAGCAGGCGCGGGTTGCTTCCCGTGCAATTGCAAAAGCCGATACCGGCCTTAAAAACCGTGCTTTACTGGCAATGGCTGAAGCCATTGATTCGTCCCGTGATGCGCTGGTTGAGGCCAATGCCAAAGATCTGGCACAGGGCGAGGCCAATGGCTTGGACGCCGCAATGCTGGATCGTCTGCAGCTTAAGTCCAGTCAGATCGACACCATGATCGAAGGTTTACGGCAGGTTGCTGCTTTACCCGATCCCACCGGTGCGATTACTGATATGAACTATCTGCCCAGCGGTATTCAGGTGGGTAAAATGCGGGTACCGCTTGGTGTCATCGGTATTATTTATGAATCACGTCCGAACGTGACCGTTGAGGCTGCCAGCCTGTGTCTGAAATCCGGTAATGCCACAATCCTGCGGGGTGGTTCAGAAGCGATCCACAGTAATGCTGCGGTTGCCGAATGCATTAAAGCGGGCCTGAAAGAAGTTGGCCTGCCTGAGCATGCGGTACAGGTGGTGGAAACTACTGACCGTGCTGCGGTTGGTGAGCTGATTACCATGCCTGAATACGTGGATGTTATTGTACCGCGGGGCGGCAAGGGCCTGATCGAACGGGTTAGCCGTGATGCCAAGGTAACTGTGATTAAGCATCTGGATGGTATTTGCCATGTGTATATCGATGACGAAGCGGATCACGCCAAGGCAGTAAACGTCGCGCTGAATGCGAAAACCCACCGTTACGGTACCTGCAACACGATGGAGACCTTGCTGGTGCATGAGTCCCGTACGGAAGTTTTGCAGGAACTGGCAGAGCGTTACCGCGCTGCAGGCGTTGAGTTACGTGGCTGTGAACGGACACTTGAAGTGCTGCCGTTTGCTACCGCTGCGACGGAAGAAGACTGGGCAACGGAGTATCTGGCGCCGGTACTGGCAATCAAGCTGGTTGCGGATATGGATGAGGCAATTACCCATATCAACCGTTACGGTTCGCATCATACGGATGCCATCATTACTGAGAACTACACCAAGTCCCGCAGCTTCCTGCGTGAGGTGGATTCAAGCTCGGTGATGGTCAATGCTTCCACCCGTTTTGCTGACGGTTTTGAATATGGCCTGGGGGCTGAGATTGGTATTTCTACCGATAAAATCCATGCCCGTGGTCCGGTCGGGCTGGATGGCCTGACGTCTCAGAAGTATGTCGTGCTGGGCGACGGCCACATCCGTCAGTGAGCAACACTGTTAAGCCTTCTGTCTGTGTGTTTATGGGTGGGACTTTTGATCCCATCCATAATGGTCACCTGCGTACGGCACTGGAAATTCGCGACTGGCTGAATGCAGAACAGGTCGCTCTGATGCCGTCGAAGGTGCCGGTGCACCGTCAGCAGCCAGGGGCTGAATCTGAACAGCGGCTGGCGATGGTTGAGCAGGCCGTAGCCGCGGAGCCTGGCTTATATGCCGATGCCCGGGAAGTATTATCAGAAAAACCTTCATACACTGTACTGACTCTTGAATCTCTGCGCGCAGAGCTGGGGACTGATGTACCTGTATGTATGATACTGGGAATGGATGCTTATCTGTCGCTGCCGGGCTGGGATCGCTGGCAGGAACTGATCCGCCTGGCCCATATTGTAGTGGTAAAGCGGCCGGGCTGGGTGTATCAGCCGGGCGAGCAGATGCAGGCGTTTACCCGGGCCCATGAAGTGACCGATAAACAGCGCATATTAACGGCACCGGCGGGGCATGTGATTTTTCATGAGCTGACGCCGCTGGCCATTTCTGCCACACAGATACGCACACTGGTGAGCCAGGGGCATTCTCCCCGTTATCTGCTCCCGGACAGCGTTTGGCAGTATATCCAACAACAGCAGCTGTATGGCTGTAAATCAAAGTAAGGTAAAGATTAACCAATGGAATTAGATCAGATGATCAATGTTATACATGATGCCCTTGAAGATATGAAAGCCAAGGACATCGTTGAGCTGGACGTCAGTGAGAAGTCGACGGTAACCGACCGTATGATCATCGCCAGCGGTACCTCTAAGCGCCACGTACAGTCAATCGGCCAGCATGTTCTGGAACAGGTAAAAGCCAGTGGCATTCTGCCTATGGGTATTGAAGGACAGGATACCGGTGAGTGGGTGCTGGTGGATCTGGGTGATGCGATTGTGCACGTGATGATGCCGGATGCGAGAAGTTTTTACGATCTTGAGAAACTCTGGGGCTTCGACGAAGTCGATACTAAGAACTGATTTGTTTTCAGTGACCTTAACCCGCACGGAGTACAGACCGCTGATATGAAAATTCGCCTGATTGCGGTTGGCACCAAGATGCCGAAATGGGTGACCGAAGGTTGCCAGGAATATCTGAAACGTTTGCCGGCTGAGTTTTCGATGGAGATCATTGAAATTCAGTCAGGCCACCGGGGTAAGGGGGCAGATATTGCCCGTGCCAAGCGCCAGGAAGGTGAAGCCATGCTGGCGGCAATCGGCAAAGGTGACCGGGTGGTTGCCCTTGAAGTTGGTGGCAAAAACTGGAGCACAGAACAGCTGGCTGAACAGGCTGAAAACTGGCAGATGTCAGGCCAGAACGTTAGCCTGCTGGTGGGCGGCCCGGACGGGCTGGCACCGGAATGTCTGGCACAGGCTGATCAGAAGTGGTCATTGTCAGGGCTGACATTACCGCACCCGCTGGTGCGTATTTTGCTGGCGGAACAGATTTACCGGGCCTGGAGCATTATCCAGGGGCATCCATATCACAAATAGTGACTGAACCGCCGGCCACCGGATGGCCGGGCGTTTTAACGCTAACGACATTACTGTATACACATGGCCGTACTTGAAAGCCTGAAGGATCACACAAAAGAAGGAAATACGTTCCTGTCCCGGGCGCTGGTCGCCTTTGTGATCGTCTGCATCCTGCTTGGTGTGCTGATCGGCCGACTCTATTATCTGCAGGTGGTTGAATATGACCATCAGGCAGCCCTTTCTGATGATAACCGTATCCAGCTGCAGCCGGTGGCACCTACCCGCGGACTGATCTATGACCGTAACGGGATTTTGCTGGCGGATAACCGCCCCAGTTATAGCGTTACCATCATGAAAGAAGAAGTCGAGGATCTGGAAGAGGTCCTGACTGAGTTACAAAAGTTGATACCCGTTACGGAACGGCAGCTGAAAACCTTCCGTAAGCGCCTTAAACAGCGCCGCCGTCCTTATGAGACTGTGCCGTTACGCTTCCGTCTGACCCCTGAAGAAATCGCTAAAATCGGTGTGAACTATTACCGCTTGCCCGGTGTACAGGTGGAGGCGGACCTGATCCGTTATTACCCGTACGGAGCCAGTCTGGTTCACGCGCTGGGCTATGTGGGGCGGATCAACGAGAAAGAACTTAAGCGGGTTGACCCGACCAATTACAGTGCGACTCACTATATCGGTAAGCTGGGCATTGAGAAGTTCTACGAGCCATTGCTGCACGGTACCGTCGGTCATCATAAGGTGGAAACCAACGCCCGGGGCCGGGTAATGCGGGTGCTGGAACGCACCGATCCGATACCGGGCAAAGACATTGTTCTTAATCTGGATATCCGTTTACAGCAGGCAACCGAAAAGCTGCTGGGTGAACGCCGTGCTTCTGTGGTGGCGATTGACCCGAAAACCGGCGGTATTCTGGCACTGGTAAGCACACCGGGTTATGACCCGAATATGTTTGTTACCGGTATCAGCCAGAAGAATTATACGGCGTTGCGTGAATCCGATGATCTGCCACTGTTTAACCGAGCACTGCGCGGGCAGTATCCACCGGGTTCTACCATTAAACCGGTGGTGGCGATGAGTGTGATTGACAGCGGTATTGTCAGCCCTTCCCATACAGTATGGGACCCGGGTTTCATGACCCTGAGTAAAGGCGGACGGCGTTACCGGGACTGGAAACGGGGCGGTCATGGCCGGGTAGGCCTGAGTATGGCGCTGTATCAGTCCTGTGATGTCTGGTTCTACGATGTGGCTAACCGGGCCGGAGTGGACGTGATGTCCAGTTACCTGGATAAGTTTGGCTTCGGTCAGGTCACCAGTCTGGATTTACCGGAAGCGCTGCCGGGGATCTTGCCGTCCCGGGAATGGAAAAAACGCACCGGCCGGGGTTCATGGTTTCCGGGGGACTCACTTAACCTGAGTATCGGTCAGGGCTGGATGCTGGCCACACCGCTGCAGCTGGCGGCCTCTGCTATGGTGCTGGCTAACCGGGGTGAATGGAAGCAGCCGGCCATGTTGAAGAGTATTATTACCAAAGATAAAGGCATGCAGATCAAGCAGGATGCGGATGGCCGTCTGGTGACTGTCAGCAGTCAGTCGGTGCAGCCGGGACAGCCACTGGAAGAAAACATTATCAGTATCCCGAGCCGCGGCAAGAAAATGCCTGATGTGAAGCTTAATACGCCGGCTTACTGGGATGACATCATTGATGGCATGATTGCCGTAGTGCACGGAGAGCGCGGTACAGCCCGCCGTATCGGTAACGGCATTGATTTCCAGATCGCCGGTAAAACCGGTACCGCACAGGTTGTAGGGATTAAGCAGGATGAAACCTATGATGCAGAAAAGTTGGCGGAACGGCACCGTGACCATGCGTTGTTTGTTGCCTTTGCTCCGGTAGACGATCCGAAAATTGCCGTGGCGGTGATTGTTGAAAATGGTGGGGGTGGTTCCACTACCGCTGCGCCGGTTGCCCGGGAAGTCATGGACGCTTTTTTTGAATTTGAACAGAATGATCTGATTGCCGCGCAGATGGCTGCTGCAGCAAAAACGGTTTCACCGGTTGCTCCGTCGATTGACGGCATCACCACAGCGGAGGCCCTGTAATGCGTGATTTTGAACGCACGATGCCAGAAGCGCAGCCGCATCTGGCCCGTCGCCGGGGGCTCTGGTCCTACACTCATCTGGATGCCTGGCTGTTAGTCCTGCTGCTAATGCTGTGCAGTTACGGATTACTGATCCTCTACAGTGCATCCGGCGGGGATATGGATTATGTGACCCGGCAGGGTATCCGTCTTGGCGCCGGTTTTGCGGTGATGGTGGTGCTGGCACAGTTCAGGCCTCGCTTCTTCGCTCACTGGGCCCCCGTACTTTATGTGCTTGGCGTTGCCCTGCTGGTGGGGGTGTTGCTGTTCGGGGTCGGGGCAAAGGGTGCCCAGCGCTGGATTGCTTTGCCGGGCTTTCGTTTTCAGCCCTCCGAAATTATGAAACTGGTTCTGCCTCTGATGGTGGCGGGCTACCTTGCCAAGCGGGCCTTACCGCCAAGCTTTAAGCACATATTCATCTCGCTGGGCCTAGTGTTTGTGCCGGTGGTGATGATCATGAAACAGCCTGATCTGGGGACCTCATTACTGATTGCTGCATCCGGTATTTTTGTACTCTTACTGTCTGGCATTTACTGGCGCTACATCTTCGGTGCGCTGGCTGTTGCGGCAGCAGGTCTGCCCGGTTTGTGGATGGTGATGAAGGACTATCAGAAACAGCGGGTGCTGACGTTCCTTGATCCGGAAAGTGATCCGCTGGGGGCCGGCTGGAACATTATTCAGTCCAAGGCTGCTATCGGTTCCGGGGGGATATCCGGTAAAGGATGGTTTCAGGGAACTCAGTCACAGTTAGACTTCCTGCCAGAGAGTCATACCGACTTTATTATCGCGGTTCTTGCTGAAGAGCAGGGTATGGTGGGTGTGCTGTTACTCTTATCGCTGTATTTAATGATCATTGCCCGGGGGCTGATAATTGCCGTGCAGGCACAGGACAGCTTTGGCCGTCTGGTTGCCGGCAGTATCACCCTGACATTTTTTGTATACGTGTTTGTGAATATAGGCATGGTGAGCGGTTTGCTGCCTGTTGTGGGGGTACCGTTACCGCTGGTGAGTTATGGCGGAACATCCATCGTAACGCTCATGGCGGGTTTTGGCTTGCTGATGTCTGTCCATACGCACCGGCAAATGATCAAACGCTAATAATTATATAGCCGGGCAGTGTCATCATCCCGGCAGGCTGACAGTTAAAAGGGTATTAGGGTGAAACGGAATATATTACGCGCCTGTTTAGGCTTAGGGTTTAGCTGCTTATTGGCAGTGCCGGGTATTGCAGCAGCTAAAACTGCGGACAGTTATACACAGCGGCCGGAAGCTCAGGCGCTGATCAGTGAACTGGTTGCTCAGGGATTTTCCAAAGCTGAGCTGGAACAGGTGCTGGATCAGGCCAAGCAGCAGAAAAGCATTCTTAAAGCGATGTCCCGTCCGGCTGAAAAGCGCCTGACCTGGGGTGAATACCGCAAACTCTTTCTGACCAAAAAACGTATCAGCCAGGGCCTTAAATTCTGGAAAGAAAACCGTCAGACGCTGATTCGGGCAGAACAGGAATTTGGTGTGCCGGCGGAAATCATTGTTGCGATTATCGGCATTGAAACCAGTTACGGCCGGATTACCGGTAATTACCGTGTCGTTGACGCACTGGCGACTCTGGGTTTTGATTATCCCCGTCGGGCGGCTTTTTTCCGGGAACAGCTTAAAGAGTATTTCCTGCTGACCCGTGCAGAAGGTGTTGATCCCTTATCCCTGAAAGGCTCTTACGCCGGTGCCATGGGGCTGGGGCAGTTTATTCCCAGCAGCTTTAACAGCTATGCTATCGATTTTGATGGCGACAACAAAAAGGACATCTGGAATAATCCCACAGATGCAATCGGCAGTGTGGCCAATTATTTTGCAGAGCACGGCTGGAAAAACGGCGGTACTGTTCGGATTGAAGCCATTGCCCCGGCGACAGCCGACCAGGAATGGTTTAACGACGGTTTAAAGCCAAAGCTGAATATGGGACAGTGGCGTGCCAGAGATTTCAGCAGTGCAGTGGAACTTGATGATGCTGAAATGGTCAGTCTAATGCGGCTTGAAAAGGACGGTAAGTTTCAGGACTGGTTCGGCCTGCACAATTTTTATGTAATAACCCGGTACAACCACAGCCGTCTGTATGCGTCGGCGGTGTATGAGTTAAGTGCTGCGCTGAAGGCTAAGCAATAAGTTTAATTGCAACGGAAGAAGGCAAATACATGTTCAGAGCATTATTTGGTGGCGTTTTGCTGGTGCTGCTTGCAGGCTGTTCTTTCCTGCCTGGCGGCGGTGGCAGCGGAAGTGATGGCGGTGGCCGTTACTCGATCAAACATGACCGTCCACCGGATGAAACTGACATCGATGTGTCGAAAATTCCGAATGCTGTTCCCCGGGTAGAACCGAAAAGCCGTGGCGGCAATAAGAGCCGCTATGAAGTGTTTGGTAAAACCTATTATGTGCTGCCTTCTTCGGCAGGATATAAAGAGCGGGGCATTGCCTCCTGGTACGGTAAAAAATTCCATGGTCATAAAACCTCAAATGGTGAGGTGTATGACATGTTTGCCATGACGGCTGCACATAAATCGTTACCGCTGCCAACCTACGTTCAGGTCACGAATCTGAAAAATAACCGTAAGATTATTGTACGGGTGAATGACCGGGGGCCATTCCACGAAGGCCGGATCATTGATCTTTCCTTTGTGGCAGCGAAAAAACTCGATATGCTGGGTGGCGGTGTTACCCGGGTTGAGGTAGAAGCCATTGATCCGCGTACCTGGCAGAGCTCCCGCGCAGTTGTGGCGGCAGGTCAGCAGGCACAATCCCAGCAGTTAGGTAAAAAACGCTATCTGCAGGTTGGGGCTTTCAGTCTGCTGAGCAGTGCTGAGCAGGCCACCCGGGAACTGAACGGGTTATTTGGGAATATGCCGGTACGTATTGTGCCGCTGGCCAAAGGTGATCTGACCCTGTACCGGGTTCAGCTGGGGCCGGTGGATTCCGGTGCGAATCTGGCTGAAATTGTTTCCAAGGTAGAAGCTGCCGGTTATGCCCAGCCGCATCTGGTGGATTGAGTAGCAACATATGCTGCATGATATGCAGTAATTAAAAGACAACGACAAAGATAATGATGATTTCCAGACTGTTTAAACCGTTTCTATTGCTGTTTATCGCCATTGTGGCTGCTCCGTTGCAGGCCGCAACACTGGTGCCGGCACCTCCGCAGATTGCCGCCCGGGCGTATATTGTTATGGATGCTGATACCGGGAAGGTGATACTGGCGTCCCGTGAAGATGAGCGCTTCCCGCCTGCCAGCCTGACTAAGATGATGACCAGCTACATCGTCGAAGACGAGCTGACCAAGGGCAATATCGGCAAAGCCGATCTGGTACCTGTTTCCGTAAAAGCTTGGCGTTCGCAGGGCTCTCGGATGTTTATCCAGGAAGGTACTCAGGTGCTGCTCAGTGACCTGCTTAAAGGCATTATCATTCAGTCCGGTAACGATGCCAGTGTCGCGGTCGCTGAATACATTGCCGGCAGTGAAGCAGCGTTTGCTGATCTGATGAATCAGCATGCTGACTTACTGGGAATGAGTAACAGTCAGTTTATGAACGCCACAGGCCTGCCGGCAGACGATCATTATTCCTCTGCCCGTGATATGGCCATTCTGGCCCGTGCGATCATTAAAGATTTCCCTGAGCATTACGGTATCTACTCCGAAAAGTATTTTACCTACAACAAAATCCGTCAGCCGAACCGTAATAAACTGCTGTGGCGGGATAACAGTGTTGACGGTTTAAAGACCGGTCACACAGAAGCGGCAGGTTACTGTCTGGTGGCGTCTGCCAAGCGTGACGGTATGCGTCTGATATCCGTAGTGATGGGCACCACCAGTGAAGAAGCCCGGGCACAGGAAAGCCAGAAGTTGCTGGCTTATGCATTCCGTTATTTCCGTACCCATCAGCTGTACAAAGAAGGTGAGCGGTTACAAACCACACAGGTATGGGGCGGAAAGGTTGATCAGGTAGATTTAGGTCCGGCGGCTGATCTTGCTGTGACAGTTGCCCGTGGTAAGAGTGATCAGCTTCAGGCGACTCTGGATCTGGACAATGTCATTGAAGCGCCACTGAGTAAAGGTGATGTATTCGGTAAGGTTCAGGTGAAACTGGGCGATGAGCTGGTCGCAGAAGTACCGGTTGTCGCGCTGCAGGACGTTGAAGAAGCCGGTTTACTGAAACGTATCTGGGATAAGATTGCGCTGTTCTTCTACAGCCTGATCAATTAATCCCTGACAAATATCAGTCAGATGTAAAACGCCCGTGCTGATTTCAGCACGGGCGTTTATGTTTGTGGCGAAGGGCATTAAAATAGCCGCCATGGATATAGTGCATCTGAACGGGCAGTTACTGCCTGCGGACCAGGCCCACATCTCGGTGTTCGACCGCGGATTTCTGTTTGGCGACAGTATTTATGAGGTCATCCCTTTCTATCAGAGTAAGGGCTTCCGGCTGGAAGAACATATACAGCGGCTGGAACACAGCCTGCGGGCCATTCAGATCCATACCGACGTAGACTGGAACAGATTGTTAGATGAGCTGGTTGCTGCCAACGGCGGCGGTAACCTGTCAGTGTATCTGCAGGTTAGCCGTGGCGCTTCGGAAGGGCGCAGTCATCAGTATGACGGGGACCTGACACCGACAATATTTGCCTGCTGTAAACCCATTAAAGATATATACGCCGACGGGCCTGATTCTGTGCAGGGTATCGCTGCCATTGTTACCGCAGACCTGCGCTGGCACCGCTGTGATATCAAGGCAACCGGTCTGCTGCCAAATATACTGGTATTGCAACAGGCCCGGCAGGCAGGTGCAGCAGAAGCTATTCTGATACGGGATGGTGTGCTGACGGAAGGTGCCTCCAGTAATCTTTTTATGGTGGAAAACGGTGTGCTTTATACACCGAAATCCAGTTCAGAGATTCTTGGCGGAGTAACCCGCGAACTGATTCTTCAGCTTGCCGATGAACAGGGTATTCCCTGTCAGCAGGTTGATATTGAATATTCCCGCCTGCTGGCCGCCGATGAGGTATGGATCAGCAGTTCAACCCGGGCCATCGTGCCGGTTCTGAGTGTGGATGGCCACACCATTGGCGATGGCAGTAAGGGGCGCATCTGGCAACAGATGTTTGAGCGTTTTATTCAGCTACAGCATCAGATGATGCACGGCTGAAAGTAACAGATTTATAACGAGAGACCTGACAATGAGTGAACAAGAAGCTCCCAAGATAGAATTTCCCTGTGCCGATTACCCAGTGAAGGTGCTGGGCCGCAGTGCGCCGGATTATAAAGAATTTGTACTGGATGTGGTGCGTAAATACGATCCGGCACTGGACGTTTCTAAGGTGGTTGAGCAGCCAAGCAAAAACGGCAAGTTTACTGCTATCCGCATTAAGATGACGGCTGCCAGCGCTGAATCTCTGGCAGAGATGCACAAAGAATTTATGGCCAGTGGCCGTGTTCAGATGGTGATGTAAGGCATGGCTGAAACAACTGTTGCAGAGGCTGAGCAGCAGGAAGCTTCGCCACAGGCACTGGTCATTCGGGAGCTTGGTCAGCAGGAATATATGACCACCTGGCAAGCCATGCAGGACTTTACCGCTGGCAGAACAGCAGCAACGGTAGATGAAATCTGGTTGCTGGAACATAGCCCTGTGTATACCCAGGGGCATGCGGGTAAAGCAGAGCACGTGCTGAACCCGGGGGATATCCCGGTGATTCCGGTTGACCGGGGTGGCCAGGTAACCTACCACGGTCCGGGGCAGCTGGTGGTTTACATGCTGCTGAATATTCGCCGTAAAAAATTCGGTGTCCGTGAACTGGTAGCCCGAATGGAAGAGAGTGTAATTGAGCTCCTGGCACAACGGGGTATTGAAGCTTATGCCCGTAAAGATGCCCCCGGTGTGTATGTGGGGGATGCCAAAATCGCCGCACTGGGGTTAAGAGTGCGCCGGGGCTGCTCGTTTCACGGGCTGGCATTCAATATTGATATGGACCTTGCCCCCTTTGACCGGATTAACCCCTGTGGCTATGCCGGCATGGCGGTAACCAGTCTGGCCCGCTTGCAGCCGGTTGAAGATCCGGCCAGCGTACACCGGGAATTTCTTGATATTTTACTGGCCAAGCTGGACTACCAGCAGCTTAGCCATGCAACAACGATAAACTGAAGTGGATAATTTAGCATGACCGAACAGAGCAGCAAGCCGCAGCGCGCGGAAGCCGGGGTAAAGTTACGGGGTGCTGAGAAAGTTGCCCGTATTCCGGTGAAGATAATTCCTACCGAACGGGACAAGATGCTGCGTAAGCCTGAATGGCTGCGTATTAAACTGGGTTCAACGCCTAAAGTGCAGGGCATTAAAGATAAGCTGCGCAAACATAAACTGGCTTCGGTATGCGAAGAAGCCAGCTGTCCGAACCTGGGTGAATGTTTCAGCCACGGTACGGCAACCTTTATGATTATGGGGGACATCTGTACCCGCCGTTGTCCGTTCTGCGATGTGGCACATGGCCGTCCGAAAGCTTTACCGGAAAACGAGCCTCAGGAACTGGCAGAAGCCATTGCCGATATGGGTCTGCGTTATGTGGTGATCACATCTGTAGACCGTGATGACCTGCGTGATGGCGGCGCTGAGCACTTTGTGAAGTGCATTGAGGAAACCCGCAAAAGCAGCCCGAATATTCAGGTCGAAACTCTGGTACCGGATTTCCGTGGCCGCATGGACGTTGCACTGGATATACTGCAACAGTCGCCGCCGGATGTATTCAACCATAACCTGGAAACCGTGCCGCGGCTTTATCGTCAGGTACGTCCAGGTGCCGATTACGCCTGGTCATTAAAGTTGTTGCAGCGCTTTAAAGCAGCCCGTCCGGAAGTGCGTACCAAGTCCGGTCTGATGGTGGGGCTAGGTGAGACAAAAGAAGAAATTCTTGAAGTACTCAAAGATCTGCGCGCCCATGATGTGGATATGCTTACCATCGGTCAGTATCTGCAGCCAAGCCGTAACCACCTGCCGGTTGACCGCTATGTGACGCCGGAAGAGTTTGACGATTATGCTGCTGAAGCTAAGGCACTGGGCTTCAGCCATGTGGCCAGCGGCCCGCTGGTCCGTTCGTCTTATCATGCGGATCTTCAGGCAAAAGGTGAGAACGTTTCCTGATCCTATCTGTTCTTTGCAGTGAATCAATGCCGGCTAATTTTAGCCGGCATTTTTGTTTCAGGAGGACGTATAGCCCGATATCCATCTCAGCATGTGTGCAACGGTTTTTTTCAGTTATACACAGAATCATTAGACAACCCTGTTAATAACCTTGTGGTAACTCTGCTGCGGCCTATTATTGCGCTTATCCGCTGGGATGCTTAAATTTCAGCCATATTTATGATCCTGGATTTTTTTCTTTTCTCCCGATTATTCAGGCAGTTATCGTCTTTTAAATAAAGTTGAATTCCCGGTTGCATTACCTGAGCTTATTAACCGGTTTACCTGCAGTCATGATGCGGAATCTGGAAGGTTGAATCTGCTGTTTTGGTTATGCACAGTGTCAGCTGGCAACTTGCTAAGCGTTTCAGCTATCGCCTCTTGTTTTTGTTAACCGTGCTTTAACCGCGCTTATATAAAAATCACTCCTTACATCTGAGTACTGAAATTCAGGCATTAATTGCTGTATGAAAAATAATCAGTAGTGCGTTTGTTGTATTTTGTGACCGGCGGTCATAAAATGACGGCCGGTTTTATAAAGTATGTCTGAATCTATGAATGAACGTAAAGCGAGAGAGTTCAGCCGCCGGGAACGGGACATTCTCGACAGCACTCTGGAGTTACTGGCGGGTGAGCACTGGGAGACCCTCAGTGTCGATAAAATTGCCCGTCATACCGGTATCGGTAAAGGCACGGTGTATAAGCATTTCAGCTGTAAAGATGACATTTACGCTTGCTTGCTGTTTGAAGACTGTCAGCAGATGCACGAAGCGTTTCTGTCGCTGGCTCAGGACAGGTCACTCAGCGGCCTGGAACAAATGCGCAGCATGTTGCTGTACGCCTTTGAATTTCACCGGGATAACGTCGCCCATCAGCATATGCATGTGCACTGTAAGCAGCAGTCTTTCCGGGAGCGTATCAGCCCTGAGTATCTGGAAAAGCTGGACGGGATCGACGGGCAATTAACTGAAGCCTTTGGCCTGGCTGTACGCAACGGCATTGAAGAAGGTGATGTGAACCCGGCGATGTCGCAGGAAATGCTGGTCGCCGGTATGAGCGCCACCTTTGAAGGGGCGATGATCACCTTGCAGGAAGGTGGCAGCTGTAAACATCAGATGTTAGAAACCTACGAACAGAAAACCGAATACATTAATCAGGTGGTGGACTACATGCTCGCCGCAATTACCGGCCGTCTTACCCGGCGTGTGGAACAGGGAAAACCATGAATAAATCAGTATTGCTGGCAATTGCCGTTGTTATCGGACTGGGTGTCTGGATGGCGTCCGGGATGCAGGAAGAGGCACCTGAACAGGTTGTCACTGAGCCGGCAGCGGAAGAAAAGCCGCTGATGAAGGTAAAGGTACAGGATTCGGATGCTGCCAGAGTTCAGCAGGTGGTAAAGGTGCAGGGGCAGGTTGAGGCAAACCGTACGCTGGAAGTGAAGGTTGAAATCGATGGCCGGGTGTCAGGGTTACCGGTGGATGAAGGTCAGCGGCTGGCTGCTGGGGATAATCTGATTGAGATTTCTGCAGACTACCGTTCGGCGCAACTGGCTGAAGCGAAAGCCTTACTGAAGCAGCGTCGCAGTGATCTGGCAGCCAGTATTAAACTTAAAAAGCGTGGTCTGCAGTCCCAGAATCGGGTAATTGCCGATCAGGCTGCGGTGCAGGCCGCGCAGGCACAGTTGGCACGTATTGAACACGAAATTAAGGAAACCCGGGTGGCTGCGCCCTTTGACGGCGTGCTGAATACACGGGTAGTTGAGTTAGGTGATTTTCTGCAGGCCGGTGATGTGATCGGTGAACTGGTGGATGACGGTACCGTCAAGATTACCGGGCAGGTGCCGCAGCACAGTGTGGGCCGTCTGCAGGAAAACCAGAACGTTGAGGTTGAACTGAATAACGGCCTGCAACTGACCGGCAAGCTGAGCTATATCTCACCGGTGGCGGATGATGTGACCCGCAGTTACCGGGTTGAGGTACAAATTCCTAACCCTGATCATCTGCGGATCATCGGTTTGTCTGCCACTCTGCTGTTACCTGCCGGTGAACAGATGGGGCACCTGTTGCCCGGATCGGTGCTGGGGCTGGATGAAGCCGGTAACCTGCGGGTGAAGCTGGTGGATGCTGATAACCGGGTCAGTAATGCCCGGGTTGAAATCATCCGTACCGACCAGCAGGGTTTCTGGCTCAGCGGTCTGGATCAGAATGTACGCGTCATTATGGTTGGTCAGGACTTTGTGGCCAGCGGTGAAGAGATCGATCCGGTGACGGATGTTGATCTGGCAGCGTCTGCCAGTGACAACACACAGGGAGGCTAAGGGATGATAGCAGCACTTGTTGCCGCGGCGATCGACCGCAGCCGCACCAGTATCCTGATTTTACTGTTTTTCCTGGTAGGCGGTTTTGCTGCCTTTCAGAGCATTCCTAAAGAAGCGGACCCGGATGTCGCCATTCCGATCATGTACGTGTCGATCGCGTTTGACGGTATATCACCGGACGATGCCGTGCGCCTGATGGTCCGGCCAATGGAGAAGGAACTCAAATCCATTGAAGGGGTAAAGGAAATGCGCTCGGTCGGCTCCGAAGGGCATGCATCCGTCACCCTGGAGTTTGATGCCGGTTTTGACAGTGATAAAGCGCTTCAGGACGTCCGTGAAAAGGTGGATATTGCCAAGAGCAAGCTGCCGGAAGACGCTGAGGAACCACAGATTCATGAGGTCAATGTGGCGCTGTTCCCGGTGCTTAATATTGCCCTTGCCGGACCATTATCTGAAAGGGTTAAGCTGAAGGTTGCGAAAGATCTCAAGGACGAAATTGAAGGCGTTGCCGGTGTGCTTGAGGTGGATATCGGCGGTGAACGTGAAGAGCTGATGGAAATCATTATCGAGCCGCAATTGCTGGAAAGCTATGAACTGGATTTCCAGACCGTGCTGGACAGCGTGGCCCGGAATAACCAGCTGGTGGCCGCCGGTGCGGTGGATACCGGCAGTGGCCGGCAGGTGCTGAAGGTACCGGGAGTCGTATCTGAGCTGGAGGATATGCTCAATATGCCGGTGAAGTCGTCAGCGGGAACCGTGGTGACTGTGGGCGACATTGCGACCATCCGTAAAACCTATAAAGACCCGCAGGGCTTTGCCCGGGTCGGTGGTGGCGACGCCATGGTGCTGGAGGTGAAGAAAAAGGTTGGCGCCAACATTATCGATACCATTCAGGAAGTTCAGACCATCGTTGCGGAGCACAGTACCCTCTGGCCCCAAGGGCTCGAGTACTCCTATATTCTGGATCAGTCTACCCAGATTAAGTCGATGCTGCGGGATCTGATGAACAACGTACTCAGTGGCATTATTCTGGTTATGGTCGTGGTGCTGGCTGCCATGGGCTTACGTACTTCTTTGCTGGTGGGGCTGGCTATACCGGGTTCTTTCCTGGCCAGTATGATGGTGCTGAACCTGATGGGCTTCACCCTGAATATTGTTGTGTTGTTCAGTCTGATTCTGGTGGTTGGCATGTTGGTGGACGGTGCGATTGTTGTCACCGAGCTGGCTGAGCGCCGTATGAGTCAGGGCCTCAGTGCCCGTGAATCATTCCGTTATGCGGCGTCCAGAATGGCCTGGCCGGTGATTGCCGGTACCGCCACAACACTGGTGGTATTTATGCCGTTGATGTTCTGGCCCGGTGTCATCGGTGAGTTCATGAAGTACCTGCCTGCCACGGTGGTGGTCTGTCTGACAGCTTCGCTGTTTATGGCACTGATCTTCCTGCCGGTGCTGGGGGCTGTCAGTGCCCGGCGTAAGCAAAATACCGCGCAGGCAAGTGATGAATATGAGTTACCGGAAACGGCCGTCAACAAAGCCTATGTAAAGATCATGTCCCGGATACTGCGTTATCCATTGGTCACTCTGTTTGTGGCGCTGATCGCCATCAGCAGCAGCTACGTTGCCTACGGTGTATTTGGAAAGGGCGTTGAATTCTTCCCGGATGTTGAGCCGGAAATGGTGCTGCTGAATATCCATGCCCGGGGCGATCTTTCTGTATATGAGAAGGACGCAATTCTCCGGGATGTGGAACAGCGGGTGATGCCCGTGGAAGGTTATAAATCCGTGTATGCCCGCAGCTACAATGCGCCGCCGACGGATGTTGCTGAAGATGTGATTGGCATTATTCAGTTTCAGCTGGATGACTGGGATAAACGGGCCACAGCCAATGAAATTCTGGCGGAAATGAAAGCCCGCACGGCGGATGTGCCCGGAATTATTCTGGAGACCCGTAAAGGCGAAAATGGGCCGAGTTCGGGTAAGCCAATTAAGTTACTTGTCAGCGGGTATGACAATGAAGTTCTGTACCGGACGGTGGCGGATATCCGTGAAATGATGAACGGAATCGGCGGCTTTAAGGACGCGGAAGATGACCGTCCGTTGCCGGGAATCGACTGGGAAATTGATGTCGACCGTGAAGAAGCCGGCCGTTACGGTGCCAGCATTGCACTGGTGGGGCAGGCGGTACAGCTGATTACCAACGGGGTGAAAGTGACCGATTACCGGCCGGAAACCTCTGATGATGAAGTGGATATCATGATTCGCTTCCCGGCGGATAAGCGTAATCTGGACCAGCTCATGCAGTTACAGCTGAGCACCAGTGTGGGCATGGTTCCTATGTCTAACTTTGTAACCCTGAAGCCGTCTCCTAAAACCGGTTCCCTGAAACGGGTGGACAGCCGCCGTACAATTACCATTCAGGCAGATGTGCAGGAAGGCGTATTGGCCAATGATCAGGTGCTGGCCATGCAGGCGGCGCTGGCGAAGTATGATTTTGATCCGCAGATCAAGCTGACCTTCAAAGGTGAAGACGAGCAGCAGAAAGAAACCGGAGATTTTCTGGTCAGTGCCTTCGGTACGGCATTATTCCTGATGGCTCTGATTCTGGTGACTCAGTTTAACAGCCTGTATCAGGCCGGACTGGTGTTGTCGGCAATTGTGTTTTCCACGGCCGGTGTGTTAATCGGCCTGATGGTGACCGGCCAGCCGTTCGGCATCGTTATGGTCGGGGTCGGGATTATCGCCCTGGCAGGCATTGTAGTGAATAATAACATTGTCCTGATCGACTGTTATAACGATCTGCGCCGCAACGGTTATTCCCCTTTTGATGCGGCACTGCATACCGGCAGTCTGCGTCTGCGTCCGGTGGTACTGACTGCCGTTACGACGGTACTGGGTCTGATGCCAATGGTACTGGCGATGAACATAGATCTGATCAACCGGGATATCAGCTTTGGTGCGCCTTCCACCCAGTGGTGGACACAGCTGTCCAGTGCCATTGCCGGCGGGTTATCGTTTGCTACGGTTCTGACGCTATTCCTGACGCCGTGCCTGCTGGTACTGGGAGACAGAAAACTGTTCCGCCGTAAGGCAAAGGCACCTGTTGCAGAAGTACCGGATTCTGCGGATTCACAGGCAGTCTGAGTCAGTTTAAGGTTATACACAGAAACATAGCGATAACTCTGTGTATAACCTTTTAGTAACTCCTTATAGCGGCCATTCTGTGACTGTTTAAGACTTAAGGTTAATTTTCAAACAGCTTTTTAAGAAACGGCTTTAACCGTTTGTTTATCAGACATTTTTACCATTATTTTCAGTTGCCTGACGGCGCAGCCAGTCCCTGAGTGTTGCTCCATTCTGGTGGCTGCTGTGTTCGCCCGTTGCCGGTGCTGAAAGGTAGTAGCTGCAGTTGGATTTAACCGTCTCAAACGGTGTGATCAGCTGGCCGTTCTGTAATTCGTCGCTGACCAGTGTGCTGCGCGCCATAGCGATTCCAAGTCCTGCACAGGCTGCGGCAATGGCCATATCTGAACGATTGAAGAAGTGCCCGCTATTCCCCGGTACAGATTCCCGGCCGGTTTGTGCTAACCAGTAGCGCCATTCACTGTCCCGTTCTGCATTTCGCCAGGGTGTATCGTCATGCAGCAGGGTAACCTTATTCCAGAAGTTTTTGTCACTGACATCCCGTCCCTGCAGATAGGCAGGGCTGGCGACCGGAAATATAAATTCATCCATCAGCTTTTCAGTGTTTTGCCCGCAATGGTCACTGTTCAGGCGGTAGTCGATGAGTAAGTCGAAGCCGGTTTGCCTGTCCGGATTTGTGAGGGAGGTTTCCGCAAAGGCCGACACTTTAATGCGTGGGTATTCCAGACTGAAATCCCTGAGTTTGGGGATCAGCCATTTAAAGACCAGTGACGGTGTGGAATATAAGCGCAGTTCAGAATGATCAGACCGTTGCAGCTCATGGATAACGTCATTGATACGTCCCACCGCCTGATCCGTGACCTGCTGTAACTTTGTGCCGTCTTGCGTTAACCGGATGCCGTCCGGCTGGCGGATAAACAGTTGAAACCCCAGTTGTGTTTCCAGTTTACGGATTTGCTGGCTGACGGCGCCGGTGGTGATGTGCAGTTCCCGGGCAGCTGCTGTAAAGCTCAGGTGGCGGGCACAGGCAGAAAAATACACCAGGGTGGTAAATATTCGGGGATGCAAGTCTGCCATGTGTATAGCCTATAGTTTTTCTAAAGAGGTGTTTAAAAGGTATCGTTTGTTTATAGCGTTCTTTCTGTTCAGGATACAGCTTATTAATAAGTAATTCTAAAGCCGTTCGTTCGAATGGAAAGTTCGAATGGAAATATGAGGAGAGGCATTGTGTCATCACTGAATCTGACCACTGAACAACAGGCGCATTTACGTGCAGCGACGCCGCAACTATGGCTGAATCCACAATATATGCAGGATCAGGCGATTGTGGCGACGCCTGAGGTTGATGACCTGTATGCGGCTGAAGCCCGGTTGCAGCGCTTTGCGCCCTTGCTGGAGATTCTGTTTCCTGAGTTACAGGCCAGCGGCGGCCTGATTGAGTCAGCGCTGATTGATACACAGCAATTAAGCACTGAATTTGCTGAGGGCTGTGAAGGGCGGTTATTTCTGAAGGCGGATCATCAGTTACCGGTGGCCGGTTCTATTAAGGCCCGGGGGGGCATTCATGAGGTACTGTGTTTTGCTGAAACACTGGCTCGGCAGGAAGGTTTGCTGGAGGCTGAAGACAATTACACGACTCTGAACAGTGCTGCGGCTAAGGCTGTGTTTTCCCGTTACACAGTGTCAGTGGGCAGTACCGGAAATCTGGGGCTAAGCATCGGCATCATGAGTGCCGCGCTGGGTTTCAGAGCTGAAGTGCATATGTCTGCGGATGCCAAAGACTGGAAGAAGCAGCGTCTTACTGACCGGGGCGTGAAAGTGATTGAGCATGCCGCGGACTATGGTGCCGCAGTAGCCGCCGGCCGTGCCGCTGCTGAAGCTGATCCTTATGGATATTTTGTCGACGATGAACGTTCCCCGCATTTGTTTATGGGCTATGCCGTGGCCGCGCTGCGGTTGGAGTCTCAGTTACAGGCAGCCGGGGGCAGAGTAGATGCTGAGCACCCTCTGTTTGTGTATCTGCCAGCCGGGGTAGGCGGTGCGCCCGGTGGTATCGCGTTTGGTCTGAAGATGCTGTTTGGCCGCTATGTACACTGTTTCTTTGCTGAGCCGGTGCAGGCACCCTGTATGTTACTGGGCATGGCGGGTAATGCCAGCGATGAGCCTGTCAGCGTGGCTGAATTCGGACTGAGCATTGATACCGAAGCTGACGGGCTGGCGGTAGGGACCGCTTCCCAGTGGGTGTGTGATGCGACCCGTAATCTGATTTCAGGTGTGTATACGGCAACAGATGAGTCTCTGTACCGGCAGCTGTACCGGCTTAAAGCACTGATTGATACAGAGGTTGAGCCGTCTGCAGCGATTGGTTGCCTGGGGCCGGAGTTACTGGAAGGAGATGCTGGCAAGGCGTATCTGCAGGCGCACAAGCTGGAAGATCTGATGGGTAATGCCACTCATATCGCCTGGCTGACCGGGGGGAGTTTTGTGCCGGAAGAAGAATACAAACGTTATCTGGATAAAGCCCGGCATATTACAGGCGCTTAAGGGATCAGTGGATTTCGGCCAGTCCCAGTTCAATGCCGCTGAGGCGCAGCATAATGCTGTTAAGGGTTAGCCAGGCATCACCCGGTGCACCCTTGATCTGCTGGTCAACCGTCATGCACTGGCTGAGCATTTGCTGCAGAGCCTGTGGAGCCGTCCGGCGGGCGGCAGCTTGCAGCAGGCCTTTGCGTTTGCCCCAGATACGTTCTTTCTGGCAGATAGCCTCATATTGCTGGCCCTGTGCAAGGCCCTGCTGAATGGTCAGCAGCGTGCGTACTTCACGGCTGATTGCCCACAGGGCAACTGGCGCTTCGGTGCCTTCCTGACGTAATACCTGAATGATCTTGTTGCAGCGAGCGGTCTGTTGCTGCAAGGCGGCATCCACCAGACCATAGATATCGTAGCGGGAGCTGTCGGATACGCTGTCGATTACCTGATCCGCATCCAGCGTCTGGCCGGGGTACAGCAGGTTAAGCTTATCCAGTTCCTGTTTGGCCGCGAGTAAGTTACCTTCAACCCGTTCACAGAGCAGCTGGACGGCATCCCGATCGAGGGTCAGGCCAATCTGCTTGGCGCGGTTATTCAGCCAGCCCGGCAGTTGCTGAGCTTCTACAGGCCAGATCTGCACGATCATGCCGGTCTTGTCGATGGCTTTAAACCAGGCACTTTTCTGCGCTGCGCCGTCGAGTTTATCTGCAATGATCAGCAGGACGTTGTCCGGTGCCGGATTGGCGAGATATTCCCGGAGAATTTCACTGGCTTGCTTATTGGGCTTACTGCCCCCTAAGCGCAGCTCAATGATTTTGCGTTCAGCGAACAGGGAAAGGGCGTTGGCACATTCCAGCAGGTAGGTCCATTTGAAACTGGCATCGGCGTGCAGGGTTTCCCGTTCCGAGAAACCCTGATCAACCAGATATTGCCGCAGCAGGTCGCAACTTTCCTCAATCAGCAGGGGCTCATCACCGGTCACCAGATAGACCGGTAGTGGTGCGCCTTTAAGCTGGCTGGCAAGTTGTTCCGGCTTTGCCTTCATGGCTGATTACTGTGCCGGTTTGATAGCGCTGTAAATCCGAACGATCTGGTCAGCCAGGCGTTCAGACATTTCAGTGCGCAGCTGGGATTCTTCTGCATCACTGGCTGTTTGCGCGTTCGCGTCGTAATCGTAAGTACGGTTAAGTCGCAGGGTTTGCGGTGCCACCACGATTTCGTTATTCCGGTCGAGAATCTCGAAGGTGATGCTGGTACGCAGTTCATACTCATCAACACTGTTGCTTGAGCTGATGGTTGAGGTTCTGCGTTCCTGACGTTCTTCCAGCAGATTAATCTGGTAGTTGGCAGCCACATTCCCCACCAGTTTCACACCGTTCGCTTCCAGATTACGTTCCAGAGGACGAAAAACTGAATAGCTGCCCTGACCGGTTTTATTGATAACGGCCAGCTTAAGGCTCTCGTCGAGGCTGACGATTCCCTTCAGCTGAAAACCACAGGCACTCAGGAAGAGTGCCATAACAGTCATCGCAAAAAGCTTATGCAGCGAAAAAGTCCGTGCGCTCAGGTGGGTCATGCTTAATTCCTTTTGGGCCGGTTTAACCAACAACAATGTTTACCAGTTTGTTCGGTACGACAATCTGCTTACGGATTGTCTTATCTGCCATGTGCTTCTGAACAGACTCGTCTGCCAGCGCAGTGTGCAGGACAATGCTTTCGTCAGCGTCAGCCGGTACCTGGATCTTGGCACGTACCTTACCGTTTACCTGAACAACCATCTGGATGCTGCTGCGAACCATGGCGGATTCGTCAAACTCAGGCCACGGAGAATCCAGCAGACTTTCCGCGTAACCCAGCTGATTCCAAAGCTCATGGGTAATGTGTGGCGTAATCGGCGACAGCAGTTTAACGGCAGCAGACAGGGCTTCGTGGCTTACAGCACGACCCTGATCGCTGGCATCCACAAACTTGCTGATGGCGTTACACAGTTCCATAACCGCAGCAATGGCGGTGTTGAAGGTCTGACGACGCTCAATGTCATCACCGACTTTCTTGATGGTTTCATGGGTCTTCAGACGCAGGGCCTTCTGAGCATCGTTCAGTGCTTCAGGGTCCAGCGCAACCGCTTCACCCGGCTGTTGCAGGTGATCGAATACCAGTTTCCACAGACGGCGCATGAAACGGTGTGCACCTTCCACACCGGAATCAGACCACTCCAGAGACTGTTCCGGCGGTGCTGCAAACATCATGAACAGACGGACGGTGTCAGCACCGTACTTATCGATCATCATCTGCGGATCGATACCGTTGTTCTTGGACTTGGACATTTTGCCCATGCCTGCAGATTCAACCGGCAGACCGTCTTCTTTGTGCAGTGCCTGAGTGATACGGCCTTTCTCGTCGCGCTCGACGGTAACGTCCTGCGGAGAGATCCAGTCTTTAGCACCTTTTTCGTCTTCACGGAAATAGGTGTCCGCCAGAACCATACCCTGACACAGTAGGCGTTCGAACGGCTCATCGGAGTTAACCAGGCCTTCGTCACGCATCAGTTTGTGGAAGAAGCGTGAGTACAGCAGGTGCAGGATGGCGTGTTCGATACCACCAATGTACTGGTTAACCGGCAGCCAGTAGTTGGCCTGTTCAGGGTTCAGCATGGTGTCGGCGTTACGGCAGGCGTAACGGGCGTAGTACCAGGATGATTCCATAAAGGTATCGAAGGTATCGGTTTCACGTTCAGCATCGCCGCCACATTTCGGGCAGGTGGTCTGAATGAAACTGTCCATTTTCTTGATTGGTGAGCCAACACCGTCAAATTCAACGTCTGTTGGCAGCACAACCGGCAGCTGATCTTCCGGAACCGGAACAGCACCACAGCTGTTACAGTTGATCACCGGGATTGGTGTACCCCAGTAACGCTGACGGGAAACACCCCAGTCACGCAGGCGGTAGTTGATTGTAATCTTGCCTTTGCCCTTGGACTGCAGTTCCGCCGCGATGGCTTTGAATGCCATGTCGAAATCCAGGTCATCGAAGTCACCGGAGTTCACCAGAATACCTTTTTCGGTATAGGCTTCGCTGCTCAGGTCGTATTCGGCGCTGTCGTCTGCAGGGCGGATAACCTGCTGGATGTTCAGACCGTATTTAGTCGCGAATTCATAGTCGCGCTGGTCGTGGGCCGGTACGGCCATAACCGCGCCTGAACCGTAATCCATCAGGACAAAGTTTGCTGTCCAGACCGGTACTTTTTTACCGGTCAGCGGGTGAACCGCATCGATGCCAAGTGCGAAGCCTTTTTTCTCCATGGTAGCCATGTCGGCTTCGGCCACTTTCATGTTTTTGCATTCGTCGATGAACGCTGCCAGTTCAGGATTGTTCTCAGCTGCCTGCTGGGCCAGCGGGTGGGCAGGCGCAACTGCCACGTAGGTAACACCCATCAGGGTATCCGGACGGGTGGTGAACACTTCCATCGGGCCAAAGCCGTCAACGTCAAAGCTCAGCTCAACACCCTGGGAGCGACCGATCCAGTTACGCTGCATGGTGCGTACCTGCTCAGGCCATTCTTCCAGCTGGTCCAGATCATCCAGCAGTTCATCAGCGTAATCAGTGATTTTCAGGAACCACTGAGGAATCTTCTTGCGCTCAACCAGCGCACCGGAGCGCCAGCCGCGGCCGTCGATAACCTGTTCGTTTGCCAGTACTGTCTGGTCAATCGGGTCCCAGTTAACTTCGGCTTCTTTCTTGTATACCACGCCCTTTTCCATCAGACGGGTAAAGAACCACTGTTCCCAGCGGTAGTATTCCGGATGGCAGGTGGCAACTTCACGATTCCAGTCGTAACCGAACCCCATCTGGTTCAGCTGGTTACGCATGTAATCGATGTTTTCATACGTCCAGCCAGCTGGCGCGACGTTGTTTTTCAGAGCAGCATTTTCCGCCGGCAGACCGAAAGCATCCCAGCCCATTGGCTGCAGTACGTTTTTGCCCTGCATACGCTGGTAACGGGAAACCACATCACCAATGGTGTAGTTACGCACGTGACCCATGTGCAGGCGACCGCTTGGGTAAGGGAACATAGACAGGCAGTAGAATTTTTCTTTGCTGGTGTCTTCGGTGGCTTTGAAACTGTCGTTATTCACCCAGTATTGCTGAACTTCGGGCTCGATCTGCTGTGGGATATATTGTTCGTTCATCTTTGCTCAGTAATAAGAAAACCGACTTTTTAGCGAAGCCGGTTTTCATCTCAATTGGAAAGTTTCTGCATTGGCGCATAGCATACAATATAAGGCAACTGACAGATAGAGAGCGTGGGCAGATATCCCGCTGATGGGAAAACAAATATGCGATTTATGTTTACTGTCCGCTGCCACTCTGTGAACAGGGGGTAAGAGGAGGATGTATGAGCGATAAACCTAAGGGAAAAACTGATTTTTCGGATCAGTATGACCGGGTGATGACACGTTTGCGTGATCAGCTCGAGGCCGCCGAGTATCAGTCGTGGGATTTTCTTCAGGACCGTATCGAAGAAGCGGTGGAGCTTGAGCTTGCCGCCGAGGAAATGACCCGTGATGAAATGGACTTGCTGGCTGCCTATATCAAGCGCGACCTGAAGAAGCTTGGTTATTATGCCCATGAAACCGGCGAGGGGATTGCCGCCTGGCTGAATTTTGATCTGAATATTCTGGAGCATCAGATCGGTGCGCAACTGATGGATCTGGCGGATCGCACGCGGATCGGTCTGACAGAGCTGGAGCAGCGATCACTGCAGGAAGAAATGTATCTGGCGGGAGAAACCGCCGGTGCCGGTACATTCCGTTGTCTGGCCTGCGGTACCGATAACCGCCTTACCCGGTCCAGCAGTCTGACACCCTGTCTGGTGTGTGGCGGTGAACGTTTTGCCCGGCAGTCGGCCCCCTGGGAGGGAGCGTCCGAAGGCTAACGGTACTTGCGACGGCCGCTGAACAGCAGGCTCAGTAACAGTAAAACACCGATCACAACCTGCAATGGCTGATCGCCATATTGCTGGTAGGGGGTGGAGCCCTGCATCAGCGGGACTTCTGCGTAAAGCGCACCGGTATCAAACTGGGGCAGTTCCGAATCAATTTTGCCGTCCGGCCGCATAATGGCGGTCAGGCCGTTGTTGGTCGACCGGATCAGCCAGCGGCCATTTTCCAGTGCCCGCATCCGGGCAATCTGCAGATGCTGCTGAGGGGCAATGGAGTCTCCGAACCAGGCGTCGTTACTGACGGTCAGCATCACATTACTGCGCACCGCATAGTCGCGTACCAGTTCCGGATAGGCGATTTCGTAGCAGATAAACGGTGCCATGGCGGCATCTTTTACCTGCAGCAATGACTGTTCATCCGGCCCCAGACTGAACTGCGACATCGGCAGGTTGAAGAAGTCGATAGTGCCCCGCAGCAAGTTTTCGAGCGGGACATACTCACCGAATGGCACCAGGCGCTGTTTATGGTAACTGCCTTCACCACCGGCGAGGATGGTGATGCTGTTGTAGTACCCCAGATTATTTTTACGTGACGGATTGTTAAACACGGAAGGCATGCCGCTGATCAGGGTGCGGTCCTGTTCTTCCAGCTGCTCCAGATACGGTGCAAGAATTTTGACCGCATCACGATAGAAAGTAGGGATAGCGGTTTCCGGCCAGATCACCATATCCACGTCTTTGTCTGTCTGGCTCAGATCAACATAGCGTTGCAGAATTTCCGGCATCTGGCTGCGCTGCCATTTCAGCTGCTGGGGAATACTGGCCTGGGCCAGATAAACTTTAGTGACGCCGCTCTGGGTGGTCCAGTTCTGCGGCACTTTATCCAGCAACAGCCAGGGGGCGCTGAACATCACAATTAATGCCAGTGCCGGCAATGGGCGACGGTAACAGCGGAGGATGCCCAGGGCGGCAATGCCCAGCGCGACGGTGTAAAGGCTGAGGAGCCAGACGCCGCCAAAGGGGGCATAGACGGAAAGAGGCGTATCAGTGAGGGCATAGCCCATATACAGCCACGGAAAGCCGGTAAACAGCCAGCTGCGTAACCATTCAAACGCTACCCAGACGGCGATAAACCCGAGGCCGCTGTAAAAGAAACGCCGGTACAGCCAGGTTTGCACGAGAACAAAAAGTGCCATGGCTGCGACGAAAACCGCGGTAAGCAGGGTGGCCAGCCAGACCGGGGCGTTGCCGTGTTCGTGAATACTGACGAATACCCAGGAAACCCCGACACCATAAAGCCCAAGGCCGTAGCACCAGCCAATCAGGGCGGCACCACGGAAACTGCTTTCATGGAGAAGAATAAATAGCAGAGCGGCGGAAACCGGTGCCAGATACCAGTAATCGAAAGGTGCCAGTGCCAGCGGAGCCAGTCCGCCGGCGATGACTGCTAATATTACCCTAAGCCAGATGTACGCAGTTTTTTGTGGCATAGCTGAGGTATCCGTCAGGTCGTTAAAATGGGCTAGTTACTGGCCCGGGTTACCTGTAACAACCGGATGCGACGGTTTTCAGCGCTGAGTACCTTAAAGGTAAATTCATCGATACTGACCACTTCATCCTTGTGCGGCAGGTGTCCGAACTTCTGAGTCACCAGGCCTCCGATGGTATCAAAGTCATCATCTGGCAGGCCAATATCGAAGTATTCATTGAAGTCTTCGATAGGGGTGAGGGCTTTAACTATATAGCCATTTTCATCAAATGGCTTGATGTTACTTTCATCATCTTCGCTGTCGTGTTCGTCTTCGATTTCTCCGACGATCTGTTCCAGCACGTCTTCGATGGTAATCAGACCGGCAACACCGGCGTATTCATCAACCACCATGGCCATGTGGTTACGGTTCGCACGGAATTCTTTCAGCAGAATGTTCAGACGCTTACTTTCCGGAATAATGGTCGGCTTGCGCAGGTGCTGGGTGATATCGAAGTTTTCCAGACCATCGTCATCGAGAATCAGGGGCAACAGGTCTTTTGCCAGCAGGATACCCAGCAGGTCGTCCGGGTTTTCACCGATAACCGGGAACCGGGAGTGGGCGCTGGAAATGATGATAGGCAAAAATTCTTTAGGTGTCTGGTCGGCTTCAACCACCACCATTTGTGAGCGGGGGATCATAACATCCCGGACTTGCTGGTCAGAAACCTGCATGGCGCCTTCAATGATGCTGTAGGCTTCCTGGTCCAGAATATTTTCGTCAGCAGCGTCTTTTAGGTCTGCTAACAGGTCTTCGCGGGTTTTCGGCTCATCAGAAAATGCCTGGGTGATTTTGCCCAGCCAGTTTTTCTGTGTGCCATGTTCCGTTCGGTCTTCGCTCATATTGTCCTTATGGGTCCTGATTATCGTATGGGTTACTGATGTCTAACTGTGACAGCAATTTAACTTCTAATGCTTCCATTTCTTCAGCATCAGCATCATTTATATGGTCGAATCCTAACAGATGCAAGCATCCGTGAATGACCATATGCGCCCAGTGGTGCATCAGTGGCTTGTTTTGTTCGTCGGCTTCACGGCTGACAACCGGGGCGCAGATCACCAGATCCCCCAGTAAATCCAGCTCGATGCCTTTCGGTACTTCAAACGGGAAGGACAATACATTGGTGGGTTTGTCCTTGCCACGGTAGTCGTTATTCAGTTGCTGGCTTTCCGCTTCATCAACAATCCGCACGGACAGTTCAGCGGTGTCGCGAAAGTCAGCAATGGCCAGGCTGGCCCAGCGGGTCAGCTCGGCTTCGTCCGGCAGGTTGATGTCTTCGATCTGACACTGGCGGTCAACGTAATAGCTCATGCATTAATTTCCGGTGTTATGTTGCAGATCGAATTCGTCGTAGGCTTCAACAATGTGCTGCACCAGTGGGTGACGGACCACATCTTTCGCCAGAAAACGGGTGAAACCGATACCTTCCACATCCCGCAGTACCTGCTGAGCGTGGATCAGGCCGGAGCGTACGCCCTTGGGCAGGTCGATCTGAGTGGTGTCACCGGTAATAACCGCGGTGGAACCAAAACCGATCCGGGTCAGGAACATCTTCATCTGTTCCCGGGTAGTGTTCTGGCTTTCGTCCAGAATCACGAATGAACCGTTCAGCGTCCGGCCGCGCATGTAGGCCAGCGGCGCAACTTCAATGACGTTGCGCTCAATCAGCTTGGTTACCCGTTCAATCCCCAGCATTTCGTACAGAGCGTCATAAAGAGGACGCAGGTACGGGTCGACTTTCTGGCTCAGGTCACCGGGCAGGAAACCGAGTTTCTCACCGGCTTCAACCGCCGGGCGGACCAGCAGGATCCGGCTGACTTCATCCCGTTCCAGTGCTTCGCAGGCACAGGCTACTGCCAGATAGGTTTTACCGGTACCGGCAGGGCCGATGCCGAAGTTGATGTCATGGCGCAGAATAGAACGCAGGTAGTCCTGCTGGTTCGGTCCGCGCGGACGAATCAGTGCTTTGCGGGTACGGATAGTAATGTCCGGCTGGTAGATGTCTGCCGGTTCCGGGCGGGCTTTGATCTGCTCCACGCCGGATTGCTGCAACAACAGGTGTACCTGTTCAGCGGTAATTTCCTGGCCGTCCTGGGATTCCTGATACAGCTGGGTGATGACCTGCTCGCCGGCTTTGATAGAGCTGGCTTCGCCGGCCAGTTTAAAGATATTGCCGCGGTTGCTGATATCAATATCCAACCGTTCGGCCATCAGCTTCAGGTGTTCATCCAGCTGGCCACAGAGGTTGGCCAGATGGTGCGGGTCATTCGGATGAAGGCTGAAGCTAAGGGAGTCAGCAGTGTTCAATGAGGATACCTCAGGCATCTTTTGCAAAATTATTCAGTTCGGAGCTGACCAGCTGACCCAGCAGGGAGTTGGCGTAAGCTTCGACAATTTCCACGTCGGCAAAGTGACCAATCAGATCCGGGTTATCGCAGCGGAAGTTTACTACCCGGTTGTTTTCCGTACGGCCGGACAGCATGCCCGGGTCACGTTTGGAGTAATCGTTCACCAGAATACGCTCTACAGTTCCCACCATACGGCGGCTGATCTGCATTGCCTGCTGAGTAATCCGTTCCTGCAGGATGTTCAGGCGCTGCTTCTTGGTTTCTTCGCTGACGTCATCCGGCAGATCCGATGCCGGTGTACCCGGACGGCGGCTGTAGATAAAGCTGAAAGAATGGTCAAAGCCGATCTGGGCGATCAGGTTCATGGTTGCTTCAAAGTCAGCGTCGGTTTCACCCGGGAAGCCAATGATAAAGTCCGAAGAGAAAGAGATGTTCGGGCGCAGGGCTTTAATCCGGCGCAGCTTGGACTTGTACTCAATGGCCGTGTGGCCGCGTTTCATGGCCATCAGAATGCGGTCGGAACCGCTCTGTACCGGCAGGTGCAGGTGGCTTACCAGCTCCGGTACTTCTGCGTATACATCAATCAGGCTTTCAGTGAACTCAACCGGATGAGAGGTGGTGAAGCGGATACGGTCAATGCCGTCGACCGCCGCAACACAGCGGATCAGCTCAGCCAGGTCTGCAACATCGCCATCGTGGGTGTTACCACGGTAGGCGTTAACGTTCTGGCCCAGCAGGTTTACTTCACGGACACCCTGTTCCGCCAGCTCAACCACTTCGGTCAGTACGTCATCCAGCGGGCGGCTGACTTCCTCGCCACGGGTATAAGGCACAACGCAGAACGTGCAGTACTTGCTGCAACCTTCCATAACCGATACGAATGCTTCGGCGCCGTCTACTTTCGGGGCAGGCAGGTGATCAAACTTCTCGATTTCCGGGAAGCTGATATCCACAATGCCTTTTTTGTTCTCATGGGTAAGATCAATCATTTCCGGCAGGCGGTGCAGGGTTTGCGGGCCGAAAATCATATCCACGTAAGGTGCACGCTTAAGAATCGCTTCACCTTCCTGGCTGGCAACACAGCCGCCAACACCGATTTTCAGTTCCGGATTGCCGGCTTTCAGCTTGCGCCAGCGTCCCAGTTGGTGGAAAACTTTTTCCTGCGCCTTTTCCCGGATAGAACAGGTGTTAAGCAGCAGAACGTCCGCTTCATCCTGGTTGTCAGTAAGTTCCAGCTCGTGGCTTTCGCCCAGAAGGTCGGCCATACGCGCTGAATCGTATTCGTTCATCTGACAGCCATGGGTTTTAATGAATAGCTTCTTCGCCATTACACACCTGTTGTAACGTTGGGATTGATCAAAGGGGCAGGAATTATACGCTAAGGTCGAAAGGGTGCCTAGTTATTAATCAGCAAGATCGTATCTGTATCAATATTCATGACGGAGTAATAATCCCCCCGTTTGCTCTTGTATTTTAGTGCGCTGCCCGTATATTTGCTGCCTGAAATTTTTACGATCAGATTTTGATCATCCAGTAGTAAATGTCCGGTAACGGGCTGGCAGAGTTAAACCATGGAAAAAGACGCGATTTACCGGATTAAGTTTCTCAATCAGGATGAAGTCTACGAGGTGTATGCCAAGCATCTCTACCAGAGCGATTTATGGGGCTTTCTGGAAATTGAAGAGTTTGTCTTTGGCAGCCAGACCCAGATGGTGGTTGATCCTTCGGAAGAAAAACTCAAACAGCAGTTTGAAGATGTAGAGCGCAGCTACATTCCGATGCAGTCAGTTATCCGCATTGATGAGGTGAAGCACGAGGGCGTGGCTAAAATCACGCCGGCCCGGGGCACCAATGTCGCAGCTTTCCCCGGAGTGCCCCCAAAGCATAAGTAAAATAATCACTTAGCTTTATACAGTCTTCTCTGATTTGGGGCAGGTTTTGTGTGCTTCAAGCATCGACCATAACGTATGTTTGAATTAATCTGTCGGGATGGGTAGTCCCGGATTGAGCCGGCTCTGCCCATTGTCTATGATGAGCTAAACAGTTGTGGAACGTTTGAATCGGGTGACAAAAAACAGCTCCCGGCCACAGCTGTCCGACTAATTTCAGGCATGTTTGCAGCTGGACGGTTTGCGGAGAAGCGCAGTTATCTCTAGGGATAAACCGTTGCAGAGATGCGCTTCGGGCGGGGAAAGGATTGAATACTCCAGATAACAGTCGTCCCAGTTTTATGACTTACCTGCAGGTATATCTGATGCCTGGGGTAATGTATTTCCTGTTGGCTCAGCTGACAGTGTTACTGACCGCGCCGCCCGGCGAACCCTCTATTATCTGGCCGCCGGCCGGCTTTGCAATTGTCATCCTCATGTTGCTGGGCAAGCCAGCTCTGCCAAGCCTGTTTGCCGGTATGCTGGCCCATCAGTTGTATTTCTGGTTTGTGGGGGCGCCGGAAACAGTACTTCATCTCAAGTTTATTTTAGGCGGGGTCATCAGTGTCGGTGTCATGCTGCAGGCGATGATTGCCGTGCGTCTGATCAACCGTTATGTCGGGCCCGATGATCCGCTGATTGATGACCGGGCGATTCTGCGTTTTCTGCTGATTGTCGGCCCCCTCAGTTCGCTGGTGGCCTGTACCACGGCGGTCATCTGCTTTGCAGTTTTCAAAACCATGCCGGTTGCTGAGCTGGGAGCTGTGTGGCTGACCTGGTGGCTGGGCGACAGTATTGGCGCCATGATTGTAACGCCGCTGTTGCTGGCCCTGATAAAATCCAGCCCGGTAGGGCGCTTCAACCGCCGGGTCAGCGTGGGGATTCCTATTCTGGGTCTGTTGCTGGTTATCGGTTTGCTGTTTGTGGTTACCGGCGAACGGGAAAAAGATGAACGCAACCAATTGTTTGTCCGTCAGGCCGGTACCCTGCATTTACAGTTGGTCGGGGCGTTTCAGGAAAGTTTTCAGCTGCTGAATATGACCCGGTCTTTCTTGGAAAGTGGTGGGTATGTATCGAAAGAAGAGTTTGCCATATTCGGTCAGGGGTTGCTGGATCAGACTAAGGGCATTCAGGCCCTTGAGTGGATTCCCCGGGTAGCCAGTTTTAACCGGACCTCCTTTGAGAACGCCAATGACGGTCCCGGTGATATCAAAGTGTTTGACGGTGACAAGATTAAGCGTGCGCCGGATAAAGCGGTGTACTACCCCATTAAATATGTCCAGCCTTACTCCGGTAACGAGCGGGCCTACGGTTATGATGTGTCTTCCAATCCGATGGCTAAGGAAGCACAGGATTATGCTTTTTTGTATAACAGCATTGGTGCGACAGCTCCGATCCGGCTGATTCAGGAGTCCGGACAGCAGGCCGGTGTGGTGGTCTATCTGTCCATGAGTCAGAAGGGTAAAGAGCACGTCTGGGATAATCATCTGGGCTTTGTGGCCATGGTGTACCGGGCGGATGATTTCATCACCAGCCATTTACTCGGGCCGAATACATCCCTGACACGGCAGATTTATACCCGTATCACCGATGTAACCGATGACACACCTAAGGAACTGTACCGTTCTCCCCGGTTTGATGAACGTCTGATGGACCCGTCGGATGACCGGCATATTAAGCGTTTATTCCTGCTTGGCGGTCGTCAGTGGGAGTTTGAATACCTGCCGGCCGGTGAATCCCTGTACAAAGATGGCATTTCGTCCAGCTGGCTGATTCTGTCGGCGGGCATGCTGTTTGCGTCGCTGATCTGTGGTTGGTTGCTGACCCTGACTGGCCGGACTGTTCGGGTGGGTGAACTTGTCAATGAAAAGACCGCGGATCTGCAGCACGAAATTGATGAGCGTCGTTCTGCGGAGCTGGCCCTGCGAAAATTATCCAAAGCGGTTGAGTACAGCCCCTACATGGTGGTGATATCACGGCTTGACGGCACGGTTGAATACGCCAGCCCGAAAGTGCTGGAAGTGACCGGCTTTTCAGAGGAAGAAGTGATCGGACAGCCAATCAATATGCTCCATTACGACCAGGGGCAGGAAACATCCTATGACACGATCTGGGATATGCTGCGTACCACCCGGGAATGGCAGGGTGAACTGCTGAACCTGCGGAAGAATGGTCAGGCGTACTGGGCCAATGTGCACATTGCTCCGATTTATGATGAAGCGGATGAGGTGACTCACTATGTTTCGATTCATCAGGATATTACTGAGGCGCGGGAGATTTCTGAGCAGCTGAATTATCAGGCCAGTCATGATCAGCTTACAGATCTGGTGAACCGGCGGGCGTTTGAGCAGTTGCTGGAGCAAACCCTGGAACACAGTCAGGTAACCGGTGAGCAGCATGTGTTCTGTTTCCTCGATCTGGATCAGTTCAAGGTGGTTAATGATACCTGCGGACATATTGCCGGTGATGAATTACTGCGGCAGCTAGCGCACTTGCTGCAGGAGCGGATTCGCGCTGGCGATACCCTGGCCCGCTTGGGTGGCGATGAATTTGGTATCCTGATGCGTAACTGTAATTTGCAGCAGGCCGAACGGGTGGCCAATGACCTGCGAGAGAAAATCGCCTCCTTCAAGTTCAGCTGGGAAAACCAGATGTTCAGCGTCGGTGTGAGTATCGGCGTGGTTGAAATTGATCAGCACAGTGTGAATAAGATTGAGCTGATGAAACAAGCGGATTCAGCCTGTTATACCGCAAAGGAAAACGGCCGTAACCGGGTTCACCTTTATCAGCAGGATGATGCCATGCTGCTGAAGCGGGAAGGGGAAATGCAGTGGGTATCGGAAATCAATGCCGCACTGGATGAAGACCGTTTTGTGCTCTTCGGACAGATTATCCTGCCTTTGCAGGATCAGGGCCTGAAACCGGATATTGAAGTGTTGCTGCGGTTACGGGATAAAGACGGTAACCTGGTACCTCCGGGGGCTTTCCTGCCGGCGGTGGAGCGTTATCATCTGAGCAGCCGGGTGGACCGCTGGGTAGTGGAGCATACCCTTGACTGGCTGGAACAGAATGCCATGGTTTTCTCCCGTACAATAGGGCGCTGTGCCATTAATCTCTCCGGCAGTTCCCTGGGAGACAGCACCATTCAGGATGCGATTCTGCAACGCCTGAAAGCGTCTACAATTCCTGCCTCGACCCTGAAATTTGAAATCACAGAAACCTCTGCGATTGCCAATCTTTCAGATGCCCGGGATTTCATTAATGCCCTGAAGGCGTTTGGCTGTCATTTTTCACTGGATGATTTTGGCAGCGGTCTGTCATCGTTCGCTTATCTGAAGAACTTACCAGTAGATACCCTGAAGATCGACGGTATTTTCATCAGGGAAATCGTTGAGAATAAGCTTGATCTGGCGATGGTGAAATCCATCAATGAAATCGGTCATGTGATGGGCATGCAAACCGTCGCCGAGTTTGTGGAAAACGATGAAATCGTTGAGCTGCTACGGGAAATCGGTATCGATTACGGGCAGGGCTATGGCCTTGGTCGCCCTAAGCCATTGGCTGAACTGCTGCTGGAACAACAGCAGTTACGGGCCCTGGAAGTTTCTTAATCGTTATTCTGCAGGGGCCGGCGTGCTGGCAACCGGTAACAGGGTTTTAGAAGCCCTGCCGGGGATTTCCCGGGCCAGCTTCGGTACCAGGTAGCCGGGTAAGCGGCTCTGTAATTCACTGACCAGTTGCTGGGCTTCCCGGTCGGCAATGTCGAAGTGAGCCGCGCCGGCTACCGGGTCAAAGGTAAACAGGTAATAAGGCAAAATCCCCGCACGGAATAACGTTTCACTGAGCGCTTCCAGTGCGTCCACTGAATCATTGACTCCCCTCAGCAGTACCGCCTGATTCAGTACGGTCACTCCGCTTTGTTTAAGTTGCGCCACTGCCGTCGCAACGTCGTTGTCTATTTCATTAGCATGGTTGATGTGTAATACCATCACAGTTTGCAGCCGGCTACTGGCCAGGCGGTTGCTCAGTTCCGGCGTTATCCGCTGAGGAATTACCACCGGCAGCCGGGAATGGATACGTAAACGCTGCAGATGAGGAATGGCTTCCAGTGAGCTGATCAGTTTATCGAGGCGTTTATCATTGGTTGCCAGCGGGTCGCCACCGGAAAAGATAACTTCTTTGATGCTGCTGTCAGCGGCGATGTAATCCACCACCTGTTGCCACTGATCCGGCCCCAGGCGGTTATCTTCATAGGGAAAATGTCTGCGGAAGCAGTAACGGCAGTTTATTGCACAGGCACCGGTCAGAATGATCAGTACCCGGCCTTTGTACTTATGTATCAGGCCGTCATGGGGATTACTGTCTGCTTCCGCCAGCGGGTCTGTGATATAGCCGGGAACATTATCGGCTTCCGCACTGACAGGCAGAACCTGCCGCAGCAGAGGATCGTTCAGATCGCCGGGCCTGATCCGCTGCAGATAAGGAGCGGGTACTCTTACAGAAAAATCTTTGTGCCCCTGCAACGCCCCGTTTACTGTTTCCGGGGGGAGGTTCAGTGCACTGACAAGTTCAGCCGGGTCGGTGATGGCCTGGCTGAGCAGTTGTTGCCAGCTGTTTGCTGATTCAGAAGGATGATTCAGATCAGCAACTTTAAGAGGTTTCATGTCGGGGCTACTTTAATTCGCTTGGAAAATTGGCTCGCATTCTCCTTTCAAGTAGAATGGCTGTCAATTTTGTATAAGCCGGGAAAATTGCAGCGGGTCTGAGCCCTGTGCAGACTGATTTTCCGGCCGCTCAGTTTTAGCATATTCCCTTAGGTATCGAGACAATTATGGCAAACTATTCTACTAACCAGTTTAAAAATGGCCTGAAGGTCATGATCGACGGCGACCCTTGTTCAATGGTTGACGTTGAGTTCGTAAAGCCGGGTAAAGGCCAGGCTTTTACCCGCGTTAAAATGAAAAACCTGATGTCCGGCCGTACCTGGGAGCGTACCTTCAAGTCTGGTGAAAGCGTTGAAGGTGCAGATGTAATGGATACCGATATGGAGTATCTGTACAACGACGGTGAAATGTGGCACTTCATGGATCCTAAGACCTATGAGCAGGTTGCTGCTGACCAGACCGCTATCGGTGATGCGCACCTGTGGCTGAAAGAACAGGATGCCTGCCAGGTAACTTTGTTCAACGGTAACCCTATTTCTGTTACTCCGCCGAACTTCGTTGAGCTGGAAGTGGTTGAAACTGATCCGGGTCTGAAAGGCGATACTGCACAGGGCGGTTCCAAGCCTGCTACTCTGCAGTCTGGCGCTGTTGTACGTGTACCTCTGTTCATTGAGCGCGGTGAAGTACTGAAGATCGATACCCGTACCGGTGAGTACGTATCCCGCGCTTAATTGCCCGGTGGTAATCTGAAAATGGCAGCCCGGGCTGCCATTTTTTGTGCCTGTTATTTGCCGGCTTTGTTACTTTTGTTGAAAGAGCTTCCAGTCGCCAGCCGCCCCGTAACCCTTTTATCTCAGGAAGATTTCTGTGTCTGATACTCCACAGTGGAACAGTGCTGCTCCAATCGAAAATCTGCGCCGTCGTGCCGCGATCATTGCTGCTATCCGGGCGTTTTTTGTCGGTAAAGACGTACTTGAGGTAGATACTCCGGTGATGTCTAACGCAGCGGTTAGTGATCCGTATATCGATACAATCGAGTGCCGGTATCAGCCGCTGGTGGGCGGCGATGTGGAGATGAAATACCTGCAAAGTTCGCCAGAATACGCCATGAAGCGCCTGCTGGCCAGTGGCAGCGGGCCGATCTATCAGATCAGTAAGGCGTTCCGTAACGGTGAGGTGGGCCGCCGGCATAATCCTGAGTTCAGCATGCTGGAATGGTACCGGCCGGGGTTTGATCACCGTCAGCTGATGACAGAAGTGGCTGAGTTACTGTTACCGTTGTTGGGGCTTTCGGAAGCGGTTGAATACAGTTATGCACAGGTCTTTAAGACCCATCTGGGGATCGACCCGCACAGTGCCTGTGTGGCTGAGTTACGGACAATCGCTGCTGAACATATCGACAGTAATTACGAGGATGATAACCGGGATAACTGGCTGAATTTACTGATGTCCCACGTGATTGAGCCACGGCTGGCCAGTGAAGGCGCGGTATTTGTTTATGATTATCCCGCCAGTCAGGCGGCATTGGCGAAAGTCTCTGAAGATGCTCAGGGACGGGCCGTTGCCGAGCGTTTTGAGTTATTTGTGCACGGTGTTGAGCTGGCAAATGGTTACCATGAACTGACTGATGCAACAGAGCAGGCCCGCCGGTTTGAGGCCGATAACCGCCAGCGTGGTGAAGAAAATCTGCCACAGCGGCCGGTGGATGATCTGCTGATTGCTGCGCTGGAAAATGGCATGCCGGACTGTGCCGGCGTAGCTGTTGGCATAGACCGCCTGGTGATGCAGGCGATCGGTACCGATAACATTGCCGATGTGATTGCTTTCCCTCTGCCCCTGGCCTGAAAACACCAGGTTAGTCGGTTAGTGCCTGTCTTAAGCGTCTGACGGCTTCTTCCAGCGTGCTGCGGGGGCAGCCAAAATTAAGCCGCATAAAGTTATCGTCACCAAAATCCTTACCGGGTGACATGCCCACACCGGCGCTTTCAAAAAAGGTGACCGGATCATCCAGCTCCGCGTCGCGGATATCAATCCAGGCCAGATACGTGGCGTCAAAGTGTGCCAGCCGCAGGCCGGGAATCCGGTTAATTTCCGCTAACAGATAATCCCGGTTGCTGCGTAAATACTTCAGTTGCTGCTGATGCCAGTCATCACCGTCCTTATAGGCGGCAAGTGCGGCGGTATAGCCCAGCAGGTTCACGTCCGGCACGATGCCCCGGCGTACTTTCCTGAAGCGGTTACGTAATGCCTGATCCGGAATAATGGCGACGGAACTGCCCAGCCCGGCAATATTGAAGGTTTTGCTGGGAGCCATCAGGGTGATTGTGCGGGCGGCAATGTCCGGGCCCAGTGATGCCAGCGGGATATGTTCAACACCCGGCTCCAGGATCATGTCACAGTGAATTTCATCAGAGCAGATCAGCAAATCATGGCGCGCGCAGATCTCCGCCAGCTGTTCCAGTTCTGCCCGCCGGTACACGGTGCCGCCCGGGTTATGCGGGTTACAGAAGAGCAGCAGGCGGGTCTGCGCGGTGATTGCCGCTTCAAGGGCACTGAAGTCGATCAGCCAGCGGCCCTGCTGTTGAACCATCGGTATACCGAGGTGTTGCCCTCCGGACAGCGTTGGCGCGGAACGGAAGGGTGGGTAGATGGTATCGGGGGTCAGGGTGACCGGTGAAGCGACAGTCCGGCAGCTAAGGTGCAGGCCGCTGACCAGCCCGGGCAACCATACAAACCACTGTTCATCGGTTTCCCAGCCATACAGGCGGCGCAGGCGTTCAGTCATTACCCCGTTGAGTTCCGCCGGGCGCTGGGTGTAACCGAATACTCCGTGGGCAACCCGTGCCTGCAGTGCTTCAGTAATCACCGGCGCGGTGGTGAAATCGGTATCTGCCACCCACATTGGGAGGATGTCACGGTCTTTGTAACGTTCCCATTTCATGCTGGAGGTTTCCCGGCGGTCTACCGGTACATCAAAGTGGTCTTTTTTCACAGTGGGTTTTACTCCTGATCCCAGTAACGGTGCCTGATCTGACCTGCTTCGCAGACAGGTTATTACCTTGCAAATACACCCTGTCAGGTTATATTAGACGAATCACGACAGTGGCCGGTTCGCCGCGCTGCTGCCGCAACAGGGTTCCTTTTCAGAACAGCTTTACTATACAGCAGGTAACCGGTTACCACAGCCGGCCTTAAGTGCCTGCAGAGCGACCTCTCCAAATGGGACAACAGCCATCAGTACCTGGAGCCAAAACCATGTCTGACAACAATCAGGTTATTATTTTCGATACAACATTGCGTGACGGTGAGCAGAGCCCCGGCGCGTCGATGACCGGTGAGGAAAAGCTGCGCATAGCCAAGCAGCTGGAAAAAATGCGAGTAGATGTTATCGAGGCGGGCTTTGCCATTGCCAGCCCGGGTGACTTCACCGCCGTGCAGACCATCGCCAATACCATTAAAGACAGCACCATCTGTTCTTTGTCACGGGCGCTGGATAAAGACATCGATCGTGCCGGTGAAGCACTGAAAAAAGCCAACTCCGGCCGGATTCATACCTTCATTGCCACGTCTCCGATTCATATGGAATACAAGCTGCAGATGGAGCCGGATCAGGTTGTCGAGCAAGCTGTGCATGCGGTTAAACGGGCCCGCAATTTAGTTGCCGATGTTGAGTTTTCCCTGGAAGACGCCAGCCGTTCTGAATTTGAGTTCATGTGCCGGATTATCGAGCAGGTGATTGATGCCGGTGCCCGGACCATTAACATTCCGGACACAGTAGGTTACGCGGTACCCAATGAGTTCGGCAATACTATTGCCCGCCTGATCGAAAATATCCCTAATTCAGATAAGGCAATTTTCTCCGTTCACTGTCATAACGATTTGGGTCTGGCGGTGGCTAACTCGCTGGCTGCGGTATCTGCCGGTGCCCGTCAGGTGGAATGTACTATCAACGGTCTGGGTGAGCGGGCCGGTAACGCCTCGCTGGAAGAAATCGTCATGGCGCTGCGGACCCGTCAGGATATTCTCGGTCTGCACACCGGCATTGATTCCACGCAGATCGTGCCGGCTTCCCGTCTGGTCTCCGGTGTGACCGGTTTCCCGGTACAGCCGAACAAGGCGATTGTTGGGGCAAACGCCTTTGCCCACGAATCCGGTATTCACCAGGACGGCATGCTCAAGCATCCGGAAACCTACGAGATCATGACGGCTGACAGTGTCGGCTGGAAAACCAACAAAATGGTGCTGGGTAAGCACTCCGGCCGGAATGCTTTCCGGGCCCGGCTGGAAGAGCTGGGCACTGTGTTTGCTACCGATGCTGAACTGAATGATGCCTTCTCCCGGTTCAAGATTCTGGCGGACAAAAAACACGAAATCTTTGATGAAGATTTGCAGGCACTGGTCAGCGATACCCAGACCGCCAAGCATTACGAAAAGTATAAGCTGAGCAGCCTCTCTGTAACGTCCCAGACCGGTGAAGTGCCGGTGGCAACAGTTACCATCGGTGTGGATGACAGCGAACAGCAGGCAGAAGCATCCGGCAGCGGCCCGGTAGATGCGGCTTTTAAAGCCATTGAGGTCATGGTGAACTCTGAGGCAGCACTGGAACTGTATTCTGTGAATGCAATTACCAGCGGCACGGACTCTCAGGGTGAAGTGACTGTACGGCTGGAAAAAGGTGGCCGGATCGTTAATGGACTGGGGGCGGATACCGATATTATTATCGCTTCCGTGAAAGCCTATATTCATGCACTGAATATGCTGGAAACCACTGACCAGAAAGCCCATCCGCAGGTATAATGCCGGGCATTCACACAGACTGAGCAGGATAGCTTCATGGAGCAACAACTAAGACACCAGTATCTGGATGCCATGGGCATTGTCAGTTGGTTGCCCCGTGAGCAGTTGCCGGGCGCGTTACCCACACCTGACTGGGTGTGGGAATTCTGCTCACTGCCGGAAGATCTGCAACCGCAGACTGCTCAGCCTTCACCGGCGGCGGCCGGCGCATCAGCCGCTGCACCGAAGCCGCAGAACAGCCAGCAAAATCAGCAGGCAGCCCAGCAGGCCCGTGCTGCATTGGCAGCAAGCCTTGGGGATAAACCTGCAGAGAAAGCACCGGTGCCTAAAATTCAGAAGCCGGACAATGCTGAGCAGGCTGTACAGCAGGTGGTGGACAAAACCGCCGTTGCACCTGTTGCAGCTCCTGCCCTGAATAAAGCCTTCGATGCTTCCAATATTGCCGCACCGGAAGCTACTGCTGAGACTGATGCCGACAGTGATGTACAGGCACCGTTTAAACTGGCTTTCGTGGCATTTGGTGACTGTCTGGTGGTGGATACCCTGCCGCCTCAGTCCCGTCAGGGATTATCCATGCAGCATCAGAGCCTGCTGGATAAAATTCTCCGTTCTGTCGGTTTGCAGGGGGGGCAGGGAGAGGTCTTCCTGCTGCCGTGGCCGATGTTCGCCAGTAAGACCCTTGATCAGGGGGCGACCCAGGCCCGCAAGGCGGTCATGCACAAACTCAACAAAAGCCTTGCTGCCCTGCCTGTGAGCCAGGTGATTCTGTTGGGTGAGTCTGCCGCGCAGATGATCATTCAGCGTTCCGAACCTCTGGAACAGTTACGGGGCATTCTGTTCAGTCTGCGTTCCGATGTGAAGGTACTGGCCAGCGCCAGTCTGTCTGAAATGATGACTGTTCCGGGCTGTAAGAAAGATGTCTGGCGGGATCTGCAACCGCTGATTCAGCATCTGCAGTCAGTGACAACCGCTCAGCCGCAAGCTGCTGCACAGCCGCAAGCCCCTGCAGACAACAGCGAAGGCTGAACACCGGTACAGGAAATGCAGGTATGCCACGCGTAATTCCTCTGGCGCAGGTCAGCTTTGCCGACGTAGAACACATCGAACAGGCTTGTTTTCAACCGCCCTGGTCTGCCGCGACCCTTAACCTCTATATGAACAACCCGGAAAATCTTTGTCTGGGGATTGTCAGCGATGAGAGGTTAATGGGCTTTGCCATTTTTTCCCGTTTTGAAACTGAGGCCGAGTTACTGCAGATTGCGGTTGCTGAAGACTGCCGCGGGCAGGGCATCGCCAGCCAGCTGCTCAGTGCAGCCCATGTTCAGCTTGAGCAGCAGGGTGTGACGGATATTCTGCTGGAGGTCAATGCAACAAATGCTCCGGCGATTACACTGTATAAGAAACATCTTTACCGGCAGGACGGCTGCCGGAAGAATTATTATGTAACGCCACAGGGCAGGCAGGATGCACTGTTGATGCGGCGCTGCTTATCATCCGACAGGGAGGATTAACATGAGCCTGTCACCGGACCTTCTCAGCGGGCCGTGGTTCTGGCTGGCCCAGGCGGGATATCTGTTTTTCCTGCTGTTTGCGGTTTACCGGGCGCCCTGGCAAACCCTGTTTAATAACCGCCAGTTACAGCACCTGTTTCTGGGAGCCGCCGTTGTGCTGATGCTGTTGTGGCAATTGCGGGCGGGTATTTCTCCCGGGCTGGCGATTCATTTTGTTGGTATCACGGTGCTGACGCTGATGTTTGGCTGGGATCTGGCCATTCTGGCAGCCAGTATGGCGCTGCTGGGGCTGACCATTGTAGGTCAGGAAAACTGGCAGAGTTTCGGGGTGAATGGTTTCTGCACCATTGTGATTCCGGCGCTGGTGAGCATCGGTATATTAAGGCTGGTGGAAGCGAAGCTGACAAAAAACTTCTTTGTGTACCTGTTTCTCTGTGCGTTTATCGGGGCCGGGGTTGCCAGCATTACCGGCGGGCTGACGATGGCCTTCATGTTGTGGATAAACGATGTCTACACGCTGGAAAAAATCCACAACGAATACATTCAGTATCTGCCGCTGATCATGTTCCCGGAAGGCTTACTGAACGGCATTATCATGACGGCGATGATGGTGTTTCACCCGGACTGGATTCGCACCTTCGATGCTAAGGCCTACATTGACGAGCAGTAGCTGCTGAGAAACTGTCCGATTATTCCTTCACCGGACGCTTCACCAGTTTGCGCTGCAGTGTGCGCCGGTGCATGCCCAGTGCCCGGGCGGTGGCGGAAATGTTGCCGTCATGTTCCCCCAGTACTTTCTGAATATGTTCCCATTCCAGCCGTCCGACGGACATAGGTTTTTCCGCAATATCAATGTTCGGGTCCGGTTCACTGTGATTCAGCTTGGCGAGAATTTCATCCGCATCGGCGGGTTTGGTCAGGTAATCCTTTGCGCCGAGTTTAATGGCTTCAACGGCAGTTGAAATACTCGCATAGCCGGTCAGGATCAGAATCTTTATCTGTGGATTAAGGCGGATCAGCTCCGGGATCAGGGTAATACCGGATGCCCCGTCCATCTTCAGATCCAGGGTTGCATAGTCCGGTACCTGTCGGCTGAGCAGAGGCCCTGCCTGTTCAGCACTGTTGGCAACCAGCGGTTCAAAGCCACGCCGTTTGAGTGCTCTGGACAGTACATGGGTAAAGGTTTCGTCGTCATCAACAATCAGAAATGTCGGGGTGTCGCTCATTGTAAATGTTCCCGGTTGTCGGAGAGGTGGGCAGGGCTGTCAGGGCTTGAAACCGGCAGCGATACTTCGGTCAGTGTGCCACCCTGCGGATGGTTATAAAGGCGTACTTCACCGCCGTAAATGGTCAGGGTTGAGGCGGTCAGAAACAAACCGATTCCCAGGCCGCTGCCTTTGGTGGTGACAAAGGGTTTGCCGATCGCTTCAGCCTGATCCAGCGGAATGCCAGGGCCATGGTCACGGATATTGATCCGGACTTTGTCAGCATCGGCTTCAAGGCGCAGCTCCAGTGCCTGGCCGGACTTATCCGCATCGGCGGCATTATTCAGCAGGTTAATGACCGCCTGCTGTAAGGGAATCGAACTGGCGATAGTTGGCTGGGGCTGCTGGGTAACCACTGGCTTCAGATAACGGGCTGTGGGGCGTAACACTGACCAGCGTTCCAGTAAGTCATTCAGAAAACGGTCTGCCGGAAGGTGTAACGTCTGCTGCTGTTCTTCCTTAACGGTGCTGGCTAGTTGCTGCAGGTGACCGGTACAGTTTTCCACCTGCTGGCGAAGGATTTTAAGGTCTTCCTGCAGGGCTTTATCCTCTGGGTAATCCAGCGAGATCTCTTTGAGCAGAACCCGCATTGTTGCAAGGGGGGTGCCCATTTCATGGGCTGTGCCGGCGGCCATCGTCGCCAGTGACAGCAATTGCTGGTCCTGCGTGAGGCGGTCTTTCACCCGGTTAAAACCATGTTCCTTACGGCGCAGATTTTCGCTGATATTAACAATGAAGTAGGTAATCAGCAGGGCCGTGAGGATAAAGTTAATCCAGATGCCGGTGGTGTATAAGTCAATGTAACTGAGGATCGGCAGATGGTGCCCTGTGGTGGGGGGCCTCAGCGGTACATGATAAAACAGCAGAAAGGTATAGCTGGTGGTGACCAGTGTGGCGACCAGCCAGGTGTAATTTCGGGGCAGGGTCATGGCGCTGATAATTAGCGGGATCAGCAACAGTGAGGAGAACGGGTTGCCGGTGCCGCCGAGCTGATAGAGCAGGCATACATAGAAGAAAATATCTGCCATGAGCTGAAATAAAAATTCCAGCTGGGTCAGGGGAAGATCGGCTTTTAAGCGATACAGGGTCAGCAGGTTAAGCAGGGTCATTGCCAGCAGGGCACCGATGGCCATCCACAGGTGTACAACAATCCCCAGCCCTTCAACAGCATAAAACAGCAGGCAGGCCTGAGCAATGATGGTCACGGTGCGTATGTAGCTGAGCTGCAGCAAATGATGGCGCGAATCGCTGAAGTGGGGCATGTGCGTCAGTGCGTGGCTGTTAACGGGTGCTAAGAAAAGGCGATTATACCTGAAGGTAAACGCAAATGATTGTGGCGCTTTGTCGCACGGGTTTTATGTAACTTTACCTAACTTTACAGACACTTTACCCAAGTTAACCTGCGAAACCGGCATCCTTAAGCCACTGTAAGCAGACCCGGTTCCCCCTGTTCTGCTGCCGTAGCAGACATATCAGGCTTGCTTACAGTTTCATTTTTTTTATCTGTTCTCGGGAAGAGATTAGCGGCCAGCCCGGATGCTACCGCTAATTGTGTGGGACGTGTCGCCGAATGGGGAGGGTGGCCGGGCGAGCAGGTGAGGAACTGTTTTAAATGACAGGAGAACTGACTAATGAAGACGTTACTGATCGCATCACTGACCGGACTGCTGACGTTCTCAGCGATGCAGGTGGCCGCACATCCGGGTAATCATCATGGTGTAAGACACTTACCGGCGGGCGCCGTCAGCGTGGTGTTATCCGGGGTTAAATACTGGCTGAAGGATGATGTGTATTACCGTAAGCACAATAATGTGTATGTCAAAGTTGCTGCGCCGAAGGGGGCAACTCTGGTGCGGGTCCCTAAAGGGGCTGTACTGGTAAAGCATAAAGGTAAGCCTTATTACCGCTATAACAACGTGTATTACCGCTGGGTACCGGTGAATAAACGTTATCAGGTCGTGCAAATGTAATGCTGCTTTGTCGCATAAGACTGCTTATTAAAGCCGTGGCTAATCCTGACGGAAGATTCAGCTAAGTCACCGGATTATCCGGTGGCTTAGTTAAAAAATGTGCTGCGGCTGTTATCTTTTCTGTTGTAAAAAATAAGGGGGTACCCCCTTATTCTTCTGTTATTTTCCCCCCATTGCTGTGTTTCAGCCTTCTTTTTATTGTTGATAACGATCTGCTTTTTTATCAGCAGTTTCGTTTTGTTGCCGGTTTTAAACCGCATTGCCAGCGCCAGACTGGCAGGATTTTTTGCCATGGAGACCGGCCGCTGGTTGTGTGGTCCTGTGCTGGCAGCCTCAATAAAAATAAATCGGAGGTTTTACAATGAAAAAATGGCAAATCGCTTCCACAGGTTGCGTGGCTACCCTGGGGGTTTTCCTCGGGATAGCAACGTCTGCAAGCGGTTCCGGTCTGACGTCCTGGATGTCAGGGAATAATCATAACCGCATTATTCAGGTGCAAAATGAAGGCGGTGTGCAGCAGGATTCCGGTCAGGTAGAAATTGCCTACTACGCCAACTCCGCGTTCAGAATTACTTCACCCAGAGGTATCAGCGTGATGGTTGATCCGTGGCGTAACGATCCTTCAGGTGCCTGGGGGCTTTGGTACCGAATGGAGTTTCCTAAGGAAAATGTTGATATCGGTGCCTCAACCCACGCTCACTTTGATCATGATGCGCTGGATAAACTGGACGCGAATATGCTGCTGGACCGCATGGCCGGTACATTCACGCTGGGTGATATCACGATTCGCGGTATTGCCGATAAGCATCAGTGTGTTGCCCCGGGAATGGTGCCATGGACGGAAGCGGTGAAACAGTTTGAGGGCCGGGAACAAATTTGTGCACCGACCAACGCCCGGCATATGGATAACACCCTGTTCGTGATTGAAACCGGTGGTATGAGCTTCCTCATGTGGGGAGATAACCGTCCGGAACCGCCACAGGAAGTGTGGGACCAGATCGGTGAAGTGGATGTGGTCTTCGTGCCTGTGGATGGCTCTGAACATATTCTGGATTATGAACAGGCGAATGCTGTGGTAGAGAAAACCGGTGCCAAAGCCGCCATTCCACATCACTATCTTGTGCCTGAAACCACCTTCTATACATCGACGCTGCTACCGGCAGATGAATGGGTTAAGACTCACCCCTTCACTAATGTGGATGCCCCCAGCTTTAACCTGAGTAAGGCTGACCTGGAAGGCAAGACAGGCCATGTTTATTACTTCGGCTCCAACAATATGGTTACTGCAAAGTCAGCAAACTGACCGGTGCCTTATTGACTTAAGGTATCAGGAATTGTTTGCAGTTTCTTTGTAATTCATATCATCACCGGCAGCCGTGCTGCCGGTGCTTTTGTGGCGGAAAACTATGAAAATAATAACCCTGCTCAAACAGATTCCGCTGGTCTGCCTGTTATTGATTATGCTGCCCTGGCAGCAGGCCAGTGCTCACTTTCAGCTGAACATTAATATCCGGGTTGTACACGTTGAGCACACCCGTGACGGCATCCGGCTGTATATGCGACTGCCTACGCCTTATCTGCTGGCGGATAAACTCGGTAAAGCCGGTGAAGATGGCTTACCGGAAGCGGCGCCTTACAGCTATCACCGAATCGATAATGGTGAGCTGTTCCATTATGTTGATTATGCGCAGCTAGCCGCTGATCCGGCCGGATTAGGCCAGCTGGTTGCTGACGGGCATCAGTTGTCCGGGCCTGACGGGATATTGCTTGCGCAGGTGGAAGCCGTACGGCTCTATAGCCAGCAGCAACAGCCTCCTTTTGCCAGTCTGGACGAAGCCCGGCTGGCCTTCAGCAAGCCGCAGCAGGCCGTGCCTGAGTCAGAAGTGTATGTCGGGGATACGGTCACGGATGTGCAGTTGTTCTACCCTGCCAGCAGCACCCTGTATGACTACCGTTTTTCAAGCAGTCTTAATCCCGGACTGGAGAACCAGCTGGAAACTGCAAATCTGATTCTGGATTATTTCCCGGGTGGCACCCAGATTTTCCGGGCTAAAGGTTTGCTGGAAGAGCCGGTGGTTGTCAGCCGGTCTGCCTGGGCTGCAGCCTGGACATTTATAGTTTCCGGGGTTGAGCACATCGTCACCGGGTATGATCACATTCTGTTTGTGGTGTGCCTGATTATTGGTGCAACAGGGACTGCCAGCCTGCTCTGGCGGGTGACCGGCTTTACTCTGGGTCATAGTGTTACCCTGATTGTTGGTTTCTTTGGCTGGGTACCGGCAGCGGCCTGGTTTATTCCCAGTGTGGAAACCGGTATCGCATTGTCGATTATTTTCGCGGCAGTGCTGGCTTTGCGACCAGACGATAAACACGGTTCATTTTGGATGACGGCGGCGATCGGTTTGTTGCATGGCCTCGGGTTTTCGTTCCTGCTGCGGGAATTTCTGCAGATTGATTCACCGAATCTGTGGCAGAGTTTACTGGCCTTTAACGCGGGGGTGGAAGTCGGGCAACTGGGTATTGTACTGCTGCTCTGGCCACTGGTGTGGTATACCCGTAACTATCAGCCGCAGTTGAATACCCGTATGACCTGGGCGATAGCACTGCCCTGTATTGCCATTGCAGGCATCTGGACCGGTGAACGATTGGTACAACTGGCGGATACGCTGATATAGAAGCAGAAGATCTGAACCCGGATGCAAAAAAAAACCACCTGCTAAACAGGTGGTTTTTTATTCACAGGGTGGATTAACCGGCGACGCAGCTGCGCACGCTGGAATCTTTATTCGCTGCCGCAGGCTGGCCTGCTTTCGGGTCAACCGTACGGATAGTGGCAACCTTGTTCTGGGTGAAGAAGTCGATCGCGTCTTTACCCTGAACCTTATTATTACCTACCAGTGAACCCTTGATACCGCCAAATGGCAGGTATGGATGCGGTGCACAGACACCCACGTTAACACCGATCATGCCCACATCCGCTTCGTTGATGAACTTCTCGGTGTAGTAGCTGTTCTGGGTGAAGATGCAGGCACCGTTGCCCATTTCGTGATTGCGGATCATCCGCAGGCCACCGTTGATGCAGCCAACTTTCATGACACTCAGTACCGGGCCGAAGATCTCATCTTTGGCAATCGGCATGCATGGGGTTACATCGGTGAATACAGTCGGGCCAACGAAGTAACCGTCCTGGTTAGCTTCCGGCAGTTCCGGGTTACGGCCATCCAGCGCCAGTTTGGCACCGGCTTCAATGCCTAGATCGATGTAGTGGTGGATGCGTTCTTTAGCCTTGGCGGAGATTACCGGGCCCATGAATACATCCGGGTTCATGGCGTCGCCAACGGTAACATTCTTTGATGCTTCCAGCAGGCGCTCAATGAACTCGTCATAGATCTCTTCAACCACGGCAATGTTAGATACCGCCAGACAACGCTGACCGGCAGAACCGTAGCCGGACATCAGTACGTTTTCGATCAGCAGATCCATTGGCGCATCTTCCATGGCCAGCAGGAAGTTTTTCGCACCGCCTAACAGCATGGTTTTCTTGCCGTATTTACCGGCACCGGCGGCGATGGATTTTGCCGTTGGGGTAGAGCCTACCAGGCAGATACCGGTGACGTTTTCATCGTCGTACCAGGCTTCTACTGTTTCACGGTCACCGTGAACAATGTTTACTACACCCTTCGGCAGACCGGTTTCGATGATCAGGTCCATCATCCGCTGCATGAACAGCGGCGATTCGGTAGACGGTTTATACACAAAGGTGTTGCCGGTACCGATGGCAAACGGGATAAACCAGCCGAATACCAGTGCCGGGAAGTTGAACGGTGCTACGCCACAGAATACCCCCAGTGGTGCCTTGATTACCCGGCCGTTGATGTTGTTGGCAATGCCCTGAATGGTTTCGCCCTGCATCAGAGACGGGATGCTGCAGGCCATCTGCAGAATTTCAATTACCCGGCCCACTTCACCGCGGGCTTCAGCAATGTGCTTGGCCTGGTCCACAGCGATGGCTTCCGCCAGCATTTCGTGGTTATCCACCATGGCGCGGTGCATTTTAAAAATGAAGTCCATCCGCTTGGGTAATGGCATAGCACTCCACTCAGGGAAGGCTTCTGCTGCGGCAGCAACCGCCTGACGGGAGGTTTCCGCAGAAGACAGCGGGACTTCACCGATCACCGCACCGGTGGACGGGTTCTTTAACGGCTCGTACTGTCCATTACTTTCATCCAGCCACTCACCGTTGATGTGGTTTTTAATTTTGATGTATTGACTGCTCATTTCTGTATTTCCTGCATGTCTGAAAAACTCTGCCCGGTCCGAAGCATGCCGGGCAGAAAGGTGAATTATGAAATCTGGCCGGTACGGATCCGTTCACCACGGGCCCGCAGGTATTCAATGGTCAGTAACAGCAGGGCTGATACCACCACCAGTAATACGGCGACCGCCAGAATGGTCGGGTTTATTTGCTCCCGCAGGCCGGAGAACATCTGGCGCGGAATGGTGCGCTGTTCAGGGCCGGCGAGGAACAGGATCACTACCACTTCATCGAAGGAGGTAATGAAGGCAAACAGTGAACCGGAGATCACGCCGGGGCGGATCAGCGGCATAATGACGTTGAAAAAGGTATAGCTGGGGGAAGCTCCCATGCCCAGCGATGCTCTGACCAGTGAGTAGTCAAAGCCGCTCAGGGCTGCGTTGACGGTAATGATCACAAACGGCGTGCCAAGGGCTGCGTGGGCAATGATGACGCCGAGGTAAGTACCCGCCAGCCCCAGCTGGGTATAGAAGAAGTACATACCCGCCGCGGTGATGATCAGCGGGACGATCATCGGTGACAGCAGAATGGCCATAATCATCCGTTGCATTGGCATATCCGCCCGGGACAGACCGATCGCCGCCAGGGTGCCCAGCACGGTGGCGATGACGGTGGAAGCCGCGCCGATCAGGAAACTGTTTTTAATGGCCAGAATCCATTTGTCGTCATTAATAATCTCGGCGTACCACTTCATTGAATAGGCATCCGGATCAAATGCCAGCATGCCCTCGGTGAAGCTGAAGTAAGGCTCGACATTGAACGACAGGGGAATGATCACCAGAATTGGTAACATCAGAAAAGCCAGTACGGCCCAGGCAGTCAGCCGCAGGCTGTGCATGCCCAGCTTGTGCCAGAAGTTAAAGTATTTAGGAAATTGCATCGTCAGTTACCCCAGTTTGATAATACTTACGCCAACCAGACGGTCGTAGATCCAGTACAGCAGGGTGATCAGTATCAGCAGGATTGAGCCCAGTGCGGCGGCCAGTTCCCAGCTGTTGGAGGATTGCGACAAGGGAAAAGTGCGATGATGTTCTGTTTCTTTAAGTGAAATGTTCACAGTCATTCTCCTTATCCAAGCTTGATATTGCTTACGCCAACTAACCGGTCGTAGATCCAGTACAGCAGGGTGATCAGTATCAGCAGGATTGAGCCCAGTGCAGCGGCCAGTTCCCAGTTGTTAGAGGACTGCATATGAAACGCAATGATATTACTGATCATCTGGCCGTCGGTGCCGCCGACCAGCGCCGGAGTGATGTAGTAACCAATGGAGATGATGAACACCAGCAGTGCTCCGGCACTCAGGCCTGGCAGGGTCATCGGGAAGTAAATCCGGCAGAAAGCTGACAGGGGTTTTGCCCCCAGTGACAATGCGGCGCGGAAGTAACTCGGGTCGATGCCTTTCATGACGCTGTACAGGGGCAGGATCATAAAGGGCAGCAGAATATGGGTCATGGCGATTACCGTTGAGAACTGGGTATAAAGCATCTCAATGGGTTCGCTGATGATGTGCAGGGTCATCAGGAAGTCGTTAACCACACCGTTGGTCTGCAGGATGGCGATCCAGGCGGTGGTCCGCACCAGCAGGGATGTCCAGAATGGCAGCAATACAAATACCATCAGGGTATTGGCGACTTTGGCCGGTGCAGTTGCCAGATAGTAAGCCAGCGGAAAGCCGATGGCGGCGGTCAAAAAGGTGATCAGCAGGGCGATCTTCAGGCTTTTGGCAAACAGCTTGATGTAGATGTTGGTATCCCGGGCAACGATCTCCCCCTGTTCATTACGGGTCAGATCGGTGGCGGTCAGGTAGAAACTGTCAGTAAACACTTCGCCGGAGGTTTTCATAGTCCGCCAGATGCGCACATCCTGCCACTGCTTTTTAGCTGCCAGCAGGCGTTCGGCCCCTTCGCTTGCCAGGGTCGCTTCATCCAGCTTCTTCAGTTTACGGGCGCTGGATTTGATGGTGCTGGAGCTGCCCGGCAAACCACGGTTAATTTCTTCGGCCAGTTTGCCGGAGCGGCGTTCTTTGGCCAGATAATGCAGTTCTTTGGCGAAAACATTCAGGGTGGCTGTGTCCGGAATGCTGTTGCCGCTCTCATCCCATGATTGCAGTTCCTGCAGGGTTTCCGGGATCAGCTGGGCGACTGTTGGATGGTAAACACTGCGGTACAGCATGGTACCGATTGGTGCGATGAAGGCGATCAGCACAAAGACAATCAGCGGAACGACGAAGGCGGTGGCGATCAGTTTCCGGCGGCGCTGGTTGCGCTTGCTCTGGCGCATTTCCTCCGGGGTCAGCCCGGAATGCACGTTGCGGTCTTCTTCAAACGAAGCGGCGCTGTGTGCGGCGGTTAATTCAGCTTGAGACATAGAACAGCCCTTTCTTATTGTTATAAGGGCACTCCGCGGAGTGCCCTGCATGCACAGTGTCAGCTATTGGCTCAGTTCAGCAGCCATTCGTTGAATTTCTCACCCAGGGACTCGCCGTAGTCAGCCCAGAATTCACCGGAGGCTTTCAGGCCTTCATCCAGGTGGGCGGATGGCAGTTTCGGCAGAATGGCGTCATCCATGTAAGCGTATGCAGACTTACGGGTCGGGCCGTATGCCACGTCCTGCATGCCACTTTCCGGCTTGGAGCCGGTGGCGAAACGAATGAACTCTTCAGCCACTGCTTTTTTCTTGGAGCCGCGGACGATGGCCCATACGTCCAGGTCATAAACGTGAGCATCCCAGACCATTTCGAATGGCTTGTTGTCCTTCTGAATCGCATCGAAGATCCGGCCGTTAGCCGACTGTGCCATGATGGCTCCGCCGTCGTTCAGAAGTTGTGGTACCTGTGACCAGCTGTCGAACCACACCAGATCGTTCTTGATGGTGTCCAGTTTGGCGAATGCCCGGGCCTGACCTTCGTCGGTGGACAGTACATCGTAGACTTCATCCTTCGGTACACCGTCGGCAATCAGGGCCCATTCAAGGTTTACCTGCGGGCGTTTACGCAGGGCGCGCTTACCCGGGAATTGCTGGGTGTTGAAGAAATCATTGATAGAGTTCGGATTGCCGCCTTTGATGGTGTCCTGATTGTAGGCATACAGGATGGTCCAGATGATGTTACCTACACCGCATTCGTTGGCCAGTGCCTGTGGAATGAAGTCGTCTTTCGCAGCGACACCGTCGTCACCCGGTGGCAGGGTATCGTGTGGGAATACTTCCAGCAGGCCTTCAGAACAGGCCCGTTCCAGATCGATTACTTCCACATCGACCACATCCCATAGGATGTTGCCACTTTCAACCTGCGCCTTCAGTTCGGCGATACCGCCGGAATAGTTTTCAAACAGAATTTTATGGCCGGTTTTCTCCATGAAGGGATCCAGCATGTGTTTTTGCTGGGCCGCACCATACGCGCCGCCGAAGGAGACGGCAGTAAACTGCTCAGCCATCGCCGGTGACATTGCCGTACATAGCGCCAGAGCAGCGCCGAATCGTTTGAGATGTTTCATTATTATTTTTCCTCTTACGTGTTTACGGGTATTGCTGTGTTTGAACGTTAACTGGCGCGGGCCAGTGCCAGGCCGCCATTGCCTGCCCAGGTCAACTGCACAGTACTGCCGGTGGCAATGTGCGGGGCATCCTGATCATTGAGGGTTTTCACCATGATTTCGGAGCCGTCACTGAGGCGGAAGAAGTAACGGATGGAGTCACCCACGTAGAGCCGGGTAATGAAGCTGGCATTCACGCAGTTATCCAGTACCTGACCGTCTTTGGCGATGAACAGGTTCTCCGGACGGATGGTGACCACGCATTCTTCGCCGGCACTCGGACAGTTCGGGTTTTCGGTGGTGGTGAGGGTACCGTCGGCCAGACGGATTTCGGCTTTGCCTGCATCAACACGGGTTACGGTGCCCGGAATATGGTTGTTCTCGCCGATAAAGTCCGCCACAAAGGCACAGCTTGGCTGTTCATAAAGTACATCCGGGGCGGCACATTGCTTCACCACACCATCATCGAACACGGCGATACGGTCTGACATGGTCAGGGCTTCAGTCTGGTCGTGGGTGACGTAGATGGCAGTGAACCCCAGATCTTCGTGCAGGCGCTTAATTTCGAACTGCATCTGCTCACGGAGATTTTTATCCAGTGCACCCAGCGGTTCGTCCATCAGGACAATGCTTGGCTCAAAGATCAGTGAGCGGGCCAGTGCCACCCGCTGTTTCTGGCCACCGGATAGCTGGCCCGGATAGCGTTTACCGAAGTCTGCCAGTTCCACCAGTGCCAGCGCCTCTTTCACCCGGCGGTCTACCTCTGCGGCTGCAACCTTGCGAACCTTCAGCGGGTACGCCAGGTTCTCACTGATGGTCATATGCGGAAACAGCGCGTAGGTCTGGAACACCATGCCGATGTTACGGTGGTAGGGGGCGATGTCGTTGACCGGGTTGCCGGCAATGAGAATCTCGCCGCTGGTAACATCTTCGAAGCCTGCCAGCATCATCAGGCAGGTGGTTTTGCCCGAGCCGGAAGGCCCCAGCAGCGTGACGAACTCACCCTTTTTGATATCCAGATTAAAATTTTTAACCACCAGGTTTTGCTGATCGTAACTTTTTTTGACGTTTACGAAGCGCACGTACTGGTCGTCGGATGTTGCGTGTGTGGCGGTTGTAACAGACATGGTGATTACTCTTTTTATTATGGTCACGGTGTCGTTTTGTGCGCTGTTTTACTTGGAAACAGCCGCTTTTATGTGCCTTTTCAGGCAGGATTTACTATAGGAGAGAGGGCTTTTCGGGCTATAGACCCAACGCTGAACCGAAATGTAGTTCCAGGCTGTGAGCCAGGATTGGCGTGCTTTACAGCGAATCTGAATAAAACTAATAAGGGGTAGAAGAGGGGAAAATCAGCGGGTTTGGTACCAGCAGGCTTCCAGCAGGCAGCCTGCCGGTACCAGACTTGTTAGTAAGTCATTACTCCCCGAGCTGATGGATGATAGCTGCCAGCCGGTCAATGCCGGGGCGGATCCGCTCGGTGGCAATGGATGAATACCCCAGCCGGAAATAATTCAGTGGCGGGTTTTCGGCGTAGTAGTAAATATCACCGGATTCAATGACCACCCCTTTTTGCAGGGCCAGCCGTTTCAGTTCCCGGGCATCCAAATGATCCGGGCCCTTAACCCAGTAGGCCGAGCCGCCGAACACTGGTGGAATTGCTGATTCCGGCAGGCAGTCCTGCAGGGCATCCCCTACCGCCTGCCAGCGGGCTTCATAGGCCTGAATCAGGTTGCGAACCAGTGAGTCGTGATAACCACGGGCCAGAAACAGCCCGATGGAGCGCTGGTTATTCATGGGCGGGTGGCGCAGCATCATACGGCGGAATTCCCGGATTTCCCGGATCAGCTCTTTTGGCCCCACGATGTAACCGACCCGCAACCCCGGCGACAGAGTTTTGGACAGGCTGCCCAGGTAGATCACCCGGTCGTTCTTATCCAGGCTTTTCAGTGCCGGGGTGGGGGTATCCGCAAAGGTAACTTCGCATTCGTAGTCATCTTCGATGATCAGGAAGTCATCCCGTGAGGCCTGTTCCAGTAACTGTCGCCGCCGTTCCAGCGGCATGGTGACTGTGGTCGGGAACTGGTGGCTGGGGGTGGTGAACAGCAGGTTACAGTCACTCAGCTGTTCGCCGACGATCAGGCCGTCACCGTCCACCGCCAGGGGCTTTATACGGGCTTCAGTACTGGCGGCCATCTTGGTGAGATCCGGATAACCCGGTTCTTCAAGGCCAAAGCAGGCGTCACGGTTGAGCAGCAGCCGCAGGATCATGTAAAGGGCATGCTGGGCACCCACGGTAATGAGAATTTCTTCCGGATCAGCCCAGACCCCGCGACGGGGTAGCAGGCGTGAGTGAATCTGTTCGATGAGCAACGGATCATCTTCATCATACCGGTCACCGGACCAGTCACTGATAGCCTGTACCGAAACTGATTCCCGGCAGCATTCCCGCCAGTGGTTGGTGGGAAACATTTTCGGATCCAGCTGGCCGTAGATAAACGGGTAGGGATAATCCTGCCAGCGGTTGACCTTGTTGAGCTTGTGCTCGGTAGGGCGAAATTTCAGAAAGTTCTGCCATTGCGGCGGGTTGCCCTGAATTTCTTCGTTGTCGCTTTGCGGGTTGCCGTTACCGTTGACACTGGCGCGGAGAATTTCTTCGTTGACGTAAAACCCGGCCCGTTCCCGGGAGATCAGGTAGCCGTCATCGATCAGGTGCTCATAGGCCAGAATGACGGTGTTACGGGAAACATGGAGCATTTCTGCCAGTTTACGGGTTGAGGGCAGGGGCACATTACTGGGGATGTGGCCGTCCATAATGGCGGTACTGATCTGCTCCCGGATCTGCTGCTGCAAGCTGGCATCGCTGTCCGGCGATAAGTGAAACAAGTGGTTCAGCATAAGGTTGTTGCTTCCTGATCCGGGTGATACGGCACGTCTTTAAGGCGAACAAATAAGCATAAATATCAGTTTTGTTGCAACTTCCGGTTTTATCCAGATAAGCAGCATAGCAGGTGGATTAGACTTAAGAGGGAAATTTTATCCCTCTTCTGTCAGCCAGGTTGGATGGGGCTGCCGGCAGGTAAAATCAGAGCTGCTTGAAAGCGTCAATGGCATACTGCCGGGCGGACGAATAGTCGATGATCGCCTCAGGATAGCCGCAATTTTGCCGCTGTTCGCGACTCGGGTTGTGAATGGTCTTGTCATCCAGTGATGCCAGTTCCGGTAAAAAACGGCGGATAAACAGGCCTTCAGGATCAAACTTTTCTGACTGCCGCAGTGGGTTGAAGACCCTGAAATAGGGAGCAGCATCGCAGCCAACGGATGCACTCCATTGCCAGCCGCCGTTATTAGCAGCGAAATCACCGTCCACCAGATGTTGCATGAAAAAGGCTTCGCCTCTGCGCCAGTCCTGAAACAGCAACTTGGTGAGGAAGCTGGCGGTGAGCATGCGCAGGCGGTTATGCATCCAGCCGGTTTGCAGTAACTGGCGCATGGCAGCGTCAATGATCGGAAAACCGGTACGGCCGGTACACCAGGCCTGCCAGTGAGCATCATTCTGTTGCCAGCGGATCTGATCAGTGTCGGCTTTAAACGGTTTATGTTTGTTGATTGCCGGAAACTGAATCAGCAACTGCCGGTAGAAGTCACGCCAGGCCAGTTCACGTAACCAGTCGGATTCCAGCCAGTAATCGGCGCCCCATTCAGCGCTGCGCATAGCACTTACAATTTCCCGCGGGCCGATCGCACCCAGAGCAAGATAGGGGGAAATCTGGCTGGTGGCTGGTTCCGAGGGGATGTCCCGTTTGTCACCGTAACCGGCCAGTTTATGCTGGCAAAAATGCATTAACCGCCGGTGGATACTGGCCTGATCCGCAGGCCACAGGTCATCCCGGTATGTGCCGGCCCAGCTGGCCAGAGGGAAAGCTTGTGCTTCTGAATGGCTGACCGTGGGGAAGGTTGTAATAGGTGTCAGATCCTGTTGCTGCAGTATCTGTAACCAGCGTTTGTAAAAGGGTGTAAATACTTTATAAGGCTGGTCCTGCTGGTTGAGTACCACAGTGCTGACTAGCTGATCAACCGGCTGTATATGGCACTGGATATCCTGACTTTGCAGCTGTGTCCGGGTGTGAATGTCACGCAGATTTTCATCCAGCGGGCTTTCTGTCAGCCAATGAATGTTGCGGCAGTTCAGTTCACCGCACAGTTGAGTCAGTAATTCCGGACAACCGGAAAAATCATCGGTTTCCAGCAGGTAAAGTTTTACCCCGTGGGCGTTGAGTTGCTGCTGCAGGTCCTGCAGTAGGGCGGCCCTTAAACCGAGTTTCGCCGGTGATTCATTGTGCTGTTGCCACTGTGCTGGGGTGGCGATGTGCACCGCCGCAACCGGGCTGTCCGGGGTACTCCGTGCCAACGCCAGCTGAAAAGCCGGATGGTCGGTGGTACGTAAGTCATTGCGAAGCCAGGCCAGTTGCGTCATGCAGTTTTATCTCCTTTTTTCATACCTGGTTACGTAGGCCAAGTGCTTTCGGATAGGGGCTCAGGTAGCGTTGGGCCTGCACGTAATGGCTGCCAAACAGGCGCAGGTAATGGTGCAGCAGTGTCAATGCGGTTGCCAGATTGACATAACCCTGCAGGTAATTTTTGAAGGTTTCGAGAATATCCTGCTTTACGTCACCTTCCAGATGGGGTTTCAGGTAACCGAACAGGTGCAGCAGTACATTGTAGTGGTTACCCCGGCTGGCAGGTTTGCTTATGGCCTTCATGAACCGTTGCAGGTAAAGATCACACAGTTCATCAATTGTGTACTGCTGGTGTTCCTGACCTAACAGCCGTCCCAGGCCACGGTACTCAGTCTGGGAGTGTGCCATCAGAATGTATTTGTACTGGCTGTGAAAGGCCAGCAGGTTTTTAACAGAGGGTTCTGCCAGTACCTGCTGACGGAAGGTGTGGTGTGCAAATACCCGCTGCACAAAGTTTTCCCGCAGGTGAGCGTCGTTCAGACGGCCATCTTCTTCAACCGGCAAGTGAGGGTAGCGGGCCATCAGGGCTTTGGCGAACAGGCCGGCCGATTTAATATCGTGTGGATGGCTGTTTGGCTGATATACCTTGACCCGTTCCATGCCGCAGCTTGGGGAGTTCTTTGCCAGAATGTAACCGTCCAGGTGGGCCAGTTTTTCAAGACGGGCTTCATAGCCGGCATGAAACTGTTCGGTAACATCGGTTTCCTGATCACGGGTATAGACCATCCGGGGATTATGGGGATCGCCAATTAAGCGCAGGGTTGCCCGGGGAATACCAAAGCCGGCGGCCACTTCCGGGCAGAACTTTTCAAACCGGAAGTAATCCTGCAGTGGGCCACAGCAATATTTCGACCGGCTGTGTCCTCCATTAAAGCGGACTTCATCCCCCAGCAGGCAGGCGCTGATGCCCACCACGATGCCGGAATCCTGTTGTGCATTTGAGCTGGCAATCAGTTGGCTTGTATTTTTCATGTTGTTCTCCTCTGCCAACTGATGCGGTGATGGGGCGTTTGCGTCAGCTGCGTATCAGTTCACATAATGTTCTGGCGCTGAGGAGAGCACTGTTGATATTTGCTTCTCCGAGCCAGTCGGCAGCGATACCCAGTTTCAGTTCGCTGTCCCACAGGGCGATTTCCCCCGCGGTACGCTCATGCTTTGCCAGATTCCAGCGGTGTGGTGTCTGGCTGGTAATGTCCTGCGGATCAATTTGCATGATGCGGCAGAACTCCTGTTCCAGCTCCTGCTGAACCTGAGCATGATGGGAGTCTGCATACTGTATACTCCATTCGGTGTCTGCCTGGATCATCCAAAGGTGAAAATTATTTGCCCGGCCCGGTTTATGGCTGTCATTAACGATGCGGGTAATGATGCTGTGATCCGGTGCAATATAGCCCGGAGCTGGCAGTTCACGGTTCACTTCAATTGCCATACACCACTGGGCCCGGCTGGTCTGGCTGGAGTTGTGGCTGCGGGTCAGCCAGTCCACTGAACAGGGAGTGCCGGCTAGCAGGGCGCCGGTTTGTCTTGCCGGTGCACAGATAATCAGGCCGCGGGTATAGCAGATGGTTTGTTCGTCGGCATCTTTCAGCTGCCAGCTGTCGCCTAGGTATTCGAGTCGCTCTACCCGTGTCAGGGTATGCATTTCCGCGTCACCGATCAGATGCCGAGTCAGGCTGCTCATTCTGGGGCGGCCCACATACGCAAGAAACGGATCATGATCTGCTTCCGGCCAGCGTTTCAGTACTCCGGCGTTCTGCCATTGCATCAGTTGATCGCCGAACTGCTCAGGATCAAGGTGCAGGCAGGGGGAGCCAAGGTCGTAACTTAGGCTTTGGTAACGTCTGCTGCTGAGTCGGCCGCCGCTGCCGCGGCTTTTTTCCAGTACACAGAGTTTCGGATAATCGGTTCGTAGCAGACTGGCACAAAAACTGCCTGCCAGGCCTGCACCTATGATTGCAAAGTCGTATGAGTCAGACATGATTCCAGCCCCTGTTTTGTATTTCCTTCGCGAAATGCTCTATTGATCTTAGCTGTTATACGAAGAATTTGCTCTTAAGATCAAGGAGTTAAGCGTGAAAAAATCTAATGGCTGGGTTCTGGGAAAAGCTGTTTTTGTCTGAGCGTCTATACTTTCAGACAGGTGGAAAGCAGGAATTTAATGATGCAGAAAGAACAGCAAACTCCCCGGGATATTACCTTCTGGGACATTTTTAAAAGTGTACTGGCTGCATTCTTCGGGGTGCAGAGTAACCGTAACCGTGAACGGGATTTCAGCCAGGGTAAACCTCACCATTTTATTCTGATCGGATTACTGGTGGCAGCGATCTTTGTCATGCTGGTCTATGCGGTCGTCAAACTGGTGTTACTGGCTGCAGCTGCCGCGTAAGTTATTGACGGTTTAACACTTCTTCCGGTTCTCCATAGCCGTCCGGCTGTGGAATAATAGCGGCTCTGAATTTTCATTTCTTAACGGGCTGCTCAGTGACCTTCACCCTGATTGATTTTCTGGCTCTGGCAATTGCGATTGTCGGCAGTACGCTGCAAGGCATGGTTGGTATTGGCTTCGGTTTGCTGGCCGCTCCCTTACTGTTTCTGATTGATCCTGCTTATGTGCCGGTGCCGGTTATTTTCGGCGGTTTCATGCTGTCCGTGCTGGTGGTGTCGTCCCAGCGGCATGAACTGCACTGGCGACGGGTGATGCCGGCAATTCTGGCCAGGATCCCGGGTTCTTATATCGGTGTATTACTGCTGCTGGCGATGCCGCCACACATACTGGCGATCGTGTTTGGCAGCAGTTTACTGGTGGCGGTGTATGTCAGTTGCCGGCGTTTTAATATTACCGCCACGCCTCTGAGTCTGGGGATTGGCGGGTTTATCTCCGGCATCGTGGGCACGGCGACTTCTGTGGGTGGGCCGCCCATTGCACTGGTGTATCAGAATGAAACCCGGATTACCGCCCGTAATGAGCTGGCGGCGTTTTTCCTGATAGGCTCGCCACTGTCACTGGTGTTGCTGTTCCTGCAGGGTACGGTGACCGATGAGCATATAATGCTGAGCCTTAAACTGTTGCCCGGTATGTTTATTGGCTGGCTGTTGTCCCGTTATCTGGGGGGCAAGCTGAAACAGCAGTCTGCCCGGCCGGCGTTGCTCATTATTTCAGCCGTGTCAGCGGTGATGGTACTGAGTAAAGGCTTGATGGCGTTATAACTGAGGGGGAGGTGCTTTGAGCATGGTTACAACTGAATGGCGCTGGCAGACATTCACGCAGTTAAGTAATACCGAGTTGTATGAAATTCTGGCGCTACGTCAGCAGGTTTTTGTATTGGAGCAAACCTGCCTTTATGCGGATATGGATCATAAGGATCAGCAGTGCCATCACCTCAGTGGCTGGTGTGAAGGTAAGCTGCAGGGGTATTTGCGGGTGGTACCACCGGGGCTGGTTTATCCGGAGGTTGCGCTGGGTCGTATTCTGACCGCTGAATCTGCCCGGGGTAGCGGGCTGGGCAGGCAGTTGGTCAGCCGGGCGCTGGATGAAGTGTCTTTACTGTATCCCGGACAGTCGGTGCGGATTTCTGCACAGCTGTATCTGGAACGTTTTTATGCCGGTTTTGGTTTCAGGACGGTGTCTGATCCCTACGATGAAGATGGCATTCCTCATATTGAAATGTTGTTGCAGTCCCCCTGAATAAGGCTGCCCGACAGTCGTTAACAAGTTTGGTTTGTTTATTTACGACGCTTTTTGTATTTACGACCTCTTGTTCATTTACGACAAACTGGCCTGTCTCTATCAAAATTCCCCGCTCTGTTCCCTTGAGCAGAGCTTTTGTGCTGCGCTAAGCTGCGGCCAGTTATTACGGTTAACAGCAGGGTTTCAGGTGTGGATATTATTCAGTTAGATCAGCCTATCAGTGATGCTGAGCGGGCGGCGCTTTTATTTGCCGGTCATTTACTGGTGTATCGCCAGCGTCCTGCTATGCAGCGGATGATTGCCTATACCCGGGAGTTACTGGAAGACGAATTGCAGGGGCTTGATCCGGTGACGGTGCAGAAACATTTATCCCGGGAAGAATTTCTCGAACGGGTTGGCGCCGTGCAAACCCGCTTTCGCACCAGTGAAGATGCCAAGCTGATTTTCTTTGATGTGTTACGTGAGTGTGGTGTGACGACCGAAGAGTGTTATTACGATCATTTTCCGCTGAGGGTGGTCCCGTTTGATGCCACTCATAATGGTGCGCACCGGGCGGCTATCGGCCATCACCGGGATACCTGGGGCAGCAATGTTCAGTGTCAGCAGAACTGGTGGGCACCGGTGTTCAGCCTGGAAGCGGAGCGCACTATCGCCTTTTATCCGGATTACTGGGAAAAACCGTTGGCGAATAACACCGCCACCTGGAGTTTTGAAGAATATCTGGCGACCCGCAAAACCGCACAGCCGGAACGGGGCATTGCCTATCCGTCGGCCCCCCGTCCGTCTGAAACGGTGGATGAATCCGGGGTGGTGAAGGTAGTTATTCAGCCGGGAGATGTGCTGGCATTTTCCAGTGCCCATTTACATGCCAGTGTGCCAAATACCACGGATGCGATCCGTTACAGTGTGGAGATGCGGACTATTCATCAGAGTGATTTAGATGCAGGCCGGGTCGCACCCAATGTGGATAATGCGGCGACTGTACCTATGTATCGCTGGTTCCGGCACGTGGAAAGCCGTCAGCCTCTCAGTCAGTCTTTTAGTGTTGAGCGCTGAACCGGAGTACACTGCCGGTTTTTCTGCGGGTGTAGTGGGTGAGTATGCGTAAAACTGACAAAAAGCTGGATAATCAGATCTGTAAAACCCTGACAGTGGTGTGCGAAACAGCGCTGGAGCATATCTATGGTTTTCAGTGGCTGACCCACCGGGTTAACTATCAGCGTTTTCCTGCCTCTTTAAAGATTGCCTGTGTATTCAGTGATGAGTCTGACCTTGAGCGGATTCGCATGCAGCATGAAGATACCAGCCTGCGTAACCTGATTTGTGATGCCCTGGCGGATATCGGTATTCAGCTGGCACATCCTGAAGAACAGATCTACTTTGACAGCGAAGAGGCCTGTGAGGCATCCCATCAGGGTAACTGGGCCCGGCGGCTGGGCTGAGCTGGATACAGGGCTTACACTAGCCAGCACTATTATTCTTTGATTCGGGAGAATATACCTGAGTACCGGTCAGTAGCTTAAGTTTGTGGCGGGTTATCAGTGAGTTTGTCGGTTATTTCATAAGCACGATTTCAGATCTTTAAGCACCGGGTGGGTAACAAGATAAGACATCTTCGGTAACTCACTCAGCCGAATTCTCACGGTATCCAGCTGTTCCATGGTGTCGGCTTCGGCATAGACAATCAGATCAATGTCTCCGGTAATGGAGCGGCAGTCTTTCACTTCTTCTATCTGGCTGATCAGTGGCAGCAGTTTGTCGTAATCAAGGTGGGTGAAGTTCATCTGGAAATAGGCGGCGACCTGTTTTCCGGGGTTACGCAGTTCTATTTTATAACCGCTGACAATGCCTTTGTCTTCCAGCCGTTTCAGCCGGCCGGCCACGGCTGTTCTTGATAAACCAATTTTACGGGCCACTTCGGCGTTGGATTGCCGCGCGTCTTCGCTCAGGTGCTGGATGATCAGCTGATCAAACTTATCCATATGCTTACTCAGGATTCAGATTGTTCTGACAAACTTTACCATATAAAAAATCATCCTTGGGCGCTGGGCCGTCCGATTGCTGAAATTTGGTAAACCTTGCTAAATCGGCGTGTTTACTGGTGAATTGGTGAATTTTTATTCTCTGATTAAGGCAATTGTAAGGAGGTTTTTTCCGGTATGTAGCTCATAAGCTGCGGTTGATACAGCAGAGCCTGAGCGTAGAAAAATTTGTGCCGCGTCGATTCGAAGGCCAAAAAGATCGTTTCGGGTTTTTAATACGACGAATCGCGCTGTAAAACATCTGTTTGTCAGGGGATCATTGACCGGTCGTGTCTGAGACCGGTCGCAACAGATCGCCGGATACGATGCATCCATACAAAAACAATAAAGGTGCATACATGTCTAATACACTTATCGTTGGCCTTGATGGCAGTGAATCCGGTTCCCGGGCACTGGCTTACGCAAAACGGCTCGCCTCCCTTATCCCTGACTGTACCCTGGAACTTGTCTACGTCATTGAGTGGACACCCTACAGTTTTCAGACCCCTGAAGAGAACGCCTCGCGGCATAAACGCCGTGAACAGGAAATCGCTGTGGCTACGTCGCGGGTGATCGATCCTGCGGTGAATACGCTGAACACAGAAGGTTTTACCGCGAATGGCCGGGTGATGCATGGCGATGCTGCAGAGCTGCTGAATCTGGTGGCGGTTGAAGAAAAAGCCGATCAGATTGTAGTGGCCCGTTCATCCAGAGGTGGACTGACGTCACGTCTGTTTGGCAGTGTGACAGCCAATCTGGTGATGAACGCAAGCGTACCTGTAACTGTGGTTAACTGAGGCAAGGTCATGAATAATAAAAACAAAATCTTCTATGCTCTGAGCGCGCTGGTGCTGTTAATGCACAGTAAAATGGCAATGGCCAGCGTTGATGAAACCGTAAACGAAGCATTCTCCTGGGCGACCGGCTGGTTTGTCGGGCTGATTTTTGCGCCTTTACCGGGCACAAGTTTCCCATGGATCGTACTGTGGCTGGTAATTGGTGCCTCAGTATTTACGCTGTATTTCGGCTTTATTCAGTTCCGGGCGGTGGGTCATTCCATTGCGCTGGTAAAAGGCGAGTATACCAACCCCCGGGATGCCGGTGAGGTAAGCCACTTTCAGGCGCTGGCCACTGCACTGTCCGGTACGGTCGGTCTGGGTAATATCGCCGGTGTGGCAGTTGCTGTCAGCATTGGTGGTGCCGGTGCGACGTTCTGGATGATTCTGGCCGGTTTATTGGGCATGGCGTCCAAGTTTGCCGAGTGTACTCTGGGTGTTAAATACCGGAATGAATACAGCGACGGCACGGTTTCCGGCGGCCCTATGTATTACATTTCCAAAGGTTTTAAAGAACGTGGCCTGCCAGGCGGCAAGATACTGGCGGCGATGTTTGCTGTGTTCTGTATCCTCGGTTCCCTGGGGGGCGGTAACATGTTCCAGGCTAACCAGGCCCATGCACAGATCAGCGGCATCGTCGGTGACTATCCGGGCTGGATTACCGGTCTGGTATTCGCGGCAATCGTGTTTGCTGTGATTGTTGGCGGTATCAAGTCGATTGCCCGGGTGACGGAGAAAGTGGTTCCGTTCATGGGGGTTATGTATGTTCTGGCGGCGCTGGTTATTCTGCTGATGAATGCGGATAAAATCGGCTGGGCGTTCGGTCAGATTATTGAAGGTGCTTTCACCGGTCTGGGCATTGCCGGCGGTTTTGTCGGGGCGCTGATTCAGGGCTTTAAACGGGCAGCGTTTTCGAACGAAGCGGGTGTCGGTTCTGCCGCCATTGCGCATTCTGCGGTTAAGACCAATGAGCCGGTTACCGAAGGCTTTGTGTCTCTGTTAGAGCCATTCATTGATACCGTGCTGATCTGCACCATGACTGCGCTGGTGATCATCATTACCGGGCAGTTAATGACTGATCCTGCCACCGGTCTGTACATGCTGGGTGAGAATGGCCGTATTCTGACGGCTGACGGCTCTTCAGGGGTGGCACTGACATCTGCAGCCTTTGGTTCTGCATTCAGCTGGTTCCCTTATATTCTGGCGGTAGCGGTTGTACTGTTTGCTTTCTCCACAATGATCAGCTGGTCTTACTACGGCCTGAAAGCCTGGACGTATCTGTTCGGTGAAGGCCAGTCCAAAGAGCTGGCGTACAAGCTTATGTTCTGCGTATTCATTGTGATCGGTGCTGCGGCTAACCTTGGCCCGGTGATCGACTTTTCTGACGCCGCGATCTTTGCCATGGCGGTGGTGAACATCATTGGTCTGTACTTCTTACTGCCAGTGATCAAGCGGGAGCTGAATTCTTATCTGTCCCGTCTGAAAACCGGTGAGATCGTGAAGTTCAAAGGGGCTACTGCGAAGTAATCTCTGATTGCCTGAGTTATCAGGTGAAATAAAAAAGGCCGCGACTTTCGTCAGCGGCCTTTTTTGTGGGGGGTTAAAGAACAGAGCTACTTCTTCGATTTAGCCGCTTTTTCTTTGGCGTCCATGTGGGCCAGATATTCTTCATAGGTGCCCTGGAAGCTGAACAGCTTCTGGTCACGGATATCGATGATCTGGGTCGCCAGCGAGGATACGAATTCACGGTCGTGGCTGACAAAGATCAGCGTGCCTTCGTAGTTTTCCAGCGCCAGGTTAAGGGCTTCGATGGATTCCATGTCCAGGTGGTTGGTTGGCTCGTCCATGACCAGCACGTTGGTATCGCTCATCATCAGCTTGCCGAACAGCAGGCGGTTTTTCTCACCACCGGAGCAGACTTTTACTTTCTTCTTGAAGTCGTCTGCGCTGAACAGCAGGCGGCCCAGAGTGGAGCGGACGATCTGGTCGTCGTGGCTCGGTTTACGCCACTGGCTCATCCAGTCGAACAGGTTCAGTTCGGTTTCAAATTCGGCATTGGTATCCTGCGGGCAGTAGCCCAGTGTGGCACTTTCAGCCCACTGGATGGTGCCATGTTCCGGTTGAAGTTCGTCCATCAGACAGCGCAGCAGGGTGGTTTTACCTACACCGTTCTCGCCGATAACTGCCAGCCGGCTGCCGGCTTCCAGAATCAGGTTACCGTCGCTGAATAACTGCTCACCTTCAAAGCCGTGACCCAGTTCTTCCAGTACCACAGCCTGACGGTGCAATTTCTTTTCCTGATTAAAGCGGATGTACGGGTTAGAACGGCTGGACGGTTTGATTTCTTCCAGCTTGATCTTGTCGATCTGACGGGCCCGTGAAGTGGCCTGTTTTGCCTTGGAGGCGTTCGCAGAGAAACGGCTGACGAACTGTTTCAGATCGGCGATCTGGGCGCTTTTCTTCGCGTTGTCGGCCAGCTGACGTTCACGGATCTGGGTAGATGCAAACATGAAGTCATCATAGTTACCCGGGTAGACACGCAGCTCACCGTAGTCGATGTCAGCCATGTGGGTACATACCGCGTTTAAAAAGTGACGGTCGTGAGAGATGATGATCATGGTGCTGTTACGTTCGTTCAGCACGCCTTCCAGCCAGCGGATGGTGTGGATGTCCAGGTTGTTGGTTGGTTCGTCGAGAAGCAGGATATCCGGATCAGAGAACAGGGCCTGTGCCAGCAGTACCCGCAGTTTCCAACCCGGTGCCACTTCACTCATCGGACCAAAGTGTAGGCCCAGTTCGATACCGGCGCCCAGCAGGATTTCACCGGCACGGCTTTCCGCGCTGTAGCCGTCCATTTCTGCGAACAGGGTTTCCAGCTCAGCGACTTTCATGCCGTCTTCTTCAGACATTTCCGGCAGGCTATAAATGCGGTCACGTTCCTGCTTTACTTCCCACAGTTCTTTGTGGCCCATGATTACAGTGTCGATAACACTGTATTCTTCAAAAGCGAACTGATCCTGGTGCAGCTTACCCACCCGCTCGTTCGGGGTGATGCTGACGTTACCTGAAGTCGGCGTCAGGCTACCGTCCAGAATCTTCATGAAGGTTGATTTGCCGCAACCGTTGGCGCCGATCAGACCGTAACGGTTTCCGTCACCGAATTTGACCGAGATGTTTTCGAAAAGAGGTTTGGCACCAAACTGCATGGTGATATTGGCGGTAGAGATCAAGAGAGTTGTCCTGCTGTAAACCGGTGGATTCTGGCCTCAGGCGGGGTATTATCCCGGTGGGCCGCAAAAGCCCGACACTATAGAGTTTTGGCCGCCTGAGGTCGAGTGAATTTGTGTGAAATTTGTACACAGAAGCCGTCTGTAAGCGCCTGCCTGTGTATTCCCTTTAAAAGAACTGAAATATTGTGAAAATTTATCTGCTAACACATCCGCGGGAACTGCCAAAACCGACCAATACCGGCAGGCTGGTGACTGAGGTTTTAGGGGAGTCAGCACGGCTGGTGGAATGGTCCAGAGTTGAGCCGGATGAAGAGCTGCTCAGGCTGGCTGAAAAAGGCGCTCTGGCGCTGATTTATCCCGGAGAGGGCAGTACAGAGCTTTCGACGGCGCTGGCTGACGCCGGTTTATCTGCCCGGCTTAAAGGGCTGGTGGTGCTGGATGGTACCTGGCAGGAGGCCCGCAAAATGTTTAATAAAAGCCCGTATCTGCAAAATCTGCCGCGTATTGCTTTGGAGGCTAGTGAAGCGTCCCGCTATAACCTGCGGCGTAATCAGAAAGCGGAAGGTTTATGCACAGCGGAATGTGTTGTTTATGTATTACAGGTGTTGGGGCAGGAGGTTGAAGCAGACAGGCTTAATGGCAGGCTGGAAGAATTTATTGAGGGTTATGCGAGCCGGAAATAACTGTTCGGAAAAGCCTTTTCTGTTAATTGAGTGTAGGTTGAGTATTGTGGGATCGAACGTTCCTTGCATACGTAACAGGCCCGCCTGGCGAGCCTGTTGTCATTCACAGGGCATTAGATGTGCTGCTATGGAGCTGCTTACATACCTGGCTTATCAGAAATTAATAACCGGTAATCCACTGCGTCAGGGTTGCTGGCAATACGGCTGATCACAAGGGCATCATCCACGCCGGTTGCTACCAGTGTTTCCCAGCGCGATGACAGGCCCTTAACCTGATTACCGTCCTTGTCCAGCCAGATGAAGCGGAAGTAATAGCTGTCTGTCATAACCCTTGAGCTGTGAACGAGTACTGCTACCCGCAGTAAATCACCCTCGGTACGGCCCTGGGTAATATTACGGACCTTCATATGTGTGGCTGTTCCCGGAGAGAACTCAATGTGTGAATAGTCGACCGGCTGAGTTTGCAGCATATGGCAGCCAGTCAGTAGCAGTCCGGCAAGAAGGGTTAAAAAAAGTTTGTTCATGTAGTCTTCCTCAGGCTTTGATGCCAATCCTCTTAAGACAAGTGTGTAATTTGTACCGGTGCCTGTATATGCACAATGGTGAAGCCGGTTTAAGAGATCAGATGGTCAGTCTGCTGCCTGTTTATCGCTATCTGAAACAGCAGTTAATCAATTCTTCTGAACGTCTGAGCGAAACGCGCTTATCCATGTAACAGGTTGTTTCTAAAGTGGCTAGGTTAACTCACTTTGTGTATCGGTTACATCTGTCTGAAGGTTTTTTAATCAGGCATTGTTAGATATTCGAATTGTCTGATTTCAAATACCTGTTTGAACAGGAGTCCACGGGATGGGTATAGGGGTGATTGTACTTTAAGAGGGCTTTCATATACTCGGATGATTACTCTATGACCTGGTAAGGGATGTTACAGATGGAAGATACCCAATATCGACTCGTTACCCGCAGTGATTTTGATGGTTTGGTCTGCGCTGTATTGTTGAAGCATATTAATCTGGTTGATGATATTAAGTTTGTACATCCCAAAGATATGCAGGACGGCACCGTAGATACGTCTGACCGGGATATAACAACGAACCTGCCTTACGTGGATGGTGTGCACCTGGCCTTCGACCATCACCTTTCTGAAACCCTGCGTAATGAAGCCCGCGAAAATCATATTATCGATCCGGATGCCCCTTCAGCGGCCCGGGTGGTGTTCGATTACTACGGCGGTTTCGATACTTTCCCCCGTGCCTGGGACGACATGATGAAGGCGGTGGATAAAGGTGATTCTGCTGATTTTAATATGCAGGAAGTACTGGAGCCCTCTAACTGGGAGCTGCTGAACTTCCTGATGGATGCCCGGACCGGTCTGGGACGTTTCCGGGAATTCCGCATTTCTAACTATGCGCTGATGATGGATCTGATTGATTACTGCCGTCACCACAGCATCGAAGACATTATTCAGTTGCCGGATGTTCAGGAACGGGTAGAGCTGTACTTTGAACAGCAGCATAAGTTCAAGGAGCAGATTGAGCGCTGTTCAACGGTACATGGCAACCTGGTGGTACTGGATCTGCGTAACGAAGAGACCATCTATGCCGGTAACCGGTTTATGATTTATGCGATGTTCCCGCAGTGCAATATGTCGATTCACGTACTTTGGGGCCTGAAGCAGCAGAACACGGTATTTGCTACCGGTAAGTCGATCTTTGATCGCAGTGCCAAAACCGTGGTTGGTACTCTGATGCTGAAATACGGTGGCGGTGGTCATGACGCGGCCGGTACCTGCCAGGTGGCAAACGATCAGGCTTCTGAGGTGCTGGGTGAACTGATTGCCCAGATTAATGCCGACGGCTGACCTCTTTCAGTAAACAGACAGCACAGGCAGGCTTTCTGCTCTTGCTGTCTGTTGATGGCTTTCTTACCCTTTCACCGCTTGCCGGTTTCATCCACACGGGCTGTGCATTGTTCGGCTTACTGTATTCTCAGACCTGCCCGTTCCGCATCTTCCAGTAAATGGCCGACGCATTTTTCCAGGGTGTGGCTGGTGTTAATAAAGCTGAATATCGGTGATGGGCGGTGAACGTACATGGTCAGACAGGCTTCCCGATAGGTATCGATATCCTCTGCACTGAGTTCGTTTTTACGGCTCAGAATTACATCGGCAGGAGCATCTAGCTGAATAAACCAGTGTGTGTTAGGCGAAACGTTCAGCAGTTTTTGCCAGTGACTGCGCAGCGCGGCGGGCTTATCTTCAAAGCGTAAGTTTTCAATGATGTAATCATGGAAGAAGCGGTCACTGAAATAGTAGCTGCCGGCTTTGCGGGCCTGTTTCAGTAAGCCCGGATAACGCCGTCGGGCGATCGCCATCATTTTCAGCCCGTGCTGATCATTATGCTGGTTTTTATCATAGCCTTTCCCTTCGCGCAGCTGCGTCAGAAAGTGGTTCAGCTGATAGCCCAGGCTTCCCCGGAACAGTTTTTTAAACCGGTAATAGTGGCTGTTACCGGCAATCTTTTTTTGTACGGCAGTGATCAGGGTGGTTTTGCCGACGCCGTCCGGGCCTATCACCGGGATGATGTCTGCACTGATTGCCGAGAGCTGTTCACTGTTATCTGCAGCATGCAGCTCAACCCCGGGCAACTGGCTGAACAGGTTTTCTGTTTCCCTGTCAGGCGCTGTTTCGAGTGAGCCCTGCTGAATCAGCGCGGCTATTAGAGGAAGGTTTTTCTGGTCCAGCAACGCCAGATCAATGATGGCTATCTGGCCGTCAGACAGAGGGATTTCCGTATGGATATTCAGGGTTTCTTCTGGCCCTTCAGCAGGTCTGCAACGGATGGTTACCTTGCCGGTGGTACGGGAGTCTATGCAGAAGCTGAAGCCGTTTTGGCTCAGGCAGCGTAGCAGCGACGCCAGAAAATCTGTATAGGCGCTGCTTGCAAGCAGCAGTTCAGTGCTGTGAGGTGCTGTATCAGCTTGCGGCAAAATAATTGCCGTCAGGTGTTGCTGCTGGGAGATATTACGGATGTATTGCTGGATGACCGACATAATAAAAAAATCTGCTAAGAAACTGAGCCCGGCAGCATTTTATCAGGGGGATGTTAAGACGGGTACTTAAAAGCGAGCTTACCGGCCGGGATTTTTTGATATGACGATATGCAAAGTAGTCCCTGTTTTCACAGAGCGCTTCAGGAGTGCACCTTGTCTCTCAGATAAGCACAGGTGCAGGTTTTATCAGCGTTCGAAGAACATTGCTGGCCGGAGTCCAAACCGTGCAGATAGCTTCTCGATAGCCTGACGGCTGAGCACCCGCTTACCATTCAATACTTTGGAAACCATTGTCTTATCGCCGATTTCCGGCAGGTCGCTGCCTGTCAGGTTGTACTGACTCATTAAAGTACGGAGCAGGGCAATATCTGCGGGTATCGCTTCAGCTTCTTCAATAAAAGCGGTGAGTTCATCATCCTTTGCTTCGTATTGCTCAATAGCGTGGCTGATCATATCGATCAGGGGATTCATAGAATCGTCCGGGGTATCAGCAGCGGTCTCCATTATTTGTTCCAGAGTTTCCAGTGCTGCTTCGTACTGTTCGTCTGAATCAATGTTAATGAAAGGATGGGCTGTAGCCATAAATTGCTGGTATGCATCTACAATTGCTAACTGTGCCATAACATTGCCTTTAATCTTTTTCTTTCATGTATTTCCGGGTTAGCTTGTCATAGTCCGCATGATTCACGATATGTTTGATATACATGCGTTTATTCACAAACTGGATAAATGCAACTACCCGCAGGTTGTTGCCTCCCACATCTAATACCCACCATTTATCTTTATATTTAAAGTTGTCTAATGACGGGAAAACAGCTTTCAGTTCTTCAGGGCTGTGGAAATCCGTTTTATGCAGCACTCTGAACATTTCCAGTAATGCTGCCCGGTCATTTGGGTATTTCTTTGCAGCATCATTGAAAGGCTTTTTGGAGATAACATTCATGAGTCGTTCCTTGTTGACTATATGTCAACTGTGAACTCTGGTTGACTTATTGTCAACTTTTGTCTTTTCTACTTGCTATAACCAGCGGGGAACTAATAGAGGTGAGGGCCTGTTTAGCCCGGCGTATTTGCCGGGCTTTTAGCAGGAGGGGAGATAGCTGCTTTAGTGGGTTTCGTTCAGGGCGTCAGCAGCTGGGATTTCTGATTCACGGCGGGCAATGAAGTCCTGTAGTTCGTCATTCTTGGCGTCATCCAGTTTCGGTTCCTGATATTCGCTGAGCAGTTTCTTCGCGTAGTTCAGTGCACGCTCGGTGATTTCCTTGGCGCCTTCTGCTTCCCATTGTTCATAGGAGTTGTTGTCGAACAGTTTCGGCATGTAGAAGGCCCGTTCGAAATTTTCCATGGTGTGGGAGTGGCCCAGGTAGTGGCCAGCTGGGCCTACATCACGGACAGCCGCCAGCGCTTCGTCGAAGTCATCCCAGCGCAGGCCTTCGGCCATGCGGTAACCCATGCCACAGACATCGGCATCAACTACAAACTTGGCCATGGAGCAGTGCATACCTGCTTCGTTCCAGCCGGCGGAGTGCCAGATGTAGTTAGCACCGGACATCAGTACTGCATTCATAGTCATGGCGCTTTCGTAGCCTGACTGGGCATCAAAGGTTTTTGCACCGCCCAGGGTGTTGGAGGTCCGCCACGGGACATCGTAGAAGCGTGCCATCTGGCCGATCATGAAGTTCATCAGGCTGATTTCCGGGGTGCCGGCCATTGGTGCACCGGATGCCATGGATACGGTGGACAGGTAATGTCCGTAGATTGCCGGCGTGCCCTTACGGACCAACTGGGTATAGGCCAGTGCGGAAAGGGCTTCAGCATTCAGCTGGACCACCGTTGGTACAGTGGATGCCGGGGTGTTTGCACCGCCCAGTACGAACGGTGAACAGAGGACCGGCTGGTTATATTTGGCGAAGGCCCGCATGGCACCCAGCATGGTTTCATCCCATACCAGCGGTGAGTTACCGTTGATGTTACCGGTGGTCACCGGGTGGGTTTGCATGAATTCTTCGCCGAAGAGGATGGCACACATCTTCATTACATCTTCAGCATTCTTACCGGAGGTAGTCATGCCCATGAAGGTTTTATCGGAGTGCTTCATGGATGAGTAAGTGATGCGCAGGTGCCGGTGGGAAACCGGGTGGTCCATCGGCTCGACGATGTGGTGTGCGGTGGAGTGCAGCGCTGGCAGCATATGGGCCAGCTTGTGGAAATCCCCCAGGTCGTTCAGGGTTGGCCAGCGGCGTTTGTCTTCCAGATCCCGCAGGAAAGGTGCACCGGTCATGGGAACAAAGATCGAGTTGTTGCCGCCCAGATCGACATTCTTCTCCGGGTTACGGGCGTGGTAGGTGATTTCTGACGGGATGGAGGAGATCAGCTCGCGGATCATACCCCGGTCAAACTTAACCAGTTCACCTTCAACGTGGGCACCGGCATCTTTCCACTGTTGCAGGGCAATCGGGTCGCGGAACATCACACCGACTTCTTCCAGAATCCGCATGGATTCATGGTCAATGCGTCTGATCTGATCATCGTCCAGAGGTTCGGTCAGTGGCAGGCCACGGCTCAGACCCGGCAGCATGGTATCAGGGGTTCTGGAACGTAATTCACGCAATGAGGTGCGGGCGCTGCCGCGACGGCGACGGGGTTTTTCTGCAACAGACATAAGGGCTGGCTCCGGTATTTTTATGCTGAGACTCTGACATGATGGCTGGCCGGAGAGGCCCCGGCGTGGGCAGTTTCATGGACAGGTTTCACGTTAGTTGGACAGCTAAGCTGTGATGCAGAAAACTTTACAGAGCGGCCACCTACCCGTAAATTGAGTAATTTCTATAGTTGCTATGAGGATTTCTGGTGGCCAGTGTAATCAATATGGACATCGCTGCGTTGCGCAGCTTTGTTCTGGCAGAGAATCTCGGATCGTTTTCAGCGGCAGCGGTTGGTCTGCACTGCTCGCAGTCGGCGTTGTCACTGCGCATCAAGAAACTGGAAGAGCAGTTAGGCTGTGAACTGTTTCACCGTAATTACCATACGCTGAAGCTGACTGCTGACGGCGCAATGTTGCTGCCGGAAGCGGTTAAGGTGCTGGCCGGTCATGATGCGATGATTCAGGTGGCGCAGAATAATGGCAGCAGTGACACCATCCGGCTGGGCATTCCGGAGGATATGACCGCGGGTTTTTTCCATAACTTTCTCGCTAATCACGATGAATATGTGGATAAGATCGAGCTGAGCATGCACCTCTGTCGGGATCTGGTGCAGATGCTGTGTGAAGGGGAGCTGGATATTGCCCTGATCAATGCCATGCCGGATTATCAGGGCGGTGAGGCCATTGCGTCCCGTGAACTGAAGTGGGTATGTGCGCCGGGGTTTGAGTATCAGCCGGATCAGCCATTGCCGCTGGCGCTGCATCCTGAGGGGTGTATTTTCCGGGAACATGTTTTTAAAACCCTGAACGCTCTGGGCCGTCCGCACCGGGTGATGTTTTCTGCCCAGGGGTCTATCAGTGTGCAGGCGGCTGTGGGTACGGGGATGGGGTTATCCGTTATGGCTGAGGGGATCATTCCTGATTCTCTGAAGGAAGCACCGGAAGAGTGGCGTTTGCCGGCGCTTGGGCAGGCGGATATCCGTATTTATCAGATGGGGCATGGCTCACCGTTTCTGGCAGAGTTTATTGAAACCCTGCGCCGTGAACTGCCTAAGGTGATGTAAGCATTGGGTATAAATTCAGACTGAAACTGGCGTAATCCAAAATCACTGCTATTGTTTTGTGTCGGCCTGAATTCTTGTCCTGAACTGATCGTCCGGATTCTCAGCCTGACATAACTGACAGCGATGTTAACAATGCAGGAGTGCGTATGAGTCTGGAAATTTGGTTGGCCTTTGTTCTGGCGACAGTGGTGTTCTGTATAATTCCCGGCCCCACGGTGATTCTGGTGGTGGGGCAGGCAATTGCCCATGGGAAGAAGTCTGTTGTGCCTTTGGTTGCCGGCGTACTGGCCGGTGATTTTACTGCCATGACCTTATCCGTAATCGGCCTGGGAGCGATTCTGGCAGCGTCTGCCAGTCTGTTTCTGGTGCTGAAATGGTTCGGTGTGGGGTATCTGATTTATCTGGGGATAAAAACCTGGCGGCAGACACCGCAACAGTTTGCCGACGCGGATTTTGAAGGGGCGCAGGACGTTGGAAAGAAACAGGGCCGGAGTATGTTCCGTTCAGCATTTCTGGTTACCGCGCTGAACCCTAAGGATATTATTTTCTTTGTGGCATTCCTGCCGCAGTTTATTGATCCGCACACCGCTGTATTTCCGCAATGGCTGATTTTGATGGCCACTCTGCTGTGTCTGGTAGGGATAAATATCAGTGTGTATACGTACTTTGCCGGTACGGTACGTCAGCGGATTCAGAGCTATCAGGCCCGCAAGCGGCTGAACCGGGTGGGTGGCACTGCGCTGGTCAGTGCCGGGCTGATTACTGCAACCTTACAGCGCAGTTAGCAATGTGCTGAAGAGGGGGGAAGAAGGTCAGCCTGTTCAGGGTTGATCTTTTTTCTCAGTAGCCTGTTCAGTTTCTTCTGTTTGCTCTTCTACTTTCTGCTGCTCAGCAGCGTCTTCTTTAATATCCATCCTGCGGATAATGATGAACGAGATACCTTTCAGGGAAATGTAGTAGAAGGCTGCAAATGCGATTCGCAGGGTGGAGTCGACGTCACGGGAAACCAGCATTTCATTCATGATGATCAGCGGAATCAGACCGACGATCAGAATAACCCAGCTAACCTTGGTGGTTTTTTTCATTTTAAACATGTCGACTCCAGGGGGATTACAGTGCTCTGTTCCCCTTACGGCGGGGCGATAAATATTTCTGAAGCGGGATTCTGCCACATTTACCTGCCTTTTGCCTGTTCTTCCTGAGATGAGTTTTAGCCCTTTGGTTGGCGCTTTATCTGCTCGCTTCTCTGTTTTTGTTAACTGACCGAAAACGACCTGAAAGGCCCGTCTGGCCTGCGCCGGTTGACTTTCTTATAGGGGCATGAGATTTTTATTAAATGACTATTTAATTAAATGGTCATTTAAAATAAAAATTGCAGTTATTTCAGTTGTTTATCCCGTTTTATGGAAGAAAACAGATTTTATGTCTGCGCAGTGAGTGTGCAAATCGGGGGCTGTTTCTGCAAACAATAACAACAACCGCAAGGAGTGTTTATGAACACTTTACTGAGTGCAGGGATCATTTTTACCCTGCTCGCAATCGTGTTTTGTCTCTATCGCTGGGGTAATCTGAAATGCGTCGGGGTGACGCCGGTAAAAACCTTTACCTTCATCGCCATTCTGTTTACATCCGGTCTGGATGTGGGGCTGATCATGTTCCCGCTGACCGAGTTTGCAGGATATGCCGACACCGCAACCAGCCCTGAATATGCCTTCAGTAACCCGCTGGCAATTGAGTTTGCCTACTGGGGATTCCTGATCTGGGGCTTCTATTTCCTGACCAGCTTTTATTTCTGCGTGATCGAACCACGGGTGGGCTTCTTTGAAATCCCGCTGGTGAAGTGGATCAATAACGTGGTCATTATCGGTACCTGCGCATTTACCGCGTATCTGTTGTTGACGAACCTGCCCTGGTATCTGCCACAGCTCAGTGAAGAGGGCAGCATTGTTGCCACCTTCTATGTGATTGTATTTGCAGTGATTATGGCGGCAGTTTTTTCGAGCACAGATATTAAATACGTGCGTATTCTGAGTCTGGCGTCGACCTGGCTGTTCCTGGCGCTGATCGCAGTGATGTGGATTCTGGCAGCGATGGGCCCGAACGAGATGCTGGATGCAGCAAATCTGATCGGCAACTACTTCGTAAATATCCATAAGTTCGTGCTGCCGCTGAATGATTACCATGCCTTCTACCTGTTCTGGTGGTTTGCCTGGAGCATCATGATTGGCCAGTTCACGTCACGTTTTGTGGGCGGTCTGCGTACCTGGCAGGTGCTGGCGGCGCTGCTGATCTTCCCGTCTATTCCTCTGGCGATCTGGTTCAGCGTACTGTACTTCTACCATAACAACGGTCTGGACAGTTCCGGCTTCGTGGGTATCTCGATGGTAATTGTGGGAATTACATTTGTAATCAACTCACTGGATTCCCTGATCCGTCTGTATACCGATAACCTGAACCTGACCACCTCACGGGTGGGCCGTTCCAAGTACATCATCGGTAACCTGGTGGCGCTGTGTGCCCTGACCATGCTGTTCAAACTGAATTTCCTGGAAATTCAGTGGGTAGGTGCGCTGGTAATCGGTCTGTACTTCAGCTGTTTCGCTTACATTTTGCTGAAAAAACGCAAAGAAGTGGCGGCTATTCAGAGTTCTCCGGAAGGGCGTGAGCTTAATTTCGAGAAGATTGAATCCGTGCACTAAAGGAAAAATCCCGCTCAGAAACCGATGTTTCTGATTAAAAACCGCGGTGCTCTCAGTCAGATGGGAGACTGCGGTTTTTTTATATCTGCAGTTTGTCGCCGCAGCTGTTATGTGAACTGTATTGATGAGTGTCCGGATATTCTTAACCCGGGTAAGCGTGGTATTACGTTTTTAGATAAGTGGACTGCCGGGCTTATTGCCAACAGGAGGCGGTAGTATGGGTAAGAGAAGTATTATTCAGGGGGAAACGATGTGGGGTCAGACCTTTGGAAAAAATCCCCGGCTGATTGCCAGCCGGGGATCTGTGTATCAGCTCTTAACCGCAGCTGCTTCTTTCATGGCGTCTTCGCCTTTTTTCCACAGGTTACCCTGCCACAGTTCTTCCAGACCTGTTTCGCCGGACGCACCTTTGGTGGTCAGGTAGTCGTAGTAAGACGTAGGTTTGTGGCCGGTCAGGTTGTAGAAGTCCGGGCTGCAACGGCAGTAGAAGCCATTTACCAGGTATTCGAAGAATTCCGCACGGGTCGCACCGAAGTCTGCTTCGAAGCTTTCCATTGACTGCGGACGATACTCGATTTCTTTATCCATCGCACGGCCCAGATCCGCGGCGATTTCAGCCATGGTCTGTGGCTGCGGGCCGGTGATGTCGTAGAACTTGTTACCGTGGCGCTCAGGGCCTTCGCTCAGTACAACCGCTGCTGCTTCTGCAATGTCACGGGTCGCAACGAAAGAGTTACGGGCATTGCCCAGCGGGTTGGTGAACCAGCCTTCCTGTGCAATGTTGTCGCAGTCGGTTTTCAGCAGGTGGTTCATGAAGAAGTTGTTACGCAGCACGGTCAGGTTCAGACCGGCATCGATCAGGGCTTTCTCACCCCACCAGTAGTGTTGCAGCATCAGCGGGATTGACGCACCTTCACGGGAAGAGTGCTGGTCGGCTTCGTAAGACGCTGTATTGGTATCCGCGCCCATGCAGCTTACACGAACAACGTGTTTGATGCTGTCGGTACGGTTACCCAGTTCTTTACAGAAGTTCAGGTGGCCTTCCAGCATTGGATCCAGTGACGCAGAGTAAATCGCGCTGACGCCTTCCAGTGCAGCATCCCAGGTAGCGGCATCATTCAGGTCAAAGAAGACGGTTTCATCAGCACCCACGGCTTTCAGGTCGGCAACTTTGGATTCGCTGTGATAGCAGGCACGGACAGTAAATTCACCAGCCTGGGACAGGCGGGCAACCAGTTCTTTACCGATACGGCCGGTAGCAGAAGTAACCAGAACAACAGGTTTGGTCATGGGATGTATCTCCGGGTGTAAGTGTGAAATCAGTGTGTGCGGTATGGGTTCGTCAGCAGATCTTAATTGCTCTGAACCTGATATGTGCATGTACCCTATGCAGCCATGATCCTAAGGGATTGGGCTTTGGTGTAGGGCCAGTTTGCTCGCTGTCGTAGAGCCTGTCGTAAAGGGGCATATGAGATGCAGGCGGTGTACCTTCCAGTTACTATAAATTCATGTAATTGGGAATTATTATTATTTAAGATGAGGTAAATATCCTGACGGAGAATTGTATGGGTACTCTATCGCCTGAAGCACTGCAGGTAACTGAAATTAAGGCCTTTGTGCCGGCAAAAGACTTTGCGCTTGCGAAGCAGTTTTATACTGACCTTGGCTTTACGCTAGCGTCTGACGGAGGCGGTATCGCGTATTTTTATTATGGCAACAGCAGTTTTTTGCTGCAGGATTTCTATGAGCCGAAACATTGTGAAAACTTCATGATGCATTTATTGGTGAGTGATGCTGCCGCCTGGCACAGCCATGTTGTCAGCAGCGGTATTGTGGAAAAGTATGGTGTGAAGGTGTCGGATGTGACTGAGCAACCGTGGAAGATGCTTGATTTTGTGCTGACTGATCCAAGCGGGGTGCTGTGGCGAATTGGGCAAAATATTGAGTGAAGGTTGCAGTTTTGGTGACCAAAGGCTGTTCGGTGCGTGACTACTCATATTGTTGGTCTACATTATGAGTAGGGGCACCGGTAATGTGCCGGTGCAGGTTATCCAGGAAGGACTCCATGAGTAGCCAGAGTTTGTTAGATGAATTAAGCAGTGCCTTAAGCGAGGCTTGTCAGTTTATTCAGGGAAAAGAGGTGTTAGAGTCCGCTGAGCCGGACGGGCAGCACGTCCCTGAAATTACTGCCGAAGATATTCTTCAGCTTCGGCAGGCATTACACCTTTCACAGTTAGAATTTGCCGCCTTATTACACACGACCGTCACTACCCTGGAATCATGGGAACATGATCTGGCGAAGCCGAATGATCAGGCTGTGACGTTAATTCGTTTGATTAAGGACCATCCGGATACGCTGGCGTATATCGCCGAACAGGGGTAACCGGGGCTTTATTGCTGACTGTAATGAGGCGTTTGTTCTTCGTGTCAGGCATTTCAGCCTGGCAGAGGTCGCCTGTTTCTTTGTAAAAAACGCTGCAGATACTTGAGTCACTGAGCTGTGCCGGATAGATTGATAACCTTCTCTTTCAGTTATCGGCTTGTGAGGCAATAGAATGGATAATGGTTCGGCTCAGGATGTAAACGAAGTGTCTCAGGATGCTAAAAACATGGCATTACTGTCGTGGATAGGCACTTTTTTTCTGGGATTCATTCCCGGTTTACTTTTGTATCTTCTTAAGACTGACAGCCCCTATGTGCAGGATCAGTCGAAAGAATCCCTGAACTGGTCGATTACCGCGATGATTGCCTATTTTGTCGCCTTCCTGCTCAGCTTTATTGTCATCGGCGTTATCCTTATTCCGCTGATCGGCCTGTGTCACCTGATCTTTTGCATCATGGGGGCGGTGGCTTCTTCTAAGGGCAAGCCGTTCCGGGTACCGTTTGCAATCCGCCTGATCAAATAAGAATTCAGCTTACTGGCAGACAGCCTTGCAGGAGTCTGTCTGCTTGTATGACTGACGGTTATTTTGCCGCAAGAATGCCTTCAATTTCTTCGATAAAACCTTTCAGCATATTCAGACATGTAACTGCATCTTCTTCCGCCATATCGTTGCCTTCGCGCAGAACGTAACGGGCATCATCCAGATCGGTACGGTGTGAGAAGTAGAAAGTTTCTTTCCAGAATTTAGCGGCAACCGCTTCTTCTGTTTTCAGGTACTCACAGGCAACGGCAGCGTTATTCACACTTGGCAGGGCAGCCAGTGCCTTGTGTTTGTATACTTTCACAACAACCCCTTCCGGCCAGTGTTGCAGGCGTACATCCAGATCATATTTGATATCTGCATTGTCTTTTTTGACGCAGACCTTCTTCACCTCGAAAGATCCCTGCCACTGAGCGAACATATCGCCGTTGAAAATTTGGGTTTCAATGTGAGTAAAATAGTTTTCGATTTGCTGGTTAATCAGGGAGATTTCGGCAGACACGGCAGTGCACTCGTAACAGTTAAAAGGGGAATAAGGTTACTGGTTTGGCGGTGACTGTTCGACTGATAAATACTTATCGGGTGATTAGTGCTTTTTTATGTATCGATATGATGATGAGGGTCCATCGAGTGGTGCAGAACTCTTAAGATAGTGAGGGTATCTTCGCTGATGACGAAATAAATAAGATGGCGCTGAAACGGGAAACTGTAAATGCCGTTTCCAAGTTCCGGGCGATGTTTAGCTGTTTTCGGAAAGACAGAAACATGCGTCAGTGTTTGCTGTAGCCGGGTAATATAAGCATCTGCCTGAATCCTTCCCCAGCGATACACTGTAAAATCTATGATTCCTTCCAGATCTTTCTCAGCTTTATCCGTAAAGCTGTACTGCATGGTTTAATCCCCCAGGCGGTTTCTGAGCCGGTTGATGACTTCTGTGCCGTCACTGATGCGGCCGGCTTTTATATCCTCTAATCCTTCTTCAAGTTCAGCCTGCAGCGTTTCCATATGTAGCTGATGAAGGCGTTTATATTCTTTTGCGGATAACACAACGGCGACGGGCTTGCCGTTTTTATTGATTCCAACCGGGCCGCTCTGAGCTTTGAGAATCAGTTCTCCGAATTCCCGTTTGGCATCACTGGCGTTGAGCGTTTCCATTCGTACTCCAGAGTAATTAAATTGATCATTTTAATCAGTATAAGTTGAAAACAGACTCTGTGCCATCGGGGGGAAGATTGCAGATTTCTTTGTTATTCCTGCGGGAGATATGCCTTTGTACTCCGATTGAGTTAAACCGAACTGATGAGTTTTGTTCGGAAGTACAATTGTGATGCGGTGTGTGAACAGGGTGACGAAGTTGCTTTGTATAATCACCGTTCTGAGGGTTGGATTCTATAGGGAAGAACGACGTTATCAGGCGAGGAGAGTCTGCTTAATCAGCGTGTGAATAAAACGTATCACAATGGTATCCCAAAATGGTTTGTATCGGGATGGCAGTCATCAGTTGGACTCATTATATTAGCGAACAAAAATATAATCATAAACAAGGATTACATATGGTTTCGCTGTCAGGGTTAAAGGTCAGATCGACGCTTTTTCTGGGGTTTGGAATTCTGATCGTTATAGCGATCATCAGTTCTGTTTCTGTCTATGTACAGTTGGGTAACACGCTTAAAGCGCAGGAGTCATTACTGAATGTCCGGGCCCCTACGGTGGAGTCTGGCATTAAGCTTTCCGGTGCGATTAATCAGACCTTATCCGGGTTGCGGGGCTATCTGATTCTGGGGGCTGATCCAACGAAAGCTGAGCTGTTTAAAAATGAACGGGTTGCAGGTTGGCAGGTACTGGATACTTCACTACAGGAGCTTGAAGCTTTTTCTCAGAACTGGACCGTGCCCGACAACATTGAAAAGCTTAACCAGATGAAAGCGCTGGTTGACGAATTCCGGGTTGCCCAGCAGGAAATTGAAGATATCGCCCATACCGGTGCGAACATCCCTTCCTATGACATCCTGCTGACACAGGCCGCGCCTACCGCGGCTAAAACCATTGAAGTGCTGACAGCACTTATTGAAGATGAAATGGACGCCTTTGCAGGCCTGGAACGTAAACGCCTGTTAAAGAGCTTTGCCGACAGCCGGGCCTCTTTTGCCCTGAGCCTGGCGAATATCCGTGCTTACCTGTTATCCGGTGATGAAAAGTTCAAAGCTAACTTTGAGACCCTGTGGGATAAAAACAGCCAGCAAGTTAAAGCCCTGGAAGGACGTACCGATTTTTTCACCAACAAACAGCTGTCTCTGTGGAAAGAATATAAGTCGCTGCGTGATGAGTTTTACCCCTATGTGACGGAAATGTTTGCTTCGCGCGGTAACCCTGACTGGAATAAAGCCAATGCATGGTTAGGCACCAAGGCTGCGCCAAAAGCGAAAGAGATTCAGCAAATACTGGTGGATATGCGCGCCTCACAGAAGAAACTCTATGAGACCGATCAGGCAGTATTAGCGGATGCTGTCAGCTTCTTACACAGTGTATTGATCGGCAGTTTACTGCTAACCGTCGTGTTAGGCGCCAGCCTTGCGTTCATCATTAGCAGAGCCGTAACCAAGCCATTAGGCGGTGAGCCGAAAGACATGGCTGAACTGGCTGACCGGATCTCGAACGGAGATTTAACCACTCAGTTTGAAGCGGGTCATAAAGCTGAAGGCCTTTATCTTTCAATGATCAAAATGAATGACAATCTGAAGAATCTGGTTGGCAACATTCATGACCTGTCCGGTGCGATTGCTCAGTCCAGCCAGGCAACGACGAGCATTGCCGGGCAGACTAACGACAATGTTCAGTCCCAGTATCAGCAAACCGAACTGGTGGCGACCGCTGTTGAAGAGATGACACTGACTGTGGGCGAAGTGGCGCAGAACGCTGCCGGCTGTGCACAGATAACCGATGATGCTGAAGTGATCACGCAGAAAGGTCAGCGGAATGTGGAACAAACCATCGTTACGATTGAAAAGCTGTGTTCTGAAATTACCCGGGCATCAGAATCGATCACCGCGGTGCAGGAACAGAGTCAGGCGATCAACTCCATATCTGAAGTCATTGGCGGCATTGCCGACCAGACAAACCTGCTGGCACTGAACGCGGCGATTGAAGCTGCACGGGCAGGTGAGCAGGGCCGTGGCTTCGCAGTAGTGGCCGATGAAGTCCGCTCTCTGGCCTCCAAGACTCAGGACTCCATTACCAGTATCAACGACATCATTAACTCGTTGCAGCAGGGCGCTGACAAAGCCGTTGATGTGATGGGCTTGAGCCAGAATATTGCGGTTGAAACCAGCGAACAGGCCCGGGTCTCCGGCGAATCCTTACAGCAGATTTCTGAGTCGGTTAAACAGATTCAGGACATGGCCAGCCAGATTGCTGTGGCATCGGAAGAACAGGCCAGTGTGACTGAGGATATCAGCCAGAACATACAAACCATCAGTGACATCTCCCGGGAAACCGCCACCCATGCGAATGACACTGTTGAAGCCGGCCACGACATGACCGCTAAACTGGAACAGTTAAAGAATGTGGTAGCGACGTTTAAGGTTTCTTAAACAGGAACCTTGTAAATAAGCCAGTATAAGATGCTCAAAAGAGTAGCTAGGCTGGCTTAATTTATTAGCTATGGAAGAGTTTATGTTTGCTCCTGATTAGCTAATTTATAGCTTAGAGACTTTGTACTGGTATATTCGTGCCGCTAAAGCAGTTTTCCCTTTAGTGGCAAAAATCTATTAGGTATGATCGTGAAACCTAAAGATCTTCAGGATAACCCTGCTCATGTCTCTACTCTTCAAAGAAATCGATTGCCAGCCATCACCACTGGGTAATATCTCCCTGCGTCGGCGGCGTTTACCGGCTTTCAGTGACAGAGACATTTATGAAGTGAAGCTCGGTGATGAGTTTCTGATGTCCAGCATGTTTGTTGAGGCTGAAGAAGCGCTGTCTGATCTGGGCCTTGCCGCTGTTCAGGGGGATGACCTTTCTGTAGTCGTCGGTGGTCTGGGCTTAGGTTATACCGCCGTGGCTGCTCTAAAAGATGAACGTATATCAGAACAGCTGGTTGTGGATGCACTGGATACGGTGATCGGCTGGCATCAGGATGAGCTGGTGCCGCTGGGTAAGATTCTAAATGCTGATACCCGCAATCGCTATGTACACAGCAGCTTCTTTGATTTGGCCACTGATCCTGCTAACGGCTTCGACCCACAAAACCCGGGCCGAAAGTTCGATGCCATTCTGCTGGATATCGACCACTCCCCGACAGAATATCTGAACGCGTCCAACGCCAGTTTCTACACCACCGAAAACCTGTCACTCATGGCTGAACAGCTAAAGCCGAAAGGCGTGTTTGCCATGTGGTCCCAAAACCTCCCAGAAGAAAGCTTTATCGAACTGCTAAAAACCGTATTCGACAGTGTCGAATCCCACATCGTACCTTTCTACAACCCGTTCCTCGGCAACGAATCGACGAACTCGGTGTATGTTTGCGTTAAGGAATAATTACTAACTGTCGAACATATCAGAGCTGCTTATGAACAGCTTTGATTCGAGATTACCTCTATGAATTGGCTAACGACGTTTACAGATTTTTTTGGTGCAGATAGCTGGCAGGTGCTGGCGCTAGCTTGTGTAATAGGCTTTCTTACGTTTGCCAGCTCTTTTGTTAAGTTAGTCTGGAGAGCTAAAGATCAAAGAATTAGTCATTTAAAAAGCATATTAGAAGTAGAAACTCTTTCTCCAGAAGTGAAGTTTGTTCTAGTTGAGGACTTTAACAGGTCGCTTTTTTTACAAGCTACGGGCATTGCTGGTGATAAATATATGCGTGAAAAATACCGGGAACTCTTAGAAAAAAGTGAAGGCGATCTTACAATTAACCAGCTTCGCCGAGCGAGTCGGTTTTTAGAGTTTGAAGAAAAAGTGATAGTGGCCAATAAAGATAGATCAAGACGTATGGGGTATATGTTTGATAAGTGGTATCCGCTGATTCTGCTGTGTGGAGCGATAGCTCAGTTACTGACGATTATCTTTATTGATTCCACTGAAGTATCTCTATTTGTGCAGTGGGGATTAGTTAGTATATCTCTTGTGATGGCGATATTCCTTAGACGTCAGGCTGTAAATTACGAAGTTGCTCTCATGATTGAAGAGTTTCAAAGCAAACTACAATAATTGAGTTGGGCACCAAGCTTCCCCTTCTGCGCAGCCGAGCGTTGCAGCTGACAACAGATAAGCCTGAGAAACTGTTTGAAGGAGCGAAGCGACTGAGTTTTGCGAAGGCCTGTTGGCAGTGAAACGCGCAGGGTATCCGGCGAAGCCGGACAAGCAGTGGGGCGGCCTTTAGATTGTTAAGACCTTTAGCCGTTTAAAGGTCTTGACTCGCGTTAGCGAAAAAGACCATCCCAAACAATGAATTAGCACAGTAATGAACAAGCAGAAAAACCATCAGCCTATCTGCTCTTAGCTTTGATATTGCGTAAGCAATAAAAAACAACCAAAAAAAAATCCCGGCTCAATGGCCGGGATTTTTATCAGACAAAGAAAATGGAGGGCTGATTACAGCGCCTCAATCTTCCCATATTGCTCAGTCAGCTGCGTCAGCGAAGCCTTAAACTCCCCTAACTTCTCACGCTCTTTAGCAACCACCGCTTCAGGCGCATTGGCAACGAACTTCTCGTTGTTTAGCTTGCCTTCCAGACGGCCGGCTTCCTTCTGCAGTTTGTCCATTTCTTTCTTCAAACGAGCCAGCTCGGCATCTTTGTCGATCAGGCCAGCCATCGGTACCAGTACCTGCATGTCGCCAACCAGTTGTACCGCAGACATCGGCGCTTCGTCGCCCGGGTTCAGCCAGGTGATGGAGCTCAGGGCGGCCAGCTTGGACAGGAAGGTCTGGTTTGCTTCCAGACGGGTCTTGTCGGCTTCGCTGCCGTTGTTGAACAGAACATCCAGATCTTTACCCGGAGAGATACCCATCTCACCACGGATGTTACGGATACCGGTGATCACACCTTTCAGCCATTCAATGTTGGCTTCTGCTTCTGCATCCAGCTTGGCGTCGTCGCCCTGCGGGAAAGGTTGCAGCATGATGGTGTCACCTTCGGTGCCGGCTTCAGCCTTGATGGACTGCCAGATCTCTTCGGTGATGTACGGCATGATCGGGTGCGCCAGACGCAGGATCTGTTCCAGTACCTGTACCAGTGTCTGACGGGTGCCACGCTTGGCTTCAGCGGAGGCGTTGTCGTCCCACAGTACCGGCTTGGACAGTTCCAGATACCAGCTGCAGTATTCGTTCCAGATGAAGTCATACAGTGACTGAGAAGCCATGTCGAAACGGTATTCGTCCATGTGCTTCTGTACTTCGGTTTCTACGCGCTGCAGCTGGCTGATGATCCAGCGGTCTGCCAGTGACAGTTCAACATCTGCTCCGTTCTGGCCGCAATCTTCGCCTTCGGTGTTCATCTGAACATAACGGGCAGCGTTCCAGATCTTGTTACAGAAGTTACGGTAACCTTCCAGACGCTTCATGTCCCAGTTGATGTCACGGCCGGTGGAGGCCAGTGCTGCCAGGGTGAAACGCAGGGCGTCGGTACCGTGTGCAGAGATGCCTTCCGGGAACTGTTTTTCAGTACGCTTGCCGATTTTTTCGGCCAGCTGCGGCTGCATCATGTTGCCGGTACGTTTTTCCAGCAGGTCTGGCAGGGCGATGCCATCGATCATGTCCAGCGGGTCCAGTACGTTACCCTTGGATTTTGACATCTTGTCGCCGTTTTCATCACGGATCAGACCGGTCACGTAAACGGTTTTGAACGGTACCTGCGGCTTGCCGTCTTCGTCTTTCATGAAGTGCATGGTCATCATGATCATCCGGGCAACCCAGAAAAAGATGATGTCGAAACCGGTAACCAGTACGTCGGTCGGGTGGAATGTCTGCAGGCGCTGGGTGTTTTCAGGCCAGCCCAGAGTACCGAAGGTCCACAGGCCGGAACTGAACCAGGTGTCCAGTACGTCGTTGTCCTGGGTCAGTTCTACGCTGTCGTCCAGGCTGTATTTTTCACGGGCGGCTGCAGCACTGTTGGCTACATAGACATTGCCTTCAGCATCGTAGAAGGCGGGAATACGGTGGCCCCACCACAGCTGACGGGAGATACACCAGTCCTGAATGTCGCGCATCCAGGCGTAGTACATGTTTTCGTACTGCTTAGGCACGAACTGGATGTCACCGTTTTCAACCGCTTCAACCGCTGGCTTGGCCAGGGTCTTGGCATCGGCGAACCACTGGTCAGTCAGCATCGGTTCGATAACTACACCGCCACGGTCACCGTAAGGGATGGTCATGTCGTTTTCTTCGATCTTCACCAGCAGGCCGGCAGCTTCGAAGTCTGCAACCACTTCACGGCGGGCTGCGAAACGTTCCATACCACGGTATTTTTCCGGAATGAAGGTGTCCATTTCGGTGTTTGGTGTGCCGTCGGTGTTGAAGCATTCGGCTTCTTCACGGATGTCTGCGTTCAGGGTGAGGATGTTGACCATTGGCAGACCACAGCGCTTTCCGACTTCGTTATCGTTGAAGTCGTGAGCCGGGGTGATTTTCACACAGCCGGTGCCTTTTTCCATGTCGGCGTGTTCGTCGGCAACGATCGGGATACGGCGGCCAACCAGCGGCAGGATGATTTCTTTGCCGATCAGGGCTTTGTAACGCTCGTCTTCCGGGTTAACCGCAACACCGGTGTCGCCCAGCATGGTTTCCGGACGGGTAGTCGCCACTACCAGGAAGTCATCGCCGTCAGCGGTTTTAGCGCCGTCGGCCAGCGGGTAGCGCAGGTACCACATCTTGCCTTTAACGTCGCGGTTTTCCACTTCCAGATCGGAGATAGCGGTGTGCAGTTTCGGGTCCCAGTTTACCAGGCGCTTACCGCGGTAGATCAGGCCTTCGTCATACAGGCGGATGAAAACTTCCTGTACGGCATTGTAGAAGCCGTCGTCCATGGTGAAACGTTCAGTTGGCCAGTCGACAGAGTTACCCAGACGGCGCATCTGACCGGTAATGGTGCCACCGGATTCTTCTTTCCATTCCCAGATCTTGTTGATGAAGTTTTCACGGCCCAGATCGTGGCGGGTTTTCTGTTCTTCAGCGGCCAGTTTACGTTCTACAACCATCTGGGTTGCGATACCGGCGTGGTCAGTACCTACCTGCCACAGGGTGTTTTTACCCTGCATACGCTGGTAACGGGTCAGGGCGTCCATGATGGTGTGCTGGAAAGCGTGACCCATGTGCAGGCTGCCGGTGACGTTCGGTGGCGGAATCATGATGCAGTATGAATCGCCTTCGCCGGATGGGGCGAAGTAGCCGTTGTCTTCCCAGGTTTTATACCAGGATTTTTCGATCTCGTGGGGCTGGTAGGTCTTATCCATTATGCTCGTCCAAAACGCAGATGTTCACACTTGCCGGTTACAGCCCGGAGGCGGGCTTGCAGCTAAAAGCAGCGAGGGTGATAAATTGGCAAAAAATTGGTGTCGATTATACCGGCAGACGGGGCCAGAAAACATAGAGCAGGGCACAAATATAGGATGAATTCGCTTCAGTTAGCGGTATGCCCGGTCAGGGGAGTTGTAAAGCGCAGTGGTGGAGCTGGTTACTGAGTGTGATCGCTCAGGATTTTGGCCGCATGTCGTGCATTTTGATTTCGATGCCGGCGTCTTTGTAGGTGGCGTAGTTTTTACGGGTGGCGGTCAGGATGTCATCCTGCTGGACGACGATTTCCAGAATCCGTTCGAACTTTAGTGTTTCCCCGGCGGTGTCCAGATGCAGGTTGATGAAAACGTCACGGTGTTCCGGCAGGGTATCGCCCCAGCCTATCTGCACCGGTGCAGGGGTATCAGCCCCTGAACTGGCATTGCTGATAATGCCATGGGGAATAAAGGCTTCCGGGCGGTAGTCCCAGAGGAGCTGATCAAGCCGTTCGGCTTCCTGTTCACTGGCCACTGAGATGAATACCTGACGGCCTTTGCCCAGCACTTTGTCTGCCAGCCGGCAGAGGAAGGTGTAGCGGCTGTCGTTGTGGGTATCGGTAAGGACGTAAAAGTCGGCCTGGCTCAATGGTTTGTCTCAGGAAAGTGAATCGGGCTGTGGTTCAGTGTGCAGCTAATGTAAGAAGAAACGGCGGTTATTTCAACCGCCGTTGTATTCTTCAGAACTTAGCGTTCAGAGCTTAGAGTTCAGGGCTTAGTGGTCGTGGCCACAGCCTTCCTGTTCTTCTTCACCTTCGTCAACCTGATTCAGCAGGTGCTGGCACAGTAACGGTACGCAGCGGCCTGTAGAGCCTTTGGCCTTGCCGTTGCTGTTCCAGGCAACACCGGCGATGTCCAGGTGGGCCCAGGCAAACTTCTCGGTGAAACGTGCCAGGAAGCAAGCGGCAGTAATAGTACCTGCTGCCGGGCCGCCAATGTTGGCGATGTCGGCAAAGTTGCTGTCCAGCTGTTCCTGGTACTCTTCACCGATTGGCAGGCGCCATGCGCGGTCAGCGGCGAAGTCACCGGCGGCCAGCAGGCTGTCAGCCAGTTCGTCGTTGTTACTCAGCAGGCCGGCAGTGTGGTGGCCCAGTGCCACGATGCAGGCGCCGGTCAGGGTGGCAACGTCAACCACAGTGGCTGGTTCAAAACGCTCGGCATAGGTCAGCGCATCGCACAGTACCAGACGGCCTTCGGCATCGGTGTTGAGGATTTCAACGGTCTGGCCGGACATGGTTGTAACAATGTCACCCGGCTTGGTTGCCTTGCTTGAAGGCATGTTCTCAGCGCTGGCAACAATGGCAACCACGTTGATTGGCAGGGCCATTTCAGTCAGGGATTCCATTGCACCGATGACGCTGGCGGCACCGCACATGTCGAACTTCATTTCGTCCATTTTCGCGCCCGGCTTCAGGCTGATACCGCCGGTATCGAAGGTGATACCTTTACCGACCAGTACGTGTGGCTTGTCGCCTTCTTCACCGCCTTTGTATTCCATGACGATCAGCTTGGATGGCTGAATAGAACCTTCACCCACAGACAACAGGGAGAACATGCCCAGCTCGGCCATTTCGTCTTCTTCCAGCACGGTGGTGGTCAGCTTGTCGCATTCCGCATCCAGGGCGATGGCAATTTCAGACAGGTAAGTAGGGGTACAGATGTTACCCGGCAGGTTGCCCAGTTCACGGGCGGTGGTCACACCGTTGGCAATTGCGCTGCCGTCAGCGATGGAGTATTCCGCCAGTTCAGCGTCCGCTTCGTCCACGCGGAATGCCAGTGATTCCAGAGCCAGTTCGTCGGCTTTTTTGCTCTTGGTGGTGTCGTACTGATACAGCTCAGCGCTGGCCCATTCGGTGTTATGACGGATCTGACGGTACAGGTCTTCGTCATTGCTTTCCATGTGGTCCAGTGCAAATACGGCATTGCTCAGTTTCAGAGCTTTGATCTGGCCCATGCCGGCAACAATTACTTTACGCTGAGTACGGTCGGTACGGTCTTCCTGTTTGCCAACCCCCATCAGTACCACACGCTTGGCTTTGATGCCCGGAACCTTGTGTAACAGCAGGGTTTCACCGGCTTTACCGTTGTGGTCTGCAGCGATATCGCTCAGGTAACCGCCGGATTTGGCGTCAACCTCTAACGCGGACGGGCTGAGTTTTCCCTCCGGGGCAATGGCCAGAATAAGACATTCGGTTTCAAGGTCGGTGACCGCATCAGTAAAGATTTCAAATTGCATGGTTACTCCAGAGAAGACATCGTGTCAGCTTTGTAAGATAATGCCGGCGGTGTTTTGCCGGTAAAAACAGTTGGCCTGGCACTGTACCGCTGTGCTGACCGGAAAGGTTCAGGCGGTAGTGGAAGCCGTTTGCTGAAGTGTATATGAATGTGTGGCATCTGCCCAACCGGATCAGCCACATCTGAAATGTTTTTACCGCGTTGTGGCCAGCTGCCCCGGGAACATCAGGGGCTTTGCAGAGTCAGTATGTTGAATGTGTTATATCTCAAGCCATCGAGAGATTAAAAGTTGATTATCTTCCGTTATATCAGTCGTGAAGTTTTGCTCAGTATGAGTGCCGTTAGCGGCGTTCTGTTGCTGATTATTATGAGCGGCCGCTTTATCCGTTACCTGACCAATGCGGCGGCCGGTAAGTATTCTGTGGATACTGTCTTTCAGTTCATGCTGTACCGGATGCCGGGCTTTCTTGAACTTATTCTTCCGCTGGGGCTGTTTCTGGGAATTTTGCTGGCCTACGGCCGCCTGTATCTGGAAAGTGAAATGGCGGTGCTGAAAGCCACCGGCATGAGCCAGCGCCGTTTATCCCTGTACACGTTGGGGCCGGCATCACTGGTAGCTGTTGTAGTGGCGGTGATGAGTCTGTGGCTGACCCCAGCAGGTGTGCAGAAAACCGAAACCGTGTTTCAGCAGAGCCAGCAAAGTACGCTGGACAGTGTGGTACCAGGGCGTTTTCAGGAACAGCCGGACGGTTTCCGCTCTACTTATATTGAAAAACTGAACACTGAAACCCGCCGGATGGAGGGTATTTTTGTCTCCGAAACGATTCCTGGCCAGCCGCTGGCGGTGGTGGCTGCTGAGGGTGGCCGGCAGGTGACTGATCCGGAAACTGGCGTCCGTTATCTGGTACTGGAAAACGGCTTCCGCTACGAAGGCCAGCCCGGTGAGGCAAAGTACCGGGAAATTCAGTTTGAAGAGTACGGGATCCGCTTACCTGAAGCGGATGATGAGCCGGAGGTGTCCGGTGCGGATATGGCCACCACTGAGAACTTATTCGGCGGTACGCCTGAAGAAATTGCTCAGTTGCACTGGCGTATTTCGTTGCCGGTGATGTGTCTGATTGTTGCCCTGTTAGCAGTGCCTCTGAGCAAGACCAATCCGCGGCAGGGACGGTTTGCCAAACTGATTCCTTCTATCCTCTTATATCTGCTGTATTTACTGCTGCTGACCAACACCCGCACATTAGCGGAAGACGGAGATGCCCCGGTTGTTGTTATGTGGGTGGTTCATCTGGCGTTTTTCGGCTTTGCCATGAGTTTGCTGTTTGCCGGGAGGTTCTGGGAAAAGCTGGGTGACAGACTGGGCATCGTGACTGAAAAAGTGTCGGTTAAACATTTACTGAAAGGGAAGTCCGGTGATGCCTGATATTCTGATGAACCGGCTGGACCGTTATATAAGCACGGCGGTGTTATCTTCTTTGGCGGTGGTGCTGGCTATTGTTATTGGTCTGGATGTTCTGTTTGCCATGCTGGATCAGTTGGAAGATGTAAATGAGCGTTTCACCATGGGCGCCTTGCTGGAATATCTGGCGCTAACCACTCCGAAACGTTTTTATGACTTTATTCCACTGAGCTGTCTGGTGGGCTGCCTGATCGGCCTGGGCAGTCTGGCGTCCGGCAGTGAATTAACGGTGATGCGGGCTGCTGGTATTTCCATTGGCCGGATTGTGCTGGCGGTACTGAAACCGATCATTGCGCTGGGCATTGTCACCGTGTTGCTGGGTGAATATGTGGTGCCGTATACCGAGACACTGGCGGACAGCCGGCGGGCGGTGAAGGTCAGTAACGGGGCGATTACTTCCGGCTACGGTATCTGGCACCGGGAACGGGATGAATATATCCATATTAATGCGGTATTACCGGACGGTTCCCTGAAAGGCGTCACCCGTTATAAGTTTGATCAGGATGACAGCCTGATTTCCAGCAGTTATGCCGCCAGTGGTCGCTATGCGGAAGATAAGTGGCTGCTGAGCAACGTGCGCGAAACCCTGTTCAGTGACGACCGCACGCAGGCGAACACTTATGACACCCAGAGCTGGGATGTGAAGCTGACGCCGCAGCGGTTGTCGGTGATCATTGTAGAACCGGATGAACTGCCGATTTCCGGTTTGCTGAACTATAGCAATTACCTGCGTGAGCAGGGGCTGGAATCGACCACCTATATGCTGGCGTTCTGGAGCAAGCTGTTTCAGCCATTATCCATGATTGCACTGGTGCTGGTGGCCATCTCGTTTATTTTCGGACCGTTGCGCAGTGTAACCACCGGTCAGCGGGTGATATCCGGTGTGGTGGTCGGGGTGATGTTTAAGTTCGCGCAGGATCTGCTGGCACCGGTCAGCACGCTGTACAGCATTGCGCCATTCTGGGCAGCATTGATGCCGATTCTGATTTGCGGATTAATCGGCAGCTGGTTGTTGCGCCGGGCAGGATAGGAAAGGAAAGGGTTAATCTCAGAATTAAAAAAGCCGCTGTCTCCCGGGGAGGCAGCGGCTTTTTTGTAACTGTGTCTTATGACTTCTGCTTTTTAGGCAGCAGTACGATCTGAGTTTCAGAGAAGCTGTCATGCCAGGTGGCTTTGCTCGGTGAAAACAGCATCCACAGGAAGCCCAGGCCGCCACAGGCGAAAGAAACGATTGCCATCATAAACCGCAGCAGGGCCTGCTTCAGATTAATGTGACGGTTATCGATGGTCTGTACGCGTAATTGCCAGGCCTGCATACCCAGTGTCTGGCCCAGACGGATCCAGAAGTAGGCGAAAAAGCCGAAGGTGATCAGGAACAGGGCGCTCTGGAATAACGGGCCGGAGACGGATTCGCCACCGTTCAGGCCAACCGCAACAAAGCCTGTACACATCCAGATAGCAACAACCAGCAGGCCGTCATACACCATTGCAGCCAGGCGGCGTAACAGGGATGGCTGGCGGAGTTCGCCGTCTAATTCCGGGAAAGGTTTATTCATTACAGTCTCGTATACAGGTAAAAACAGTCTGCTATCAGTGGCTGGTGTTCAGGTCCGGCTGAGTTTAAATACAGGCCGTATCCAGATGCCCAGATAACTGCCGATGATCGCACCGACCAGCCATAACCAGCCGTGCATACTACCGGAAACTATGCCGCCAAAGAAGGCTCCGATATTACAGCCAAAGGAAATTGTTGCTCCGTAGCCCAGCATTAAGCCCCCCAGTGCGGAAGCCAGCCAGTGCAACGGCGGGATACGCCACTGCCAGCTGAAACGTCCGGCCAGAGAGGCCGCCAGCAGGGCGCCGAGCATGATGCCGATGTTCATAACGGACACGGTATCTTCCCAGATACTTTCCAGCAGGGCGTCATCCCGGCCGGGCTGTAGCCAGTAAGTCCAGAAGTCCGGTTCCAGTTCGTAACCCAGTTGCAGGCTAGTGTCCAGCCAGAGGGCCAGCTTGGTTCCCCACAGGGGATAAGACAGGGCAACTGACCATGGGCGTCCGGTGACGATCACCACAATATAGTTCAGTATCGCCAGCGCAATTGCGCCCCAGATCAGTGGCCAGGGGCCGCGAAGTAATCGCTTACTCAGGGGGAGGCCCTGGCCGGCGTTATCTGCCTGCAGTGTGCCGTGCCGGCGTTTTTCCAGCCAGATGGTACCAAGAGCGATCAGGGCAAAGGCAGCCAGATTAATTGCCAGCGCAGTCATCAGCCCCAGGCTCTGTAAGCTGGACACCGGGGCCAGTTGGGGCAGGGTGGTCCACCATTCGTAATCGGCGGTTGCCCAGAAGCCGCCCGCCATAAAGCCGATAATTGATGGGACTGCCCGCAGCTGACCTCCGCCGACCTGAAACAGGTTGCCTGAACCACAGCCGCCGGCGATCTGCATGCCAATACCAAACAAGGCAGCACCAAAGAACACAGAGAAACCCAGTGGCCGGTTAAAACCGTTAACGTCGTTGCCAAATGCGCTGCCGGCATCGAGGATGGGAAATATCAGACAGACCGCGACGGCCAGCATCAGCATCTGGGCACGCAGGCCACGGCCGCGGCGTTCTGTAATCAGATTTCGCCAGGCTGCGGTAAAACCGAAAGAGGCCTGATACAGCGCCAGCCCCAGCGCACCACCGAGGATCAGTAAGAGTGCTGCGTGGGCGCTGATATCGCGATAAAGTAATCCTGCCAGCAGGACAAAAAGCCCCAGCGAGATGAATAGAGGCCGGCTGATCAGTGGCGCAGTCTGGCTCATGGTTGGTCCCTGTACGTTGAGCGGTTAGCTGTGAACGGTTAATAACGAACGTTTAGTTGCGAGCGGGGAGTATAGGGGATGTCGCTGGAGAGGCCAATTTTGTGGCACATTTTTATGATATGGAAAAGCCGGCATGGGCGCCGGCTTTCGGTGTAAGCAGATACGTTTATTGGAACGGTGTTACAAATTTGTTTTTGTAATCTTCAGCCAGACGCTTGGCTTCTTCCAGTTCCTTGTCAGACAGTTTCATAACAATACGGGACTGAATGGCACGGGCGGTCGGGTTGCCCAGTTCCATGGCATTCTGCAACCAGGCATATGCTGAGATGTTCGTGCTGTGGCTGGCATCACCGCCGTGGGCGTTAGAGTACAGCGCACCAAGGAAGAACATCGCATCTGTGTGGCCCTGTTCAGCAGCCTTGCGGTACCAGCGTTCTGCCTGAGTAAAATCCTGCTGTACGCCGGTGCCGAAGTTGTAGCTGCGGCCAATGTTGTGCTGTGCAACGACCAGCCCCTGGTCAGCGGCGCGCTTGTACCATTCAATGGCTTTTGCCGGATCGCGTTTAACGCCGTAGCCGAATTCGTACATTTCACCCAGGCGGTTCTGGGCTGTTGCATCTCCGCCTTCAGCAGCAGGCTGTACACTTTCCAGCTCTACTTTATAACCTTTGTTTTTATAGGCGCGACGGGAATCAACACATCCCAGGTTGCCCAGATCCGCACAGCGGTTATACAGTTTCAGAGCTTCCTGTTCGTCGGCGTCTACCCCCAGGCCGAATTCATACATCTGACCCAGATAGTTCATGGCTTCCAGATTATTTTCTTTAGCCAGTGGTGCCAGCTCAGACAGGGCAATCGCGTAGTCCTTGTTTTCAAAGGCCTGAATACCCTTAGCCAGATTGGCTGCCAGGGCGGCAGAAGTATGCAGGCTTAACAGCAGGCCGGTAGCGATCAGAAGTTTTTTGCTCATTGGCGGACGCTCGTATATGACGGATATTATTTAAACTGGGCGCATTATAACGCCCGATTGTTCAGTATCGAAAGGTACAGTTAAATTCATTTTTACCGGAACTCATGGATGATGGTGCTTAACTCCAGAGTCGGTGATAACCGTTGTGACCCATTTTTTGCCAGCAGGTTGCAATCGGGTTTAATATTAACTGTGTCTAATATAGCGGTGAATTCTAACGGATATGGTGAAAAAAAACAGGCCGGTGCGACAATTGGTCTGTGGAATCTTCGCTGGAATGATCAGGATCAAGGGTGTTTTTACCTGGCGGACTGAACCGCAGGCCATACTGGCAGGTCAATGTATAACGGCTTGCGGGTTTCTGCGTCGTGCAATAGAGTGTCAGAAAGACATTCGGATAGTACTCAAACTGAGGCTGTTCTATTGGTATCTGTTTGATATCGTTATTAATATTGTTGTGTATTGTCGGCAGGATGCTGGCGGATAACCGGGGTTGCGGAGGTGTGTATGTTTCAGGATATGTCGAAGACGTTGAATCAGTCGATGAGCCCGTTTAAGGAGCTGGTGGATATACAGACAAAAATGCTGGAGCAGCTTACCCAGCAGCAGATGGCCTGTACCAAGGCCTGTATAGACGCAACCATGCAGCAAACCCAGGCGCTGCAGGGCTGTTCATCTGCTGAACAGTTAGTTGAACTGCAAAAAGCCTACGCCAGCCAGCTGGAAGCGAATCTGACGGCGGCCAATGAAAGTAATCTTAAAGCACTGGCAGATGCCCAGGCTTCGGTGGAAAAACTGGCGCAGGATTCCTTCGAGGCATTTGCTTCCAAACCCTGAGTCGCGCAGGTAATATGCGTGCCAATCTTATACGGTCCTGTTTAAGGGCCGTTTTTATTTGTCTATCGGAATGAATATATGTCCCAGACGATCGGTTTATTTTACGGTTCCACAACCGGTAATACGGAAGATGTTGCAGAGCGCATTGCTGCGCAGCTAGGGTCTGACAATGTTTGCCTACATGATGTGGCGGATAATGGTCTGGCGGGGTTTGATAAATACAGCGGTCTGATTTTTGGTATTTCCACCTGGGATTTCGGTGAGCTGCAGGAAGACTGGGATGATATCTGGTCGGAAGTGGATGATCTGGATTTTAGCAGCAAAACCTGTGCACTGTTTGGATTAGGTGATCAGATTGGCTACCCGGAGTGGTTTCTGGATGCCATGGGCATGTTGCACGAGAAGCTTCAGAATGGCGGTGCCCGTATCGTGGGTTACTGGCCTAATGAGGGGTATGATTTTGAAGCCTCTAAAGCATTAACGGCTGATGAGTCCCAGTTTGTCGGGCTGGCGCTGGATGATGACGGGCAGGCCGGTGAAACCGATGAACGGATTGCCGCCTGGTGTGAACAGGTTAAACCGGAATTCGGGCTGTAAAAGCCTACGGTACGTCATTAAAACAGCAGCGCCGCGGCGCAGCCGCACAGGGTCATGATAAACAGGAACCATTTCAGGGTCTGCTGTTTAACACTGATTGCAAAGTGCACGCCGATTCTGGCGCCGATCATGGCGCCTGCGCCCAGTATCAGGCCGGGCAGCCAGAGCACCTGACTCTGCGAGATAAATATGCCCAGCGCGACCGCCGTAAAGGCCAGTGAGCAGATGAGTTTCAGGGCATTGGCTCGCACCAGATCATAACGCAGGCTTCCTGCCAATGCGCCCAGCAGAATAAATCCAACCCCGGCCTGAACAAATCCGCCGTAAAATCCGGCAATGCCCAGCCACCACCAGGATGAAGGTTTTTCACTGACTTTATATGCCTGAGTGCCTTCCGGCGGGCAGACCACCGACGGACGTATCAGAATAATCAGTGCCATGGTCAGCATGGTGCCGAGCAGCAGAGGTTTCAGTATCCAGCCGGGGGCGAAGGCAGCGGCAATTGCACCCAGCAGGCCGCCGGCAAGTGTGGGTATCAGAATCGGGCCGATATCATCCGTCGGGAGTTTGCCTTTATGTTTAAAGCCGAGTACCCCGGTAACCGATTGCAGGAAGATGCCTAACCGGTTGGTGGCGTTGGCAATTTCCGCCGGCATCCCCATGACCATCAGTACCGGAAGGGTAAGGTTAGAACCGCCGCCTGCGAGGACATTGATAATGCCGGAGGCGATGCCAACGGCGATCAGTAACAGGATGGTGACAAGTGACAGTTCCATGAATGCGGTCCGTTCTGTTCCATATACAGGCTGTGCATCATAACGAATCGGCAGGATAAGCGGAAATTGCCGGGTTTCATGCCGCGAAACGTTTTCACTGGCCCTTACTTCGGGTAAAATACTGTGCCTTTTTATTTGGCTTGGCAGGCGGTGTTTATTCCCGCTTTACAGCCGTTCATTTAACTGTCGAGTGTGATCATCAACGATGGAAGTTAATCCAATCATTACCAGCCTGAAGGATATCAGTGAGCGTACCGAAGTACTGCGCGGATATCTGGAGTATGCCGAGAAACAGGATCGCCTGGAAGAAGTGACCCGTGAACTGGAAGATCCAGCGGTGTGGAACGAACCTGAACGTGCACAGGCACTGGGTAAAGAACGTTCTACTCTGGAAGGGGTGGTAAAGACCATTGATGATCTGACCAACGGTGTTACCGAAGCAGAAGAGCTGCTGGAAATGGCCGTTGAGGAAGACGACGAAGATACCGTTGAAGAAGTACGCAGCGAAGTGGCCGCGCTTGAAGCCCTGCTGGGTCAGCTGGAATTCCGCCGTATGTTCTCCGGTGAAGCTGATGGTAACAACGCGTACCTGGATATTCAGGCCGGTTCCGGCGGTACTGAGGCACAGGACTGGGCAGAAATGATGCTGCGTATGTACCTGCGCTGGGGTGAAGATAAAGGCTTTAAAACCGAGTTGCTGGAATGTTCTGCCGGTGATGTGGCAGGTATCAAGTCTGCGACGATCAGCTTCCAGGGCGAGTATGCGTTTGGTTGGTTGCGAACTGAAACCGGCGTACACCGTCTGGTACGTAAGTCACCGTTCGATTCCGGTGGCCGCCGTCATACTTCATTCTCTTCTGTATTCGTATCCCCTGAGATCGATGACAACATTGAGATCGAAATTAACCCGGCGGATCTGCGGGTGGATGTATACCGTGCATCCGGTGCCGGTGGTCAGCACGTAAACAGAACTGAATCTGCGGTACGTATTACCCACGGCCCGTCTGGCATTGTGGTACAGAGCCAGAGCCAGCGTTCCCAGCACCAGAACAAAGACACCTGTATGAAGCAGCTGCGGGCAAAACTCTACGAGATGGAGATGCTCAAGCGCAGCGAAGCGGCACAGGAAACTGAAGATAACAAAGCGGATATTGGCTGGGGCAGCCAGATCCGTTCCTATGTACTGGACGACCAGCGCATTAAAGATTTGCGTACCAATGTTCAGAGCAGCAACTGTGACCGTGTACTGGACGGCGATCTGGATCTGTTCATTGAGGCTAGCCTCAAAGCAGGTCTGTAAGCAGATCTGTAAGCCGGCCTTAAAACGCCGTTACCGAAAAATATAATTGTCAGCGCTGCCGCAAGAGCGGCGCTGAGATACTGACAAGATTTCACCATTTAAAGGTTCCGAACACCATGTCTGATAATACTCAGCAACAAGATGAAAACCGTTTGATTGCCGAGCGCCGTGAAAAACTGAATGCCCTGCGTGAGGCGGGTCAGGCGTTTCCGAATGCGTTCCGTCGCGACAGTTACGCGCAGGATCTGCAGGAAACCTATGGCGAAAAATCTAAAGAAGAGCTGGAAGAGCTGGCAATTACAGTAAGCATTGCCGGCCGTGTAATGCTGAACCGTGGTGCCTTCGGTGTTGTTCAGGATATGACTGGCCGTATTCAGTTCTACGTGAACAAAGAAGCCCGTAAATTTGCCAAGAGCCTGGATCTGGGTGACATCATCGGTGTGACCGGTGTGCTGCATAAGTCCGGTAAGGGTGACCTGTATGTGGATCTGGGTGAATACCAGCTGCTGACCAAGAACCTGCGCCCACTGCCGGATAAGCACAAAGGCCTGCAGGACACTGAAATGCGCTACCGTCAGCGCTACGTGGACCTGATCACTAACGATAAGTCCCGCCGGGTATTCGAAATCCGTTCCAAAATTGTTTCCGGTATCCGTAACTACCTGACTGAGCGCCGCTACGTTGAAGCGGAAACGCCGATGCTGCAGGTGATTCCGGGTGGTGCAACGGCCCGTCCGTTTGTGACTCATCACAACGCGCTGGACCGTGATATGTACCTGCGTATCGCGCCGGAACTGTACCTGAAGCGTCTGGTTGTGGGTGGTTTTGAGCGGGTGTTCGAAATTAACCGTAACTTCCGTAACGAAGGGCTTTCAACCCGTCACAACCCTGAATTCACCATGTTGGAGTTCTATCAGGCATACGCGGATTACAATGACCTGATGGACCTGACCGAAGACATGCTGCGTACTCTGGCGAAGGATGTTCTGGGTTCAACCACCATGACTTATCAGGAACAGGAATACGACCTGGGTGCGCCGTTCCGCCGCATCAGCGTGTTTGATTCCATTCTGCATTACAACCCGGATCTGACTGCATCGGACATCGATAACATCGAATCTGCCCGTGCGGTTGCCGACAAGCTGGGTATCCCGCTGAAAGACGGTTACGGTCTGGGTAAAGTGCAGATCGAGATCTTCGAGAAAACTGTTGAAGATCGTCTGGATCAGCCGACCTTCATTACTGAGTATCCGGCTGAAGTATCTCCGCTGGCGCGCCGCAACGATGAAAACCCGTTCATTACCGACCGTTTTGAATTCTTCATCGGTGGCCGTGAAGTGGCGAACGGCTTCTCGGAGCTTAACGACTCTGAAGATCAGGCTGAGCGTTTCCGTGCACAGGTTGAAGAGAAAGATGCCGGTGATGACGAAGCAATGCACTTCGATGATGATTACATCAGCGCACTGGAGTACGGCCTGCCGCCGACTGCCGGTGAAGGTATCGGTATCGACCGTCTGGTGATGTTCTTCGCCGATTGCGACTCGATCCGTGATGTTATTCTGTTCCCGGCGATGCGCCCGCGGGCATAATTGCCGGAACAGGGGAAAAGCTGCCGCGAGAAGTCGCCGCAGCTTTTTTGCTTTAAGCCCGCCGTAAACTGATACAGGACAGCTGCAGCCGGAATTGTGGCTGGAAAATCTGTAACAGCCGGTGTGAAATAGCGGTTGCTGATAACCGCAGTACAGGTGTGATGAATGAGTTGGTTAATTCCTGAAAAGAAACGCAATATTCCCGGTAAACGCTGGCTGAGTATTTGTTTACGTACCCTGCACCTGATTGGCATTGCCGGTTTGTCCGGGGCGTTTCTGTTTGACCTGCCAATGTCTGCCTGGCACAGCTATCTGGTGCTGACGCTACTCAGCGGCGGCCTGATGGTATTGAAAGAGCTGTACAGTGACGGGATCTGGCTGATGCAGTTGCGCGGTCAGATTATCATGCTGAAGATCGTTCTGCTGGCGCTGGCCTGGTTTTACTGGGAAGCCTACGACCTGTGGATTTATATGTTGTCGATCGTCCTGTCGGGCATCATTTCACACGGACCGGGTAAGCTGCGTTATTACTCCCTGTGGCATGGCAAGGTGTATACCCGGGATGTGATGCAGGGAAGGCCTCTTGGGAAAGTAAAGGACAGCGGAGAGAGCGAATGACTGTGATTGCAGCGCTTAAAGAGCAGTTATCGGCAACTGCAGGCTGGCAAACCCATCTCGAAGGGGAGCTTGAGCAGGAGTATATGCAGCGGCTGGCTGCGTTTCTGGATGGAGAAATGGCCGCAGGTAAAGCGGTTTATCCACAGACCGCTGACTGGCTGCAGGCACTGCAAAGCACACCGCTGGATGCTGTAAAAGTTGTGATTCTGGGGCAGGACCCCTATCACCAGCCAGGCCAGGCCCACGGGCTGAGCTTTTCCGTACAGCCAGGGGTAAAAGTGCCGCCTTCCCTGAAAAATATGTACAAAGAACTGGCGACGGATCTGCAGGTGTCTGAGCCTGATCATGGTTTTTTACAGCGCTGGGCGGAGCAGGGGGTGCTGTTACTGAACACCGTGCTGACGGTTGAATATAACAAAGCCGGCTCTCATCAGAAAAAAGGCTGGGAGCCGTTTACCGACCGGATTATTGAAACAGTAAACAGCCAGTGCAGCGGTGTGGTTTTCGTGCTTTGGGGCAGTCATGCCCAGAAGAAGGCGGCGATGATCGACGACAGCAAGCACCTGATACTTGAATCTGTGCATCCGTCTCCGCTGTCAGCATTTCGCGGCTTCTTTGGCAGCCGGCCGTTCAGTCAGATTAATGAATATCTCGAAGCCAGTGGCCGCACGCCCGTGAACTGGCAACTGGAAAGCCTTGAGGCCAAACCTGATCAGGGAGCGCTGTTCTGAGTGTTTGCTGATAACCCCAATATGCGCGGCGCAATGCTGATGATGGCCAGTATGGCCGGCTTTGTGTTTAACGACAGCATTATGAAATTTATGTCGGCGGATATCAGCCTGTATCAGTCGATCTTTATCCGTGGTCTGATCGTGACCGCTCTGATTGCTGCACTGGCCTGGCGTTATGGTGTGTTGCGGCAGAGTCTGCAACGCCGGGACCGGATCTGGATGGGCTGGCGGGCGCTGGGGGAAAGCGGCTCGACCCTCTGTTATCTGACCGGGCTGATGCATATTCCGATTGCTGCAGCAGCGTCGATTCAGCAAGCAGTCCCTTTGGTGATTACCTTTATTGGTGCCATATGGTTGGGTGAGCAGGTCGGCTGGCGGCGTTATACGGCGATCATTATTGGCTTTATCGGCGTGCTGCTGATTGTTCGTCCGGGAGCAGACAGCTTCAATGTGTATGTTATGTTCTCGGTGGCCGGGGTGATGTTTCTGGTGCTTCGTGACCTTTCTACCCGGCAGTTTTCGGCGGATGTTTCATCACTGTTTGTGGCGCTAGTTGGTTCGCTTCTGGTGACGGTGAGCAGCGGTGTGCTGTCTTTATTTGAAACCTGGCAGCCGCTTACCTGGCCGCTGATGGCGGGGCTGGCTGCGGCAGCAGGGTTTATCTTTTTCGGTTACCTGTGTGGGGTGATGACCATGCGGGTAGGTGAAATCGCCTTTGTATCTCCTTTCCGGTATACGGTGCTGATCTGGGCTGCGTTGCTGGGGTATCTGGTATTCGATGAAGTGCCTGATAACTATATGTTGCTGGGCGGTCTGGTGATTGCAATGGCAGGTGTTTACAGTTTTTACCGGGAGTCCCGTCTGGCAGCAAAGCCCTGAAGGATTGTGTAATTAATCTGACGGGAACCGGACAATATTTATTGTGTCTGAGTATGGCGAATTTTGCCTGCCGGACAGGTGAAACGTTTTATTTCAAACTACAAGGAATCAGGGAATGAAAAAATGGATGGGTAAGCTGGCGGCGCCGGCAGTTGCGATCAGCGTGTTAATGTCAGCCGGTGTGCAGGCTGCTGCACCTGAGGAGCTGGTGGCACTGAATAACCAGTGGCAACCGCTGATGAACGCTAAAGATATCGACGGGTTGAATAAGTTTTACGATGCCGATTCGTTGCTGGGGCAGTTTCCGTATGACAGCAGCAAAAATCTGCAGGGGCTGGAGGCGATCAGCCAGATGTTTGCCGGCGGGCCATTTGGCTTACCGGAGCTGAAAGCACAGGTGGATACGCTGGCGCTGGATGCTAAGGATGATACAGCTCTGCTGGTGAAAAACTGGGATATCAGTTTTAAGGATGGTGGCTTTAAGGGACTGGCGGTCGAGGTTCTGAGCAATACCTCTGATGGCTGGAAGCGTCGTATTGATATCGGTGCCGGCGGGTTAACCTCAGCAGCAGGTTTTGCCGATACTGATACAGAGATTGATAACACCGCCTTTAACAGCCTGGCAGATGATTATGCCGTCCGTTCTGCGGGGGCTGCCCGGGTAAGTCTGGATGATGCTGAGCTGCCGGATTTTACGGAAGGTTTTGAAGTGGATAATCTGCTCAGTGTAGAGCAGGGTAGCAATGGGCTACTGATCAGTCGTCTGACCGGCAAAGGTCAGAGCTTTTTGCTGTTAAATGCCGTAGAGAAAACCGCTGAAGGCTGGCAGGTTAAGGTGCAGATGAGCGCTGTACTCTAAGTCGTAACGGCTATAAAAAAACGGCATACCTGAAAGGGGATGCCGTTTTTTTGTCTGCCAGAGACCGGTGGTTTAGTTGAGATCTTCCCGGCCGTTAAACTGGCGGCGCAGTTGCAGGTTCTCACTGATCTGGCTGTCCGGGTCGTCACTGAGTAGGACCACCAGTTCACCGTCAATAAAGTCCTGCTCAATGCCGATCATCAGTCCCGGGCCCTGATCAAAGCGCAGCAGAATCAGGGCGTCGTAGTTGAACGCTTCTGACGGCATCTGCAGTTTGCTGGCGACGATGTCGAACCGTTCCTGTTGCTGATAAATTTCGATCTTTTGCAGGTAGCTGTCAGTGGGCAATTCCAGCCAACAGCTGGTGTCTTCGTCCGGCGTGACGTCATTGCGCAACTGACAGTCGAGCCGGCCAAAGCTGAAGCCGTCCTGGAATGCCTGCCGCAGAGTACCGACTTCCAGCCACTGGGTATCGCCACAGCTGAAACGCAGCTGCCGGGCACGGTACAGTTCACTGCCAAAGCCACTGCTCATACCCTCAATCCAGATACGCCGTACAGAATGACTGAACAGTTCCTGGAGCGCGTCCTGCGCCTGTTTATCCAGATGCAGGACTTTTAGCAGAATAGGATCACTCATCGTTTGGCTTCAAACAGTTCCGGATCAAGGGTGTAAGGCAGGTCCAGACGTTCCAGTTGCGGGCCTTCCTGGGTTTCCAGATGCAGGCTCTGAGAGGCGTCATCGAAGACGTCTTTCAGCATGACCGCCAGCAGCTGATATTCGCCATCACCGGACGGTGCACTGCACACCACGTTGCCAACACTGGCGCGGGCGGCAGTGGCCAGTACGGTGCCGGCAGCCGGTGCGGTATCCGCCTGTACACTTAGACGGAACATCGGGCGCTTCAGTTTGCCGCGGTGCTGCAGCCGGGTGATGATTTCCTGACCGGTGTAGCAGCCCTTGCGGAAGCTGACGCCCTCAAAGGCCTGCAGGTTAGTCATTTGTGGAATGAAGGTCTCCAGCGTGTCTGGTGTCAGAGACGGGATACCCTGCTGGATTTCGCTGAGTAACCAGCTTTCACTGCCGGTCAGTGAGCCGCTTTTAAGCAGCTGTTCCAGTGCGGCTTCTGCCTGTGCCTGTTCCAGCCACAATTCGTAGCGTTCGCCGGCAACTTTAACCAGCACGCCGCCGTCCAGTGTTACAAACTGATCGGCTTCGGCCGGCAGTTCGTTGCCCAGTGCTGCCAGTGCAGATGCCGCATCGCTGCCCTGTATACCCAGGCCAACTACAGTGTCGCTGATGTCTTTGCCGTCGGCTTTGGAGAACATCATGTACTTGTTCAGTGCCGTCAGTGCGTTGCTGAGGATCTGGCGGTTGGTACGCAGCCAGAATCCGCCTTCGGCGGGTATTACCCTGCTCAGGCTGATCATGCTGCCTTTGACGTTGTTGTGTGATGCCAGGCGGCTGAAGCCATTGCTGATATCGCGCATGTCGCAGGAAATCTGCCCCTGAAGGAATTTTTCTGCATCCGGGCCGATGACGCTGAACAGGCCTAAATGTGTCAGGGGAGTAATACTGAGTGCCGGGTTAACCGGGGCAGGGCTGTAGCTGTAGCCCTGTTCATCAATGCTGATCTGCTGCGTTTCTAAGATGCTGTGCCAGGTGCTCATAGCATGACCTTCTTGCCGTAAAGCAGCCACGGTACCGGTTTATTCCGGAGGTGACTGCTTTGTTAAGTATGTGCCTGTTATATGGTGGCAAATTGCGGGAATTAAACCCGGTTGCCGAAAGCGTGGCCCATGTTTACCGGGCTGCCTGCCTGCAGGTTTTCCTGCCATTCAATGACGTCTTTGCCGAACAGCAGAATGACAGTTGAACCCAGTTTAAAGCGGCCCATTTCTGCGCCTTTTTCCAGTACAACCGGTTCCTGCGGTTGAGGTGAATGTTCAATCCGCCAGGTTTTGCGTTGCTGTGGTGCAACCTGACCGGCCCAGACAGTTTCAATGCCGGCGACGATCATTGCGCCAACCAGAATCATTGCCATCGGGCCGTATTCGGTATCAAAGATTGCCACCAGGCGTTCGTTACGGGCGAACAGGTTTTCCACACCTTCAGCGGTTGTCTGGTTTACGGAGTACAGATCTCCCGGTACATAAATGGTGTCCCGCAGGGTGCCGGTTACCGGCATGTGTACCCGGTGGTAATCTTTCGGTGACAGGTAAACAGTGGCGAACTGGCCATCAATGAACTGTTCGGCCAGGTCGTTATAGCCGCCCAGCAGGGTGGTTAATGCATAGCCGCGGCCTTTTGCCTGAAAAACACGGCCGTGATCAATCGGCCCGAGCTGGCTGATGGCACCGTCTGCCGGGCTGATGATATCTGTGTCGGCCAGTGGGCGGCGGTCTAACTTAATTTCCCGGGTAAAGAAGCTGTTAAAGTCCGGGTATGCATTCAGTGATTCCTGGACGGCTTCACTCATGTTGACGTTGTAGCGTTTGGCGAACCAGCTGATAAAGGTGCTTTTTACCCAGTTGATCCGGCAGTCAGCCAGCTTACCCACTAAGCGCGATAACAGGTGTTGTGGCAGGAGGTGTTGTAACAGAATGAAGATTTTATCTTTCACTTAAATAATCCAGGTCGTTTAACAAAGTTTACCCGCCGACAGCGATGGCTGACGGCGGGTAAGCGAAAATTATTTTAACGGTGTTGTAAGGAGTTACTGCTCAACCGGTGTACTTGGATGATTGCCCCACTCAAACCAGGAGCCATCGTAGCAGCGGACATTTTCAAAGCCAAGGTGCTTCGTGAACAGATAGCTCAGACCGGATCGCCGGTGGGTCTGGCAGTGGGTGATCACTGTTTTGTCAGGCGTAACGCCCAGGGCAGCAAGTTCTTCAAGAATGTCTGCTGCCGGTCGCAGGCGGGTGTCCTGTTCAGAGATCAGGGCGTTGGTCCAGTTGTAGTTAACCGCCCCGGGTATATGCCCGCCTTTTGCGGCGTTTACCACTTTTTCGCCCCGGTATTCAGCAGGGGAGCGGACGTCGAGAATGCAGTGCTCAGGGTTGTTTAAGTGGGTGAGGATATATTCCATGTCGGCCAGGTTATGGGTGTCTAGGCTGGCCGGGTATTCGGTTGGCTCATAGTGCGGTACCTCGGCCGTGGTTGCAAAGCCGGCGTCTTCCCAGGCTTTGAGGTGGCCGTCGAGAAATGAGCAGGCGCTGTGACCAGCAGCGTGCAGGGTCCAGATCATCCGGCCGGCCTGCGGGCCCATCTGATCGTCATAGACCACGACGTGGCTGTCCGGTGTGATACCCAGTGAGGCAAGCAGTGCACTGAACTGGGCGTCTGATGGCCGTTTGTTCGGTATTGGCTGTTCACCGCAAAGCAGCCCTGCCGGGGCCATGTGACGGGCGCCGGGCAGATGTTTAGTGGCGTAATTTTCAGCAGATGAAAGGTCAATGATGACAATCTGACCCGGATCGCGGTCAAGCTGTTCGGCAAGCTGTGCAGGAGAAACCAGTAAAGGCAGTGACATAGACTGTATCCCGGAATAGGCGGATTAAAGTTAATTCTTGGACAGTGCCGCCAGGCAGTTGGTTGCTGCCGTACAGAGTTGCTTGAACTGTTTGTGCTGTACGGTTTCTATCAGGCTGGCGTCTTCGCCCATATCTGCATAGACAATAGCAACTGGTTTGCTGTTCATAAAGACTGACATCAGTAAGTAGTTAGAATCATTAATGTGTTGCTTATAGCTGTCGGGCAGCATCTTGCTGATCCGGTGAGTATTGTCCTGATTCACCAGAATGCAGGCCACTTTATCATACAGGCGGCTGAACAGGCTCTGAGAATCGATCTGATGCATGGACTGGTTCAGCGGATTGTCTTTGCTGAAGCCAATACTGTGAATCACTTTAACGATCTGGCTTTTGGTATTGACGGTATTGAGGCTGACCCGTTCCAGGCCGACACCCTGAATCAGTACTTTAAGCAGGTCTTTCAGTACTTCAGTGGGGTGCTGGTAATCTTCAGGATACTGAAGGAAACGTTCGTTCACTGTAGCAATCAGGGCCGGGTCTTTCAGGCTGGAGTCTGACGTGACCGCTGTCTGAATTTTGCGAGGCCGTGGGATCGGGAAGTGCTTGCTGCAGTATTTGTATTCCGTTTCCGATAATTTATAGCCGCCCTGGTTATTTCTGGAAGGAATAAACAGCATTTCTGCAGCTGGCGTCAGGGTACCGACCACGAAGTAATCGCGGGATGACTGGGCACAGTTCTGATGCAGGAGTGCCATGGTGGCGCCCAGTTCGCTTTTCAGATAGTCACTGACAATATCAATGATGTGCAGGGTGTTGGGTTTGTGCCAGCCAAAGGTGGCTGTGCCTGCCAGCCAGTTGGCCAGTTTCACCGGGAAAAAACGCTGCTGGACAAGATGGTTCAGTTCCCGCAGTTCTTCACCGCGCAGGCGGGGATCTTCCAGTGAACGCTGATGGAGTTTCATCAGAGTGCGTTTATTCAGTGGCAGGTCTTCAGCCAGCGAGGATTGTACCAGTTCCGGAAGGTTCCAGGAGACCGCCAGGCCGTGGGAAATGTCCTTGATGGTGCAGCCAAAAAGCTCACGCTCGACGGTTTCGCTGTCTTTACCCTGTTCACGGATTTTGACCTGCATCTGGGACATATGCAGCGGTGCATGATGCCAGAGAGCCCAGTGACCGATGCCGTAAAACAGTGCGGCCAAATAGCTTTCTTCGGTAAACATACCTTTGCGGGCCCGTTCCAGCCAGGAGCGTACCTGAACCGCTGCATGGTGACTGTTGGCGGTTGCCCGGAAATACATTTTGTCAGCGGTGCTGTGGGCGTTCAGGCGGGTGCCTTTCATGCCATTGATCAGGTTTTCGAGGTTATCGGTGCCTAATGAGCTGATGGCATGTTCGACGCCGGTGACCACGGAGCCTTTTTCTGCGTGCAGGATGCTGGCTGCTTTTACAACATGCAGACAGAGTAACGGATCTGCTTTAATCAGCCGGTTCAGATCCTTCATGGATGTTTTATCCGACTGCAATGCCTTCTGAATGCGGCGCAGACTGCTGGCCCGGACGGAAAAATCTTTATCCGTCAGGTATTGCGTCCATTCTTCTGCGTCGTATGGCTGGATCGTGCTCATTAATGGTCCTGATGCCGGTCACTTATCAAACGAAAACCACTCTGGTTAAGTCTTTGTTAAGAGAGGTTTTCGGCACATTAAACCTTTTATTTACAAGATAGTTAAGTTTCTTCCCTCGAAGTGAGTATATGTTTGTAACTATTTACTCTTTGAGCACTGATTTTTTGGTCTTCAATTGCTTGCTTTATGGCGCAGTGAGGTTCCTGTTCATGCTGGCAGTCACGGAACTTGCAAAGGCCAAGAAAAGGCGCAAATTCTGTGAAGCCTTCGATGATGCGATCTTTTTCAATGTGCCACAGTGCAAATTCCCGGATGCCCGGTGAGTCGATCAGGTCGCCGCCGTCCGGGAAGTGGAACAGGCGGGCGGTTGTGGTGGTGTGTGTGCCCTTGCGGGTAGCTTCAGATAATGCGCCGACTTTAAGGTCAACGCCGGGAAGCAATGCATTGATCAGAGAAGATTTACCGACACCGGACTGACCGACAAAGACGCTGATACGGCCGTTGAGTATGGCCTTAAGTTCATCCAGACCGTCTTCACGGGTTGTGGATACCTGCAGTACCTTGTAACCGATGTCGGTATAAAGGCGGATCATGCCTTCGATGTATTCGCGGTTATCGTCGTTCAGCAGGTCCTGTTTATTCACCAGCAGAACCGGTTCAATGCCGCTGACTTCTGCTGCCACCAGATAACGGTCGATCAGGTTGTAATGGGGCATCGGTTCGACGGCAATGGTGATAACAATGTGATCAATATTGGCCGCGACCGGTTTCAGTTCACCGTGGTTATTTGGTCGCTGGAGGACTGACTGGCGTTCTTCCGTAGCGACCACCACGCCATGTTCTGCACCGGCACGCCAGATGACTCTGTCGCCGGTGACCAGGCTGCTCAGGTTGGTGCGCATGTGGCAGCGGAAAATCTCCCCGCGGTGTTCACCTTCCAGTGCTTCAACATCCACCTGGCGGCCGAAATGAGAAATGATCTGGCCATGCTGTTCCGGGCCGAGTTCTCCGCCTTCCAGTTGCTGATCAATGTTGGAGTTTTTACGCTTTGCCCGTTCAGAACGTTCGTCCTGAATTTTTTGTATGCGCCACGCCTGGCGGCGGGTGAGTTTGCGTTTGGCCATTAAGTTTGTTGCGCCGTATAGATACAGTAAAATCTGATTATATTCGGGCCGCTGAAAACAAAGTTTTTGTTGCGCTAAGTGTCGCACAGATAGTTTTTCAGCGGCCTGCTAAGGTATTCTATAACACTTTTAAATAACAGTGCTGAAATCTAAGGGGAATTGCCGTATGTCTAGGCAAGATAATCTGATCTGGATCGATCTGGAAATGACCGGTCTTGATCCTGAACGGGAACGAATTATCGAAATTGCCACCATTGTGACCGATGCGGATCTGAATATTCTGGCGCTGGGGCCTAGTCTGGTTGTTAAACAGTCTGATGAATTGCTGGATGCGATGGATGAGTGGTGTACCAATCAGCATGGCAGTTCCGGGCTGACTGCCCGGGTGAAGGCGTCTCAGATCAGCGAGCGTCAGGCGGAAGAAGAAACCCTTGAGTTCATCAAACAGTATGTGGATCAGGGGGCCTCGCCGATATGCGGTAACAGTATCGGTCAGGACCGGCGTTTTCTGGTGAAGTACATGCCTGAGCTTGAAAGCTATTTCCACTACCGTAATCTGGATGTCAGCAGTATCAAGGAGCTGGCCCGTCGCTGGCGGCCGGAAGTGCTGAACGGTTTCGAGAAGAAGGGCTCTCATCTGGCGATGGATGATATTAAAGATTCCATCAACGAGTTAAAACATTACCGCGAGCACTTCTTTAACCTGTAATCCGGTCGTGTTGGTTGGTTGTGCAACCAATGCCCAAAATGAGTATCTTAAACTTTAGAATGAGTGGCTGCTAATTTAGCGTTTTAATATCTATTGCTTTGGGCACGTTTATTCTAAGCATTTCAATGATTAAGCGTTTTTAATGACGTTGCTTTTCTGCACTGAACCCCGGCTTGTCCGGGGTTTATTTTTTTATAAAGCTGTTTATCTCTCCTGTACTGCAATTCTCAGCCCGTTTGCAGGGTTTCTATTTTTTTTCAAACAGGGTTTATTAATAGGCATCTGTCCGGTGGCTTGAGGGGGCTTACCGGTACAACTTAAATGTCGCTGTGTCCGCCGCATTTTATTTCCTAAAACAATAAAGCTCAGCCGGACGCTGGTGAAGTGACATAAGGACGTGCGTAACGGTGGCTGTTGTCAGGCCGGATGTTCGTGTGGCTATTTGCGTAAACATTCCCTGTCAGCGGCTTCGAGTATTGAGAGAAGCAGTATGACGATTAAGACACGTATCCTACTGGCCATTGTATCGATTGGCATTATCCCCCTGATTTGCGCCAGTGCAGTTGTAATGTATGCCACCTCCAACGAAGTGAACGTTGCCCTCGATGATGCTGCCTCCGCCAAGCTGATTGCTGTGCGGGAGATGAAAAAAGATCAGCTGGTCAGTTACATCAGCGATTTGAAAAGCCTGGTTAAAAGCATTGCTGAAAATGAACAGACCGTGGTTGCCACGGGGTATTTCTCCAGCTCGTTTGACGTGAATAAGAAGGTTGATGCTGAGCAGCAGCAAAGCCTTAGCGGTTTCTACAGCGGCGCCTTTTCTGACGAATTTAAACAGCGGGATCCGGGATTTAACGGTGCGGACGCTGGCAATGCCCAGGCAGCGTTGGATGATCCGGCGCGTTATTTCCAGATGCGTTATATCAGCACCAATCCAAACCCTTTAGGGGAAAAGCAGGCGCTGGATCAGGCGAAGAAAATTACCAAGTTTAATGCCCGCTATGATTTATATCACTCACAGTACCATCCGGGCTTACGCCGTCTTCAGGAAGAGTTTGGTTTTCCTGATGTGCTGATCGTCAGCCCTGAAGGCCGTGTGGTTTATTCGGTGGCGAAGAATGTGGATTACGCCACGGATCTGACCAGCGGCATTGACAGTGGTCTGGTACAGGCCTGGAATAAAGCCAAAGATGCGGCGGCAGGTGAGGTATACCTGACGGACATTAATACTTACTTTGCAGATTTTGGCACGCCGGCGGCATTTCTTTCTTCGCCGGTGTTTGAGAAAGATAAGAATGTCGGCACTCTGGTGGTAAGGCTGCCGGTTGAGCGGGTAACACTGGCGCTGACCAGCAATAAACACTGGGCAGATGTCGGGCTGGGGCAAAGCGGTGAAGTGTATCTGGTGGGGGATGATCAGCGCCTGCGGACTGATAGCCGCCGGCTGATTGAATCGCCGGATCAGTACTTCGGTGAAATCTCTGCTACTGGCTGGCAGGACAGCGTTGAACAGATTCAGAACCGGCGCACCGGCGTGGCGCTGCAAAAGGTCAGCTCTGACGGAGTTAAAGCGGCGTTGCAGGGTGATACCGGTGTGACCCGGAATCAGGGGTATTACGGTGAAGAGGTGCTTTCGGCGTATACCCCGGTGGAAGTTGACGGTTTACGCTGGGCGCTGATTTCTGAGATGAGCATGTCGGAAGCCTTCGCCAGCGAAGAGCAGATTCTTGGTTCTATTACCCGGACCAGCGCTGTTGTGGTACTGGTGGTGCTGATTGCAGCGGTGTTGTTTGGCTTGCTGCTGTCACGTTTGCTGGTGAATCCGTTGCGGGAGCTGGTGACATCCTTCCAGGAAATTGCAGAGGGTGACGGCGATCTGACAACCCAGTTGGAAAGCGCCAAGCGCAAAGATGAAATTGGTGAGCTGGCAACAGCATTTAATGTGTTTATCGCCAACATTCGCGGGGTGGTGGCGCAGGCCAGCGAAACCGCGGAAAGCCTCACGGCAGTTACTAATCAGTTGGCGCAACAGTCCGGTGACACTGCCTCCCGCATGGGGCAACAGCGTTCCATGAGTGAGCTGATTGTAACGGCCATGACGGAGTTTTCTTACTCAATTGATAATGTGGCTCAGAGCAGTAACGAAACCCTCAATGCGATGGTTAGTGCCGGTGAGAAGATGGTCAGTGGTGCGGATCATGCACAGCGTTCTGTGAATGAAATTGATCAGCTGGTGGGCTTTACCCGGGAGTCAGCAAGTTCTATCAATGCGCTGTCCGGTGAGATTGATCAGGTCAGCTCCATTCTGGAGGTGATCAATGATATTGCTAAGCAGACCAGTTTACTGGCGCTGAACGCGGCTATTGAGGCGGCCCGTGCCGGCGAGCAGGGGCGGGGTTTTGCGGTGGTGGCTGACGAAGTTCGGACCCTCTCCTCACGGACTCAGGAAGCTACGGTTAATATTCAGGAAACCATGGAGAAGCTGCGGGAAACTGCAGATGATTCTGTGCGTCGGGTGGAAGATTCAATGGAAAATGCTGAGCGGGGCATCGCCATGGTGAATGAGACCGCCTCTGAGCTGGACGAAACCAAGCGCCTGATGGCGGATGTGGAAGCGATGCAGACTCAGATTGCTACCGCGGTTAATGAACAGCTGGATGTGATTAAGGATATCGAAAAGAATGCCGTAGAGATTGATACCCTGTCTGAAACCACGCTGGACAGTGCTCAGGAGTCTGCCGGTGATACCGATAAGTTAAGCCAGATGGCAGACCGTCTGCACAGTCTTGTGGGCCGTTTTAAAACCTGATCTGTAAGATAAGCATCTAAGCTGGTCGTTTCAGTCGGCCAGCTTGGTTGCTCTTGGGTGTACTGCTATGGGCAGGGGCGTTGCTGTGACATCGTCCCGGCTGCTCAGGTGATCCAGTGCCCACTGGGCGTGTTCCTTCACCAGCTCGCTGGTATCGGGATTGCTGAGCAGGTTGTGCAGTGCGGTTCTGGATTCCGGGCTGTTAATGCCGTTACCCAGTGCGACAGCTATATTCCGCTGCCAGCCCTGGTAGCCGCTGCGGCGTATGGCTGAACCTTCGGTACGTTTGAGAAACGTGGCTTCATCCCAGTTAAGTAATTCCCTCAGGTTTTTATCATCCAGCCCGTGTCGGGGTTTAAAGTCATCTTCTGCTGAGGCCTGTGCAAAGCGGTTCCAGGGGCAGATAAGCTGGCAGTCATCACAGCCGAAGATCCGGTTGCCCATTAGCGGCCGTAGCTCCGTGGGAATGCTGCCGTTGTATTCGATGGTCAGATAAGAAATACAGCGCCGGGCATCCACCACATAGGGTTCAACGATAGCTTTCGTTGGGCAAACATCGATGCAGGCCTGGCATTTGCCACAGTGTTCTTCTTCATAGGGTTCGTCTACCGGCAGGGGCAGGTCGACAAACAGTTCACCCAGTAAAAACCAGGAGCCGGCTTCACGGTTCAGGATCAGGCTGTGCTTGCCTTGCCAGCCAATGCCGGCTTTGCGGGCCAGTGGCCGTTCAAGCACGGGGGCGCTGTCGACAAAGGCCCGGTAGCCAAATTCACCGATCAGCGTTTCTATGTCCTTCCCCAGCCGAGTCAGGCGCTTACGCATCAGCTTGTGATAATCACGACCCATGGTGTAGCGGGATATGTAGGCTTTGTCAGGGTTCTTAAGGATTTTCAGTGTCTGAATATCCGGTGGCAGGCAGTTCATCCTGACACAGATAACCCGACGGGTACCTTCAACCAGCAGTGACGGATCCAGACGCTTCTCGATATTGTTTTCCAGATATCCCATTTCACCGTGGTAGCCGTTTTCAAGCCAGCGGTGATAGGCCTCTGACTCCGGACTGATGTCAGTATCGCTGATACCGCATTGCTGAAAGCCCTGTTTCAGCGCGGCAGCTTTAATTGCCTGACTGAGGGCGGCAAGTGATTTTGAGTCCTGATGCATTATGGCCGGGTCTTAGTAGCTGTTTTTACTGTAGGTTGGATATAATGAAGCCAAATTCCGAGTCGAGATCTTATACCGTGGCTAAGTCTTCGCAATTACCCGCTGCATTATACACAGCTGAACTGACCCGGGCACTGGATGCAGCAGCAATCAGTGCCGGGATGCCTGGCTTTAAATTGATGTTAAGGGCCGGACACGTGGCCTTTGACCGGCTGATGCACCAGTGGCCGGACGTGCACTCTCTGAGCATTCTCTGCGGTACCGGCAATAACGGCGGCGACGGTTTTGTGATGGCGGCACTGGCTCAGCAACAGGGCATTCAGGTGCAGGTTGTCTGTGTGTCCCGGCTGGATGATTTTGCGGTGCAGCTGCGTGGCGAAGCGCGACAGGCTTACGACTGGATGTGTGATCAGGGTGTTGAGTGTCACCGTTACCGTCTGGGGATGAACCTGCAGGGGGAGGTGATTGTCGATGCATTGCTCGGTACCGGACTTAATGGCTCGGTTGCTGAACCCTTTGTGGGGGCGATCCGGCAGATTAACCTGTCAGGTAAGCCAGTACTCGCGGTGGATATACCTTCCGGCCTGTGCAGTGACACCGGTGCGGTGCTGGGTGATGCGGTTCGTGCTGATCATACGGTAACTTTTATCGGTATGAAGCAGGGCATGCTTACCCACGAAGGTGTGGATTATTGTGGGCAGTTGCATTTCGACAGCCTGCGCATTGCTGATGATATCTATGAGTCTATTCCGGTCAGTGGTTTCCGTACCTGCCGGGAAGATCTGGCCGAACTGTTGCCGCCACGGGGTGCTTCCAGTCATAAAGGACACTTTGGTCATGTGCTGGTGATCGGCGGTGATTATGGTATGGGCGGAGCGGCAATCATGGCCGCGCAGGCGGCAGGACGGACCGGTGCCGGTTTAGTGAGCCTGGCAACCCGGGCAGAGCATGTGACTGCGGCACTGACCCGGGCACCGGAAATCATGGTGCACGGGGTGCGCAGTGGCCATGATCTTGCGGTTCTCATTGAGCGTGCATCGGTGGTGGTGATTGGTCCGGGCCTTGGGCAGAACGCCTGGGGCGAGCAGTTGCTGATGGCGGTGCTGGATAACTGCGGCTCCGATAAAAAACCGCTGGTGATGGATGCGGACGCGCTTAACCTGCTGGTGATCAATGGCAAGCTGGATGGAAGTAAACACAGTAACTGGTTGCTGACACCTCATCCCGGTGAGGCTGCACGATTGCTGGAAACCTCTGTGTCAAAGGTTCAGGCAGACCGTTTTGCTGCTGCAGAGGCCCTGCAGGACCGTTTTGGCGGCACTTTGGTACTGAAGGGGGCGGGTACCCTGAGTTGTGACGGCGATGCCATGCACCTGTGTTCGGCGGGTAATCCCGGAATGGCCAGTGGTGGCATGGGAGATGTACTCAGCGGAATTATAGGCGCGCTGCTGGCGCAGAAGCTGGAATTTACTGATGCTGCCCGTGTTGGTGTGTATATCCATGGAAAAGCAGCGGATGAGGCTGCAAAAAATGGTCAGCGAGGTATGCAAGCCACTGATCTGTTGGCACAATTACCCAAAGTTGTTAACGTTTTCCCCAAATAGCAGACAAAGTGAAGGAAGTAAGTACGGTGTCAGAGTATCAGCAGCAGTGTTTTTTTATCGCTGATGAAGCAGCCATGGTGGCTTTTGGCAGCAATCTGGCGGCGTCCGCCAGCGGTGGTGTGGTATTTCTGAATGGTGATCTTGGCATGGGTAAAACCACTCTGTGCCGGGGCATCATTCAGGGGGCCGGTCATAAGGGAGCGGTTAAGAGTCCTACCTATACACTGGTTGAACCCTACGAGCTGACCGGCCGGGATGTGTATCACTTTGACCTTTACCGTCTGGGAGATCCGGAAGAGCTTGAGTACTTTGGTATCCGGGATTATTTCCACGATGATGCGTTGTGTCTGATTGAATGGCCGGAAAAAGGTGAAGGTGTGTTGCCGCCTGCCGATCTATTACTGAATATCACCGTCCAGGGGGAAGGACGGCAGATTGAGTTGTTGCCTCAAACTGCTAAAGGGGAGCAGTTGCTGGTGAATTTGCAGGCCGCTGCCGAGTAAGGATGAAACTGAATATGTTGCGTGTTGCCCGTTTAAGTCTGATGTTTGTGTGTGCGTTGATGTCGGCGGTGGTTGGTGCTGCCGATGTGAAAAACGTGCGCCTGTGGATTGCGCCGGATCACGCCCGCCTGGTTTTTGACCTCAGTGCCAGTGCCAGTCATAAGCTGTTTACCCTGAAGAATCCTGACCGCATTGTTCTGGATGTGGATAACGCTAAATTTAAGGCGGATCTTAATCAGCTGAACCTGACCAAGAGTCCGGTAGAGCGTATCCGCAGTGGTGCAAAGGATAAAAACGATCTGCGCATCGTGCTGGATCTGAAATCAGATGTCCGCGCTAAGAGTTTTGCACTCAGCCCGAATGATAAATATGGCCACCGTCTGGTGGTGGACCTCTATCAGCCAGAGAAGGTTGCCGAGACTGTTAAGCGGGCAACACCTACAGCTAATAATCCGGATAAGCTGCGTAATGTGGTGATTGCCATTGATGCTGGCCACGGGGGAGACGATCCCGGCGCTGTAGGACCGCGGGGCGAGAAAGAGAAAGATGTGGTGCTTGGTATTGCCCGTGAGCTGAAGAAGCTGTTGCAGAAAGAGCCGGGCTTTACGCCACAACTGACACGTGACGGTGACTATTACATCAGTCTGCGCAGCCGCACCAGTCGGGCACGCAAGAATAACGCGGATATGTTTGTGTCGATTCATGCGGACGGCTTTAAGGATAAACGTGCTAAAGGTGCCTCTGTGTGGGTATTGTCTCCAAGGGGAGCCAGCAGCGAAATGGGTCGCTGGTTAGCCAAGCGGGAAAACAGTACCGACCTGATCGGTGGCGTGGGCAGCGTCAGCCTGGAGGATAAGGATGATGTGCTGGCAAAAGTATTGCTCGATATGTCGATGACCGCCAGCCGCAGTGACAGCCGGGTGATTGCTGAAACCGTCCATAAAAATATGAGCCGCTTTGCAAAAATGCATAAGAAGCGGGTCGAGCAGGCCGGGTTTGTGGTACTTAAATCGCCGGATATTCCGTCCATTCTGGTAGAGACCGGCTTTATTACCAACCCGGAAGAAGCACGAAAGCTGAAGTCTAAGTCATATCAGAAGAAGATGGCGCAGGCGATTTTTGCCGGCATTAAGGCGCATTTCGTAGCCAAACCTCCGGCCCTTACGTATCTGGCCTGGCAAAAGCAGGGCGGTAATCAGGGCAAGTCTGTCGCCGGAAAATATAAGGTTGTCAGAGGCGATACTTTATCGGTTATTGCCCGTCGTAACGGTGTTTCCATGGCGGCGTTGCGTAAAGCTAATGGCCTGAAAAATGCGGATCATATCCGGGTTGGCCAGGTGCTGCAGATCCCAACCAGCTGATGTGTCTGGTTAACTGTTCATTTCAGTATCGAGTGTAATTTATGTCCCGTATCCATTTGCTCTCGCCACGTCTGGCGAACCAGATCGCTGCCGGTGAGGTTGTCGAGCGCCCGGCTTCAGTGGTTAAAGAGATTCTTGAGAACAGTCTGGATGCCGGTGCTGACCGTATTGAGCTGGATATTGAGCAGGGCGGTGTAAAGCTGATTCGGTTACGGGATAACGGCAGCGGCATTGAGAAGGAAGATCTCTCTCTGGCCCTGAGCCGACATGCTACCAGTAAAATCCGTGATCTGAATGATCTGGAAGCTGTGCAGAGCCTTGGCTTCCGGGGGGAAGCGCTGGCATCGGTGAGTTCAGTGTCGCGGCTGACCCTGACATCCCGTACGGCGGATCAGGAGAGTGCCTGGCAGGTGCAGACCGAAGGCCGGGATATGGTGGCTGAAATTTCTCCGGCAGCGCATCCTGCGGGGACGACAGTGGAAATGCGCGATCTGTTTTTCAATACCCCGGCGCGACGTAAGTTTCTTAAAACAGAGAAGACTGAATTTAAACACCTGGAAGAGGTGGTTAAACGGCTGGCGTTAAGTCGCTTTGATGTGGGCTTTACCCTGCGGCATAACCAGAAAATTATTCATCAGTTGCGTCCGGCGTCTACCGAAGCAGAACAGGAGCGACGCATTGCCAGCCTGATGTCACCGGCGTTTATCGAAGAGTCAATGCGGGTGGATGTCAGTGCCGATGCTTCCGGCCTGAGGTTGTGGGGCTGGGTAGGTTTGCCGACCTTTTCCCGCAGTCAGCCTGATTTACAGTACTTTTTTGTCAATGGCCGGGTGATCCGGGATAAGGTGGTTTCCCATGCACTGCGCCAGGCCTATCAGGATGTGCTATTCCATGGCCGTCATCCTGCCTATGTGCTGTTTATGGAACTTGATCCGGCGCTGGTGGATGTGAACGTTCACCCGACCAAGCATGAGGTGCGCTTCCGTGAAAGCCGGCTGGTGCATGACTTTATCTTCCGAACCACTCACCGGGTAATTGCCGATATGCGGCCGCAAACCGGTGAAGATACCACCGGTATTCCTGAGTCTGTGCTGGCAAATGGCGGTAATGCGCCAACCAGTGATTTTCTGCCTTCACCGGGTGTTGCCGGCGTAGGCCAGACATTTCAGCAGGGGCGGATGCCGTTGTATCAGCAGACGCAGCAGGCAGACCGGCCTTCTGTTGGCCAGGTGCGTGAACAGATTCAGCAGTATGGTCAGTTACATCCTTCACCTGCCCCGGCTTCATTCGGTGGCCCTGTGTCTGGCAGTATGGGTACAGGAGGAGATGCGTCCGGGGCAGTCATGCCGGATGTTGATGAGACGAAGTGCCCGCCAATGGGGTATGCTGTCGCGCAATTACACGGTGTGTTCATTCTTGCGCAAAATGATACTGGTCTTGTGGTAGTGGATATGCATGCCGCCCATGAGCGGATTGTATATGAGCGGATGAAAACGGCTTATGAGGCAGAGGGTGTTCGCAGCCAGCCGTTATTGGTGCCGGTAAGTATGGCAGTCAGCAGCGGTGAGGCTGATTGCGCAGAAGAACAAAGTGAAGTTTTCCGCCAGCTCGGGTTTGAAATTGCCCGTATGGGGGAAGAGACCATTGTGATCCGGCAGGTGCCGGTGGCGCTGGCGAACGGTGATGTAACCAAGCTGATTCTTGATGTTATTGCTGATATGCAGCAGTTCGGTAACAGCCGTAAGGTTCAGGAGCATATCAATGAATTGCTGGCCACCATGGCGTGCCATGGTTCTGTGCGGGCGAACCGTCAGCTCACTCTGCCGGAAATGAATGCTTTGCTGCGGGATATGGAACAAACGGAACGCAGCGGTCAGTGTAACCATGGGCGACCTACCTGGACACAGATGTCCATGCAGGAGCTGGATGGCCTGTTTATGCGCGGTCAGTGATCCTTTTGTGTTGTTCGCATTAAACTGTTTTTAATTTTGGAGTACGACGTGACAACGTCTTTGCCACCGGCAATTTTTCTGATGGGCCCCACTGCGGCAGGTAAAACTGATCTGGCCATGGCCCTTTGTGATTTGCTGGATTGTGAGATTATCAGTGTGGACTCGGCCATGATCTATCGTCAGATGGATATTGGTACCGCCACCCCTGAAGCTGAGCTGCTGGCCCGGTATCCCCACCGTCTGGTGGATATTCTTGATCCCTCTGAAGCCTATTCTGCCGCTGATTTCCGTCGTGATGCATTAGCCCATATGGCTGAGATTACTGCGAAAGGCAAGATTCCTCTGCTGGTGGGCGGGACCATGCTGTATTACCAGGCGCTGATGAAAGGGTTGGCAGATATGCCTGAAGCTGATCCGGTGGTGCGTCAGCGTTTGCTGGATGAAGCTAATAGCAAGGGCTGGGAAGTTCTGCATAAGCGGCTGGCGGAGGTTGATCCGGTTTCAGCTGAGCGAATTCACCCGAATGACCCGCAACGGTTGCAGCGTGCGCTGGAAGTATATGAGCTGACCGGTAAGTCTATGACAGAGCACTGGCAGGCACAGGAAGCCTCACGTGCGCCTTATAATATGCAGTCTTTGTGTGTGATGCCGACAGAGCGCTCGGTATTGCATCAGCGTATTGAGCAGCGTTTTCATCTGATGCTGGAGCAGGGCTTTGAAGAAGAAGTAAGAGCTTTGTGGGATCGCGGCGATCTGGATGCTTCTATGCCGTCGATTCGTTGTGTCGGTTACCGCCAGATGTGGGAGCATTTTCAGGGCCAGTGGGACCGTGAAACAATGATTCACAAAGGCATCGTGGCGACCCGTCAGTTGGCGAAACGGCAGATAACCTGGTTGCGCAGCTGGCCTGATTTGAAAACTTTAGCTTCAAATGATCCAAATTTAACAAATAATGCCTTGAAATTGTTAGAGGGTGGCATTATATAATGCTGTAGCTTGAATTTTTCGGACCGTCCGGCTTTTTTGAGGCGGTCACATGCGCAGGATTTTTAACAGGATTTGAGTTGCGCATACCTTTTTATTATCGATTCACAGGAAGGAGCTTCCAATGTCAAAAGGGCAATCTTTACAAGACCCTTATCTGAACGTACTGCGTAAAGAACGCGTACCCGTTTCTATTTTCTTGGTAAATGGTATCAAGCTACAGGGGCAAATCGAGTCATTCGACCAGTTTGTTATCCTGCTTAAAAATACTGTCAGCCAGATGGTCTATAAACACGCAATCTCAACTGTGGTACCGGCCCGTCCGGTTAAGTTGCCACAGGGTGATGAATCGGCTGACTGAGGTTCTATTTGTTTTTTGAGCGTCCCGAGTCTGGCGAATGCGCCATTCTTGTCCACATAGATATGGCTGATGAGGCGGACCGGGAAAGCCCGAAAGAGTTAGAAGAACTCGCGCTTTCTGCTGGCGCCGATCCTGTAGATATTCTTACCGGTAGTCGCCATCAGCCCAGCCCTAAGTTATTTATCGGTAGCGGTAAAGTTGAAGAATTGAAAGCCATGGTGCGTCAGTATGATGCCGAGCTGGTTATTTTCAATCATTCACTGAGTCCAGGCCAGGAACGTAACCTCGAAAGAGAGTTGCAGTGCCGGGTGCTGGACCGTACCGGTCTGATTCTGGATATTTTTGCTCAGCGTGCCCGTACCCATGAAGGTAAACTTCAGGTGGAACTGGCGCAGCTGGAGCATATGTCTACACGTCTGGTTCGTGGCTGGACACACCTTGAACGTCAGAAAGGTGGTATTGGTTTACGTGGCCCGGGTGAAACCCAGCTGGAAACCGACCGCCGGTTACTGCGTGCCCGCATCAAAAGTATTCTCAAGCGACTGGAAAAAGTCCGCAAGCAGCGTGACCAGGGGCGTCGTGCCCGTAGCCGTGCTGAAGTGCCGGGCTTATCGCTGGTTGGTTATACCAACGCTGGTAAGTCAACGCTGTTTAATCAGCTGACTGAGGCAGAGGTGTACGCAGCCGATCAGTTGTTTGCCACGCTTGATCCGACCCTGCGCCGTATAGAGGTAGCGGATGTCGGACAGGCAATTCTTGCTGATACCGTAGGTTTTATCCGTCACCTGCCCCATAAACTGGTTGAGGCTTTCCGGGCAACTTTGCAGGAAACCACTGAAGCTACTTTATTGCTGCATGTGATTGATGCTTTTGATGAGGATCGTCAGGAACATATTGATGAAGTGAATGCGGTGCTGGCAGAAATTAATGCGGATGAGGTGCCATGTCTTGAGGTCTATAACAAGATTGACCGTATGACGGGTATCGAGCCTCGTATTGACCGTAATGATGAAGGTGTGCCCGTTCGGGTATGGGTTTCAGCAGCAACCGGGCAGGGAACTGATTTACTGTTTCAGGCGATTTCTGAGCGTCTGGCGGATGATGTCTTCCATGATTCCATTCAGGTGGCGCCGTCTGAAGGTGCTTTCCGTGCCTTGCTGTATGGTCAGGGTGCGGTACTGAATGAAACCTATGATGATGCCGGCGAAAGTCATCTGGAAGTGCGTTTGCAACGTAAAGACTTTATGCAGATTCTCAGCAAGGTAAGTATTCCGGCGGAACGTTACCTGGGGGCTGATGTCAACAAGCCTGAGTGGCTGCAGTGATGGCAAATATCTGAATTTTAAAAGTAAGCTGCGTACTTCGGGCGTTGCATACTATGATTAAGCTACATACAATTTTGGTAGATATGGTGCTTTACCTGTCGATTCGGTAAAGACAAAGCATTAACGGTTCTAGAACGGAGAACAGTATGGCTTGGAATGAGCCTGGTGGTAACGGGAATAATCAGGATCCCTGGAACTCTGGTGGTAAGCGTAATGGCGGCGGCAATAATGATCAGGGGCCACCTGATCTGGATGAGGCGCTGCAAAAGCTGCAGGAGAAACTTAACGGAATTTTCGGTAAACCGAACAAGTCCGGCGGTTCCGGTGGCAAACCGGCAGCGCCATCGGGTGGCCTGTTTGGCATTCTGATCGTTATTTTGCTGGTTGGTTGGGCGGCTTTAGGCTTCTATACCGTGGATCAGCAAGAGCGTGGTGTTGTGCTGCGTCTGGGTAAATTCAGCGAAACGGTTATGCCGGGTCTGCAGTGGAACCCACCTTTAATTGATCAGGTTACGCCGGTTAACGTGACCCGGGTAAATGCTTACGATCACCGTTCTCTGATGCTGACAGAAGATGAGAACATTGTTGACGTGTCTATCACCGTTCAGTACGTCATCTCTGATCCTAAGGCTTACCTGCTGAAAGTCCGTGATCCGGAAGCCAGTCTGGCGAATGCATCTGAGTCTGCGTTACGTCACATTGTTGGTGGATCTGAAATGGATTCCATTCTGACGGAAGGTCGTGAGATTCTGGGTGCGGATGTTAAAGGTCGTCTGCAGCAGTCTATGGAAGATTATCAGACCGGTTTACGTATCACTCAGGTGAACATTAAAGAAGTTAAGGCACCGTCTCAGGTTCAGGATGCGTTTGATGATGTAATCAAGGCACGTGAGGATGAGCAGCGGGTAATTAACGAAGCTGAGTCTTACCGTAATGGTATTATCCCTGAAGCGCGTGGTATCGCCCAGCGTATGAAGGAAGAGGCCAGTGCATACCGTGAACAGGTCGTTGCTCAGGCACAGGGTGATGCGCAACGTTTTGAAGCTCTGCTGGGTGAATACCTGAAGGCACCGGATGTAACCCGTGAGCGTCTGTACCTGGATGCCATGGAATCAGTTATGGCTAATAACTCCAAGGTTCTGGTTGATGTTGAGGGCGGTAACAACATGATGTACCTGCCGCTGGACAAGTTGTCCGAGCGTCGTCAGGCTCCTGTTGAATTTAACCGTTCAGGCACTACCCGCCTGAGTAACGATAATATTCGTGATATCACTGATCAGGTGATTGAGCAGTTACGTCAGCGTCAGCAAACCAACCGTCGGGAGGCACGATAATGTCAGGCAAATCTATGGCAGGCGTAGTCATCGCGCTATTGTTGGTCGTGCTGGCGTCTAATTCGCTGTTTATCATTAAAGAAACCGACCGTGCAGTACTGCTGCGCTTCGGTGAAATCGTGAATCCTAACCTGCAGCCAGGTCTGCATATTAAGATTCCTGTGATTAATAAGGTACGTAAGTTTGATGGTCGGGTTCTGACCCTGGATGCGCAGCCGCAGTCTTATCTGACGGTTGAGAAGAAGCGTCTGGTGGTTGATTCCTTCATCAAGTGGCGTGTTATTGATCCGCAGACTTATTATACCGCTACTTCCGGTGACCAGTTCCGTGCTGCGGAACGTCTGTTCCCAAGTGTGGATGCCGGTCTGCGTGCACAGTTCGGTGAGCGTACTCTGACTGAGGTGGTATCCGGTGAGCGTGATCAGTTAATGATCGAGCTGACTGAGTCTCTGAGCCAGACGACCCGTGATGAGCTGGGTATCGAGCTGATTGACATCCGTGTTAAGAAGATCGATCTGCCGCAGGAAGTATCGAACTCTGTATATGACCGTATGCGTACCGAGCGTGAGCGGGAAGCCCGTGAACTGCGTTCCCGTGGTCAGGAGCTTGCAGAAGGTATCCGTGCTGATGCTGACCGTCAGAAGACAGTTATCGAAGCGGCTGCATACCGTGATGCACAGGAGCTGCGCGGTGAAGGTGATGCGGAGTCTGCAGGTATCTATGCCAAGGCATACAGCCGCGATCCTGAGTTCTACTCTTTCTACCGCAGTCTGAATGCATATAAAGAAGCGTTTAACCAGCAGGGCGATGTAATGATTCTGGAACCGGACAGTGAATTCTTCCGTTACCTGAATCAGCCAGGCCTGCAACGTTAATTGCTACTTTTGATTAATTTTTACCCGGAATAGGCTGCACTATTTGCTCTGTTCCGTGGTAGAATTCTGTAACCGGGTTAAAGCCCGGTTTTTTTATGCGGTTTTGTGCGAGGCGTTATGTGGGCAGAGCTTTGGCAACCCCTGTTAATCGGTTTCAGTCTGATGCTGATAATCGAGGGAATTGTGCCTTTTCTGTATCCCGGACGCTGGCGCAGGTTAGTCCAGCAGTTAGCGAATATCAGTGATAAGGCGCTGCGGATAACCGGTTTAATCAGTATGCTGGTAGGTCTGTGCATACTGTATATGATTAACTGATCGATCGATTAGGAGAGTTGCATGGCCTTGGCAGATCGCTGGTTATTACCAGACGGTGTCAAAGAAATCTTGCCACCACAGGCGCGTCAGGTTGAAGCGGCCCGCCGGCAAGTGCTAGATATGTATAATACCTGGGGTTATGAATTAGTCATGACGCCAATGATCGAACACCTGGATTCTTTGTTAAGTGGTGTTGGTCGGGATCTTGATCTGAATACGTTTAAAGTAACAGATCAGTTGACAGGCCGGATGTTAGGCATCCGTGCTGATATTACCCAGCAGGTGGCGCGCATTGATGCCCACCGTCTTAAGAACGATGGGCCTAATCGTCTCTGTTACTGCAGCACTGTGCTGCATACTCTGCCGGCAAATCCGCTGGCGTCACGTAATCCGTTACAGGTAGGTGCTGAGCTGTTTGGGCATTCTGGCCTGGCAAGCGATGTAGAAATTATTTCCCTGATGCTTGAAACCCTGCATGTGCTGGGTGTCAGTCAGGAGCTGAGTATCGATCTGGGTCACGTAGGTATTTATCGTGGACTGATTGCCGGTGCAGGACTGACCGATGTTCAGGAAAGCGATTACTTTGAGTTGTTGCAGCGTAAGGATATGCCTGAAATTGAGCGTTTCCTGAGCCAGGTTGAAATTCCTGCAGAACAGGCGGCAATGCTGGCTAAGTTGCCGGCGCTGCACGGTGGCATTGAAGTGCTGGATGCTGCTCAGGAAAGCTTTGCGGCTATCAGTGATGCAATTACACCGGCGCTGGATTATCTGCGTCAGATTGCAGAGCAGATTGGCCAGCGTTATCCGGAGGTTGATCTGTATTTCGACCTGAGTGAATTACGCGGTTACAACTATCACACCGGCATTGTGTTCGGTGCGTATACGCCAAGTTTCGGACAGGCGATTGCCAAAGGTGGTCGTTATGATGAAGTAGGGCGTGATTTTGGCCGGGCGCGCCCGGCAACAGGTTTTAGTGCTGACCTTAAGACACTGGTTGAGCTATCTGCTCAGACATGTCAGCAGGACGGTGCAGTACTGGCGCCGGCTGGCAGTGATGCCGGACTATTAAAGGCGATCAGTGAACTACGTACAACCGGTAAGCGGGTTGTGCAGCAGCTCGATGGTGCGGCATCTGATGATGTTGTCTTCGCGCAGCAACTGGTGCAGCAGGATGGGGTTTGGGTTCTGCAGAGCCTGTAACCGCTTGAAATTAGATTGAGTTAAACGTTAGAGACTAGCATGGGTAAAAATGTCGTTGTTTTAGGAACGCAGTGGGGAGACGAGGGTAAAGGCAAGATCGTTGACCTTTTAACAGATCAGGCTACTGCTGTGGCACGCTTTCAGGGCGGCCATAACGCAGGTCACACTCTGGTTATCGATGGTGAGAAAACGGTTCTTCACCTGATCCCGTCAGGTATTCTGCGTGACAATGTTCTTTGCATGATAGGCAACGGCGTTGTGCTGTCTCCTGAAGCATTGCTGAAAGAAATGAAAGAGTTGGAAGAGCGTGGTGTTCCTGTACGTGAGCGTCTGCGTCTGAGTCCTGCCTGTCCACTGATTCTGCCATACCACATTGCGCTGGATCAGGCCCGTGAAGCTGCACGTGGCAATGCCAAGATCGGTACTACCGGCCGTGGTATTGGTCCTGCGTATGAAGACAAGGTTGCCCGTCGTGGCCTGCGTCTTGATGACATGATGAACAGCGAGCGTTTTGCAGTGAAGCTGAAAGAAGTGATGGAGTACCATAACTTCATGCTGCAGAACTACTATAACGCTGAGCCTGTCAGCTATGAGAAAGTTCTGGAAGAGTCTCTGGCCATGGCGGACGTGCTGCGTCCTATGGTAATGGATGTTACTTCCAAACTGCATGAGTACCGTGAGCGTGGTGATAACATCATGTTTGAAGGTGCACAGGGTTCTCTGCTGGATATCGATCACGGTACTTACCCGTATGTAACTTCTTCTAACACAACTGCTGGCGGTACTTCTACCGGTAGTGGTTTTGGTCCTCTGTATCTGGATTACATCCTGGGTATCACCAAGGCTTACACTACCCGTGTGGGTTCAGGTCCGTTCCCGACTCAGCTGGATTGCGAAATCGGTAACCACCTGGGAACCAAAGGTCATGAGTTTGGTGCGACCACTGGCCGTGCCCGTCGTTGTGGCTGGTTCGATGCGGTTGCTCTTAAGCATGCTATTCAGATCAACTCTGTTTCCGGTATCTGTCTGACTAAGCTGGATGTGCTGGATGGTCTGGAAGAGATCAAGGTATGCGTAGGTTATAAGGACGCTCAGGGCAACGATGTTTACTCGCTGACTGGCAGTGAAGATTACGAAGCGATCGAGCCTGTATACGAAACTCTGCCGGGTTGGACTGAAACAACTCTGGGTGCTCAGACTCTGGAAGCACTGCCGGCTAATGCGCAGGCTTACATTAAGCGTCTGGAAGAGCTGATCAAGGCGCCGATTGATATTGTTTCCACTGGTCCTGACCGTGTTGAAACAATTGTTCTGCGTCACCCGTTTGATGCATAACAGCGCTTGTTGAGCCGATGGCTGAAAGTCATCGGTTTACTAAAAAACCAGCTGCGGCTGGTTTTTTTGTGTCTGCTGTTTTTCAGGTATAAAAAAACCGGCGCAAGGCCGGTTTTTTAATTTCTCGACTGGCTTTATTTCAGCTCGTCGCTCACTGCCGGGTGGATGCTCTTAAGCAGTGCTTTCAGCATCTTCGGGTTACCGACAATCAGGTTGCCGTTCTGGGTGTGAGTGTTGCCGCCATTGAAATCAGACAGTAAGCCGCCGGATTCCTGAATCAGCAGGGTGCCGGCTGCCATGTCAGCACCTTTCATGCCGAACTGGAAGAAACCGTCGAAACGGCCGGCTGCAGTGTAAGCCATGTTCAGTACCGGTGAGCCAGCGTTGTAGATGCTGCCGTCTTCCAGGGTGATGTTGCTGAATACGCGCTGGAAGGAGTCCAGGTGTTGCTTCTGGTTGCGGCCAAAGTAGTTGCTGGCAATCAGTGCGCCCTGAAGGGTTTTCAGGTTGCTAACGCGCAGGCGTTTACCGTTGCACTGTGCACCACGGCCACGGCTGGCAGTGAATTCTTCACCGTTCATCGGGTTCAGTACAATAGCGTGCTCCAGACGGCCGCGCTGGTAGCCGGCAATGCTCAGGGCGAATACAGGTACGCCATTGGCAAAGTTGCTGGTGCTGTCGATAGGGTTTACCTGCCAGGTAATGGCGGCGTTGCCTTCAGCGGCGTGCTGGCCAGTGAATTCGCCATTAACTTCGTGGTCCGGATAAGCCTTCTGGATTGTGCTGGCAATCGCCTTTTCAGCCTGCTTGCAGGTTTCTTCGAAAAAGTCGCTGACACTTGATTGTTCGGATTTAATCAGGTCGAGTCGTTCCACTGCGCGGGCGATTTGTTCGCCTGCGATGCGTGCGCCGCGCAGGGCGATATTTACCATCGGTTGCATCTATCTAATACCAGTCGTCGGGAGGGTAAGAAATCAAAGAGCGCGATTATAGCAAAATCTTACTGAGATAAAGAACAACAAACCGCGAATACTTGGCAGGTTCTGGTAAAATAATCGCCTTTTTATTCTATAAGTCTGAATCTGATGCTGCAAAATATACGAATTGTACTGGTAAATACCACTCACCCCGGAAATATCGGTGCGGTCGCCCGGGCAATGAAAAACATGGGGCTGGCTGAACTGTGTCTGGTTGAGCCGAAGATGTTTCCGCATGAAGATGCCGATGCCAGAGCTTCAGGTGCGACTGATTTGCTGGAAAACGCACTGGTTGTCGGGTCGCTGGATGAGGCGCTTGAAGGATGTCATCTGGTGGTGGGTACGAGTGCCCGTAGTCGGAATATTCCCTGGCCGTTGCTGAATCCCCGGGAGCTGGGGGGTGCTTCTTCAGGGCTTGGAGCTGATCAGAAGATGGCGGTTGTGTTTGGCCGTGAAGACCGTGGCCTGACCAATGAGGAATTGCAGCGTTGTCATTATCACGTACATATTCCAACGGAAGAGACTTTCAGTTCACTGAATATCGGTGCCGCTGTGCAGGTTATTTGCTATGAGCTGCGTATGGCTGCCCTGCAGCAGGATAGTTCGGAGGATAAACCTCAGTGGGGTACGGACTGGGATGTGGATCTGGCGGATATGCAGGAGCTTGAGCGAATGTTCGAGCATCTGGAGCAGACGATGATTGATATAGAGTTCCTTGATCCTGAGAAGCCCCGCCAACTGATGCCCCGTTTACGGCGGCTGTTTCTGCGGGCTTTGCCCGATAAAATTGAAGTTAATGTTCTGCGGGGAATTCTCACCGCGACCCAGAAACGTCTGAAGAAGTCAGACACAGACGTTTAGTCATTCTTCAAAAGGTGCTAGAATCTCGCCGCCCTCAGTGGCGGCTGAGTTTTCTGAGCAGATTTTTACAGTCTCCCGTCACTATGATTTCTGAGCCTGAAGCTGCATTTAAAAACCGAGTGAATTACTTGGTTATATAATTGACTAAAATACTAGGGTATTGCATAATCCCCGCGTGCTCAGTTTGGGGTGAGGGAAGTATTTTATGCGATTAACAACGAAAGGCAGATATGCGGTTACCGCGATGCTTGATCTTGCGCTTCACGCAAGTGACGGACCTATCAGCCTGGCGGATATATCTGAACGTCAGGGAATTTCCCTGTCCTATTTAGAACAGCTATTCGCTAAGTTGCGTCGTAATGATCTGGTGCGCAGTGTACGTGGCCCCGGTGGTGGGTATCAGCTTAACCGTGAGCAGCATGCGATTGATGTTGCAGAAGTAATTGATGCGGTTAATGAATCAGTTGATGCGACGGGTTGCGGACACAGTGGTGGTGGTCATACCGGTGGTTGTCAGGGTGGAAATACCTGTCTGACACATCATCTGTGGTGTGATCTCAGCAGCCAGATACACGAATTTTTAAGCCAGATCAGTCTGGCTGATCTGATGGCCCGCCAAGATGTACAGGCCGTTGCAAAACGTCAGGATCGTGAACAGCAGACGTTAATAGATACGAGTTTAATAGAGGCGAAAGTAAGCGCCTGAGTCTCTGGTGAAGAGACGTTTTTGGAGAGTTGATGTAATGAAGTTGCCAATTTATTTTGACTACGCAGCCACTACTCCGGTTGATCCCCGGGTAGCAGAGAAGATGATTGAATGCCTGACCATCGAAGGTAACTTCGGTAACCCGGCTTCCCGTTCTCATCTGTACGGCTGGAAAGCTGAAGAAGCTGTTGAAACTGCACGTCGACAGGTTGCTGACCTGATGAACGCTGATCCGCGTGAAATTGTATGGACGTCCGGTGCAACTGAGTCCGATAACCTGGCGATTAAAGGTGTGGCGCATTTTTACTCTAAAAAAGGCAAGCACATCATTACCTCCAAAATCGAACACAAAGCGGTTCTGGATACCTGTCGTCAGTTAGAGCGTGAAGGTTTTGAGGTGACATACCTTGATCCGGATGCAGACGGTATTATTCAGCCACAGGCGGTTGCGGACGCACTGCGTGAAGATACGATTCTGGTATCTGTCATGCACGTAAACAATGAAATCGGCGTGATCAATGATATTGCTGCCATCGGTGAAATTACCCGCGCTAACGGTGTGCTGTTCCACGTGGACGCTGCTCAGAGTGCCGGTAAGGTTGATATCGACGTTGCTGCAATGAAGGTTGATCTGGTGTCTGTATCAGGCCACAAAATGTACGGTCCTAAAGGGATCGGTGTTTTGTATGTACGCCGTAAGCCACGTGTTCGTCTGGAAGCGCAGATGCACGGCGGTGGTCATGAGCGCGGCATGCGTTCTGGTACTCTGGCAACCCATCAGATTGTTGGTATGGGTGAAGCTGCACGACTGGCTAAAGAAGACATGCAGGCTGATAAAGAAAAGATTACCGCGCTGCGTAACCGTTTCTGGAATGCGATCGAAGATATGGAAGAGATTCATATCAACGGTTCCGTTGATCAGCGTTACATTGGTAACCTGAATGTAAGTTTCAACTACGTTGAAGGTGAGTCACTGCTGATGTCGCTGAAAGATCTGGCGGTATCTTCAGGTTCTGCATGTACATCTGCGAGCCTTGAGCCTTCATACGTACTGCGTGCGCTGGGTCTGAATGACGAAATGGCGCACAGCTCGATTCGTTTCTCTATCGGGCGTTTTACTACTGAACAGGATATTGACGATGCTGTTGAACAGATTCGCGAAGCTGTTTCCAAGCTGCGTGAATTGTCGCCTCTGTGGGACATGTACAAAGACGGTGTTGATTTAAGCAAGGTTGAATGGGTTCATCACTAAGCATCGCTTGGTGATGAGGTCAAACTGAGGAGGTCGTTATGGCTTACAGTGATCAGGTAATCGATCATTACGAGAATCCGCGTAATGTCGGCAAAATGAATGACAAAGACAGCAATGTTGGTACAGGCATGGTGGGTGCACCTGCGTGTGGTGACGTAATGCGCCTGCAGATTCAGGTAAGTGATGAAGGTGTTATTGAAGACGCTAAGTTCAAAACTTATGGCTGCGGTTCTGCAATTGCTTCAAGCTCACTGGTAACTGAGTGGGTTAAGGGTATGACTCTGGACGAAGCTGCTGAGCTTAAGAATACTAAAATTGCAGAAGAACTGGCTCTGCCTCCGGTGAAAATTCACTGTTCAGTTCTGGCTGAAGATGCAATTAAAGCAGCTGTTGCTGATTATAAAGAAAAGCAGGCTAAGTAAGCGTGTTGTGCACCCGGCAGGCCGGGTGCAGATCGGTATTCTAGGAGTAAACATATGGCAATCACAATGACCAGCGCGGCAGCTAATCATGTGAATCGTTATCTTCAGTCCCGTGGACACGGTGCAGGGATTCGTCTTGGTGTGAGAACCTCCGGGTGCTCCGGCATGGCGTATGTACTTGAGTTTGTTGATGCGGTGCAGGACGAAGATCAGGTGTTTGAGGCTGAAGGCGTTAAGATTGTTATTGATCCGAAAAGCTTGCTCTACCTGGATGGTACCGAGTTAGATTTTGTTAAAGAAGGTCTGAATGAAGGCTTTAAGTTTAACAACCCTAACGTTAAAAATGAGTGTGGTTGCGGCGAGAGCTTCAACATCTGAACCGGTAAAGGTTCCTGACTCCCGTTTCTTATTTCAGCCGCTGTGACTGTCCGGATATTGTTTGGACGTGCAACGGCTGAATCGTATCTGCCGGCTCTTTCATGGATATTAAACAGAACTACTTTGAGTTTCTTGGGCTGCCGGAGAGTTATCAGCTCGATAAGCAGGCACTGTCTGAGCGCACCCGCGAATTACAGAAAACCCTGCACCCGGATAAGTTTGCGCATCTGGCGGATCATGAGCGTCGTCTTTCTGTACAGTACACCGCGTATCTGAACGAAGCGGTAGCAACCCTGAAGTCGCCGTTAACCCGTGCGCAGTACCTGCTTTCCCTGAAGGGAGAGGATACTTATTCAGAGTCATCTGTTCAGCTTGACCCCATGTTTCTGATGCAGCAAATGGAGCTGCGTGAAGCTGTTGAAGACATTACGGATGCAGATGATCCGGATGCAGCTGTTGAAGAAATGTATGCAGAGGTCGCTGAACAAAAGCAGGTGTTCCAGGTAGAATTTCAAACCCTTTATGATCAGGCGGACTACCCGGCTGCAGCAATAACTGTCAGAAAAATGCAGTTCATTTATAAGCTGGAGCGGGATGTAGAAGCGCTTGAAGACAAACTTTACGATTAATCATTATGGCCTTATTGCAGATTGCAGAGCCGGGACAGACCCCGGAACCCCATCAGCGCAAGCTGGCAGTGGGGATTGATTTAGGTACAACCAATTCATTAGTGGCTGCGGTTCGTAATGGTGAAACTGTTACGCTGCCGGACCATGATGGTCAGCATCTGTTGCCGTCGGTGGTTCGCTATACCGAAGCACAGCCGGAAGTCGGTGCAGCTGCGCTGGCTCAGGCAGCTAAAGATCCGTTCAATACAATTGTTTCCGTGAAGCGCCTGATGGGGCGCGGTATAGATGATCTCAAGGCGTTGGATGGTCAGGCGGTTTACCGTTTTGCACCTGCTGATGGTGGTATGCCCTACATTGAAACTGTTGCGGGAAATAAAAGCCCTGTGCAGGTTTCAGCTGATATTCTGACCAGCCTCAGAGTGCGGGCTGAAGATACGCTTGCGGGCGAACTTGAAGGTGCTGTTATTACTGTACCTGCTTACTTCGACGATGCTCAGCGTCAGGCAACGAAAGATGCTGCGCAACTGGCCGGTATTAAGGTGTTGCGTTTGCTTAATGAGCCGACAGCTGCTGCTGTGGCTTACGGGCTTGATGAGGGCGCTGAAGGGGTTATTGCTGTTTATGACCTGGGCGGCGGTACCTTCGATATCTCAATTCTGCGTCTGAATAAGGGTGTTTTTGAAGTGTTATCCACCGGTGGCGACAGTGCCCTGGGTGGTGATGACTTTGATCTTGCACTGGCTGAGTGGTTTAAAGACCAGCTTCAGTTAGCAGAGCTTGATGCGAAGCAGTCCCGTGAGCTGACCGGCCGTGCCCGTTGGGTGAAAGAACAGCTGTCAGCAAATGACGCTGTGGATGTGACGTTTGAGTTACTTGATGGTGCGCCATCTCTTAATGTTACCCGTGAGCTTTTTGATAGCTTAATTGAAGGGCTTATTAAGAAGACCCTGTCGGCTTGTCGCCGCGCTCTGAAAGATGCGCAGGTGGAACTGGAAGAGGTCAGTGAGGTAGTACTGGTCGGTGGCAGTACCCGGGTGCCGGCGGTACGTGAGCGGGTTGAAAAGTACTTTAAACGTGCGCCCCATGTGAATATTGATCCGGACCGGGTAGTTGCAATCGGTGCGGCTGTTCAGGCAGATTTGCTGGCGGGTAACAAGCCAGACAGTGAAATGCTGTTGCTGGATGTTCTGCCGTTATCCCTTGGGCTGGAAACGATGGGTGGACTGACGGAAAAAGTCATTCATCGTAATACGCCGATTCCTGTTGCCAAGGCACAGGATTTTACCACCTATCAGGATGGCCAGAATGGCATGGTTATTCATGTTGTTCAGGGGGAACGAGAGCTGGTTGATGATTGCCGCTCGCTGGCACGTTTTACTTTGCGCGGTATTCCGCCGATGGCAGCCGGTGCGGCCAAGATCCGGGTGTCTTTTCAGGTTGATGCCGATGGTTTGCTGAGTGTGTCGGCCAAAGAATTATCCAGTGGTGTGGTCAGCGAAATTCAGGTTAAACCGTCTTATGGTTTGGCGGATAATGAAATTGCAGACATGCTGAAAGCGTCTTACAGCAATGCTGAAGAAGATATGCATGCCCGCAGTTTGCGTGAGCAGCAGGTTGAAGCAGACCGCATCCTGATTTCACTGGAACAGGCGATTGAAGCTGATGGTGATGTGCTGCTCAGTGCAGAAGAGCTGCAGCATTTACGTGAGCAGATGGCGCTATTGCTTCAGTTGCGCCATGGCACGAATTATAAATTAATAGAAAAAGGGGTGAAGGAATTGGCTAAGGCCAGTGATTTCTTTGCCGCACGCCGCATGGATTTAAGCATTAAAGAAGCGCTTAAAGGCCAGAGCGTTGATGATATTGAAGGGGATATGTAATGCCACAAATTATTTTCTTACCCCATGATGAGTTATGCCCTGAAGGTAAGGTGATTGAAGCAGAGCCTGGTGTAACCGTCTGCGATGCAGCCTGGGCTGAGGGTATCGAAATTGAACATGCATGTGAAAAGTCATGTGCCTGCACGACCTGTCATGTCATCGTACGTGAAGGGTTTGACAGTCTGGAAGAGTCTGATGAGCTGGAAGACGATATGCTGGATAAAGCATGGGGTCTGGAGCCTGAGTCGCGTCTGAGCTGTCAGGCTGTTGTAGGTGATGAAGATCTGGTTGTGGAGATCCCTAAGTATACAATCAACCAGGTGTCTGAACGCCACTAAGGCGGGAGAACAGAATTATGTCTTTTAAATGGATAGATGTGCACGATATTGCCATCGAGCTTGATGAGCAATATCCGGATACGGATCCGCTGACCGTCAGCTTCCCGGATTTGTATGAATCTGTGATGGCGCTGGAGGGCTTTGACGACGACCCTGACCGTTGCGGAGAAAAGATTCTTGAGGCTATTCAGATGGCCTGGATCGAAGAGCGACAGTGAACACCGTAAAAAGCCCGCAAAAGCGGGCTTTTTCGTCTTTGACGATGCTGTTATCTGTCAGACGCATGGCGTATAATGGCGCGTTTTTCTAATATCCCTTGTGTCCTAAAATTTAAGAGGATTTATAGCAAATGGCTATCGAACGTACTTTTTCAATCATTAAGCCCGATGCAGTTGCCAAGAACGTTGTCGGCAAGATCGTTTCTCGTTTCGAAGAAGCGGGTCTGAAAGTGGTTGAAATGCAGATGAAATCTCTGTCTCAGGCTGAAGCAGAAGGTTTCTACGCAGAGCACAAAGAGCGTCCATTCTTTGGCGATCTGGTTGCTTTCATGACTTCTGGTCCTGTTGTTGTTCAGGTTCTGGAAGGTGAGAACGCTATCGCTCTGAACCGCGAGCTGATGGGTGCTACTAACCCACAGGAAGCTGCTGAAGGTACTATCCGTCGCGATTTCGCTGAGTCTATCGACGCGAATGCTGTACACGGTTCTGACGCTCCTGCTTCTGCAGAGCGTGAAATTGCTTACTTCTTCGGTAAGTAATATCTGTTGGGCCGGAACACTGTGTTTCGGCCCACTGTTTTATGATGTTAGGTGAGATATGACTGAAGCCACACAAAAAGTTAATTTACTGGGACATTCGCCACAAAAGCTGGCTGAATATTTTCAGAGCATTGGTGAAAAGCCGTTCCGTGCTACCCAGGTATTGAAGTGGATTCATCAGTTTGGTGTCAGCGATTTTGCTGAGATGACTAACATCAGTAAGGCGTTACGGGAAAAACTTGCCGCTGTGGCAGAAATCCGTGAGCCTGAAGTTCTGGTTCAGAACATTTCTAAAGACGGTACCCGTAAATGGGTCATTCAGCTGGAAGGCGGCTCCTGTGTTGAAGCCGTACTGATTCCGGAGAATGGCCGGGCGACACTGTGTGTATCTTCACAGATCGGCTGCTCACTTGACTGCAGCTTTTGCTCCACAGGTAAGCAGGGTTTTAATCGCAATATGAGTGCCGCCGAAATTATCGGTCAGGTACGGGTGGCAATTCGCTCTTTTGGTCCTTTTGATCCTTCCGGTGATCGCCGTGTGACAAACGTGGTGTTTATGGGAATGGGCGAGCCCCTGATGAATTTTGATAACGTTGTTGACGCTATTCAGCTGATGATGGACGACAACGCTTATGGTTTATCCAAGCGCCGCGTCACCCTGAGTACTTCAGGTGTGGTACCTGCTCTGGATAAGCTTCGTGAAGTGACAGATGTTTCTCTGGCAATCTCACTGCATGCCGGTAACAACGAGCTGCGTGATGTGTTGGTACCGATTAACAAGAAATACCCGATTGATGAGCTGGTTGCGGCTTGTAACCGTTATATGGACAGTCTCAACGATAAACGGGTTATTACTGTAGAGTACACCCTGATTGAGGGGGTCAATGACCAGCCTCAGCACGCCCGAGAGTTAGTTAAAGTATTGAAACGCTTGCCTTGTAAGCTGAATTTGATACCTTTTAATCCTTTCCCTAATTCGGATTATATGCGGCCATCTGAAGATGCTATTCAGGCGTTCAAGATGATTGTCGTGAAGGCAGGCATTGTTACCACAGTGCGCCGTACCCGTGGGGATGATGTTGATGCGGCATGCGGTCAGTTAGTTGGTCAGGTTATGGACCGGACCCGTCGCAGTGAAAAGTATATTCCGTTAACACCTGCTGATGCTGTACAGGTACAACAGGCTGTTAAACACTAAGTTTGTCAGGAGAGACGCGATTGAAAAGCTGTTTAGTTGTTCTGTTATCAGTACTGCTCGCAGCTTGCGCGGGTAATACAACTCAGACAAACGGTAATATTGATAACGGTGCTGCCGAGGCTTATACCCAGCTGGGTATTCAGTATCTGCGCGATGGCGATAATGCTAACGCCAAGCAGGCTTTCCACCGTGCCACACAGATAGACCCCGATACTGAGCTGGCGTATAACGGGCTGGCGATGGTGTTCCAGCTGGAGAGTGAAAATAATCTGGCTGAAGAATATTTTAAGCGGGCGGTCTCTATCGCCCCTGACAATGCTGTGCTGCGAAATAACTACGGTGCTTTCCTGTTTAGCCAGGAGCGCTATGAAGAAGCCTGTAAAGAGTTGGCGGTAGCAACACAGGACCCTTTCTATGCTCAGCGGGCTCAGGCTTTTGAAAACCTGGGGCGTTGCTACCAGAACCTGAAACGTTTTCCGGCTGCCGAGCATGCATTCAAACGAAGCCTTAATCTGAATCCGAACCGTCCTGTCGCTTTAATTGAGTTGGCGGATACGTTATTGGCTGAGAATCAGCCGGATGAGGCCATTATCTATTTTGACCGCTTCGGTGAATTAGTTGATAACCGTCAGGTCGAACATTACGCTAGGAGCCTTTGGTTAGGCATCCGCATCTCCAGAGTCAAAAATAATTCGATTAGTGCAGCGACTTATGGTTTGATTCTTAAGAATTTATTCCCAGATTCGCAAGAGTACCGTGAGTATAAGGAGTCATCTCGGTGAGCAGAAAAGAACCGCAAAGTGGCGAAGGTGAACTGCAGGAGCTGGTATTCCCTGTTGATGAGCTGATTCAGGCGCGTGAAGCCAGCGGCCGTACTCAGGAGGATGTAGCTCAGGAGCTGCGTCTGTCGATGCGATATATTCAGGCACTTGAAACAGCCGAATTCGACGCGCTGCCGAGCATGGTATTTGCTCGCGGATATATCCAGAGTTACACCAAGTTGCTTGGTCTGGATGCTGACCGTTATCTGGCGATTTTTGATGAACTGACTACGCCGGGCGGTAAGCAGCGCCGTCGTCCTATCCGTGCTATCGGAAAGGTTGATGAGCAAGCCAAGTCAGGTGACTTTGCAGTAAAAAGTTTTACCTGGGTTGTTTTATTGGCCCTGATCGGTGTATCCGTTTGGTGGTGGAAGACTCAAAGCGATCCTGAGTTGTTATCTGATCTGTGGCCCGCAGGAGAGACTGCCCAGGAAGTCGTGGTTGAGGGGGACGGAACTCTGCAGTTAAATATTGAAGCGGAGCCTGAAGTTGATAGTTTTCCCCCTGTAGAAGTGGACCCAGTCAGTGTACCGGTAACAGAAAAAGCTGATGAAGTATTGGCGAGTGCTGAAGCTGTATTGGAACAGGCTGCGGAAACTGTACAGGGTGTTACTGCTGATAGTGCTCAGCCTGTCGAAGAGACGACTGAAACGGCCACTGAACAGCCGGTTGCTGAGGCTGAGCCGCTAACCAGTATTACTGCGCAAACTGATATTGAGCTTGAGACTGCACAGGTTGAACCACCTGTGCTAGCGCCAGTACAGGAGGCTAGCCAGCCTGATGCGTCAGATTCAGGCATTGGCCGGTTACTGATCGACTTCATTGATGACTGTTGGATCAGTGTAAAAGATGTAAATGGCCAGGTGCTGGCAATGCGCATTAAACCGGCAGGCAGCCGGCTTGATGTATCAGGCCCGGGCCCTTTGAAAATTCAGATCGGTAAAGTTTCTGCTGTCAAAAACATCACCTTCAATGGGCAGACGGTTGATCTGAGTAGTTATACCCGTTTAGATGTGGCAAAGCTGAATTTGCCCGCAAGTGAATAAGTTATCTGTTAGGACTAGTTAAATTGGCAAAAATCAAAGCCATCCGCGGAATGAACGATATTCTGCCGGAGCAGACTCCCGTCTGGCAATTCCTTGAATCTACTGTAAAAAACGTACTGGCAAACTATGGATATAGTGAAATCCGTATGCCGGTTGTTGAGCAGACAGATTTGTTTAAGCGCTCGATCGGTGAAGTCACAGACATTGTTGAAAAAGAAATGTACACCTTCGAGGACCGCAACGGCGAAAGCCTGACGCTGCGTCCGGAAGGTACCGCAAGCTGCGTGCGTGCGGGTGAAGAACATGGCTTGCTGTTCAACCAGACCCAGCGTTTATGGTATCAGGGTCCGATGTTCCGCTATGAAAAGCCACAAAAAGGCCGTTATCGTCAGTTCCATCAGATTGGTGTGGAAACCTTCGGGATGGCCGGTGCTGATATTGATGCTGAAGTGATCATGCTCAGTGCCCGTTTGTGGAAACAGCTGGGTATTCTTGATGCTGTAACACTGCAGCTGAATTCGCTGGGTAGCAATGAAGCGCGGGCAGTATTCCGGGCGGATCTGGTTACCTATCTTGAAGCGCATAAAGATGAGCTGGATGAAGACAGCCGTCGTCGTCTTGATTCGAATCCATTGCGAATTCTGGACAGCAAAGATGCCGGTACACAGGCATTGCTGGATAAAGCGCCTGTGCTGAATGATTATCTGGATGAAGATTCCAAATCGCACTTTGCTGAGCTGTGTGAGTCGCTTGATGCTGCCGGGATTAAATATGAAATTAATCCTCGTCTGGTACGCGGTCTCGATTACTACTGCAAAACAGTTTTCGAATGGGTAACTGATAAGCTGGGTGCTCAGGGGACAGTTTGTGCCGGTGGGCGTTACGACGGCTTGGTACAGCAACTGGGAGGTCGTGCTACGCCGGGTGTCGGTTTTGCCATGGGTGTTGAGCGTCTGATTCTGTTGTTGGAAACGCTTAATGTCGTGCCTGATGCATTGCGTCAGCCATTTGATGTTTATCTGGCTGCTGAGCATAAGGGTATTCAGCCGCGTATGGTCGTATTAGCCGATAAGTTGCGGGATGCCGTACCCGGACTGCGTATCCAGCTGCATTGCAGTGGGTTGAAAAATATCGCTAATAAAGCCCGTCAGACGGGTGCTGCCTGGGTAATTCTTGTGCGCCAGAATGAAGAAGGTTCACTGGTGTCAAACCTGTGGTATAACTCCGAGCCGAGCTACGATGTTGCTGAGTCGGATATTGCTGCCTTATTGCAGCAACAGCAGGCATAAATTAGATATTAGAGTTTTAAAAAGCACGGGAGTATGTTGTGGCTGAATTGCGCACAGAAGAAGAGCAGGTTGAAGCGTTAAAGAAGTGGTGGCAGGAAAATGGTAAGTCACTGGTACTGGGTGTGCTTCTGGCCGGTGCAATTATCTTTGCATGGAAAGGCTGGCAGAACAGCCAGCAGGTAAAAGCTGAAACAGCGGCTGCTCTTTATCAGAACCTGATTCAGGCGGTTGCGTTAGCAAGTGCGCCGCAGGCTACTGAAGAGCAGAAGTCAACCGCTGCTCACCTGGCTGGCAACCTTAAAACCGAGTTTGATGATACCGCCTACGCTCGCTTTGGTGCACTGCTGAATGCCCGTCTGTTACTGGATGCCGGTGATAAGGATGGTGCCATCGCAGAGTTTGATTGGGTGTTGTCTCAGTCTGAAGACCCGGTTATGACAGTGGTCACCACTATGCGTAAAGCCCGTGTACTGGCATCAAAAGGTGATGTCAGTGCCGCAATCGCTTTGTTGAACGGTGTGAGTTCGGATGCTTTCCAGGTTAGCCTGATGGAGCTGAAAGGTGATCTGCAGCTTAAAAATAACGAGCCGGTTAAAGCCCGTGAAAGCTATCAGCAGGCACTGGATCTGGCAGGTGATGAAGCACGTCCAATTTTAGTTATGAAACTCGATAATCTGGCCGTTGAGGGTTAACAATGAATTATCTGACTCGCCTGGCGGCTGTAGGTCTTATGGCTGCAAACCTGAGTGCCTGTGGATGGTTTAGCAGTGAAGTAGAGATCGAACCGGCTCCTCTGGTTAAATTTGAAGCTGAAAAAGACGTTGATGTTATCTGGCGAACCTCTGTGGGGAGTCTGGGTGAGAAGTTCAATCAGCTGACCATGGGTATTACCACTGAGCGTATCTATACCAGCAGTGTGTCAGGCAATGTTTATGCGCTGGACCGTGCCAGTGGCGATGTTGTCTGGTCGGTTGAGCTTGATGTGCCGGTTGCCGGCGGTGTTGGTGTCGGGCCGAATCAGATAGCTGTGACAACTGAACAGGGCATGCTGATTGTTCTTAACAATGAAGACGGTTCAGAAATTTGGCGTAAGCAGTTACAGGCTGAAGCACTTAGTCCTGCTCAGATGAATGAGCAATTGCTGGTAAGTCAGCTGCAAAACGGCAGCCTGGTCGCATTTGATGTGAATACCGGTGAACAAAAGTGGACCTATGATACGCAGATTCCTGCACTGACACTGCGCGGAACCAGTGCGCCGATTGTAGCGCTGGATGCAACACTGGCTGCATTTGCCAACGGCAAGCTGGTTGCTGTGGATAACCGTAACGGTGGCTTGCTGTGGGAGCGGTTAATCGCGGCGGCAGATGGTAAGTCAGAACTGGAGCGGATTATCGATATTGATGGCCAGCCAATTCTGGCAAACGGTGTTGTTTATGTCGTTAGCTATCAGGGCAAGCTGGTTGCTGTCAGCGTACAGGATGCGCAGGTACTGTGGTCGAAAGATGCTTCAAGCTATCGCCAGCTGGCTGCAGGGTTTGGCAATATCTATGTCAGTGAAGATAACAGCTTTATTCAGGCATATGATCAGCGTACCAGTGCCAGTGTCTGGCGTCAGCCTGCGCTGGAATACCGTGAAACATCCGCACCAGCGGTAATTGGTAATACTGTTGTTGTCGGTGACTTTGATGGCTATCTGCACTTCATGTCTCAGATTGACGGTCGCTTTGTTGCCCGCTATCAGGTCGACGGTTCCGGTATCCGCAGCGATATGAAAGTGGTTGATGATACTTTGTACGTGCTTACAAATGCCGGTCGTCTGGCTGCTATAAAACTGCAATAAGTTTTAAATTCTATATAATGGCGGTCCGTTGCTATGCAGCGGATCGCCATTTTGTTTTTTATTGCTGAGAAAATGGTTGGATCACAAACCAGATCCGGAATTAAAATCTCAATTCAGCAATACCTTAATTTTTTAAGAGTCTGATCAGAATATGCTTCCTGTAATCGCCTTAGTAGGCCGGCCAAATGTTGGTAAATCGACCCTGTTTAACCGGTTGACCCGATCCCGTGATGCACTGGTTGCCGATTATTCTGGTCTGACCCGGGACCGTAAATACGGCGAAGGACGGCTGGGCGAGCGTGATTACATCGTTGTAGATACCGGTGGTATCTCGGGTGATGAACAGGGCATTGATTATAAAATGGCAGAGCAGTCCCTGTTAGCCATTGATGAAGCCGACATCGTACTCTTCCTGGTTGATGGCCGGGCCGGGCTTAACCCTGCAGATGAACTGATTGCTGATCACCTGCGTCGCTGTGAAAAAGAAGCCCACCTGATCGTAAATAAAACCGATGGTATTGACCCGGATATCGCTATGAGCGATTTCTATGGTTTGGGTCTGTCTGAGCCGTTGCCGATTGCAGCTTCCCATGGCCGTGGTGTAACTCAACTGATCGAACATGTATTAGAAGAAATTCCTGTTGAGGAACTGACTGAAGAGGAAGAAGAGCTTCAGCGCAGTAAGAAGATTGCCATCATCGGCCGTCCGAATGTGGGTAAGTCTACACTGGTTAACCGTCTGCTTGGTGAAGACCGTGTCGTCGTATTTGACCAGGCCGGTACAACCCGTGACAGCATTTATATACCTTACGAACGAAATGAAGAGCCTTACACCCTTATTGATACCGCGGGTGTTCGCCGGCGTAAAAATGTTCGTGAAGCGGTAGAAAAGTTCTCCATCATCAAAACCCTGCAGGCCATTAAAGATGCCAACGTTGTTGTGTTGGTAATTGATGCGCAGGAAGGTGTGTCAGAGCAAGACCTGCATATGCTTGGTTATGTGCTTGACGCTGGCCGTTCGCTGGTGATTGCGCTGAATAAGTGGGATGGCATGAGCGGTGAAGAAAAAGAAGCCGTGCGTGACCAGTTACGCCGTCGTCTTGATTTCGTGTCGTTTGCCCGCATGCACTTTATTTCAGCGTTGCATGGCAGCGGCGTTGGTGAGCTGTACACCTCAATTGATGAAGCCTATGACTTTGCCATGATGAAGTGGGCAACCAATAAGCTGACCCGCTTACTGGAAGACATTGTTGCAGATCATCAGCCGCCAATGGTCCGCGGTCACCGTATTAAGTTGCGATATGCGCACCAGGGTGGTTCTAATCCGCCAGTTATTGTTATTCATGGTAATCAGACTGCAGAACTGCCTAACTCCTACAAGCGCTACCTGGAAAACAAGTTCACAAAAGTTTTAGGTATTAAGGGTACGCCGCTACGTTTTGAATTCCGAAGCAGCGATAACCCGTTTAAAGATAAGAAGAACGAGCTGACCAAACGTCAGCAGATGAAAAAACTGCGTTATAAACAGCATTTAGCCAAGCAAAAGAAAAAGTCTAAGAAACGCTAGTTAGCATAAAAGAACGCCGTCTCATTAAGACGGCGTTTTTGTATCTGAATTTTGTATCCACCTCATTACTAAGCGAGTTAGCAAAATTGGTTTTTATGTACTACATATATTGATGCTGTCCGGTCAGCTCATAAGGCTGTTTCAGGGAAATGACAATAATATGAAGAAACTGAAAAAGCCTGTTGACTCTTCGGTCAGCGTGCCTATAATACGCCCCCACATTGAGACACAGGGCCGCGACAACGCAGCAAAATGCACTTAATGAGAGTCAGAATAACCCGCTGAAAAACAACTTGTTTTGATGTGTGAGCTAACTGATTCGACCGGAACAAAAGGTTACTTTTCCGGTTTTGATAACTTCTTCGGAATTAATCAAAATCTTCTGAAAATAACCGTTGACTTCCACCGGGTGTTGAGTAGAATACGCACCTCGCTTGAGACGACAGCAACGACGGTTACGCCGGT
>NZ_JAFIDL010000059.1:0-327 GCF_017051665.1 Aliamphritea spongicola
GCTCTTGCTGCGGTAGCCCGTGGTCGGCAGGCGCAGGCGTTCCAGCGTGGCGAGTGCCAGCGGATTCACTTCGCCTTTCGGGTGGCTGCCGGCCGACCAGGCACGGAAGCGGCCTTGGCCCAGCTCATTGAGCAAGCCTTCGGCGAGGATGGAACGGGCCGAATTTCCCGTGCAGATGAACAGTGCGTTGTAGGTGGTGTCGGTCATGGCGTCAGCAGTTGCAGTTAGGGGATTCGGAAACCTCGCAGACGCCGCCCTGGCAGCAATGCTCGGTCAGGTAGCCGATCAGGCCGTTCATGTGACCGTACTCGGCGCGGTAGATCAGGT
>NZ_JAFIDL010000060.1:0-323 GCF_017051665.1 Aliamphritea spongicola
TGTCAGCGTATTCTTGCGCCGCGTTCACAACATAAGGCGCGGCAAACCGCAACGGCGGCGCCGGCGTGTGCATCGACAACAGCACATCAACGCCACGACAAACGGCAGCGATTGGCTGCAGCGGCTTCCAGTCATGGCCAAGCTCGCACACCCTGAACGAAATCTCGCCGAGCTTTTCAGCAAACCAGCGGTAGCCATTTGAATCCAGGTGTCCGTTTTTATCGGTGTAGGGATAGGTCGGGCCTGCCAGGAACCAGTTTTCGTTCTCGTCGGCAAGCTCTATCTGCGCCATACCAACTGCCATATCCCGCTCGTCACGCGTG
>NZ_JAFIDL010000061.1:0-322 GCF_017051665.1 Aliamphritea spongicola
TTTGCCCCAGTCGCCTTTCGGTTCGATCCAGGCGCTCGGGCGCAGATCGTAACGATCGTCCAGATCTTCGTACTCTTTGAAGTTGCGACCGCGCTGCAGCAGACCGAAGCCTTTCGGATTCTCAACGGTATAGGTGCTGACGGACAGGTGTTTAGGATTGTTCAGCGGACGCCAGATCCACTCGCCGTTGCCGGCATGGATAGACAGACCGTTGGAATCGTGCAGCGCCGGGCGGTAGTTCAGCGTCGGCGACGGCTGGTTCGGGCCGAACAGGAACATGCTGGTCAGCGGCGCCAGGCCCAATTTGCCCACCTTATCGCGC
>NZ_JAFIDL010000062.1:0-322 GCF_017051665.1 Aliamphritea spongicola
GCCTTTTTCGAGGACGCTGCCCCGCATGTTATTGTCTCACCGGCATTTTATCTGCACGCTTCTGGCGCTCGCCATCGGCTTTTGGTTGCCGACTGCCGTGCAGGCCAGGCCCGATCTGGAACGCAGGATCGGCGTGACCGTCGCCGATAGCGACTCTGCGGATTACCGCTTCAGCGATCTGCGCTTCACCTCCGCCGATGGTCAACGGCGTTACCGCGTCCGTATCGCCCAGCCGCGTCGGGCGCCTGCGCCTGACGGCTATCCGACGATTTATTTCCTCGACGGCAATGCGGTGCTGATGGAGCTGAACGCCAGCTTCCTG
>NZ_JAFIDL010000063.1:0-320 GCF_017051665.1 Aliamphritea spongicola
TAAGCGCGAAACTTGCCTCAAGATGAGTCTTCCCTGGGCCTTTAAGGTCCCTGAAGGAACGTTTAAGACTAAGACGTTGATAGGCTGGGTGTGTAAGTGCAGCGATGCATTGAGCTAACCAGTACTAATGATCCGTGAGGCTTAACCTTACAACACCGAAGGTGTTTTTAGAGAGATTTTCAGCGACGTTCCAAGATTGGTTCTGATGGCTTCATGGAAGTGAAGCGGTTGGAATGAAACAGAATTTGCCTGGCGGCAATAGCGCGGTGGTCCCACCTGACCCCATGCCGAACTCAGAAGTGAAACGCCGTAGCGCCGAT
>NZ_JAFIDL010000064.1:0-319 GCF_017051665.1 Aliamphritea spongicola
GGCGCAGCACAAGAGCTTACTGACTACCCGAGCGGGTCAGCTCTTGACTTCATCTCCTTTGGTCAGGCCGGGGATGGTATTGCGATTACTGACCCACAAGGGCGTCCATCATTTTCAACCGTCGACGGTAATATCTTTGCCGGCAATCTCGATGTTGTTCAGCTGCCTGGCGACGGCGTTTTCTGGATTGACCCAGACGGCTACGCCATAGAACTGCAGCTTAAAAATGACGATCAAGAGTCTGCTGCCTGGCTCACAGAGCAAACCGAAAAAAGCGAAGTGTTGGCACGCCAGAGCCGCGAGGCAGTAGCTTCTCGCG
>NZ_JAFIDL010000065.1:0-317 GCF_017051665.1 Aliamphritea spongicola
TTACCAGACGCTCTATGACCTCAACTATCGCACTGCCGGCGGCAATGCAGATGTTGCCAAAAAAATGACCAACCAGCAGATTGCCCGCACCTGGAGCATCAGCGAAGTGAATGGCAATGCGCAGTTCATGAAATACGCCCCGGAAGCCTTGCATAACTACGGACCATCAGGCTGGCAGGCCGCTCAGTGGAAAGAGGATAAACTGCAGTTGATGTATGGCGACCGTACCGAAAGTATCGAAACCAGCGGCGCCAGCCTTGGGATCACCTCCGGCCGCACGGCCTTTGTGGAAACCAAAACCCCAAAATCCAAGGTGG
>NZ_JAFIDL010000066.1:0-315 GCF_017051665.1 Aliamphritea spongicola
ATCCGGTGACAGACTTAACGGCTGCCGATGACACCGCAACCACCGACGAAGACACGGCGGTGAATGGCACCGTAGCGGGTAACGACAGCACCACCAGTGGCGGGGCTCTGACCTATGCGGTGGCCAGCGGTGTAGCGAACGGCACGTTAGTCTTCAACACCGACGGTACGTATACCTATACGCCAAACGCGAACTTTAACGGCTCGGACAGCTTCACCTATACAGTGACCGATGCGGCCAGCGGCGAAACCGCAACTCAGACGGTAACGATCACGGTCAACCCTGTGACTGACTTAACGGCTGCCGATGACACGG
>NZ_JAFIDL010000067.1:0-314 GCF_017051665.1 Aliamphritea spongicola
GCTGATGCCGCTGATTTGCGCCAGCTCTTCGCGGCGCAGGCCGCTGGTGCGGCGGCGCGAAGAGCTGGGCAGGCCGATCATTTCCGGCGTGATGCGTTCGCGGTGCGCGCGCAGAAACGCGCCGAGGGCTTTTGGCCCGGATAAGGCTTCTGATGACATAGCATGGTACCTATTTATACCAGGATAACTGCTCATATTGTACCCGTATAGTAGCCTGATTATAGTAGCCGAAAGCCTTCAGGCACAGGCGCAAGCCGGATAATAACAGGAGCAAACATGAGCAACAGCAACAGCCATAACAATGCGGTAGACCG
>NZ_JAFIDL010000068.1:0-314 GCF_017051665.1 Aliamphritea spongicola
CGCTTGCTCTGTCTGAATCACACGCTCCTGAGCTATATCTCCGCATTGGGGGCGCACCGCGAGCGGCTTAACACCCCGGCCACGCTCGATCTGCTCAATGACGCCGTGTGTTACGTGGACGGCGCCCTGCATCAGGAAGAACGGAACAGCCAGCGCATTGCGCAGGCGTTGGAACAGCTGGCGGAGCGCATCAGCAAAGCCGTTCCGGAACCTGAAAGCAAAGAACAATTGGTCTTGCAGCAGGTGGGATTGGTGCTCGAGCTGCTGCCGGAGCTCACCGCGCTGCATGCCCAAATCAATAAGGCAGCCTAACT
>NZ_JAFIDL010000007.1:0-243260 GCF_017051665.1 Aliamphritea spongicola
TGGTCTCTGTGGACAGTTTATATAGCCCTGCAGGTGTCGCCATCCACTTAGCGTGTGACTATCAGGGCTGGGAACCTCCAAAACACTTCGTAGAGAAGATCACCTGCAGGTCGCGTAGAGTATCAGACCGCTCTGGCATCAGCGAGTTGAAACTAGACACTGATATCTGCACGGTTTACGGCCACGGCCAGTCCTACCTGTTTGGCGCTGCTTCAACGCTCCAGTTCGCCCTATATAACAAAAGCAAAGAAGCCCATTACTCGGACAAGCTCGACTACTTCAAAGACCGCTGGAACAGTAAAACCAGTGACTTTCTACAACCCTTGTACAACCCGGAAGAAACCGTCTGGCGGGCAGAAGTACGCTTCTCACACTCAGTAATCCACCAGTTCGCACTGGCAAACCAAACCACCATCAACACATATGCAGACGTCATTAAGCATCTGGGTGGCCTATGGACCTACGGCCTGAACAACTTCCGCTATGACTATAACTCCCGCTTTATCCATCCTGTTTGGACAGTATTTATGACTGAAGCTGGCTTTGATCAGTTCGAAACAGGCTTTGAGTATCGCAGAGAATATAAAAAGCCAGGTGTTGGCAATGAACGAAATGTCACCATCGCCCTGGGTAATCTGCTATCAATCTATGCTCGCAGAAAATTCCCTGCTCACTATGCCCTGAAGTGCATCAAACGTAGTGGCTTATATATTGATTTGATTGGATATCTACGAAGCAAAGGGTTGGATCGAGAGGATCTCATGCAGTACATTGAGGAGAGTTTGATACAGAGGCGTTTAGCGTCTAAGGCTGCTTAAAAGGAATTATTTATGGTGCAAACACAGGTCTTGTCTGTCCGAGATCCTCGCTGGTCGAATGAAGAAAGAAAAACGATAGATTGTTTCATTACTACGAACACCCTCAAAGAAGAAGTCCCTTTTACGGCATCACCTTATGATTCTGAGCTCCATGGAAGGGACGTTTTTTATCGTTGTATGAATGAAGAATTTGGTCCGATTGCTGAATCTAATAAGGTGGTTGAAGTGGAGGGGGAACCACCGGAGCTGCCTGAAAAATACATTACATTACAGCGATTCATTGAGTTTGCGAATAATGAGAATGCTAGTAAGTCACCAAGAGCGATTACTATGGTTTGGGGGGCATTCTTAGAAGAAGAGTTAATTAACAAATTAAAAGTATGGTATGAAGCTAATCCTGATGTTAATCCCCCTAAACGTTATATTTTTGAGCAAGTGATTGATAATGCTCAGCGAAAGGGAGTTATTAGCTCTACCGAACAAGCGAAATACCATGCTATCAGAGAGATCAGAAATAGGGCTGCTCATGATTGGGATTTCTCGATAGAGTCAGAAGGGGTCAAAAAACATTTGCTGTTCTTGTATGAGTCAGATCATAGCTCGACGTCTCAATACATAGAGGATTTAGGTTTTTTAATTTCAATGATTTATGCAGGGTCTTGTGGCTTTCTCGTGATGAAGTTAATCGATAGTTGATTCGATTATTAGTAATGTACAGGCAAAAAAAACCACCTATCGTGTGGACGATAAGTGGTCATTTTCAAGTTAGATATCTGTAACTCTTTGATATCTAAGCAGTATTTGGTGGAGGTGGCGGGTTTCGAACCCGCGTCCGCCAATCCTCTGCCTTCAGATCTACATGTTTAGACGCTTCTATTGGGTTAACCCATCACGGCCCGAAGGTCAGGGCGTTTAGGGCGAGCCTCTTTAGTTTTAACCGTTCAGCTTGAGACAAAGCATCCGGGCGATTCTATCTCAAATGACACTGCAAAATCTTAAGTTATAGACACCTTAAGCGCAGCGCTAGCGGGCTTATGCCGCTAGAGCGTAGTTATCGTCGTTTGCAACTATAACAATGTAGTAAGGGATTTACGTGATTCACTACACTCACGACATGCACCAAAGGGTTCGCAATCAGCGTCGAAGCCAAGTCACCCCCGGGGTGGGCTCATTATAATGATTTTTTTCCAAGAAGCAGCAATAAGTTACTGAGCAGAGAAAATTTTATTGAGGCATTAAAAAAGAGCCGTGTGGCTCTTTTTTATGTGTTGTAGCTCGTTTTAGCGTGCAGCCATCAGGCGCTGCTTCTGGCGATCCCAGTCACGGTTCTTTTCTGTATCCCGTTTGTCGTGGAGCTTTTTACCACGGGCCAGTGCGACCTCACATTTAACCTTGTTGTTCTTCCAGTACAGGCCCAGTGCAACGCAGGTGTAGCCTTTGGCCTGGGTGGCAGCAAACAGCTTTGAAATCTGTCTGGCGTGCATCAGAAGTTTCCGCGGTCGCGTCGGATCTGCGATTACGTGAGTACAGGCCGTTTTTAACGGAGTGAAATGAGCACCGATCAGCCAGGCTTCACCTTTGTCAAAAATAACATAGGATTCAACCAGTTGTGCGCGTCCGTCGCGAAGGCTTTTTACTTCCCATCCTGTTAATGCCAGGCCTGCCTCGATTTTTTCATCAATATGATATTCGTGACGGGCTTTTTTGTTTTGGCAGATGGTATTGCCGCTGGGTTTTGATTTCTTCTTTGCCATGGAGCGCGATTATATAGGGGTATGTGGGAAAAGCAATCTGGCGAAGTGGTGCTGCGGATCAGCTTTTCGTGGTGAAAGTGTGGTTAAAGTTGTAATTACGGAGCGAACCTCAGAAAATAGCGTCCCCTGTTTCAATTACTCTGTGTGTGGGATGCTTTAAGTGTAGCCATACAGAGGGTATTCGGAGAGATAATGACAAAGGTAGACCGTAGCGCTTTGGTTCTGCACACTGCTGAGCAGATGTTTGATCTGGTGAATGATGTAGCGGGTTATCCGGAGTTTTTGCCCTGGTGTACTGGCACAACCATTCATGAGGCGACTGATGATGTGATGCAAGCCAGTTTGCATGTGGCGAAAGCCGGTCTTAAATACAGTTTTACGACCAGAAACGAGCTACAGCGCCCCGGTGAAATACGTATATCACTGGTTGAAGGCCCTTTCTCGAAACTGGCAGGTGTGTGGGTATTTACTCCACTGAGCGATGAAGCGTGTAAAGTCAGTCTGAATCTTGAGTTTGATTTTTCCGGTAAGCTGGCCAGTATGGCGATGAGTAAGGTGTTTAACCAGATGGCGGCAACCATGGTTGATGCGTTTGTCAGCCGTGCCGATCAGGTTTATGTTTAATTTATTGCTGCGTTGTGCAGCATCAGGTATCAGGTTTTAAGCGGTATGATCAGTGTAGAAGTGGCATATGCCTTACCCCATGAGCAGAAGATTGTCAGCTTACAGGTACAGGATGACTGTTCCGCGTATGAAGCGGTGGTGCAGTCACGGATTGTAGAGATGTACCCTCAAATCGATATCGATAATGATCCGATGGGAATTTTTGGTAAGTCGATCCGTAATCCGAAGGATGTCATTCTGAAAGAAGGGCAGCGGGTAGAGATTTACCGGCCGCTGATTGCTGATCCTAAAGAAGCACGGGCGAAGCGGGCAGCAAAGGCTAAGGCAGAACAAGAAGCGGAATAAGTCTGCATCAGTAATGATCCACAAAAAAGCCAGCATTGTTTCCAGTGCTGGCTTTTTTGATGAAACGGGTCAGACTTACTGTGTGGCTTGTTTATCGCCGCCGGGCCTGAAGTTGCCGGCCAGACCTTTCAGGGTGCCGGTTTCTTTATCGAACTCCAGGGTCAGACGTTCGTTAGTGACAGAGCCGTCCGGATGCTTGTTGTTGTAAATGTAGTCCCAGCGGTATTTGTTAAACGGGTCTGTCAGAAGCGGCGTACCCATTACGTAACGTACCTGATTAATGGTCATGCCCGGGCGAAGCTGATCAACCATTTCCTGAGTGACGATGTTACCCTGAGGGATATCAATCTTGTAAACACCGGGAAATTCAGCGCAGCCGCTAAGGAAAATTGCGGTCAGAAGAGCAATATATAGTTTTTGCATAGGTAAATGACTTCCACTTTCGGGCATAAAATCAGATAATCAGTCTAGAACTTCTGAATGAGTTCAGTTGTTGTTATGAGACTGGGCTTATTCAAAAGTTCGGAAAAAATAAGTCTATCATCCGTTGCGGTCAACATCATAGAGAAAGATTATGTCACTTGAAAATCAAGAATTAAGAAAAGCAGGTCTGAAAGTTACTCTGCCCCGGATTAAAATTTATCAGATCCTTGAGAAAGCGGGTGAAAGCGATCATTTCAGTGCGGAAGATATCTACAAAATTCTGTTGGATCAGAGTGAAGATGTCGGTCTGGCAACCGTTTACCGGGTACTTACGCAGTTTGAAGCGGCCGGGTTGGTAAGCCGTCACCATTTTGAAGGTGGCCATTCAGTGTTCGAGTTGACCAAAGATGAGCAGCATGACCACATTGTTTGTGTAAAAAGTGGAATGATTAAAGAGTTTACCGATCCACGGTTAAATGAATTGCTAGACGAAATTGCCGAAAGTATGGGGTTCACTATTACCGACCGGACAGTTTATCTTTATGGTGTTCATAAGGATGCTAAAGATAAGTAAATCTTATCCACTTTAAAAAAAAACCGGCTGATTGCCGGTTTTTTTTGTATCTGTGCGGGGCTTCAGTGCGGGCGCTGAACGCCGAGCATTTCCCTTGCATGCTCGCGGGAAGTATTGGTTACATCGATTCCTCCCAGCATACGGGCAACCTCTTCGATGCGTTCGTCGGAACTAAGCGTGTTGATCTGCGTATGGGTGTGTTTTTTACCGGCCCGTTTGCTGACAAACAGATGCTGATGCCCCTGAGAAGCAACCTGCGGCTGGTGTGTTACACACAGTACCTGGCTGTGACCCCCAAGTTGACGTAACAGCCGGCCAACAACTTCTGCGATAGCGCCGCCGATACCTACATCCACTTCATCAAATATCAGCGACGGTGTGCTGGAGGATTTTGCGGTAATCACCTGAATGGCCAGGCTGATACGGGAAAGTTCACCACCAGATGCAATTTTGTGCAGTGAGCGTGCCGGTTGGCCCTTGTTGGTTGAAATCAGAAATTCAATTTCTTCCAGCCCGTTAGGGTTCGGTTGTCCGCTTTCATAAGCTGTGAGCTGAACATCGAGGTTGGCAGCAGGCATTCCCAGATCATGCAGTTGCTGGTTGACCTGCTTGGCCAGTTTCTTCGCTGTGCGTGCGCGGATATCGCTGAGACGCTGGGCCAGCTGTAAAAAGTCCTGATAGGCTGTGCCGACCTGTTCAGCCAGCGCATCCAGTTCCTGATCAGACATGGACAGGTCTGCCAGTTCCTGTTGCTGAGCAGCCAGGTGTTCGGTCAGTTCTTCCGGTGCGATACGGTGTTTGCGGGCCAGGTCAAAGAGTTTGCTAAGGCGTTCTTCAACGATTTGTTGGCGTTCAGGGTTAAGTTCGACACGGCCCAGATACTGATTCATTTCCTGACTGGCTTCTTCAATCTGAATCTGGGCGTTGGTCAGCATTTCCATGGTCTGCCGAATGGAAGGGGACTGAGCCTTCATGTTGCTGAGCAGGTGCTGACACTGGTTCAGTAAACTCAGGCAGTTGCCGCTATCGCTGTCCTGGGTGATCTGGAGTATGTGCTGGCCGGTCTGAATAATTTCGCCGGCGTTAGCCAGGGTTTGCTGTTCTTTTACCAGCGATTCGAATTCGCCTTCCTCAATTTGCAGGGTTTCCAGTTCTTCAACCTGATAGCTGAGCAACTGTACCCGGGCGGCTTGCTCTTCGTTTTGCTGGGATAAGGTTTTGTGTTTCTGGTCCAGTACGCGCCATTTTTTATGTTGCTGCCGGACTTGCTGTACCAGCCGGGCTTCTCCTGAAAATGCATCAAGCAGGTGCCTGTGATGGTCCTTTTTCAGCAACCGCTGATGTTCGTGCTGGCCGTGGATTTCAATTAAATATTCGCCCAGCTGGCGTACTTTGGCTATCGGACAGGCAGTACCGTTTATATAGCAGCGTGAGCGGCCTTCAGCGGTAACGACCCGGCGCAGGATGCACTGGTCATCCTGATTGAGTTCTTCGGTTATCAGCCAGTCCCGCGCAGCCGGAATATTGCTGATGTCGAAATCAGCAGTGATTTCTGCCCGTTCAGCACCGTTGCGGACGGTACCGCTGTCGGCACGGTTACCCAGTGCCAGCCCCAGTGCATCCAGCATGATTGATTTACCGGCACCTGTTTCACCACTAACGACGGTCATGCCGTTGTGCAGTTCTAAATCAAGTTGTTCAACAATTGCGTAATTACGAATATTTAACTGTGTCAGCATCTGTCTGGCCTCGGTCAAAGGTAACGCTATCTTTACGTACTGCTGTGTTTAATCAGGTGCCGCTGCTGTCGGCAAACTTAAGGGATGAATACTGTTTTACTGTACAGGCTGTGTTTTTGTACAGTGTTTTTTGTATTTTATAAGCCATTCATGTTTTCAGCGCAATATATTTTCGAAATTAGGGCTAAAAAAATACGTTTTTTAAACTTGAATCCCGGCTGTACAGCCCCATATATGTCAGCAACGCGATTTACCCCTGCAATTCAGATTGTCAGGCGTAAAGATTTCTTTTGTGAAGCAACGGCCAGATATACGTTGCAGGCAGAAATACTTGGAGATTCAGATGGCAGGTGAAGACAAAGTTCAGGCAGATGCAGCACAGCAGGAAAATCCGGCCGGTGGTGCAGAAGACGTTCTTGAAACGGTAGAAGGTGTTCTGGCGGATGAAGACGAGCTGCTGGACACTGCTGTTGAGGGAGATGCGGATATCACTGCTCTGCAGGCATCCGTAGCGACACTGGAAGCACAGGTTGCTGCGCTGAAGGATCAGGAATTACGCACTCAGGCAGACATGCAAAATGTACGTCGCCGTGCGGAAATGGATGTAGAGAAAGCGCATAAGTTTGCGCTGGAAAAATTCACCAACGAACTGTTGCCGGTCATGGACAGCCTGGAGCGTGCGATCGAAGCCAGCCAGTCTGATGATGAAGCGGTTAAAGCGTTGCGTGAAGGTGTTGAAATGACACTAAACATGTTTGTATCCGGTCTTGAGAAGTTCAAGGTTGAGCAGGTGAACCCTGTGGGTGATGCATTTAATCCGGAACTTCATCAGGCTATGTCTATGGTGCCGAACCCTGAAGTACCGGCTAATCACGTGATGGCAGTGATGCAGAAAGGTTACACCCTGCACGGGCGTCTGATTCGTCCGGCAATGGTGATTGTTTCTCAGGGCTAAAAGAGTCCTGCTGCGGTAACTGACCGCAGAAAAAGTTATAAAAGCCGCAAAAAAGATCCGGTTTTGGCTTGAAAGCATGAAAACCGGACATATATAGCAAGCAAAGGCTTTATTACAGAATTTACGCCCGTCATACCGGGCTCAGAAAGATTGGAGTTTTACAATGGGTAAAATCATCGGGATCGACTTAGGTACCACTAACTCATGCGTTGCTGTACTGGACGGTGAAAACACTAAAGTTATCGAAAACGCAGAAGGCGATCGCACCACTCCTTCCATCATCGCTTACACTGGCGAAGGTGAGACACTGGTAGGTCAGCCAGCTAAGCGTCAGGCGGTTACTAACCCGGACAACACTCTGTTCGCGATTAAGCGTCTGATTGGCCGTCGTTTTAAAGATGATGTTGTTCAGAAAGACATCAGCATGGTGCCATACAAGATTGTTGAAGCCGATAACGGTGATGCCTGGGTTCAGGTAAACGACAACAAGATGGCTGCACCACAGGTATCTGCAGAAGTTCTGAAGAAAATGAAGAAGACTGCAGAAGACTACCTGGGTGAGACTGTTGATGCAGCGGTTATCACAGTACCTGCTTACTTTAACGATGCGCAGCGTCAGGCAACTAAAGATGCCGGTAAGATCGCTGGTCTGGAAGTTAAACGTATCATCAACGAGCCAACTGCAGCAGCACTGGCGTACGGCATGGACAAGTCTAAAGGCGATAAGACCATTGCTGTATACGACCTGGGTGGTGGTACCTTTGATATCTCTATCATCGAGATTGCTGAAGTTGACGGCGAGCACCAGTTCGAAGTACTGGCAACCAACGGTGATACATTCCTGGGTGGTGAAGACTTTGACCTGCGTCTGATCGAATATCTTGCAGACGAATTCAAGAAAGAGTCCGGCATTGATCTGCACAACGACCCACTGGCGCTGCAGCGTCTGAAAGAAGGTGCTGAAAAAGCAAAAGTTGAATTGTCTTCAGCTCAGCAGACTGACGTGAACCTGCCGTACATCACTGCAGATGCAACCGGTCCTAAGCACCTGAACGTTAAAATTACCCGCGCTAAGCTGGAATCTCTGGTTGAAGAGCTGGTTGAGCGTTCACTGGAACCTTGCCGTATCGCACTGAAAGATGCTGATCTGTCTTCTTCTGAAATTGATGAAGTTATCCTGGTAGGCGGTCAGACCCGTATGCCAATGGTTCAGGAGAAAGTATCTGCGTTCTTTGGTAAGTCTCCGCGTAAAGATGTTAACCCGGATGAAGCAGTAGCAATGGGTGCTGCAATTCAGGGTGCGGTTCTGGCCGGTGACGTTAAAGACGTTCTGCTGCTGGACGTAACTCCACTGTCTCTGGGTATCGAAACTATGGGTGGCGTTGCTACTCCTGTTATCGACAAGAACACCACTATCCCGACTAAGAAGTCTCAGGTGTTCTCAACTGCAGATGACAATCAGACTGCTGTTACCATTCATGTGGTACAGGGTGAGCGTAAGCAGGCTAGCTCCAACAAATCTCTGGGCCGTTTTGACCTGGCTGATATCCCGCCGGCGCCTCGCGGTGTACCTCAGATCGAAGTAACTTTCGATATTGATGCCAACGGTATTCTGAACGTATCTGCGAAAGATAAAGCGACTGGTAAAGAGCAGTCTATCGTGATCAAGGCCTCTTCCGGTCTGAGTGATGACGAAATCGAACAAATGGTAAATGACGCCGAGGCAAATGCTGAGGAAGATAAGAAGTTCGAAGAGCTGGCTCAGGCGCGTAACCAGGGTGATGCGATGGTTCACTCTGCGAAGAAGACTCTGGAAGAAGCCGGTGATAAGGCAACTGAAGAAGAGAAAACTGCAATCAATGCTGCAGTAGAAGAGCTGGAAGAAGCGCTGAAAGGTGAAGATAAAGAAGCGATCGACACCAAAACAGCGGCGCTGACAGAAGCAATCTCCGGTCTGGCTCAGAAGATGTATGCTGAAGCCCAGGCTGCTGAAGGTGCTGAAGGCGGTGCTGAACAGGCACAGGCTGAGCCGGCTGATGATGCGGTTGATGCAGAATTTGAAGAAGTGAAAGACGACAAGAAATAAGTCGTTTCATCTGAACAGATGATGCTAAACAGACTCGGGTTGCCTGGCAGCCTGAGTCCGTCTTTATACAGCGCGGGCCGGTCCCGCGTTGTCGCGTTTTTAATACGTGCCAGCTGAGCACCGACGACAAGCGAAACAGATTATGTCGAAAAGAGATTTTTACGAAGTACTGGGTGTAGCCAAAGACGCCTCAGACCGGGATATCAAGAAAGCCTTCCGCCGAATGGCGATGAAGTATCACCCGGACCGTAACCCGGACGACAAAGAAGCAGAGGAAGCTTTCAAGGAAGTTAACGAAGCTTACGAAATACTGTCTGATCAGCAGAAAAAAGCCGCGTACGATCAGTACGGCCATGCGGGTGTTGATCCTAACGGCATGGGTGGCGGTGGCTTCGGCGGCGGTGCCGGTGGTTTCAGCGATGTATTCGGTGACGTATTCGGTGATATTTTCGGTGGCGCAGGTGGCGGTGGACGCCGTCGCAGTCATGTACAACGCGGTGCAGATTTGCGTTACACCATGGACCTGACGCTGGAAGAAGCAGTTAAGGGCTGTGAAAAAACCATTACTGTGCCGACACTTGTTGGCTGTAATACCTGTGATGGCAGCGGTGCTAAGCCAGGCACCAGTGCTAAAACCTGTGGTACCTGTGGCGGTGTTGGTCAGGTGCGGATGCAGCAGGGTTTCTTCTCTGTACAGCAAACTTGCCCGACCTGTCATGGTGAAGGTCAGGTAGTGTCTGATCCGTGTAACGATTGTCACGGTCAGGGCCGTATTGAAGAAACCAAGAAACTGTCGGTTAAGATTCCGGCGGGCGTTGATACCGGTGACCGTATCCGTCTGGCGGGTGAAGGTGAAGCCGGTACTCACGGTGGACCGTCCGGTGACCTGTTCGTCCAGATGAATGTTCGTGATCATGCTATTTTTGAACGTGACGGCAAACACCTGTTCTGCGAAGTGCCAATCAGCTTTATTGATGCTGCTTTAGGTGGTGAACTGGAAGTGCCGACGCTTGAGTCCCGCGTGAAGCTGAAGATTCCGGCAGAAACCCAGACAGGTAAGCTGTTCCGCCTGCGTGGTAAAGGAATCAAGCCGGTCCGCGGTGGTGCAGTGGGTGATCTGTTAGTGCGGGCGATCGTAGAAACGCCGGTTAACCTGAGTAACCGTCAGAAAGAGCTGTTGCGTGAATTTGAGTCCGCCATGGACGACAGCCAGCAGCATCATGCACCTAAGAAGACAGGTTTCTTCGACAGTGTGAAGAAGTTCTTCGAAGATATGACCTAAAATATAAACAGGGCCTGCAGGAATGCAGGCCCTGTTTAGCAAGAGATTGAAGGCTCCTGCGAGTATCTTAGCCCGGCAGGGGTGTCTGTAGCCGTCAGATAGAGAGCCTGTTATGAGTGATTGGCCAGTGGAACCGGATGCTTTATGGCAACTGATCCAGCAAGAAGCGCGCAAAGAAATTGAGCGCGAACCTTTCCTTTCCAGTTTTTTCCATGCCAGCATCATAGGTCACAAGAGCCTGTGTGCGGCGGTCAGCTATTTGCTGGCGAGCAAACTGTCAGATGATGTGATGCCAGCGGTTGCCCTGCGTGAACTGATTGATGAGGCATTACGGGCAGATCCGGGTATTCTTGAATCTATCTGTCAGGATATCGTCGCGGTGCGTACCCGTGATCCGGCAATTGAGCGTTTCACCATCGTACTGTTATATCTTAAAGGGTTTCATGCCCTGCAGTCTTACCGGATATCACACTGGATGTGGAATCAGGGACGCTATTCGATGGCGCTGTATATCCAGAGCCGTGTCAGCTCGGTGTTCCAGGTAGATATCCACCCGGCAGCCCGAATCGGTCACGGGGTGATGTTTGACCATGCCACCGGGATTGTGGTGGGTGAGACCTGTGTCATCGAAAATGATGTGTCCATCCTTCAGGGTGTTACTCTGGGCGGTACCGGTAAAGAGAGCGGTGACCGCCATCCTAAGATCCGTGAAGGTGTACTGATTGCCGCCGGGGCAAAAATCTTCGGTAATATCGAAGTGGGTAAAGGTGCCAAAGTTGGCGGTGGATCTGTAGTACTGGATGAAGTACCGGCTCACACCACGGTTGTAGGTGTACCTGCTAAAGTTGTTGGCCGTCCGGAAGTTGCCAAGCCGGCACTGGATATGGATCAGAATGTGCCTTGCGAACAGCCGTGCGCACCGGAATAAATACAGATCTGAATAATACATTTATACCGGCCTGCTTTCTGCGGGCCGTTTATCAGGATTAAAGCATGATTCGAGTAGCAGTTGCCGGTGCCGCCGGCCGGATGGGAAAGGCAAATATCCAGGCGGTGGAAGCCGCTGATGGAATGCAGTTAGGTGCGGCGATTGTAAGCCCGCAAAGCAGTCTGATTGGTGCAGATGCTGGTGAGCTGGCGGGTGTTGGCAAGCTGGGTGTTACCCTGTCCGGTTCGCTGGAAAGCGTAATTAATGACTTCGATGTGCTGATTGATTTCACCTCGCCTCAGGTGACGCTGCAGAACATGGCGCTTTGTGCTGAAAACGGCAAGCGTATTGTGATTGGTACTACCGGTCTAACACCTGAAGAGCGTGCCGAACTGGATAGTTATGCGGATAAAATGCCAGTGGTATTTGCCTCTAACATGAGTGTGGGCGTTAACCTGAGTTTCAAACTGTTAGCGATGGCAGCTAAAGTTCTGGGGGATGATTATGATGTTGAGATCATCGAAACCCATCACCATCATAAGGTGGATTCTCCGTCTGGTACTGCGCTGAGTATGGGGGAAGCTGTTGCCGGTGCGCTGGGGCGTGATTTACGTGAATGTGCGATTTATGGCCGTGAAGGTCAGGTAGGGGCGCGAACCCAAAAAGAAATTGGCTTCGCGACGGTCCGTGCCGGTGATGTAGTCGGTGATCATACTGTCATGTTTGCCAATGAGGGCGAGCGTTTTGAAATTACCCACAAAGCCAGTTCACGTATGACCTTTGCTAAAGGTGCTGTAAGGGCAGTAAGCTGGTTAAGTGAGCAGCCGAAAGGGGTGTACAGCATGCAGGATGTGCTGGATCTGAATTGATTTTGCATATGCTATTTTTGAAGAGCCCCGGTTTTACCGGGGCTTTTTTGTTTGAGGAAAGGATTAAAGGAGTTGGTCAGTGTATAAATTATGTTTTTTTGTACCTGAAGATAGTCTGGAAACAGTTAAAGAAGCGCTGTTTACTGCAGGTGCAGGCCGTATCGGGGATTATGACAATTGCTGCTGGCAGGTGTTGGGGCAGGGGCAGTTTCGACCGCTGGAAGGCAGTAATCCTCATATTGGCAGTGTGCACAAAGTGGAACGCCTGGCAGAGTGGAAGGTCGAATTGGTGTGTGAAGACAGTCTGATCAGCTCAGTGGTTGAGGAACTGAAGCGATCTCATCCTTATGAAGAAGTGGCTTACGAGGTGTATAAGCTGGCTGATTTCTGAGTCGGTCGTATAGCGGGTGGCAAGGGGCTTAGCGAGCCATTGGTGGCCGCTGTTTATAAAGTTCAGGAGGTTATGCACGTATTCTGTGAATAAACCTGTGTAATAGATTTGCATAAGGTTCTGATAAAGCTGCTAGCCTGTTGTTTTAGCTGAGTTATTTTTGCTTGTTCTTATTGTGTTCAGGTGGTGTGGCAAGGCAGTGGTTAAACATAAAATTATCCAGTTTTTCTGTGGATTAGCATGTGAATAACATCTTCATGACTTGCAGATAAAGGCTGTGGCCCAGTAATAGCGGGGGAGCGGTGAATTGGTGATAAAAAGATCAGCGCAGTTGAAATGGCTGGCAGGTTTCATTGCTCTGTTGTGGATTATTGAGGGTGTTAATCAGTTAACCGGTGGCGGTTTACGTTTATACGGATTAATCCCCAGGCATACAGAGCTCATGTATGGTGTGGTGACAGCGCCGTTTTTACACGGCAATGTTGAACACTTACTGGGCAACACTGTGCCGTTGGCACTGCTGGGTATTTTAATTATCCAGTTGCGGCCACTGGCTTTTGTAACCTGTTTTGTAATTCTGGTGAGCGGTCTGCTGGTGTGGATCTTTGGGAGGATGAGCATTCACATCGGTGCTTCCGGTGTAGTTATGGGCTACTGGGGATTTTTACTGAGCTATGGCCTGTTTACCCGTTCATTTAAGGCAGTTGCCTTCAGTCTGCTGACCATCCTGCTCTACGGCGGGCTGGTGTATACCCTGCTCGATTTTAGCCGTCAGGTGAGTTTTGAAGCCCATATCGCCGGTTTTATCAGCGGTATTCTCTGTGCCTGGTGGTTGGCGAAATTCAGGCCTCTGATCCGGCGTAAAAAACGGGGTGGTAAGGCTTCAGACTGAAGCCTTACTGAGCGGGCGTTTCGATGGTGCGTGTATTTCAAAGTGTCGCAGAGGGAAGCTCTGACTGCGTCTGTCTTCAAAGTAACAGCGCAATGCATTGGTGATACTCTGAAAGGCAATATCTTCCCAGGGCAGATCGGCTTCGCTGAACAGCTCAACTTCAAGGCTTTCTTCTCCGGCTGAGAAATCCAGATCATCCAGCGTTGCCAGGTAGATCATCTGCACATGGCTGATGTGAGTCATTGAGGTGAGGCTGTAAAGCTGGAGGTTGCTGACTCTGGCATTCGCTTCTTCCAATGTTTCTCTGCATGCTGCCTGTTCAGTGGATTCGTTGTTTTCCATGAATCCGGCGGGAAGTGTCCAGTAGCCGATTCTGGGCTCGATGGCCCGTTTGCACAGTAGCACCTTGTCTTCGAAAACCGGCAGGCAGCCGGCAATGATTTTAGGATTCGAGTAATGGATTTCAGCGCAACTGATACAGACATGACGTGGGCGGTTATCACCGGCCGGGACTTCAATGCGAACCTGTGCCCCGCAGCTGCTGCAAAATTTCATACTGGCTCCTGATATTCATGTTGGAGCAAAGTGTACCGCAAAATTTTCCCATTCGGCGACGGTGGCGCGACTAAACTTTACCTGTTGCGCCGGGTATGATGGAAAGAAGTAAATGTGGAGGGTATATGATTCAGGAGTTAGCGCGTCGGTTACATGCCAGTTCGCCAAGGGTGCTTGAGTATGAAGGGCCTGAGGCAGCTGTTTTAGTAGCGCTGACCAAGAGTGATGATCCGCAGGTGGTGCTGACCCGCCGGACAATGCACTTGTCCTCTCATGGAGGAGAAGTGGCGTTCCCGGGAGGGAAAAAAGATTTTGAAGATGCGGATTTGCTGACGACCGCACTGCGTGAGGCTCATGAAGAAGTAGGCTTGCCGCCGGAGCGGGTGGAAGTGCTGGGGGTGCTCAGCCAGGCAATGTCAAAGCATGGGTTGCGGGTAACACCTTATGTCGGGCTGATTGATCCGGATACGGATTTAACTCCAAACCCAGCTGAGCTGGATGAAATATTTACTGTGCCCCTGCGGTTTTTTTTGGAAGATAAGCGCCACCGTACGGATGCATTTAAGTACCGGGGTAAAACCCACTATGTGCCGGCGTATGAATATCAGGGTAATATCATCTGGGGGCTGACAGCCTGCATTTTGGTTGAGTTGTTAAATATTGGGCTGGATGCCGGTATTCCTGTCAGACCGCGCCCGGAACATCAATAATAAGTAGCAAGATAGCTGCAAGAGATAAGAGCTGTAACGTATGACTGAACAATCAACGCCCGTCCGCTCACCCTGCACCGGGGTATGTGCGCTGGATGAACAGGATCTGTGTATTGCCTGCCGCCGCAGCGGAATGGAAATTGCCGAGTGGGGCGTGATGAGTGATGAGCAGAAGCTGGAAGTCTACAGTCTGATCCGGGAGCGGGAGCTGGCGGACAAACAAAAACGCTCCGGTTAAGGAGCGTTTGTCGTGTTCATCAGGAGACGGCTAAATGCTTAGTCGTCTTCATCCTCTTCATCTTTTCCTTCCAGCTCAATAATGCGGATGGTTTTAATGAGGTTGGCGGTTACCTGCAGGGTTTCAATCCGGTAGCGGCCAATCGTCAGGCAGACGTTGGCATCCGGAATAGATTCCAGTACTTCAGTCATCAGACCGTTGATGGTTTTAGGGCCGTCGGTTGGTAAGTCCCAGTCCAGCGATTTATTTACGTCCCGGATGTTAGCGGTGCCGTCGATGAAATAGCTACCGTCTTCCTGGCGGTGAATGTCCTGATCTTCTTCCTTGGTGTTGCCGGACATCTCGCCCACAATCTGTTCAAGGATATCTTCCAGAGTAACCACGCCCTGAATATCACCGTATTCATCTACCACCAGAGCAATTCGCTGACCGGCTTTCTGGAAGTTCAGCAGCTGGGTTTGCAGTGGGGTGCTTTCCGGCACAAAGTAAGGTTCATGAATCACCTGAAGGATCGCTGCCTTGGTGACAGAGCCTTGCTGGAAAACCTGTGCAAGGTTACGCATGTGGAGCATGCCAACCACCTTATTTACCTCGCCCCGGTAAACCGGCAGGCGGGTGTGGTTGGTGGTGCTCAGCTGCTCGATAATGACTTCAATATCATCTTCAAGGTCGATGCCGATGACTTCATTTCGCGGAATCATGATGTCATTTACGGCAACGTCGTCCAGTTCCAGTACGCCGAGCAGCATCGACTGGTTTCGCTGCTGCAGTACCGCACCAGACTCGTTTACCAGTGTGCGCAGTTCTTCTGTGCTCAGGTGATGGTGATTACCTTCGGTTACCTTAATGCCGAACAGTTTTAACAGGCCGTTGGTGATGCCGTTCACAATCCAGACGAACGGGTAAAGCACCAGCAGTAAAGGCTGCAGGATATAGGATGCAGGAAAGGCGATTCTGTCCGGGTGAAGGGCTGCAACCGTCTTCGGGGTTACTTCGGCAAAAATCAGAATGACCAGCGTCAGAGAGGCCGTAGCAATGGCAATACCTGCTTCTCCCCACAGGCGTACGGCAACGATTGTGGCAATTGCAGAGGCCAGAATGTTAACGAAGTTATTGCCGATCAGGATAACACCGATCAGTCGGTCAGGACGTTGCAGTAATTTACTGGCTTTGGTGGCTGCCCGGTGTTTGTTCTTCACCATATGCCGCAGGCGATAGCGGTTGAGGGACATCATGCCCGTTTCGGAGCTGGAGAAGAATGCGGAACAAAAGATTAGAAACAACAAAACTCCCAAAAGGGAGCCGATCGATGCGTCGTCCAAGATGCAGAAACCTTCGCTTAATTATTGAGCAGCCATTTTCAATACAAGCCGATTTTAAGTCAAGCTTTGATGGCTGCCCGTAACGACAGGTTTACAGCAGCTCTATAACAAATTTGCTGCCAAAGAAAGCCAGCATCAGAAGGGTAAAGCTGCCGACGGTCCAGCGAACTGCTTTCTGGCTGCGCCAGCCCATGACGTGGCGGCCAACCAACAACGCGACATAAAGCAGCCAGGCGATGATTGAAAGGGCTGTTTTGTGTACCAGATGCTGGGCAAATAAGTCATCAAAGACCAGCATGCCGGTAATCAGCGACGCGGTTAACAGAATAAAACCGGTCCAGATCATCTCAAACAACAATTTTTCCATGATCTGTAACGGCGGTAGCGAACGGATCAGGCCACGGGTCCGGTGATGCTTGAGCATATACTCCTGTTTGGCCAGCAGTACTGCCTGGAAAACGGACAGGGTAAAAATGCTGTAAGCCATGATGGACAGCAAGATATGAATCACCAGCCCGGTGGCAAAATCTTTGGCGATATTCGTGTCCGGCGCCAGCAGGGCAAAGGTCAGAGAGATTGCCGCCATCGGGAATACGCCGATGAACAGGTTATCGATTTTTTGTCTTAGGCTGCTAAGTAATACCAGTGCGACAACCAACCAGGCGATCAGAGAGCCGACACTGAAAAAGTCCAGATGGATCCCCATTGGGCGGTGTAAATCCAGGAAAACCGCGTAGCTGTGCGCAGCGAAAGCAATAAGCGCAATGCCTTTTACTTTAGCTGGGGCAAACCGGTCTGCCTGTTGGAGATTTTTGACCTGCATAAAAGCAGCGCTCAGGTAAAAGATAATTGCACTTGCAGTGAATAGAGTCAGCATGTGTATAGGGTGCTCTTTCAGGTGCCGGGCGACACACGGCACAGAACTTTTAAACAGAGAATGAATTAATTGAAAATACTCAGTGTCAAGTTTGTCATAAATATCAGGGTGATGAAATATATTCCATTGGTACAGATCAAAGTCTGTGCATGCTGAGCAGATAAGTTTGTGTATTGGGTTTATAAACCGGGGTGCTGTATAATGCCGCCATCCTTTATTTAAGGTTGCGCTGCCAGTCATTATTGCGGCGAACCGATATCAGCCATCAGGGCAAGAGTAATATGTTTGAGAATCTGACGGATCGCCTGTCGAAAACGTTAAAGGCGGTGACGGGTCAAGCCAAGCTGACCGAAGACAACATTAAAGGCACTTTGCGTGAAGTACGCATGGCTTTACTGGAAGCGGATGTTGCGCTGCCGGTTGTTAAAGCATTTATTGAGCGCGTTAAAGAACGTGCTGTTGGTCAGGAAGTCAGCAAGAGCCTGAGTCCCGGACAGGTTTTTGTAAAGATCGTCCAGCAAGAGCTGGAAGCGGTCATGGGTGCGGCGAATGAAGAGCTGAATCTGGCCGCTCAGCCACCGGCAGTCATTATGATGGCGGGTCTGCAGGGTGCAGGTAAAACTACCTCTGTTGCTAAGCTTTCCCGTTTCCTGCGTGAGCGCAAGAAAAAGAAAGTACTGGTTGTATCTGCGGACGTATACCGTCCGGCTGCGATTAAACAGCTGGAAACGCTGGCAGGCGAAGTGGAAGTGGATTTCTTCCCGTCTACTGTTGAGCAGAAGCCGGTTGATATTGTTAATGCCGCTATAAACCATGCCAAAGTGAAGCACTTTGATGTTCTGATTGTCGATACTGCGGGCCGTTTGCACGTAGACAGCGACATGATGGATGAGATCAAAGACCTGCATGCAGCGATCAAACCGGTTGAAACATTATTCGTGGTAGATGCCATGACCGGTCAGGATGCTGCCAATACAGCGAAAGCATTTAATGATGTCCTTCCATTGACCGGTGTTGTTCTGACCAAAACAGATGGTGATGCCCGTGGTGGTGCTGCATTATCTGTTCGTCACATTACCGGTAAACCGATTAAGTTCCTGGGTGTGGGTGAAAAGGTTGACGCGCTGGAGCCGTTCCACCCGGACCGTGTTGCTTCCCGTATTCTGGGCATGGGCGATGTACTGTCGCTGATCGAAGAAGTTGAGCAGAAAGTCGATAAAGCCAAAGCTGAAAAGCTGGCGAAGAAGGTTCAGAAGGGTAAAGGTTTTGACCTGGAAGATTTCCGTGACCAGCTACAGCAGATGAAGAATATGGGCGGTATGTCTTCGCTGATGGATAAGTTGCCAGGCATGGGCCAGATGGGCCAGATGATGCAGGGCGGCAATATGGCCGGTGCTGAAAAGAACTTCATGCAGATGGAAGCCATCATTAATTCAATGACGCCTCATGAGCGCCGCCGTCCGGATGTCATCAGTGGCTCACGTAAAAAGCGTATTGCTGCCGGTTCCGGTACTCAGATCCAGGATATCAACCGCCTGCTTAAACAGCACAAGCAGATGCAGAAAATGATGAAGAAGTTTTCTACCAAAGGCGGTATGGCGAAGATGATGCGTGGCATGAAAGGTATGCTACCGCCGGGTATGGGTGGCATGGGCGGAATGGGTGGCCCGGGAGGCTTTCCCAAGCTGTAAATAGCAGGCTGAAATACTGTCAGATAATAAGCTTTCAAAAGGCGGCATTTTCACGTAAAATGCCGCCTCGTTTTTTATGTTAGGCGCAGTCTACGCGGGATTACGGGTTTCGTAACCTGAGCGAGATTGCAAACAATGAACTGTGAGTGATGTCAAAGCTCACTTAATAAAGGGACCGAACGCATGGTAACTATTCGTTTAGCTCGCAGCGGCGCTAAGAAGCGTCCTTTCTATCACCTTTCTGTTGCAGATTCTCGTAATCCTCGTGACGGTCGTTTTATTGAGCGTGTTGGCTTCTTCAACCCGCTGGCGAAAGGTCAGGAAGAGCGTCTGCGTGTCAATCTTGAGCGCGTTGAACATTGGGTATCTAAAGGTGCTCAGGTATCTGACCGTGTTGCTGCGCTTCTGAAAGAAGCAAAAAGCGCATAATTAATTAGTTATCAGTCGGGTTTTTAGAATGAGTGGTTTAACGTCTGAGCAAACGACGATTGTTGGGCGCATTACAACCATCTACGGCGTAAAAGGTTGGGTGAAAATTTATTCACACACTGAGCCGATGGAAAGCATTCTGAATTACTCACCATGGCTGCTGAACAGAAATGGTCAGTGGTTGCCGGTCAAAATTGCTGACGGCAAGAAACATGGCAAAGGGCTGATTGCTAAATTAGCAGGTGTGGATGACCGTGATGTAGCCCGGGACTATTGTGGCCTGGATATCGCGATTGAAACCAGCCTGTTACCAGAACTGGATGACGGTGAATTTTACTGGAGCCAGCTGGAAAAGTTAGATGTTATCACCGAGTCTGGCGAGAAGCTGGGTAAGGTAAGTCACCTGATTGCTACCGGATCGAATGACGTTCTGGTTGTGAAAGGTAATGGTCAGAGCATTGATCGCCGTGAGCGGTTGATTCCTTACCTGCCGGATCAGGTGATCAAAGAAATAAACCTTGATGAAGGTACGATTCGGGTCGATTGGGATCCGGAGTTTTAACCGGTGTGGATCGGTGTTGTCAGCCTTTTTCCTGAAATGTTCGAGGCAGTTACCTGCCACGGTGTGACAGGAAGGGCAGTGCGCAATAACCTGTTGGATGTGCAGTGCTGGAATCCGCGGGATTTCACTACAGACAAACACCGTACCGTTGACGACCGCCCTTATGGTGGTGGTCCCGGCATGTTGATGAAGGTGCAGCCGCTGCGGGATGCAATCCATGCAGCCAAAAACGCTGCCGGTGCAGATGAAAACGTTAAAGTTATTTATCTGTCACCGCAGGGCCGCCGATTTGATCATGCCGGTGCGAAAGAGTTAGCCAGCCATAAAAAGCTGGTGTTGGTTGCCGGACGCTATGAAGGTATTGATGAGCGTCTGCTGGAAACGGAAATTGATGAAGAGTGGTCGTTGGGCGATTTTGTTCTCAGCGGTGGCGAATTACCGGCAATGGTAATGATCGATGCGGTTTCCAGGCTGCTTCCGGGTGTTCTTGGACATGCGGACTCAGCGGCAGAAGATTCTTTCAGTGACGGTTTGCTGGACTGTCCGCATTATACGCGGCCTGAAAAACTCGACGAAATGTCCGTACCTGATGTGTTGCTCAGCGGTAACCACGAGGCAATCAGACGCTGGCGTCTGAAACAGCAGTTAGGCAGAACCTCACAGAGGCGTCCTGATTTGCTGGAAGACCTTGAGTTAGATAAAGAGCAGCAAACATTGTTAAACGAATTTATCCAGGAGACCCGAGGGTCTCAGGGTTAGTATTAGGAGCGAGCGATGAGCAGCAAAAATCCAATCATTCAGCAGATTGAAGCTGAACAGATGACTAAAGACGTTCCTGAATTTGCACCGGGTGATACCGTTGTTGTTCAGGTTAAAGTTGTAGAAGGCGAGCGTAAGCGTCTGCAGGCTTTCGAAGGCGTTGTTATCGGTAAGCGTAACCGTGGCGTTAACTCTGCTTTCACCGTACGTAAGATCTCTCACGGTGTGGGCGTTGAGCGTACTTTCCAGACTTTCGCTACCAGCGTTGACAGCATTGCTGTTAAGCGTCGTGGTGACGTTCGTCAGGCTAAACTGTACTACCTGCGTGAGCGTAGCGGTAAGTCTGCACGTATCAAGGAAAAGTTGGCTAAGTAAGCAACTTTCCTGCGGGAATAAAAAAGGTGGCTCAGGCCACCTTTTTTTGTGCCTGTGTTTTATTTATCAATACTTTCTATGTAAATGCCGAGGTCACTGTAGCCCCGGTAGCGATATTCGAATTCCAGTCCGAGACGGCGGGCAATCTCACGGGCTTTGTCATAGAGTTTTTTGTCCCGGGTTTGGGCGACATAAACAAGTTTTTTGTAGTTGCCGAACATGAAAGACAGCATGCTCGGACTTTTGTCGAGGCCGTATTGCTGCCACATAAATTTATCGAAGTGTCGGCAAAAGAAATCGGTCAGAAAAAATGAAGTGACGTCATCTTCGTTGTTTGCAAAGCGCTCGTTGCCTTCAAAGAAGGAAAAGCAGTGTGGGCCCGGGATGCGTTCAATGCCATATTCCTCCAGTACTTCATCCAGCGCACCTGCAGTCCCGCAATCACCGTAAATAACAAATATGTTTTGGTAACGGTGCCGGTATTTTTCAATTGCTTTACGAATGGCTTCAGGTATCAGTACGGGGCGGTGATGCAGGTGAGCGGGCAGACACTGAATATCAATATGATGCAAGTGGTTATGCGAGATCAGAGTGACTACTTCTTTTGCCAGCGCACCGCATGTAAGAAGCAGTGTGTTCTTCTGAGATGCCTGTTCTGTGGGTGACAGCATAGTGGTGACTTTTGTTGATGTGTATTGCTGTGATCTTAGATATGACACTATAAAATAGCGAACAAACCGGTCGTTGTTGGTGACAGTGCGCCGGAATCAGTCTAGTTAAGGGGGGCAGTGTGTCAGAACTGCAGTCAGACACGGAGCAGCTTTCACAGGATAATTTGCAGGCTATAGATGCTTATCTGGATGCCAGCTGGCTTGAAAAAGGCTTGAGTGATAATTCATTGCAGTCTTACCGGCGGGATCTTCGTCAGTTTGCAGTATGGTTGCAGGAGCGGGGTTATTCTCTTCTGCAACTGGAGCGGATTGAGCTGCTTGCTTATCTGAATTGGCGGGTTACACAGCGACTGAAACCGGCATCGACTTCAAGAATGTTGTCCTGTTTACGGGGGTTTTACCGGTATTACGTACGCGAGGCTGTGCTCAGTGCTGATCCGACACTGGATATTGAAAGCCCGAAGCGGGGACGGTCACTGCCAAAAACAATGACAGAAGCAGAGGTTGAAGCGCTGCTGGAGGCGCCGAATACGGATGATCCCCTGGATTTTCGTGACCGGACAATGCTGGAGATGTTGTACGCGGCGGGGTTGCGGGTAACTGAGCTGGTATCGTTACAGCTTGGTCAGGTTAATCCCCGGCAGGGCATTATCCGGGTCGTGGGTAAAGGTGACAAAGAGCGTCTGGTACCGTTAGGAGATGAAGCTGCCCGTTGGCTGCGGGATTATGTGCAGAATGTGCGGCCACTGCTGATAAGTGATTCACGTAATGAAGTTGTGTTTCCAAGTAAACGGGGGACACAAATGACCCGGCAAACCTTCTGGTACCGGATTAAGCGTCACGGGTTGGCGGCTGGATTAACCCATTTGCCGTCACCTCACGTTCTGAGGCATGCCTTTGCGACACATTTACTGAATCATGGCGCTGATTTGCGGGTTGTTCAGTTATTGCTTGGACACAGTGATTTGTCCACGACACAAATATACACCCATGTGGCACAGCACCGGTTGCAGTCCCTGCACCGGAAGCATCATCCACGGGGATAAAAAAATGCTTAAGACTCTGAACTTTAAGGGTATCCTGTCGTCTCAAGATTCAGACCACAAATATACCGGTTTCTGACCGGTGATGATTTGCAGTGATTAAGGTAGAGGATTTCATGCGTAAATTTTTGATGATGGCAGCCGCATTGTTTGCATTTGCTGCAACCGTTCAGGCGGAAGGGGATAAGGAAGCCGATATTCGTAACGCTTTGCGTGGCCTGAATGCGATGGTGCCTATCGTTGAAGTAAAGCCGGCGGCATTTCCCGGATTGTATCAGGTGACACTGAAGAGCGGTGAAACCCTGTATACCAATGAGAGCGGCAGTCATTTTGTCGTTGGTGATATGTTTAAAGTAAGCGAGAACGGTGCGCTGGTTAACCTGACTGAAGAAGCTAAGAAAGGTGACCGGCTTGAACTGCTGGCCAGCAACGACGCCAGCGATACCATTAATTTTGCGGCTGAGGGCGAGAAGAAAGCCAGTGTCACCGTATTTACGGATGTGGACTGCTTCTATTGCCGTAAACTGCACAAGGAAATTGCAGATATTAATGCACTGGGAATCGAAGTGCGTTACCTGGCCTTCCCTCGTGCCGGCGCAGGCTCACCTGCACACCTGACGATGGATTCTGTGTGGTGTGCTGACGATGAAGAAACCCGTAAAGAGCTTATGACTAAGGCTAAGCAGGGAGACAGCCTGCCACAGGCGAACAGTAGCTGTGAGAGTCCGGTACTTTCGCAGATGAATGTTGGCCGTAAGGCTGGCGTAACTGGTACGCCTGCATTGGTTCTGGAAGACGGTACTCTGGTACCGGGTTATGTGCCGGCAGCACGTCTGGCTGAGATGCTTCAGGTGAATTAATCCTGCAGATTAAAAACTATTCATCAATAAGGGAGCAAAATGCTCCCTTTTTTAGTTTCAAAGCGACCTGCTGCGTAGTGCATCCCTGCTGACTTAGATATAATGCGAAGCTATTTTGACTCGGCCCGGGTATGCCATCAGGCATTCCCTGACATGACAAGCGAGGTAACGGTTTGAAACCAGTAAAAGTGGGTATCTGTGGACTCGGCACCGTAGGTGGCGGCACTTATAACGTATTGAAGCGCAATGCTGAAGAAATTGCGCGTCGCGCCGGCCGTAAGATTATTATCGAGGAAGTGGGTGCACGTCGTCCAAATCCTGATTGCGATACTAAAGGCACCCAGATTACCGCGGATATTTTTGCCGTTGCCCGTAATCCTGAAATCGATATTGTTATTGAGCTGATCGGTGGTTATGAAACCGCGCTTGAGCTGGTAATGACTGCCATTGAGCACGGCAAGCACGTTGTGACGGCTAACAAGGCGCTGATCGCTGAGCACGGTAATGAGATCTTTGAAGCGGCACAGCAAAAAAATGTGATGGTTGCATTTGAAGCGGGTGTAGCGGGTGGTATCCCGGTGATCAAGGCTATCCGTGAAGGTTTATCTGCGAACCGGATCAACTGGCTGGCGGGTATCATTAACGGCACCGGTAACTTCATCCTGACAGAAATGCGGGACAAGGGCCGTGATTTTGCTGATGTGCTGGCTGAAGCTCAGGCGCTGGGTTATGCCGAAGCTGATCCTACCTTTGATGTTGAGGGTATCGATGCGGCGCATAAGCTGACTATTCTGGCCTCACTGGCGTTTGGTATTCCCCTGCAATTCTCTAAGGCTTATACCGAAGGTATCAGCAAGATTACTGCGGAAGACGTGCAGTATGCTGAAGAGCTGGGCTACCGGATTAAACATCTGGGTATCAGCCGTCGCAGTGAGTCCGGTGTTGAATTGCGTGTTCACCCAACCATGATTCCTGAGAAAGCACTGATTGCTAACGTACACGGTGTTATGAACGCCGTGCTGGTTGATGGCGATGCCGTTGGTCAGACCATGTATTACGGTGCTGGTGCCGGTGCAGAGCCAACAGCTTCTGCCGTTGTAGCTGATGTTATTGACGTTGTCCGCACCCTGACTGCAGATCGCGATAACCGTGTACCTCATCTGGCATTCCAGCCGGGTGAACTGTCTGATGAGCCTATTCTGCCGATTGAAGAGGTTGTAAGCGCTTACTACCTGCGCCTGCATGCGGTTGAGAAGCCGGGCGTGCTGGCAATGGTGACTGGTATTCTGAGTGAGTCTGGTATCAGCATTGACGCGATTCTGCAGAAAGAAACCCACGAGCAACTGGTGCCTATCATTATCCTGACCCAGGAAGTGAAGGAACAGCAGATGAATGAGGCAATTGCTAAGATCGAAGCCTCAGCTGACATCGACGGTGCGGTTACCCGTATCCGTGTTGAACACTTCGAAGCTTAAGTTTTAGGAAGTCATAACCGTGAAATATATATCGACACGTGGACAAGCACCGGCACTGGATTTTGCTGATGTGTTACTTGCAGGTCTGGCCAGTGATGGCGGTTTGTATGTGCCTGAACAACTGCCGACCTTCTCAAAGGAAGAAATTGCTTCCTGGGCGGGCCTGTCCTATGCAGATCTGGCTTATAAAGTTGTTCAGCCGTTTGTGGCCGGTTGCATTGATGATGCCGACTTTAAACGGATGGTTGATGAGACCTATGCGGGGTTTAACCATACAGCGGTTGCGCCGCTGAAAGAACTGAATACCAATGAGTGGGTGCTGGAACTTTTCCATGGCCCGACCCTGGCATTTAAAGATTTTGCCCTGCAGCTGCTGGGACGTCTGATGGACTTTGTCCTGCAGCAGCGCAATGAGCGTCTGGTTATTATGGGAGCAACATCCGGTGATACCGGTTCTGCTGCTATTGAAGGCTGTCGTCACAGCAATAACCTGGATATCTTCATTCTGCATCCTTATAACCGGGTTTCAGAAGTTCAGCGTAAGCAGATGACCAGTATTCTGGCGGACAATGTGCATAACATTGCCCTGGAAGGTAATTTTGATGACTGTCAGCAAATGGTTAAAGACAGCTTTGCGGATCAGGGGTTCCTGAACGGCCGTAAGCTGGGCGCGGTTAACTCCATTAACTGGGCGCGCATCATGGCGCAGATCGTTTATTACTTCTCTGCAGCACTGGCTGTGGGTGGCCCGCACCGTGAGGTTGCCTTCTCAGTGCCAACAGGTAACTTCGGTGATATTTTTGCCGGTTACATTGCAAAGCAGATGGGCCTGCCAATCAGCCAACTGGTTGTAGCGACTAACCGTAATGATATTCTGCACCGGGTCATCGCGGACAATGATATGAGCAAAGGTGAGCTTGTTCATACGCTGTCGCCATCCATGGACATCATGGTGTCGTCTAACTTCGAGCGTTTACTGTTTGATGTATACGGCCGTGACGGTGCTGCCATTACTGATCTTATGGATCGCTTTAAAACAGAATCCGTTCAGCTGGATGCATCCCGCTGGGAAGCAGTCCGTGAGCTGTTTGACAGTCATGCCTGTGACGATGATGCAACCTGCCAGCTGATTGCTGAGGTACATGCAAATACCGGTTATCTGCTGGATCCGCATACGGCTATCGGTGTTGCTGCTGCCCGTAAGTGCCGTCGTGATGAAAGTGTGCCAATGATTGTACTGTCGACAGCGCACCCGGTTAAGTTCCCTGAAGCGGTTCTCAAAGCGGGTTTGCAGGCGCCGGAATTGCCGGAGCATATGGCAGATCTGTTTGAGCGTGAAGAGCGTATGACAGTGCTGCCTAATGAACTGACGACCGTACAGGAATTTGTAGCGAAGAATGTTACCGCATAAATTCTGATGTGCTATTTAAACCCGTAGCAGGAAACTGTTACGGGTTTTTTTGTGCATTTTTATCCGGCCTGTTCAGGTGCTTTTGTAAATGTCACAGAATTACCATTATTTACTTGAAAGTATTCGTGTTTCTCTGGTGAGTGGTGTATTAAATAAGCAGGCAGGGTCAGTTATTTGTACAAACCGGCAGGGAATGTGCCGGCGCGGCTGATCATCAGGATGTCACTGTATCTGGGAGCAGGTAGATTAACCAAAAAAGGATAATTATCAGTGATTCGCTGTTGGTGGAGATGGGGCTTTGGACACGTTTTTTAACCTTTCGAAAATTTTCTGGGCATTGGCGAACCCTGGGAATTTTATTGTTTTAGTACTTGTTGTTTCGATGCTGTTTGGCTGGAAAAAAATTACCTTCCTGACGGTGCTGAGTCTGATGGTTCTGACCGTATATCCGGTAGGAAATCTGTTGCTGCAGCCGTTGGAAAATCGTTTCAGCCAGCCCCGGGAAATACCCGATAATATTGCCGGCGTAATTGTGCTTGGTGGCGGTGAAGATGCTGAACTGACAAGTATTTGGGGCCAGCCGCAGTTTTCAGAAGGTGCAGACCGGGTAATGACTTTACCTGCCATGATGAAGCGTTTTCCGGACAAACCTATTATTTTTACCGGTGGTTCGGGCTCGGTACTGAATCCGGAATACCGTGGTGCTGATACGGTGAAGGCATGGCTGGAGGAGTTCAGTTTGTCCGAGAATATTATATATGAGCGACAGTCACGTAATACCTATGAAAATGCGCTTTATTCCGGACAGGTACTGCCTGAGACAAGCAGCATTGATGACGGGGATGGCTGGTTATTAGTGACCTCGGCTTTTCATATGCCGCGTTCTGTTGGTATATACCGCCAGCAGGGCTGGAAGGTTATTCCTTATCCGGTGGATTATTATTCCCAGCCGTTTGAGTTTGATAATGTCAGGTTTGATCTGGCTGATAACCTTGGCAATCTGGGCACGGCTGTACGTGAATGGGTTGGCTTACTGGCTTATTATGCAACGGGTAAAACCGGGGAATGGTTTCCCGCAGAAGATGTTATGAGCGGTCAAACAAAAGCGTTGAGTATTTAGGTGTTATGTCAGAGTTATTAATCCGCCGCCGTGAGGTGAAAGCGGATGGTGCCGTCTTTAATCAGGTACATCCTTTATTGGCACGGATTTATGCTAGCCGCGGCCTGTTCGATGCTGACCGGTTAGGGCGGCAGCTAAATCAGTTGCAGAATGGTCAGAATATCCGGGGCCTTGATGCTGCAGCTCAGCGTCTGGCGCAAGCGGTTATGCATCAGCAGAGTATTCTTATTGTCGGGGATTTTGACTGTGACGGTGCGACGAGTACGGCGCTGGGGATGCTGGCGCTGGGGATGATGGGCGCCCGGCGTGTGGATTATCTGGTACCTAACCGGTTTGAATACGGTTACGGGCTCAGTCCGGAAATCGTTGCGGTAGCTGCTCAGCGACAGCCGGATCTGATCGTCACAGTGGATAATGGTATTTCCAGTGTGAGTGGCGTAGCTGCTGCGAATGAAGCGGGCATTGATGTGATTATTACGGATCACCATTTACCCGGAGATGTTCTGCCGGATGCCTGTGCGATTGTAAATCCTAATCAGCCCGGGTGTGAGTTTTCTGAAAAATCTACCTGTGGCGTAGGTGTGATTTTTTATGTAATGGCGGCGTTGCGCCGGCTGTTACAGGAACAGGGATGGTTTAGCAGACAAAATATCCCTATGCCGAATCTTGGCAGTTTACTGGATCTGGTGGCGTTGGGTACCGTGGCCGATGTGGTGCCGCTGGAAGAGAATAACCGTATTCTGGTGCATCAGGGATTACAGCGAATCCGGGCTGGCCAGGCCCGTCCCGGTATTTTAGCCCTGCTGGATATTAGCGGGCGGGCCCGGCATAACCTTGTGGCATCTGACCTTGGATTTGCGCTGGCGCCCCGTTTGAATGCCGCCGGCCGGCTGGATGATATGTCAGTGGGGATTGAATGTTTACTGTGCAATGATCCTGAGCGGGCGAGGGCTCTGGCTGTTCAGCTGGACGAGCTGAACCAGGAGCGTCGTGGTATTGAGCAGGAAATGCAGCAGCAGGCGCTGACTTTGCTGGATAAGCTGGAGCTTGATGATTCGGAGTTGCCGTTTGGTGTCTGCCTGTTTCAGGAAGACTGGCATCAGGGGGTGATTGGGATCCTTGCTTCCAGAATTAAAGAGAAGCTGAACCGTCCTGTTGTTGCTTTTGCCGCCGGTGATGACGGTGAGCTGAAGGGGTCTGCCCGTTCTGTGGCCGGTTTTCATATTCGGGATGGATTGGATGCAGTCGCTGCTAAACATCCACAGTTACTGAAAAAATTTGGCGGCCATGCAATGGCGGCGGGCATGACTATCGTGGCTGATCAGTTAGATGCATTTCAGTCAGCCTTTGATGCTGAAGTGCGCCGGCAAATGTCTGCCGAACAGTTACAGCACTCTGTACTGACTGATGGCGCGCTTAGCGGTCAGGACTTTACGCTTCAGGTCGCTGAGCTCCTGAGAGAAGGGGGACCCTGGGGACAGCATTTCCCGGAGCCTTTATTTGATGGTGAGTTTTCTTTAATTCAGCAGCGCATTGTGGGGCAGCGGCATCTCAAAGTGGTGTTAATGGATCCTGAGAGTGGCATTGCGGTGGACGGTATACACTTTAATGCAGATACTAAATGCTGGCCGGATCAGACTATTCAGAAAGTCCGGGCAGTATACCGTCTGGACGTGAATGAGTTCAGGGGACAGCGTAATGTGCAGCTGATGATTGATCATCTGCTGCCGCTGGCCTGATATTACATAAATAAAGCAGGGAATACTTGTATGAATGATTTCAGTTTGCAGGAATTAAACACATTACTGATTGTGTTTGCCAAAGCGGGTATTCAGCAGGGGGAAGCCAGCCCTGAAGAGCTGGATTTGCTGTCGCGTCTTCAACAGGCTCAGGTTGAACGTGATGAACTTGAAAATATGGATTTTGATGATTGTCTGGGTGGCGCCTGTAAGCTGTGAGTAATGGCTGCCAGCAAAGGCTGGCAGCAAAGGCTGGCAGCTAGGCTACGTCATTAAATCTTAAACTGCCCAAGCAGTTTGTGGATATTGCCAGCCAGTTGATTCAGCTGTTCACTGGCATGGGTGACCTGATTGGCACCTTCTGTGGTTTGTCCGAATGCCTGATGCATATTGTCGACATTGTGAGTAATGGTGCTGACCGTTGAACTTTGTTGCTCGGTGGCACTGGCTATCTGGGTATTCATGTCTGCAACACTGAGAATTTCCTGCGTAATGGCACTGAGAGTTGCCCCTGCCTGTTCAGATTCCTGAACACTGATTTCAGCCTGGCTCCTGCCGGTCTGAATGACGGTCACTGTATTGTGCGCCCCACTTTGCAACTGCTCAATCATAGCCTGAATTTCTTCTGTTGATTCCTGGGTACGCTTAGCCAGTACCCGGACTTCATCGGCTACCACCGCAAAACCACGGCCCTGTTCACCGGCCCGTGCGGCTTCAATCGCGGCATTCAGGGCAAGAAGGTTAGTCTGATCGGCGATAGAGCGGATAACATCGAGTATGCCGCCGATATTTTCGACATCATTTTCCAGAGTCTGAATACTGTTGACGGCTTTATCCACAGACTTAGCGAGATTATGAGTGGCGCTGATACTGGCTTTCACCACTTCCTGCCCGGCCATTGCCTGACTGCGTACAGCGCTGACTGAATGTGCTGCTTCAGAAGCATTGCCAGCAACTTCCTGAACGGTATGGTTCATTTCCCGGACAGCCTCAGCCATATTTTGTGTTTCCTGCTGGTGGGTTGTGATGCTGGCATTAGTCTGTTCTGTTATCGCTGCCAGTGAGTGTGAGGCTGTCACCAGTTCATCGCCGTATACTTTAACCTGTACAACGGTCTGATGAATGCGTTCAACAAAGGTATTGAACGTTGCTGCAAGCATGCCCAGTTCGTCGGATGTTTTAACCGGTAGCCGAACAGTAAGGTTGCCTTCTCCCTGAGAAATATCCCGCATGGCCGCGGTTGTCTGGTTCAAATGTTTGATAATACTGCGGCTGATCAGCAGGCAGAGTGCAATGAATACCACCAGAATGATACTCAGAAAAATCAGCCGCTGGCTGAGGATCGAAGTAAACTGTTCATCAATATCGTTAACATAAATCCCACTCCCTACCATCCAGCCCCAGGGGGCAAAACCTTTTACGTAGGAAAGCTTGGGAAGCTGATCTTCCGAACCGTTAGGTGCTGCCCAGAAATAGTCTACAAAACCGGCTCCGTCTTTTTGGACGACATCAACAAAGGCAACAAAGAGCAATTTACCCTGTTTATCTTTAATCGCAGAGGCATCTTTACCGATGAGGGCAGGTTTGATTGGATGCATGATGATTTGTGGCTGAAGATCATTTATCCAGAAGTACTGGTTATCATCGTAGCGTAGCTGGCTTATGACCCGGCTGGCTTCTTTTTGGGCCTGGATTTCGGTCATTTCCTGATTCTGACTGCGCTGATAATAATCACCAAGAATGGCGTGAGCAGTGGTGACCAGCCCCTGCAGACGATCTTTTTTGGCGGCCAGTAAATTTTCTTTCAGGAGTAATGTGTCCTGGAGATAAACACCGGAAAAAATCAGGATGAGCAGGCCTGGTAACAGCCAGATACGTTTCGAGATAGATATACGGGAGAGCATAGTTGCGATTACCTGTTCTGGTTCATGGCTGAGTTGCACAGGATCTGAGCTGACGAAAACAACACAGTGACATTAATTCGGGTTGTATCACTTGAGCCTAATCAAAAAGCGGCAAACTTAATCTTATCCATTAGTTGAAGCTCTTAATGGGCAGTTATTCGGGCACGGCTGTGTGATTTGTCATTTGTTTGTCATCTGGAAAATTTAAGTTGAGCGACAAACAAAGATGCCAGAGTAGTTTTTATGGGCCTGAGTACGACGTTGAATATTGATTATGAAGAACAGTTACTGCGCAGTCTGATTGCCGAGGATAACCTTTTTCCCCATTTTCAGCCGATTGTCGATTTGAGAAATGGTGAAACCATCGGGCATGAGGCGCTGATCCGCGGGCCGGAGGGGAGTGTGCTGTATTCACCTGACAGTCTGTTTCAGACGGCTATTCGCTGTGGGTTGTTGCACACGCTTGAGCTGAGCTGCCGGCGTTTGTCATTGCAGCGTTTTGCTGAGTTGAAAATTGATGGCAAGCTGTTTCTGAATATTAGTGCTTCTCTGCTGGGTACGCCGGAGCATCAGAAAGGTTTAACGGCAGATATGCTGGCCGAGCTGGATATTCCTCAGCACGCAATTGTGATTGAGTTGTCTGAGCAACATCCCTTTGATCAGTATGGGCTGACGCTTGAAGCTGTCCAGCATTACAGAGGGATGGGGTTTAATATTGCGATTGATGATCTTGGCAGTGGCTATTCGGGCCTGAAATTGTGGTCAGAGCTGCAGCCGAACATTGTCAAAATCGATAAACATTTTGTACATAACGTTGACCGTGAGCCGATCAAGCGGCAGTTCGTAAAATCGATTTGTAGCATTGCTAACGGTGTCGGTTGTTCAATTATTGCGGAAGGAATCGAAACAAAATCGGAACTGCTAACGCTGAAAGAATTAGGCGTAACAATTGGTCAGGGGTTTTATCTGGGGCGGCCTTCGCAAAAGCCGGAAGATGCTCCGCAGGAATATACCTGGTTACCAAAGCAGCCCCGGGAAGGCCGGGATTCGGATATGGCTGAAACAGCCTCGGTGCTGGTTCAGCCGGCACCATCGCTGTCGCAGAATGATGAGTTGCAGCTGGCCAGCCAGCTGTTCAGGGATAATCCTGCTTATAACGCTTTAGCTGTGCTGGAGGAAGGGCGGCCTGTGGGGACTGTTGCCCGGGCTAAACTGCTGGAGTTGTTTTCGACACAGTATGGCCGGGCGTTATATGAGCAGAAACCGGTGTCCGTCATGATGGATGATGCCCTGATTATCGAAAGTGATATGTCACTGGAAAAAGTGTCGCAGATGGTCACCGAGCAGGATGCAGTGTATCTGAACCAGGGATTGGTCATTACCCGTAGCGGCTTGTATCTGGGGCTGGGAAATGTCCGCGATTTGCTGAAAAAAATCACTGAATTGAAAATCCGCAATGCCCGTTATGCTAACCCGCTGACCCTGTTGCCGGGCAATGTTCCTATCAGCAGGGAAATTGACAGCTTACTGAAGCGTACTGATGATTTTCGGGTGGCCTATTTCGACATTAACTACTTTAAACCCTTCAATGATTCTTATGGGTACGTGAAAGGTGACTTACTGATTCAGCAACTGGGCAGCCTGCTAACCCGGTTTGCAAATGGCGATAACTTTACAGGGCATGTGGGAGGTGATGACTTTGTAGTGGTGTTTCGCTGTGAAGACTGGCTGGAGCGTTGTGAGAGTATCATTACTGAGTTTGATCATGCTGTTCGTGAGTTTTACAGCCCTCAGGATCTGGAGCAGGGTGGTGTTTGGTCTCAGAGCCGGTCAGGGGAATCCAGCTTTTTCCCTATCCTGAGTTTGTCTGTAGGGGTGGTGCATCCTGATCCTTATTCGTGTCTCAGTTATCACGAGGTCGCAGAGTTAGCGGCGCAGGCGAAGGCGCAGGCTAAAAAAGCGGATGGCAGTTTTGTCTTTGTTTCCCGTCGCCGCAGGTTGGGCAGTTCGGAAGGTGAGCTGGTCAGTGTTTAAGTAGTTGTGGTTTTTCTTATAGGTCTTATATCCTGTGTTACAGTAACGCCCTGATAATTATTCGGGGTGATTGTATGGCCTGGCAACCAGGGTTTTGCCGTGATGATGTAGAAATCATCGCCAGTAAAACGGTTTATCACGGTTTTTTTAAGGTATCAGAGTTACAGATTCGCCATGCGCGCTTTGCCGGTGGAAATATCACTATTCAGCGTGAATTACTGCACCGGGGGGATGCTGTATGTGTTCTGTTGTTTGATCCCCAGTCCAGAGAAGTGGCGCTGATTGAACAGTTCCGGGTTGGCGCTGTGGATAAATCACCGAGCCCCTGGCTGCTTGAATTGGTGGCCGGTATGGTCGAACCGGGTGAAACTGCTCAGGATGTGGCTATTCGGGAAGCAGTCGAAGAAGCGGGTGCTATTATCAAAGATCTGGTACCGATAACACGTTACTCCCCGAGTGTGGGTGGATGTGATGAGTATGTTGATCTTTTTTGTGCCAGAGTCGATGCCGCTGCACTTGGAGGTCTTCACGGGCTGGAAGCAGAAGGCGAAGATATTAAAGTGCATGTGATACCCTTGGAGGAAGCAATTAAACTGGTTGCTGAAGGGGTTATAGACAACGCCGGAACCATCATTGCGTTGCAGTGGTTGCAGTTGAACCTGGATAAAGTGCTGCAAAACTGGCAATGATTTTTTAGTTATTGGTGTTTTATACCAAATGTTGTCAGATATTTTCTGGCTGTGAAGAACCATAAAGTTGATAAACGAACTTATGCGCAGACGTTATATACCGGATATTGTTAAGCAGATGGCTGATTGTGAGGCGAACTATGTGCGTCTCATGCGTTTGCTGCCGGATTTTGATAACTGCGATGAACGTGAATTCGAAATTCACTGGCAGGGCCAGAACAGTGCGGTCCGTTTACAGGTTGAAGAGCGTTTTACGTATACAACCACGGTACGTGTCAGCCATTTGCTTGAGCATGACTGGCTTAAAGCCCCCTGTTTGCTGGTCAGAATGTACCATGATGCCCGTGCAGCGGAAGTTATCTGTATTATACGGGGTAAGCAATTGCGCGGTGTGTATCAGTATCCGAATATGGATATGCGACATCCTGATGAAAAAGCACAGTTAAATCAGTATCTTGGTGAGTGGCTGAATCATTGCCTGAACCATGGTCATGTAACCGAAGCAGTATTTTCTTTTGAATAATCCTACCGTAAAACTGGTGCAGGTGACGGACTGTCATTTGCAGAATGATCCTTCTCAGCTTTATCGAAACCAAGATGTTGAGTCTCAGCTGGATCAGTTGCTTGCTCATCTGAAAAGCACTTTGCCGGAAGAGACCTTGTTACTGTTAACAGGGGATATCGTCCATCATGGCGGGCCTGATGCTTACCGGCGTTTGACGGCTAAGCTGGCGTCTTTACCCTTTGATACCGCCTGGATTCCCGGGAACCATGACGATGCAGACCTGATGCAGGCATGTGGTGAACGACTGAACCGCAAGGTTATACAGGTTCGGGGATGGTGCCTGATCTTGCTGGACAGTACGTCTGAGCCGGATGGCCGGGGCAGTGGTGCGTTAGGGCAGGCGGAGCTGGCGTTTTTAACGCAGGCGCTTGATCAGAACAGTGATAGGTATTGCCTGATTGTGCTTCATCATAATCCTGTGTCAGTCGAGAGTGGTTGGCAGGACCCTATTATGCTGGCGGATGCAGATCAGTTCTGGAGAGTTTTAGAGCCATACAGTCAGGTGCAGGGCATCATATGTGGACATGTTCATCAGGAATGGCGCTGGCAGTATAAGGGGGTGGATGTGATGAGTTGTCCGGCTTCTTCTGTTCAGTTCAAAAAGCGCTGTGATGAAATGACATTGGAGGATGTGCCTGCATTACAGGCACCTGCTTACCGGTTATTAGAACTGTCTGAATGTGGTGAGATTAACAGCCAGGTTAAACGTTTTAACCTGGCTGAGGATCAGAATATATCGTCGGTCTGACTTTCACCGCCAGCTGCTTGGCCAGGGCCAGTTGCAACTTCTGTCGGTACTTTGTCAGCAGGGAATATTTCAAATACAGCATTTTCCTGCCCGGGATAGGCAAGCAGGCCTGTTTCCGGATCAATACGGCGGGAAATGATTCCGTCAGGTTTGTTGACCGCTTCATCAGGGCTGTCTGCCAGCGCTACTTCCATGAAATCTATCCAGATTGGCAATGCCGCACTGCCGCCAAACTCCCGGCGTCCCAGTGTTGACGGCTGATCGAATCCAACCCAGGCGGTGGCAACTACATCTTTATTGAAACCTGAGAACCATGCATCTTTCTGATCGTTGGTTGTGCCTGTTTTACCCGCAATGTCCGAGCGCTTGAGACTAAGCGCCCGGCGGCCGGTGCCGTGGGTAATGACATCCTGCATGATGTCATAAATCATATAGGCTGCCTGTGGCTCCATAATTTGCGCAGCAATCGGTAGTTGTGAGATTTTGCTGCCAGACAGCTGAAGTTTATCGGTGTCTTCACCGGATGCGGTTGCAGCTTCCTGAACGGTGGTCAGGTCAATGGCTTCGATATTGCTTGGAATGCTGGTGGACGGCTCAGAGTATTCGCAACCCGGGCAGACTGTGGCAGGTTGCGCCTGATAGAGCGTTTTGCCTGCTGCATTTTCCATCCGGTTAATGAAATAAGGGGCTACCTTGTATCCCTGGTTTGCCAGGCCGGCATAACCGGTCACCAACTCCAGCGGCGTAACGTCAGCACTGCCCAGAGACAGCGAAAGATTCTGCGGAATACGGGTTTTATCAAAACCGAATCCGGTCAGGTAATCGGTTGCTGTATCAATACCAATAGAGCGTAAGATCCGGATGGATACCAGATTGCGTGAGCGATACAGGGCTTCACGCAGACGGGTAGGGCCATAGAATTTCTTGCTGTAGTTCTCCGGACGCCAACTGGCTTCTAGGTCGTTATCGTTGAGTACAACCGGCGCATCATTGATGGTGGTTGCGGGTGTAAAGCCCTGCTCCAGAGCAGATGCATAGATAAACGGTTTAAAGTTAGAGCCCGGCTGGCGTAATGCCTGTGTTGCACGGTTAAATTTGTTATGTACGAAGTTAAAACCACCAACCAGTGCGTTCAGTGCACCATCCTTCGGTGATAAGGCAACAAGCGCGCCCTGTACATGTGGTACCTGAGTAAGGTGCCAGGTGTTTTCTTCTTCGCCCGGTACCACCCGCACCATATCTCCGACAGTCAGAATGTCAGCGGCCTGTTTCGGGGCTGCTCCCATTCTGTTCGGGCCTTTATAGGCTTTTGCCCAGCTGATGTTATCCCAATCCAGTGTGATATCTTCACCGGATCTTAAGCGGGCAGTCGCACTTTGTTCGCTGACCTCAGTAATGACGGCAGGTAACAGGCTGCCGTAGACCGTCTGTTTCTTGAAAAATGCTTTCAGGCCGTCATCGGTTAAGTCTTCGGTGGTTGCTTCCGGCCCGAAATAACCATGACGTTCAGTGTAAGCAAGCAGGCCTTTTTCAAGGGCCTTGTTGGCTGCGACCTGCATTGAGCTGTCGAGGGTTGTGTAGACTTTCAGGCCATCGGTATACAGTGCATCCTGGAAATGCTCATACAAGCGGTTACGAACCATTTCTGCAACGTATGGGGCATAGAGCTCAATTTGGGTACCATGATATTCAGCGGTTACAGGCGCTGAAACTGCTTCTTCATAAGCCTGATCATCGATGAAACTCAGGGAATGCATGCGTTTCAGGATCCAGTTCCGGCGCTCCAGTGCCCGGGTCGGATTAGTAATCGGGTTGTAGGCTGAGGGTGCTTTGGGCAGGCCGGCGATCATGGCGTATTGCGCAACACTAAGCTCGTCAATGTTCTTGCCGTAGTAAATATTAGCTGCTGCCTGTATTCCGTAAGACCGGTGTCCCAGATAGATCTTATTGATATACAGCTCAAAAATCTGTTCTTTGCTCAGCTCCTGCTCAATTCGGAGTGAAAGGAGTATTTCGTTGAATTTACGGACAAAAGAACGTTCGCGGGTCAGGAAGTAGTTTTTTGCTACCTGCATGGTGATGGTACTGCCACCACTTTTTATCTTACCGCTGCTCGCCAACTGGTATGCGGCTCGGGCAAGACCTTTAACATCAATGCCAAAGTGGTTGAAGAAATTACGGTCTTCGGCAGCAAGCAGGGCATTAATGAAGGTTTGTGGAACCTGGTCGAAACTGATGGGGGTACGACGTTTTTCACCGAATTCCGCAATCAGTTTTTCGTCCGCGGAGTAAATACGTAACGGCGTTTGCAGTTTGACGTCTTTTAATGTTTGTACATCCGGCAGTTTGGGGGCGTAATGATAGTAAGCTCCGCCGAGTACTGCTAAGCCCAGGACCATACCTACAAGGGATAATGTCAGGCCGATTTTTAATATAATTTTCATTAATATCTTTTTATTGTGATTTTAAAGAAAGTTTACTTGCTGCCGAGTTATTATATCTGTATCTAAGTAATGGTCACTAGTGAAACAGCGTTGAAATTTATATATATTTAAGATCAGAACTATATTTTATCTCATGCTGGCTGTTTTAAAGGATTACTTATTGTGTTGAGCTTTCTTAAAAAGCAGGAAAAGGGCTGGGTAGGTGTTGATATAGGGACATCATCAGTGAAAATGGTTGCGCTGTCCAAACGGGGTGACGATCTTCGTGTTGATGCGTATGCAATTGTCCCCCTGCCGGCAACAGCTGTCATTGATAACAGTATTCAGGATGTTGGCCTTGTTTCAGAAATGATTGAACGTGGCCTGAAAATCTGCAATAAGCCGCTCCAGCAGGCTGTAACCGCAGTTCCATCTTCGGCTGTTATATCCAAAACGATTGAACTGAGTGATTCCTTCACAGAATTTGACCTTGAAGAGCAGGTTAAGATTGAAGCAGACCGTTTTATTCCTTATCCCCTTGATGAAGTGGCGTTGGATTTTGAAGTCTTGCGTCCGTCTCCTTCAAATGCAGGTCTGAACGAAGTGTTGCTTGTTGCCTGCCGAAGTAATGATGTTGAAAAGCGGGAAGATGCGATTAACGGTGCCGAGCTGAGTTGTCAGGTTGTGGACGTTGACAGCTTCTGTATTGAGCGGGTCTATCCTCTGCTTGTTCTAGATGGTGCAGATGATCAGGCTCTGGTTGGTTTGGTGGATATCGGGGCCGCAACGCTGACGCTAAATGTTTTTAAAAATAATCAGATTGTTTATAACCGGGAGCAGGCATTTGGCGGTAATGATCTGAACCATCTGTTACAGCAGCAGACCGGACTTATTCCTGCAGAGATAGAACATCAGTTACGTAGCGGTGAGTTAAGTGATGAGTTGATGGAAACCGTTGTGTTGCCGTTCCGCAGCACAATCAGCCAGCAAATTTCCCGTGCGTTACAGTTTTTTTATTCATCAGGCGCTCATAACCAGTTGACTAAGCTATGTTTACAGGGCGGTGGTGTAACCATTGAAGGCTTGGCTGATATTGTTGCGGAAGAGGTTGGTGTACCGACAGAGCTTGCCAATCCGTTTGCCGGCATGGACGTAGATTCGAAAATAAATCCTGCCAGACTGGCGCATGATGCTCCTTCACTGGTAAAAGCCTGTGGCATGTCGCTGCGAAGCTTCGAGCACTGATTAATAGGATTACGAATGGCAAAAATAAACCTCAGGGCCTGGCGGGAAGAAAGAGCTGCTCAACGACAGAAACAGTTCATGGTAAATGTCTTGTCGAGTGCATTTCTGGCCGTGTCTGTTGTATTGCTGGTAGGGTTTTATTTTGATTTTCAGACGGATCGTCAGCGGATAAGAAATAACTATCTCAACAGTGAAATTGCTCAGCTGGATGTTCAGCTTGCGGAAATTAAGGAACTGAATTTAAAGCGGGCACGTCTGACCGACCGTTTAAAAGCCATTCAGGATTTACAGTCCAGCCGGCCGTTGATTGTCCGGAATTTTGACGAGCTGGTCAGGGTTCAGCCGGATGGTGTTCTGTATTCTTCTCTTTCCAGAACAGGTGACGTGATTACTCTGGATGGTCGGGCGCAAAAAAGCGCCGATGTTTCATCTCTGATGCGGCAGATTTATGCCAGTGTGTGGTTTGGGGAGCCAAACCTGACTAAGGTTGCCAATGCGGACAGTATGAAAGATTTTAACCTTACTGTTCCGGTTTTGAAGCCCGAGCTTAGCGAGGCTAATTGAGATGAGTATGGACAAACTGACCAACAGTTTTAAAGGCTTTGATCCGGATAACCTTGATTTCAGTCAGGCGGGTAACTGGCCGGTTGGTGTCAAGGTTATTTGTTATCTGATTGTGTTTGCGGCGGTGATTGCCGGTGGTGTTTATCTGCATATATCAGATGCAGAGAAACGTCTGAATAATGAGATTTCTGCTGAGCAAGGCTTAAAGCAACAGGTGCAGGCTAAAGCAGGCCAAGTAGCAAATCTGGCTGCGTTGAGAAAGCAGATGGCAGATGTTCAGGGGCAGTTTACTGAGCTTTTGAAACAGTTACCTACAGAAAAAGAAGTGCCGGGGTTACTTGAAGATATTTCTGAGATAGGCCGTTCCAGTGGGTTGGATATTCAGGTGATTCAGTTAGCGGCCGAGCAAAAGACAAAGTTCTATATTGAGTTGCCGATTAATATTCAGGTAACCGGGGCATACCATCAGTTAGGCCAGTTTGTAAGTGGTGTGGCTGCTTTATCCCGAATAGTGACGTTACATGATTACAGGATTGTTCCTGATGGCAGCACGTTATCAATGAATATAAGCGCAAAGACGTACCGATATGATGACACTAATTAAGTATATTAAGGCCGTTCTTTTAATTGTGCTGGCGCTCATGATGAATGCATGTGTTTGGGTAGAAGATCCTAATGATTTGAGGCAGTTTGTTCAGCAGGTACGTCAGGCTGAAGCACCACCTATTAAACCATTGCCTGAGTTTAAGCCTTATCATAGCTTTGTGTATGAAGGGGCAAGTTTGCGGGATCCTTTTCAGAGTCTTGCTCAGTTGAGCGATACTAATGAAGTAGCAGCAGAAGTTGTACAGAACAACGAGAACGGATTACGTCCGGATTCTGAGCGTCCTAAGTCTTATCTCGAAGAGTTTGCTTTGGATTCACTGAAAATGGTGGGGACGATTGGTATGAGCAAACAGCGCTGGGCATTAATCAGGGATGATAAAGGTGAAGTGCATCGTGTTACCAGTGGTGACTATATGGGGCTGGATTTCGGTCAGGTAGTGACGGTAAGTAACGGGTTTATTGAACTGAAAGAAATTGTGCCGAATGGCCGTGGTGGGTGGATGACCCGACAACGCAGCATAGTAATGGATGATGAATGATGATTTTACAGCAGCAGTTTTATCGGTTCAGTGCCGCATTAAGTTCACCGAAGAGCATGATTAGTTTTATGGTTAAAATTCTAAGTACTTTGTTCCTGGTTTGTTTTGCTCAGTTAACGGTTGCCGCAGACGCGCAGTTATTGAAGTCCTCTTTTGTCAGTTTACCTAACGATAAGTTGGAAATGCGTTTTGATTTTGATATTCCTCCTACGATTCCGAAAGCTTACATGACCAATAGTCCAGCCAGACTAGTGCTGGATCTGTGGGGGGTGGAAAACAGTCAGGATGTGAAAACGCTTGAGGTTGAAAGTGGCAAAGTCAGAAGTGTTAATTTTGCTCAGGTACCGGGACGGGTCCGGGTTGTGATGAACCTGTATGAAGCTGCAGCTTACGAAACCTATGCAGATGGCAACAGTTTATTCGTTGTTGTTGGCGATCAGAGCAAAAATGAAAAAAAATCAGCACCTGAAAAACAGAACCTTGCCGGAGTAAGTCATTCGGCTAAACAAGACCCAACCAGTATTGCCAGAACCCGTGTTCAGGGAGTCGATTTTGAAAGAACGCAGGAAGGCGGTGGGCGTGTGGTGATCACGCTTTCTGATGACACTGCAGGTGTAGATATTGTTGAGGAAGGCAATAACATCGTTGTTAACCTGTTGGGGGTTGAGCTTTCTCAGGCACTACAGCAGCGGGTGGATGTAAAGGATTTTGCTACGCCGGTTATGTTTATTGATTCTATGGCGAGTGGTGAAAATACCAGTATTTTAGTGAAGCCTTCAGCGGAACCTTATGATTATCTGGCTTATCAGACCAATAATCAGTTGTGGATTGAACTGAAACCACTGACTATTGAAGCGCTGGAAGAGCGTGAAGAGCGTTTCCCGTATTCAGGTGAGCGTATTGATCTGGACTTTCAGAGTGTAGAAATCCGTTCTGTACTGCAAATCCTTGCAGAAGTGGCGGAGAAAAACCTGGTAGTTAGTGATCAGGTGAGCGGTGATATTACGCTGCGTTTAAAAAATGTTCCCTGGGATCAGGCTTTGGATCTTATCTTGAGCACCAATCAACTGGATAAGCGTGAGATGGGCAATGTGCTGTTGATTGGCACTGCTGTTGAAATATCTGAGCGTGAGAAAGCTGAGTTAGAGAGCAGTAAACAGGTTGAAGAACTGGCTCCTTTGAGAACTGAGTTTATTCAGGTGGATTTTCGTAAAGCGTCTGATATGGTTGCGAGGCTGACGGATGCTCGCCTTATCTCTGAACGTGGATTCATTCTTGCCGATGATGAAACCAATACGCTGATGGTTCGTGAAACAGCTAAAGGTTTGACCGAGGTGCGGAAAACCCTGAGCCGTTTTGATATTGAAGTCGCGCAGGTTTTAATTGAAGCTCGATTGGTTACTGCCAACACCGACGTTACTAAAGACTTAGGCGTTAAATGGGGAGCCGGGTATACTAACGGTTCTGATTTTACACTGGGTAGCACCATTGCTGATGTAGCGAGCCCTGGTACTACAGTACCATCTGGTTTGCTGGTGGATTTGGGCGCAAATGTAACAAATGCCACATCAATCGCAATTGGTTATAAACCTGGTTCAAGTTCGTTGTTGCAGTTAGAGCTTTCGGCTCTGGAGTCTGATGAACGTGTTGATGTGATTTCACAGCCAAAGATTGTTACCACCAATGGTAAAAAAGCTCTGATTGAATCAGGAAGAGAAGTCCCGTTTCAGACAGTGGATGATGGTAATATATCGGTAGAGTTTAAAAATGTTGTATTAGCGCTGGAAGTAACCCCCCGGATTAACCCGGGTGACCGTATAGCAATGGATTTAGTTGTTAAAAAAGATTCCATTGGCGATCTTCTTCCAAATGGTGAAATCAGTATTATTAACAATGAACTGGAAACATCAGTGGTTGTGCCTGATGGTCAGACCATAGTGCTTGGCGGTGTATTTGAGAATTCAAAGGAAAATACTGTAAATAAGACTCCGTTGTTGGGGGATATTCCAGTGGTAGGTGCCTTATTTAGGAATAAGAGTTATAAAAATACTAAGCAGGAGTTGTTGATTTTTATAACTCCGAAGTTGGTTCGGGAATCTTTATCAGTCAGGTAGTATGTACGCCGCAGTTTGTTAGCAAACTGCGGTGTTTTTTGTAATGGATAGGTTAATTTGAATATTTTTTTAGTCGGTCCCATGGGGGCGGGTAAGAGTACGATTGGTCGCCTGCTGTCTCAGGAACTGAAGTTAGATTTTGTTGATTCGGATCGGGTGATAGAAGAGCGTGCCGGGGCAGATATTCCCTGGATTTTTGACGTGGAAGGCGAAGAAGGCTTTCGTCAGCGTGAAGCAAATGTTATCGATCAGCTTACCGGTCAGGATGATCAGGTATTGGCAACCGGTGGTGGAGTCGTTCTTCGGGAAGAGAACCGGGCTTGTCTTCAGGGGCGCGGGACGGTGGTTTATCTGACAACATCTATTGAGCAACAGTTGGAACGGACTTCCAGAGATAAAAACCGGCCGCTGTTGCAGCACCCCGATCCGGAAGAAGTTTTGACCAAACTGATGACGCAGCGACACCCGCTTTATACACAGGTTGCCGATTTTTCAGTCATCACTGACCGACGTAACCCCCGCTCTGTAGTGACTGAAATTGTTGAGCTTTTACAGCAGCAGAAAATTCTTAAATAAGTGATTGTATAAATATGACTCAGCAGACACTTAATGTTGATTTAGGTGACCGTTCGTATCCGATTTTTGTGGGTAAAGATTTATTTCAGCCACAAATGCTGAAGCCTTATATCCGTGGGAATCAGGTTTTGATTGTCAGTAATACGACAGTTGCGCCACTGTATCTGGATGCACTGAAGGCCGCTTTACCGGACATTCAGATTAATGAAGTAATTTTGCCGGACGGCGAAGAATATAAAAACCTGACTCATCTGAATGCAATCTATGATGAGCTGCTTCAGCAAAAACACAACCGTACGACCACGCTGATTGCGCTTGGCGGTGGTGTTGTGGGAGATATGACAGGCTATGCTGCTGCATCATATCAGCGAGGGGTTAATTTTATTCAGGTGCCAACAACTTTGCTTTCTCAGGTTGATTCTTCGGTGGGGGGCAAAACCGGTGTGAATCACCCTATGGGCAAGAATATGATTGGCGCTTTCCACCAACCTCAGGTTGTTTTAGCAAGTGTCGATGCGCTGGAAACATTACCTGACCGGGAATTATCTGCGGGCCTGGCTGAAGTGGTCAAATATGGCTTTATTTACGATGAAGCGTTTCTTTGCTGGCTCGAAGAGAATATGGCGGATCTGGTCGCCCGGGATAGTGCAAAGCTGAGTCAGGCAATTTACCGCTCATGTGAAATTAAGGCTGAGGTGGTTGCGCAGGATGAACGCGAAGGAGGTATCCGGGCAATTTTAAATCTTGGTCATACTTTTGGTCATGCCATTGAAGCTAAGCAGGGATATGGAAACTGGTTGCATGGTGAGGCGGTGGCTGCCGGAACCATGATGGCGGCGGATCTGTCCTGCCGTTTGGGTTGGCTGTCCCGCGAAGATGTAAAACGTGTTGAGAATGTACTAGTCGCGGCTAATTTGCCGGTTAAACCGCCACAGGATATGTCAGCGTCTGACTTTATTGAGTTGATGTCAGTAGATAAAAAAGTGCTGGACGGGCAATTACGTCTGGTATTGCTGAAGTCTCTGGGTGAAGCAGTGGTAACTGCAGATTTTTCAGCTGACCTGTTGCAGGAAACGTTAATTGCTGACACGTATTGCTAACAGAAGGTTTATTTTTCGACGATGGCGCAGACTCCGATAAATCAACAGGCACTGGCAGCGGCTTTTGACTCTGCTCAGCAGCGTAAATCATTTTACTTTGAGCCGGCTTCCCGGGTGCAAATGGTTGATAAACTTGAGCATCTGAGCCGCTTCAGTGATTTTTTGCTGGTAGTGACCGGAGAGGCCGGAGCCGGTAAATCAACACTCCTGGAACAGCTGAAAGTACCTGAGACAGATACAACGCTTTGCGCCAGTATTCTGCGTTGTGATCAGCCGGTTAATGTTTCTGTACTGCTGCGCAGTCTGGCAAAGCAGTTACCGGTAGATATTCCGGAGCAGGCCGATAACCGTAAGCTACTCGCACTGATCTATGAAGCCTGTAATGTACTATCCGCACAGGGTATGCAATGGCTGGTGATGGTTGATGATGCTGAGAAGCTGGGTAAGGATGCGCTGGAATTTCTGTTGCATCTGTTAACCGATACTGCTGCTTTGTCCGCTAAACCCCATGTGATTCTTTTTGGCTTGCCGGAACTGATGACCCGTTTGCAACAGGATCACAGTGTTGATCAGCTGGATGGTCAGACCCACCATCAGGTACTGGAGCCATTTGCAGAAGACGAAGCGCGCAGTTATATCATTCAGCGATATAAAGCTGCGCAGTCTCTTTCTGAAGATCAGTTGCGTCAGCTGTTTATTATTTCCGGTGGCTTACCTGGCGGCTTGAATCAGGCAGTGGAAAATCTGTTTCGTGCCGGAGAAATCAGCCAGGAGAAAACGTCCCGTGGTTTACCCCGTTTGCATTTGGTCAGTATCGCAACTGTTTTGATTGGTGTGCTGTTGATTTCGTTATGGCAGTACTGGCCGGAGGAACAGCAAAATGATGATGTGCGTGAACGGGTTCAGTTGGAACTGCCGGTTACACCGGCGGAAAAGGAAGCGGCTACGATAGAAATAGCAGATGAACCGGCAACCCGTAAAATTTTACCTATTCCCTCCCTGGAGCCGGAATTAGCGGCTGACGACGTAAAAGCAGCGGATACCAAAACCGACAAAGCTTCAGATACTGCGCCGGTTACATCTGCCACCCTTGCTACAGCTAAAGCTACAGAAAAGGAAGGGCCGGTAAGTGATACTAAAAACATAGAACAAGGTGTAGTAACTGCAGCTGCAGAAAAACCGGAGTTACGGAAGCCGCTGAAAACTGTTTCAGAAAAAGAGCCTGAGTCTGTTGCAAAGACAGTTAAAGACACCCAGGTGACTGTAGTAAAGCCTGCTGAAAAGAAGCCTGTATCGAAACCTGTTGCTGTAGCAGAAAAAAAGCCTGCTGAAGTGGCTGCTGTAACGGCCAAACAGGTAAAAGAAGAGGTTAAACCTGCAGTTAAAGCTGAAGCTCCGCCAAAGGCTAAGCCGGCAGTAAATGTTGCGGCTGCCAAGCCGGTTGTTAAAGCGAAGCCCGCTGCTAAGCCGGCAGGGCAGCAACTTTCAGCCAGTGAAAAGGCATTGCTCGAGTGGCCGACATCGGGTTATACCCTGCAAGTGCTGGGGGCAGGTCTGAAGAAAAGTGCTGATGATTTTATCAGGGGGCAGAAAGAGCCGCAGAAGTTTTACCTCTTCCGTACGACTTATAAGGGTAATCCATGGTACGTAGTTGTATATGGGCAATACAAGAGTCGTCAGTCAGCATCCGCTGCCAGTAAGTCACTTCCTGATGATCTGCGAAAGCTGCAACCATGGGCAAGATCCATTCAGGGTATTCAGTCAGAAATAAAAAAATAGGGCTTCACTGAGTGAAGCCCTGAAGAAAAGGACAAACAAGGAGAGAAATGACGTGTGGCCTGACGTTCGTTCTGGGCTAACCGGTGTTTCGCATAAACTGAAATCTCAGTGAATTTCACTGTTGCTGAACTTCAGGCCTTTGTCACTTGCAACGCCAATATATCCCCGCCTTCTGAAATCAAACTGAAAAATCAGTCGTATCTAAACTGTAATCCTCATGAGTCTGACGCGAAGAGGAAAGCGGCGCCTACCGATATTGTTATTCTCAGTCCGTGTATGACCAGTGTCGTATTGTGCGTTTGCACAATACAGTTGCAAAATATAAAGGTAGTGAGGGCTTTTATATTTTGCTGATGCTTTTATGTGACTGGTGAAATCTGCTAATGCTCAGGGTGAAAAATCATCATGAAAGAAGATAAAAGCGCGTTTTTGTGTGCTTTTTACCACTATCCGGGAGCTGTTTTTCAGAACTGAGCAGGTTTTCAGATTTTCCTGTTTCCTAAAGGAAACTTCTGGGTGTTTTTAGGGTATTTGTATATTTAATGCTCAGTGGCAGAGTAAAAATCTATAAAAATACCTGTGACAAAAATATCCTCTGAATTGTGTATAATTTGTCCTTCCGGGGCTTGGTGTGTAGAATGGCCCTCCCTTTGAAGAGGATGAAGCCACCTTTTGGGTGTGAAGGACGGCGATAATATATTGATAAGAAAGAATTTTTGGTGGGATAACTTATGAGCAACAGTCTATATCGCCCAGGTGAATTTAAAGATAACTGCGGGTTCGGGCTTATGGCCCACATGCAGGGTGAGGCAAGCCATGACTTGCTGCAAAAGGCGATTGAGGCCCTTGCCTGTATGACACACCGTGGTGGCATTGCAGCAGACGGAAAGACCGGTGACGGTTGTGGTTTGCTGATGCAAAAACCTGATGCCTTTTTACGTGCGGCGGCGCACAAAGAATTATCAGTTGAGCTGACTGAAGAATATGCCGTAGGGATGATTTTTCTCTCCCGTGATCCGGTGAAAGCACAGGCCGCCCGAAAAATTATGGACCAGGCGCTGAAAGATCAGGGCCTTGGAGTTGCCGGCTGGCGTGTAGTGCCAACTGATGATGCTTGTCTGGGCACAATTGCCAAAGATACCCTGCCTCAGATTGAGCAGGTGTTCGTGACCACCGACAAGTCTCAGCGTGAATTTGCCGTTAGCCTTTACGTTGCACGCCGCAAAGCTGAAATTGCTCTGAGTGCGGATGAAGACTTCTATATCTGTAGTCTTTCTGACAAGGTTATTTCCTATAAAGGTCTGATGATGCCGGTGGATCTGCCGGTATTTTATACTGACCTTGGTGATCCTGAGCTGGCTACTGCTATCTGTACTTATCACCAGCGTTTCTCTACCAACACTGCGCCTCGCTGGCCACTGGCTCAGCCGTTTCGCCTGTTGGCGCATAATGGTGAAATCAACACAATCGAAGGTAACCGTAACTGGGCCCGTGCCCGTTCTGATAAGTTCGCGACCGAACTGTTACCCAACATCAGCGAATTGCAGCCGATTGTGAATACGACCGGATCAGATTCTTCCAGCATGGATAATATGCTGGAGTTTCTGCTGATTGGCGGTATGAACCTCTACCGGGCTGCCCGAATGATCGTGCCACCGGCCTGGCAGAACCTGGATACCATGGATGCTGAGTTACGAGCTTTCTACGATTATAACTCCATGCATATGGAGCCGTGGGATGGCCCGGCAGGTATGGTATTGACCGATGGCCGCTTCGCGGTTTGTATGCTGGACCGTAATGGCCTGCGTCCGTCCCGTTGGGTAATGACCAAAGATGGCTTCATCTGTACTGCCTCTGAGATTGGTGTATTCGATTACCAGCCGGAAGACGTAGTTGCTCAGGGCCGTGTCGGACCGGGGCAGATTTTATCTATCGATACTGAAACCGGTGAAGTCCTGCATACCGCAGATGTTGATGACCGCCTGAAAAAAGCCCAGCCGTACAAGCAGTGGATGCGTGAGCATTCCTTGCCGTTGGAACAGACCATGAACCTGACTGAGGAATCACAGTCATTCCGTGAAATGAGTGCGGAAGAAGTTAAGGTTCACATGAAAATGTTCCATGTGACGTTTGAGGAACGTGATCAGGTGCTGCGTCCGCTGGGTGAGACCGGTATGGAAGCAGTAGGTTCGATGGGTGATGACAAGCCGATGGCTGTGTTGTCCTCTCAGGTGCGTTCGCCATATGACTATTTCCGTCAGCAGTTTGCTCAGGTAACGAACCCGCCAATCGATCCGTTACGTGAATCCATCGTGATGTCGCTGGATACTTGTATCGGCTCTGAACGTAACGTGTTTGCTGAATCGCCGGAGTACGCTCGTCGGGTAATGCTGACAACCCCTGTGCTGTCAGCCAGTAAATTCCTGCGTCTTAAGAATAATCAGCTGGATGGTTTTGACGTCGCTCAGATTGACCTGAACTATGATCCGGCCACAACCGGTCTGGAAGAGGCAATCAAAGCGGTTTGTGATCAGGCAGAAGCGTTTGCCCGTGACGGTAAAGTGATCATCATCCTGTCGGATGCGGCTATCCGTCAGGGTAAGTTGCCGATCCATGCTTCAATGGCAACCGGTGCAGTGCATCATCGCCTGATCAATGAAGGTCTGCGTCCGGATGTAAACCTGATTGTTGAGTCCGGTACCGTCCGTGATCCACATCATTTTGCAGTACTGTTCGGTTTCGGTGCGACAGCTGTATATCCGTATCTGGCTTACCGTGCCCTGACGGATCTGTGTAACACCGGCGAGTTGCCGATGGACTGGCTGGATAGCCACGAGAATTACCGTAAAGGTATCAACAAGGGCCTGATGAAAATCATGTCCAAGATGGGTATCTCAACGATTGCTTCTTACCGCGGTGCCCAGCTGTTCGAGGCCGTTGGTGTTAGCTCGCCGGTAGTTGATCTGTGCTTTACCGGCGTAACCAGCCGTATTGAAGGCGCTGACTTTACCGATTTCCAGAAGGATCAGGCTGAGCTGGCTAAAGATGCCTGGGTTGCCCGTAAGCGTATTCGTCAGGGTGGCTTACTGAAGTATGTCCATGGTGGTGAGTACCACGCTTATAACCCGGATGTGATTCAGTCTATCCATAAAGCGGTTCGTACCGGCGAAGGTTCTGACTATCAGGTTTATGCAGACCTGGTGAACAAGCGCGGTGTGGCGACTATCCGTGACCTGATGGCACTGAAATCTGACGCCAAAGCAATTGATATCTCAGAAGTTGAGCCGGTAGAAGAAATCTTCAAGCGCTTTGACTCTGCTGCTATGTCTTTAGGCGCGCTGTCGCCTGAAGCCCACGAATGTCTGGCGATGGCCATGAATGAACTGGGCGGTCGTTCGAACTCTGGTGAAGGCGGTGAAGATCCTGCCCGTCACGGTACGAATCGTCGTTCCAAGATTAAGCAGGTTGCCTCAGGCCGTTTCGGCGTAACGCCGGAATATCTGGTGAACGCTGAGGTTATGCAGATCAAAGTTGCTCAGGGCGCTAAGCCTGGTGAAGGTGGTCAGCTACCGGGTGGCAAGGTTAACCAGTTAATTGCACGGTTACGTTATTCGGTGCCGGGCGTGACGCTGATTTCCCCTCCGCCACACCATGATATTTATTCGATTGAAGACCTGGCGCAGCTGATCTTCGACCTGAAACAGGTAAATCCTGACGGCCTGGTATCCGTGAAGCTGGTATCTCGCCCGGGTGTGGGCACGATCGCTTGTGGTGTTGCCAAGGCCTATGCCGACCTGATTACCATATCCGGTTATGACGGTGGTACTGCAGCGAGCCCGCTGACCTCTGTACATTACGCCGGTTCTCCATGGGAACTGGGTCTGGCGGATGCTCACCAGTCACTGCGTGGTAACCATCTGCGCGGTAAGGTGCGCCTGCAAACAGACGGTGGTCTGAAGACCGGTCTGGATGTGGTTAAGGCAGCGATTCTGGGTGCAGAAAGCTTTGGCTTCGGCACTATGCCGATGGTAGCTGTAGGTTGTAAGTACCTGCGGATCTGTCACCTGAATAACTGTGCTACCGGTGTGGCAACGCAGAACGATCAGCTGCGGGAAAATCACTATCGTGGCACGGTTGAAATGGTGAAGAACTATTTCCGCTTTGTTGCTGAGGAAACCCGTCAGTGGATGGCTTCTGTGGGCGTTCGTTCTATGGAAGAGTTGGTTGGCCGAGTCGACCTGCTTGAAGTGATTGAAGGTAGCACCGCTAAGCACGGTAAGCTGAATTTACAGCCGTTACTGAGTGATGCAGGTATTCCGGCTGAAATGCCACAGACCTGTCAGGTTGGTCATAACGATCCCTATGATCTGGCGGATCTGAACACGAAGATGCTGGAACTGGCCGAGCAGGCCATTGCAGACAAGAGTGGCGGTGAATATGAATTAACCATCACTAACTGTGACCGTTCTGTGGGCGCACGCACCTCCGGGGCGATCGCCAAAGCACACGGTAACCTGGGCATGCAAGATAAGCCGGTACGCTTTAACTTTACCGGTCATGCCGGTCAGAGTTTTGGTGTCTGGAATGCCGGTGGTCAGGAACTGTATCTGCAGGGCGATGCCAACGACTACGTCGGTAAAGGTATGGCCGGAGGTAAGATCGTCATCCGTCAGCCGGAGACGGTTGAGTATGCCAGCAATGAAACCACAATTATTGGTAACACCTGTCTGTACGGAGCAACCGGTGGAACCCTGTATGCTGCGGGCTGTGCCGGTGAGCGTTTTGCTGTGCGTAACTCCGGCGTTCACGCTGTCATTGAAGGCGCAGGCGATCATTGCTGCGAATATATGACCGGCGGTCTGGTAACCGTTCTGGGTCAGGTAGGCTGTAACTTCGGTGCCGGTATGACAGGTGGTTTTGCCTATGTGCTGGATATGGATAACACCTTTGTGGATAAGTACAACCATGAGCTGGTTGAAATTCACCGGGTAGCGCCACAACACATGGAAGAATACAAGAACCACTTGCGTTCAGTGATTATGGGTTACATTGATGCGACTGACAGTGCATGGGCAACCCATATTGTTGAGAACTTCGATGATTACATCGGCCGCTTCTGGTTGGTGAAGCCTAAGGCTGCAAGCCTTGGGGCTCTGTTGAACCACATGCGTTCACGACCAGAGTAATAACGAAGCCAATGTAATTAACAGGGTGCAGATCGCAGAGTGGGTCTGTACCGCTAGACGGGGTAGAGATATGTCAGAACGTCTAAATAACGATTTTCAGTTTGTCGAAGTGGACCGTAAAGGTCCGGTAAAAATTGCGGCGGCAGTCCGTAAGCAACAGTTTGCAGAAATTTATGAGCCGTTTCAGCAAAAGCAGGCCAGCGAGCAGGCCCACCGTTGTCTGGAGTGTGGTAACCCGTATTGCGAATGGAAATGCCCAGTTCACAACTACATTCCGAACTGGCTGAAGCTGGTATCTGAAGGCAACATCATTAAAGCGGCGGAACTGAGCCATCAGACTAACTCCCTGCCGGAAGTCTGTGGCCGGGTTTGCCCGCAGGATCGCCTGTGTGAAGGTGCCTGTACACTGAATGATGAGTTTGGTGCGGTTACCATCGGTTCGGTTGAAAAACATATCACTGATACGGCCTTTGCTATGGGCTGGCGTCCGGATATGAGTAAGGTACCGGAAACCTATAAAAAGGTAGCTGTCATCGGTGCGGGACCTGCGGGTCTGGCCTGTGCCGATATACTGGTGCGTAACGGTGTGACACCGGTCGTTTTTGACCGTCATCCGGAAATTGGCGGTTTGCTGACCTTCGGTATTCCGGAATTCAAGCTGGATAAAGACGTAATGGTACGTCGCCGTGAAATCTTTACTGAAATGGGTGTTGAGTTCCGTCTTAATACCGAAGTGGGTAAAGATATCCAGATGCAGAAACTGCTGGATGAATACGACGCGGTATTCCTGGGGATGGGTACCTATACCTATATGAAGGGTGGCTTCCCAGGTGAGGATCTGGAAGGTGTGCATGATGCCCTGCCATTCCTGATTTCCAACGTGAACCGCTGCCTGGGTTATGAGCGTAGCGAAGAAGAATACATCGGTGTCGCGGGCAAGAAAGTGGTTGTGCTGGGCGGCGGTGATACCGCGATGGACTGTAACCGGACGTCGGTGCGTCAGGGCGCGGAGAAAGTTATCTGTGCTTACCGTCGTGATGAAGCCAACATGCCGGGTTCCAAGCGGGAAGTGGAAAATGCCCGTGAAGAAGGGGTTGAGTTTATGTTCAACCGCCAGCCGGTAGAAGTGGTTGGTGAAAACGGCAAAGTTGTTGGTGTTAAGGTTGTGACTACCGCTTTGGGTGAGCCGGATGAAAATGGCCGTCGCCGTCCTGAAGTGGTGGCTGGCAGTGAAGAAGTGATTGACGCAGATGCGGTATTGGTTGCTTTTGGTTTCCGTCCGAGCCCTGCGCCATGGTTTGCTGATTTCGGCATCGACCTGGAACAGGATGGCCGGATCACAACTTCTGTGAATCAGCAGTATGCTTTCCAGACCAGTAACCCGAAAGTGTTCGCCGGTGGCGATATGGTTCGCGGTTCGGATCTGGTGGTAACGGCAATTGATGAAGGCCGTAAAGCAGCTGAAGGCATTCTGGACTATCTTGAAGTCTGAGTGATCTGAATGCATAAAGGCTCCGTAAGGAGCCTTTATTGTATTTACAGGCTGGAAAAAATATCGGCAGCAGGATTTTTTTTGATCTGAGTTGCAGAACAATTGTGGCCAACCCTGTAGAATAGCCGCCAATCTGTTTTGACCCGAGAGAATCTGATGACCGAACTGAAGAATGATCGCTTTCTGCGTGCCCTGTTGCGTGAACCTGTGGATGTTACACCGGTATGGATGATGCGCCAGGCTGGCCGCTATCTGCCAGAATACCGTGCAACCCGGTCTCAGGCGGGTGATTTTCTGAGTTTGTGTAAGAATAAAGAGCTGGCCTGTGAAGTAACTATTCAGCCGCTGGAGCGTTATGAGCTGGATGCAGCCATTCTGTTCTCAGATATTCTGACGATTCCGGATGCCATGGGGCTGGGTCTGTACTTCGAGACTGGCGAAGGTCCAAAATTTAAAAAGATTATCCGCACAGAAGCGGATGTGGCGGCGCTGCCGGTACCGGATTCGGCGAAGGATCTGGACTATGTGATGAATGCGGTGAAAGAAATTCGCCGTGAACTGAATGGCCGGGTGCCACTGATTGGCTTCTCTGGCAGCCCGTGGACACTGGCAACCTATATGGTTGAAGGCGGTTCCAGTAAAGATTTCCGTCACATTAAAGAAATGATGTATGCCACCCCTGAGGTGATGCATGCTTTGCTGGATAAACTGGCACAGTCGGTAACCGACTATCTGAATCAGCAGATTCTCAGCGGTGCTCAGGCGGTACAGATTTTTGATACTTGGGGTGGTGTATTAAGCGGCCCGATGTATCAGGAATTCTCACTGCGTTACATGCAGCAAATTATCTCCGGACTGATCCGCGAACACGAAGGACGTAAAGTGCCGGTAATCATGTTTACCAAGAACGGCGGTCAGTGGCTGGAAACAATGGCTGAGGCAGGTGCGGATGCACTGGGTCTGGACTGGACCACAAATATTGATGATGCCCGTGCCCGTGTGGGTAACAGCGTTGCCCTGCAGGGGAATATGGATCCGAGCGTACTGTATGCCTCGCCGGAACGTATTCGTCAGGAAGTGGGTGATATTCTGGGTCGGTTTGGCGCAGGTTCAGGTCATGTGTTTAATCTGGGACATGGTATTCACCAGTTTGTTGATCCGGAACGACCGAAAGCGTTCGTTGATGCGGTTCACGAACTGAGTGCGCAGTACCACAAGTAATTATAAGAAAGGGGGCTAATACAGCCCTCTTCGTTTATGCCTTGGAAGGCACACAAAATGTAATGGATTTTCTAAAAGGCAAACTTAACTCGGGTTCCAAAGGGTGTTATGAGTAATCGACTTACTGATTTACTTGAAAGTAATAAAGAATGGGCGGAGAAGATCAATAAGGAGGATCCTGCGTTCTTCGAAACACTGGCGCAGCAACAGTCGCCAAAATATCTCTGGATCGGTTGCTCTGACAGCCGGGTACCAGCTAATGAAATCGTTGGTATGTTACCGGGTGAGCTGTTTGTGCACCGTAATGTTGCCAATCTGGTAATTCACAGTGATATGAACTGCCTGTCGGTAATTCAGTATGCTGTGCAGGTACTGAAAGTTGAGCACATTCTGGTTGTTGGCCACTATGGTTGTGGCGGTGTAGCTGCATCGATTGCCGATAAATCAAACGGTATGATTGATAACTGGTTGCGACACATCCGTAATGTATATGTGCATCATAAAGATCTGTTATCTGCCTGGGATCATTCCCACCAGAAGCTGGACCGTCTGTGTGAGCTGAATGTGATCGAGCAGGCTTACAATGTGTGTGATTCCACCATTGTTCAGGAAGCCTGGGCGGCTGGTCAGAAACTGACAGTACACGGCTGGGTTTATGGCCTGAGTGACGGCCTGGTGAACGATCTGGAATTCAACGCTTCCTGTAAAGATGATGTCCCGGAGCAGTACAAGCTGGCACTGAGCAAAATTGAAGCACTGCGTGAACTGGCAATGGCGTCCAGCAACAAGGGCAAGAGTGCCCGTTCGCTGTGGGCCCGCGTGCAGCAGGTGTTTAATAAAGCGAATTGATTATTCTGTCTGATAAAAAAGCCCTGCCAGGTATACCTGGCAGGGCTTTTTTGATTGCTTAACTGCTTATTGTTGTGCAGCGTTGAAGGCTTGTTCCAGATCGGCCAGCAAATCATCAATGTGTTCGATACCGACGGATAAACGTACCATGTTTGGTGTGACGCCGGCGGCTTTCAGTTCTTCGTCGTTTAACTGACGGTGAGTGGTTTCAGCCGGAATAGACGCCAGGGACTTACAGTCACCGATGTTCACCAAACGCAGGAATACATTCAGCGCGTCATAGAAGCGGCGGGTACCTTCCCGGCCAGCCTTCAGGCCGAAACTGAGAATACCGGACGCCCGGCCATTCATATACTTTTCAGCCAGTGCGTTATCTTTATGGCTGCTCAGGCCCGCATAATTCACCCACTCAACCTGATCATGGTTGTCCAGGAATTCAGCAATACGGGCACTGTTTTCACAAATACGTTCCATCCGCAGTGGCAGTGTTTCCATACCCTGTAATAGCAGGAAGGCATTCATCGGTGACAGTGCTGCCCCCATGTTGCGCAGTGGCACTACCCGGCAACGGCCAATAAATGCGGCGGGGCCGAATGCTTCGGTGTACACCACGCCGTGGTAAGAAATATCCGGCTCGTTTAACAGAGGGAAGCGTTCTTTATTCTCTGCCCATGGGAAGTTACCAGAATCCACGATTACGCCGCCAATGGAGTTGCCGTGGCCGCCAATGTATTTGGTGGCAGACTGCACAACGATATCGGCACCGTGCTCGATAGGGCGCCAGAGCGCTGGGCTTGGAACGGTGTTATCCACAATGACCGGTACACCTTTACTGTGTGCCAGCTCACTCAGCTTCTCAATGTCGGCAATGCTGCCGGAAGGGTTGCCTACAGACTCGCAGAATATGCCTTTGGTGCGTTCGTCGATGTTTGCTTCGATGGCGGCATAATCATCTTTATCCACAAAGCGTACTTCAATGCCCTGGCGGGGCAGGGTGTGGGCAAACAGGTTATAGGTACCGCCATACAGTTCGCTGGTGGCGATGATGTTGTCGCCCACTTCTGCCAGTGTCTGAATGGTATAGGTGATAGCTGCCATACCTGACGCGACAGCCAGTGCCGCAACACCGCCTTCCATTGCCGCAACGCGTTGCTCCAGTACATCTGTCGTTGGATTCATGATGCGGGTGTAGATATTTCCCGGGACTTTCAGGTCAAACAGGTCTGCGCCATGCTGGGCGCTGTCGAATGCGTAGGAAGCTGTCTGATAGACAGGTACGGCAACTGCTTTAGTCGTTTCGTCAGGGGTATAACCGCCATGCACGGCGAGTGTTTCCAGTTTCATTGTCTGATCCTTCAAAATAATTACATAAGAATGTAGCGGAGCGCTTTCGATTGTAATCTCTTTGCGTAATAAAGAAAGCCGGTGTTTTTTGCTGCCAGTGGCCGGTGCTTTTGTTTAGAATGCCTGATCGGATCAGAAGTGTTTCTCACGGGAAAATCAGGGGTTATTCATGGCAAAGCAGAAAACTGCATATGTGTGTAATGAGTGTGGCGCGGATTACACTAAATGGCAGGGGCAGTGTACTGCCTGTATGCAGTGGAATACCCTGACGGAAATTCGTCTGAGCAGTGCTAAACAGTCCGGTTCCAGGGGGGCGCGGTTTGACAGCTACGCGGGCAGTGCTGCGTCCGGTGGACTGCCGCATAATAAAGTAACAGACCTGGCGTCGGTGGATCTGGCCGAAATGCCACGCTTTGGTTCGGGGTCCGGAGAGCTTGACCGGGTGCTGGGTGGTGGTCTGGTACCTGGCTCCGCTATTCTGATTGGCGGTCATCCGGGAGCGGGTAAGAGTACCCTGTTGCTGCAGACCATGTGTTATCTGGCGCAGCAAATGCCGGCTTTGTATGTTACCGGTGAGGAATCATTGCAGCAGGTCGCATTGCGGGCGAATCGCCTGGGAATCAGCGCACAGAATCTGAAAATGCTGTCTGAAACCAGTGTTGAAGAGCTGTGCGCGGTGGCTGAAACCCTGAAGCCGAAGGTACTTGTTGTTGATTCCATTCAGGTGATGCATGTGGCGGATGTAACGTCTGCACCGGGCAGTGTATCTCAGGTACGCGAAGCGGCAGCTTATCTCACCCGCTTTGCCAAACAGACGGGCACTGTATTGTTTTTGGTGGGCCATGTCACCAAAGATGGCAGTCTGGCTGGTCCGAAAGTTCTTGAACATATGATTGACTGTTCACTGCAGCTGGAGGGCGACAGCGATGGCCGTTTCCGTACTCTGCGCAGCCATAAAAACCGCTTTGGTGCCGTGAATGAGCTTGGTGTATTTGCCATGCTGGAAAACGGTTTGAAAGAAGTGAAGAACCCCAGTTCGATCTTCCTGAACCGGGGCGAGCAACCCAGCCCGGGCAGTCTGGTGATGGTGGTTTGGGAAGGTACCCGGCCATTGCTGGTGGAAGTGCAGGCGCTGGTGGATCAGACTCACATGAATAATCCCCGTCGGGTGGCGGTCGGTCTGGAACATAACAGGTTGGCAATGCTGCTGGCGGTCCTGCATCGTCATGGCGGCTTGCAAACCGGTGATCAGGACGTATTTGTTAACGTTGTGGGCGGCGTAAAGGTGCTGGAAACGTCGGCGGATCTGGCGCTGTTGCTGGCCGTTGTCTCCAGTTTCCGTGACCGGGTGTTGCCGCAGGATCTGATTGTTTTCGGGGAAGTGGGGCTTTCGGGAGAGATTCGTCCGGTCCCTAATGGTCAGGACCGGATCCGGGAAGCGGCTAAACACGGTTTTACCCGGGCGATTGTGCCTAAGGCTAATGCCCCTAAGACGACGCCCAAGGGCATGAAGGTAATCGGTGTCAGCCGTTTATCAGAAGCGCTGGATGCGATCTGATTATTTCTCATCCATCAGGTGTTCAAGTTCCCGTTCCAGTAAGGTTTCGTCGCCCAGGTTGAGCTCGACCAGGCGGCGCAGGTGGGAAATACTTTCAATGCTGATGTTGTTGGTGTGGAAGCCCAGCTGCTTGCCTTCCTGATGCATCAGGGTGGAGGGCAGCTCCATCAGAATATCGTTGGCAGCCAGGTGAATTTTCAGGGTGACCTGAGTGCCGAGTTCAATTGGCACTGCTTCATCTACTTCAACCAATGAGCCTTTGAAGGACAGGTCCAGCAGATGGACTGGCCAGATATGCTCATCATCAACAATTTCTGTCTGAGCATCGAATTTAATGCGTTTAAACCGGCGTCGTTCTTGCACGGGCTGCACTCCTGCTGTGAATCACTAATACTGCAGAGATAGTGACATTGGATAATAACTTGCCTACTTCGCCTAAGAGTACAACCTAACTTGGGTAATTTAAACCCTGTTAAAAAACGATGGATAGATCGTGGGTATAAAAAAACCGGCTGAATCAGCCGGTTTGTTTTTCGGGTCAGCACATGTGTTAAGTGCTTAAGCCAGACGCTTGTACTTAATACGTTCAGGCTGGTGGTCTTTACCGTGGCGGCGTTTGTAATCTTCAGCGTATTCAGTGTAGTTACCTTCAAAGAATACGGCTTCAGAGTTGCCTTCGTAAGCCAGCATGTGGGTACATACGCGGTCAAGGAACCAGCGGTCGTGGGAAATAACCACGGCACATCCAGGGAAGGCCAGCAGTGCTTCTTCCAGTGCACGCAGAGTTTCAACGTCCAGATCGTTGGTCGGTTCGTCAAGCAGCAGAACGTTGCCGCCTTCTTTCAGCAGTTTGGCCATGTGCAGGCGGTTACGCTCACCACCGGACAGGTCTTTAACAAACTTCTGCTGATCAGAACCTTTGAAGTTGAAGCGGCCACAGTATGCACGGGATGAAGTGCTGTAGTTACCGACAACAATGTTGTCCTGACCGTCAGAGATTTCTTCCCAAACGGTTTTGGTACCGTCCAGATCACGGTCCTGATTGACATAAGCCAGCTGTACCGTTTCACCGATTTCGATGCTACCGGAATCTGGCTGTTCTGCACCGGTGATCAGCTTGAACAGGGTAGATTTACCGGCACCGTTACCGCCGATAATGCCGACGATAGCACCCTGCGGGATGCTGAAGCTCAGATTTTCAATCAGCACCTTATCGCCAAATGCCTTGCTGACATTATCCAGAACGATAACTTTTTCACCCAGACGCGGGCCAGGCGGAATGTAGATTTCCTGAGTTTCGTTACGGGTTTGGAATTCGCGGGAGCTCATTTCTTCAAACTGACGCAGACGGGCTTTGGATTTAGCCTGACGGCCTTTCTGTCCCTGACGTACCCATTCCAGTTCGGAGTTGATTGCTTTCTGGTGAGCGGCTTCCTGCTTGGCTTCCATCTTCAGACGGTTGTCTTTCTGTTCCAGCCAGGAAGAGTAGTTGCCTTCGTACGGAATGCCGTGGCCACGGTCCAGTTCCAGAATCCAGCCGGCAGCGTTATCCAGGAAGTAACGGTCGTGGGTGATCGCCACAACAGTTCCCGGGTATTCCTGCAGGAAGCGCTCGATCCAGGCAATAGATTCTGCATCCAGGTGGTTGGTTGGTTCGTCCAGCAGCAGCATGTCTGGCTTATCCAGCAGCAGGCGGCACAGCGCAACACGGCGGCGCTCACCACCGGACAGGTGCTCTACACGGGCATCCCATGGTGGCAGACGCAGTGCTTCAGCGGCAACTTCCAGCGTACGTTCCAGGTTGTGACCGTCTTTGGCGGCAATCAGGTTTTCGAATTCAGCCTGGCGTTTCGCCAGTTCATCAAAGTCGGCATCAGGTTCGGCGTACGCGGCATAGACTTCATCCAGACCGGACAGGGCGTCTTTAACATCTGAAACCGCTTCTTCAACAATTTCGCGGACGCTTTTGGTATCGTCCAGTTCTGGTTCCTGTGGCAGGTAACCCACGTTCAGGTCTGGCATTGGGCGTGCTTCACCCAGGTAGTCTTTGTCGATACCGGCCATGATACGTAACAGGGAGGATTTACCTGAACCGTTCAGGCCCAGTACGCCGATTTTGGCACCCGGGAAGAAGGACAGAGAGATGTCTTTAAGAATTTCACGCTTGGGTGGGACAACTTTGCCCACCCGGTTCATGGTGTATACGAACTGGGCCATTACAGAACCTGTATGCTGGATGTAAGGGATTCTGCCGGTCAGTAGGGAAGTCGGCAGCCTAAAATTTGCTGCATATTTTAGCTTCAGGCTGTCGCTAATGCTAGGCGCTGAGCCAGGGTTTGCCGGTGTAAGCAAAGAGATGCTGATAAATTATCAAAATGACCGAATTTCTCTGCTACAGCGCCTGCTATTACGGCTAAACTTCGCGTATAATGTCTGCCTTTTTTGTATCTGCGCAGGGCTTATCCGCCGGCGCGGATGTTCTATCTGACTGCGGTGGCTGATAATGCCGCCGGAATGACCGTTCAAAAGACGGTCCTGACGCTCTTTGAGGTTGGTTCTATGCATTGTCCGTTCTGTGGTGACCATGAAACCAAGGTGGTCGACTCCCGTCTGGTGGCTGAAGGCCAGCAGGTACGTCGTCGCCGGGAATGTATGAGCTGTCATGAGCGTTACACCACCTACGAAACTGCTGAACTGTTAATGCCTAAGGTTATTAAGGCCGACGGTTCGCGCCAGCCGTTTGACGAAGATAAGCTGCGCGGCGGTATCCAGCGGGCGCTGGAAAAACGGCCGGTCAGCGTTGAAGATATTGAATCCTGCATCAGCCGAATTAAACACCGTTTACGGGCGACCGGGGAACGGGAGTTGGCGTCACGTATGTTTGGTGAAGAAGTGATGCGGGAATTACGTAAGCTGGATGAAGTTGCTTATGTGCGTTTTGCTTCTGTTTATCGCAGTTTCCAGGACATAAACGAATTCAAGAAAGAGATTGAGCGTTTGTCGGAAGCGAAGGACGGCGCAGATGTCGAGTAATACTGAACATTGGTCCGCTGATGATCACCGCTTTATGGCGCGGGCGGTTGAGCTGGCAAAGTGTGGTCTGTACACCACAGAGCCCAACCCACGGGTGGGCTGTGTACTGGTCCGTGACGGTGCAGTGATTGGTGAAGGTTTTCACCGGATAGCCGGTGAAGGTCATGCGGAAGTAAATGCTTTACGGGCGGTTGCCGATGCCGGTGAAACGGCGGAGGGCGCAACAGCGTATGTGACTCTTGAGCCTTGCAGCCATTTCGGTAAGACCCCTCCCTGTGCTGAGGCGCTGGTAAAGGCCGGAGTTGCGGAAGTGGTTGTCGGTATGGTGGATCCTAATCCACAGGTATCAGGGCGGGGAATTAAGCGCTTAGAAGATGTCGGTATACGGGTACGCACTGGCCTGCTAAATGCTGAAGCAGAAAGCCTGAATCCCGGTTTCAACAACCGGATGCGCGTGCAGCGTCCGTTCGTGCGACTTAAACTTGCTGCCAGTCTTGATGGTCGTACGGCAATGGCCAGTGGCGAAAGCCAGTGGATAACCGGCCCGCAAGCCAGGCAGGATGTTCAGCGACTGCGTGCCAGAAGCTCAGCGGTTATTACCGGTATCGGCTCGATTCTGTTGGATGATTCCTCCCTGACGGTTCGTGCTGAACAGTTAGGCTTGCCGGATGCTGAGCTGATTTGCCAGCGGCAGCCTTTGCGGGTGGTGCTGGACAGCCAGGGACGTATCCCTGAAAACGCAAAGATTTTACGCCAGCCGGGTAAAACGCTGGTGGTCAGTCAGGCTGAGTGCCCGGCGTTTTTCAGCCAGCTGGCGTCGTCTCAGGACACATCTGCTGAGCTGGAGTGGTTACAATTAGCCGGCACTGAGGCCGGTATTGATCTGCTGGCACTGTTGGAAGCGCTTGCGCAGCGTCAGTGTAATGAAGTGCTGGTTGAAACCGGTGCAACTCTGGCGGGCAGCTTTATCCGTCAGGGGTTGGTGAATGAAGTGGTGTTATATCAGGCAATGACATTGCTGGGCAGTGAGGCCCGCAGTCTGGTTGAGTTACCATTGCAGAAAATGCAGCAGCAACAACGCTTAACCCTGACCGACAGCAGGGTTCTGGGAAATGATATCCGGTTAACATTGGTGCCGGTTAATCACACAGATACTGCTGACTAAACATAGATAACAGGCTGCTGACAGGCAGCATGAAGGAATTGATTAAGACGTATGTTTACGGGAATCATCGAAGCGCTGGGAAGTATTGCTGCTACGGAGCAGGTACAGGGTGACCTGCGACTGTATATCCGTACCGGCTCGCTGGATCTCAGCGATGTGGCGCTGGGAGACAGTATTGCCGTGAACGGTGTATGTCTGACTGCGGTAGAGTTGCCAGGCGACGGTTTCTGGGCGGATGTGTCCCGGGAAACCCTGGTGCACACCCGTTTTCCAGACTTAAAGCCCGGTGAACAGGTCAACCTTGAAAAGGCAATGCAGCCAAGTGGCCGGCTGGGTGGTCACATCGTCACCGGTCACGTAGACGGTTTGGGTAAGGTAAAGAGCCGTCATGAAGATGCCCGCTCGATCCGTTTTGAGATTGAAGCGCCGGCAGATATCAGCCGTTATATTGCGGCAAAGGGATCAATTACTGTCGACGGAACGAGTCTGACAGTGACCGCGGTGGAAGGTAACAATTTTCAGCTGAACATTGTGCCGCATACCGCTCAGGAGACGATTCTGGCGGGCTATCAGGCCGGGCGTCTGGTACATCTGGAAGTCGATATTATTGCCCGGTATATGGAGCGTTTACTGAACCGTACCGCCGAACAAACTGAAACGTCAGGTGTCAGCATGAGCACTCTGGCAGCAGCCGGTTATCTTAACCGGTAATACATTTCGCTATGCTGCTGGTTACCGGCAGGGTGGCATCAATTTTTTGAACTGAGGTTTTGGATCGATGAATCTGAACACACCTGAAGAACTGATCGAAGATATTCGTCAGGGTAAAATGGTTATCCTGATGGATGACGAAGACCGTGAAAATGAAGGCGATCTGGTAATCGCTGCGGAAATGGTACGTCCGGAAGACATTAACTTCATGGCGACCCATGCCCGCGGTCTGATCTGTCTGACGCTGACCCGCAAGCACTGTGAACAGCTGAAACTGCCGTTAATGGTACAGAGCAACGGCGCTCAGTTCTCGACGAACTTCACCCTGTCTATTGAAGCCGCGGAAGGTGTGACAACGGGTATTTCTGCCGCAGACCGTGCTCATACGGTGCGTACTGCAGTGCGTCATAACGTAAAGGCGGAAGACATTGTTCAGCCGGGCCATATTTTCCCACTGATGGCACAGCCAGGCGGTGTTCTGAGCCGTGCCGGTCATACTGAAGCCGGTTGTGATCTGGCGCGTCTGGCGGGTTGCACGCCAGCGGCGGCAATTGTTGAAATTATGAATGATGACGGCACCATGGCCCGTCGTCCTGATCTGGAAGTGTTTGCTGAAAAGCATGACCTGAAGATCGGTACCATTGCGGATCTGATTCACTACCGGGCAACTAACGAACATACTGTTGTCCGTGAAAGTGAGAGCGTTCTGCCAACCGAGTTTGGTGATTTCACCTGCTTTACATTCCAGGACGAAATTCAGAACTGCACCCATCTGGCGCTGACCTTAGGTGAAATTTCCGCTGATGAGCCGACGCCTGTCCGGGTTCACAGCCGTACTGAAGTACTGCGTGACGTAGTCGGTGCCAGCCAGGGTGAAGAGCAGAAGTGGACCATGCGCCGTGCATTACGCAAAGTCGCTGAAGAAGGCAAGGGCGTTGTGCTGTTGCTGGATACCTCTGAGCGGATCGATCTGGGTGATGCCCTGAATCAGATGCTGAATAAAGATAAAAAGATCCGTCCGGCGAACGTAAGTGCCTCCGGTTCGTATCTGACGGTGGGAACCGGCTCGCAGATCCTGCGTGATCTGGGTGTGGGCAAAATGCGTCTGCTGAGCTCACCGATGAAATTTAATGCAATTTCCGGTTTTGATCTGGAAATTGTTGAATATATTACCTGTGAAGAATAATGCTGTTATGGCTGCCGGGCAGCCATAAGTGCGAATGAATAATTGACGATAGGATTAAGAGAAAATGTCAGTACAGTATGTGGAAGGTGATTTCCTGACCGGTGGCGGTAACTACAGCATCGTGGTTGGCCGTTTTAACAGCTTCGTTGTTGAAAGCCTGCTGGAAGGTGCGATCGACACGCTGAAGCGTCACGGTGTTGAAGAAAGCAACATCCGTGTTGTGCGTGTGCCGGGTGCATTTGAAATCCCTCTGGCGGTTCAGAAAGTTGCTGCACAGAAGAAAGACGATGCAATCATCGCTCTGGGTGCAGTTATCCGCGGTGGTACTCCGCACTTTGAATATGTATCCGGTGAGAGCTCTAAGGGCGTTGCTCAGGTTTCTCTGGATTACAACGTGCCGGTTGCGAACGGCATCCTGACAGTAAACTCCATTGAACAGGCAATTGAGCGTTCCGGTACCAAAGCCGGTAACAAAGGTGCTGAAGCTGCACTGTCTGCGCTGGAAATGGTTAGCTTGCTGCGCCAGCTTGAAGGGTAAGTGAGATGACCGATAATCCTACGCCAAAGAAGACTAAGAAGCCGTCGCTGACTGAAAAACGTCGCGCCGCGCGGAGCTTCGCGTTACAGGCGTTGTACCAGTGGCAGATGTCCGGTAACTCAGTTACCGACATCGAGCTGCAATTCCGTATTGATAACGACATGTCCGGTGCGGATATTCCGTTGTTCAGTGAATTGTTGCACGGTGTACCTGCGCATGCCGGTGATCTGGATGCTTCTTTTGAGCCATTCCTGGACCGTGCATTGACAGACCTTGATCCGATTGAGCTGGCTGTTCTGCGTATTGGCAGTTTTGAACTGGCCCACCGTATTGTTGTGCCGTATAAGGTTGTCATCAACGAAAGTGTTGAACTGGCGAAAACCTTTGGTGCCACAGAGAGCCACCGTTACGTAAATGGCATTCTGGACAAGCTGGCCGCGCGGGTACGTATGACAGAGATCAACGCCAAGCGTGAATCCAAAAAGTCCTGATCAGGAGTGTTTCTTGGACGAGTTTGAACTGATACGTCAGTATTTTTCTGATCTCGGCCAGGACAGCTCCGGCTGTGTTGAGCTGGGGGTTGGTGATGACTGTGCCATTGTCTCTCCGCCTCCGGGGCAACAACTGGTTTTTTCAATTGATACTCTGGTAGAAGGTACTCACTTTCTGCCGGGTACGCCTGCGCAGCAAATTGCTACCCGTCTGTTAGGCGCTACGCTTAGTGACCTTGCCGCTATGGGCGCCCGTCCGGGCTTTTTTACGCTGGCGCTGACCCTTCCTGAATCAGACCCTGAATGGCTGGCTGCTTTCGCTGAGCCGCTTGCACAGATGGCGCAGCGCCATGGTGTGCGTCTGGTGGGTGGTGATACCACAAAAGGCCCTTTGACACTGACGGTGCAGGTGCACGGCTGGGTAGAATATGGCCGTGGCTTACGGCGCGACGGTGCCCGTCCCGGAGATGCTGTGTATGTGACCGGCACGCTGGGTGACTCCCGCGCGGGGCTTGAAACGCTGCTGAAAAATACCCCGCACAGTGAAGATGTTGCCTATCTGCAGCGACGTTTTTTCGCCCCCGAACCCCGCTTAAGTACAGCACAGTTGCTGACCGGTCAGGCTTCTGCCGCTATTGATGTTTCAGACGGTCTGCTGGCTGATTTGCAGCATATACTCAGTGCGAGTCATGTAGGTGCTTGCATCGAGCTGGATGAGTTACCTCTGTCACCGGCCCTGCGTCGCTTTGCCGGTGAAGAAAAGGCGGTTGAGTGGGCATGCTCTGGCGGCGAGGATTTTGAAGTGTGCTTTACCCTCCCTGCTGACCATGAAGAGGCCGTGCTGGATAGCCTGGTCCATCATGATGTGCCGGTGTGGAAGGTTGGTGAGATTCGTTCTGAGCCGGGACTGTTTGTCCGGGATGCCGCCGGAGAGCGGCCGGTAACCGCCCGTGGTTTTAATCATTTTTCTGAGCACGCTGAGTCATGAAGCAAACAACTCCGGCCTCCGTCTGGCGTAATCCTGTGCACTTTCTGGCGTTTGGCTTCGGCAGCGGCGCGGCACCTAAGGCTCCCGGTACGTTCGGTACGCTGGCGGCGGTGCCTCTGTATTTATTGCTGGAACCCTTATCCGCAACGGCTTACGCTCTGATGTTGCTGGTTACCTTTGCTGTCGGTATTTATCTGTGCGGTAAAACCTCTGAAGATATGGGCGTGCATGACCATGGCGGCATTGTCTGGGACGAGTTTGTCGGTTACTGGATCACCATGTTTATGGCACCGGCAGGTTGGTTATGGATCGTGGTTGGTTTCGTTTTATTCCGTTTTTTCGATATCGTGAAACCATGGCCTATCAGCTGGGCTGATAAGCGTGTCAGTGGTGGCCTGGGCATTATGCTGGACGATGTGCTGGCCGGCATCATGGCATGGGCCTGTTTGCAGGCCGGTTATTATGGCTGGCTGATGCTGGCTCAGTAAGCATTGTTGCACCGGAACTTTCAGTTTAATTTCAGATAAGCATTTTAAGATTGGCTCAGAGTCTGCCGAACTCCGTGTGAAATAATCCGGAACTATCCCCTGTGTTCCTTCTGCAGCCTGTGTGCTGATGTTTTCAACGTTCGACATATTCTCCGTGAGGCAAAGTGCGTCAGGATAATGCCTGAATACTTTGCCCAGCTTACTAACTGTCTTACAAAGAGGTGGGCTGAATATGCGATTCATACAATCTGGAATGGTAGCAGTATTACTGCTGGGTCTGACGCTTAATGCTCAGGCTGATACAAAACGTCTTAGTTTTTCTGATGTGCAGCCGGTGCTGGTGCAGGGTAATATCCTGTCGGTGACCGAGCTGAGAGAACGTATTCAGGCTGCGCCCGGCGATATGCTTGATATGAGCCTGATTCCACATGCCCGCGGGTACATGTACCAGCTGCAGCGACGGGATCAGTCTGGCAAAGTGCGTACCGATTTTGTTGATGCATATACCGGAGACTCCTTACCCCGCCTGACAGTTCAACAGCTGTTGGCCGGAGCCAGGTATTATACGTTTTAGCAATTTGTGAGTGCCGTTGACGGTAGGCTGATACCGTACAATGAGGGGCCGGAATGAAATTTATAAAAATATTATTATTTTCTATGCTGATGTTGCAGGGATTCTCCGCTGCGGCGATGGAGTCATTTGAAAAGCTTGATTATGAAGATTGCCGGGAGCTGGTGTCCAGTGGTGAGATTCTGTCAATGGCTGAGCTGATGGCGCTGGTTAAGGATATGTCTGAAGGGCGTATCATTGAGACCAGTCTGCTCAAAAAAGGGACGGTGTATATCTATGAAATGGAGATTGCCGGTACCAATGGCATGATTGAAATGCTATATATTGATGCCCGTACAGGTGCCATCAGCCATACGCTGGAAGGTGACGAACAAAAAGACATTTAAACTGATCTGAAGGCCGGTGAATGCCGCCGGCATTTTCATTCAGTTTTTTTCACCAAGAGGAATTGCAATGCGGATTTTGCTGGCTGAGGATGATCCGGCGTTAGGCCCTGAATTAAAAACAGCATTAGCTAAGCATGGCTACGCCGTTGACCTGGCGGTTAACGGTATCGATGCCCAGGCCCTGGGTGAAGAAGACATTTACGACCTTGTAGTACTGGATCTGGGTTTACCTGATAAATCCGGTCTGGATGTATTACGTTACTGGCGCAGCAAGAAGAACAATATCCCCGTTCTGATTCTGACAGCCCGCAGTGCCTGGCAGGAACGTGTGGACGGCTTTGAAGCCGGAGCAGACGACTACCTGTGTAAGCCTTTTCATACTGAAGAACTGTTAGTGCGGATGACTGCATTGCTGCGCCGGGCAAATCAGCAGATCAGTTCTCAGCTGGAATCTTCCGGTCTATCCCTTGATGAGAACAGTCAGTCAGTCATTAAAGACGGTGCTGAAGTCTCCCTGACCGGCACCGAATACCGTTTGCTGCGTTATATGATGCATAACCCCGGCCGGGTTTTGTCTAAGCTGCAACTGGTTGAGCATATGTACGATGACGGCACTGAAAATGACAGTAACGTGGTCGAGGCCTATATCAAGATGCTGCGTAAAAAGATTGGTGCAGAGCTGATTAAGACCAAGCGCGGTCAGGGATACGTGTTCGGAGATCCCACTTGAGATCCATTCAGGCACGGCTGAATTTCGGCTTTGTGCTGGTTACTCTGATTCTCTTTGTTGTGCTGTGGCTCGGGCAGGGCTGGTTCTTACGCCAGATGGCGTATGACTTTGTATCTGCCCGGCTGGCCAGTGATGCCTATACACTGCTGCGCGCGGTGGACATGGATATCGGCAGTGGCTGGCGACTGGATCCGGATAAAACCTCCTCCGTGTATGAACAGCCGATGTCAGGCCACTACTTTCAGGTGGCTGTGGACGATAAGTGGTTCTTTTCCCGCTCCCTGTGGGATGCAAAAATTCCTTTGAGTGATCACCAGGACGTGGGTGAAGAGCGTATCCGCCTGCTGGATATGAACGGTGCTCCCTGGCTGGTCTATGAAAATAAGTTCATGAAGCAGGGGCGGGCAATCCGCGTCGCACTGGCGGAAGATGTCAGCTTTATTGAAGCTTCTCTGGCACAGCTTACTTGGTTGTTTGCCGGCGTTGGTGGTGTGTTGTTGCTGGTTTTGCTGGCGGTTCAGGTGTGGGTTATCCGGCAGGGGCTGTCGTCGCTTAAAGCCGTCAGGCATGAGATTGCCCAGCTTAAATCCGGACATATCCGGCAGTTACCTGCGGTGGAAACCAAAGAAATTGAACCCCTGGTGACCGAGATTAATTATCTTGTGCAAAGTATGGAAATGCGCCTGCAGCGTTCCAGAAATGCGGTGGGGAATCTTGCCCATGCGTCCAAGACACCACTGACAGTCATTGACCGGCAAATAGAAGCGCTGATTGAGGCCGGTTATAGCCAGGGTAAGGACATGCAGGAACAGTCATCCCGCTTGCGGGGTATGATGGAACGGGAACTGACCCGTGCCCGGATTGCCGGTGCTGCACTGCCCGGGCAGCGTATCTATATTCAGGAAGAACTGGAAAAGCTGGTACGGACGCTGAAGGCGATCTACCGGGAAAAAGCCATTGATTTCCGACTGGATGTATCAGCGACAACCTATTTTCCCGGCGAGCGTGACGACCTTGTTGAGCTGATGGGCAATCTGCTGGATAACGCGTCAAAGTGGACCAAAAGCCAGATCAGTATTGTGGCTCGGATGGATGATGAAAGCCTCGAGCTGATTGTTGCGGATGACGGGCCGGGAGTTGCCCCTGAAGATCTGGAGCGGTTAATGAACCGTGGTGAGCGTCTGGATGAAGAAACCAGTGGTCACGGTCTGGGGATGAGCATTATTTCCGAGATTATCCGGCAGTATCAGGGGACCTGTAAGCTGAGTCATTCTGCGACACTGGGTGGTCTGCAGGTACAGGTTATTCTGCCCCGCCAGTTAGATATGGATGTAGCTGAAGTATAATTTCCTCTTGAAACCCGGGTAATTTCCCCCATATTGAGTGTATCCGCGCTGCGTTATGTGACGCAGGTCGATGACTTGCTGATTATGTCGTATTCAGAGTTAGCGCTTGTTTCGCCGGGCTGGTAGAATGCCCGCCTGTTTTGATTAAGGAATGCCCCCTGTGTCTGTTGAATATGTTGCCTCATCCAAGCTGCCCACCCCCTGGGGTGTATTTACCATGGTCGGTTTTGAAGACCGGGCGACAGGTAAAGAGCATGTAGCACTTACCTTTGGTGAGCTGGCATCTGATGCGCCGGTGCTGGCCCGTATTCACTCTGAGTGCCTGACCGGTGACGCGTTGTTTTCACTGCGTTGTGACTGTGGATTCCAGTTACAGGAAGCGATGAAACGTATCGCGGAAGAAGGCAGTGGGGTGATCTTGTATCTGCGTCAGGAAGGCCGTGGTATCGGACTGCTGAATAAGATTAAGGCTTATCACCTGCAGGATGGCGGTGCTGATACTGTTGAAGCCAATGAGCAACTGGGCTTTCAGGCCGATCAGCGGGATTACACCATGTGTCAGGTAATGCTGGAGCACCTGGGTATTACCAGCGTTAAACTGATGACCAATAATCCGCGCAAAGTTAAAGCGTTGCAGGCCAGCGGTCTGAATGTTGATAAGCGTGTGCCGCTTCAGGTAGGTAAAAACCGCCATAATGAAGAGTATCTGGCAACGAAAATGGGCAAGCTCGGACATATGATGACTGAGCAGCATTTCCAGGAAGAACCTCAGGAAAAATAATTTCCTTCAGATTTTAAAAAAGGCCGGCTCTGCTGTTACAGTGAGCCGGCCTTTTTTGTGTCTGCAGAATGGCTCTTCTCTTCTCTGCTTAGGTCAGAGGCCAGAGCAGTGGGCGGATCACCTGGCGCAGACCTTCGGTATCCAGCCCGCATTCTGTCAGCTGTTCCTGACGTGTGGCGTGTTCTATCCAGCGGTCCGGAATCCCCAGGCTGATCAGTTGTACCTGACTGTTGATGCTGTGTAAGTACTCGCTGACCGCTGATCCAGCGCCGCCTTTAATGGCATGGTCTTCCAGCGTAATTAAGGTGTGATGATCTGCCAGCAGTGTCAGGATCATCTGCTGATCCAGTGGTTTGACGAAACGCATATCAATGATGGTGATATCCATCTCATCCCCCAGCGCTTCTGCCTGACTGAGTAACGGCCCGAAGTTAAGGACAGCAATGCCACTGTTGCCCCGGCGAATTTCACGTGCCCGGCTCAGAGGGACCGGGGTTGCTGTAGAGGTTTGTGTTGCTGTACCACTGCCACGGGGGTAACGGATAGCAGCCGGCCCATGATGCCGGTAGCCGGTTTCCAGCAGATTCAGTAATTCCTGCTCATCTGCCGGGGTCATAATGACCATTTCCGGAATACAGCGCAGGTAACTGATGTCATAGCAGCCCGCGTGGGTTGCACCGTCTTCACCAACCAGCCCTGCACGGTCAATACAGAACAGTACGTTCAGGTCCTGAATCAGGACATCGTGGATCAGCTGATCATATGCGCGTTGCAGAAAGGTCGAATAAATAGCAACGACCGGCTTCATGTTGCGGTAGGCCATTCCTGCAGCCAGTGTGACGGCATGCTGCTCTGCAATCGCAACATCAAAAAAACGTTTCGGAAACTGCCGGGAGAACTCCACCAGGCCAGAGCCTTCGCGCATGGCGGGCGTTATCGCAGTAAGTTTTGGATCTTCAGCAGCTTTATCTGTCGCCCATTGGCCAAAGATATGGGCAAAAGTTGGTTTACTTTTTACTTTGGGTTTGTCGATTGGGTCGATTTTGGCGATGGCGTGATAGCCGATCGGATCCTTTTCGGCCGGCGCGAACCCTTTGCCCTTCAAAGTCGTGATATGTAAAAACTGCGGTCCTGGCTGGCTCAGACTGTGTTGCAGTGCATCTAACAGGGCCGGAATGTCATGGCCGTCAACCGGGCCTGAATAGTTAAAGTCCAGCGCTTCAAACAGTGCGGCGGTTGTTTCACCCATGTTGTCTTTAAGGTTCTTGGCCAGATAGGTGGCCAGTCCGCCTTCGTTATGGGAGATCGACATGTCATTGTCGTTAAGAATGACCAGCAGGTTGCTGCCGGTGTGTGCCGCATGATTCAGTGCTTCAAAAGCCATACCGGCGGTCATCGCGCCATCGCCAATAACGGCAACCGTACGGCTGTCGATGTTTTGCAGTTTATCTGCCAGGGCCATACCCAGAGCGGCGCTGATCGATGTGCTTGAATGCCCGGTACCGAAATCATCATAAGGGCTTTCGCTCTGCCGGGGGAACGGGGCCAGGCCATCCTTTTTACGGATCGTCAGCAGCTCCTCTCTGCGGCCGGTCAGTATTTTGTGTGGGTAGCTCTGGTGGCCTACGTCCCAGACCAGATGGTCTTCCGGGGTATTCAGGCAGTAATGCAGTGCAATTGTCAGCTCGACAACGCCCAGCCCGGCACCAAAGTGGCCACCTGTCTGGCCGACACTGTAGAGCAGAAAGTGCCGCAGTTCCCGGGCCAGTTCTACCAGCTGATCAGCAGACAGCTGACGCAGCTGATCCGGCTGGTCGAGCCGGTTCAGTAAAGGGGTATCGGGACGGGCAGTGGGAATTTCAAAAAACATCAGTGTGACAATCTTCAGCAGCGGATTAGTATTGGCGTTCTACGATGTAATCCGCTAACCAGTGCAGTGGTTGGGCAGCATCACCATATGACTGGATACTAGCATGGGCCTGTTCGTTTAATAGGGCCAGTTTTTGTTTTGCCCCGGCCATGCCAAGCAGTGCCGGATAAGTCGGTTTATCCTGTTCGGTATCGGAGCCCTGAGGTTTGCCCAGCGTCTGGGTATCCCCTTCAATGTCCAGAATGTCATCCTTTACCTGAAAGGCCAGGCCGATATGCCGGGCGTAAGTGTCCAGTGCCAGTAAATCTTCACGGGTAGCGTTGCCACTGCTCAGGGCACCCATTTCAATGCTGCTGCAGATAAGCGCGCCTGTTTTATGGCGGTGCATATTCTCCAGTTCGTTCAGGGTCATCGCTTTGCCTACATGGCTGAGATCAATCGACTGACCGGCAACCATACCCATGGCACCGCTGCCCCGGGCCAGAGAGGCCAGCATCTGCAGTTGTGTCGTCGGGCTGACAAAGTCTGAAGGCGTGCTTAGCAGCTCGAATGCGAGCGCCTGTAAAGCATCACCGGCAAGAATGGCGGTCGCCTCGTCAAACTGAATATGACAGGTCGGTTTACCGCGGCGGAGATCGTCATCATCCATTGCTGGCAGGTCATCATGTACCAGTGAATAACTGTGGACACATTCGATTGCGCAGGCGGCATTATCGGCGGCGTCAAGGTTTCCCGCGAGCAGCTGGTTGGCCATGTAGACCAGCAGTGGCCGTACCCGTTTACCGCCGTTAAACAGAGAATAACGCATCGCTTCCTGAAGCAGGGGAGCAGCCGTCTGGCTGGCCATATGCTGCTCCAGAGCCTGATCGACTCTGCTGCGATACCTGTTGAGTTGCTGCTTCATATCCACGGATTATTCCTCCGGCAGTTCAAACGGTGTTTCCTGTAACTCACCATTTTGCTTAATCAGTAGCTGAACTTTCTGCTCGGCATCGCTTAGCATGGTCTGACAGCTTCGGGTCAGCCGGACGCCTTCCTCGAAGGTGTGCAGTGACTGCTCAAGGCTGAGGTCGCCCTTTTCCAGTTCTTCGACCATGCTTTCAAGCTGGCCGAGTGCTGTTTCAAAATCGAGGGGCTTCTTAGATGCAGGCATTAGCGAAATTCTCAAATAATCTAGCAGCTTAGTGCGTGTTGGGTTCATTTAGACTGGCATATTGTACTGTAAATAGTACGATATAGGGCAAGTAAAGAAGGGCCCTAAATCAATCGTTTGAATCTTGCCTGTCACTTGATGTAGATTTTTATGCGGATGAAGCTAAAGTATTCGTCTGGTCAGGGCGATAACACTAAGTGGATTAACTTTTTCAAAGTGGATTTGAGTTTATGACGCTGAGGAGTACAGAGTGGATTTAGCAACGCTCGTTGGGTTATTAGGTGCATTTGGTATCGTAGTCGCAGCGATGGTAACCGGTGGCGACGTAGGCACCTTTGTTAACGTGCCATCATTGCTTATCGTAATGGGCGGCAGCCTTTTTGTTGTGCTGATGAAATTTACCCTGGGCCAGTTCCTGAGTATCGGTAAGGTGATGGGTAAGGCTTTCATGTTCAAGTCCGTGAAGCCTGAAGATATTATCGCTGAAGCAGTTGATCTGGCAGATGCTGCCCGTAAAGGCGGTCTGCTGTCTCTGGAAGATAAAACGGTTAGCAGTGACTTTATGCAACGTGGCATTCAGTTACTGGTAGACGGTCATGACCCGGACATTGTTCGCGGCCTCCTGAATAAAGAAAAATCTCTGACGACTGAGCGTCACGAAAGTGCCTGCGACATTTTCAAAGCGATGGGTGATGTAGGCCCCGCAATGGGGATGATCGGAACCCTGGTAGGTCTGGTACAGATGCTGTCTAACATGAGTGACCCTAAATCAATCGGCCCTGCGATGGCAGTAGCATTGTTAACTACGCTTTACGGTGCAATGCTAGCCACCATGTTTGCGCTGCCGATTGCAGATAAACTGGACGGCCGTAAAGCAGAAGAAGAACTGAATCAGTCGCTTATTATTGATGGCCTGCTGGCGATTCAGGCCGGTCAGAACCCACGGGTTATTGAGCAAATGCTGCGTAACTATCTGCCTGAGAAAAAGCGGGCAGTGGCTGAAGGGTAACGCGCATGAGTGATGAAGAAGAAACAAAATGCCCCCCCTGTCCCGCGGGGTTACCGGGCTGGCTAGCAACCTTCGGCGACCTTATGTCGCTGCTGATGTGCTTCTTCGTATTACTGCTGTCATTTTCAGAAATGGACGTGCTGAAGTTTAAGCAGCTGGCGGGTTCCATGCGTGAGGCGTTTGGTGTTCAGAATCAGGTAAAGGTTGCTGATATTCCGAAAGGTACCAGCATTATTGCTCAGGAATTCAGCCCGGGCCGTCCGGAGCCTACGCCCCTGAATGAGGTGCGGCAAATGACCACGGACAACGACCTTCAGACGCTGGATATACGTACCCAGGAAGGTCAGTCAGAGGTTGATGAACAGGAAAAGAGTGAAACTCAGGAAGAGCTTCAGGAACTGTTAGAACAGATTGAAGAGCAGGCTGAAGCCCAGGCTAAGACAGATGCTGTTTCTTTTGCGGCGGCATTGCAGTCTGAAATTGGTCAGGGCAGCGTAGAAGTTGAGACCGACGGTAAGAAGATTATTATCCGTGTTAAGGATAAAGGTTCTTTCAGTTCAGGCTCGGCGGAGCTTAAGTTTGCCTACATCCCTGTGATGGCGAAAATCCGTGATGTGTTGCTGACGGTTCGTGGTAAGGTCGCGATTGAAGGGCATACTGATAACATTCCGGTGTCCGGTGGGCAGTATGAGTCGAACTGGGGACTATCTACAGCACGGGCTTTATCGGTTGCACATGAGTTATTTGCGGACCCGAGAATAGATCAGTCACGGTTTAACGTTGTCGGTTATTCTGATACCAAACCACTGGCGCCTAATGATACTTCACTGAACCGCAGTACCAACCGGCGGGTTGAAATCATTGTGCAGAAAGGTGCAGACCCTGAAGCGCTGGAAAAAATTAAAGCCGGGGATGTTGAGAATTTCGGACCACTGACCCCGCAGGAAGTCTTCTGATACAAAAAAACCCGGCATATGCCGGGTTTTTTTATAGATGTATCGCTTACTTGGAGTTATCCAGCATGTGCTGAATCGCTGCAGTCAGCTCACTGTCAGTACAGTTCTGGCAGTTACCCATTGGTGGCATAACGTTCAGACCGCTTTTTGCGGTTGCCAGCATACCTTCAACGCCTTTTTCTATGCGGGTTTTCCAGGCTTCAGGGTCGCCTACTTTTGGCGCACCGGCTACACCAGTCATGTGGCATGCCAGGCAGTAAGTGTTATATACAGTAACTCCGTCCCGTTCAGCGAAGGCGGCGGCAGGTGTCAAAAGTGCAGCAGCAGTGGCTGCCAGTAATAATTTTTTCATTGTAATTCCTTGAGGCCTCTAATGTTTGGCTAGAGCAAAGGTGAACACAGAAACCCTGTGGTGAACTTCTATGCTTGGGTCAGTTTAGAAACTCGGGACGGCGTCTGTAAATAGCCAGAACAGATAAGAATTGAATCTGTGTCAAGGAATGCTTAAATTTTCCGGGAACCTGCCGATTAATTATGTGTGGCACGAAGGTTCATAGCGTACATTGCCTGTTGATGTTGTGAAAATGCTTTGGCGTCACGGTGTTTATGCTGAATGAAGCTCTGATGGTAAAGCTGTCGTACCAGGTCTGCCGGTGCGTCAGTTATTTGCAGAATTTCATTTAAGCTTAAGCCCTTACGGGTCAATTGAAGTATCTGGTGTTGCAATGAGTTCATCGTCATTGTTTTAATCCTAAGGCTGATTCTGGATGTCAGTTTTAGCAGTAAGATGTGACAAAATCATTGCAATGGTCTAATTTCATTAGGGAAAGAGCGGTATTTTCTTGAATGGGGATACTTTGTTGGTATATGTTAAAAGTCATACAATAATTGTAAGATCTGTTTAATTAACAAGAATCTGACATAGCAACGGAACGCTGTTAGCTGCTGGCTGGGGAATAATATGGATAAAAATGCAACTTCTACGACCGTTTCAAATCGGCATGATCAGTCTTCGCCTGTTGGGGCGAACCCGACAAATCTGAGGTCCTGCTTTGATGCGGAAGAATTAGCACAGAAACTGGGCTTCGTATCTTTTTCGACCGACTTTCTGATTCGCTGTTACCGGGTATTTGACGGTGACATCAAAGCCGCGATTATTTTTAATGTAATCTCACTGTGGGCCCTGCGCCAGCGTGAAGATGAAGAGGCGAAACAGGCTGTGCCGGGTTTCTCCTGTAATAATCATTCAATCAGTATTGCTACCGGTATCCCGTATGAAACCGTACGGCGTAAGGTAAAGAGCATGGTTGAGAACGAATGGCTGTACTTCAGTGATTCTTCCCATGTAGTACTGAATGCGGAAAAATGGCAACAGGTACTGGGTGATGTAATTGACCCTGAGCGCTGTGTTGTTGGTTATGTCCGCAGTACTGATGTGTCGCCTGATTTTGCAGGCCGCAAACGGATGGGCTCTGCGGCGGACCGCCGCACCTGATGCCAGATATATTGAAAAAAGCTGCTTTTATAGCAGCTTTTTTTTCGCCTTAAATTTGTGGGCTGAAATCTAAATCTTCAGTAATAACAAAGGATAACGTTAAAAAACGATTTTCGGGGAGGAAAAAGTGTTTCGCAAGATGCTGAAAACTCATGTAAATCAAGGTGATCTACTCACCAAAGTGAGTAAGCTAAGTGATTGATTTTTTGACATAAGCAGCTTTGTGTAACACATTAATATCTACAATTATTCCTGTTTAAGTCTGCAGGAGCAAAGCCGGGACATAAGAAGTACCCGGAAAATTGAGAGATACGCATATGACCAATGAAACCAGGGATGAGTTACAGTTGCCGGAAGAGATCTCAATTGTAAATATCGGTGAATGGAAAGATAAGTTTACTGACCTTCTGGAATCTTCTGCTTCGATTTCAATTAACGCTGCTGACCTGACCAGGGTCGACACCGCAGCGGTTCAGTTACTTGTAGTGTTTATCAAAGAGCTGCAGTCACAAAACATCAATTTTGAGTGGCAGAGTCGGTCTGCTGAGCTGGATAAGGTTGCCCGCCAATTGGGACTGGCATCCATGCTACAACTCGAGTCAGCATAAAAAATAACGGATTACGGAGATTATTAAATGGCAACCATCTTAGTTGTTGATGATTCGGCTTCTTTACGGAACATGGTGACTTTCACCCTGAAACAGGAAGGCTATCAGGTTGTTGAAGCCGGCAATGGTCAGGAAGCGCTGACTAAAGCAAAAGGCGGCCGGTTTGATCTGGTACTTACCGACGTGAATATGCCGGTTATGGACGGGATTACTCTGTGCTCTGAGCTTCGCAAACTGCCGACGTTTAAGTTTACCCCGGTGCTGATGCTAACCACCGAAAGCTCTGCTGACATGAAACAGCAGGGTAAAAGTGCCGGTGCGACTGGCTGGCTGGTAAAACCTTTTAATCCTGAGAAGTTGATCAGCACAATCAAACGCGTCGTACGGTGATCGCCTATGAGTATTGATCTGTCGCAGTTTATTGCAACCTTCCTCGAAGAGAGTTACGAAGGTTTAGAAGTCATGGAATCTAGTCTGCTGGATATGGACTCTGCAGACGAAGAAACGATCAATACTATCTTCCGTGCTGCCCATTCCATTAAAGGGGGCGCGGGTACCTTTGGGTTTAATGAAGTTGCGGACTTTACTCACCGTGTAGAAACCCTGCTTGATGAAATGCGCAGCGGCAAGCAGGCCGTTACCGGGCCTCTGGTTAATTTACTGCTTGAATCTGTCGACTGTATCAAGGCTTTGCTTGAGTCTGTGCAGGGAGGCGCTGATGCGGACCCGGACATGCTTGCCAGTGTCCAGAAAGGTCTCGAAATGGCTTTGGGGGAGAGCTCAGAAGAAGCCCCGGCAGAGCCTCCGCTGGATGTCTTGGCTGAGATTGTTGAGGTGGCGGATCAGCCCTCAGGCTGGTTGATTGACTTTCAGCCGCACCGGGATTTATTGCAGCAGGGCCATGAGCCTGCGTTTATGTTTGAAGCGCTTGGAGACTTTGGCGACCTGAGTATTCAGCCTGACTGTACCGGGCTGCCCGCACTGGCAGAGTTAAATCCTGAATTGCTGCATATTAACTGGCAGATTGAACTGACATCTGACTGCAGCGATGAGGATGTTAAAGAAATTTTTGAATGGGTTGAAGACGAATGTGACCTGAGTGTCAGCCCGTTATGTGTGACGCCGCCTGCCGGTTGGCGGATTGAGTTTATTCCCGGTGAAGATATTGTCCAGACAGGTAATGAGCCTTCACTGATGCTGGATACCCTCACTGATCTTGGTGAGCTGACAGTTGAAGCGAACCTGAGCAACCTGCCCTCACTGGCTGATCTGAATCCCGAACTTATTTATCTTTCCTGGCAGCTGACACTGGAGTCTGACTGCGATGAAGACGCCGTGCGGGAAATCTTCGAGTGGGTAGAAGATGATTGTGAGATCAATGTTTCAGCGTTGGCTGGTGCTGAGTCCACAGCTCCGGTTACGGATACCCAGCCTGCTGCGGAGATAACTGAAACCGTGCCGGAGAGCGCGCCTGTCAGTGAGCCGGCTACACCGGTTCCAGCTGCCGCTTCTGAACCAGCTGCTAAAGTAACACCGGCTGCGGCAGATAAAACGCCAGCTGCCCGTAAGCCAAAAGCAACCGAAAGCAGTTCTATCCGGGTCGATACCGACAAAATTGATGCACTGATAAACCGGGTTGGTGAGTTAGTGATTACCCAAGCGATGCTCGGACAGATAGGTCAGGAACTGATGGAGTCCACCGGGGCTGACATCGAACGCCTGCAAAGTGGTCTGGAGCAACTGGAGCGAAACACCCGCGACCTGCAGGAAGATGTTATGCGGGTAAGGATGCTGCCGATCAGTTTTGTGTTTAACCGCTTCCCACGGCTGGTGCATGATGTCAGCGGTAAGCTGGGTAAGAAGGTGGATCTGGTTATCTCCGGTGAGCAGACAGAAATTGATAAAACCGTGATGGAGAAGATCGGTGACCCGTTGGTGCATCTGATCCGCAACTCTCTTGATCATGGTCTGGAAACGCCAGAAGAACGCCTGGCTGCCGGTAAGGATGAAACCGGTACCGTGCAGCTGAATGCTTATCATCAGGGTGGTGTTATTGTCATCGATATCATTGATGATGGCCGCGGTCTGAATACCGCCAGAATCCGCCAGAAAGCACTTGAAAACGGGCTGATCACAGAAGATCAGGTGATGACGGATCAGGAAATTGATGAGCTGATCTTTAAACCGGGTTTTTCCACCGCAGAAGAAGTCAGCGATCTCTCCGGCCGGGGTGTCGGCATGGACGTGGTGCGGCGGAATATTGAATCCCTGGGGGGCAACGTCAGCGTCCGTTCTGATCCCGGGAACGGAGCAAAATTCAGCGTTAGCCTGCCACTGACTCTGGCTATCCTTGATGGCCAGCTGGTCAGAATTCATGACCAGACTTACATTTTACCGCTGGTATCGATCGTCGAAACGTTCCAGGCAGATAAAAAGTCCCTGAGCCCTATCGCCGGGGAAAATAAGCTGCTGCATTTCCGTGATGAGTATATCCCGCTGATTTCGATGCGTGCGCTGTTTAAGCTACCTCCGGAGCCTAAAGAAGAAGGTTTTGCCGGCAGTCTGATTGCAATTGTGGAAAATGGTGGCCAGAAAGTGGGGCTGGTGGTGGATGAGCTCTATGGACAGCAACAGGTCGTTATCAAAAGCCTTGAGGTGAATTTCAAACCGATAGAAGGATTTGCCGGTGCAACCATTCTTGGAGATGGCAGTGTCGCACTGATTCTGGATGTGACCGGGATTATTAAGCGTGGCCTGAGTGCTGAAGTGGCGCATTCTGCCAATACGCGTAATGGCGGTCTTCAGGCCGTGCCAGATCGGGAGAACGTTGCATGAACAGCCATGAACAACTAGGTGATGATCTTACCTACAGCGAAGATGGTCAGCAGTATCTGAGCTTCCTGCTGGAAGATGAAGAGTACGGTATCGATATTCTGCGGGTTCAGGAGCTGCGTGGCTGGGCACCGGTAACCCCGATTCCGGAAATGCCGGATTATCTGCGCGGTGTTCTGAACCTGCGTGGTGCAATCATTCCGGTCATTGATCTGCGGTTACGCTTTGGTTTACCGGCCCTGGAATACGGCCCGACCACCGTGGTGATTGTTATCAAGGTGCAAAGTGAAAAGGGCGAGCGGATTATGGGCATCATTGTTGATGCGGTCGCCGAGACATATTCGCTGGCAACGGATCAGATACAGGTATCCCCACAGATCGGCGGGGTTATCAATTCCGAATTTATCACGGGGCTGGTGGCACATGATGACAAGATGATTGTGCTGATGGATATCGATCAGTTAATGAATTCAGGTGAGCTGGCGGTAGCTGCGCCAGTTGCCGGTTAGACGCGCAGTACAGGTTTGTAAAAGGAGAGAGCATGAAGATTAATGAGCCGGTGACCGATCGGGAAGTGAAGCTCAAAGACGGTCAGGAGCTGGTTACTAAAACCAACCTTAAAGGCATCATTACCTATACCAACCCCGACTTTGTTGAGGTGAGTGGCTTCAGTGAAGATGAACTGGTTGGTAAGAATCATAATCTGGTGCGCCATCCGGATATGCCGCAGGCCGCGTTCAAAGATCTTTGGGACACCCTGAAACTGGGCCGTCCGTGGAGTAAATTGGTTAAAAACCGCTGTAAGAGCGGTGATTTTTACTGGGTAAAAGCAAACGTAACGCCGGTATTTAAAAACGGTGACATTGTTGAATATATGTCGGTCCGGACCCGGCCGACTCAGGATGAAATTGACACTGCTGAGTCGCTGTATTCCACACTGCGCGGTAAAGATGCCAGCCTGCCCAGCCCGGAAAACATTAAGCCGGCAAACCTGAAAGGCAAGCTGAACCGTTACACCGTAGTTGGACTGGCCGCAGCGGTAATTGTTAATGCGGGGATTTATGCACTGGGACTGCCGGCAGAAGCGCTGATGGCCGGGCCTTTGCTGGCTTACCTGATCATGGCTTTTGGTTCAAAACGGGTATTGGATAAAGATGTCATTACCCCTGCTCAGGATGCGCAGCGTCACATGCGGGATGTTTCTGAGGGTAACTATCTTGAGCCGATTCCAATCGAAGAACCCGGTGAAGTCGGCGAGCTTAAGCGTAGCGTGAAAATGCTGGCGGTGAAGCTTGGTTTTGAAGTGAATGATGCCAGAGAGCAGGCTAAACGGGCTCAGCGGATTAAAGTGGCACTGGATAATGTTTCTTCCAATGTCATGCTGGCCAATAATGAAGGTGAAATCATCTACTGTAACGATGCGGTTATTCAGATGATGAGTAACGCTGAAGCGGATATCCGCGAGCAACTGCCTGATTTTGATGCCCGTGCCCTGGTCGGCGCGAACTTCGATATTTTCCATGAGAATCCCGAACATCAGCGCCGCATGCTGGCAGCGTTGACATCCACGCATAACAGCCAGATCAAAGTGGCGTCCAGAACCTTTAACCTGATTGCCAATCCAGTGGTTGATGAGCAGAACAACCGGTTAGGGACTGTCGTTGAGTGGGCTGATGTGACTGATCAGCTGAATGCTGAACAGCAGGTAGAAGAATTGATTCGTCAGGCATCACTGGGACAGCTGGATCAGCGGCTGGATGTTGATATCTACAGTGGCTTTATGAAGAACATCGCCGAAGGCGTTAACCAGATGCTGGATGCGGTGGTTGTCCCGGTACGTGATGTGAAAACTGTACTGGAAGCACTGGCGAAGGGCGACCTGACACAGGAAATGAGCGGTGAGTATCACGGCGAGTTTGCGGAACTGAATAGTGCTTTGAACAGCTCCATCCGTAATCTTGAGCACATGGTGGGTGAGATTCGCAGTGCCGGTGCCAGTATTAATACCGGTTCATCTGAGATCTCCAGCGGCAATACGACGCTTAGCCAGCGTACTGAAGCCCAGGCGGCGAGTCTGCAGGAAACTGCAGCCAGTATGGAGCAAATGACCAGCACGGTAAGGCAGAATGCAGACAATGCAGATGAAGCCCGCAAGTTGGCAGAAAATGCTCAGCTTCTGGCGGAAAAAGGCGGTGAGATTTCAGCCCGGGTTGTGACTTCCATGGGCGATATCAGTGCCAGCTCCAGCAAAATTGCAGAAATTATCAGTGTCATCGATGAGATAGCCTTCCAGACGAACCTGTTAGCGCTGAATGCTGCAGTTGAAGCAGCAAGGGCTGGCGAGCAAGGGCGTGGTTTTGCTGTCGTGGCTTCCGAGGTGCGTAATCTGGCCCAGCGCAGCGCCAGTGCGGCGAAAGAAATTAAAGAACTGATCAGCGACAGTGTTGAGAAAGTCGAGGAAGGTGGCGTATTCGTTGATGAGTCCGGTAAAGCACTGGATGAAATCATGGGCGCTATTAAAAATGTTTCTGCCATTATCAGTGAGATTGCTTCGGCCAGCCGCGAACAGGCGATCGGCATTGAAGAAGTGAACGTGGCTGTCACTCAGATGGATGAAGGCACTCAGCAGAATGCTGCGCTGGTGGAAGAAGTTGCCGCAGCGTCTTCATCTATGGAAGAGCAGGCAGAGCAGTTGCAGCGCTTGGTGAGCGCATTCAGGGTCAGTGATATGAACGCTGCCGTTCATAACAGTGTAGGTATGGAACGGGTGCGTTCACTGGTATCCGAGACACCGGTTGCCGCCAGCCCGGCAGTCCCCCGCCGAAACAGTATTAAAACCGCGCCGGTCACCGCCGGCGGCAGTGATGAATGGGAAGAGTTCTGAGTTTATCGGTGTAACACAGGAAGGCGCGCTGTAATGGCGCGCATATTAAGCCAGGCACCCCAGTTTTGAGGTTAACGGATGGCAACAACAACCGCCACAGAGCGTGAATTTGTCTTTACCGACAAGCATTTCACGAAGGCTAAACAGGAACTGTATGATTATGCTGGCATTGCGCTGGCAGATCATAAACAGGACATGGTGTATAACCGCCTGGTTCGGCGTTTGCGGGAGCTGGGGCTGGACAGTTTTGATGAATACTTCCGGTGTCTGGATAGCTCTCCCGCAGAATTCACTCAGTTCATTAATGCACTGACGACCAACCTCACCGCTTTTTTCCGGGAGCGGCATCATTTTGATTATGTGAAAAGTCAGATAGTACCGGCAATTAAAAACAGCCCCGGTGCCCGTTTGCGTATCTGGTCCGCTGGCTGTTCCCTTGGTGAAGAACCTTACAGTCTGGCGATCAGTCTGCTGGAGGCTGGTATTGATCCGTCCAGCTGTGATGTAAAAATTCTCGCCACTGATATTGATTCCAAAGTGCTGGCCAGTGCCAGAACCGGTGTATATGAGCAGAGCCGTGTTAAGTCGCTGCCGAAAGCAACTGTGCATAAATGGTTTCTGAAAGGGAAAAATCATAACGATGGTCGGGTAAAAGTACGTCCTGAATTGCAGAAGATGGTGGCGTTTAATCATCTCAACCTGATGGACGACTGGCCAATGAAAGGGCCGTTCGATTTTATTTTCTGCCGCAACGTAATGATTTATTTCGACCAGCAGACCCAGGCCCGGTTGTTGCAGCGAATGGCTGCGCTGTTAAAACCCCGTGGGCATTTATTTGTTGGGCATTCGGAAGCCCTTGCGCGTCATCAGAGTAATTTTGAACTGATGGGAAAGACAATTTACAGGAAGGTAAACTGATGCTTGCGACCAAACCACCTGCCCCCAAACCCATGCGAGGTTTTGAACACATGAGGGCATTCTGGGAGCCAAAATGGGAATGCTATGCCATTAAGGTGCAACCTGGCGCATTCTGTATCAGTAAGGAGAAGGTCGTACTGACAACAGTGCTCGGTTCCTGTATTTCTGCCTGTATCTATGATCCGGAACTGAAAATCGGTGGTATGAACCACTTTATGTTACCCACTAGTAATGTGAAGGATGATGGCGGGCGTTCTATGCGCTATGGTTTGTTTGCCATGGAACAGCTGATTAACGGGTTACTGCGGCTGGGCAGCCGCCGGGAAAGCTTGCAGGTAAAACTGACCGGTGGCGGTGACATGATGCAGGGTATAACCAGTATCGGTCAGCAAAACATCGACTTTATAAAAGATTATGTCGCTGCAGAAAAGCTACAGGTACTGGCAGCAGACTTCGGCGGTGATCAGGCCCGAAAAGTGGCGTATTTTCCCCAGGAAGGGCGGATGCTTGTTAACCGGATGGACCACCGGGATGACCAGCGTCTGATAGAAGAGGAACGTTCATACCGTCAGGATGTTGATTGTCATCTGGATGATTCCGACGTGGAACTGTTTTAATAAGGAAAGTTATTTATGACAAAAACCAGAGTACTGATTGTTGATGATTCGGCGGTAGTACGCAGTGTCATTAATGAGATGTTGTCTGCTGATGCTGATATCGAAGTCGTCGGTGAAGCTGTTGATCCCTATGATGCCCGGGACAAGATTAAACAGTTACGCCCGGATGTACTGACTCTGGATGTGGAAATGCCAAAAATGGACGGCATTACCTTTCTGCGCAATCTGATGAAGCTCAACCCCATGCCGGTGGTGATGTTATCCACACTGACCCAGGAAGGGGCGGATGTGACGCTGCAGGCACTTGAACTGGGAGCCGTTGATTTTATCGGCAAGCCAGTAGCAACCAGCCTGGACAGCCATCTGGAAAACTTCCAGACTGACCTGATTAATAAAGTGAAAGCCGCAGCCGGTGCCAGCCAGAAACTGCGTTTTCGCCGTAGCCGGCCTGAGCCTGCAGAGCGGGTCGCCGCGCCGGCACTGGTTAGCAGGGACCGAGCCCGTGAGCAGCAAAGGGTCATTGCGATTGGTTCTTCAACCGGCGGGACGGAAGCCTTGCGTGATCTGCTGAACAAGTTACCGACCAATATGCCGCCGATCGTAATTGCACAGCACATTCCTGCCAGTTTCAGTGAACGCTTTGCCAACCGCCTGAATACAGTTTGTGACCTGACGGTTAAAGAGGCAAAGGATGGCGATGTACTGGAAACAGGGCATGTCTACATCGCCCCCGGATCACAGCATTTAATGGTGAAAAAACACGGTCTGAAAATGGTTTGCCGGCTGGAAGATAGCGACCCGGTGAACCGTCATAAACCCTCCGTTGAAGTGTTATTTAATTCACTGCTCGACATGCAGGCGCCTCATGTGACGGCGCTGATGTTAACCGGTATGGGGGAAGACGGTGCCATGGCAATGAAGCGGCTGGCGGATGCCGGTGCGCATACCATTGCTCAGGATGAAGCTTCCAGTCTGGTGTGGGGTATGCCGGGCGCAGCAGTTAAGTATGGCGCAGCCAGGGAAGTGGTTGCGCTGCCAAAAATAGCTGGACGGTTAATGCAACACCTTAACCGCTAGCGAAAGTGAGGTACTTTGTTATGTGGCAAAAGAAAACCCTGGCGGGGCTGGTAATAGGCGGTGCGCTGTTACTGGCGATGGCTCAGTTGTTGCCCGTGCCGCAAATAATTGTCTGGATTGCGATTGCTGCTGTGTTGGCTGGCGGCATTGGGCTGGTACGAGAGCCGAAGGTGGAACGGCCGGCTAAGTCAGAGGTTCAGGCCGTTGCGCCTGAGCATGTGGACGGAGAACTGCAGCATGCTATGGAAGAGTTGTCACAGACGCTGACCCATGAAGCACTGATTGTGAATCAGGAAATTGCCCGTGTTGATGCGCTGATTAAGGAAGCGGTTGTACTGATGTCCGACAGCTTCCACAGTTTGCATGGTTTAACCAGCCAGCAGTCAGAGCTCACTGCACAGATCATTACCCGTACCGAGGAAGAAGAAAGTCACGGGAGTTCTGAAGAATTTAATATTCAGATGTTTATAAATGAAACCGGCTCGATACTTGATCAGTTTGTACAGGTGATGGTGAATGTCAGTAAGAACAGTCTAGAAACCGTACATTACATTGATGATATGGTGGAAAAGCTCGATGGTATTTTCAGCCTGATAGAAAATGTTGAGGGGCTGGCCAGTCAGACGAACCTGCTGGCGCTTAATGCCAGTATTGAAGCGGCACGCGCCGGAGAGGCTGGCCGTGGCTTTGCGGTGGTCGCTGATGAAGTGCGAACCCTTTCGGTTAACTCCGGTGATCTGAATAACAAAATCCGTGAAGAAATGGCTTCAGCCCGGGCAACCATTGAAACTCTGCGCAGTACGGTATCCGGGATGGCCGCGACGGATCTGAGCGATACCATCGGAACCAAGGAGAAAATGACTGAAATGCTGGCATTTATGGCCAGTAACGGCGAGTTTATGAACAGCAAGGTCACTGAGATATCTCAGCTCAGCATGCAGATCGACTCCACTGTGGATAACGCCGTACGGTCTTTGCAGTTTGAGGACATTGCTTCTCAGGCTCTGAACTCAATGGAGCATAATGTTAATTCACTGAATGAAATTGCTACGCTGGTGGACGATATGACCACCGCAGAAGGTAATCTTGATACAGCAGCTACTTTGCGTTGTCAGCATCGCTGTGAGGAACTGAGGGTCACTGCTCAGACCCGGAATGAGGCCCGTACAGTGGCACAGAATGATATGGATGAAGGCGAAATCGAGCTGTTCTGAAACAGACAGCACGGTGATTGCCGATTGTTTCATCACCTGGAATTGAACAATTAATACCTGAGGTATTCGATGTCCGTAACTGCAAAAACCTCCGATGATAAGAAAACCGTCGATATCTGCGTGGCTGAGCAGTTTGATTATTCAGCACATCAGTCTTTCCGTGAAGCTTACCGCTTTGTGGATCAGCCGGGCGCAATGTTTCGGGTGGATCTTTCCAAAGCAACCTATATGGACAGCTCCGCGCTGGGGATGATTCTTCTGCTTAAGGAACATGCAGACAGCCTGTCCGGTAAAGTGGTGCTGGCCAAGCCTAACCCGGCGGTTCACAAAATTCTTTCCATTGCTAAATTCGATCAGTTTGTAACGATAGAAGCATAAATATGACAGTTGCGGAAAAGCTGCAGACCAATCTCGATCTCGTACTGATTGCAGATGACATGACTCTGAACCAGCGGTTGCTGGAGAAGATGGTCGTCAATATGGGCCTGGTTGCTGAGTTTGCATCAGACGGTTTTGAGGCAGTTGAGAAATATCTGGCGCTTAAGCCTTCTCTGATTCTCATGGATGTGAATATGCCGGGAATGGGAGGAATAGAAGCTGCAAGACAGATAAAGCATCTGGCAGCAGATAATTTTATACCGATCATTTTTGTATCCGGTGCTGAAGGTCAGGACATTATCCGCAATGCAATTGATGCCGGCGGGGATGACTTTATCCAGCGGCCTTTTCCGTTCGAGCTGCTGGAAGGGAAAATTGTCGCCTTACGCCGGATTTCTGAATTGTATCAGCAGGTTACCGAACTAAATCAGATTCGCCAGAGTGAAGTTGAAGTGGCTGAACAATTGTTCAGCGGCGCTATCGAGTCGTCTAATGTGGGTTTGGAAACGATCCGGATGCATAAACAGCCGGCGACTACTTTTAGCGGTGATGTGCAGCTAACTGCTTATCGTCCCAACGGTGATCTGAATATTCTGCTGGGGGATTTTACCGGCCACGGTTTGACATCGACGCTGGGAGCGTTACCACTGGCGGAAACCTTCCGGGCGATGACCGCTAAGGGGTATGCCGCAGAAGAAGTGATCGCGCAAATTAATGCTAAGTTATACCGTTTATTACCGACCGGTTTATTTCTCGCGGTGGCCGTCGTCACGCTGGAAGTCGATGGTACGGCGAGGATCTGGAACGGTGGTTTACCGGATGTCATGGTCTTCAGCCAGGGGGAACTGGTACAGCGGATAAGCTCCAGCCATCCGCCGCTGGGTATTTTACCCCAGGTAAATGAGCTGAATTTTGAGATCAGCAACATTAAGCCGGAAGATCATATTTTAATGATCAGTGACGGGGTGCTTGAAGCAGAAAATGCTGAGGGGGATATGTTTGGTGAGGCCAGAATGTTTGCCGCGATAACTGACCCTCAGTACCGTCATAAATACTCTCTGGTCGACAGTATTCTGACCAGCCTGCAGCATTTTGTCCGTGATTTCCCGCAACGGGATGACATCTCCCTGATTGATATTCCTGGTAACTCTGTTCAGTCAGAACGCAGTTTTACCGCGACCTCACAGTTAGACTCAGACGGAGAGGATAACGATAATCTGGATGTCTGGGACTGGGGACTGGAACTGCAGGGGCGCAGTCTGGCACGGATTGATCCTGTTGCCCAGGCACTTAGCCGGTTGCAGGAATCAGAAGGTGAGGGCGAGCACTGGCATACGGTATTCAGTATTCTGACAGAACTGTATGTGAATGCGCTTGATCACGGTGTCCTTAAACTGGAATCCAGCTTGAAAGACTCCCCGGAAGGGTTTGCACGTTACTTCAGTGAACGGGAACAACGCCTGGAAACCCTCAGTTGGGGCTCCGTCTCGGTGCATGTTCAGCATGCGCGGCTGGCTGCCGGCGGCAGGGTCTTTATCCGGATTGAAGACAGCGGTGATGGCTTCGATTACGAATCCTGGCTGAGTAAAGAAAACACCTTCAATATAGGCATGTTAAGCGGCCGGGGAATTGAGCTGGTATCCGGGTTGTGTGAAAGTGTTGAATACAGCAACCATGGTGCAACCGTTGAGGTTGTATATGTCTACAGCAATAACTGAGCCGTGATTACTGGCTTGCGACAGCTGCGGATGCTGCGCGGGTTTCAGCAGGAACCTCTGTAGGGCTGTTAGCCTGATTGTCGGTATTGGGTTTAGTTTCCGGCTCTTTGGCAGTCTCTGGCTCTTTGACAGTTTCCGGCTCTTTTGCGGCTTCCGGCTCTTTCTCTGTTTTTTGTTCAGTCTCTGCTTCAGCGTTAACCGCTGTAGTATTGTCTGCGGGGTCTTCGGGTCTGACCGGAGAAGGGACGCTTTCTCTTGCCTCTTCCAGCCAGCCGTCGAAGGTTTTACGGTTTTTCTTTATCCAGTTCGCCGCATGACGTTTTATCTCTTCCGGAGATTTTTCGCCGCGCATCATGCGAAGATTCTGGGCACTTTCATCCGCCACCGGAATTTGCAGCAGTGATAAGAAAGTGCGGGCGGCAGGATTGTCTGCCGCAAAGTCCTGATTCATAACAGCCCTGATCTGATCTTCTTCAAACCCCAGCTGAGCTGCCGTTTGGGGTTCTGTTAGTGCATTGTCGCCGGAGGTTTCTTCTGTGGGTAAACTGGCTGGCAGTACAACGCCTTCCAGTGTTTCAGCTGGCTCTACTGTTAACCAGATCACATCCTTACCCGGTACCAGTACACTGGAAATCCATTGTGGTAGCCAGGTGTAATACAACACGGGCTTACCGGATTTATAGCGCTTAATTGTCGTTTTCATAAGCGCAAAATAATCGCCCCGGTTGTGGCTGACAGTGTTGCTAAGGCCGTAAGTTTTCAGGTGGTCGTCGATAATATCCTTGCAGCCCCAGTCAGGGTTACAGCCGGTCAGGTCCGCTTTACCGTCTTTGTCGGTGTCGAACAGTGCAGCGACGGCCGGGTCAGCAAGATCATTGAGGCTTTTGATGCCGTGAGCTTCAGCGGTTTTTTTGTCGATCAGGTAACCCTGTTTCAGGCCGGGAATAATATTGCCGGTTTTCAGAATTGCTTTTACTCCGCCTGCTTTCTGATAGAACTCATCGTGCAGGACATCCCACATATGAACGCTGAAGTCAGCATCTCCGTAAGCCAGCGCCAATAGCATGGTGGCATAACCGGTTTGCTTTGCCGGGAGGACGTCATAACCGAGTTCCTGCAGGCCGGCGATGGCAATTTCACCGCGAAAATGTTCTTCAGGAAGAGAGGAAAACACAGGGGTAATGCTGACGCCGGAACCGGGCTGCAGAGGGGCATCGGTCGCCGCGTTGCCGAAGAGGCTGAAGCTGGCGAACAACAAGATGCTGATCAGCTGTTTAGGGATTTTTACCATGGCAACTTACCTCTGGCGCAGGTACTGCGGCTGACAATTCAGTTAAGTGCAGGGGAATGACAGAGAGAATCACCGGCAAAGATGTAACACCTTTGAAGATGCTCTGTTTGAAACATTACCTCCCTGTTTCTGTGGGTACGCTGCATATCAGAGGGGCTAGCCTAGCATATCCTGAACAGTATCTGGGATGAATTTTGCCTGAATGTTGGCATTTTGAGGGTTGTTTTTCACCTTAACTCTTACTTAACCCCATAGCGCGTATGCTGTCGGCTTTCATGGCTAAGTGCAGGAGAAAAAAGGTGAAAAAATATGCAAGACTGACCGGTCTGGGGGCGATAAGCCTGTCCGCCGGACTCTGGGCAACTGCCGGTATGACAGCAGAGAGTGAGCCGGAGCTGAATATCAGCCTTGGGCTTGGGACAGGTTACAGTGAATCAATCTATAAAGGGATTGATGACGACACTGCTGCACTGCCGCTGTTTGATATTGAATATGGCAATTTTTATATTTCTGGCCTGGAAGCGGGCTACACCTACTACGAAACTGAAACGTTGAGCCTGTATGCGGCGATTGCTGCAGATGATCTGGACGGCGAACGGACCGACAGCAGGCAATTGCGTGATCTGGGTGATGTGGACAGTGGTACAAACCTGGTACTGGGCGCGGAAATGATGACTGAAGTCGGTATGCTGAGCGCTTCCATTGCTCAGGATGTTGCTGATGAGCATAAAGGCACCCAGGTGAATCTTGAGTGGGGTGTCCCGGTTGAGTTTGGTGATCTGACGGTTCTGCCGGCGGTATCTGCCAGTTGGGTAAGTGACAAGTTAGTAAACCATTACTACGGTGTATCTGCCAGTGAGGCCCGTGTCGGCCGTGCAGCTTATGACGGTGACAGTGCCTGGATTTATGGTGTGGGTGTCGCGGCGGAATACGCGCTGAATCAGGAATGGACCATTATCGGCGCGGTTAATTATGAACATTACAGTGATGAGATTACTGATAGCTCGATCGTCAGTGAAGACTCAGCTGTTTCTGCGATGATGGGCGTCCGTTACCAGTTCTGATACACGTCTTCCCCTGACGTACCGGAAAAAGAAACGCTGCCTGTGCAGCGTTTTTTTATGTCCGGATTTCAGTGTGTAAAAATGTGCTCGGGCCACTTCAGTGTGGCGATGACGCCGTCTTCAATATATTCAAGCCGGAGTTCCCAGTGGAGTTTCTGGCAGATCTGTTCCACCAGATGAATCCCCAGACCGAAACTGTTATCACTGTCGGTCAGTGTGGCCCCTTCATCGTGGTTTTCAATGCGCAGATAATGTTCATTGATTTCAATCTTAATGCTGCCTTCCTGAGTGTGCTGGAAAGCATTGCGTAACAGGTTATTGAGCACAATCCGCAGCGGGGTTACCGGCAGAAATTTATGGCCTGTGAAGTTTTCCCGGAAACTGAGTTCTACGGGCTTGTTTTCCAGTAGGTAGCCCAGATCTTCCATCAATTCACTGACCAGCTGTGCCGGGACGATATTTTCCTGTTTAGGCGGTGTGTTGTTATCCCGGGATATCCATAACAGGGTCTCAGTCAGCTTTTGCATACTGGCATTGGCCCGGTTGATGCGTTCAAGGGGGCGTTGCAGCGGTGCGGAAGATTCCATGCGGGCCAGCAATTCCATATTGGCTTTAATAACCGCAATGGGGGTACGTAATTCATGGCTGGCATTACGTAAAAAACGGTGTTCTTTTTCCAGCAGATCAGCGATTCGGACAAATGCGGTCTGCAGTTGATTAGCAATCTGATTAAGGTCGTGGAAATAAAAATCAGGGACCGGCTGCTGGAGTTTTTCAAAGGATAATTCTTCAGCCCATTTTGCCAGTGCATCGCTGCGGCGTGTCAGGCGCCGGCCGTACAGCCAGACCACCAGAATCATCAGGAATACATAGACACCGCCCACATAGAGCCCCCGGTCAAACAGCCGGTCAAACTCATTACGTTGTTCCTGGGATATTTTGTCGGCATTGAAGTCTGCCACGGCGTAGAGGATTCGCTGATCATGTAAACGGTGAGGGTAGATGAGCAAATAGCGGGAGCCTTCCCAGTCGTCATCGCCGTTGGGTGACCAGTCCACGTCGAGGTACTCACCGTCCTGCAGGTCGGTAAAGGGGATAATTTCATGATACAGGGAGGGCGCCTGACGCCAGTCATCAATGTAAAAATTCAGCATACCTGTGTCCGGTAACGGGGTATCAGGATTACTGGCGTAACGTGTTTCGAACTCCTGAATTTCGACCTGTATACTCAGCTGTACCATTTCTTTCAGGCCACGGGTCAGACTCTTGTCTACCAGTACCGTATAGATCAGTGCGGTAATCAGGGTCAGACTGAGAATCAGCAGGCTGAACTGCCTGCGCATGGTACGTTTGCCACGTCTAAACATTGTTATCCCGTAATACGAATCCCTGCTGTGACAGGGTCTGGATCATTGCTTCTGCAAAGGGTTTATCCACCTGTTGGCGAAGGTTGTACATATGTACTTTCAGGCTGTTGGTATCCGGTGGGCTGTCCTGCCAGAGGCTGTATTCAAGGTCTTTTCGGCTGACGGGATTCGGGCTGGCGCGCATCAGGGTTTCCAGCAGGGTCCAGCAGCTGGGGGTCAGTTTCAGGGTGACACCGTCGCGGCTGGCATGACGGCTGTCCAGATTCAGAACCAGGCCGCCGACCTGCAGTTTACGTACCTGGCCGCTGCGCCGGACCGCCAGTGCCCGGACCCGCATGGCCAGTTCCTCCATCGCGAAGGGCTTTACCAGGTAGTCATCGGTACCGGCCCGAAAGCCGGCAATTTTATCTTCCAGTGTATCCCGGGCGGTGAGCATCAGAACCGGGGTGTCGGTACCCTGCTGACGCAGTTTCTCACACAGAGTAATGCCATCCATGCGGGGCAGCATCAGATCCAGTACCAGCACCTGATAGCTGTTTTCTGTCGCCAGTTTCAGACCGGCCTGACCATTATATGCATGGTCGCAGGTGATGCCTTCCAGTGCCAGAAAGTCGGCCGTAGAGCTGGCCAGATCGATATCATCCTCGACCAGCAGAATCTCGATATTGGGTTGCGTCATGAAATCAGTTCCTGAGGCTGGACAGTGGTTGCGCAGCGATACGGTACCGGGAGTGCTTTTGGGCTGCCTGTTTAAGATCTTCGCTGATCATTGTCATTGCCGGTATTAAAATCAGGGTAATGAAGGTTGAGAACAGAATACCATAGCCCGTGATAATTGCCGCGGGAATGGGGAACTGTGCTTGTTCAGATGTTGGAAAATCCATGAGTTTTTCTCGGTATCCGGAGGTTGAGGAAAGCGTATAAACACGGCGGTAAATGAGGGGTTAAAGATCCTGAATACGGTTCGGCAGCTGGCTGTAAATTGCGGCATTAAGGGGAATCGCGTATATTTCAGCTGATCTGTCTTATTAATTTATCAAGGGTTTTTGCCCCTATGAGTGCCCAGCACATCCCTCTGTATAAGCGTGTTGAACAGCATATTCTCAATGACATCGATGGCGGTCGCCTGGTCCCGGGGGATCTTATTCCTTCTGAACCTCAATTGGCTGCTCAACTGGATGTCAGCCAGGGAACGGTGAAAAAAGCCATTGATAATCTGGTCAATGAAAAACGGTTGTTCCGGCATCAGGGGAAGGGTACTTACGTATCAACGATTGATTTTAATAACAGCCTGTTCAGGTTCTTTTCCTATGGCGACGGTACCGGAAAAGGAGTCCGGATTCATAAGGAAGCCGGGGAACGGGCATTGCGTGCTGCCCCGAAACATATTTGCCAGCAGCTAGGTTATCCGGCGGAGAGCGAATTACTGTATATCCAGCGTCAGGGCTATATTCAGGAATTACCGATTCTGGTGGAACATTGCTGGTGGTGTCCGGATGTACTGCCCGGGCTGGAAAAAGGCGATGTACATATACCGGACCTGATGTATGCCATGGTGGTGGAAAAGTATAAAGTGCCTGTGGTGCGGGCAGAGGAAACCCTGACCGCTGATATTGCCGATAAGCAGACCGCTCAGATTCTGGGGATTCCTGAAAAGTCTCCGGTAGTGGTGTTGGTGCGTCATACCTACAGCCGTAATAATAAGATGATTGAGTACCGTAAAACGGTCGGCCGGGCGGATAAATTCAGTTATAAAGCTGAGATTCGCTAAGTTTTTTCGTCTTTTTAACCCTCTTTTTTCTTTCTGATATCTGCAGGTATCGCCTGAAAGTTTTACTTGCAGATATTTCATCTCCCGCTTTTTTCTTTGTTTTCTGAATGTCATTGCCGACAGAGCCAGGCCAGGCTAAGTGACATGTTTTATATGCACTTTTTCGTTTCCGTTTCGTTTACTTCTTACTGCTGTTAAGCGGTAAGGAAGACATTACACAGCCAGACTGATTTTTCCGCAAGGCTATATTTAGGCTTGACTTACAGAGCTGACCGGTTACGATCATATAAGTCATATATATGAGTTATATGAAGTGTATCGGTGAAAAATGTATACCGATGTGTATTTCAGCCCTGAGGTGACGTTCCCTCAGGCAGATCATTACCGGAGACATTCGCATGTATAAAAAAATATGCGTCGCAGTAGACGGATCGGAAATGTCACTTCAGGCGGTGACGGCGGCGTCTGAAATTGCCACGGCTTTCAGCGCAGATCTGTTGTTGCTGCATGTGATCCGGCCAATGAAAATACCCACCGAACTGGAGCGTTACATAAAAAGTGACGATCTGGCCAAGCTGCGTTCTTCTGCGCTGGAAGAGGTGGGTAAGGAAATTATGACCAACGCCCTGGAGGTGGCTCGTCAGCAGGGAACTGGAAATGTAACCGCTAAAGTCGCCAAAGGTGATCCGGCCGGTACTATCATCAAACAGGCAACAAAGTTTGAAGCAGATCTGATTGTGGTCGGTACCCGGGGACTGGGTAAGGTGGAAGGCGCACTGATCGGCAGTATTTCCAGGAAAATCGCTGATATTTCATCGATCAGCATGCTGATTGTTAAATAACCGGGCGTGGCCCACAGAATGTGCATAAATATTGCTGTAACTGACTGTAAAAAAAGATAAAAACCAAATGTCTGTTGGGGTTTTACACGCTGGGTAAACAGCATGAAAATCCCGATTAGCCCGAGATAAAATAACAACGACACCGTGGTGGAAGCAGAACCCAGTTCTGTTATGACTAAGCGGTGCAAGGGTGATAATGATGCTAGAGTTTTTGCAATACCTTCCGGACGTATTCACGCCCTGGAATTTCCTCGTGCTGGTGCTTGGCACAGTGGGTGGCCTTATACTCGGTGCGACTCCGGGTCTCAGCCCTACCATGGCGGTAGCGCTGCTTATTCCCTTTACTTTTCATATGGAGCCGGCCACCGGTTTGATTCTGCTGGGGGCAGCTTATACCGCGACGGTAGCAGGGGGCGCAGTCAGTGCAATTCTGCTGAGTATTCCCGGTGCGCCGGCCAATATCGCCACCACACTGGACGGTAACCCTCTGGCGAAACAGGGTAAGGCAACCGCCGCCCTGCATTACTGTTTTTTAGCCTCATTCGTGGGCGGTGTGCTGGGTGTGCTGGTGCTGATTTTCTTCACGCCGACGCTGTCCCAGTGGGCACTGGGATTCGGTCCTTCACATCTGTTCTGGGTGGCTATTCTTGGGGTAACCGTAATCGGTTCACTGGGCTCGGGCTCCGTGATTAAAGGCTTGTTCGCCGGGTTTGTGGGGCTGTGGATATCCACCATTGGCTATGATCCGGTACTGGGGGTGGAGCGTTTTAACTACAGTGAGCATCTGGGCGGCGGTATTAATATCATCGCGGCGCTGGTGGGGCTGTTTGCAATCCCGCAGGTACTTTCAATGCTGACACCGCAGGATCTGCCGGGCGGTGTCACCAAGTTTGCTATGGAAGCCCAGAGTATCGCGATGTCGATCCGCGATACGCTGGTGCGCTGGAAGGCTCTGCTGGTAGGCAGTGTTATAGGTGTGGTTGTGGGTCTGATTCCCGGTGCCGGTGGTCAGATTGCCGGTCTGGTGTCCTATGACCAGACCAAGAAAATGAGCCGCGACAAGGCAAAATTCGGTAAGGGTGAACCTGCCGGTGTGATCGCGGCTGAATCGGCGAATAATGCGATGGTGGGTCCTTCACTGGTGCCGCTACTGACCCTGAGTGTCCCGGGGTCACCGACGGCGGCTGTCTTGCTGGGTGGGCTGTTAATTCATGGCCTGTTCCCGGGGCCGGCACTGTTTTCCGAGCATGGCCCGGTGGTCTGGACCTTTATCAATTCCCTGCTGGTCGGTCAGCTGCTGATGTGTGTTTTCGGCATCATGATCAGCCGTTACAGCCGGTTTGTGATGGATATCCCCGAATACTATATGGCGGCAGCGATCACTGTGCTGGCGGTGTTCGGTACCTTCAGTGTGCAAAACAGTTTCTCAGATGTATTCGTCATGATGGGACTGGGGATCACCATGTATTTTGCCTCCAAGGTCGGTTTCAGTCCTTCACCGGTGGTACTGGGTATTATTCTCGGGCCGATTGCTGAGACTAACTTCCTGCAGGGGCAAATCATTGCACAGGTGGGGGACGGTATGGTGCCGTATTTCTTCGGAGGTGCGCTGAATATCACTCTGGTCACCATTGTAGTCCTGTCGGTTGTTTACAGTGTCTTCAGTGAAATGAAAGCCAAACGGCAGCAGCGTGCGGCACAGCAGGCTGATGACGACGGCTATGTTGTCGAGAAGGAGGCCTGATCATGTTAGCGAAACGTTTAACGGCACTTGGCGGGCTGGCGCTGGCGGTACTTTTACTGAGCCTGGGCACCAACGTTGAATACGGTGAGGAAGCGTATTTCTTTCCGAATTTACTGACCTATTTTCTGTTCGGCTTTGCACTGATTCTGCTTATCACTGACGGTGAGTTACTGAGCTGGCTGAAGGAAATTGCTGATTTCCTATGGCGCTGGATGTTCGGCATTGTCGGGCAGGGTAATCCGGCCCGCTGGCCGGATGCCGTACGGCTGATTCCGATGTTTATCATCATTCTGCTGTATCTGTACTTTGCTGACATTGTCGGTATGTACACCACGTCTTTTCTGGCTTTTGTTCTGATCACGGTGATTTATACACCCCTGCGTCCAAGGAGCCGCTCAGTACTGAAGAACACGGTGATAGGTGTGCTGTTTACCGGTGTGATTTATCTGATTTTCTCGGTGCTTCTGCAGTTGCAGACACCTTCCGCCTGGCTGATTTAGCCGGGCATTGCATGACCTGAAATGCTCGATACAACAATAAATACAGTCCCTGGGACGAGGAGTTATCCATGCTGAAAAAGATCACTAAAACCCTGCAAACCTCTGCGCTGGCACTTGCCGTTGCAAGTGCGGCAGTACTGCCACAGCTGGCACAGGCGGATGCCTATCCGGAACGGCCGGTGAGTATGGTGGTTTCATATTCACCGGGTGGGGCAACGGATTTTCAGGCACGTATTGTGACTATGCTGGCGGGGAATGAAGATTATCTGGGGCAGCCCATGGTTATCCTGAATAAACCCGGCGCCGGCGGTAAAGTTGGCTGGGACTTCTTTGCCTCTAAAGCGAAAAAGAATGGTTATGAGCTGGCGGCTTATAACGTACCGCACTTCATTGCCCAGTCGATCGTTTTTAAAACCAAATACAACATCGATAATCTGGAGCCAATTGCTAACTGGGGGGCTGACCCGGCAGTACTGATTGTCGGTAAAGACAGCCCATTTAATACCCTTGAAGACCTGATGAACTATGCGAAGGAAAATCCGGGCAAGGTAACGTTCTCCGGTGCCGGTTTATATGTGGGTCATCATATTGCGTATCTGCAGTTTGCCAAGGCCTCCGGCCTGAAACTTACCTACGTGCCACATAAAGGGGGCACCCCGGCAATGAAGAGCGTTATGGGTGGCCAGGTGAAGGCCGGCTTTAATAACCTGTCGGATGCTTTCCGTAACCGTGACAGTGTGAAGATTCTGGCGGTAGCGGATCTGGAACGGAATAAGGAGTTCCTGCCGGACGTACCGACGTTTATGGAACAGGGGGTCGATGTGGATGATTCCAGTGTGAACTTCCGCGGCATCATGGCCCGTAAAGGTACTCCTGACGAAGTAGTGGATTATCTGGCACAGCGTGTACCGATGATGTTTGAAGATAAGAAAACCCTGAAGAAAATGGATTCTGCCGGCTCTCCGGTGCGGATCATTCCCCGTGAAGAGGTCATCACCATGTGGAAAGAGCGTGAGGCCTATCTGAAAGAACTGTTAGCCGATCTGAAAAAGTAACGGTTGTCTGAAGCAGCACTGATGCCTGGTTAGATCAGCATCAGTGAAGGGCAGCATACAGCTGTATGCTGCCTGATCTACACATATAGCTGAGTTATGAGAGTTATATCAATATCCGGATCAGTGGAGATTTGTTATGTCATTATCACCGGAACAAGCGGTCGCGGAACTGGTTACCAAAGCGCGGATGGCGCAGGCGATCTTCGACGGCTATAACCAGGCACAGGTAGATGAAGTGGTCACCGCTGCCGCCTGGGCGCTGATTAATCCTGAAAATAATGCCCGGCTGGCGGAGCTGGCAGTGGAAGAGACCGGTCTGGGTAACGTTAAAGATAAAATCACCAAGAATCACCGTAAGACTTTAGGGCTTTTGCGGGATTTAAAACAGGCAAAGACAGTCGGGATTATCAGTGAAGACCCGGCAAACGGTATGGTGGAAATTGGCCGGCCGGTGGGCGTTGTGGGGGTGATCGTACCTTCGACCAACCCGATTGCGACGCCGATGAATAACCTGCTGAATGCCCTGAAGTGCCGCAATGCCATTATTCTGGCGCCGTCACCGAAAGGCCAGCCTTCCTGTACCCGGTTACTTGAACTGGTACATCAGGAGCTGGATCGGGTTGGAGCTCCCCGTGATCTGGTGCAGCAGTTACCGGCACCGGTCAGTAAGGTGCTCAGCCAGGAAATGTTGCGTCAGGTGGATCATATTGTTGCCACCGGTTCGCAGAACAATGTCCGTGCAGCGTATACCAGCGGTACCCCTGCTTTTGGTGTCGGGGCCGGTAATGTCACGGTGATTGTGGATGAAACGGCGGATCTTGCCGATGCCGCTGCCAAGATTAAAGCCTCCAAAACCTTTGATAACGCCACCAGTTGTTCTTCTGAAAACTCAGTCATCATTGTGGATGCCGTATATGACGCCATGCTGGCTGAACTGGCACGGGTGAACGGCGCATTGCTGAACAGTGACGAGAAGCAGCAGCTGCAGGCTGCCATGTGGCATGACGGCCACCTGAACCGTCACGTGCTGGCAAAGCCTGTTGCGGATGTATGTGCCGTGGCAGGGCTGAGCAGGGAAGGGCTGAAAGACAGCGACTTCCTGATGGTGACCGAAACCGGTACCGGACCGGAAGCGCCCTTTAGCGGTGAAAAAATGTCTTTGGTATTGACCGTTTACCGGGCCAGTGATTATGCCGCGGCCAAAGAAAAGGCCAGCGAAATTCTGGATTACATGGGTAAAGGGCACTCGCTGGGGATTCATACCACAGATACCGACCGCCCGGTGGAGCTTGGCGAAACCATGCCGGTATGCCGGGTCATTGTTAACCAGGCGCACTGTTTTGCCACGGGGGGCAGTTTTGATAATGCGCTGCCGTTTTCGCTGTCGATGGGCTGCGGTTCATGGGGCGGGAATATCACCGATCAGAACGTGCATTACCGCCAGTACATGAATATTACCCGGGTGGTGCGGACGATCCCGCCCAGAGAGGTGTCAGTGGATGACATTTTCGGTGACTACAAAAGGAAGTATCTGTCATGAATAGCACACTATATACGCCACCGGCGCAGAGCATCCGTGCGGTTATTGAGCACTTCGCTGCCAGTCAGCCAGCGCAGGTTTTTGTCCGCTTCCCGGAAACCGGAGAGCAGTTAACCTACGCGCAACTGCTTGAAGAAGTACGTCTTTATGTCGGTTATTTTGCAGCACTGGATGTAAAGCGGGGGGATACGGTTTCCTTCATGATGGGCAACGGTAAAACAACCCTGCTGCTGTTTCTGGCCAGCCTCTATGCCGGCTGTGTGTCCTCGCCGCTGAACCCGGCTGCCGGGCCGGATCAGATTGAATATGTACTGGATCATTCGGATACCCCCATTGTATTTACGTCCGAAGCGTTCAGTGAGCAGGTAAAGGCTGCTGCAGGTCAGCTGGAACGCTCTGTCGAAATTATTCTGTGTGATGTGGATAAAGGGCCGGTATGGCCTGCCGGCACGGTGCCTGCACAAACACCAACGCTTACGGTGGAGGCCGGTGATGATGGTCTGCTGATGTATACCTCCGGAACAACTGGCCGGCCTAAAGGGGTGATCCTGACCCATAAGAACCTGCTTGCAGGGGGAATGAACACTGCGGTTGCCCATGAGCTGAGTGCTGCTGACCGGGCTCTCTGTGTATTGCCGCTGTGTCATATCAATGCTCAGTGTGTGACGGTGATGGCACCGCTGGCCAGTGGTGGCAGCCTGGTTATGCCACACAGTTTCAGTGTGTCTTCGTTCTGGGGATGGGTCACTGATCATGGGGTAAGCTGGTTTTCGGTGGTGCCGACCATCATTTCCTACCTGATGCACCATGAAGGGCCACTTAGCGGTGATGCCTTGAAAGATGCACTTAAAGATGTCCGCTTTGGTCGTTCAGCATCCGCTGCGCTGCCACCGGCATTGCATGCCGGTTTTGAAGAAAAGTTTGGCATTCCTATTGTGGAAACCATGGGGCTGACGGAAACCTCGGCACAAATCTTATCTAATCCCATGCCGCCTAAAACGAATAAATACGGGTCACCCGGGATTGCTTTTGGTACTGAGATCAAGGTGATTGATGATCAGGGCAGGGAGCAACCTGCCGGTGAGGAAGGTGAGCTGATGGTAAAGGGGGATTGTGTGATGCGCTGTTACTACAAGAACCCTGAGGCCAGCGCCGAAGCGCTGGAAAGTGATGGCTGGTTACATACCGGTGATCTGGCCCGGTTGGATGAGGATGGGTTTGTCTTCATTACAGGCCGGCTTAAAGAGCTGATCATCAAAGGTGGGGAAAATATCGCGCCCCGGGAAATCGATGATGTGCTGTATTCACACCCGAAGGTGATCGAAGCCGGTGCCGTTGGCGTGGATGACGAGCACTACGGGCAGGAAGTGGTCGCCTGTGTGGTAACCCGTGAAGCCGCCAGTGTGTCGGCGGATGAGTTGATTGATTTTTGCCGGGATAAACTTGGCAAGATCAAAACTCCGAAACAGATCTTCTTCTTTGATGATCTGCCCAAAGGACCATCGGGTAAGGTACAACGCCTGAAACTGGTGGACCAGCTTAAAGCTCGGCAGTCGATCTGACTGATCAGCCTGAATACGTTTGTCCTGATAGAGCCGGAGCGCCGGCTTGTCCCCTTGCAGGGTAGCGAGCCCTACCCTGCATTTTTCTTCCTACCTCTCATTTCGGGCATTACCCAGGCCAGATAGCAACTAGTATTAACCGGTATAACGTATTGGTGTGGCTGAGTTTTTTGATTGCCATTTAAATACCGATAACAGTTAGTGTCCCGGATAACCGGGCGGTTGTACTGGCCAGAGGTGTTGTTTATGACAGTTAGTGAAGTTGCAGAGCGGATAGAGGAAACGGATGAAGCCTGGATCAGCGGGGAAAACCGGGACTGTGAGAATCTGACAGAAAAGCTGGAAAAGCGGGCCCGTTCAGGGCGGCCTATGCAAGGCTTCAAGCTTAACGGTTGTGAGTTGTCGAATATCAGCTTGGTGAATCATCATGCTAAGCAGGGGTTCCGTTTACATAATGCAGATCTCTACCGGGCAAATCTCAGAGGCGCGCACTGTTTCATGCTCGATCTTTCCGGCAGTTCGCTGATGAAAGCGGATCTTACCGGGGCGAATCTTCACTGTGCCAACCTCACGGGCTGTAATCTGTTAGGTACCCGCTTTAACCATGCCAAGCTGGAACATGTGATCTGGGGAGATAAAGTGCTGCAGGAACAGCAGGCAGAGGTTGCGGCCACTGAAGAGGAACGTCAGGATCTTTATCAGCAGGCAGAAGAGATTTACCGGCATTTGCGTAAAGTGTTTGAGACAGAAGGTCTGTTCCAGAAGGCCGGTTATTTCTTTGAACGGGAAATGGTGGTGCGGCGCAAGCAGATGCCAAAGTGGTCGGCACCACGGTTATTTTCCAAGCTGGTGGATCTGTTTTGTGGCTATGGCGAACAGCCGCTGCGGGTTATCGTCTTCAGTAATATCATCATTCTGTTATTCGCCATGCTGTACTTCGTTTCGGGTGTCAGTTTTGCCGGTGAACAGCTGGCTTACCGGAGCGGCTCCGGGCTGGAGCAGAATGCAACGGCGTTTCTGGACAGCCTGTATTTCAGTGTGGTGACCTTTACTACGCTGGGGTATGGCGATATCACGCCACTGGGGCTGTCGAGGCTGTTTGCTGCCTGCGAGGCTCTGATGGGCAGTTTTACCCTGGCGTTGTTCGTGGTGGTGTTCGTTAAGAAAATGACCCGCTGAATCAGCCGCGGGTGTACGCCAGTATATGTGTTCTGAGTGCATCGGTAAGACCGCTACTGACCCGCCACTGATGCCAGTAAAGCGGGACTGTTACTGTTTTACCGGGTGTCAGCTCGGTAAGCTCTCCGTTAAGCAGTAATTGCTCAACCTGAGCCTTGGGCGCCATGCCCCAGCCCATGCCCAGACGTATCCATTCCAGAAAACCTTCAGAGGATGGCACCTGATGCCGGGGTAGCTGGTCAGCATCCAGCTGAAAGTAGGTTTTCAGGTACTGGTGCTGCAGGGCATCTTTAGGGTTAAAACACACCACCGGAGCTTTCTTAAACTGTTCGGCGCAGATATCGCCTGAAAAATACAGCCGGTGAAATTCAGGGCTGGCGACACAATGGTATTCAATACTGCCCATCGGAGTGCTGATGCAGCCGTGGGCCGGTTTATCCAGTGAACTGATACAGCCCATCACTTCGCCACTGTGGAGTAAGTGGTGGGTCTGATCCTGATCATCCACATGCAGCTGTAATAACACTTTGTGTTGCTGGCACCAGGGAGCCAGTGCCTGAGGCAGCCAGGTGGCCAGGGTATCGGCGTTGGTACCTATCGATAGCTGCACCCAGGATTGCTGGCGCTGGGGCTCCAGTTCATGCTGCAGAGCATGCTCCAGCTGTTGCAGGTTCTGAGCGTATTTAAGCAGGGCCTGTCCGGCCCGGGTAGGGGCGATTTCCGGGGTGCGGATCAGTAAGGTTTGCCCGAGCTGCTCTTCCAACAGTTTCAGCCGCTGGGATACCGCTGACTGTGTGATAAACAGCTGCTGCGCTGCTTTTTCAAAGTTACGCTGCTGAATAACCGCCATGAATGCACAGAGGCCTTTGTTATCAATCATGAGTAATTAATCCGGCTGTGAGCAAATCGGTAATTAGAATTATTAATTATTAAGTAAAATGTTTAATTTTACTAATTAAGGTGTTTTTCGCATAGTGGCGCTTCCGATCAGTGATGTAGTGGATGTGAGTGATGTTAGTACTGCCGTTTTTTAAAGGTATGGGGCTGGGGGCCAGCCTGATTATTGCGATTGGTTCGCAAAATGCGTTTGTGCTGAGCAGCGCACTACGCAGGCAGCATGCCATGACAGTTGCGTGGCTGTGTATTTGTATTGATGCGGTGCTGATCGTGTCAGGGGTGTTTGGTTTGGGGGCGTTGATCCGTCAGGCACCGGTTTTACTGGATGTGGCTACCTGGGGCGGTGCGCTGTTCCTGCTGGGGTACGGGGTCTTGGCGTTCCACCGGGCCTGGCGGCCGGAAGGTTTAAACGCCGGAAAGATTAAAACCCTGTCATTAAAGGGGGCAATTGTTACCACTGCAGCGCTAAGTTTGCTGAACCCCCATGTCTACCTGGATACGGTAGTTCTGTTAGGCAGTATTGGTGGCCAGTTGCCGGGTGAAGAGCCTGTATGGTTTGCGCTGGGTGCCTGTGTGGCATCGCTATTGTGGTTCCTGACGCTGGTGCTGGGCGGACGGTTGCTGGCACCCTGGTTTAAAAGTGCGGCCAGTTGGCAAAAACTGGACATACTGGTCGGCATGACCATGTGGATAATTGCGGCCATGTTAATTAAAAATGGACTTTCATAAATAATTAGGTGCTATAAAGTAGTTAGTTCTATTTTGTTTACTATTTATTCTGTTCCTCTGGGTAGTAATAGATTAAAAGTATCAAGGGAAAAAGTTAAGGTGAAAATAAGAGTGCTAAAAGGTACTTGATTTTATACACAGTGGGTTTAATCTTGGATAAGAATTTAACAAAATTTATTCAGATACCGAAGCGATCATTCTGATTATATCTGCCAGATTCAACAAGCCTTTTGGCTTCCGTTGGTAGAGCCCGACGATTGTAGTTGTGTTTCTTTAGTTGATTTATAAAATAAGGAGCATTAATTTCTTCATTTATTATTGCTCTTTCAATAAGCCTTTCATCCCAGTAGTCGTACTTCCAATTTTTCCACCATTTGGTTTTACCACCTTCAGAAATATTCGAGGTTGATCCTGTCAGTGTTTGCATCAAACCTGTTAAGGAATCACTATCAGGGCCAATAAAACCAAGGTTTTTAACGTTCTCGCTACGAAAAGCATATTTTCCTAAACGAATTTTTCGAAGTGTTGAGGCATCATTTGAGTTAAGCCCCTTGTAAAACATAGACTTTTCTAGACCAAAATTATAAATGCCATTTAAAGCATTATCACAGTATAAAATATTGCGAAACGCGACATATAACACATCCATTAACCATAAGATTCCATCAGGGGTACTTGGATACCACTCTATTGAATTAATAAAGTTGATTGAAGGTTGCCGCGAACTGAGGATTGATGATTTTTTAGGACGGAATTCTTTGATAAGAGAAAGGAGACGCTCATCTCCTTCTACTGTATGTGCTTCAGTATCTAGATGGACAATAAAAAGTGAACCTCTTGTTTTCATAAGTTTAATGTTAGCGTCAGAAAAAAAACTTATGTCCTTGTATCTTTTAAGTAAAGCAAGAGGAGGGGATTCTGCTTGGTAAATACAAACATAGTCCTCATCGCTATATGTATTTGTATCTCCCCGAGCTGCAGAACCGCATTTTAGAACAATATAGGTCATTTATCTCACCAGCCGTTTTACAATTACAGCAGTTACAATAGCTCCCCATGCAACTGACAGAAATAGGAATGCAATAGTTATAGACAGAGCGAAGGTTTCATGAATAGGTGTGATTTCCCCATAACCAACAGTCGTAAATGAAACAATAGAAAAATAAATCATTTCTATAAAGTCAAGATGTGTTCTGCTGTTACTTTGGGCTTGCCCGAGCATGAGTATGGCAAATGAAATAAGTAGTGCAAGAGTGACTATGAGCGAATTTAATATGCCATATCCATAACCAAGAATCCAATCGTATAAAAAACCACGTAAAAACTTTACTGTATTTCTATTTTTGCCATTTAAGTGTTCATAGCGCTTATAGAAAAGGAATTTTTTATCAGCCGCTCGGGCAAATTCTTCTTGATGTTGATCCATAGCATTACGGTACAAGTTTTGAAACCAGCTTGTATTTACATTGGGCCAGTATTTTCGCCACTTACTATTGAACCTAAATAAAGTGGGATCTATGTATGTGCGAGATAAAAAAGCTTTAAAGAAATTACAGTCAACGAAGGTGCAGCGGTGGAATTTACATTCGATGATTTTAGTGCCTACAAATTGACAATCTTCAAAACGACAATCTTCGAATGTCAAATCTTGGATATGTTCACGTGAAAACAAGCACTTTATGAAAGTGATTTTAGTTAGTTTAAGAGGCTTTTTGGTATGATCACCTTTTTTAAAATCAATACGTCTTAGAAGTGCACAGCTGTTGCTATTTAGCTGAGATACCGAAGTTATATCGGTTATTTCTTCTTCTATGCGTGGTAGGGATGGCGCTTTCATTCCTTATTCTGTTCCTGTGCAGTCCATACAACTTTATGAGTTCTCGATGCTCAAAGCTCAATTCATGATTATCATCAATACTATCGCATAGGGGGAATTCTCACCAGTTGGGAACTCTACCTAATATATAGTAGTTAGTTGTGTGTTTGGTTGATGTCAGAGGAAAGCAGATAAAAGTGCTGTTATTTGTTCATGATAAATACCCACAGCGGGACGATATCAGTCTGCAGAAATATCTGGCCAGTGTCTGTGATGTCAGCCAGGATCTGCCGACAGATAAAATATCAGTCTGAACTTATCTCTCTGAACTTATCCCCTGAATTCTGCGCTGATGTGTGAAGCAGTTCAGCGCTGAAAATATGCCTGAATCATCTCCTCAATCAGTCCTTTGTGGGGATTGTCTCTGTGATAGGTCAGATAACAGGGCAGTGCGATATCCGGTGCATCTTTTACCGGGTGTAACTGTTCGCTCTCAAGATACTGTTGCGCCAGACGCAACGGGTAATACGACATGCCGCCGTTGGCCATGATGTAGCGTAAGCCCATGGCGCTGTTACCGGAGAAAACATGCAGGCGCTGGCTGTCCGGCAGGACTGCGTTTACTTCCCGGTGATAGTCTTCTCCGAAGTCGAAGTCGATAAAGCGAGGCAGATCCGGGTCGTTAAAATGACAGGCGCGCCGGGCCAGCAGTACCAGTTTTTCCGGTTGCAAAGGAAAGCTGATCAGACTGTTGTCTTTGCCTGGTTGGTGGCTGATGGCAACATCCACCAGGCGATTCAGTACCGCCTGATTCATATCCCGGTGGTAATCAAAGTCCAGCGTCATGGGGAGTTTGCCGTGTTCTGTTTCGATCCAAATTACCCAGTCGATCAGGCGCTGTTCCCAGATGCTCAGCTGGGCTCCTAAGCGCAGGGCAATATGATCAGTAAAGCGCTCTTTCAGATCCCGGCTAACCTGCTGCCAGGTGGTTTGCATCTGTTCGGCATAAGGCAACAAGTATTTGCCTGCTTCACTGAGCTGGCTGCCTCCCGGGCCCCGTTCAAACAGGCTGACATCCAGCTGACTTTCAAGGCTGCGGATACGGGCTGAAACTGCTGCCTGGGTAATATGCAGCTGTTCCGCGGCGGCGTGAAATCCACCACAGTGGGCCACGGTCAGAAAGGTATTCAGGGCATCATTATGCATACAGACCTGCTGATTAAAATTAGTTATCAGATCGACAAAATCTATTCGTTTTATTTTTCACTGTAAAGGGCCTAGAGTTTACTGACAGAAAAATCACAATAAGCCCCGGGGTGAGGAACAATGGATAAGAGTTATAAAGCCACGTGGATTCGGATGGAAGACGCCAGTAAAGAAGAGTTTGCCGCCATCATGGATTTTGAGGATGAGTACAATGCCGGTCTGGTGGATCGTCTGGTTGCTCAGCTCAAAGAACTGGATGAACCCTGGACGGCTTACCCGGTTAACCGTCTGCAGCATTCACTGCAGTCGGCGACCCGCGCCTATGACGATAATGCCGATGAAGAACTGGTGGTGGCGGCACTGTTGCATGATATTGGCGATATCGTTGCACCTTATAACCATGGGGAAGTAGCGGCGGCGATTCTCAAGCCTTACGTCAGTGAGAAGGTGCACTGGATTATTCAGCATCACTGTGTGTTTCAGGGGTATTACTATAATCACCATCTGGGCGGTGACCGACATGCCCGGGAGAAGTATAAAGACAGCCCTTACTACGAAGACTGTAAGTACTTCTGCCATCACTATGATCAGAATGCCTTCGATCCGGATTATCCGACCAAACCACTGGAATTTTTTATTCCAATGCTCAAGCGTATGTTTGGACGCCATCCGGGCCATCTGGAGCTGGCCGAGAAGTCTGATGATAATGTAGATTCAGCGGCCTGAAGGGCTTTATTCCGGGTCTGGCAGGTATTCGATAGCAGTAATTTCGTACCAGACTTCGTTACCATCCGGGCGGCGAATAGCAAATTCGTCGCCAACCTTTTTCTTCAGTAACTGTTTAGCCATGGGGGCGTCCATACTTATGTAGTCAGGGCGTTCACCGATTTCATCCGGGCCGACAATCCGGTATCTGGCTTGTTTGTCTTCTTCATCGATAATCTCTACCCAGGCCCCAAAATATACTGTTTCACGGTCATCGGGAATGCGGTCTACCACGGTTAATACATCCAGCCGTTTTGACAGGTAACGCACCCGGCGATCAATTTCCCGCAGCTGTTTTTTACCGTAAATGTATTCGGCGTTTTCTGACCGGTCGCCCTGGGCGGCCGCTTCTTTAACGGACTGGGTGATTTCCGGGCGTTTAACTTTCCACAGATACTTCAGTTCGGCATTCATTGCTGCAGCACCGGCGGCAGTAATATAACGGGATTTTGGCGGTGCAGGTGGACGGTAACGGGACATGGAAAAGCTCAGACGGTAAAAGTTAACTTATTGATATTCGATGAAGAATTTTTACGGATAACAGGGGAAATCAGGCTAAAGAAAATTTCCCCGGCGCCGACTAATATTAAATTGAAAATGAAACATCAGGCAAGTAACAGACTTCAGCATGCAGATAGAACGCATAGAACAACAGATCGAGACGTATACCTCGACCCTGAGCCACGCGGTTCAGAATGGTCAGGGGGCGCAGTTCTCTATGCTGTTGAGTATGATTTCTGCCAGCGAAGATCAGGCGGCAAAGAAGGTAAGCAGCGGTGCTGTGTTTGAGCTGCCTGCAACTGATGAACTGAGCTATCCGGATCCGGATACTTTATATAATGAAGAAATTGTTGGCCGGCTGAATACCTCGGTAGGCAGCAATAACTTTGCCGATATGGCCTATGTATTGAGCCATGTTCATACCCAGACGATTATGCCGGAGAATCAGGCGCTGGCGGCTGATACCTATGCACGGATCGGGCTGACGTCTTCCCGTAACCTGATGATCAGCGAGATTGAAGAATCCCGCTCACAGTTCAGCGCAGTTGCCTGATTTCAGGTGCGCCACTGCATTTTAGTGGCTTCGCGGTCGGTTGTTACTTTCCACCATTCATCCGGGTCATCACCATCATTCCAGCCGCCGGCAATGCAGCGGATTTCAGTGTCCATTTGCTGGCTGGCAACGACCGCGCAGTCCAGATCTTTTTCCCAGGGAGTGCTGTCGGAATCGAACCAGACACTGGTCCAGGCTTTGCCTGAGACTTTTTCATGAATAAGTACCGGAATGCCGCAGCCGGTGCGGTACTGATGCACGGTGCCCTGTGAATGTTGCAGTTCAACGGCAGAGAAGACGCCGTTCAGCCACTGACAGATCTCTTCCAGGTTACGGCTTTTGACATAAATTTCGATATCCGGATGACGTGTCGTTGCTGTTTCGCTCATGATTTTTTCTTCTTGCTGCTGTGTGCAGTATCAGTGTTGATGACGCGGAAGATCCGCAAAAAACTCAGACAAATATAGCCGAAGGCGGCAATAATTACTCCCACAATTGCCAGGATAAGCCCCAGCAGGGCGATCAGTTCCTGAGTGACGGAGCTGAGCAGAAAATATTCCGCAAAGTTCATCAGCAGAAAGCCAATCAGGAAGGTGCCCGCACCGGTCATCAGAATCATAAGATTCTGTTTACCCTGGTCCGCTCTGTGGATCAGGGCAAGTTTGATGCGGGTTCTCAGGCGCATGTCAGCGGTTATCCGTACGCCGGAACAGGGCCAGCCGGACATCCAGTGTCAGCGTCAGGGATGGCAACTGGCTGAGAGTGTCACGCACGTCCTGCTTAATCCGCCAGCCGTGAGGGGTCATTGCCAGCAGTTGCTGAATCTCTGTCTGAGAGCCCAGTTCGAAGTCATAGGTGACCTGTTGCTCTGAAACAGCTGTGAAGGCATCTCCCAGCACCGCTGAAGGTGCAAAGCCTGACTCACGGACTTCTTTGTAGATGATTTCCCGCAGCTGACGCAGGTGCTGATCACCAGGGTAGGCGATAATCAGGTGGCCTTCCGGTTTAAGCACCCGGGCAAATTCTTCCGGCATCAGCCGGCTGAAAGCCACGGTTAGCAGATCCACGGAAGCGTCAGCCACTGGCATGTTTGCCCCGGAGGCGACCAGCCAGGTAACCACTTTACTGCGCCGGCAGGCGGCTTTGACTGCATGTTTGGATATGTCCAGACCGGCAAGCTGAAAAGGCTGATCAGCATCCTCGGAGCGTGTTTCGGTCAGATATTGGTGCAAACGGCTGGTGTAATAGCCTTCACCGCAACCCATATCCAATATGCGGGGCGTCTGGTTACCGGTCAGCGTTTCGCCCGCCAGCAGGTTAAGCCGGTCTGAAAGGGGCTGATAGTGGTCCAGTGCCAGAAAGCTGTTCCGGGCGGCAACCATCTCTGCGTTGTCGCCGGGATCTTTGGAACGTTTCTGGTGTGCCAGCAGCAGGTTCCAGTAGCCCTGCCGGGCAGCATCAAAGCTGTGTCCTGCCGGGCAGCGCAGGTTTTTATCAGTGGCTGTCAGGGGAGCCTGACAGCTTGGGCAGTTCAGAGAGAACAAGGATCAGGCCTCATCAACCAGTAAGCGGGCCATGATATTTTCGTACACTGAAGACAGGGTATCCAGATCTTCAGCTTTTACCCGCTCATTGATCTGATGAATGGTGGCGTTAACCGGCCCCAGTTCCACCACCTGAGCACCTGTCGGGGCAATGAAACGGCCATCTGAAGTACCACCAGAGGTAGACAGCTCTGTATCAAGGCCGGTAATGGCTTTGATTGCGCCCTGACAGGCATTTACCAGATTACCTTCACCGGTGATGAATGGGTGACCGCTGAGAATCCAGGTCAGTTCATAATCCAGACCGTGTGCATCCAGAATGGCGTGGGTACGTTCCTTGATTTCAACGTCTGTCAGCTCGGTAGAGAAACGGAAGTTGAACTTCGCTTCCAGATGGCCCGGAACCACGTTATTGGCACCGGTACCGGCGTGAATATTGGAAAGCTGGAAGCTGGTTGGCGGGAAGTACTCGTTGCCTTCGTCCCACACTTCAGCAGACAGCGCCGCAAATGCCGGCATTGTCATGTGGATAGGGTTTTTCACCAGATGGGGATACGCTACGTGTCCCTGTTTACCCTTAACGGTGATTTCACCGCTGATAGAGCCTCGGCGACCGTTTTTGATGATATCGCCTACCTGTGAGGTGCTGGACGGTTCACCGACGATACACCAGGTGATTTTTTCATTACGGGCTTCCAGCGTATCGACTACCCGGGTGGTACCGTTGATGAACGGGCCTTCTTCGTCACTGGTGATCAGCAGGGCAATAGAGCCTTTGTGGTTCGGGTGGTGGGCAACAAAACGTTCCAGTGCCGTCATAAAGCTGGCAATGCCGCCTTTCATGTCGGCAGCGCCCCGGCCGCATAGGAAGCCGTCTTCAATGACCGGCTCAAATGGAGGGTGGCTCCATTTTTCTTCAGGGCCACTTGGCACTACATCGGTGTGTCCCGCAAAACAGAAAACCGGACCTTCGGTACCGCGACGGGCCCAGAAATTGCTCACGTCTTCAAACTGCATGCGCTCAATGACAAACCCCATGGCTTCCAGGCGTTTGATCATCAGCTCCTGACAACCTGCATCTTCAGGGGTAACAGAGCGGCGAGAGATTAATTCTTTAGCCAGTTCAACAGTGGGGGAATGGGACATCGGGGTACCTGATAATTGGATTGAGACGAGAACCCCGGTACGTGACCGGGGTTACTGATCAGGCCGGAGCGGCCTGATAAAGGACGCAGGGCTGCTTAGTTGTGTGCGTGCAGCTCGTCGTTCAGTTCGATAGCAGTCTTGTTGGTTTTCACCTCGATGCGACCGTTCTGAGAGTTACGGCGGAACAGCAGGTCCGGCTTACCAGCCAGTTCAGCAGCCTTAACGGTGCTGACTTCGTTGTTCTGGTCATCCAGTACGGTAACTTTAGAACCGGCAGTTACGTACAGGCCAGCTTCAACAGTACAACGGTCACCCAGAGGCAGACCCAGACCGGCGTTAGCACCCATCAGGCAGTTTTCGCCTACAGAGATAACCACGTTGTTACCGCCGGACAGAGTACCCATGGTAGAGCAACCACCGCCCAGGTCAGAACCGTTACCAACCACAACGCCTGCAGAGATACGGCCTTCAACCATGCTCACGCCCAGAGTACCTGCATTGAAGTTGATGAAACCTTCGTGCATAACCGTAGTGCCTTCACCCACGTGTGCACCCAGACGTACCCGGGAAGTCGCTGCAATACGGGTACCGGCCGGTACAACGTAGTTGGCCATTTTCGGGAATTTATCAACAGAGTGAACATCGATGATGCGACCCTGAGCACGGGCAGCCAGTTGACGCTTAGGCAGGTCCGCCAGGGAGATTGCACCTTCGTTGGTCCAGGCAACGTTAGGCAGCTTGCCGAAGATGCCTGTCAGGTTAACACCGTGTGGCTGAACCAGACGGTTAGAGATCAGGGACAGTTTCAGGTAAGCGTCTGCAGTACCCTGTGGCTCGTCATCGGTGGCCAGAATGGTCAGGATCATTGGCTGCTGAGTACCTTTACATACTTCAACGATTTCTGCCTGATCTTCAGCGTCTACAGACAGGAACGCCGCTTCCAGATCATTCAGTTGTTCAGCGCTCAACTGAATATTTTGGTTGCCGCCTTCGTAGCCTACTTTTGCTGCAACAGCAGCAACCAGCTCGTCGGAAGGGTTCAGCAGTGGCTGGTTGAAGTAGACTTCCAGCAGCTCGCCAGTGGAAGATTGGCTACCAACGCCCAGACCCAGTGCAAAAGTACTCATAGTTTTAACCTCAGTATTTATTTTTAACTGCAACAGCCCGTCCGGCGGTGCCGTGACGTTATGCCCAGTTCTTAATGTTTAAAAATAAGATGCGTAATCGCTGTCTTTGAATCCCAGTTTACGGCTGTCACCCAAATCCAGAACCGGACGCTTAATCAGAGTTGGATTGGCCAGCATTACCTCTACGGCAGATGCGGCATCCAGTGTGTTCTTTACATCGTCTTCCAGCTGACGCCAGGTGGTGCTGCGCTTGTTCACCAGGCTTTCCCAGCCCAGTTCACTGGTCCACTGTTCCAGCTGCGCTTTTTCCAGACCGTCTTTGCGGAAGTCGTGGAAGGTAAATTCAATGCCCTGTGCGTCTAACCAGCGCTGGGCTTTTTTCACGGTGTCACAGTTAGAAATACCGTACAGAGTTGTCATCAGTATATTCCTGTTACAGAGATTCAACGTATGCGCGGATGCGCTGAGCAGCTTCGACGCATTCTTCAATGGTGGCAACCAGTGCCATGCGGACATAGCCTTCACCGGGCACCTGACCATCCACTTCACGGGACAGGTAACGGCCCGGCAGGACGGTTACGTTCTGCTGGCCAAACAGGCCCTGTGCGAACTGATCATCAGCGATCGGTGTTTTGGCCCACAGGTAGAAGCTGGCGTCAGGTGATTTAACGTCCATTACCGGTGACAGGATATCCACCACCGTCTGGAATTTTTCGCGGTATTTATCGCGGTTTTCCAGCACGTGGGCTTCATCATTCCAGGCGGCAATGCTGGCCAGCTGGTTCGGAATCGACATGGCACAGCCGTGGTAGGTACGGTAGCTCAGCAACGGTTTAATGCATGCTGCATCGCCGGCGATGAAACCGGAACGCAGGCCCGGCAGGTTAGAACGCTTGGACAGGCTGTGGAATACGATACAGCGGCTGAAGTCGTGACGCCCCAGAACCGCACAGGCTTCCAGCAAGCCAACCGGTGGCTGGGCTTCATCAAGGTAAATTTCGGAATAGCACTCGTCGCTGGCAAGGATAAAGTCGTACTTATCGGCCAGGGCGATCAGCTTTTTCAGGGTTTCCAGATCGGTCACTGCGCCGGTTGGGTTGCTTGGCGAGCACAGGAACAACAGCTGGCAGCGTTCCCAGACGGATGCATCGACAGCATCAAAGTCAGGAATAAAACCGTTATCAGCGGTACAGTTCAGGAAGTGAGGTTCAGCACCGGCCAGATAAGCCGCGCCTTCGTAAATCTGGTAGAACGGGTTCGGTGATACAACCAGCGGTGTTGCTTCACCTTCCGGCGCACGGGCAACAGCGGCCTGGGTGAAGGCAAAAATTGCTTCACGGGTACCGTTTACCGGCAGGATATTATCAGCGGCTGTCAGGCTGCCCGGTTGCAGTTTGAAGCGGCGCGTTGCCCAGTCTGCAATGGCCTGACGCAGTTCCGGCATACCGGCGGTTGTCGGGTAATTTGCCAGGCGGCCCATGCTCTCAGTAAAGACATCCAGAACGAACTGCGGAGAAGGGTGTTTTGGCTCACCGATGGATAACGCAATGTGCTCCAGCTCCGCCGGTGGCGTGACTGCATTTTTCAGCTTGGTCAGTTTTTCAAATGGGTAGGGCTGAAGCTTTTGTAAATCTGGATTCATGGATCTGCCTTAAATGGATTCCCGGTACCGTCGCCTTTGGCGGACCAACGGACGCAGCACTGCAACTGCATTAGCACAGATGTTTTGTCAGTATATTGCGCGTGGTCATTAAGGCTGGCAATTATAGCGGATAAGGGGGCGTATAAACTAGCAGAATACGGCACCTTTGGGGGCTGTATTGTACAAAAAATGACAGTTCACAGTGGGTTCAGGCGTTGGGATCTAGTCTTTTCAGCTGTCAGGTTTATCTGGCGTTTACGGAAGACTATTTAACAGGGATTTTGTTATGAAAAAACTGCCTTTGATCACGACGGCTGTAATATCTGCCGGCGTGTTGTCCGGATGTGCGTCTGGTCCGGGTTCTGACTCTGCGGGTGTTGTTACCCGTGCGGAATATGTCGCGCTGCACACTCAGTATCAGCAGGCCGATCAGGCCCGTATGCAGGCGTTGGAAGATAACTCTGAGCTGGAAACGCTGGTAGCCAGTTTGCAGCAGAACCCGGCAGATGACAGCCTGTTGCCTCCAAATCCGCAGCCCGGCGAATGTTATGCCCGGGTAGTGATTCCGGCGGTGTATAAAACCGAAGAACAAACCGTTGAAGTCGCCTCCGCCGATCAGCGTATTGATGTGGTGCCGGGCCGCTATGAGTGGGTTGAAGAGCAGGTGCTGGTGAAAGAAGCCCATACTCATCTGGAGATCGTTCCGGCCACCTATAAAACGGTCACTGAGCAGGTGCTGATTCAGGAAGCCGGTACCCGCTTGGAGAAAATACCGGCCCGCTATGAAACGGTAACAGAGCAGATTCTGATTAAACCGGCGCATACGATCTGGAAGAAAGGCCGTGGTCCGATTGAGCGGATTGATGCGGCAACCGGCGAAATCATGTGCCTGGTGGAAGTCCCCGCTGAATATCAGACGGTTACCCGACAGGTACTTGCTGAGCCTGAACAGATCCGCGAAGTTGAAATTCCCGCGCAATATAAAACGGTTGAACGCCGGGTGATTGACACGCCGGAAACTACCCGTGAGGTCGTCACTCCCGCTGTGTATGAAACGGTACGGGTAAAACGGCTGGCTGAAGCCCCTTCGCAGCAGGTTGTGGAGATTCCGGCGCAGTATGAAACCGTCAGCCAGCGGGTAAAAGTCGCTGATGCCCGGCTGGAATGGCGCTCAATTCTCTGTGAAACCAATACCCATCCGGGCATTGTCACTGAGATACAGCAGGCGCTGAACAGCCGGGGTTACAGTCCGGGGCCAATTGATGGTGTGATCGGTCAGGAGACGATGGCGGCCGTGGAGGCTTATCAGCAGGATAATCAGTTACCTATCGGCCAGCTGACCATTCAGACTCTGAAATCTCTGGGGGTTCAGTAACGGCATAAAACAGGTTTACTGTTACTGACCGGCCATGGCTGATCAGTAACGGTACTCACCGCAGACCGGTAACCTGGATTGTCCGGTCTGTGTCCTTATGGAGCTTGATCTTTCCCCTGTGTGGCCGGGCTTGTCCGGGCCAGTTGTCACAGGGGATTTTTTTGTCTGCATGCGTATGGATATATCCCCTGTCGAATGTTCACCTATAATCAGGGTGTTACACAGTGTTTTAGGTGCGAAAGACTTCTATGTTTGCAGAGAATCGGGTACATCCCAGGGTGGCGATTGATCTGACAGCGCAGATTGGCATGTATGGAGTTCCGTTGGAGGAACAACCCGCGTTAGCAAAGATTACTAATATCAGCTTGGGTGGCATTACGGTTCAGGGTGAACAGGCGTTAGTCAGAAGTTTACGGCTTGACCGGCCTGAGTCACAGCGTAGCAGTGAGTTTATGGTCGGCTTTTGTCTGGATGGCGAAAATATTGAGTGCCATTGCCGGCTGGTGCATGTACGCAGGTTGTCGCAGCATCAGTATGAATGGGGCATGCGCTTTATCTATAACAGCGCTGCACAAAAACTTCAGCTGGCAGCGCTGATCGACTGTTATCTTTAGCCCGTCTGCTTACTGGCGGTGTTTTCCTGATGTAAAGGGTCTTTCTTTCCCAGCAGCCAGAACAGGTTTGCCCGGGCATTTTCTATTACCACCAGAAGTGCCGGAATGACTAACAGAATCAGGACTGTACCGTATAACAAGCCGAAGACGATCGAGGTTGCCATCGGGATCAGAAACTGTGCCTGACGGGATGTTTCGAAAAGAATCGGTGCCAGACCTGCAACGGTGGTCAGTGACGTCAGAAGCACTGCCCGTAAGCGCTGACAGGCGGCTTCGACAATGGCTTCATGCACACTTTGTCCCATTTTTCTCAGCTTCTGATAGAAGGTGATCAGCACGATAGAGTCGTTGATGACGATACCGGACAGACCAAAAAAACCGAATAAAGAAAGAATGGTCAGGGTTTGGCCAGTCAGGAAGTGACCTAAAATTGCGCCGGTCAGCCCCAGTGGAATGGCCAGCATCACAGCCAGTGGCCAGCTGTAAGAAGAGAACACCCAGCTCAGAATGATAAATATCAGCAGCAGTGCGAGAAACAGGCCGGTCCTCATGTCTGAGAGGGTTTCGCGCTGATTTTTATTTTTACCTTCAAATGTCGCAGTGATGCCATACTCAGCGAGGATCTCCCCCAACTGGTTAGCCTGGAAGTCGGCGATGATTTCGTTAGCGTTGGCGACGGACTCGTCGAGATCCGCAATTACGTTAATGGCCAGCTGGCCGTCGATCCGCTGTAACCGGTCGAGTCCCTGCTTGTCAGTGAAGCTGACAACATTCGCCAGCGGTGATGTATCGCCATTAGGTAATATCACCGGCAAGTGCTGAAGGGCGCTGAGGCGGTTACGTTCAGCGTCCGGTAATACCATCCGAACTTCTACTTCATCTTCACCGCGGAAGAATACCTGAATCTGCTGCCCGTCCAGCGCTGCGCGGAGCTGTCGCCCGACAGACTGAAGATTGAGTCCGGCGGTTTCACCGGCGGGTGTCAGGGCATAAATCAGCTGTGATTTACCAAACGGAAGGTCGTCATCCACATTGCTGATGCCGGCATATTTTCGCAGGGCTGACTGCACCGCGAGGGATGCCTGTTTGAGCGTTTCAACGTCCTGGCCACTGAGTTTTACTTCAATGGCTTTCCCCGGTGGGCCTGAACGGCTGATGTCGATGGTGAATTTTTCAATGCCGGCGGGCTGAATGATCTTTTCACGCCAGGTTTTTACAAATTCAGAATTACTGACTTCCCGGTCATCAACAGGGGTTAACTGGACAAATAACGCACCGAATTCATCTCCCCGTGTTGCCCGGCTGCTGTTACGGGATGTGCTGCTCTGACCATGTTTTTGCAGAGCCACGACGACCAGGTCGCCCCCCAGATCATCATTGGTTTCCCGCAATGTCGTATCCAGATGCTGGAGAAAGTTATCCACTTTGCTGGCATCGGTGCCGGCACTGAATTGAATGTTCGCAGTCATGGTTTCCCCTTCAACGGCGGGGAAAAAGGTGAATTTCAACTGGCCGCTAGAGATCAGACCGGCGCTGAGGGTAAGTAACGCAATGGCTGCACAGATGGTTGACCAGCGATAGATAATTGCGGTTTCAACAGCGCCTCTGAACGGCCCCTGCTTGAAGCGCTCAAATCCGGCATCCAGCCGCTTTCTTAATTTCGATGGCTGGAGGTCGCTGGCTTTGTGCAGGCTGTGATGTAAGTGGCCGGGGAGTATCAGAAAACATTCGATCACAGATGCCACAATGACACAGATAACAACGGTGGGAATGTCGATCAGAATGTTGCCGATAATGCCGCCGATTAACAGTAACGGCAGGAACGCGGCAATGGTTGTCAGTGATGAGGCCATAACCGGCGCCAGCATCCGGTGAGCGCCGCCGATGGCTGCCTGTAATCCGGGTTCACCCATTTGCAGATGGGTCAGGGTGTCTTCACCGACGACGATGGCGTCGTCAACAATGATCCCTACCGCCATAATCATGCCAAACAGGCTGATCATGTTGATGCTGCCACCGATGCCATAAAGCACCGCCAGAGTTGCCATGAAGGACACCGGAATACCGATGGTTACCCAGAAGGCGACCCGGGCGTTAAGGAACAGGAACAGGGTGGCAATAACCAGAATCAGGCCCCCCAGGCCGTTCTTGAGCAACAGGTTGATGCGGTCCTGAATGGGTTTCCAGCTTTCGTCAAACGGGATCAGCTGAACGCCGTCCGGCAATTGACCTTCCTGTTCTGTAAGCCAGTCCCGCAGGATCCCGGCGGCTTCCAGAGTGTCGCTGTTTTCGGTACGGCGCAGGTGTAACTGAATGGCAGGGCTGCCGCGATAGGTCAGATAAATCTGATCATCCTGCATGCGCCAGTCTATATCGGCGATGTCTCCTAGACGGATTAAACGGCCTGCTTCTTCAGTGAGCAGGGGCAGCTGGTTAAAGCCTTCAACATCCCGTTGCTGATTGAGGCCGCGTACCAGACGGGAACCGTCATCTTTCGCGGCTGTTCCGGCAGGAATGTCCAGGCTGCGCTGGCTGACTCTGCTGGCTATCTGGTCAAGGGATAAGCCCAGTTCATGGAGTTTGGCAGAGGAGACCTGTATGGCAATTTCTTCCTCAGGCATGCCGATAAAGTCGATCTTGCTGATGCCGCGTCTCAGCAGTTCCCGTTCATATTTTCTGGCCAGTTGCCGGAGTTCTTCAAGGCTGCCCTGTTTGCTGGTGATCAGCAGACTGGCTATATTCTCATAGCGGATGACTTGCTGAATAATCGGCGTTTCCGATTCCTGAGGCAGGTTACTGAGGCCGTCTATTTTCTGTTTGACCTCATCAAGAATGAAGGCACTGTCGCTGCCTTCTTCCAGTTCAAGCCGAATGGAGGCCGCTCCCTGAGTGGCTGTAGAGTACAGTGTGTCTATACCACTGACGGCTTTCAGTTCCCGTTCGACGGGTAATATAACCGAGCGTTCGACGTCTTCGGCAGCGGCACCGCTCCAGACGATTGCAATGGTAATAACGTCCAGCTCAAAGCTGGGGAAAAACTGGGTGTTAAGTTTTTTCAGGCCCCAGATGCCGCTCAGTATCATCAGCAGCATCAGCAAATTGGCGGCAACCTTATGGCTGGTGAACAGCGTGGTGAGGTTTTTAAGGGGGCCCTGATAAGTATTCATGATTTATTCCGCTGCCTCGACCCGCAGGCCTGAAATTGCGTTGGGCAGTTGGGTGGCTAGAATTTTATCGCCTTCCTGCAAGTCGCTGGCGGTTATCAGAATACCTGCTTTGCCGTTGACTGAGGTATCGCCGATTCTCTGGATTTCCAGCGCTTCAAGACGGCCGTCTGTAATTCTGTAGATACGGTTGGTACCGTAAAGTGCCTGTGGCGGAATAATCAGACTGCGCTCAACAGGCGGCAGTGTCAGGGTCATTGCCAGTGAGCGTCCGGGTTCCAGTACCTGGTCCTGTTGCTTAACACTGAACAGCGCATCAACACCCGGGCGGGTGGCGTTGGCTTCTGCGGCTATGCGGTCCAGTGTGAGGGGAATATTCTGTCCGTTTAGCTGGCCGGTTGCGGGAATGCCTGCCTGCTGTGCTAACTGGGCGCGGATTTCGCTCAGATACTGGTTCGGTAGCTGTGCTCTTATTTCCAGATCTTTATCGCTGTACATGCTGAGTATCTGATCACCGCCGCGCACCCGGTCTCCGGGAGCTGCCTCCAGCCGTGTAATGCGGCCATCAAAGGGGGCTTTTATTTCACTGCGTTCGACATCCAGCGCGGCACTGGCCTGCAGGGCTTTAGCCTGCAACAACTGGGCATTTAGCTGTGCCAGTCTGTTTGGATGGTCTGCAATTGCCTGACGGCGGTTGTTCAGTGAAAGGGCTTGTTGCTGACGGGTGCGGCGTGCATCGTCCAGCTGGTTCTGGCTGGCGACCTGCTGGCTGCTGAGGTTCTGGTATCTGTTCAGTGTACGCTGGCTGATGGTCAGCAGCTCTTGTTCGATTTTCAGAGCTTTCTGATCCGCGGCAAAACGGACATCTTCAGCGCCGATCTGAGCTTCAATACGCTGTACCTCGGCGTTGCGCTGATCCAGCAGCAGGCGGGCATCCCGGTCATCCAGCTTGACCAGTACCTGGCCTTTGGTTACCCGATTACCTTCCGCAACTAGACGCTGGCTGACATAAGCCGTTAAAGGGGCTGTCAGATTACTGCTGAGGGGCGATTCAACTTTACCGAATAATGTAAGCTCAGGCTGGCCCTGGGAAAACTCAGCTTGCTGTACTTTTACCCGCCAGATTTTTTCTTTAACCGGCTTCGCGGGTACCGCTGCTTTGTTGTTATTGAGGTAAAGCAGACTGCCAACGCCCAGGACGATAAATAGTACTGGCAACAGAAATTTGGCCAGCGGGGATGGCTTGCGGGTTGTTGGCATGTTGGCTCAGTTCTTTAGTTGTCAAAAGTGATCTACTCTTTGAATCATAATACATTCCTGGGGAATGAAGACAGATATCCACAGTTGTGTTTACATTACTTTACACAGCCCGGGGAGTATTTAACGACGCTGCCGGCTAAGACAGTTAGGATGGAATCTGATGCAAACACATTATTTAACCTTACAGCGCGGTGCAGAATACCGTATGGCATACCATGAGTGGGGAAAAGCAGATAATCCCAGAGTGTTGGTGTGCGTCCATGGGCTGGCCCGGAACGGACGGGACTTCGATTTTATTGCTGAACAGCTGAGCAGTGAGTACAGGGTGATTTGCCCTGATGTGGTTGGCCGGGGCGTGAGCGACTGGTTACCGGCAGACCTTGAGTACGATATGCCGCTGTATGTGGAGGACATGCAAGCTTTACTAAAGCATTTGCAGCTTGCAAAGGTAGACTGGCTGGGAACCTCCATGGGAGGCATTATCGGGATGATACTGGCATCGTTACCTGAGACGCCTGTTCATAAGTTGGTGCTGAATGATGTGGGCTGCCGGATTCCTGCTGCAGCGCTAGAACGGATTGCGATATATATGGGTGACCACGGTTTTGATTCGCTCTCAGCCGTGGAAACGTATATGCGTAACACTTATCGGGCTTTTCATGATTTAGAAGACCGGCAGTGGCGGCATCTGGCTGAGTGTGGGCACCGGACGGATGAATCCGGCAGGTTGCATCTGCATTATGATCCCCGAATCGCAGAAGGTCTGAAAACCAGTCCGCATGAGGATATTGATCTTATGCCGTTCTGGTCGCAGGTGCGTTGTCCGCAGTTACTTATCTGGGGAGAAGATTCTGACCTGCTGGAGGCCGGTAGTGTCGACCATATGCAGCAGGTGAATCCGCAGCTGGATGTTCTTAAAATTGCCGCGACCGGACATGCTCCGGCGCTGATGATGCCGGCGCAGATTCAGCCGGTATGTGACTGGTTGTTAAATCGGTAACAGGGTTGTTGAGGCGACGCTGTGCACCACTTTAGTGATCGTGCGGTTACTGCTGCCGGCTACCAGATTGGCCATCATATCCTGCAGGGCAATCATCTTGCCGAAGATGCGTTCAAAACTGAGGTTTTTTACACCCTGCGGGCTGACACCGTTACTTAACAGAAACAAATCGCCATCTTCTTTTTTCAGGCTGTTCAGCCGCCAGGCGATGGTTTCAAGGTTACGGGCACTGTTGTAGAGCTTTTGATGGTCCAGTTCGTCCAGCAGAAAGAACTCATCCTTGTAGTTATATGAGGCGTCCAGCATGCTGATCATACCGGCCATTAGCGCATATACCCTGTCTCCCTGATAATCTTCAGCAAAGGCCAGCGGCACGGCATCAATGCCATCCAGGCTGTTCATTTCTGCCTGTCGCTGTGGGCTGTCGCGGTTAAACATCAGGTCGATGCGCGCAGTGATATCAGCAGTACCGGCTTTCATCAGTTCCCGGGGGTTGCGTTTATAAAGCTTAGCGGCGAGTTCCCGGTTGAGACGTTTCAGTTCGGTAATATGGGCATCGGTCACCGTATCAATATCGGTTTTGGCCAACTGGCTGATTTTAAAACCGCTGTTATTGGTTGCGCAGCCGCTGATCAGCAGGCTGCTGATCAGGAGTAACAGGCTTAACAAATGTGTATAACTGCGCATCATATATCCGTATTCCTTTAAGGGGCGTCTTTCAGTAATCGGAAGCGTGGTTGCGGGCCGACTGTACCGGAACCTGCCGGGGAGTCGAATGCGATGCCACCGCTTACCAGGGTGTCCAGAGTGCTGGTTTCGATTTCCAGACCACTGAACAGGCCAAAGTCAGCACTGATGCCACTGAGATTCCAGAAGCGGCTGTTGACTTTGACCAGCTTGCTGTATTTAGGCTGGATATTGGCATAAATTTCAACGCTTTGCAGGTCTTCTCCCAGTTCAAATCCGGTTATCTGACCCACTTTGAGACCACGGTAATAGACTGGGCTGCCGGTTTCGACAGAATCCAGTGCCGGCGAGGTCAGAGTGACGTTAAGCCCCGGCAGGCTGACGGCAGGGGCGTTATTAATCCCTTTAAACTGCGTTTTGCGGGGAGCCTTCAGATTCTTTCCAGCGCTGGCGACAATGTAGTTTCCGCTAAGTAAGGCTTCCGGGTTCTTGATACCACTGAGGGAAATCTGGCTGCTGGCAACCCAGAAACGACTGCCTTCACGTGCCAGAAACTCTGCCTGTTGGTCGATAATCACACGGGCTTCAATACGTCCGCTGGCATCAAGCAGCCTGACGGTGTCCACCCGGCCCATTTTGAGTCCCTGAAAACGCAGTTCAGCACCGGGCTCCAGCGTATTACCTGCCGGGAAGCTGATCCGGATAGCCAGCGCGTCGTACAGGCCTTCCTGCTTGTTTGGATGCAGGGTGAAGCGCTGATTAAATTTGGCAGCTTTACCTTTACCCGGTTTGTTATCAAAGGCGATACCGCCGCGCACGATGGTATCAATCGATTCTGTTTGCAGAGTCAGCCCGGAAAGATCAAGCTTGGCGTGAATGCCGCTGGCGTTCCAGAAGCGGCTTTTGCTGGTGACCAGGTGACGGTAAGCCTTATCAATCAGTAGCTGCACTTCAACATTCTGTCCGTCTTCACTTAAGCGGTAGCCATGTACCTTACCGACTGGCAACTGCCGGTAAAGTACCGGAGAGCCTGCTTTAACTGAACCGAGCTGTTCGCTGACCAGCCGTATCTGCAGTTTGCCTGCCTGATTACTGTAAATAAGCTTGCCCTGCTGGCTGGCGGTATCGAAATCTTTATATAGGTGGAATTGCTGATTCGGCGTTGCGTCCTGTTTCTCTTTAATGTCAGGGGTAAAGAAGCTGATACCGCCCTTGATGACAGACGTCAGTGAGCCGGTATCGAGTTTAACGCCGTCCAGGTCGGCGGCAACCTGAACGCCGCTGATGTTCCAGAATCGGCTGTTGGATTTCAGTAACTGTGAATGTTCTTTGGCAATGGTGGCGTGGATAAGGACTTTCTTGCCCTGTTCGATCAGTTCATAGCCGCGGACCTCACCTACGGGTACCTGCCGGTAGAGTACCGGTGAACCGAAGTCCAGTGAGCCTAACTGATCAGCGATAATCTGAATATCCAGTCCCGGAATGCCAGGGCGTTTCGCCGGCGGGGTATTCAGGGCAATGAAGCGGAACAGGGGAATGCCGGGGCCTGGCTGCAGCTGGATAGCGTTGCCGTCGAACAGCTGGCCGATCTGGGTAATGTCAAAGTCCGGCTTTGGTAACCAGAACTGGCTGCCTGCCCGTAACAGGGGCTTGGCCCGGGGATCGATTAGCAGGTGGGCTGTTTGGGTGGTCAGATCATTGTTAAATTCGAGCTTTTGTATCCGGCCAATGACAATTTCCTGACTGACCACTTTGGTCCCTTCTGACAGTGGCGTACGGGCCGGGAACTTAACGGTCACGGCAACACCGTCTTCGGCTGCTTCATAGTCACTGTAGAGAGGCAGTACCGTATCTGGATTAAGTTCACCACCATCGGCAGGGGTATAGAAGCTGATGCCGCCGGCTACAATAGAGGCCAGCGAATCAAACTTAATGTCCAGTTTGGGTAAGTCTGCTTTGATGCTGATACCGCTGGCGTTCCAGAAGCGGGTGCCACCGTTGATCAGTTCGCTGTATTTACTTTCTACATAGAGGTCAATCAGCACCTGTTGCTTTGCTTTGCCGAGTTTAACGTCGATGACTTCACCGACTTGTATATCCCGGTAAAACAGCTTGGAGCCGCGATAAACAGACGCGGCCGAGTCACTGCTCAGGGTCAGATACAGTCCCGGTTTATCTTTGCTGGATGGTGGTGGTTCGCTGTCGGCCACGAACTCACGGCGATCTTCTCCGTCACCGGGCTGAATACCGATGTAGTAACCGGACAGGAGTGTTTCCAGCCCTCTGACACCGCTGAGGGATACCTGGGGTTTTACAAGCCAGAAACGGGTGTTTTCATGCAGCAGCGGCTCGGCTTCACTGGCCATTTCAATGATCGCTGTGACGCCTTTCAGGTCCTCATTCAGGCGCAGTTGTTTAATTGTGCCGCTGGGCAGGCCACGAAACAGTACTTTGGTTTTTTCAGCTTCCAGTCCTTCTGCTGATTCAAACTGCACCTCAATAGTGATGCCGGCATCCTGATAGCTCTGCCAGGCCAGCCAGGCGGCAATCAGTGCTGCAACCAGTGGCAGTATCCAGACAAATGACGGGCCGCGGTGCTGCTTTATGACGGCGTCTGTCGCAGGGGTATTATCAGGTGTCATGATGTTGAGTGTCCGTAGGTGCGTATTTATCCCAGATTAAACGGGTATCAAAATTAAGAGCGGAGAGCATGGTCAGTATTACCACCGCAGCAAATGCTGTGGCGCCGTGTCCCGGGGATATACTCGCCAGGCTGCCCAGCTGGACCAGTGCGACCAGTACAGCGATTACAAATATATCCAGCATAGACCAGCGGCCGACCCATTCGACGCCGCGGTAGAGCCAGGTTTTCTGGCGGGCGCTGGTACGCCAGTGGAATTTAAGGCTGAGTAACAGGGTCAGCATACCAAGAATCTTCAGGCAGGGAATGATAATGCTGGCGATAAGAACCACCAGTCCGATGCCCCAGAACCCTCCGGTGAATAACTCGATGATGCCGCCCATGATGGTGCTTGGTGCGCCACTGCCAAAACTTTTAAACGTCATAATCGGCAGCAGGTTAGCCGGAAAGAAACAGATAACTGAGGCGAGCAGAAAAGCCCAGCTGCGCTGCAGGGTGTGTTCCATACGGCTGTGCAGCGGGGTTTCGCAAACGTGGCAGTGTTGATCTTGCTGATCAAGTGTATGCAAGGTGTGACAGTGACGGCAAAGCAGGTAGCCTTCCTGACGTGCGGATTTATAGCTCCCGGTGTTCATAAGTGAGCCTTCTGGGTGTCGCGGCGTTGCCCGAATACCTGCCAGGCATGCTGAATATCAAACAGGCTGTTGGTCAGGCACGTAGTGAAAATCAGAGCAGCCAGGCAGTAGAGCCCGAGTCCGGGTTCAAGGTTGGCGATATCTTTTAGTTTGATGACGGCGATAAGCGTGCCGATCAGATAGATCTCCAGCATGCCCCAGCCATGTAATGTGTGGTAAAGATTAAGGCTCTGGCGCAGGTAATGGCCGTTAATCCGGAACTGTAAGCAGGCGGTAATGTAAGTCAGCAGCAGGATCTGAAGACCCGGTACCAGCACCGCAAAAATAAGGACAACCGCTGCGACTATAGCTAAGCCACCGTCATATAAGGATAATACGCTTTGTAAGATGGTTTCGCTTTGCTGCTGACCAAAAATGCTCAGGCTTAAAATTGGCAGCAGGTTAGCCGGTAAAAACAGGATCAAACTGGTGATTGCCAGCGCAAGCCCCCGTTCAATAGGATTCAGCCGGGCATGAAAGAGCTTGGCATGACAGCGGGGACAGTTCAGTGACTGGCCCTTTTTCAGACGGGTGCGGGCGATAAGCAGATCGCAGTCGTGACAGGCGGTGAATGAGCTGGCTGGTGTTTTCATGAAGTTATTGCATACATGATGTCATGGCATAGTAGTACCGGTAAGCGGGCAGTGAAACAGTCAGACGGTTAACCGGCAGTTAACACTTAATTATTAGCATAATTTATTGGATGGCAGATGAATACAAACTTATTGCCCTGTGTCGAGGTAGAACCGGTAAAACCGGCAGATGCGACGGTTATCTGGCTTCACGGACTGGGCGCTGACGGTCATGATTTTGCCGGTATCGTACCGGCGCTGAATTTGCCTGAAGATGCTGCCGTCAGGTTTATTTTTCCCCATGCACCGGAACGGCCGGTTACCGTGAATAACGGTTGGGTTATGCGTGCCTGGTATGACATTCTGGAAATGAATATCAGCCGAAAAGTCGATGCTGATTCCTTACTTGAATCTGCCGGTCAGGTTAGTGCGCTGATCAGACGGGAAGCTGAGCGGGGCATTGCTCCTGAGCGTGTTGTGCTGGCTGGCTTCTCCCAGGGTGGTGCTGTCGCTTATCAGACGGGGCTGGCTTATCCACAGCCTCTGGCTGGTCTTCTTGCCCTGTCTACCTATGTTCCCTGTGAACAAAGTTTACGTGCTTCGGTAAATCCGGGTAACTGTGACATGCCGGTGATGATAGCCCATGGTTCACAGGATGATGTTGTACCGCCACAGTTAGGTGAGTCGGCAAAAGAATTCTTAACAGTGTTAGGTTTTTCACCACAGTGGCGAACCTATCCGATCGATCACAGTGTCAGTGCTGAAGAAGTTGAAATGATTTCAGGCTGGCTGAAAAATGTTTTAAATATAAAGGCTTAGAGCCGTAGCGGAATTATCTGAAATGAATATTACTGAAAACTGTTACGTTGAATTTCATTACGCACTGTTTAATGAAGAAAAAGAAGTGGTTGATGGTTCACGGGATGCAGGGCCTTTACCTTACGTTCATGGTCAGGGAAATATAATCCCCGGGCTTGAGCAGGCGCTGGCTGGTCATCAGGTTGGCGATAAGTTTACTGCGACCATTGAACCTGCTCAGGGCTACGGCGACCGGGATGAAGAGAAGGTTAGCATTGTGGATAAAGCTTCTTTTGATGCTTTCCCAAGCATTGAAGAAGGCATGTTTTGTCAGATTGGTGATGACCCTTCCCGCCCTCAGCTGGTAACAATTGTTGCCATTAATGAAGAGGAAGGTGAAGTAACCATTGATGCTAACCATCCGTTTGCCGGACAAACTCTTAATTTTGAGATAGAAGTAATGGTGGTTCGTGAAGCAACAGATGCCGAATTAAAAGACGGCGTGGTTGCTCAGTAATCACTGATGTAAATTTGCGAGGAATATTACAATGCGTTTGATACTGGCTTTATTACTGCCCTGGTTTCAGTTTTTTACGATTGGCCGGCCTTTCGCAGGCATTATTTGCCTGATTCTGCAGATTACGCTGATTGGCTGGATTCCTGCGGCAATCTGGTCGGTGTACGCACTGAGCCAGTACAAGACAGATAAGAAAATCGCAGAGGCGATGAACAGAGACAACTGAGTCATACCAGCAGTAAGACTGCTACGACAAAATTGTACACACAGGGTGCCTGTTCAGGCGCCCTTTTTTATGTCTGCGACTTCACACCTGCCATGGTTGGCAGGGCTTCAGACTTTTTCCTGCCATTTCAGATCACCGATCTGAACATTCAGCCATTCAAAGCCAATTCGCCGTGCAACTGCGGCAGCACCGTCCAGGCTTTTGAATTCCCGCTCACCTTTTGAACGCTGCAAATTCAGTGTCAGCACTTCGCTTTGTTTGGTGATGAATTTCAGGGTCCAGCCACGGGCCATTGATACCGGCGCGGCCTGACAAGATTCAAAAACACCTGCCTTAAAAAGAAGTTTAATTTCTCTTTCTTGCATGGTCTTTATACCTTTGTGATTGATCAAAATATTATTAAGTTAAGTATATATCTTTTAATGATTTATTGAAAATAAAAATAGATATTTCTAAGGTCGTAATTCATTGTTTTTAAAGGGGAAATAAAAAAATATTGCAGATATTGCAGAAAGCGATGTCAATAATTCTAACTTGTTGTAATTAAAAGGTTTTTTTGGTTTTAGCAGGCAAAAGTAATATCAATCAATAAATGCTTAATAATAGATTTAGATAATTCTTATTCATATATAAAATTATCAATATTTATTGTTGATTGGTCTCTTGTGGTTTTTGCGTTTTTGGAGCCCTGGCAGGGCCACAGAAGGCAGGTACGGTGTTTTTTGCATTGAAAAGTGAAAAAAGCTGAAGGGGGGGAAGGAGGGGCTGGGAAGCGTCTGACTAAAGAAATGTTTTCTCCCAGGCCAGGGATACGGGCTGTCTGTAAGCGCCAGATGACAGGCTGTTGTTACAGCCTGTCTGGTGCTGGTCTGTATTCTGGTGTGTGGAAGATGATGAAGAAAAGCTGAGTTCAGTCCAGTCTGTCGGCGATCATCGCTTCGATCGTGGCCAGCTGAATTTGCAGGGCGGCCAGGCTGCTGTCTGATTCGTCGGTTGTCGGCGATATTTTGATCATATCGAGTAAATCAAGCAGGAAGGCCTGTTCATTCATTTGCCGGAGCTGTTCTGGGGTCCAGTGTTTTATAACTTGTGTCATGGTGTGCCTCAATTTACAGCGGCTGCCCGGATCTGAATCCGCCAGCGGTATTACGTCGCACGGCTGCAGCTAGCAGCCCGGGTGCTCCATTAAGTTATGGGTCACAAAAGCCGCTTTTGCAAATTTACACCGGTGGTGCACTCAATCTGCTTTCGGTTCAGATATTGAGTTATATCAATATTCGCTAATACAAATGGGCGTACCATGGCCTCAATGATTAATAGAGCTGATTGGGGTGATCGTATGTTTGGTATTGATCCTTATGTTTTCGAAACTTTGTGGCCAAGCCTGCTGGGAATTGCCGGTATGACTGCTGTCATGGTCTGGGGCGCGTTCAAAGTACGTAAACTGATTAACGAAGATGTTAAGAAGTAACTGAGTTTCACTTCTGCGGTTTTTACAGAGACCGTCGTATAAACGCCGTAGCTGAGCAGTCAGGTACGGCGTTTCTGTTTCCGGAATTCAAAATTTCTGTCGTAGGCAGCCGCTGTACTGACGCAAATTGATTCCAATTCCTGTTATTGTTCTGGCAGACTTAAACTTTAGTATGAGTTAGTTTCCGGTAACAGCCCGTCAGCAGGAATCTGTATGTCCATCTCTGAACAGCAAAATATAGTGGTTAGCCCTGATGTTTTCAGTGCCTGGTCTCCGGGATTGGAATCTGAGCTGCCCAGACATCTGCTGGATCAGGAAACCATTTTTTTACCTGATAATGTGCTGAGCCGTTACAGCGATGTGATGGAGTGGGTTGATCAGACCGGAATGTCTGCCGGTGATTTAGTTGCGTTCCGGACCGAGCGGTTGGCTTTGCATGAACTGATTGTTCGGGTGACTGCAGACCTTAGGGTGATGGAAGGTGAAACCGATGAAGCGCTGGGCATTAATTTCCGGGTGATTGTGAATGATATTTTTGAGCATTTTATTCGCCCGCAAATGCCTGCGATTTCAGCAGATTTCAACCGCTTGCAGGCTGACGTAGAACAGCGGGCCAGGGATATTTTAGCCCGGCAGTTAAATGCGGTAACGGAGTCTGAAGAGGTAAAGCTTTCCGGCTGGCGCCGCTGGCTGCCGGGGTTGAGCCGCCAGCGAAGCAAGCCTGTCCGGCAACCGGTTATGGAGTCAGCGCTGGAGCGTGATTACCGGGTAATCAATGAGTTTAAGCAGGCCGGTCTTGCCAGTGATGACCGTTTTACCAGGGCTGTTTACCGGAGCCTTTATCAGGTGCTGAGCGGGGTGGCCGGCAGACGGGGCTATCTGGGAACCGACCTGGATAATCTCAGTTTACTGGTGACCCGTCACGTCATGAACGGTTATGGCAGTCGCCGTATAGGCGAATGGATAATGCCCTGTATTGAAGCGGCAGTGCAGAGTCGCGGTTATCTGAAAGTAGAGAAAGTGGCGGAGCCCCTGCTGATCAGCCTTAAAGGTGCTTCCGCTGCGGGCAAAAGTTCTTTACGACCGATGCTGCAAACAATTCTGCGGGCAAAGGGTATTAAGCCCGGCAGTTATGCAACGGTGAGCCCTGATATATGGCGCCGTTTGTTACTGGATTACGAAGCGCTGGGTGAGGCTTACAAATATGCCGGGCGCTTTACCAGTAATGAAGTGAATGTGATTGATGCTAAATTCGATCACTATGTGCGGCGGCAGGCGGATGAACAGGCTTCAATTTCTCATTTACTGGTAGACCGCTTTCGCTTTGACAGTTTTTCCAGCGAAAAGGTATCCCGAATTCTTCATGATACTTACGCAAAGTATGTGCACACCCTGCAGATGTATTTTGTCATAACCCCACCGGAAGCAACCGTTGAGCGGGGCTGGGAGCGGGGCCTGCAGCGCGGCCGTTATAAATCAGTGGAAGATTTTCTGGGGCACAGTGTTGAGGCCTATGCGGGAATGCCAAAGATTTTCTGTAAATGGCTTGCGTATGACCGGCCATTATTTCGCTATGAGTTCCTTGATAACAGTGTTCCGAAAGGGGAGTTTCCCTTACCGATTGCCACCGGTACCCAGAAAAGCATGCGTATATACCGGCCACTGGGGCTGGTGAATATTCAGCGCTATCAGAAGATAAATATCTATGCGAACAGCCCGGAAGAAGTATATCCGGCCAATGCTTCTCTGGATGTTGCTGATAACTGTCAGTTTTTGCTGGAATGCTTGCGGCGCATTCCCTTGGTGAGCTTTGTTGATCCGGAGTCAGATACTGTCTATCTGGAGTGCCATCAGAATGAGTCCCGGATTATTGATGAGCAATTATACAGACGCTGTCTTGAAGACAATGATCTGGCAGCGGTATTCAAGCAGGTAGTCTCCCGCTGATCTTCTCCCGGATTTTAAGCTTAGTGTGATCGGTTATGAGTTATAGCTAAATCTTACTTGATTTCATAATGCAAATTATTATCATTGCGATTTTATTATCTTTCTGGATACGCAGATGAGCATTGCATTATTTTACGGCACCACAACAGGCAACACTGGTGATATCGCCGTTAAGGTTAAAGAGCATCTTGATGATGTTGAGTTGTTTGATGTGAAAGACACCCCTGTCAGTGTGATAGCGAATTACGATCAGCTCATTTTCGCGATTCCAACCTGGGATTACGGTGAAGTTCAGGAAGACTGGCTGGAAATCTGGGATGAAGTGGATAATCTGGATTTCACTGGTAAGACTGTTGCGTTTATTGGTCTGGGTGACCAGTACGGATACGCTGAATGGTTTGTCGACGCGATGGGTATGCTGCACGATAAGGTTGTGGCCCGTGGTGCGGAAGCTGTCGGTTACTGGCCAAACGAAGGCTATGAGTTTGATGAGTCTAAAGCACTGACCAAGGATAAGAAGTTCTTTATCGGCCTGGCGCTGGATGAAGACTGCCAGCGTGAAATGACGGATGACCGGGTGGAAGCCTGGTGTGGTCAGGTCATGGTGGAGTTTCTTTAAGAACTTTTCCGGTTATTTTTCACCTTTCATTGTGTAAAGACGCCGGATCAGCGAAAATGACGGCCAAATTTCAACCAGGGCCATTGCTTTTGGCCGTCATGAATTCTGATCTTACTTATGTCCAGCTCTGCTATTGCTCAAGAAGTCGATATTCGACGCACCTTTGCGATTATTTCGCACCCCGATGCGGGTAAAACCACCATTACCGAAAAGCTGTTGCTGTTCGGAAACCTGATTCAGAAAGCCGGTACTGTTAAAGGTAAAAAGGCTGACCGTCATGCCACATCTGACTGGATGAGCATGGAGCAGGAGCGGGGGATTTCGGTTACCTCTTCCGTGATGCAGTTTCCCCACAATGGCCGGATTGTTAACCTGCTGGATACACCGGGTCACGAAGATTTCTCGGAAGATACCTACCGGACGCTGACCGCCGTAGACTCTGCCCTGATGGTGGTGGACGGTGCTAAAGGTGTCGAGGACCGGACAATCAAACTGATGGAAGTTTGTCGTCTGCGGGATACGCCGATTCTTTCTTTCGTGAACAAGATGGACCGGGATATCCGTGATCCGATTGAGTTGCTGGATGAGATTGAAGAAGTTCTGAAGATTGCGGCGGCGCCTATTACCTGGCCAATCAGCATGGGTAAGGACTTCCGCGGTGTTTATAACCTGTACACGGATATCATTCACGTATTTACCCCGGGCCAGGGCAATATTATTCCTGATGATATTCAGGTGAAAGGTCTTGAGTCGGATGAAGCCCGCGAGTTACTGGGCGATTTATACGATGACTTCCTGGATGAAATTGAGCTGGTGCGCGGTGCCAGTCATGAGTTTGAGCTGGAAGAATATCTGGCTGGTCGTCAGACCCCGGTTTATTTCGGTACAGCGCTTTCCAACTTTGGTGTCCGTGAAATGCTGGACGGCTTTGTTGAGTTTGCGCCGGCCCCGGCTTCCCGTGCGGCACTGACCCGTGATGTTCCGGCTGATGAAGAGAAGTTCTCCGGATTCGTGTTTAAGATTCAGGCAAACATGGACCCGAAACACCGTGACCGGATTGCTTTCATGCGGGTGTGTTCAGGGCGTTATACCAAGGGTATGAAAATGCGCCACGTGCGTATCAAAAAGGATGTGAAAATTGCCGATGCAGTAACCTTCCTGGCGGGTGACCGTTCCAACGTGGAAGAGGCCTGGTCCGGCGACATCATTGGTTTGCATAACCACGGTACTATTCAGATTGGCGATACCTTCACCGAAGGGGAAGAGCTGAAATTTACCGGTATCCCTCACTTCGCACCGGAAATGTTCCGCCGTGTCCGGGCAAAAGATCCGCTGAAGATGAAGCAGTTGCAGAAAGGCTTGCAGCAATTATCTGAAGAAGGGGCGGTACAGTTATTCCAGCCGATCACTAAAAACGATCTGATTCTTGGTGCGGTTGGTCAGCTGCAGTTTGAAGTGGTTGTTTACCGTCTGAAAGACGAATACAAGGTTGAGTGCATTTACGAGCCGATCAGTGTGGCGACTGCCCGCTGGGTAGAGTGTGAAGATGAGCGCAAGCTGGAAGAGTTCCGCCGTAAAGGCGGTGATAACCTGGCACTGGATGGCGGCGGTTTGCTGACGTATCTGGCGCCGACACGGGTTAACCTGAGTCTGACAGAAGAGCGCTGGCCGGACCTGCAGTTCCGGGCCACTCGCGAACACTAAGCCAAAGGGTTTCAGAAAACCGCTGTAATCAACGATTGCAGCGGTTTTTTTATATCTGTGATTCAGCATATGATAAATATGTGTTTCAGACGGTTTTTAATCAGGTAGCGCGTGTGGAGATTATCGACAGCCACTGTCATCTGGATTTTCCGGTTTTACAGTCACAATTGCAGGATGTTTTACGGCGGGCTGATGAAGCTGGTGTCCGGCAGTTTATTGTGCCGGGGGTAAACCGGGCGAATTGGGATGGGGTTATCAGGCTTGGGCAGCAGTACGGAAATATTTACCCTGCACTGGGAATCCATCCGTGTTTTCTCGATGCGAACAGTGAAGGTGATCTTGCAGTATTAGCTGATTATCTTGCTAAGCATGAAGCGGAAGTTGTGGCTGTAGGGGAGATCGGTCTGGATCTGTATGAGTCAGACAAAGACCGGGAGCGTCAGTTGGATATCCTGAACCGGCAGCTTCGGCTGGCGGCAGATTTTGATAAGCCGGTTATTCTTCATGTGCGTAAAGCCCACGATCTGATGTTGCAGCAATTGAGGCGTGTTGGGCTTGCACGGGGTGGTGTTGTACACGCTTTCAGTGGCAGCGAACAGCAGGCCCGGGAGTATATCAGGCTGGGGTTTAAGTTAGGGGTCGGTGGCAGTATCACCTATGAACGGGCAAAAAAACTGCGCCGGACTTTTTCCTATCTGCCTTTGAGGGCATTGGTTTTAGAAACGGATTCGCCGGATATGCCTTTATGCGGGTATCAGGGGGAAACGAATTATCCTGAACGGGCAGCGCTGGTGGCTGAGGTACTGGCAGAACTTCGGGGGATGGCTCCGGCAGAGGTTGCTGAAGTGACCATGCAGAATACCCGGGAAGTTTTTCAGATCCGAACCTGAAGCGTTGATTGTTTTCTGTTACAAATAATTGAATGCCCGGAATGAGTGGCTAAGATTTCGTTTGTGTCCGTTTTTGTGCTCTTATTAAAGTTTAAGATTGAATGGGCGTTAGGAGTATTAGCGTATCGGTTTGGCACGAAAGGGTGAGCGCCAGACCGTTTAGATATATGCAACGTTGTATGGAAAGTCAGATCTTTTGCACGGATGCAGGTTTTGTAAGATCTCCGGGGAATAAAAGGAGTATTCCTCTATAAGAACAAAGCTGTATCGCAAGGGGTTGATTAATGGGAAGTATGCAAACAGTCACGCCAAAAATTCTGGTGATTGACGATGTTCATGCAAACCTGAAAGCAATGCGAGTACTGTTAAAAGATATTGCCGCAGAGGTAGTGACCGCTGACTCCGGGAATAACGGGTTGGCGATGGCGCTGGAAGAACATGTCACACTGATTCTTCTGGACGTGAATATGCCGGGGATGGATGGTTTTGAAGTTGCTCAGCTGTTGAGTGAAATGGAAGAGACCCGAAATATTCCGATTATCTTTATTACCGCGTTTCAGCATAATGAAGAACAGCGCCTGCGGGGATATAGCGCAGGTGCCATCGATTACATTCAGAAACCGGTGAGCCCGGATATTCTCCTTTCTAAAATACAAATCTTCCTGAACATGTGGACCCTGAGGTTCGGATTGGAGCAGGAAATTTCCCGCCGCCGTGAAATTGAAAAAGAAATTGAATACCTCGCCCAGCACGATGCTTTGACCCACCTGCCTAACCGCCGTCAGTTACATATCGAAATTGAACGGATGATCGACCGTACAACCCGTACGAAAGAAAAATTTGCTGTTTTATTTCTGGATCTGGATGGTTTTAAGCGGATTAACGACGAGCTGGGACACGAAGCGGGAGATGCCTTCCTGAAGGATGTTGCAGACCGTTTCAGCAGCCAGATTCGAAGTTTCGATGTCATTGCCCGTTACGGTGGCGATGAGTTTATTGTTTTATTGTCTGATCTGAATGATTCCCTCGCGCTGACTAACCGGCTGAAGCAGCTGGCCGCTCAGGCGCAGCAGCCTTTTAGTTGGGAGGGGAATGACTTAACCGCAGGTGTCAGTATTGGCGTATCGGTGTTTCCGGATCACGGTTCCGATGGCGATACCCTGATTAAACGTGCGGATGCCGCTATGTATCTGGCAAAGGATGCGGGTAAAAATACGTTCCGCTTTTATACGGATGAGCTGAATGAGAGTTTACAGCGTCGTCTCTTGCTGGAACGGCATATCCAGGACTCTCTGATCAGAGAAGAACTTGAAGTCTACTATCAGCCTATCGTGAGGACCGATGATGGTTCGCCGGTGGGGGCTGAGTCTCTGTTACGTTGGAACAGCCCTGAGCTTGGTGCTGTGTCTCCTGCGGAGTTTATTCCAGTGGCAGAAAGCTGTGGAATGATTCAGCAACTGGGGATCTGGGTGTTACGTCAGTCAGCGGCAACAATGGAGCAGTGTCCGGGGATTGCCTTCAGTGTGAATGCTTCGGCATTGCAGTTTAATGATAATAACTTGTGTGCAGAGCTGATTAACCTGATGGAGAGCGGCGCACTGGCAGCGGATAAAACTGCCATAGAAATTACCGAGGGGTTATTGCTGTCGAATACCGATGACGTGGACGCCCGTCTGGAAAAAATTCGCCAGATGGGGATTGGCCTTTCAATTGATGATTTTGGCACCGGCTATTCTGCCCTGGGGTATCTGAAACGTTGTCCGGTGAACCGAATTAAAATTGACCAGACCTTTGTCGCCGGTATCCCGGAGGACGCAGAAAGTGTTGCGCTGGTGCAGGCCATTATTGCAATGGGGCATGCGCTGGGGCTGGAAGTGATTGCGGAAGGTGTGGAAACCGAGCAGCAATGGCATTTTCTCAGAGATGAGAAGTGTGACATGGCCCAAGGATTCTATTTTTCCCACCCCTTACCCCGGCAGGAATTTATTGAGTATTTGCAGTGCAGTCGTTAACAGTTGTATCGCAGTAGTGGCGCGTTATTGCCTGGCAAGCAACAAGAACAGCATTTATTAAGACGGATCTGAATATCATGACAATTAAACGGCTAATACTGACAACGTTTATTACGATGTTACTGTTCTCCATCAGCTTGGTGACTGTGGTTTTACTGGTGTTTACCAATCAGAAAGCCTTGGTTGAAAGCTACGAAAACCGTTATCAGTCCTATTTACTGGCGGATCAGTTGCGGCAAAGCTCCGATGACCTTACCCGCTTTGCCAGAACCTATGCTATTACCGGCGATGAGCGTTACCAGCAGTACTATCATGATGTACTTGATATCCGTGACGGAAAAAAACCGCGTCCGGAAGAGTATGAACGGATCTACTGGGATTTCTTTGCGGCCAGAGATGTTGCGCCACGCCGTGATGGCAACACTGAATCACTGAAGAGCCTGATGGAGAAAGCGGGCTTTGATGAGGCTGAACTGGCTAAACTGGCACAAGCTGAAGCTAACTCTAACGGCCTTGTACGGACCGAGGAAATTGCGATGCACGCAATTGTCGGGCAGTACGAGGATGCTATGGGGGATTTCACAGTTGCCGGTACGCCTGATTTGCAAATGGCTACTGAACTGCTGCATAACCGGGATTATCATCTGGAAAAAGAACGGATTATGCGTCCACTCGATGACTTCTTTGTATTGCTGGATAGCCGTACCTCAGGGGAAGTCGCCGGCTTTCTCGGGCGCAGTGATAATCTGCTGTTAATTCTGAAAGTCATGGCCGTTGCGTTACTGTTATTTTCTCTGGGCCTTTCCTGGCTGCTGGTACGAATCGTGCTGAAACCGTTGGGTGGTGAGCCGGTTACCATGAATCAGATTGCCAACTCTATATCCAGCGGTAATCTTGATCTGACGTTTAATGATAAAGCGACTGAAGGCAGTGTTTATCATGCGCTGCAACTGATGACGGCTAACCTGCGTGAAACCAGTGAGGCCAGTAAACAGCAGGCCTGGCTGCAAGAGGGAGTGGTATCTGTCAGTGATGTTCTGCGGCAGGAGCGGGACATTGATGTGATGTCGGAGGTAACACTGCAGGTTCTGGCCAGGTATGTGGGGGCGCAGGCCGGCAGTTTATATCTGTGGCGGGATGCTGAACTGGATGACGGACAGGGAGTGTTGGAGCGGGTAGCTGCTTTTGCACATATGGATATTGGCCGGGAAAATCGGCGTTACCAGCTTCGGCAGGGCTTGATCGGACAGGCAGCCACAGAAAATGAGATTGTTGTTGTCGGTGATGTACCGATGGGGTATCTCACTCTGGCCTCTGGCTGCGGTCAGGCAGAACCGCACAGTCTGGTGCTGGTACCTTTTTCTTTCCGGAACGAGCTGCGGGGTGTAATTGAATTAGGCTTCCTTAATCAGGTCGGCGATTCAGTCATCGGATTACTGGAAACGTTACGGGAGCCACTGGGCATTGCCTTTGAAAACGTCACTACACGAAATACGCTGAGTGTTGCGCTGAAAGATTCGCAAAACCTGTCGGAGGAGTTACAGACCCAGCAGGAAGAGTTGCGGATCATGAATGAGTCTCTGCGGTCAAAGAGCAGTGATCTTGAAGCCCAGAAAGTGGCGCTGGAACAGTCACAGAAAGATATTCAGATGAAGGCTTCTGAGCTGGAGCAGACCAGCCGCTATAAGTCGGAATTTCTGGCGAATATGTCCCATGAGCTCCGTACGCCGTTGAACAGTTTGCTGATTCTGGCCCGTTCGCTGGCCAGCAATGATGACGGTAACCTGTCTGCGGATGAGGTTGAATCAGCAGAGGTTATTCAGGATAGCGGGAAGCACTTGCTGAACCTGATCAATGACATTCTGGATCTGTCGAAAGTTGAAGCAGGCAAGATGTTAGCGAACGATGAGAACATTGAACTGACCCGGCTTATTCGCAGCCTGAATCATCGCTTTACGCCGTTGGCCACAGATAAAGGTATTGGTTTTTCGATAACCCGGGAAGCTGAAGTGCCGGAGAACTTTATCAGTGACTATGTTCGACTTGAACAGATTCTGACTAACCTGATCGGCAATGGTGTGAAGTTTACCTCCGAAGGGGCTGTCAGCGTGCGGTTCAGTTTGCAGGCTGATATGTCTGGCGAAAGCTGGCTGGCAATCGTGGTTTCTGATACTGGCGTCGGCATCGCAGAAGAGCAGCAGGAAAATGTGTTCCTGGCTTTCCAGCAGGCTGACGGGTCAACTACCCGGGAGTTTGGCGGAACAGGGCTGGGCTTATCTATCAGCCGTGAATTTGCCCGGTTGCTGGGCGGGGATATTGAATTGCAAAGTATTCCCGGTAAGGGGAGTACGTTTACGCTGAGAATTCCGGCGCGTAAGACCGTTTTACCGGTAAAGGCTGTTTCTAAAGCGCAAACTGCCACCGCCACTGAAGCCGCATTTGAGCCGGCTGATCTGTTGGAGCCTTCACTGAACATGGTGCAGGATCTCAACGAAGATGATCGTCATTGTCTTGATGAGAGCCGCCCGCTGTTTCTGATTGTTGAAGATGATCCTAAGTTTGCCAGAATTCTGTATCAGACCTGTCATCAGCAGGGTGTTCAGGCATTGGTTGCCGGCGACGGCGAAACGGGCCTGATGCTGGCCAAACAGTACCCGGTTACCGGAATTGTGATGGACTATATGCTGCCGGGTATGGATGGCGATGATGTGATCAGTCAGCTTCGGGCGGATGAAGCCACCCGGCATATCCCCGTACATGTGATGAGTGCGCTGGATAATCTGGCAGATCTGAGTCAGCGGGGAGCTGACAGCCAGTTGGTTAAGCCGGTCAGTAAGGAGCAGATTGTTGATGTCTTGCATCAGATGTACGGCGCCAGTCAGACGCAGAAATCCCGTTTACTGATTGTGGAAGATGATGCTGCAGGGAGTCTTGCACTGCAGCGGCTGCTTAAGCAGGATCAGCTGGAGCTGGATTTTGTGCATACAGGCCATGGCGCGCTGGATGCGGTTACCCGGCAAAGTTATGTGGCGATTATTCTTGATCTGGGATTGCCGGATATGACGGGGTTTGAAGTATTGAGATCGCTGAGTGATCTGCCTCAGGAAATTCTGCCACAAGTGATTGTGCATACCGGTAAAGAACTTACCAATGATGAATATCTGGAGTTGAGCCAGTACACCGATAAAATTGTTATTAAGTCGGCCCGTTCGCCGGAGCGTTTGCTGAGCGAAGTATTCCAGTTTCTCAATGATGTGGGGTCGGAGGAGCATGCGGAGGTCAGTGCTGCGGTATCGGCGCCTGTTTCTGTATCGGTGCCTCAGGTCGCAACTGTCGAAGAAAAACAGACGGATCTGTGCGGGCGGACAGCACTGCTGGTGGATGATGATATGCGTAATACCTTTGCACTGGCAAAAGTATTACGTAAGCAGAAAATGACGGTGCATATTGCGCCGAGCGGCCTTAAAGCTCTGGAATTGCTGGATGATATGGATGGTATCGAACTGGTGCTGATGGATATTATGATGCCGGAAATGGATGGTTATGAAACCATTGCCAGAATACGGGATGATAGCCGTTATACGGATTTACCGATCATAGCTCTGACGGCGAATGCCATGCCGGGCGACAGGGAAAAATGTCTGCAGGCCGGCGCTGATGATTATTTGTCTAAACCAGTCGATATTGAAGAGCTGATGGTGCATATGCAGCGGTTGTTATAAATATGTCTGGCAGTCATAAAATAACGGCACGGCAACCGTTTGATGACGGGCTGCTTATGCCTGCGACTTATACTCCGCTGGAGATGGATGAGCTGGAGCTTTTGCTGGAGGCACTGTACCGCTTTTGTGATTATGATTTACGCCAATACGGGCGTCGTTCTCTGATGCGGCTGATTCAGAATGTTCTGGCAGAACACGGCCTTGAGCATGTATCTGATCTGATACCTCTGGTGGCGCATGATTTGGCGTTCCGGCGCAATGTCATCGACCGTCTCACGGTAAGTTATTCAGTAATGTTCCGTGATCCGGAGCTGTTTAAGCGACTGGAAGAAGATGTGCTGCTGTATCTGCAGTCATTCCCCCGATTATCAATCTGGATTGCCGGCTGCGCTGATGGTGAAGAGGTCTATTCACTGGCGATCTTACTGGCAGAAGCCGGTTTGCTGGAGCGTACCCAGCTGTATGCGACGGATATAAGCCCCGGGGCACTCGGGAATGCCCGTTCCGGAATCTTACAGCGTCCACTGGATGTCGATGTACTCGAACGCTATAAGGCTTCAGGCGGGCGCGGGGAGTTGAGAGAGTATTTCACGCCGCTGAATGGCCAACTGAGGCTTAATGACAATCTGTTACAGCGTATCGCTTTTGAAAAACATGATTTGGTTCAGCAACCGAATCATGTATCAGCCCATCTGATCTTGTGCCGTAATGTATTTATTTACTTTGGCCATGAGCTGAAAAACAGAGTGCTGGATAAGTTGGCGGATGCGCTGGTGCCTGGTGGTTTTCTGGCGATCGGTGTGGAAGAGAGTATCAGCCTTTGCGAGTCTTACCGGCGTTTTGATATTTTAAGCCGAAAAGCAGGGCTGTTCAGGAAGAAACTGGGTTGTTGATATGGCTGCTAAGCATGAGCAACCGGCTGCTCATGCTTAGCAGCCGGTTCCCGTAAATGACTTAGTTGTCACTCATATCGCTGAACGGGTTGTCGATTTTCAGATCCACAGGGTTGGCGTAGCCTGGCAGCTGAATTTCGCTGTCGGTCATCTGCAAATCTTCGCCGGTCAGAACGTTATGATCATAGCGGTAGATAGGTTTGCTCAAGCCTTTGACGGAATGTTCATCATAGTCTTTGGCATTGGTCAGGGTTTCAGCCAGTTTATCCTGATACCGGGCCATCGCTTCTTTACCGTGACGTTTGGTCAGCATAGCGGTCGTGACTGTTGGTGACAGCATCACCGCACTGGCGTTATTGCCGCCGAATCCTTTGGAGTTCAGAATGACGGAGTCCATACCGTCGCTGCCTACCTGCATATGCTGATTGCTCAGGTGCAGGTTGCTGGCGTGAATATCGTCTGCAAATGCCGGTGTGGTGACAATGCCCGGAATAATGCCGTGTTCCCAGACACCCAGTGACAGGTTCAGCTGGTCTCCGCCGGCGGTTCCCTGAGAATGCCCCAGATAGCATTTCATAGCGGCAACTTTCCAGGCCGGAATGTTAAATGCTTTGGCGGTTTCATTGATAACGTGAGATTCAGTTACCCGGTTTTGCGGGGTGCTGGTGCCGTGAGCCTGTACGAAGCTGCGCTGGCGCAGTGAGTCTTCACCCAGCATGCTTTTTACCAGGGAAGCGGCTTTGCCCATCGTAATGTAGTTACCGATGCCCGGCGCTGAAATGGATTTCTTATGGCCGTCAGCATTTACAAACACTTCCGGAATAGCTCCGTGAATCTGAGCACCCAGTTCCAGTGCAAGATCATCGCTCATCAGTAGGGTAAACTGACAGGATTCGGCAATGGTGAAACCGCAGTTATCACCAAAAGGCCGGCAAGCACGGCGATAGTCTTCATCGCTCAGTTCGCTGAGCTTATCCAGTGCCAGCAGGGCTTTATCTTCCGCCAGTGCGCCCATGGCGCGGAAACCTTCAATGATTTCCGGGGTAACAGGTGCGTCACTGCCGCCTACCAGTACGACTTTGCGGCGGCCACTGCGGATATCGTTAACAGCACTGCGCAGGTTATACAGGTAAGTTGCACAGGCGCCCAGAGCACCACCGGTTACACCGACGCTGCCAAGAATATAGGCATTGATAAAGTCAGCGGGCATCTGAGCATAGCCCAGTGGCATATTCTTTGAGGTGGTGCGTTTTCCGATAGATGGGAATTTCACCAGACCGCCAAAGCCAAGGTCATCCAGCTGTCCGATAGAGTTACTGGCATAAACGCCAATCTGGTCCGGTGCGACGGAGTCGGCAATTACCTCCCACGGAATACCGGCTGAGTTCAGCGCATCGGATGCCCCGAAAACGGTCATTTGCAGGTTGCGCGGATGGTTACGGGACTGATACAGGGTACCGGGTTTAAAGCCTGTCGGTAACTGGCCGGCAGTGCGTACCTGGGCACCGCGGGTGTCCGGTAAAATTGTATTCAGTTCGCCGCTGAAAGTGACTTCAACCTGATTGGCATTGAGTTCTGTAACCTGCCAGTTTTCCGGTATCTGCTGTGGCATTTGCCGCTTACGCAGTGTAAAAGTCACGGTTTCAGATGTATTCAGCTTGGCTGGCTGGTTGAACACCACGTTGTTGATGTCAAAGCAGTCGTTTTCAATGCGGCGGATCAGGGTATTGTTTTTAACCTGTTCAGCGAGGCTTTGTGCCAGTTCTGTTACCGGGCGTTGCTTGCCTTCAGTATCAACATAATGGCCATTTTCAAATCCGGCCAGCCCCATCAGTGTTGCCAGATCTAATAATGTTTCTGCACGGCTCGTCTCATCCAGCTCGTCAAGCACGAGGCGACGATAACCATGGTGAAAGGAACTGCGACCGGCCGGGCTGATGCCGCCGAAACCTACAATAACCGGGAGTTGAGACAAGGGACTTTCCTCGGAACAGAATCTTACAAATATATTAACGAACGATTCTATAAGTTGTGACCCGTACTGACTAGGGGATAGACGGGGGAATTTTCATAAACTCAGTAATTATTCATATTCCCTGACTATAATTTTTTAGCATTCCGGCAGATGTACATGTTTTTTACATCCGGCATGATAATTTGAGGAAAAGATGCTGAATTATTTGCGTTGGCCGGAGTCACAGCCTGTGGCGTAGCCGGTTGGTCCGGCAATAAAGAATGTTGAGGTATATTTATGAAGAAATTAACTGTCCTTGCCTGTGCGCTGGTTTTAGCCGGTTGTCAGACGCTGGATCCGTATACGCAGGAACAAAAAACCGGTAATGCGACTAAAGGTGCCGGCATTGGTGCATTGGCCGGTGCTGTATTAGGGGCGGCTGTTTCCAGTAAGAGTGACCGTACCAAAGGTGCCATTACCGGTGCGCTGGTGGGCGGCGCTGTTGGCGGCGGTATCGGTTACTATATGGATCAGCAGGAGATGTTATTACGTCAGGAGCTGGAAGGTACCGGTGTACGGGTTGAGCGGGTTGGTGATGAAATTCGTCTGATTATGCCGGGTAATATTACCTTTGCTACTGATTCTTACACTATTGCACCGGGCTTTAATGGCGTGCTGGGGTCTGTGGGTAAGGTATTGGTTAAGTTCGATAAAACAATTGTGAATGTAGATGGTTTTACCGACAGCACCGGTTCTGCTCAGTACAACCAGGAGCTTTCTGAGCGTCGGGCAGCATCTGTTGCTCAGTATCTTGCCAGCACCGGGGTTTCAGACTTGCGGCTGCAGGCCCGTGGCTATGGTGAACGTTATCCTGTTGCCAGTAATGATACTGCGGCGGGACGTTCTCAGAACCGCCGGGTAGAAGTTCAGATTCGTGGTACACAGCAGTAAGTCATTGCTGAATCGCTGAGGTAAAAAAGCCGGAGCTGTTTCTCAACAGCGCCGGCTTTTTTGTGTCTGTATGTTGCTGTGTTTCAGTGGGTAATAACCACATCATCTGGCTGAATATTGTAGGTAGAGCCTTCCTGAGTCAGGCGGCCGACAGAGAAAAACGGCTGCACATCTGTCACGGTAATGCTGCTCTGGGTGTTGGTCAGCTGAACGTTTTCACTGAGACCGTTGGTGTAGAAGCTGGACTTCCGGTAAACGCTGAGCCGGTCTCCGACATTGATACCCGCCTGTGAGCCAGCGTTGAACCAGATGAAGTTGCCATCGGTCTGGGTGATGCTGGCGGCAAAGGGTTTGCAGCGTAACTCTGTCTGAATATCGTCGGTGATCTGACTGATCAGAAGTCGGGTCTGAGTGCCGTAATCCTGTTTCCAGTATGCCGCGCTGGCGAAGCCTATTTTGGCTTCCGGAGCCAGATTCCAGCGACCTGCCATGACGTACTGCTTATTAAATAACAAAGCCCCGCTGAAGCCGTCATGGATAAACACATCCACAACCAGATTGCGTAAATGGCGTTTGCTGCGGTAATCCTGACGGTTATAAAAATCTACCAGTATGTTGCGCTTGAGGGCGATTGTGTCCGGATCGTGCATGGTCATATCACGGATGACGCCGGAGACAACGTACTGCACATCTAATTGCTGAATTTCCTGTAGTACTGTTGAAATAGCCCCTGCTGAGAGCTGTCTGGAAGGGGCGGTCAGTAATTCGGGGTGCATGGTCAGAAGGCCGGCGTTACGGGCGGTCAGGCTGGTGTTCTCATTGATGTCATTGGTCAGCTGAGTACTGAATCCTGACTGGATATTTTCCAGTGAACCCAGGATTGCCTGGGTGGGGGTCAGCAGTGGAAATGCTGTAATTGCCAGTGACTTCATATAACCCTGGCTGCGGGTGCCGTTTTTACAGTCTGCTTCGTATTCAACGTTAGCCCGTATTCTGACGTGCAGTGTCTGGTTGCGGATGACTTCATCAATGATTTCGATGTCATTTACCTGCCCCAGGGTTTTGATTTGCATGTTATCGATACTGAGTACGCCATCGGTGACTTTCTGGGTACTGCTGACGAAGACGCTGGCCTGTAATGCTGCCTGTTGGGAGGCATTGCGGATTGCATTTCGGCGGGCAGAGTCAAGGTCGCCGTCGAAAATCATTGATTGCCCCTGAGCTTCAACCGTAATCGCAGTGCTGAGGGATGAAAATGCCAGTAAGCAGGCGGTAAAAATTACGCGTAACAGATTAAACATAAGCTTCGGGTCACCGATACAGTACATATATGCGTAGAGAATATGTCATTCAGGTGGATAAGATAGCATTCTCTGCAGAAAATTATGGTAATTTATCCAGACTGCATTATAGGTCTTACCTGTGACTATACAGATGTGACTTTAGCAGTTTCCTGAAAGCGTATAATGGCAGATGTGATCAGCTGATGAAATATTTACGACAACTGGGTGTAGCTTTGATAATCATCGGGATAACCGGCTGTTCGGCACCCCGGAATGAGACTGTGAAAATCCAGCTCGACAGTATCAGTCCGGAAGCGGCTCAGACATTACGTGAAACGCAGACTGAGGCCGTGAAGGCTGAGCGGGCAGCCCTGACACGGGAAGTCGTTATGGTCGATACGGTTTCTAACGGTGCTGATGCGATGAGCGAAGTGGTTGCCCAGATGGCGGTTCAGATTGATTCCGGGCTGGCGAAGAACCGAGTGAAAAAACTGCCGATTGCAATTCTGCCTTTCAAAAATCTTGACGGTAACACGACCCCGGCAGGACTGGGAGAGCGGCTCAGTGAGAGTATGATTTTCCAGCTGCAGCAGCATGGTTATAACCTGGTGGATTATCGGGCGGTGAGCCTGAATACGACGCTGAAGAATCCGCTGTCCCGGGATAATCTTTCATCAATTCGTAACCGTTTCCGAATTCACTTTATTCTGACCGGCACTTATGCCCGTCATCCGGATGGTCTGGTGATCAATGCCCGGGTCCTTGATACCACGACCCGGCAGGTGATGGCGACCGGGCAGTCCCATGTGTCTGTTGCCCGCCTGGAAGGTGAAATTCCCGGCTATGATCCGCTGGCCAGTGATGCTGCCGGTATGATTATCGAAAATGGTCAGGGGAGAGCGCAATGACCACGATTGCTGCAAAGTTATACCGGATTTTGCTGGTAGCGATATTTAGTATTTCGCTGGCCGGTTGTGAAACCTTTGTTGAGTCGACTAAGGATATTGTCAGTGCCCTGCCTGATATACCGCCGCGGGTTGATGATACGCCGTTGCCGCCGGACTGGGTGCAGGTGACAGGCTATGCGCCGATCAGTTTGCAGTCGGGGCTGAACCGTCAGCACAAAATTCTTAACGCGATTAAGGCGTCAAAGCTTGATGCGTACCGTGAGTTGACAGCTGTTGTTCATGGTCAGCACCTGGCGGGCAGTACGTCCGTACAGGATATGATTTTACAGAGTAATTCGTTTCAGGGGGCTGTGGCCGGTATTATCCGGGGGGCCCGGGTGGTGAAGAGTTATCCGGTTCAGGATGATGTCTATGCCACAATTCTGGAAGTGGATCTGAATCAGTTACAGCGGGCATGGCGGGATAGCCAGTAACTGTTTGTAATTAAAAAAGGGCATGAAATCATGCCCTTTTTTGTGCCTGATTGTTTTTATTCAGGTTTCTGAACTTTTTCAAATGCAGCCAGCTGTTCCGGGGTGGCTTTTTTCTGGTGGTTGGCTTTCCATTCAGCATACGGCATGCCGTAAACCTGTTCGCAGGCATCTTCGTAGCTCATTTCAATGCCTTGCTCATCAGCTGCAGCTTTATACCATTTAGACAGGCAGTTACGGCAGAAGCCAGCCAGAATCATCAGGTCAATATTTTGTACGTCTTTACGGCTGTCGAGGTGCTTAACAAGACGGCGGAAGGCAGCTGCTTCCAGTTCAGTTTGTTGTTGCTTATCCATGTTTATTCCTTACATCGGCCTGCCGTAACCGGCAGGCTGGGTTATTGTTCGGCCTGAATGTGTTCATCCAGTTGTTGGCAGATATCTTTTTGCAGTGCATCACACAGGGTTTCGTCAGTCAGAGGGTTGCCCTGTATATCGCTGATAAAGAAGTAGTCTTCCACCCGTTCGCCAATGCTGGCGATTTTAGCTTTGCGCACTGAAATTCCGTGGGTCATAAATATTCGTCCCAGGCGGGCAAGTAACCCAGGCCGGTCCGGTGTCATGACTTCCAGAGTGGTGAGCTGGCTGTCGGTATCATTCAGAATATTGACCCGTGTGGGGTTGGCGAAGAGTTTCAGTTGGCGGGGAATGCGCCGGTGAATAATGTTCGGGTACTCTTCCGGGTTGTTGAGTGCATTCACCAGGCTTTGCTGAATATAGTCCAGATGGGCGGCGTTATCTGTCAGTGGCTGGTTGTCTGCAGTCAGCACAGTGTAGGTGTTCAGTGTCTGGTTGTTATCGGCAACCATGATGCGGGCATCCTGAATGTTCAGATTCAGCTGATCCAGTGCAGATGCTGCCGCCGCAAACAGGTTTGGCTGGTCGCGCATGTAGATAAATACTTCCGTAGCCCCTTCAAATGACCGCCGCGAGGTCTCGTGCATCTTAACCAGTGGCAGGTCGGACTCACCGTGTTCCAGAATGGCACGGGTTTGCCAGGCAATGTTGAGGGCCTGTTCACGCAGGAAGTAATCATCACCCAGGTGTTCCCAGAAGTTGAGTACTTCCATACCGCCACAGCCGTTACGTTGCAGTTGTACCATCGCTTCATGCTGGGTTTGTTCGATCCGGTCTTCCCGGTTGATCGGGTTTTCCAGCCCCCGTTGCAGGGCGATTTTTGTATCCGAGTACAGTTGGCGAAGCAGTGCCGCACGCCAGCTGTTCCAGAGTGTATGATTGGTGGCGTTGATGTCAGCGACGGTCAGTATGTAAAGGTGATCCAGGTGGTCCAGGTCACGCACCTGTTTTGCAAAGTGCTGAATCACGTCCGGATCAGAAATGTCTTTACGCTGCGCAGTCATCGACATTAACAGATGGTTGCGGACCAGCCAGGTGACCAGGTGGGTGTCCCATTTACCAAGGTGGTGCCGTTCGCAGAAAAGTTTGACGTCCTCTGCCCCCAATTCGGAGTGATCGCCGCCACGGCCCTTCCCTATATCGTGATAAAGTCCGGCAATATATATCAGTTCAATTTTAGGAATCTGATTAATGATCCTGTGTGCAACCGGGAATTTTTCACTGTTATCCGTATGCCGGAACTGGCGCAGTTTCTGAATGACCTTGAGTGTGTGGGCATCAACGGTATAGATGTGGAACAGGTCGTGCTGCATCTGGCCGATAATTTCGCCAAATTCAGGCAGGTAGCGTCCCAGTATGCCGAAGCGGTTCATGCGCTTGAGCTCAGTGGAAACTTTCAGGTTACCCCGCAGTAATTCCATGAACAGTGAAATGTTGCGGATGTCCTTACGGAAATCATCATCTATCCGGTGACGGTTGTTCAGGATCAGCCGGATGGTAGAAGCCCGTACCCCTTTAATCTGCTCGTTTTCTGCCAGCAGGACGAACAGTTCCATCATGGCAAAAGGATGGTGTTCAAAAACGCTCGGGTAGGCAGCTTTGATGTAGCCGTTATGCAGGTTAAAGCGTTTGTTGAGAGGCTCGATTACCTGTTCTTCACCGACACTGAGGATCACTTCATCAAAATACTGTAGCAGCATGTTGTTGAATTCGGACATGGTTTTGGCGACGCGGTAGTACTTCACCATGAACTGTTCAACGGCCAGTGCGCCATCCTGATCTTTATAGCCAAAGAGGTCTGCCAGTGTCCGCTGGTGGTCAAATAGCAGGCGGTCTTCCCGGCGCTTGCAGTGCATATGCAGCGCATACCGAACGGTCCAGAGGTAGCGTTCGCCTTTCTCGAGGGTGTCCAGCTCTGACTCGGTAACGAAACCGTGATCCACCAGATCATGTATAAAGGTGGTGCCGAAGTGTCTTTTGGCTACCCAGCCAATGGTCTGCAGGTCTCGCAGGCCGCCGGGTGAGGTTTTTAAGTTTGGCTCAAGATTGTATTCGGTGTCGTTCGTCTTATCGTGGCGGCTTTTCTGCTCCTCGATCTTGGCAAGATAGAATTCTTTGTCGCTCCAGGCGCCGGAAGTAACCCGGTGAAAAATCTTGTCATGCAGGTGTTGGTTGCCGGTAATAAGACGGGATTCGATCAGGTTGGTGGCAATGGTGATGTCTTTTTCTGCTTCCTGATAGCACTCTTCCAGGGTGCGGACGCTGGAGCCAATATCCAGATTGATGTCCCAGAGAAGGGTAAGAAAACCGCTGATGCTGGCTTGCATCTGCTCATCTTCTGTCTCATCGAGCAGGATAAGTAAATCTACATCTGAGTGAGGGTGCAGTTCTCCGCGGCCGTAACCTCCGACAGCGATGAGTGCGAAGCCATCGTTATCGGGCCAGTCAAAAAGGTTCCAGGCCTGCAGTAACAACTGATCTACCAGCCAGGCGCGACCATAGATCAGTTTCCGGATGTCCTCTCCCTGAATAAAGCGCTCATCCATCAGGGCCCGCGCTTTTTTAAGGGTTTGTTTGAAAGCGACTATTGGCGACGGTGCCGCCGCCAGTTCTTCGCTGAATTCGGCTGCGCAGAACAGTGTTTCATCCGCAGCGAAAAGAGTGTCGGACATCTTTAAGCCTGTGTCAGGTTTGTATTCAGAAGTTTTCTTCCTGACGCTTGGTCAGTACTTCATAACCATCTGCTGTGACCAGAATTGTATGCTCCCACTGGGCAGATAAGCGTTTGTCGACGGTTTCAACCGTCCAGCCATCCCGTTTCAGAAGCTTAACGTGACGCTTACCGGCATTGATCATTGGTTCAATGGTGAAGATCATGCCTTCTTCCAGTGTGACGCCGGTGCCGGCTTTGCCGTAGTGAAGTACCTGAGGGTCTTCGTGGAAGCCTTCGCCGATGCCGTGTCCGCAGTACTCGCGAACCACTGAGTAGTGGTTGGATTCGGCATGCTGCTGAATGACATGGCCGATATCGCCAAGCTGTGCGCCGGGTTTAACCAGTTCCATTGCTTTATACAGACATTCCTGAGTGATTTTGGCCAGACGTTCTGCATGGGGCTGGGCTTTACCAACAAAAAACATTTTGCTGGTATCGCCGTGGTAACCATCTTTTATGACGGTGATATCAATGTTGATCATATCGCCGTTTTTGAGTGCCTTATCGTTAGGGATACCGTGGCATACCACGTGGTTAACCGATGTGCAGATGGATTTCGGGAAACCGTGATAGTTCAGTGGCGCAGGAATCGCCTGCTGCTCATTGACGATGTAATCATGACAGATCTGATTGATTTCATTGGTTGTGACGCCTGGTTTAACATAAGGCCCAATCATTTCCAGTACTTCCGCCGCCAGGCGGCCGGCCACCCGCATTTTTTCGATGGCGTCGGCTGTCTTAATTACTATGCTCATATATACCCTTAAACTGTATTGGCTGGGACGGTGTTGAGAGTTGTTTGTCCGTAAATTGTACGGGAACTCTCTTATATAGTCTGAGCGTCGCATTGTAGCGAATTAAGCGCTTAAGAACAAAACAAGCACTTCAAAATATGCTTGGTTTATGGTATAAATCCGCCCGCAAATTTGCGCAGCTGTTGCCGGTAATCCCGGTACTGCCCGTAAATTATAAATAATCCACACATGTACCGACACATTGCCTTGGGTGCCGCTTGCGGTTGGGGGATGGGGTGCATGGAGGTCTAACCCTAATATTAGGAATTTTGAAAATGGCACAAGTTACAATGCGTGACCTGCTGAAAGCAGGTGTTCACTTCGGTCACCAGACCCGTTACTGGAACCCTAAAATGGGTAAGTACATCTTTGGTGCTCGCAACAAGATCCATATCATCAACCTGGAGCACACTCTGCCTGCTCTGAATGGTGCGCTGGATGTTGTTAAAGGTATGGCTGGTAACAAGAACAAGATCCTGTTCGTTGGTACTAAGCGTGCTGCAAGCAAGTGCATCAAAGAAGAAGCAACCCGCTCTGGTATGCCGTACGTAAACCACCGCTGGTTAGGTGGTATGCTGACTAACTACAAGACTATCCGTCAGTCTATCCGTCGTTTCCGTGATCTGGAAGCACAGAGCCAGGACGGTACTTTTGCTCAGCTGACCAAGAAAGAAGCTCTGATGCGTCAGCGCGAAATGGAAAAGCTGGAGCGTTCTATCGGCGGTATCAAGGATATGGGTGGTCTGCCAGACGCACTGTTTGTTGTTGACGTTGATCACGAGCGTATCGCTATCAACGAAGCAAACAAGCTGGGTATTCCTGTTATCGGTATCGTTGATACTAACAGCAACCCAGACGGCGTTGACTACGTTATCCCAGGTAACGATGATGCTCTGCGCGCTATTCAGATCTACGTTAAAGCTGTTGCTGATGCGTGCTCTGAAGGTAGCGAAGCGACTGCTGCTGACAAAGGCGAATTCGTCGAAGTTGAAGAGCAGAACGAAGCTGCTGAGTAATCAGGCTGTAAGCGGCCGGGAACTATAATGTCCGGGCTCGCGAGAGGGGAGCGGTAAGCTCCCCTTTTTTCAATGTGAATTTAAAAGTTTGTGTACGGGGTACAATTAAATGGCAAACTTCTCCGCTAAGCAGGTAAAAGAACTGCGCGATCGTACCGGTCTGGGTATGATGGAGTGTAAGAAAGCATTGGCTGCTGCCGATGGTGATGTTGACAAGGCTATCGAAGAGCTGCGTAAAGCTTCAGGCATGAAGGCTGCTAAAAAAGCTGGCCGTACTGCTGCTGAAGGTGTTGTGGTTGTTCAGGTTGCTGAAGACAGCAGCTACGCGCTGGCTGTTGAAGTTAACTCTGAAACTGACTTCGCTGCCCGTGACGAAAACTTTGCTGCGTTCTGTCAGACTGTTCTGGCTAAAGCGTTCGCTGAAAAGCAGACTGACGTTGAAGCACTGATGGCTGGTGAACTGAGCGAAGCCCGTGACGCACTGGTTCAGAAAATCGGTGAGAACATCGGTGTTCGTCGCATCATGCTGGTTGAAGGTGACGTAGTATCTGCATACGTGCACGGTACCGGTAACCTGGCTGCGCTGGTGTCTCTGAACGGCGGTAACGCTGAGCTGGCTAAAGACGTTGCAATGCACGTAACTGCTGTTAACCCACAGGTTGTTAACAAAGAAGACATGCCTGCTGATGTTGTTGCTAAGGAAAAAGAAATTATCCTGGCGCAGCCTGATATGGCAAGCAAGCCGGCTGAAATCGCTGAGAAGATGGTTGTTGGTCGTATCAACAAGTTCTTATCTGAGAACAGCCTGTCTGAACAGCCTTTCGTTAAGAACCCAGACGTAAAAGTTGGTCAGCTGGTTAAAGATGCAGGCGCAAGCGTTGCTTCTTTCGTGCGTATCGAAGTAGGTGAAGGTATTGAAGTCGAGAAGAAAGACTTCGCTGATGAAGTTGCTGAGCAACTGAAAGGCTAATACCTGCCTGCTAATGGATTGCTCATCTTTTCAGGTGCGCAATCCATTTTTTTCTTGTTACACTGCTTCTAATTTCAGTCTTGGTGGAGACGCAATCAATGTCGGCCTCGAGTCAGCCTTCCAAAAAATTTAAACGTATTCTTTTAAAACTCAGCGGCGAAGCCCTTATGGGCGATGAAAACTTCGGTATTGATCCGCAAGTTCTGAATCGTATGGCGCTGGAAATTGGCCAGTTGGTAGGTATTGGTGTTCAGGTTGGTATGGTTATCGGTGGTGGTAACCTGTTTCGCGGTGCTGCACTGAGCGCTGCCGGTCTGGACCGGGTGACCGGTGACCACATGGGTATGCTGGCTACCGTAATGAATGCTTTGGCAATGCGTGATGCTCTGGAGCGTTCAAACATCAAAACCCGGGTTATGTCGGCGATTCCGATGACCGGTGTGGTTGATGATTATGATTTCCGTAACGCAGTGCGTTACCTGAATCAGGGCGATGTGGTAATTTTCTCTGCCGGTACCGGTAATCCTTTCTTTACGACGGATTCTGCTGCCTGTCTGCGGGGAATCGAAATTGGCGCAGATGTCGTGATTAAAGCAACCAAAGTTGATGGTGTTTATACGTCTGATCCGGTGAAAGATCCGACTGCACGACGTTACCGTCACCTGAGCTTTGATGAAGCAATTGAAAAACAGTTAGGTGTAATGGATCTGACGGCTATCTGTCTGAGCCGTGACCATGATATGCCGCTGCGTGTGTTTAATATGAATAAGCCTGGCGCCCTGGCAAATCTGATTGTTGGCGGCGATGAAGGCACCGTGATCGATAATAATGAGACGGTAGGAGATAAGTATGCTGAATGAGATTGCTCAGGATGCTCAAGAGCGGATGCAAAAGAGCCTGGAAGTACTGGCGAATAACCTGAAAAAGATTCGTACCGGCCGTGCGCACCCAAGTATTCTGGACACTGTAACTGTGTCTTATTATGGCTCTGATGTTCCGCTGAGCCAGGTAGCTAACATTTCTGTTGAAGATGGTCGTACTCTGTCTATTTCTCCGTGGGAAAATAATCTGGCCCCGGAAATTGAAAAGGCGATCATGAAGTCTGATCTGGGTCTGAATCCTTCTTCAGCAGGTGCTGTTATTCGTGTACCAATGCCGATGCTGACAGAGGAAACCCGTAAAGGTTATATCCGTCAGGCGCGTCAGGAAGCGGAAAAAGGCCGTGTATCTGTACGTAACGTTCGCCGTGATGCTAACGGTGATCTGAAGGATCTTCTGAAAGAAAAGGAAATCACCGAAGACGATTTGCGTCGCGGTGAAGATCAGATTCAGAAGTTAACGGATAAGTTCATTGCCGATGTGGATAAGCTTCTTGAAGAGAAAGAAGCGGATCTGATGGAAATCTGATAGGGATATGCCCGGCACCATTGTTAAGTGGTGTCGGGTGCTTTGTTGATGGCTGAAAAACTTCATCTTAGCCTTCCGGAAGGGAAGGTTGTGCCGCGGCATATTGCAATTATTATGGATGGCAATAATCGCTGGGCAAAAAAACACAGGCGTGTCAGTCTGTCTGGTCATAAAGCAGGTGTTGCCAGTGTCCGCAGTGTTATTGAAGGCTGTGTGGAGCTGGGTGTTGAAGCACTTACTCTGTTTGCTTTCAGTAGCGAGAACTGGCAGCGGCCGGCGCTTGAAGTAAAAGGGCTGATGGAGCTTTTTGCATGGGCTCTTGATCGTGAAGTCAGTAAGTTACATAAGCATAATATCCGGCTGCGTATTATTGGTGACAAGTCCCGTTTCAGCCAGAGCTTGCAGGATAAAATTGCAAAGGCGGAAGCCCAAACAGCCGGTAATACCGGGCTTGCGCTGAATATTGCTGCCAATTACGGTGGTCGCTGGGATATTACACAGGCTTGTCAGCAGCTTGCGAAAGCATGTGCTGACGGGCAGCTGAATCCTGCAGATATTACTGAAACAATGCTGGGTGAATATATTAATCTGGCTGATGTTCCTGCCCCTGATTTGTGTATCAGAACGGCAGGAGAGCAGCGGGTAAGTAATTTTCTGATATGGCAGATGGCCTACAGTGAGTACTATTTCAGTGACTTGTTGTGGCCGGATTTTGATAAGTATGCATTGGTTCATGCCATTGAAAGTTACTTGGGCCGGGAGCGACGTTTCGGCAAAACAAGCGAACAATTAGAGTCTGAGAATGCTTAAACAACGATTGATTACCGCCCTGATTTTAGCTCCGTGTGCATTAGCTGGGCTGTTTTTCCTTTCGTTCGATCTTTTCAAGCTGTTTACCTGTGTAATCGTTTTATTTGCGGCCTGGGAATGGGCTGATCTTTCAGGTGTGCCGTCTGCAAGTGCGCGGGTGGCATACTCCTCTTTTGTTGCAGCCTGTATAGCGCTGGTGGACTACAGCCTTCCGGTTGAACACTTTAAAGACTTTATGCTGCCGACTGTTTTGTTCTGGATAATGGCGTTGTTCTGGGTGCTTAGGTTCCCTGTTGTCAGAGGCTGGCAGTCCAGTTGGCAACGTATGATTATCGGCTTGCTTGTTCTGGTGCCCAGTTGGATGGCGCTGGTAAGTATTCGTCAGCATCCAGATGGCAGTGTGTTTCTGCTTATGCTCCTGTTGCTTGTATGGGGAGCGGATATCGGTGCATATTTTGCCGGTAAGACCTGGGGGCGTAAAAAACTTGCGCCTAAGGTGAGCCCGGGTAAAACCATGGCGGGCTTCTGGGGTGGTATCGGTAGCTGCGTTCTGATTGCTGTTGGTTTTGTTGTTTATCTGGATTTTTCTGCACTGGATGGTTTCTATCTGATTGTGCTTTCTGTCATTGCTGGTCTTGCATCGGTATTGGGTGATCTCTTTGAGAGTATGCTTAAGCGTCAGCGGGGCATTAAAGACAGCAGCAAGTTATTGCCTGGGCATGGCGGTGTGCTTGATCGTATCGATAGTATTACCGCTGCGGCACCGATGTTTGTTCTGGGTGTGCATGTGCTGACTACTGTGTAATTCAGGGAGTCAGATCTATGGATTTCTTTACCACTGTTCTTGCGATGATTGTTACCCTGGGAATCTTGGTGACAATCCATGAGTACGGTCATTTCTGGGTCGCAAGGCGTTGCGGCATTAAAGTACTTCGTTTTTCTGTTGGGTTTGGTAAACCGCTGGTGCGCTGGCGGGATAAGCTGGATACTGAATACGTTATTGCCGCTATTCCTTTGGGCGGTTATGTGTCAATGCTTGATGAGCGTGAGGGCGATGTGCCAGAGTCTCTCAAGTCACAAGCTTTTAATCGTAAAACGGTCTGGCAGCGTTTTGCTGTCGTTGTAGCAGGGCCGTTAGTCAATCTTATCTTTCCTGTCTTTGTTTACTGGGCGCTGTTTCTTTCCGGTATCAGTGCTGTTGTGCCTGTGGTCGGATCCGTTAAGCCACAAAGTATTGCGGAAGTAGCCGGGGTTATGCCTGGCGGTGAAATTGTTGCGGTTGACGGTTATGAAACCCAGACATGGGATGACATTAATCTGCGACTGGCGGCCCGTATTGGCGATGAGGCAATAGTGCCGATGGAAGTACGGTACGAATCGCAGCAAACCAGCAAAAGCTACGATCTTGATTTGCGTGATTGGCAGCTGGATCTTGAAACAGAGAGTCCGCTGAGCTCTGTTGGTCTTGAAGCGTACCGGCCGAAGGTGCCTGTTGTGATCGGCCGGGTTGAGCCTTCCGGTCAGGCTGAACTGAGTGGGCTACAGGTCGGTGATGAAGTTGTGCGCGTGAACGGTGTGCCTGCCGGTATGTGGGAAGACTTTGTTGCGCTGATTCAGAAGAGTGCTGGTCAGGAATTGCAGCTGGAGGTTGTACGGAACGACGATGTAATCTTGTTGTCCATTATTCCGGCGGAAAAACGCTGGGAGAACGGTGAGGTTACGGGTTATATCGGTGCGGGCGTTCAGCCTGTTGAGTGGCCGGAAGAAATGCACCGTGTAGTCCAGTACGGCGTATTTGAGTCGGTTGAGCACGCAGTGCGAAAAACCTGGCAAATGATCACCCTGACCCTTGATTCTATTTGGAAAATGCTTGAAGGCATCTTATCGGTAAAAAACTTGAGTGGACCGATAACCATTGCTAAAGTGGCAGCTGCCTCAGCGGCATCGGGTATCGAAACCTTTGCCAGCTTTCTGGCATATCTGAGTATTAGCCTGGGTATTTTAAATTTGTTACCGATCCCAATGCTGGACGGCGGGCATCTGGTGTACTACTGCATCGAAATGATTCGGGGCAGACCGGTGTCGGAAAAAGTGCAGGCAGTCGGATTAAGGCTGGGTATGGCTGTACTGTTTACCTTGATGGGAGTCGCGATCTTTAATGATCTCATGCGGCTTTAATAACCAAAATAACGACGAAAAGAAGTGGTTCATGAAACGCAGATTCGGAGTTCTGTTTTCCCTGGCTTTGTTTGCATTTGGTGCGCAGGCAGAAACATTCACAGTAGAAGATATTCGTCTTGAGGGGATTCAACGGGTAGAGCCGGGAGTGGCTTTACGCTATTTCGCAATAGACTCAGGTGAACAGGTAGACAGTGCTGAACTGGCCAGTGCGACGCGTCGTTTATTTAAAACCGGATACTTTGAAGATATTCAGCTGGAGCGTGACGGTAACGTTCTGGTGTTACGGGTAAAAGAGCGCCCGGCGGTTAGTCTGATTCGTCTTGAAGGTAACAGTGTTATTGATGACGAAGCACTGCTGGCAGGCCTGGAACAAACCGGTTTGAAGGAAGGTGATGTATTCAAGCGGGCAACGCTGGATCAGATCCGTCAGGATTTGTTGCGCCTTTATGTTGGTCGTGGGCGTTACGGTGCGGATATTGAGACTGAAGTTGAACCTCTATCCGGTAACCGGGTTGCGCTGAACATTAATGTGACGGAAGGTAAGGTCGCAACGATTCAGCACATCAATATTGTTGGTAACACCGTTTTTGAAGAAGAAGAGCTGACCGATCTGTTCAGTCTGAAACTGCCTGGTTTCTGGTCGTTCTTCACAAAAAGTGGTCGTTATGCCCGTGAAAAATTGTCCGGAGATCTTGAACGTTTGCGTTCATTTTACCTGGATCGCGGCTATGTGAATTTTAATATTGATTCAACACAGGTCTCTGTATCACCGGATAAAAAGCACATATTCATCAGTATTAACATTACTGAAGGTGATCAGTACAGCGTCAGCAGTGTTGATGTTACCGGTGATCTGGTGGTGCCTAAAGAAGAGCTGATGGCGGCCCTGACGATCAGTGAAGGAGAAATTTTCTCCAGAGAAAAAGTAACGACCTCCCAGACAGCAGTAGAACGTAAACTGGGTGATCAGGGATATCTGTTTGCCAATGTAAGCCCTGTGCCGGAACTGAATGAAGACGATAAGACAGTTGCACTGCGTTATTTTGTAGCACCTGGTAAGCGTACCTATGTTCGCCGGATTAACATTACCGGTAATACCGGGACTTCCGATGAAGCAGCTCGCCGGACGATTACTCAGATGGAAGGTGCACTTGCATCTTCAGAAAAGATCGAGACCTCGAAAGGGCGTATAGAACAGACAGGGTATTTCCAGTCAGTAGATGTGGAAACAGTCCCTGTACCGGGCACTGATGATCAGGTGGATCTCAACTATGTTCTGGAAGAGCAGAACTCAGGAAGCTTAACTGCAGGTATTGGTTTCTCCCGTACGTCCGGTCTGATTCTGAACCTGGGGCTACGGCAGGATAACTTCCTGGGATCCGGTAAGCAGGTCGGTATCAATGTTGAGAAATCTGATACCCGTAAAGAACTGTCATTCAGTTATTTAGATCCATATTATACGGTTGATGGTGTAAGCCGCGGGTTTAACTTCTTTTTCCGGGAAAGAAACTTCACTAACAGTAACGTCAGTGATTACCTGACAGATGAGATTGGCGCGCGGGTAAACTTTGGCTATCCGATTGACGACTTCCAGCGTATTAATTTCAGTGTCGGGGCTGAGCAGGTTGATCTGAAAACTAACGGCAGCAATACCGCTCAGGAAGTATTTGATTTCATCGAAAAAGAAGGTGATAGCTACCTGAATTTCACGACTTCATTGCGCTGGACTGAAAACAAACTGAACCGCCGTGTATTCCCAACCCGGGGTACTTATCAGAGTGCTGAGTTAACTGTAGCCATTCCGGGCAGTGATCTGACGTACCATTCAGAGCGTTATGAGTATAAGTGGTATAAGCCGCTGGATAGTGTAGAAGACTGGATTATCTCTGCAAGAGGCCGTTTAGGTTATGCCGGTTCGCTGGGGGATAATGATTATCCGTTCTACCGGAACTACTTCAGCGGTGGTCTGACGTCAGTTCGTGGTTTTAAGACCAATACGCTGGGGCCGCGGGACAGCCAGAATGATGCGTTCGGTGGTAACGTGCAGATCGATGGTAGTGTTGAACTGATTGTTCCGGCACCGTTTATTAAAGACTCATCTTCTATCCGTACGCTGGTGTTCTTCGATATCGGTAACGTATTCCAGACTGAGTGCCTGGCCGGTAGTACGAACTGTGATTCGGGTATTGAGTTTGATGAGCTGCGTTATTCAGCGGGTATTGGTTTCAGTTGGCTAACACCGGTGGGACCGCTGTCATTTGCACTGGCGCAGCCTCTGAACTCCAAGTCCGGGGATGATGAGCAGACATTTGAATTTGCACTGGGCCGGACTTTCTAAGGAGAAAGTGATGAATATTTTTAAAACGATGGGGCTGGTTGTTGCACTGGGTCTGAGTTCATCGGCCATGGCAGATAAAGTTGCCACACTGAGTGTGCAGCAGGCGTTACTGAGCAGTCAGGCTGCGGAAGCATTCCGTCAGAAAATGACAGAAGAATTCAAGCCGCAGGCGGCACAGTTAGCTGAACTGGAAAGTCAGGTTAAGCAGATGCAGGGTGACCTGCAAAGTGCGCAGGCAGCGGGTGCCAGTCAGGCTGATTTGCAACAGAAGAATCTGCAGTTCCAAAAGTTGGTGACCGAGTATCAGCGTCAGGGACAGGAAATGCAGTTACAACAGCGTGAGCGAGAGCAGGCTTTTTTAAAGAAAATGCGTCCACGTCTGGATGCTGTCATCCGTGACATGATTGAAAAAGGCGGTTACGACGTTGTGATTAACAAACAGTCCACAATTTATGCCAAGCCTGAGCTGGATATCACAGCAAAGGTTGTTGAATTACTGAACAAGCAATAAGTTGGCTGTGTCGGGTTTGCAGTATTCACTACAAGAGTTAGCAACATATCTGAATGCAACGCTTGAAGGCGGCGAGGCGGAAATTACTGGCCTAGCAACTCTTGAGCATGCGGACGCTAGGCATCTTACGTTTTTTCACAGTGCAAAACCCCGTTATTTGCAACAGTTGAAAAAATGCCGTGCAGGTGCGGTATTAGTCAGTGAAGAGCATAAAGCTCTGGTGCCGACTGCTTGCCTGATTGTAGACGATCCTTATATTGCGTATGCCAGGGTTAGTCGCTTATTCAGCGGAGCCGATGGTGTGCAGATGGGCAGTATTGCCAGCAGTGCGGTAATAGCCCCGACAGCAACCATTGATGCGGATGTAACGATTGCGCCGAACGTTGTCATTGGTGAAAATTGTAAGATTGGCAGTGGTGTTTCTGTCGGTGCAAATACTGTACTGGGCAATGAGTGTGAGATCGGTGCAGGATCGGTTATTCAGCCGAACGTGACGTTTTATAACGACGTAAAGGTGGGTGAGGATTGCCGTATTCACAGTGGGGCAGTTCTTGGTGCCGACGGTTTTGGTTTCGCGCAGAATAACGGTCAGTGGCTGAAGATTTACCAGTTAGGTGGTGTGCGGGTCGGAAGCAGGGTGGAGATCGGTGCCGGTACAACGATCGACCGCGGAGCTCTGGATCATACGTACATTGGTGACGGTGTTATTATCGATAATCAGGTACAGATAGCACATAACGTTGTCATCGGTGATAATACCGCCATCGCTGGCTGTACTGCGGTTGCCGGCAGTACGCATATCGGTGAAGGATGTACTGTGGCAGGTGCCTGTGGTATTACCGGACATCTCGAAATTGTAGCCGGTACACATATAACGGCTATGTCGTTAGTAAGTAAGAATATTGACTCTGCCGGTGCTTATTCCTCCGGTACAGTCGCCGAGCCACATTCACAATGGAAGCGGAATGTTGTTCGTTTTCGTCAGCTTGACGATATGTCACGTAAGCTGAAAAAGTTAGAAGCAGAATTTAAGCAATACAAAGCAAAGGTTGATCCGAATGATGGATGTTAATGAGATCCGCAAATATTTACCCCACCGTTATCCTTTTTTATTAGTCGACAGGGTGGTTGAACTAATACCCGGGGAATCCATCGTTGCTTATAAAAATGTTACGATTAATGAGCCTTTTTTTAACGGGCACTTTCCTGATCATCCGGTAATGCCTGGTGTGCTGATTGTTGAGGCAATGGCACAGGCGGCAGGTATCCTTGGTTTTAAAACCATGGATAAAACACCGCAGGACGGCTCTATTTATTACTTTGTAGGTTCTGATAAGCTGCGTTTTAAGCGTCCGGTAGTGCCAGGTGACCAGCTACAGCTGGAAGCTACAATCGTTTCAGAAAAGCGCGGTATCTGGAAATTTGATGTTAAAGCGACTGTGAACGGTGAGCTTGCAAGCTCTGCGACAATTCTTTGTGCTGACAGAAAGGTCTGAGATTGATTCATCCACAAGCAATAGTTGAGCCCGGCGCAAAGCTGGCTGACGATGTTGAAGTAGGTCCCTGGAGCTACATCGGTGCGGATGTTGAGATTGGTGCCGGGTGCCGTATAGGTCCCCATGCGGTGATAAAAGGCCCGACAAAGATGGGCAAAAATAACCGTGTGTTTCAGTTCACCAGCATTGGTGAAGACTGTCAGGATAAAAAATATCAGGGTGAGCCTACAGAGCTGGTAATCGGTGATGACAACGTTTTTCGTGAAGGTTGTACGATTCACCGGGGTACTGTTCAGGATAACAGCATTACGATAATTGGCAGTGATAATCTGTTCATGGCCAATGCGCATGTGGCGCATGACTGTGTTGTGGGTAACCATAATATTATCGCGAATAATGCAGCGCTGGCCGGCCATGTTCACTTAGGGGATTATATTATCCTGGGTGGCTTTACGGCGGTGCATCAGTTTTGCCATATTGGATCATACAGTATGTGTGGTGCTGGAACTGTCGTGCTGCAGGATGTGCCTGCTTTTGTTATGTGCAATGGTAACTCGGCGAAACCACATGGTATTAACTCAGTGGGATTACGCCGTAAAGGATACAGCGATGATGCTATCCGTACGATTAAGCGCGCATACCGACTGATTTATCGCAGCGGTTTAAAACTGGATGAAGCACTGGCTGAACTGCAAAAGCTGGTTGTTGACTGTGCTGAAGTACAGCTGATTATCGATTCACTGAAATCTTCTGAGCGGGGCATAATCCGCTAATCATTTCTATGGCCGGACGTATGAAAGTTGCTGTCGTAGCCGGTGAGGCGTCAGGGGATATCCTTGGCGCCGGTCTGATCAGGGCGTTACGCCAGTCAAATCCAGATCTTGAAGTCCGCGGCATTGGTGGTGAGCTGATGCAGGCTGAAGGCTGCCATTCGCTTTATCCGATGGAGCGTTTGTCGGTGATGGGGCTGGTTGAAGTGCTAGGGCGGCTCAGAGAGCTTCTTAATATCCGTAAGCAACTGACACAGCAACTCACTGACTGGCAGCCAGACGTCTTTATTGGCATAGATGCACCGGACTTTACCCTCAACCTGGAAGGGAAGTTGCGCGCTGCAGGTATTCCTACCGTCCATTATGTCAGCCCGTCAGTGTGGGCCTGGCGCAGCAAGCGGGTATTTAAGATTCTTAATACCACTGATCTGATGTTAACGCTGTTGCCCTTTGAGGCACGTTTTTATGAACAGCATAATATGCCGGTCAGATTTGTGGGTCATCCGCTGGCAAATATGATTGACCTTCAGCCGGATCAGGCTGAAGCACGGCGTCAGCTTGGCATTTCTGAAGAAGAGCAACTGATTGCTGTTATGCCCGGGAGCCGTGGCGGGGAACTGAAGTATCTGGCACGCCCTTTTCTGGATACTGTGCGATGGTTATTGGAAAGAAATCCGGACTTGCGTTTCATTCTTCCGGCGGCAAATCAGACCCGTTTTGACACGCTCCAGGCGTTGTTACAGTCAGAATACCAGGATTTACCTGTCAGACTGCATCTGAAGGAATCCCGTTTAGTGATGCAGGCAAGCGATGCCATACTGATGGCTTCGGGTACGGTTACCCTTGAAGCGATGTTACTTAAAAAGCCGATGGTGGTCGCTTACAAAATGGCGTCACTGACTTACCGGATTCTGTCCCGTCTGGTTAAAACCCCTTACATCTCGTTGCCAAATTTACTGGCTGGTGAAAAGTTAGTACCTGAAGTGTTACAAAATGATGTGCGGCCGGAAATACTGGGCCCTCTGGTTGAGAAGGCTTTACATGACAGTGAACAGCACGGGCCGATGACGCAGCGCTTTCATCAGTTACACCTTGAGCTTCGGCAGGATGCTGATCAGCGTGCTGCAGAGGCAGTTTTACAGCTGGTAACTGATAAGCAGGGAGGGGCCTGAATGCAAACGCAGGGATTTGATTTTCGCAGCCATCAGCTGGTGGCCGGTGTTGATGAAGTTGGCCGTGGTCCGCTGGTTGGAAAAGTGGTGGCAGCTGCGGTGATTCTTGATCCGGATAATCCTGTTGCCGGGCTGACTGATTCAAAAAAACTCACCGAAAAAAAACGTGAGCTGCTGTACCCTGAAATTCAGGAAAAAGCACTTGCCTGGGCCATAGCCTGGGCTGATGTAGCTGAAATAGACGAACTGAATATTCTGCATGCTTCAATGCTCGCTATGAGCCGGGCGGTTAATCAGCTGAACCCGGTACCTGAGTATGCATTGATTGACGGTAACCGCTGCCCGACCGGGCTGGTTTGTCCTTCTGAAGCCATTGTAAAAGGTGATCTTAAAGAACCTGCGATCAGTGCCGCGTCTATTTTAGCGAAGGTATATCGGGACCGGGAAATGAAAGCGCTTGATGAGCTTTACCCGGAATATGGCTTTGCCAAGCATAAAGGGTATCCGACCGCCCTGCATATGGCGCAACTTGAAAAATATGGCCCTATTGCAGAACACCGGCGCAGCTTTAAGCCTGTTGCCCGTTTACTCGAACAACAATCTGTTTAACTGAGTTGGTTTATTTATGAATAACGCTCCCGGTTTTGTCCATCTGCGCCTGCACAGTGAATTCTCACTGGTTGATGGCCTGGTTCGTATTAAAGAGCTGATGGGAGCTGTTAAGCAACAACAGATACCGGCAATTGCACTGACGGACCAGACTAATCTGTTTGGCCTGATTAAATTCTTCAAAGCAGCTACGGGTGCCGGGGTTAAGCCGATCTTCGGCTCAGATGTCTGGGTGGTAAACAGCCTCAAGGATGATGAGGCGCACCGACTGACTTTGCTGGCAATGAATGAGACCGGTTACCGGAACCTGACGGAACTGATTTCTCTGGCGTATGAGAAAGGTCAGAATGTGTTGCATGACCGTGCGGTCATCCTCAAAGACTGGATTGCCGCCCAGCCGGAAGGCATGATCGCTTTGTCCGGTGCGAAAGAAGGTGAAATCGGTAAAGCCTTACTTGCTGGTAGTGATGAAGCGGATGCCATACTTGCTCAGTGGCAGGAAATGTTCCCGCAGCGGTTTTATCTGGAGATCCAGCGAACCGACCGGACTAACGATGAAGAGTGTGTACATGCTTCGGTGCAGCTGGCCCAGCGCAGCGGTTGCCCACTGGTGGCGACCAATGAAGTCATGTTTATTTCCCCGGATGATTTTGAGGCTCACGAGGCCCGGGTCTGTATTAACCAAAGCCGCACGCTTGAAGATCCTACCCGTCCTAAAGATTACAGTGATACTCAGTATCTGAAATCTGCTGAAGAGATGCAGGAGCTGTTCGCGGATATTCCTTCAGCGGTTGCCAATACGGTAGAGATAGCCAAGCGCTGTAACCTGCAGCTTGATCTGGGTACCTATTACTTGCCGAAATATCCGATTCCGGAAGGCATGACCATGGACGAGTTTTTCGCCGATGTGTCGTGGAAAGGGTTGGAAGAGCGCCTTGAAATCCTGCTGGATAAAGATGCCGAGGATTATGCAGAGAAGCGTAAACCCTACGAAGAACGGATGAACTTCGAGCTGGATATCATTACCCAGATGGGTTTTCCCGGTTACTTCCTGATCGTAATGGACTTCATTCAGTGGGGTAAGGATAACGGTGTGCCTGTAGGTCCTGGGCGGGGTTCCGGTGCAGGTTCGTTAGTGGCGTATGCGCAAAAAATTACCGACCTTGATCCGCTTGAATATGACCTTCTTTTCGAACGATTCCTGAACCCGGAACGGGTATCGATGCCCGACTTCGATATCGACTTCTGTATGGATAACCGCGATAAGGTTATCGACTATGTGGCTGAGACCTATGGTCGTGATGCGGTATCCCAGATCGTAACCTTCGGTACCATGGCAGCAAAAGCGGTTGTACGGGATGTTGCCCGGGTACAGGGCAAGGCATTTGGTCTGGCGGATAAGCTGTCCAAGCTTATTCCTTTTGAAATTGGCATGACGCTCAGCAAGGCTATGGAAGAAGAGCCGATGATGCGTGAGTTTGTGGAGTCCAGCGAAGAAGCGCAGGAAATCATGGACATGGCCTACAAGCTGGAAGGGGTTACCCGTAACGTCGGTAAGCACGCCGGAGGTGTGGTAATCGCGCCAACCAAACTGACAGACTTTGCCGCCACTTATTGTGATGAACACGGGCAGGGGCTGGTTACTCAGTTTGATAAGGGCGACGTGGAGGAAGCCGGGCTGGTTAAGTTCGACTTCCTGGGGTTGCGGACCCTGACCATTATCGACTGGGCGGTGAAGACCATCGACCGGATCCGGGCGAAGAACGGCGAAGAACGGCTGGATATTGCGCTGATTGATCTGGAAGATCCAAAGACATTCGATCTGTTGCAATCTGCCGAAACCACGGCGGTTTTCCAGCTTGAGTCCAGCGGTATGAAGGACCTTGTAAACCGTCTGAAGCCAAGCCGTTTTGAAGATATTGTGGCACTGGTGGCACTGTTCCGGCCGGGGCCGTTGCAGTCAGGCATGGTTGATGACTTCATTGCCCGTAAGCACGGTCTGGCTGAGCTGGCGTATCCTCATGCGGATTACCAGTTGGATAGCCTGCAGCCTGTACTGGAGCCGACCTACGGCATCATCCTGTATCAGGAACAGGTTATGCAGATCGCCCAGGTCATGGCGGGTTATACCCTTGGCGGTGCGGACATGCTGCGCCGGGCGATGGGTAAGAAAAAGCCTGAAGAAATGGCTAAGCAGCGGATCTCCTTTCTGGACGGTTCGGAAAAGAATGGTATCGACCGGGATCTGGCCGGTAACATCTTCGACCTGGTGGAAAAGTTTGCCGGTTACGGTTTCAACAAATCTCACTCTGCTGCCTATGCACTGGTTTCCTATCAGACAGCCTGGTTGAAAGCCCATTATCCGGCGCCTTTTATGGCCGCAGTATTGTCATCTGATATGCAGAACACCGACAAAGTGGTGATCTTCATTGAAGAATGCCGGACCATGGAGCTACCACTGGTCCTGCCGGATGTGAACTGTGGCGAATATATGTTTACCGTTAATGACGACGGTGAAATCGTTTACGGGCTGGGGGCTGTGAAGGGCGTTGGTGAAGGTCCTATTGAATCGATTGTTGAAGCCCGTCAGGAAGGGCCGTTTAAGGATATTTTTGATTTCTGTAAGCGGGTTGGCAGCAAGAAGATTAACAAGCGGGTAATGGAAGCGCTGGTTCGCTGTGGCGCACTGGATAAGCTCGGCCCGGACCGGGCTCAGCTGTGGGCGGCCATTCCTGAAGCGCTGAAAGCGGCTGACCAGAATGAGCGTAATCAGAGCGCCGGGATGTTTGACCTGTTCGGGGATATGGAGGCCGAAGATCCCCGTGATCCTTATGCAGACTACATGAAGCTGCGTTGCTGGACGGATAAGGAACGCCTGCAGGGTGAGAAAGATACCCTTGGTTTGTATGTGACGGGTCACCCGATCGACGAATACGAATCTGAATTGCCAAATATTATTTCCAAGCGGATTGTTGAATTGCAGCCGGCACGGGGTCAGCAGCAGAAAATGCTGGGGCTGGTGGTCGATATCCGGATGAAGAAAACCAAGAAAGGTGATCCGCTGTGCTTTATTACGCTGGATGACCGGACTTCCCGAATCGAGATCACCCTGTTCGGCGACAGCTTTGATGAGCACCGCCATCTGCTGAGCAAAGATGCGATCCTGCTGGTGGAAGGTGAAATTGCCCACGATGACTATTCAGGCCGGACTAAAGTTCGGGCCAGTAAAGTCATCGATATCACTCAGGCACGTGCCCGTTATGCATCCCATATTCAGGTAAATTGTCAGGCTGATCAGCTGAAAGAACGTCAGCTTAAGGCCCTTGAACAAGTACTTGAAGGTGCTAAAGGGGCTTCAGCTGTGAGTGTTGCTTTGCAGTACAGCCGGGAAGATGCATCGGCGCGGGTGTATCTGGGGGATGACTGGAAAGTGGAACCAACAGATGAAGTGTTACTGAAGCTGAAGGATCAGTTTGGTGGTGATGCTGTGTCTATTTGTTATTAAATCGCCGCTAAGTGTCGCCTGATACTGGTTCTTAATTCCATGTACGGGTACACTTAGCAGAATTTTTTTCCGTTACCGGGACACGCCCGGCAGCGATATAGAAACAAACGGAATACGTTACGCATGAATCCCAATTATCTGGATTTTGAACAGCCAATTGCTGACCTTGAAGCGAAGATCGAAGAGTTGCGTCTGGTTGGTAATGACAACGAACTGAATATTGAAGAAGAAATCAGCAAGTTGCAGGCAAAAAGCAGCAGCCTGACTGAGTCTTTATTCTCTGACCTGAGCGAATGGCAGGTGTCACAGCTGGCGCGGCACCCTCAGCGTCCGTATACGCTTGATTACGTTAAGCACATCTTTGATGAGTTTGAAGAGCTGCACGGTGACCGTCATTACGCGGATGATCAGGCACTGATTGGCGGTATCGCACGTCTGGAAGGCCGTCCGGTAATGCTGGTAGGTCATCAGAAAGGCCGTGAAGTTAAAGAAAAAGTACGCCGTAACTTTGGTATGCCACGTCCTGAAGGCTACCGTAAAGCGCTGCGTCTGATGGAAATGGCTGAGCGTTTCAATATGCCGGTTCTGACCTTCATTGACACACCGGGTGCGTATCCGGGTATCGGTGCAGAAGAACGTGGTCAGAGTGAAGCGATTGCTTATAACCTGGCCGTTATGTCTCGCTTGAAAACCCCAGTTATTTCTACCGTTATCGGTGAAGGTGGTTCCGGTGGTGCACTGGCGATCGGTGTTTGCGATGAACTGCTGATGTTACGTTATTCAACGTATTCTGTAATTTCACCTGAAGGCTGTGCGTCTATCCTGTGGAAGAGTGCAGAACGTGCGCCGGATGCCGCCAAGGCAATGGGGCTGACATCTGACCGTCTGTCTGAGCTGGGACTGGTTGACCAGATTGTTGATGAGCCTCTGGGCGGTGCGCACCGTGACCACGGTTTAATGGCGGCTAACCTGAAGAAGCATCTGATGGAAACCCTGGCACGCTATGATGAATTCAACACAGAAGAGCTGCTGGAGCGTCGTTACCAGCGTCTGATGTCTTACGGCATTGATCAGTAAGATTACTCTGTTATAAAAAAAACCGTCGGTATCCCCGGCGGTTTTTTTGTTTCAGGTTACAATCACCAGTAATTCAGACAGAGACCTGTATATGGGCAAGATGGCTAACGATACCTTCCTGCAGCGCTTTGAACAGCAACTGGCGAGTCAGTCCGGTGTTGATCACTGGATTGTCGCGCTCAGTGGCGGGCTGGACTCAATGGTGCTGCTGGAGCTTGCCAGTCGCTGTTTACCTGCTGACCGGTTAACGGTGCTGCATATTAATCATCAGCTCCAGGCAGAAGCCGATGAGTGGCAGGCGTTTTGTGCCCGTCAGGCTGAACAACGGGGGCTGGCGTTTTGTGCCGAGCAGGTGAACTTGCAGCCGGGCAGTATTGAAACTGCCGCCAGAAATGCCCGCTATGAAGTATTTGCAAAGGCGCAGTCTGAGAATACCTGTGTATTACTGGCGCATCACAGTGATGATCAGGCTGAAACCCTGTTGTTCCGTCTGTTTCGGGGGGCTGGTGTACGGGGGTTGGCTGCAATGCCTCGGCAGCGTGCCTTGGGCGATGGGGCGTTATTCAGACCACTGCTGGATTTTAGCCGGAGTGAGCTGAAAGCGTGGGCGCAGAAGGAAGGTTTGTGCTGGGTGGAAGATCCGAGCAATACGGATATTCAGTATGACCGTAATTTTCTCCGTCAGCAGGTACTGCCTTTACTTGCCGGACGCTGGTCCGGTATCAGTGAGCGCCTTCAGGCAACGGCCAGTCATCTGGCGGATGCTGAAGCACTGCTGGAAGAGCTTGCTCAGTCTGATTTCCAGAACTGTTCCGTCGATAACTGTTTGCTGACAGTTAAGTTGCAATTGCTGTCGCAGCGGCGTCAGGCAAACCTGTTGCGTTACTGGTGCCGCTGCGCCGGTGTTTTGCTCAGTGCTGCACAGCTGAGTAGTCTTAAGGCATTAATTGCAGCAGCCAGTGACCGGCAGCCGGAGCTGATACTGGGTGACCGGGTTATTCGCCGCTACCGTAACCGTTTATTTATTGAAGCGGTGAAGGCCTGTCCGCAATGGGATGCTCTGCTGGTAGATGTACTGGCGGCACCTGAGCGTTATCCAGGGCGTCTGTCACTGACTGCAGAATCTGATATCTGTCCTGATCCATGGCTGGCGGGGGTGAAAATCCGCAACCGTCGGGATGGGGATAAGTGTTATCCGTCAGGCCGGCCGGGAAAGTCGTTAAAGCATTTATTTCAGGAAGCTGGCGTACCGCCCTGGCAACGGGATCAGTGGCCGGTATGTGTTCGCGGTGATGAAATTGTAGCGGTCCCGGGAATCTGTATTTGTGAGGGCTGGTGTGAAGGTGAAAATAAGCCGCCTTTCTGGCTAGATTGGCAGCCCGTTGCATTGTTTGCCGGCAGTGATTCTGGTACCCTGTAGCCCCATCTTATGTTGCTGTTTTAATCAGACTGAAAGCCTTTCGTAAATACCTGTTCCGGCCGGTATTTTTTATTGCGTGAAAAAAATATTCCGCAAAGGAATAGCTGATTAAACGGCGTTATCCAAGTTTACGACCATATACAGGTTCCACATGACGCGTTATATCTTCGTCACTGGCGGTGTTGTTTCTTCGTTGGGGAAAGGCATCGCATCCGCTTCACTGGCTGCAATTCTTGAAGCGCGGGGGCTTAAAGTCACCATGCTTAAGCTGGACCCTTATATTAACGTCGATCCGGGCACGATGAGCCCGATTCAGCACGGTGAAGTATTTGTCACCGAAGATGGTGCTGAGACGGATCTGGATCTGGGCCACTATGAGCGTTTTATCCGTACAACCATGGGTAAGCGTAACAACTTCACTGCCGGTCGTGTTTATCAGCACGTACTGCGTAAAGAGCGCCGCGGTGACTATCTGGGCGGTACTGTTCAGGTTATCCCTCATATCACTGACGAAATTAAGCGCCGTGTCATTGACGGTGCCGGCGATGCTGATATTGCGCTGGTGGAAATTGGCGGAACAGTGGGTGATATCGAATCTCTGCCGTTTATGGAAGCAGTGCGTCAGTTAAAAGTTGAGCTGGGCTTCAACCGCGCGATGTTCATGCACCTGACCCTGGTGCCGTATATTGCCACTGCCGGTGAAATCAAGACCAAGCCTTCACAGCATTCCGTAAAAGAACTGCGTTCTATCGGTATTCAGCCAGACATTCTGGTGTGCCGTTCTGAAGTGGCGATTCCAGCAAGCTCACGCCGTAAGCTGTCACTGTTTACCAACGTTGAAGAGCGTGCGGTTATTTCCCTGCCGGATGCTGATTCCATCTATAAAATCCCTCGCCTGTTGAGCGAACAGCGTCTGGATCAGATCGTTATCGAACGGTTTAATCTGGATTGTCCAGCCGCTGATCTGAGCGAATGGGACCGTGTTGCCGATGCCAAGCTGAACCCACACCGCGAAGTGACCATCGCGATGGTGGGCAAGTACATGGAATTACTGGATGCCTACAAGTCGCTGATCGAAGCGATTTCCCATGCCGGTATCGAGCTGCGCACCAAGGTAAACATCAAGTATATCGATTCTGAGCAGGTAGAACGTGATGGCGTTGATCTGTTGTCAGACGTATCTGCAATCCTGGTACCGGGCGGATTTGGTGAGCGCGGTGTGGAAGGTAAGATTGCTGCGGTTAAGTATGCCCGTGAAAACAAAGTACCGTACCTGGGTATTTGTCTGGGTATGCAGGTAGCGGTTATTGAATATGCACGCCATGTAGCCGGCATTGAAGATGCCAGCAGCACAGAGTTTGATGCAGATGCGAATAACCCGCTGATTGGTCTGATCACCGAGTGGATGACCGAAGAAGGTGTGACTGAATTACGTGGCGATGCTGATGATCTGGGCGGCACAATGCGTCTGGGTGCACAGGTTTGTCACCTGAAAGAAGGCACAACCTCTGCAGCAGCTTACGGCGCGACAGAAATTAAAGAACGTCACCGTCACCGTTATGAAGTGAACAACAACTACGTTGCACAGCTGGAAGAAGCCGGTCTGGTCATTGCTGGCCGTTCTGTTGATGGTGAACTGGTTGAAGTAGTGGAAGTGCCGGATCACCCTTGGTTCGTTGCCTGTCAGTTCCACCCTGAGTTTACCTCGACCCCGCGTGACGGCCATGGCTTATTCCGTGGATTTATTGAAGCTGCCTTAACCCAGGCGGATCTTGAAAAGTAATATCTAAGTAATATTGGAGTTCTATTAATGGCAACAATTGCTGATATCAAAGCTCGCGAAGTGCTTGATTCCCGTGGTAACCCAACCGTTGAAGCGGATGTAATTCTAAGCACTGGCCAGCAGGCATCTGCCTGTGCGCCTTCCGGTGCCTCTACAGGCTCACGTGAAGCGCTGGAACTGCGTGACGGTGATAAGTCTCGTTACCTGGGTAAAGGTGTTCTGAAAGCAGTTGCTGCTATTAACGGTGAAATCCGTGACAGCCTGGTAGGCATGGACGTTGCTGATCAGCGTGCTCTGGATAATAAAATGCTGGAGCTGGACGGTACTGAAAACAAAGCTAACCTCGGTGCAAACGCTATTCTGGCTGTGTCACTGGCGGCGGCTAAAGCTGCAGCGATCAGCAAAGGTGTTGAACTGTATGAGCACATTGCGGAGCTGAACGGTACTGCTGGTCAGTTCTCTATGCCTGTGCCGATGATGAACATCCTGAACGGTGGTGAGCACGCGGATAACAACGTAGATATCCAGGAATTCATGGTTCAGCCGGTTGCAACGGATAATTTTGCCGATGCACTGCGTTGCGGCGCGGAAATTTTCCACGCACTGAAGGCGGTTTTGAAGGCTAAAGGCCTGAGCACAGCTGTTGGTGACGAAGGTGGTTTTGCGCCTAACCTGGGTTCTAACGAAGAAGCGCTGGTTGTTATCCGTGATGCGGTTGCGAATGCCGGTTATGAGTTAGGTAAAGATGTTACTCTGGCGCTGGACTGCGCAGCATCTGAGTTCTACAAAGATGGCAAGTACGATCTGTCTGGCGAAGGTAAGGTATTCGATTCCGAAGGTTTCGGCGATTACCTGGCTAACCTGACTGAGAACTACCCGATTGTTTCTATTGAAGACGGTCTGGATGAGTCTGACTGGGATGGCTGGGCAAGCCTGACCCGTAAGATCGGTGATAAAGTACAGCTGGTTGGTGATGATCTGTTTGTGACTAACACCAAGATCCTGTCTCGCGGTATTGAACAGAACATCGGTAACTCTATCCTGATCAAGTTCAACCAGATTGGTTCACTGTCTGAAACCCTGGATGCCATTGCTATGGCTAAAGACGCTGGTTTCACAGTTGTTATCTCTCACCGTTCCGGTGAAACTGAAGATACAACCATTGCAGATCTGGCCGTTGGTACCGCTGCAGGTCAGATTAAGACCGGTTCTCTGTGCCGTTCTGACCGTGTAGCTAAGTACAACCGCTTGCTGCGGATTGCTGACCAGCTGGGCGATAAAGCTGTCTATAATGGTCTGAAAGAGATCAAAGGTCAGGGTTAATCGCTGACTGAGTACTGAATATAAGGGGGCGGAAGCCCCCTTTTTTAACTGGGGATCGGCGTCGGTATTCTATGTTTCGCTGGCTTGTTTGGATTTTGATTATTGCTGTGGCAGCTCTGCAGTATCGTCTCTGGTTTGGCGAGGCGAACTTGCGTGAGGTCTGGGCGCTACAGGATAAGATTCAGAGTCAGCAGGCTGAGAATGACTTGCTTGTGGAGCGGAACCATCGCTTACAGGCAGAAGTTCAGGACCTTAAAAAGGGGCTGGCAGCCCTTGAAGAACGTGCCCGCAATGACCTGGGTATGGTGCGCGAAGACGAAACCTTCTTTCAGTTAATTCCCGGAAAATCCCCTGTATCTGATGATACTCCCTGATTGTTTAACCGCTGGATATTTGCATGACCACAGCATTTCCCACTGAACTGAATTATGCCTATGGCGAACCCCGGGCCACCGCCCTTATCCGCCAGCAGCCCGAAGATTTTCAGGTTACTGAAAACCTGGCATTTGAACCGGAAGGCAGCGGTGATCATGTTTATCTGTATATCCGTAAAACCGGTGAAAATACAGACTGGGTTGCTCGGCAACTGGCGCACTTTTGTCAGGTAAGTCCGCGGGAAGTTGGCTATGCCGGAAAAAAAGACCGTCATGCAGTGACTGAACAATGGTTCAGTGTACATCTGCCAGGGCGGGCACCGCTGACATGGTCGTTGTTTGAGCGTGAGACGATTCAGGTATTAAAGGCTACTAAACACGGGCGTAAGTTACGTCTGGGGAGCCTGACCGGTAACCGTTTTGCTATCCGTTTGCGCAATGTCACCGATGTCGATGATGTCATGCGTCGTTGTGAGCTGGTTCGCCAGGGGGTTCCTAATTATTTCGGTGAGCAGCGTTTTGGTCACCATGGGGGGAACCTGACAAAAGGGGCCGCCCTGATTAAAGGTGAATATAAAGAACGGCAGAAGCATAAGAAAGGGATGTATATTTCAGCCGTTCGTTCTTTTTTGTTTAATCAGGTGGTATCGGCACGATATGCCGGTGAAGTCGGCCCGATGGCCGGTGATGTGCTGATGCATCAGGGCAGTCAGAGTTGTTTTGCGTATGATGCAGAAGACCATACCATTGGAGAGCGTCTGGCTAATCTGGATATTCATCTGACTGCGCCAATGTGGGGGCGTGGTCGTTCCATCTGTACCGATCAGGCCTTTGACTGGGAAACCGCGCAACTGGCAGGTTATGAAGAACTGCAGACAGGTTTGGAAAAGCTTGGCCTGAATCAGGAGCGCCGTGCACTGCGTTTACTGCCACAGAATCTCAGTGTGGTTCAGGAAGCGGATGATCAGCTGCTACTGAGTTTTGATCTGTCGGTGGGGTCTTTTGCGACCAGTGTCCTGCGGGAGATCTGTCAGGTTGAAAACGCACAGCGTGGAGAATTTTAATGCGAATCTTGTTATCAAATGATGATGGTGTGTATGCACCGGGGTTGGAAGTGCTGGCGACGACGCTGTATGAAGACTTCAGTGTTGATGTTGTTGCACCGGACCGTAACCGCAGTGGTGCCAGTAACGCGCTGACACTGGACCGGCCACTGGAAGCGCATCAGCATCATAACGGTTTTTACAGCCTGAACGGCACCCCAACGGATTGTGTGCACCTGGGAATTTCCGGTGTGCTGTGTGAGAAACCTGATATCGTGATTTCAGGCATCAATGCCGGGGCGAATCTGGGGGATGATGTTATTTATTCCGGAACCGTTGCTGCAGCTATCGAGGGCCGTTACCTGAAGCTGCCGCCAATTGCTGTCTCTATGTTGGGCAGTCATCCTGATAATTATCATACGGCAGCGGTTATTATTCAGCAGCTGCTGGCAGATGTCAGACGCTTGAATCTGGCCCCCCGTACAGTATTAAATATTAATGTACCTGATCGTCCTTTAGAGGATATAAAAGGCATGCAGCTGGTCAGGCTGGGTCACCGGGTACTGGCAGATACACCGGTTGAGTCGATTGATCCGCGTGGTGCAAAGCGTTACTGGATTGCCGGTGCAGGCGCAGCCGCTGACTGCGGTCCCGGAACAGATTTTTACGCTGTTCAGGAAGGCTATGTGGCAATTACCCCGCTAAATGTGGATATGACCCAGTATTCAGGTATGGATAATTTAAGCCAGTGGCTGGAAAACCTGAGTGACTGATCGCTGTCAGAGAATTAAGTGTTTAAGGAGTTGTTGTGAATAAATTACAGTTGCAGGGGATTGGTATGACCTCGCAACGCACCCGCAGCCGGTTAGTGCAGCGGTTGCAGGATCAGGGTATTACTGATCCGCAGGTGCTGGATGTGATGGCAAGCACTCCGCGACACATTTTTATTGATGAGGCGCTGTCACACCGGGCGTATGAAGATACTGCCTTGCCAATCGGCTTCAACCAGACCATTTCGCAGCCTTACATCGTCGCCAAGATGACGGAGCTGCTGTTAGCTGAAGGTCCAATGAAGAAGGTGCTGGAAGTTGGCACCGGCTCGGGGTATCAGACGACCGTGCTGGCACAGTTAGTTGATCAGGTATACAGCGTTGAACGGATTCGTCCTTTGCAGGAAAAAGCCCGTAAACGTTTACAGTTGCTGTCTTTGCGTAATGTCCATTTGCGGCATACAGATGGCGGAATGGGATGGGCTGAGCGAGGGCCTTTTGATGGTATTCTGGTGACCGCTGCACCTGAGCAGGTACCGCCGGAATTACTTCAGCAGTTAGCTATTGGCGGTCGTCTGGTGATACCGGTCGGTGGCCGTCAGCAGGAACTGAAGCTGGTTATACGTCAGTCTGAAATGGAATTTACCACTGAAGTACTTGAAGCGGTTAAATTTGTTCCTTTGTTAAGTGGTACAGTACGATAAAGTATAAAGTTCATACGCTTAGCGTGTGTTTGCAGTAATGGGAAGCGAATGGTATCAGCACGGATCAGGTTGTTCTTAAAAGGTATGCTTATGGGGGCTGCAGATGCTGTTCCCGGCGTATCCGGCGGCACAATCGCATTTATTACCGGAATCTATGAAGAACTGATTAACAGTATCAAGTCAGTCGATGCAGAAGCATTGAAGATGCTGTTTTCCGGACAAATCAGAAATGCCTGGAATCATATAAACGGCAGTTTTCTGCTGGTGCTTGTGCTGGGAATTGTAACGAGCATTGCGACAGTTGCCAGCAGTGTATTGTTCTTGCTTGATACCTATCCGGTTATGTTATGGGCGTTTTTCTTTGGGCTGATTCTGGCTTCCTGCTGGCTGGTGATGACTCAGATTGATCACTGGAATGTCACGCTGACGATAACTTTCGTCGTCGGTGCAATGCTCGCTTATCTGGTGACGTCAATAACACCCACTGAAATAGAACCTACGGCTCTGGCGGTTTTTCTGTCAGGAATGGTGGCTATCTGCGCAATGATTTTACCGGGGATTTCAGGTAGCTTTATTCTGCTGATTATTGGTATGTATACACCGGTTTTGGGTGCTGTAAAGGCGTTTGATGTTCAGGTGCTGGGCCTGTTCCTGGCGGGCTGTGTGGTGGGGATCAGTGGCTTTTCACGGGTGCTTAGCTGGATGTTTGCCCATTATAAGATGGCAACTCTGGCGATCCTGGCGGGCTTTATGCTGGGCTCGCTGAATAAAATCTGGCCCTGGAAATATACCACTGCGTATACCATTAACCGCCATGGCGAACAGATTCCTCTGGCTCAGGATAATGTATTACCCCTGAGTTATCAGGCGCTGACCGGTGAGCCATCATACTTATATGCGAGTCTTGCTTTGATGGTGTTGGGCGGGGCGATTGTACTGTTAATGGAGCGTGGTTTGTCCTCAGACAGGTAACGCTTGGGAGTAATGTGTATGGCTGGAGTGCTCGACCGACAGTTATTGGTAATGATGCTTGCATCTTTGCTGGTAATGTCCGGTTGCGCGAGCAACAGCGCCTACGCACCTATCAGTGATCTTTCAGCCAGCGATCAGCGCCGGGTCAGTACCAGCGCTGTACGCAGTGGTAACCTTTCAGAATATACCGTTCGTCGGGGCGATACACTTTACGGTATCGCATTTAAATACGGGCTGGATTACCGTCAGCTTGCCCGGGCCAATAATATTGACCGTTCTTATGCTATCTACCCCGGGCAGAAACTGTCCCTGAATACCTCAGCGGTAGCCCGCGGTTCTGATGCCGCCCCTCTGGCTGACCGGACAGAAAGTAAATCATCAGCCTCAGTTAAACCCACTAAAGCCAAGACTAAGACTGCACAAAAAACAGTTAAAAAACCCAAAAATACCCAAAATGAGACTAAAGTTAAAAAAACGCCGGTAAAGCCTGCTACTGCGGGCAAGAGCGTTACTTTAGCAGCAAATCGTAAGCTGCAATGGCGCTGGCCAGCTAAGGGTCGGATTGTACAGGGCTATAGCAGCAGTGGTAAGGTAAATAAGGGTATCAACTTTTTGGGTGAGCGGGGTGAGTCCGTTTATGCGGCTGAATCCGGCAAAGTTGTATATGTCGGTAGTGGATTATTAGGTTATGGAAATCTGGTGATCATTAACCACAATCAAACCTATTTGAGCGCTTACGGGCACAATAGCAAAATTCTTGTAAAGGAGAATGATGTTGTAAAAGTCGGTGATAAGATTGCCGAAATTGGCAGTAGCGGTGCCACCCGTAACATGCTGCATTTTGAGATACGCCGGAATGGGAGTCCGGTTGATCCTAAGAAGTACTTGCCCAAAAGAAGATAGCCGGGACACACAGTTAATGGAACTATTTGAGGTGGGTCGATGGAAAATATTGAAAAAACTGAGCAAGATACAGCCACAGTAACCACTGAGCGTGATGAGGCCGCGAAGCCTAAATTCATGAACAGCGGGCGTGGTAAAGGCAGTATGGCGCATAATGATTTATTAAACGCCAAAACTCTGGATGCAACGCAGCTTTATCTCAATGAGATAGGCTTTTCTCCGTTGCTGTCTGCTGAAGAAGAAGTCTATTTCTCCCGCCGCTCTCTGAAGGGCGACGAGGCCGCGCGCAAGCGTATGATCGAAAGCAACCTGAGACTGGTTGTTAAGATCGCCAGACGTTATATCAACCGGGGGCTTACCCTGCTGGATCTGATTGAAGAGGGTAACCTCGGACTGATCCGTGCCGTTGAAAAGTTTGATCCTGAGCGGGGATTCCGTTTTTCAACCTATGCTACTTGGTGGATTCGGCAGACCATTGAGCGGGCGATTATGAATCAGACCCGTACTATCCGGTTGCCTATTCATGTGGTTAAAGAACTGAACGTGTATTTACGGGCTGCCCGTGAACTGGCGCAAAAGCTTGATCACGAGCCTTCTGTTGAAGAGATTGCCCAGGCGGTTGATAAGCCGGTCGAAAACGTTGAGCGGATGTTCGGGCTTAATGAACGGGTTACATCTGTAGATACACCGGTAGGTAAAGACTCCGATAAAATGTTGTTGGAGACGATTCCGGATGAAGAAAGTTCTGATCCGGAAACCCTGCTGCAGAACTCTAATATCAGCGGTAACCTGAATCAGTGGCTGGATATGCTACCGGAGAAACACTCCGAGGTATTGTCCCGCCGTTTCGGCCTGCGCGGATTTGAAATGAGTACCCTGGAAGAGGTTGGCCGTGAGATCGGGCTTACCCGTGAGCGGGTAAGGCAGATTCAGGTAGAAGCCCTGCGTAAGTTGCGTGAGATTGTCGAACGAAACGGACTCAGTGGGGAAGACTTGTTGCGTTAACGGTTGATTCGCTGCCCGAAGCATACCTGAGTCTCGCTACCTCCTGTGTGCTTTAGTTCCCTGGTAAGCGGATATAGCCTGCGCATAAAAAAACGGGACATCAGTCCCGTTTTTTTGTACCTGAAAGAGCGATTCAATCCCGCTCGACAGCCAGAGCAGTACCCATACCACCACCGATACACAGAGTAGCAAGGCCCTTCTTGGCGTCACGGCGCTGCATTTCATGCAGCAGGCTGACAAATACTCGGCAGCCGGATGCACCGATCGGGTGACCCAGCGCAATGGCACCGCCATTAACGTTAACAATGTCGGTATTCCATCCCAGATCCTTGTTTACTGACATCGCCTGAGCAGCAAAGGCTTCGTTAGCTTCAACAAGTTCCAGTTCATCAATGCCCCAGCCAGCCTTTTCCAGGGCTTTCTGTGTGGCACAAATTGGGCCGGTGCCCATGATGGACGGATCAACACCTGCACTTGCATAGGCTTTGATACGGGCCAGGACAGGCAGCCCCAGTTCGGTTGCTTTCTCAGCCGAGCACAGCATCACTGCAGCAGCGCCATCGTTAATAGTTGAAGAGTTACCGGCGGTCACGGTGCCGTCCTTTTTGAAAGCAGGACGCAGCTTGCCCAGCGCTTCAGCGGTTACACCGGCACGGGGCTGCTCATCGGTATCGAATACGATGTCATCGCCACGGCGCTGAGGGATAACCACAGGCACGATTTCATCGGTAAATTTACCGGCTGCCTGAGCGGCTTCAGCTTTATTCTGGGAAAGGGCTGCAAAGGCATCCTGTTCTTCACGGGTGAAGCCGTATTTCTCAACGATATTCTCGGTGGTGATACCCATGTGGTAGTCATTGAATGCATCCCACAGGCCATCTTTGATCATGGTATCAACCATTTTCCAGTCACCCATACGGGCACCGTTGCGGGAATTTGGCAGTACGTGAGCAGATGCGCTCATGTTTTCCTGGCCGCCGGCAATGATGATGTCAGCATCGCCGCAGCGAATTGCCTGGGTGGCCAGCTGGATGGCTTTAAGGCCGGAACCGCATACCTTGTTGATGGTCATTGCAGACACTTCAACCGGTAAGCCTGCATTGATGCTGGCCTGGCGAGCGGTGTTTTGCCCGCAGCCGGCGGTCAGTACCTGACCCATGATGACTTCTTCTACCTGGCTGCCATCAACCCCTGACTTATCCAGCAGGCTTTTAATCACAGTTGCACCAAGGTCGCTGGCTGCAACCGAGGCAAGGGTTCCGTTAAAACTACCGATTGCCGTACGGCTTGCAGCTACAACTACTACGTCACGCATAATATTCCCTCTTGCTGATCAAAACTTGGCTGTAGGATAAGGGATTCTGATGACTGTTTTATTGCGCTCAGGGCAGAAAACGATGTTGATTCAGAGGTTATCCGGCAGCAAGTATTTTATTTTGTGCACTGCAGTAAAACATAGTCAGTTTTTAACTGCAACGCAGTAATCCGAAGGGCTTTTGGCTTTTAAGGATTATCAAGGGCTTAGCAGAGAGTGAAGATGCTGGGGCAGGTAGAAGAGAGGAGGGCGGGACAGGCTCCCGCCGCTGTTCAGTTAAAGATCAATTACCATGTTATCGATCAGTCGTGCTTTACCCAGATAGGCTGCCGCAACAAGAACCAGCTCTTTATCTTCCGGCTGGGCAGGTTGCAGATCGTGCCGGCGGCAAATATTGAAATAATCACGTTTAAAGCCGGCTTCTTCCAGCTGTTGCTGAGCTGATTCTTCCAACTGGCTGTAATCATGATTGCCGGAAATTACCTGGGCAACAGTTTCACGGATAGTCCGGTTAAGGGTCGGAGCGATTTCCATTTCCTGTTCGCTGAGGTAACCGTTTCGGGAGCTGAGGGCCAGGCCGCTTTCGGCGCGGGCAATCGGAGCGCCCTGAATTTCAACTGGCAGGAACAAATCTTCGGTCATCCGGCGGATTACCATCAGTTGCTGGAAGTCTTTCTCGCCAAAAATGGCAACATCCGGGCGTACAATGCCAAACAGTTTGCAGACAACCGTAGCAACGCCGCGGAAGTGAATTGGCCGTGAAATACCACAATGCAGTTGTGAGATGCCAGGTACCTCTACCAGGGTCTGGATGACCTGACCATTAGGGTACATATCTTCCATTTTAGGGGCGAACAGGTAGTCACAGTCAGCAGCGCTGAGCTTTTCCTGATCGCTCTGCAGGGTGCGTGGATAGGCATCCAGATCTTCGTTTTCACCAAACTGAAGCGGGTTTACAAAGATACTCGCAACGGTAATGTCGGCATTACGGTTTGCCTGATGAATCAGCTGAATATGACCTTCATGAAGGTTGCCCATGGTTGGTACGAAAGCAATGCGCTTATTAGCAGCACGTTCATTACCCAGAACTGCCTGCAGCTCGGTAATGCTGTGAATTGTTTGCATAATCTGAAATCCGAAATATGAGCCGGAATGCCTCCGGCTCTGGCATCAGTGCCGTTATTCGAAGCCGTGTTCCGGCCCGGGGAAGCTACCTTGTTTAACTGCATCGGCATAAGCTTTGAATGCCCCTGAGATGCTGTCGGCTTCCTGCATGAAGTTCTTAACGAAACGGGCTTTTTTGCCCGGTGTGATGCCCAGCATATCGTGCATGACCAGTACCTGTCCGTCGGTATCGGCACCTGCGCCAATGCCTATGACCGGGATACTGACAGCCTGGGTGACAGCCCGTGCAAGATCACTTGGAACACATTCCAGTAACAGGAGGCTGGCGCCGGCCTGTTCCAGACGGCGTGCGTCACTGAGGATTTGTTGCGCTGCATCATCATTACGGCCCTGGACTTTATATCCACCCAGTACATTGACTGTCTGAGGAGTAAGGCCGAGGTGTGCGCAAACGGGTACACCGCGCTGTACCAGGAGTTCAATGGTTTCATCCAGCCAGGCTGCGCCTTCAAGCTTGATAATGTGTGCGCCGGCCTGCATCAGTGCGGCTGCGCTTTCCATTGCCTGTGCGGGGGTGCCGTAACTCATGAAAGGCATATCTGCCATGATCATTGCGTTCTGGCTGCCGGCGCGAACCGCAGCGGTATGATATGCCACTTGCTCAACACTGACAGGCAGTGTGCTGTCGTTGCCCTGGAGGACCATTCCTAAGGAATCACCTACCAGTAACACTTCAACACCCGCATCGCTGATCTGCTTGGCGAAGCAGGCATCGTAGGCTGTCAGAACAGCGAACTTTTCTCCGGCCTGCTTTCGGGTAAATAGTGTGTGTAGGGTAACCTTGCTCATAAGTCTAACCTGATTTATATGGCTCTCAGGCGGGGATTATACCTATGCACCGGGGGATTAACTATTCCTTATGTTGCAACTGCGGAATAAAAACCTAGCAAATAAGTATAAGCATGAAGCTTATTGGTTTATCGGTTCCAGTGTGCCTTGCGGGCAATCCTTCAACAGCTCGGCGAGTTCTGTGCCGTCCGGTAAGGTTGTGTCGGGTGCCAGGTCCGCAAGCGGGTATAGCACAAAGCTACGTTCTTTCATGAAGGCGTGAGGCACGGTCAGGCGTTCATTCTCAATGACCTGATTGCCATACAGCAGCAGGTCCAGATCCAGTGTACGTGGTCCCCAGTGCTGGATTCTGACACGCTGATGTGCCTGTTCAATGGCTTGCAGTGCATCCAGTAACGCCAGAGGTTCCAGTGTGGTTTCAAAGCAGGCGACCGCATTCACGTAGTCTGGCTGGCCAGGCGGTCCTACCGGGTCGCTGCGGTACAGACGTGAATGAGCGTGTGCTCTGCAGTCTGGCAGAGCGGCCAGTTCTTCAAGGGCGCTGCTCACTTGCTGGTAGGGATCTTCCAGGTTGCTGCCCAGACCTATGTAACACAGTTGCCAGTTATTCATATCAGTCATTCTGCGGTTGCGGTTGTTGCTGCTTGGATTTGGATGGGCGACGACGGCGACGACGGCGCTTGGGTGCATCGTCGCTACTGGCTTCTTTGTTCATTTCCATACGGTTACCCGGATTGCTGTCCTGGTAGCGGGTCCACCATTCACCCAGACCGTCGAGGTTTTCACCGCTGTTTTCCCGTAAAACCAACAGATCATAAGCAGCCCGGAAGCGTGGATGTTCCATCAGACGATCAGCACGTTTACCCTGACGGCGGGAGAGGCGCAGCTGTAATTCCCAGATTTCCCGGATTGGGGTTGAAAAACGCCGTGGAATCGCCGTCTGCCGAACCTGTGCCGCGATAACCTGATTGGCCGCTTCGTGCAGGGCCGGTAACGGGTGCATGCCGTCTTCGTCCTGCAGTTGCTGCATGCGCTGGGCCATCGGGTACCAGAGAAATGCTGCGAACAGAAATGCCGGGGTAACACTTTTACCCTGCTGTAAGCGGCGATCGGTATTGCTGAGGGCATTATTGATCAGCGTTTCAACAGGCATGCCCTGTGGATTGTTCAGTGCAGCTTCGGTTTGTTGAAAAAGCTGTTCGAACAATCCGTAATGACGTGTCTGTTCCAGCGATGCAACGCCATGTCCGGACTGAAAAATTTTCAGTGCTTCGTCAAACATCCGGGCAGGGGCAATGTCTTTCAGTAATGGTGCCAGGCGTTGAATCGGTTCGGCGGTAGCCGGTTCAATGTCGAAATCCAGTTTGGCGGCGAAACGGGCAGCACGCAGCATCCGTACCGGGTCTTCACGGTAGCGGGCATCCGGCTCACCGATCATTCGAAGTACTTTGTTTTTCAGGTCGGTATAACCGCCGGCAAAATCGTGGATACTGTGATCACGGGGGCAGTAATACAGAGCGTTAACGGTAAAGTCACGGCGCAGAGCATCATCTTCGATAGTGCCGTATACATTGTCCCGAACAATCATACCGCTGTCGTTCTGGCGGCCATGTTCACCGTCGCTGTTATCCTGCTTGCTGTCGTGGCTGGCACGGAAGGTTGCGACTTCGATCAGGTCACGGCCAAACCGGACATGCAGCAGTTTAAAGCGACGACCGATCAGCCGTGAACGGCGGAACAGTTCGTGGGCTTCTTCAGGGTGGGCGTTGGTGGCAACATCAAAGTCTTTCGGCCGTTTGTTAAGCAATAAATCGCGAATACAGCCACCGACCAGGTAGCCTTCATAACCTTCATCCTGAAGGTGATAGGCCACTTTCATTGCCGCATCATTCAGATGGCGGCGGGGAATGTTGTGTTCATCCTGATGAATAATAAGTTGCTTATGATCGGATGAATGAGCAGGGGGATATTGGTTATTCACAGCGTCAGTCATTGAGGCAGATTGGGAGGCCGCAGCTGGCTGATCATTGTGCTGACGTTTACCGGAGGCATTGCGCAAAAAATAGAGAATTGCAGCGATGCTGATAACAAGTAGAACGAGTACGCTTATTTCCATGCTGTAGTGTTACTTATGCAGGCCTGATTAAAACGCGCATCTTATCATGAAATTATCATTAAGCGCGCTTCTGAAGGTGGCTGATGAAGGATAATTAGGAATTCAGATCTGATCAGAGAGTGACTGAGCAAAAATACGTAATGTACGCAATTTCATAAAACAACGAATCAGGGGAGGTTTAAGGTATTTGTTATGAGAGAAGGAGATGGGTAAAGCTGACCGCTTAGTTAGACAACAACGCTAGTGTTAGCTTGTTGTTTTTATTTCTAAGCACTGATTTCGGGACCGTTGTAAAAGGCGTCAATTTCAGCGATCAGCTTTAAGCCTCATTATTATTTTTATTCGAGGCGGTTACTTAGTCACTCACAATCTGGGTTTTATTTTTATTGTGATTATGTGTGTTAAGTATTCTTTTTCTTGTTGATCTAATTATTGCAGAAGGCGTGCCACTTTTTTTAAGTTATTGTTTTTTATAGGTATTGTATTTTTCGAACACTTGTTTGTTACCATTTTGTAACATTGTTACTTGAAAAAGTGTTACCTCTCTACACACTTTGTAACCGCTCTGCGGGGCGAAAGGTAACACTTTTGTAACCGTGCCAGGTAACAGGTTTGTTACCCGGACTAAGCTTTCTTGGGTTTACGGGGAATGCCAAGTTTCTGCCGGCGTTCCCATAAACATTTCCGGCTGATGCCCAGTTTTTTGGCCAGAGCGGTTTCACTCATACCGTCCTGGTTATCCAGAACAAAGCGCTGAAAGTAGTCGTCCAGAGAGAGGTTCTGATGGTCTTGCCGGCCACTGTCATTGGCTGCTGTGTTGGCCGGGGCCGGTACAGCATTTTTGTGAGTGGCAACAAAATTGGTTTCTAGGGACGCCAGTGAATCCACTTCAAGGTCCAGACCCAGAAGGTCAGTGTCAATGAAGTCACCGTCGGCGAGAATGACAGCCCGTTCAACCGCATTTTGCAGTTCACGTACGTTACCGGGCCAGCGATATTGCAGCATGGTCTGGCTCGCATGGTGGGAAAACTGCAGATCCGGTTTGCCGTTTTTACTGCCGCTGTTACGCAGAAACTGCTGGGCGATATCGAGAATATCCTGGCCACGTTCCCGCAGCGGTGGCATCTGCAGTTCCATTACATAAAGGCGGTAATACAAATCTTCGCGGAACTGCCCCTGTTTAGCCATGGCTTTCAGGTTTCTGTGGGTGGCCGCAACCAGGCGCACATCTACCTGCTTGGAATTCACCGAGCCGACCCGACGTATTTCGCCTTCCTGCAGGAAACGCAGTAAACGTGCCTGGGCTTCGAGGGGTAATTCGCCGATTTCATCCAGAAAAAGGGTACCGCCATCGGCTGCTTCAATTAAGCCGCTGCGGCTGGAGTCCGCACCGGTAAACGCCCCTTTTTCGTGGCCGAAAAGTTCAGATTCGATAAGAGTGTCAGGAATCGACGCGCAGTTCACCGAGACCATGGGGGCACTTGCCCGTGTACTTTGCTGGTGGATTTCCCGGGCAGTAAGTTCTTTACCGGTACCGGACTCGCCCTGTATCAGTACCGTTGCCTGGGTTTTGGCAACTTTACTTAAGCGTTTGAACAGTTCCAGCATCGGCTCACTGTTACCGGTAATGGTGTTTTGTGAGGGCTGTACTTCGGTGTCGGTGGCTTCATCAGTGCTCTGGGCTTTCGCTGAGCGTTGCAGAATGCTCGCTACTGTTGCCAGCATTTCTTCGTGATCAAAGGGTTTTGCGATGTAATCAACGGCGCCCAGCTTCATGGCGTCCACTGCGGAGCGTAAGCTCGCATAGCTGGTCATGATCAGTACCGGTACTTGTCCGGCAAGGGTGATCAGGTCAGTGCCCGGAGCGCCCGGTAAGCGCAGGTCACTGATGATCAGATCAAATGACTCAAGGTTGTTATCGCGGGTTGCCTGATCAACGGATGCCGCGTCGGCGACATCGTAGTCATTTTTTTCGAGCAGTCGTCGTAATGCAGAGCGAATAATGCTCTCATCTTCAACTATCAGAATACGGCTCATCTGGTCTACCTTTTTGCCTGTCTCTTGAGTTCCTGCATGACGCTATATGCTGCTGTCCGTGGCAGGAATAGGTAAGGTGATAACCACCTGTGTGCCTTTATTCTGCTTGTTGTTGGCGGGGCTAACGATATTAATACTACCATAATGCTCAATGATGATGTTATAGACCAAAGATAGTCCAAGACCGGTGCCTTTATCAGGATCTTTGGTGGTAAAAAACGGTTCGAATATTTTGGCCTGATGCTCAGGGGATATGCCGCTACCCTGATCGGTTACACGGATAACCACCGAGCCTTCCTCGTAATCAGCCTCAATACAGATTTCATCCTGCTCTTCTGAGGCGTCGCTGGCATTGTTCAGCAGGTTTACAAATACCTGCAGTAATCGCTGCGGATCACCGCTGATTTGCATTCCCACAGGTGTTTCATTCATGAAACTGATTTGTTTGCTGCGGGTGTCCAGTGATACCAGATGAATGGCTTCACCGATCAGTTCATGCAGGTTAAGGGGTAAATGGTCTTCCTGTTCTTCACCCTGCCCGGTGTGGGCAAAGCGTACCAGTGACTGAACGATACGGGTGATCCGTTTTGTCTGTGTCAGGATCTGTTCGCCGGTCTCGAGGACCGGCTCACTGTCAGTTTCCAGTTTCAGGTTCTGTGCCAGGCAGGCAATGCCGGTAACAGGGTTGCCTACTTCGTGGGCAACACCGGCAGCAAACCGGCCGATGGATGCCAGGCGTTCACTGTGAGATAACTTGTTCACCAGTGTCTGATGTTCGGTTTCATCCTCCACCAGAATAACCGCCGCATCGGTGTCGTGGGCCAGGCTGGCTTTGTGCAGGCTGAACCAGTGTTCATGGTTTTCAATCTTTATCCGCTGGGATAACAGGTGGGCGCCTTCTTCAAGGGCGAAGTTATGCAGCAGGTCTGCCCAGGGGGCTGGCAGCTCATCCAGTGTTTTACCTAAAACCTGCGCGTGGGGCAGCTCGGTAAGCAGTTCCATCTCTGCGTTCCACAGAATGATCTTGCCCTGATCGTCCAGTGAACAGGCGCCGATTGGCAGTTTTTGCAGGGTGCTGCGGTGATGGCGTCGCAGGTTATCCAGCTCAGCAGCCAGGCCTGTCAGTTTGGCGTGGTAGGTTTCCAGCTGGTTTTCCAGCAGGTTAACGTCACGGGTTTTGAACGTATCGGATAGCTGACTGCTGGCGGGTCTGAGCAGGGAGGCCGCTTCTATCGGGCCAAGCAAACCGCTGAGGTTGTTTTCGATCTGTACGTGTAAGCGCAGCAGGTTGACCGGTGAAAGACGACTGTTTGCCAGATCCAGCTCTTGCAGGGCGGCATTGACCTCCCGGTAAGCAGCAGAGCGGCCAAGTCGTGGTGTTAACAGGCTGATGTACTGGTTGCTGTCTTTAATGGTCAGCTGCGGTGCGGATAGTTGCTGAGGGGCTGATACCAGGCAGGCGCTGGCTGCCTGAAATTCTTCAGGTGAGTTGTCCAGCAGAACCGATAACAGCACAAAGACAAAAATATTCGCCACCAGTGAGTACATGGCCGCCTGGTGCCACTCACGGACTTCCGGATACGAAAGCAGAAAACTGCTGCTGTCAAAGCCGTTAAACAGCGGTGCCAGCATGGTTAATAGCCAGATGCTCATGCCGGCGATGACACCCAGGATAAAGCCGATACGGTTGGCAGACGCCCAGAAAAGCGTAGCAATAATACCGGGCAGGAACTGCAGGAAAGCAATAAAAGCGATGGTGCCCAGCAAGTGAAGGTCGTGCTGTTTACCGATATTGATATAGAAGAAGTAACTGCCGAGCATCAGGGCAATGATCAGGCTGCGGCGTAACCACAGCAGCCATGAATAAAACCGCTGGGTTTTCGGTGCCGGCAGCAGTGGCAATATCAAGTGATTTTGTAGCATGGAAGCCATGGAAACAGTCGCAACGATGATGATTCCGCTTGAGGCAGCCAACCCACCGATAAACGCCAGCATGGTCAGAAACTCTGACTGAATGCCTATACCCAGATGGAGAATCAGGAACTCAGGGTCATTGGCCAGTTGCAGTTTCATACCCGCCCAAAGGATTGGAGGGATGGCCAGTGCCATGAGCAGAAGATACAGAGGTACGCCCCAGCTGGCTTTGTAGAGGCTTTCCGAGGATGTGTTCTCGGTAAATATCATGTGGAACATGTGTGGCATGACGATTGCCGCGACAAAAAAACTCAGCAGCATGGTGCGCCAGGTATCGCTGTCCAGCGGGGTGTAAAACGTTTCCAGTACAATCGGTTGCTGTTCGAACCACTGGTTCAGCCCTGAAGGTCCGCCGAGAATATCAAAGAACGCATACAGGCCAATGCCGCCGAGCGCGATCAGCTTAAACAGTGAGCTGGTGGCCATGGCGACCACCAGTCCGGCATGCCGGTGCTTCAGGGAAGGGTAGCGGGCACCGAACAGAATCGAAAACAGGGCAATAATACTGCAGAAGCCCAGGGCAATCCGGTTGGATGAAAAGTTGCTGGTAAGTATGTGAAGTGAATCAGCCACCGCCTGAATCTGAATGGAGATCAGCGGCAGTGTGGCGACCACTGTCATCAGGGCTGTCATGGTACCAGCTCCGGCAGAACGGAACCGGAAGGCAAATAAGTCCGCCAGTGAACTGAGCTGGTTTTTTCGGGTAATGCGCAGAATGGGAATCAGCACCAGTGGTGCGAGAAAGAAGGCTGCACTGGCTCCCAGATAAGAGGCGAGAAAGCTGTAACCCGACTGCTGTGCCAGACCAAAGGTACCGTAGAAGGTCCAGGCGCTGGCATATATACCCAGTGACAGAATATAGGTCAGAGGGTGGCGGATGATGCGTCGGGGAATCCAGCCCCGTTCAGTAATATAAGCCGCCCCGAATAGCAGGGTCAGGAAAGTAATACCCGCCAGTAACAGGTCGTTAAAGTTAAAACTCATTACGGCGATAGCTCCTTTCCAGCAGCACGGCAATGAAGATCAGACCGCCCCAGAGGATAAAGGGCCGGTACCAGGGGGTGTCATGTTCGTGCCACCACTCCATCAGAGCGGGAGAAAGTAAGTACACGCCAACGACGAATACCAGCATTAATCGGTATAGCTGCATAGCAATCTCTCTTTGCCGGCCGGGTTCTCCGGTCTGGCAGGCTAAGGGGCAGGTTGCCAGATAATACTGGCCTGTGCCGGAACGTTGTTAATCTGCCAGTGTTGGATGGCCCAGGCAAGAATATCTTCTTTGTTACAGCCGCTCAGTGTTGCAGGGGGCTGCTGGCCAAGGAATTCCAGCGCTGCCAGTAATTGTGGCACGGGTTCATCATCCAGCGCCCGGGCAAAAGTCTGCTTACTGAGTTTTTGCCCCTGATCGTTAGCGGCAACCGGAATGTGTGCATATGACAAATCTGGCAGGTTGAGGCGCTGCTGCAGTTGTAACTGTTTAGGAGTGGAGTCCAGCAGGTCGGAACCGCGTACCACATGGGTGATTTTCTGTACGGCATCATCCAACACCACCGCCAGTTGGTAAGCAAAGAAACCGTCCCGGCGAAAGAGTACAAAGTCTTCACTGCAATATGCCAGTTGCAGGCCCTGAATACGGTCTGAGAATGTGGCGTTTTCCGGATTAGCGGTAGCGGGCACCCGACAGCGGATTGCGCAGCCTTCTGAACCTGCTGGTGGGTGTGTCAGACAGTAGCCATCATACAGATGGCTGCCGCTGCGCTGGCGCAGTTGTTGCCGTGAGCAGTTACAGTAATAGGCGTTCTGACCGGCAATCAGTAATTGTAAGTGTTCCCGGTAATATTCATGCCGCTGGCTCTGGTAAATGACTTCGCCATCCCACTCAAAACCAAAGTTTTCCAGGCAACGCAGAATGGCATCGCTGGCGCCGGCTGCTTCACGGGGAGGATCAAGGTCTTCAATACGAACCAGCCACTGGCCGTTATGGTGTCGTGCATCAAGGTAACTGGCCAGTGCAGCAAGCAGGGAGCCGAAGTGCAGCGGGCCGGTGGGTGAGGGCGCAAAACGTCCGGTATAGGTCATAAACGCGCGTGGCCGGCGGGAGCCGGCCACAGAGGGAATCAGATGCCCAGCTGTTTTTCTTTGATCTCTGCAAGGGTTTTGCAGTCGATGCAAAGTGTCGCTGTCGGACGTGCTTCCAGACGGCGGATGCCAATCTCTACGCCACAGGCATTGCAGTAACCGTAGTCATCTTCATCGATGGTATCCATGGCTTTACCGATCTTGTTGATCAGCTTGCGCTCACGGTCACGGGTACGTAATTCCAGGCTGAATTCTTCTTCCTGGCTGGCGCGGTCACTTGGGTCGGCGAAGTTGGTTGCATCTTCCTGCAGATGGTTAACCGTACGATCTACCTCTTCCATAAGCTCTTGCTTCCAGGCAAGAAGGATCTTCCTGAAGTGATCCTTTTGAGCGTCATTCATGTATTCTTCGCCTTCCACAATCGGGTAAGGCTCGAAGTGTGTAAATTGTGTGTCTTGATTGGGCATATCTCTGCCTCGCTTCTCGCTACCTACGCCGGCGGTAATTATCCTGATCTCTTACCGGCACTTATTAATGCGCTTACTAAATGTAAACACAAGAATCAGAAGGGAGCTGACGTTACCAGAACCTTTCGGCTTAGGCCAGCCCTTACGACGAAAAATCATCTTAACGACATATAATTGTAGTTTCATATTGATATCAACGCTTTGCTGATTTCTCACACTGGGTACTCTGTAGCCCGCAATGGCTGTGGGCTACAGGAAAAAGCTTGCTGCAGGTCGTGATAATTCCCCTGCTTTCTGATCCCACTAAGGTATACTGCGCAGCAATATTTTCAGCCTGTTTTTAAATCGGGAAATTTCTGATGAACGAGTGGTCGGACCGGGTCCGCGATATTGAGTCTTTTAAAGTAATGGAATTGCTGAAGCGTGCCAAACAATTGGATGCGCAGGGGCATAATGTAGTTCACATGGAAGCCGGAGAGCCGGATTTTGCTACCGCCGCGCCAATTGCTGAGGCCGGTGTTGCTGCGATTCAGAACGGTCATACCCAGTATACGCCTTCCGGCGGTATTCCTGAGCTGCGCCAACTGATCGCAGAACACTATGCCAATACCTATGGTTTGGATATCTCACCGGAACGGGTACTGGTGACTGCAGGGGCCTCCGGCGCGCTGCTGATGGTGTTTTCGTTGCTCGCCAATCCCGGACAGACATTCATGATGGCTGATCCCGGTTACCCCTGTAACCGACAGTTTCTGCGGCTGGTAGAAGCCCGCGGGCAACTGGTACCGGTCACTGCAGAAGACAATTTTCAGTTAACACCGGAATTGATAGAGCAGCACTGGCAGCCGAATACCGCAGGTATTTTGCTGGCTTCACCGGCGAATCCTACCGGCAGTGTGGTACACCGGGACGATATGGAACTGATTTCCCAAACGGTGAAAACACTTGGTGGTCACCGGGTAGTTGACGAGTTGTATCACGGCCTGACTTACGGCTGTAATGCCCCTTCTGTACTGGAAGTGGATGCAGACGCCTTTGTGCTGAACAGCTTTTCCAAGTATTTCGGCATGACCGGCTGGCGTCTGGGCTGGACGGTTGTACCGGAAAATGCTGTGGCAGATATGGAAAAACTGGCGCAAAACCTGTTTATCTCGCCATCCACTATTGCTCAGCACGCGGCACTGGCGGCATTTAAGCCGGAAACCCTGAGTATTCTTGAACAACGTCGTCACGCTTTTAAAGAACGCCGGGATGTATTGGTGGAAGGGTTACGTAATCTGGGCTTTGTCATTCCGCTGATGCCGGAAGGTGCTTTCTACGTATATGCGGATGCATCACGGTTTACTGATGATACCTTCTCCTTCTGCTGGGATTTACTGGAAGAAGAGCATGTGGCCGTTACCCCGGGGGTAGATTTTGGTTCCCACCGGGCCAATGAATTTATCCGATTCTCTTATACAACCAGTGTTGAGCAAATCGAAACAGCACTGGAGCGACTGGCAAGGCGGTTACAGGTATGAAGCTTGAAAACATGCTCGAAGGGCGGTTAATCAAACGTTATAAGCGTTTTCTGGCCGATATTGAGCTGGATAATGGCCGTGAAATGACCGTTCACTGCCCGAATACCGGTTCAATGAAAAACTGTGCAGACCCCGGCAGCCGTGCCTGGATTCAGGATTCCGGCAATCTGAAACGTAAATATGTCTATGGCTGGGAGCTGGTGGAAGTTGAAGGCCGTTATCTGGCCTGTATTAACACCGGCCGGGCTAACCATCTGGTGCGTGAGGCAATTGAAAGCGGCGTAGCAGAGCCGCTGCAAGGTTATGGAACCCTGCGTACGGAAGTGAAATACGGTGCGGAAAACAGCCGTATCGATTTACTGCTGCAACAGGAAGGCCGGGCTGACTGTTATGTAGAAGTAAAGAATGTCACTTTATTTGAAGGTGACGGGCTGGGGACATTCCCGGATGCCGTCACGACCCGTGGTGCCAAGCATTTGCGGGAACTGATGGCCATGGTAGCTGAAGGTCACCGGGCCGTGTTGTTTTTCTGTGTGCCCCATACCGGGATTGAACGGGTGATGCCGGCGGATCATATCGACCCTGAATATGGTCAGTTATTGCGTGAAGCAGTCAATGCCGGAGTGGAAGTGATTGCCTACGGAGCCCGCATTACACCGGATGAAGTCACACTGGTGCGGCAGTTACCGGTTATGCTTTAAGGAATATTAGACTTGATTAAATTAGTTGTCGCTAATATTGTTGCGTCTTTACATTTTTATGATGGCAAAGGGGCAATAAATGACCAGTATGGCAGTGCCGGCGCTGGCCGGTGGTTTACTGATAGGGTTGTGTGCGGTGCTGATGATGGCCTGGCTGGGCCGTATTGCAGGTATCAGCGGGATATTCTGGCAGGCTGTTAGCCGGCCTGCTTTTTTCTCCGGTGGCGCATGGCGCCTTTTCTTTTTGATTGGTTTGTTAACCGGCGCCTGGACAGTACACAGGGTAACCGGGCTGGCATTGCCTGTTTTGCCAGAAACAGATACCTGGCAGATTGTTCTGGCAGGGTTGCTGGTCGGCTTCGGTGCCCGTTTAGGATCAGGCTGTACCAGTGGGCACGGCGTTTGTGGTATTGGCCGTTTGTCAGTGCGTTCACTGGTGGCTACCTGTGTGTTTGTACTGGCTGCGATGCTGACTGTTTTCGTAATGAAGATGGGAGGCTGACATGAGCAGATTAACGGAATCTTCACTGGCGCTGTTCTGCGGCGGATTGTTTGGTGCAGGGCTTGCGTTATCCGGTATGACTGACCCGGCAAACATTATCGGCTTTTTAGATGTGACCGGCGCATGGAACCCGCAGCTTGTGTTTGTGCTGGCAGCTGCGGTTGGCACTTCTGTCGCGGGTTTTTTCTGGTTGGGGAAACGTTCCGGACCGGTATTTGCTCAGCGTTTCCACTGGCCGGAAGCTGCAGGAATTGATGCACGGTTATTAAGCGGTGCGGTTCTGTTTGGCATCGGCTGGGGGTTGTATGGTTACTGTCCGGGGCCCGCGCTGGCGGCACTGGTATACGGGCAACAGGATACGGTGATGTTTGTTGTATCAATGCTGGCCGGTATAGTGATTTACCAGCTGTTACCCGGCCAGAAAAATGTCCCTGGAGTCAATTCGGAGCAATGCACAGCTGACCGTCGATAACCTCAAAACTGACCGGTTCAAGGGATGTACCATTGCAGGGGCCGGCAATACACAAGCCTGCATCAATGGTAAATAATGCGCCGTGGGTGGCACACTGAATAAACTGTTTTTCAGGATCCAGGAAAGTATCCGGCATCCACTCAAGCGGCACACCCCGGTGGGGGCAACGGTTTTCATAAACGTATAGCTGATCGTTTTTACGGACTGCAAAAATGCCTCTGCCGTCAATTTCAAAGCCTTTGCTTTGCTGTTCTGTAATCTCGCTGGCGAGGCAGAGAGGTTGCATAGGGAATTCTCCGTTAAAAATTGTGTCTATCTTATCCGTCAGTGATGTGCTGAACAAAAGTTATTATTTGCTCAGAACATATTCAGGCAACAATTTACACAATACCGGGGTCTGATAAACTCTCGTTTCATTCTTAACCTGCAGCAGTTGTTACCTATTTTTCGGTGCAGGCGCTTTGCTCTTATTCCAGGATTATTAAGTATTTATGGCCAAAAAAGCAGCGACGAAGCGTAAGTCGCGTAATTCAAAGTCTAAGGCAGCTAAACCTTCATGGTTACGGCGGCTTTTTTGGCTGTTCTTTAAGCTGGGGCTGTTACTCAGCGTATTTGCCGCAATCGGTCTGGTGTATCTGGATATTCAGATTCGGGCCAAATTTGAGGGTAAGCGCTGGGCGTTGCCGGCCAAGGTATATGCCCGCCCGTTGGAATTGTACCCGGGACAGGTGCTGAGCCGTGAAAGTCTTAAACTGGAGCTGAAGGGCCTGGGGTATAAATTTCAAGCCCGGGCCAGTCAGCCCGGGACCGTTGAGTGGGCCAGCCGCCGGGCCCGGATTTATTCACGGGGCTTTGACTTTGTAGACGGCCTCGAGCCGAGCCGGCGTTTGCTGGTGGATTTTTCCGGCGATACTGTCAGCCGGATTCGGGACGATGCCGGGCGTAATATTAACTTGGCACGTCTGGAGCCGATCCAGATTGGCGGTATTTACCCCAAGTCGAATGAAGACCGGGACCTGCTGCAGATCGAGCAGGCCCCGCCTTATCTGGTAGACGCGCTGGTGGCTATCGAGGACCGGGATTATTACTCCCACTACGGGGTTTCGCCGAAAGGGATTGCCCGGGCCATGTGGGTAAACCTCAAAGCCGGCCGGATTGTTCAGGGGGGCAGTACCCTGACTCAGCAGCTAATCAAAAACTTTTATTTAACCTCGGAACGTTCCTATGTACGTAAGTTACTGGAAATCCCGATGGCATTCTTGCTGGACCGTCATTACAGCAAGGATGAAATCCTTGAAGCGTATCTGAACGAAGTCTATCTGGGGCAGAAGGGTAACCGTGCGATTCATGGTTTCGGACTGGCCAGCCAGTATTTCTTTGCTCAGCCCATTCAGGAACTCCGACTGCATCAGGTGGCGTTGCTGGCCGCAATGGTCAAGGGACCGTCTTATTATGATCCGCGCCGTAATCCTGCCCGGGCGAAAAAGCGCCGGGATCTGGTACTAAAAGTACTGCAGGATCAGGGCACGATTACCGCTAAACAGCGCCATCAGGCACAGCAACAGCCTTTGGGAGTGGTAAAGCAGAAGAGTCTGCATCGCGGTGCATATCCGGCGTATCTGGATCTGGTGAAACGCCAGTTACGGGAAGAATATCCGGATGAAGTGCTCAGCAGTGACGGGTTGCGGATTTTTACCGCGCTGGACCCTGTGGTTCAGGCCAATGCTGAGCAGAGTCTGGTATCGAGTGTGAAATCGATAACCAAACGTTACGGCAAAAAAGTGGCCAAGTTGCAGGGTGGTATGGTGGTCAGTAACCCTTACAGCGGTGAAGTGCTGGCGGTGGTCGGCGGTAAGAATACCCGCTATCAGGGATTTAACCGTGCCATTGATGCGATCCGCCCAGTGGGCTCACTGATCAAGCCGGCGGTGTATCTGACCGCGCTGGAAAAAGGTTACACCCTTGCGTCGCTTCTGGAAGATGAACCTTTAACCGTTGAATTGCCGGATGGCCCGTGGTCACCGAAAAACTATGACCGTAAGAGCCATGGTCCGGTGCCGCTGTATTATTCACTGGCTAAATCCTATAACCAGTCCACGGTGCGTCTGGGGATGGATGTTGGCGTGGATGAGGTGCTGGATACCCTGCGGCGCTTAGGATTTAACCGTGACTTACCGGCCTATCCGTCACTGTTCTTGGGGGCGACGGCGATGTCACCGATTGAGGTGGCGCAGATCTACCAGACCATTGCCGGTAATGGCTTCCAGTTACCGCTGCGGGCGATCCGTATGGTGGCTGATGCCGAAAATCAGGAGTTGTCCCGTTATCCGCTGGTGGTGCAGCAAACGGTGAATGCCGGGCCGATGTATCAGTTACAGTTCGCCCTGCAGCAGGTAGGGCATATCGGTACTGCCCGTTCGGCGTATGCCAGCCTGCCACAGGGCCTGAATCTGGCGGGCAAGACCGGTACCACTAATGATCAGCGTGACAGTTGGTTTGCTGGCTTTACCGGTGACCGCCTGGCGGTTGTCTGGCTGGGGGCGGATGATAACAGTACCTTGCCGTTAACCGGCAGCAGCGGTGCGCTGAAAACCTGGATAGAACTGATGAAGCGGGAACGGCCGCAGCCACTGATTCTGGATCAGCCTGCTGAAGTGGAATACCTGTGGGTGGACGAACTGACCGGGCTGGGATCGGCAGAAGAGTGTGGCGGTGTGCAGCTGCCATTCTTGCTGGAGAATGAGCCGCAGGAGTATATTCCATGCGCCGCTGCGTATGCGCCGGGTTATGTGGAAGACGAACCGCTGGACTGGCTGAAAAAATGGTTCCGCTAAGCCTGCAAGCTTAACTGATTCACTGACCGGGCCGGATGCAATATCCGCCCGGTTTTTTATAGGTGATTACTCAGGTATTTCCCGCTCATGGCTTTGGCCAGACAAAAAATTCCCCATAAAACACAAAACGTATGGCTGGTGATGGCGTACAGCAGCACCATGCTGATGCCCGTTGCGCTGTGAGAAAACAGCAGCCAGAGTACGGCACTTCCCCCGGCAATTATCAGAATTGCAATCAGGCTGGCATTGATTGCCAGACGCAGGTGATAGACCGCCAGTGGCGGGCTGCTTGCTGCATAGCGGCTGCGCATCCAGATGAGTCCTCCCAGCGTGATGCCCGGCAGTAACAGCAGGTTCACCAGATACATTAAAGCCGCAATGCTGGCCAGTTTTTGTCCGGTTTTATTCGCTGTCTGCATCGGTTTCCTCCTCCCTCTCATTATATGTCTTAGCCGTTAGTACAGTTTGTAACGCATAAGTTTTTTTCAACACTTGATAAAGGTCAAGGTGGCCGAAGGGGTGCAATAGGAGAATGCTGACTCGTAGTGGTTACTGGGGCTAATTCACTGTTTTCAGTGACTTAGTTAAAGGTGCAAAGGGTGGAGATACCTTTATGAATGAAACGTTTACAAAATCAATGGCGAGGAACATCTTCTTTGGCGGAAGTCTGTTCTTCTTTTTGCTGTTGGTCGGTTTATCTGCGGATACCGTGCAACGGCTGCCCGAAAGGGATAACCGCGAAAACCTGACACCGCAGGTGGCACTGGGCAAGAAAGTCTGGGAAGACAATAACTGCCTGGGCTGTCATACCCTGCTGGGCGAAGGCGCTTATTTTGCACCAGAGCTGGGCAACGTGTATGTCCGCTACGGTAACAGCAAAGAAGCGATCAAGGGCTTTATTACAAGCCGTCCTGTCGATGGTATTCCTGGGCGTCGCAGTATGCCTCAGTTCAACATGTCCGAAGAAGAGCTCGACGCAATTGCTGAGTTCCTCAAGTACATGTCTGAGATAGACACCAATGACTGGCCACCTAATGTTCAAGGGTAAGGGACGATTATGAAGTATCAATCTCAAAAGGTAGCCAAACCGTATTTTATTGCGGCAATTGGCCTGTTCGTCGGACAGATTCTGTTCGGCCTGATTATGGGGCTTCAGTACGTAGTCGGTGATTTCCTGTTCCCGGAAATTCCGTTCAACGTGGCCCGTATGGTACACACTAACTTACTGATCGTTTGGTTGCTGTTCGGCTTTATGGGATCCACCTATTACATGGTGCCTGAAGAGTCTAAAACCGAACTGTATTCGCCTAAGCTGGCAATGCTCCTGTTCTGGGTCTTCCTGGTGGCCGGTGCACTGACCATTGTGGGTTATCTGGCGGTGCCTTATGCACGTCTGGCAGAGCTGACCGGCAATGATCTGTTGCCAACTATGGGACGGGAGTTCCTTGAGCAGCCAACCATTACCAAGATCGGTATTGTGATTGTGGCGCTGGGCTTCCTGTTTAACGTGGGCATGACACTGTTGCGTGGTCGTAAGACTGTTATCACCATGGTGCTGTTCCTGGGTCTGGTAGGACTGGCGGTATTCTTCCTGTTCTCTTTCTATAACCCGCATAACCCTGTACTGGATAAGATGTTCTGGTGGTGGGTTGTTCACCTGTGGGTTGAGGGTGTATGGGAACTGATCCTGGGTGCAATCCTGGCCTTCACACTGATCAAGGTTACCGGTGTAGACCGTGAAGTTATCGAGAAGTGGCTGTATGTGATCATCGCCATGGCTCTGATTACAGGTCTGCTGGGTACCGGTCACCACTACTTCTTCATCGGTACTCCTGAGTACTGGTTGTGGGTAGGTTCAGTATTCTCTGCAATGGAACCGATTCCGTTCTTCATGATGACTCTGTTTGCTTTCAACATGGTGAACAAGCGTCGTCGTCAGCACCCGAACCGTGCGGCGGTTCTGTGGGCGCTGGGTACTGGTGTAATGGCTTTCCTGGGTGCCGGTGTATGGGGCTTCCTGCACACTCTGGCGCCGGTTAACTACTACACTCACGGTTCGCAGATTACTGCAGCACACGGTCACATGGCCTTCTACGGTGCTTACGTAATGATCGTACTGACTATGATCTCTTACGCGATGCCAATGCTGAACGGACGTGAAGCGGCTAACAGCAACAAATCTCAGGTGACTGAAATGTGGGGCTTCTGGCTGATGACTGTTTCCATGGTCTTCATTACTCTGTTCCTGACCGGCGCAGGCATCCTGCAGGTTTACCTGCAACGCTTCAGCGATGCACCACTGCCGTTCATGATCGTGCAGGACAAGATCGAGCTGTTCTACTGGTTACGTGAATTTGCCGGTGTGATCTTCCTGCTTGGCCTGATTGTCTACATCGTCAGCTTCTTCGTGAAGGGTGAAGAAGCCCGACTGAAGCCTGCTGAGCAGACGCTTGTAGAGTAAGCAGAGTAAGAAGAGCAAGTTAAGTAAGTGTAAGTAGTATCCCTCCCCGTTCGCGGGGAGGGCTTGATTGTCGGAGTGAAGTAATGAAGCAGCCAAGCCAACGCTTAAGAACTCTGACCCGCAGCGCATTCTTTGCGCTGTTTCTCGTTGCACCGGTGCTGGATATCTTTCGCTATGATTTGGTTGCCGGACATTTCGTAATTTTTACCTATCCGCTGAGTCTGGGGCTGGAATCGATACAGGGTCACGATGCTGCGTTGCAGATTCTTCTGCGGGTGCTGTTACCTGCAGTAATACTGATTGCCCTGGGTATCTGGATTGCTTACAAATTTGGTCGGCTCTACTGCGGCTGGCTGTGCCCGCACTTCTCTGTCGTTGAACTGATTAATGGCCGGATGCAAAAGCTGTTGGGACGGCCAACCATCTGGGAAGCTGGCTCTAAACCTCACAGTGTGTCTTCCTGGCTGAGCCTTGTTGTTGTTGCGGTGCTCATCGCCTTTACCTGGGCGGTTGGGTTGCTGGGGTATCTGTTGCCGCCGCTGGAGCTTTATAAAGATTTATTAACCGGTGAGCTGGGATTCACCAGTTGGCTGTTTTTAGGCGTGGCCACCACGCTGTTTACTATTGATTTTCTGTTTGCTCGCCATCTGTTCTGCAAGTTTGGCTGTGCACTGGGTGTGTTTCAGAGCCTGGTCTGGATGATGAACCCCAAAGCACTGATGGTGAGTTTTGATGCCAGCCGTGCAGCCTTATGTAAAGACTGCGATAAAGCTTGCGATAAAGCCTGTCCGATGCGTTTGCCAGCCCGCAGTATTAAGCGGAAGAAGTTTACCTGTACTCAGTGCAGTGAATGTATTCAGGCGTGTAATGTCGTGCAGAAGGATAACCCCGATGGCAGTTTGCTGCACTGGGGTAACGGCGATCCGCGACGCAGCTCTGATGCAGATAAAATTATTCCCAGTGTCGATATAGGAGCCCGGAAATGACCGCGCAGGCAGACATTAATGTCAGACAGTTGCCCGGGGACTTTGCTGTCTGGTTGTTTATTCTTGCTGAGCTGAGTGTATTTGCTCTGTTCTTTATTCTCTATGCCATAACCCGGCTGCGCTTTCCTGAAATGTTTGCCGAGGGGCAGGCGCAACTGAGTGTGCTGGCTGGTGTGGGTAATACACTGGCGCTGCTGACGAGCAGTTGGTTTGTGGCACGTGCGCAGCTGAAGGTACACAGAGGTCAGGCCGGTGGAAATGCATTTCTGTTATTGGCCCTGATATCCGCATGTGTGTATCTGTGGATAAAAAGCTCAGAGTATCAGCATTCGGCAGCGCTGGGTTTTGATCTGGGCACCAACGATTTTTACTTTTTCTATTATGGCCTGACGGCGTTTCATATGTTTCACGTCATTCTGGGCATGCTGGTGCTGGTGTGGCTGATGTGGCAAAACCGGCGCGGCAGGTACCGTGACGGGCGAATGAATGAGTTTGAAAGCGGTGCCAGCTACTGGCACATGGTCGATCTTCTCTGGTTAGTACTTTTTCCTTTGGTATATCTCTTATGAGCGAAGCACGTTTAGCGGACAGTATCTGGATATTATTGATATTGGTCACGGTGGCCATGGCATATTTCGGCGAGAATGGTGCCATTACCTTCGCAACAGTAGTGCTGATCCTGTCTGCCAGTGCGGTTAAAGCATTCTGTGTTGTGGATTATTTTATGGGGCTGAGAAAAGCTCCGCGGGTATGGCGTTTTATGTTACTGGCATACGCTCCGGTGATCGGGGTGATTGTGAGTGTGACTTATCTGTTTTGAGCAACCGCTCGGATCGCTTCGCGGCGAACAACGGCGTTTGCCGTATGGAGAAATATGTGATGAATAATCTGACAACCATCGATACTTCCGCGGCAGGCTCTGCTGCTTTTTATCAGCCACAGGGCAATGAAGAAGCGCTGTTTATGCACGCGTATGAGCACCAGTTGCCGGTATTACTGAAAGGGCCGACCGGTTGCGGTAAAACCCGTTTTATCAGTTATATGGCTGAAAAGCTTGGCCTGCCGCTTCACACGGTAGCTTGTCATGATGACCTCAGTGCCTCGGATCTGGTAGGGCGTCACCTGATTGGTGATGGTTGTACCGTCTGGAGTGACGGCCCCCTGACCCGGGCGGTTCGCGAAGGGGGCATCTGTTATCTGGATGAGGTGGTGGAAGCCCGTAAAGATACCACCGTGGTTATTCACCCGCTGACGGATGACCGGCGTATTCTGCCGATCGACCGCACCGGTGAAGTACTGGAAGCGCCGGATAATTTTATGCTGATCGTGTCTTATAACCCGGGCTATCAGAATGTACTTAAGGGAATGAAACCGAGTACCCGGCAGCGTTTCCTGTCGATGAGTTTTGATTACCTGCCAGCGGCTGAAGAAACCGCGGTAATTGTTCATGAAACCGGTGTTGATCAGGCAATTGCCACCCGTCTGGTGGCGCTGGCAAACAGCCTTCGGGAACTGAAAGATCAGGATCTGGAAGAGGGGGCCAGTACCCGTCTGATCGTTTATACCGCCACGCTGATCGCGGCAGGTTTTGATCCGTTACAGGCGTGCCGGGCAGGTATGATCGAACCGCTTACCGACGATGCTCAGACCATTGTTGGTTTAATGGAGTTGGCGCAGGCAGCTTTTGGCGCAGAGTGATATTTAAATCAGACGGTTAGCGAAGAGGCAGTAATGGAAGAGCGAGTCGGTCAGATATGGGATAAGTGGATCACTAAGCTGGCGTATCAGGGGTATCCTGAGGCGGCGGTTCAGCTGGATGATGTGAAAGCAGCGCTGGGTGTTTTCTACCGCGGACTGGGCGGAGACAGCGGCCTGACGATCAGTGCCACTACCCCGACTCTGCACCGTGCCCGCCGTAACTGGCTGCACCGGGTTGCTGGTACCGGTAGCAAAGTTGAACTGGCCTGGTATGACGAGCGCTGCCTTTACTTGCCGCAGCGTCTGGATGTTTTTCCGCAGGCAGAGTTGAACCGCGAACTGTATTTCTGGCTGGCCGCGCTGGCCGGTACGCCGGCAACGGCTGAAGTGCACCGGGGGATGAACTGGCTGGTGGATAACCAGTCACGCTGCCAGCAAACGCTTTCTTTATACCCAGGGCTGAGATCCCGTTACAGGCGGTTGGTGGATGCCTTTATTCAGCAACGTGATCCTGCTGATCTGAAACACAGTGGCCAGGCGGCCGTGCTGTCGGCGGTGTATCAGGCGTTACGTGAGCCTGGTTCGGTAACCGAGCTGCCGGCGGATGATTTTGCACCGGACCCTGTCCCCCTGTGGCTGCACCCGAATCCGCCCCGGGCAGAAGGGCTACGCAGCGAAGACAGCGGCAAAGACCGGGATTCTTCCCAGGGGCAGAGTAAGCAGGGTGAGCAGCGTCGCCGTCAGGCGGAACGGGTGGAAAAGCCCGAGGAAAACGGCACAACACTGGGGGTTCGGCACGAGGCTGATTTGTTCTCCTATGCTGAGTTCTGTCAGATGGACCGTGGCAGTGAAGACGAGGATGACCTTGATCAGGCGGAGTCCATTGCCAATGACATTGATAAAATGTCTGTCACCCAGGACAGCACCCCGGTGGCCAGCCGGATTAAGTTTGACCTGGATCTGCCATCCGCTGAGGAAGATGATATCCCCCTGGGTGATGGTATCCGTTATCCGGAATGGGATTATAAGCGGCAGGTATTGCTGCCGGATTATAGCTGTATCATTCCGATGCAAAGCCGTAATGCTGAGGCCAGTGATTTACCGGCTCATCTACAGACAACCGCCCGGCGTCTGCGCCGCCAGTTTGAAATGCTGACTAACCGTTCCGTGCGGTTGCGCAGCCAGTATGACGGCGATGAGCTGGATATTGATGCCTATCTGCAACACCGCACTGCTCTGGCTACCGGTAAGGGCGATGATGGCCGCTTATACAGTCAGAAACGGCGTTTGCAGCGGGATATGTCCTGTCTGTTGCTGGCTGATTTGTCGTTATCCACAGATGCCTGGGTAGGCACTCAGAATGCGGAAGATGACTGTCAGGTGATTGATGTGATCCGTGACAGCCTGTATCTGTTTTCGGAAAGCCTGCATGCCAGTGAAGATCAGTTCGCCATTCACGGTTTTTCTTCCCGCCGGCGGGAGCATGTGCGTTTTAACTGCCTGAAGGATTTCGGTGAAACTTATAATGACACGGTTCGTGGCCGTATCGCCGATATTTCGCCGGGCTTTTATACCCGGATGGGAGCGGCTATCCGCCATGCCTCTGCGTTGCTGGCGAAACAGCCGGCAGAGAAAAAGCTGCTTCTGATTGTGACCGACGGCAAGCCCAACGACCTTGATCGCTATGAAGGCCGGCACGGCATTGAAGATACCCGTAAGGCGATTCAGGAAGCCCGCAGCATGGGGCTGGTACCATTCTGTATCACCATTGATGAGCAGGCTAATCAGTATCTTCCGTATCTGTTTGGCCGTCAGGGATATACGTTTATTCACCGGGCGACCCAGCTACCGAAAAAACTTCCGCAACTGTATCTGAAGCTGACCGGCAAGCTGCTGGAACACTGAAGCAACTGCCGGTTGCTGATTGATATGCATCAAGGCGCAAATCCCCCTGTCTGTTTAGGCTGATGTGCAAATAGTGCTTTTAAAGTGGCTGTGTTTACGAGCATGTGTTTACGAGCGTTCGTTTACAGGCATTTCTTACGAGCTTTGCATGTCTGATCTTTGCCAGGGGGCCGGTCAATGGATTTTCTGCCAATCTTTTATAATCTTCAGCAACAACGCTGCCTGTTGGTCGGCGGCGGTGATGTCGCGCTGCGTAAAGCCAGTCTTCTGGTCAGTGCAGGCGCCAAACTCTGTGTCGTGGCACCCCAATTGTGTCCGGATCTGGACGCTCTGATTCAGGAGCATGACGGTGAGTACTATCCGACCGACTACACTGCCGCCCATCTGGAAGGGGTCGTACTGGTTATCTCGGCCATTGAAGATCAGGCTGTGGATGAGCAGGTTTCTGCGGATGCCAAACAGCAGGGCCTGCCGGTGAATGTTGTGGATAAGCCTTCCCTGAGTAACTTTATTATTCCTGCGGTTATCGACCGTTCACCCATTGTGATGGCGGTATCCAGTGGCGGGCAGTCCCCGGTTCTGGCCCGCTTGCTACGGGGGAAACTGGAGTCGATGATTCCTGCCAGCTACGGGCGTTTGGGGCAGTTGGCCGGCCGTTTCCGCGAGCAGGTGAAAGCCCGTTTTGAAACCCTGAATCAGCGCCGGGTATTCTGGGAATCCGTGCTGCAGGGGCCGGTGGCTGAAATGATATTTGCCGGCAAGGACCGTAAAGCCGAGCAATTGCTGGAACAGGCGCTGGAAGAAGGCAGTACCGGCCATTCAGACGGTGAAGTCTATCTGGTGGGTGGCGGCCCGGGTGACCCTGATCTGTTGACGTTCAAAGCCCTGCGGCTGATGCAGCAGGCGGATGTGGTTGTGTATGACCGTCTGGTGTCCCGCCGGGTGCTGGATCTGTGCCGCCGGGATGCTGACCGGGTGTTTGTGGGGAAAGCCTGCAATCAGCACGTTATCTCCCAGGAGGAAATTAATGCCTTACTGGTGAGGCTGGCGAAAGAAGGCAAACGGGTACTGAGGCTTAAAGGTGGTGATCCGTTTATTTTTGGCCGGGGTGGCGAAGAAATCGGTGAGCTGATGGCGGAAGATATTCCCTTTCAGGTGGTGCCAGGTATTACTTCGGCGTCCGGGTGTGCCGCCTATGCCGGCATTCCGCTGACTCATCAGAATTATGCCCAGTCCGTCCGTTTCGTGACCGGGCATATGAAAGATGGCCAATGCGACTTACCGTGGCCAGAGCTGGTGCAGGAACATCAGACGCTGGTGATCTATATGGGGCTGCTGAGTCTGACGCAGATCTGTGAACAACTGATGCGCCACGGTATGTCCCCGCGTATGCCGATTGCACTGGTGGAAAACGGTACCTTACCTGAGCAGCGTATTCTTACCGGCACGCTTGCGGATATTGCTGATCAGGCAGCGGTGACAGACTTCCAGCCGCCGGCATTGATTATCATTGGCAAAGTGGTTGCTCTGCGTGACCGGCTGGACTGGTACAGCCAGAGTTGATCCACGCCTTTCCTGTTATTTTTCTGTTGTTTTATTTTCGCCTTCCGGCTTGTTACATATTGTTTTATAAGCAGTTTTTCGACATGCCGGAAGCGCTTTCAGCTAATTTCTAATCTTTTGATTTTTATCAATGTGGCTGGCAGACCTGCTGCGTACACTGGATTTGTCTTTCCAATCACAGTCAGAAGGAATGTGATATGAGCTTGCCTGAAACTGATAATTCTCCGTCTGCTAAGGGGAATAAAGCACGCAACTTTAAGAGCAATGCCTGTGTATATCTGGTGGGTGCCGGTCCCGGCGATCCTGATTTGCTGACTGTGAAAGCACAGCGTCTGATTCGCGAAGCTGATGCGGTGGTATATGACCGTCTGGTCTCTGAAGAAATTATCGCTCAGATTCCGGCGGGCGTGGCCCGGATCTACGTGGGTAAGGCCACAGGCCGCCATTCCCTGCCGCAGGATGAAATTAATCAGCTGCTGGTCAAGCTGGCAAAAGGGTATCGCCATATTGTGCGTCTGAAAGGTGGTGACCCGTTCATTTTTGGCCGCGGCAGTGAAGAAGCGGCGGTGCTGACACAGAACAATGTGCGTTTTGAAATTGTGCCTGGCATTACCTCAGCGATGGCCTGCGCGGCGTATGCCGGCATTCCGTTAACTCACCGTGGGGTTGCTGACGGCGTCCATATCGTTACCGGCCACCGTCAGAATGATCAGGGCCTTGAACTGGATCTTGGCGCATTCAGCGACAGCCGTTGCACCCTGGCGGTGTACATGGGGCTGGCGAATCTGACGCCAATTGTGAATGCGGTTCTGGCAGCCGGCCGTTCTGCATCCACACCGGTAGCCGTTATCGAAAAGGGTACTACGCCGCAGCAACGCAGGCTTGTGACTGATCTTGCACATCTGGTTGCCGATACTGCCGATGCGGGCATTAAGCCGCCGGCCATGGTCGTGATCGGGGATGTGGTTAATCTGGCTGCAACACTGGACTGGTTTGAGCCGGCCAGTGAACCGATAGAACAGCAGTCCATGAGTCAGATGTAATTTACCCGCTGTAAAAAGGGAGATGTGAAGAATATGAAGTATTTAGCTGTTCTGACTATCTGCTTTTCAACTCTGAGCCTGGCGCAGGCCGGTTCGCTCGCTGACAGTGATCAGTCTGCCGTACTTTCCTCAGAGCGGCAGGCAGAACTGTCCCACTTACTCAGACATGACTGTGGTTCCTGCCACGGTATGACCCTTAAAGGAGGGCTGGGGCCGGCATTAACCCCGGATGTCCTGAGTAACAAACCTGAAGAATATCTTTTTCATGTCATCAGCTATGGCCTTCAGGGAACGCCGATGCCTCCCTGGCAGGGCATTCTCAGTGATGATGATATCCGCTGGCTGGTAGACGCACTTAAGGAAGGTGTTGATTCATGAATATTAAGAACTGGCGCCGGCATGCACTCAGCTGCTGTGTGGTACCGCTGTTAATCAGTATTGCTTCTGTCAGCCAGGCTGCCGCTGTCCGCGGCACCGGGGATCTGGGCGTAATTATTGAACGTGCCACCGGCAGTGTGCAGGTGGTTGAACATACCGGTGGCTCTCAGCTTTATCATGTTGAAGGGCTGGGAGATTTATCCCATGCCTCCATTGTTTTTTCCCGTGATGAGCGCTTCGCCTATGTATTCGGCCGGGATGGCGGCTTAACCAAGGTGGATATCCTCAGCGGTGAGATTGATAAGCGGGTGATACAGGGCGGTAACAGCATTGGTGGCGCGATCTCTGAAGACGGCACACTGGTAGCGGTTTCAAACTATGAACCCGGCGGTGTGAAAATTTTCAATGCCCAGACTCTGGAACTGGTGGCTGATATACCCGCGGTTGGCGCCAACGGTATGCAGTCCAAAGTGGTCGGGCTGGTGGATGCGCCGGATAACCGCTTTGTCTTCAGCCTCTATGAATCCGATGAAATCTGGATTGCCGATGTGTCTGACCCGGCAGCACCTCAAATCACCAAGTTTACTGATATTGGCCGTGGGCCCTACGACGCACTGATCACGCCGGACGGTCGCCATTACATCGCCGGTCTGTTTGGTGAAGATGGTATGGCGCTGGTGGATCTGTGGTATCCGGAAAAAGGCGTCCGGAGAATTCTGGATAACTATGGCCGCGGTGAAGAGAAACTGCCGGTGTATAAGATGCCGCATCTTGAAGGCTGGGCGATTGCCGGGGACTTTGCCTTTGTTCCGGCTGTAGGACATAACCAGGTGATCGTTGTTGACCGCAAAAGCTGGCAGCAGGTCGGCAAGATTCCGGTACACGGTCAGCCTATTTTTGTTATGGCACGGCCAGGCGGACGGCACATGTGGGTGAATTTTGCTTACCCCAATAACGATACCCTGCAGGTGATTGATACCGAAAGTCAGGAAATCATCAAGACGCTGAAGCCGGGTAAAGCCGTATTACATATGGAGTTTACGCCGAAGGGCGACAAAGTCTGGGCGTCTGTCCGGGATGATGATCAGGTGCAGATTTACGACACCAAAAGTTTTGAAAAACTTGATCAGCTGCCGGTTGAAAAACCGTCCGGCATCTTCTTTACCAACCGTGCACACACCATAGGGTTATGATCATGAGTAGCCTGGAACAACGATTACTGAATAACTATCAGCGTAACTTCCCACTGGTGCCTGAGCCTTATGAGCAGTTAGCCAGTGAGCTGGGCTCGGACAGCCAGACCGTCCGGGATTTGCTGGCGGAATTACTGATGCGGGGCAAGGTTAGCCGGGTCGGTCCGGTGTTTAAACCCCGTATGCTTGGCAGCAGCACGCTGGCGGCCATGAGTGTACCTCAGGAGATGCTGACCGAGGTGGCTACTCTGGTGAATGGTTACCCGGAAGTGAACCATAACTATGAGCGTGAGCACCGGCTGAATCTGTGGTTTGTTGCTGTGGCGGCTGATCAGGAAAAGCTGGAACAGGTGCTCAGCGATATTGAATCCCGCAGTGGCTATGAAGTGATGAGTCTGCCTCTGCTGAAGGAGTACCACATTGACCTGGGCTTCCGGATGGATGCCGGCGACAAACAAAAGGTTACCAGCAGTGCGGAACAGAATAATACCGACTGCAGCTTTGATCCGGCTCTGCACGGTTCACTGATCGCGGCAATACAGACCGGCCTGCCACTGACAGAGCGGCCTTACCTGACGGTGGGTGAACAGCTTGGGCTGTCAGAAGAAACAGTGATTGAAACACTTTCACAAATGCAGTCTGCGGGCATCATTCGCCGTCTTGGTGTCATTGTCCGCCATCATGAACTGGGCTACCGGGCCAATGCCATGCTGGTGTGGGACGTACCGGATGATCAGGTGGATACGCTGGGGCAGCAACTGAGTGCAGAGCAGAAGGTAACCCTTTGCTATCAGCGTCCGAGAATCAAGCCCCGCTGGCCGTACAACCTGTTCAGCATGATTCACGGTAAAAGCCGTGATGAAGTAATGGCTTACGTAGATGATTTGGTGGATAAGCTGGCACTGAAAGATACCCCTTACGAAGTGCTGTTTTCATTGCAGCGGTTTAAACAGTGCGGCGCGAAATACATCGTTCAGGAAAATGCACATCAACAGGCGGTATTGCGATGAACGATCTGAATACAGTCGCTCCGGCTGATGCGCTGGATGCTCTGGACAAGCGCATTATCAATACGCTGCAACGCAGTTTTCCGGTGTGTGATCATCCCTTTGCGGTGGTGGCTGAAGAACTCGGTACAACAGAAAGTGAGCTGATCAGCCGGTTACAGCGGTTGCGTGAAGGTAAAATCCTGAGCCGTTTTGGCCCCCTCTATAACGCTGACCGTTTTGACGGTGCGGTCAGTCTGTGTGCCATTGCGGTGCCTCAGGAACGCTTCGATGAAGTGGCTGAACAGGTTAATGCCTTTCCTCAGGTGGCACACAATTATGAACGGGATCATGAACTGAATATGTGGTTTGTGGCCGCGACAGAGAGCTGGCAGGAGCTGGAAGACACGCTGGCTGCCATTGAAGCTAAAACCGGTCTGACCGTCCGGAATATGCCGAAATTACACGAGTTTTATGTGGGGCTGTATTTTGAAATCTGACGCAGAATTACAGGTGCTGGACCGGGACATTATTCTCAAAACCCAGGCCGGATTGCCCCTGATCGCCGAGCCGTATCAGCAGATCGCTGCTGAACTGGATATTGATGTCGAACTGCTGATGCAGCGAATCAGAATTATGCAGGAAGATGGCCGGATCAGACGCATCGGTGCTGTGCCGAATCATTACCGGCTGGGGTATACGGGCAACGGCATGTCTGTCTGGGATGTACCTGATGAAAAGGTACATGAGCTGGGCGAAATGATCGGTGCGCTGGACTACGTCAGCCACTGTTACCACCGCCCGCGTTTTTTGCCTGACTGGCCGTATAACCTGTTTGCTATGGTGCATGGCCGCAGCCGCGAAGAAGTCATTGAAAAAGCACAAAAAATAGCGGATTTACTGGGAGAGCACTGCCGTAGCAGAGATGTTCTTTTCAGTAGCCGAATCTTAAAGAAAACCGGAATCCGCATTGGAGGCTGAACCATGTTTCGTATCTCTCAGTATATGCAGGAGCTTGTCAATCCAACACCTATAGGTCCTAAGCGTAACCCTCCGGGACCGGTGGTTATCTGGAATCTGGTGCGTCGCTGCAACCTTGCCTGTAAGCACTGTTATTCAATTTCTGCCGATGTTGATTTCCCCGGTGAGCTTTCCACCGCTCAGGTGGTTGATGTCATGAAGGACCTGCGCAGCTTTAAAGTGCCGGTGCTGATTCTGTCAGGCGGTGAACCGTTGTTACGGCCGGATATTCTGGATATCTCCCATCAGGCAAAAGCCATGGGTTTCTATGTGGCGCTGTCCACCAACGGCACGCTGATAGACGAATCTAATATCGAAGCACTGGCTGCGGTGGGATATGACTACCTGGGGATAAGTATTGACGGTATACGGGAAACCCACGATGAGTTTCGCCAGAAACAGGGGGCGTTTGACGCCTCTTTCAAAGGGCTGCAGCTGTGCCGTGAAGCAGGTATTAAAGTGGGGATGCGTTTCTCCATCACCCAGGATAACTCCCATGAGCTGCCTTACCTGCTGGATGTAATGGACGAGGAAAAGGTCGATAAGTTTTACCTTTCCCATCTCAATTACGGTGGCCGGGGTAACCGTCACCGGGGACATGATGCGGTTCATCAGATTACCCGTGAAGCGCTGGACCTGCTGTTTGAACGTTGCTGGGAAGATGTTCAGGCCGGCCGTCACCGGGAATTTGTAACCGGCAATAACGATGCTGACGGCGTGTACTTCCTGCACTGGGTGCAGCGGCATTTCCCGGACCGTTACGAGCATATGCGGGCGAAACTGTCTCAGTGGGGCGGTAACTCATCCGGTGTGAATGTGGCGAATATTGATAACCTCGGCAATGTGCATCCCGATACCTTCTGGTGGAACTATAACCTGGGGAATGTGCTGGAACGGCCTTTCTCAGAAATCTGGCAGGATACCAGCGATCCGCTGATGGCCGGTTTCAAAGCCGAAGAACGCTGCCTGGGCGGACGCTGCGGTGTGTGTACCTATAAGGATGTCTGTGGCGGAAATACCCGTGTCCGGGCGTTCCAGACAACCGGTGATCCATGGTGGGAAGATCCTGCCTGCTATCTGGATGATCAGGAGCTGGGCATTAATCTGGCGGACTATGAAGCAGAAAAACCTATCAAAATGGATCTGAATGTGCGGAGGATTCGCTTTGCCAGCTAGACATCTTTCTGTATTGCTGCCGTTATTACTCAGCGGAGCGGTTGCTGCCGCTGAGCCTGATCCGGCACAGCTGTTCCAGCAACATTGTGCTGCCTGTCACGGTGCCGACCGGCTTGGTTTGATTGGCCCGGCACTGTTACCGGAAAATTTAAAGCGGGTAAGAAAAAAGGCCGCGCTGAGCTCGGTGACCAATGGTTTACCCGCCACGCAAATGCCGGCGTTCGGCAATGTACTGAGTGAAGCGGAAATTGCCAGTCTGGCGGATTATATCTACACCCCGCTGGCGGAAGTGCCACAGTGGACCGAACAGGCGATTAAAGACAGTCATGTGATCTACAAACCGGATCTGGTAACCGGGGATGCTACCACTGCCAAACCTGTGTATGACGCGGATCCGCTGAACGTATTTCTGGTGGTGGAAGCGGGAGATCACCATGTTTCGGTACTGGATGGCGATACCTTCGAGCCTATTCACCGCTTTAAATCACGCTATGCACTGCATGGCGGGCCGAAATATACCTCAGATGGCCGCTTTGTCTATTTTGCTTCCCGGGATGGCTGGGTAACCAAATATGACATGTATAACCTGGAAGTGGTCGCCGAAGTGCGTGCGGGTATTAATGCCCGCAATGTAGCCGTATCCGGGGATGATCGTTATGTACTGGTGGGTAATTACCTGCCGCATACGCTGGTGGTACTGGATGCTACTGATCTGAGCTTTGTAAAGACCATTCCGGTGACGGATGAACAGGGCGAAAGCTCCCGGGTCAGTGCGGTGTATGCCGCTGCTCCCCGGCAGAGTTTTATCGCCGCCCTGAAAGACTTCCGCGAAGTCTGGGAAATCAGTTATGCGCCGGAAACACCGTTACAGGTGGCCCGCATTAAAATGGATGATTATCTGGACGATTTTTTCTTCGATCAGGAATATAACCACATCATGGGGGCTGCCCGAAACGCGAAGAATGGTCAGGTGATTGATCTTAACAGCCAGCAAAAAGCAGCGGATCTGGATCTGACCGGTATGCCCCATCTGGGCTCCGGTATTACCTGGCCGTATGGGGGGACCACCGTACTGGCCACGCCAAATCTTAAGGAGCACACGGTTACCTTTATCGATACGCAAAACTGGAAAACCATCAAGAAGATCGACACCAAAGGGCCGGGCTTCTTCATGCGCAGCCATGAAAATTCCCGTTATGCCTGGGTGGATGTTTTTGTTGGACCCGATAAAGACGTGATGCACGTGATCGATAAGGCAACACTGGAAATTGTTAAAACCCTGAAGCCTGAGCCGGGTAAAACGTCCGGGCATATCGAGTTCACCAAAGACGGCCGTTATGCATTGCTCAGTATCTGGGAGATGGATGGTGCGATTATTGTCTACGATGCTGAAACGCTGGAGGAAGTGAAACGCTTACCGATGAAAAAACCCGTCGGTAAATACAATGTTCACAATAAAATAACCCGTTCCGCGGGCACCAGTCATTAGAAAAATTTGCGGATAAACTCAGTGCATTTACTGTAACTCAATGGTGAGTGCACTGCTTTTATCCGTATTTATCACTTTAAAACAATGTGTTTAATTACACAGAGTTTCCCCTGCCAGATTTCAGGCTGGCGTCTTTGTTGTCCTCATAACTTGTTGATATGTATTGGTAATGTCTTTTGTTGGTAATTGTTTCAGAACCGAAGCAGTATTTTGAAATAATAAAAACTAATAGCAGAGTTTTTATTAAATAAAAAGACAGGGTTCCATTTAAATAGCAAAAAAATGATAAAAAGTTTTTAAACTTGACCATTGTCAGTTTTTTTGTTGCCGGTTTGATTAATAGTGCATCCAGTAGAAGTTATTTAGCCAAACGAAAAACGTAAATAACCGCTGGAGAGCTGTTCGATGAAAACACTCAAGTATGGATTATCCACCATTGGCCTGGCTATCGGTATGGCATCAGGAGCGCTGAGCATGTCTGCTGTCGCTGCTGAGCCTACCTTATCTGAAGCAGATTTTGCTAAAGCACAGTTGCAGTACTTCCAGCGTTGCGCTGGTTGTCACGGTGTTTTACGTAAAGGTGCTACCGGTAAGAACCTTGAGCCAAAAGAAACGCTGAAGAAAGGTCAGGAGCGTCTGGAGAAGATTATTGCCTACGGTACAGAAGGCGGTATGAACAACTTCGATGACATTTTCTCTGAAGAAGAGATTGCCAACCTGGCGACTTTCATTCAGATGGAACCACCGGTGCCACCTGAAATGTCTCTGGAGCAAATGCGTTCTCACACCAAAGAGTACGTTGCGCCAAAAGATTACCCGACCAAGCCGCTGCACGGCCGTAACTGGAAGAACTTCTTCGTGGTTATCGAGCGTGATGCCGGTAAAGCCGCAATCATTGATGGCGACACTAAAGAAGTTATTACCCACATCAATACCGGTTACGCAGTACACGTAATCAAGGGTACTGAGCATCACAAGATTGATCACGCAGAAGACATTGGCCGTTTCTGGTACACCATTGGCCGTGATGGCAAGGTGAACAAGATCGACCTGTGGCAGACTCCTGACAAGATGCTGGTTGCTGAAACCAAGATGGCTTATGACGCACGTGACATTGCCGTTTCCGGTGATGGCAAATACGTTGTTGCCGGTGGTTACTGGCCTGCGCACTTTGTAATCATGGATGCGGTGACACTGAACCCGCTGAAGGTTATTACAACCCGTGGTTACAACACAAAAGGTGAGTTTGTTAACGAAGCGCGTGTAGCGGCTGTTTACACCTCTCCGAACAAGTCTGAGTTTACCGTTGCTGTTAAAGAAACCGGCCAGATGCTGCAGGTTGATTACAGCGACTTGGATAACTTAACCATTACTTCCATTGCCTCTTCTGAGTTCCTGCATGACGGTTTCTACGATCCTACCGGTCGTTACTTCCAGATTGCGGCTAACGCTTCAAACAAGATGGTAATCGTTGATACTGAAACCGGTAAGCTGGAAGCGCAGATTGATGTTGATTCACTGCCACACCCTGGCCCTGGTGCTAACTGGAACGACAAAGAGTGTGGCCCTGTTGGCGGCACAACTCACTTAGGTACTGGTCTGGTATCTGTTTGGGGTAATGATCCTGCCGGTAAACCTGATCAGGCATGGAAACTGTGCTACGAAGTGGAGACTGATGGTGCCGGTGCATTCATCCGTACCCATCCGACATCACAGTATGTTTGGGCTGACCAGATTAAACACCCTGAGCCAGAAATTCAGCAGTCAGTACAGGTATTTGATAAAGATACCCGTGAGATTGTTAAGACTATCCGTGTAACTGAAGAGCCGGGTAAAGCGGCACTGCACATGGAATTCAACGAAGATGGTTCTGAAGTATGGGTATCTGTCTGGAACCGTACAGACAGCAAGAACCCTACCGGTGAAATCGTGGTTTACGATGCGAAGACTCTTGAAGAGAAGTCCCGCATTAAAGGCCTGACAACTCCTACCGGTAAGTTCAACGTTTACAACCGTATGAACCATAAAACCTAGTCACTCCCTGTAAACCCTGAATGCGGGCATGGCGCAAGCCATGTCCGCTCACCTCGCTTTGGTTAGAGTTGATTATGGATATAAATACATCAAGCAAATCTGGTTTCTGGTCCCGCCGCCGTGTGCTGGGCGTAACCGCTGCCGGTGCATTGGTATTTTTTGTTGTTGGTATTATTTTCTGGGGCGGTTTTAACACTGCTATGGAAGCAACCAATAGCACTGAGTTCTGCATTGGCTGTCATGAGATGGAAAATAATGTATATCAGGAATACAAGCCAACCATCCATTATTCAAACCGTACCGGTGTAAGAGCCGGCTGTCCTGACTGTCACGTACCCCGTCCGTGGATTCACAAGGTGGTACGTAAAATTAAAGCCTCCAGAGAATTGTTCTACTGGGCGACAGGCAAAATTGATACTCCTGAAAAATTTGAAGAACACCGTCTGGATCTTGCGAAAAGTGTCTGGTCGGCAATGAAAACTACCGATTCCAGAGAGTGCCGTAACTGTCACAACTTTGAATCGATGAATCCGGAATTCCAGAAACCCCGTGCCCGTAAGCAGCACATGAATTCCTTTGAAACAGGCCAGACCTGTATCGACTGCCACAAAGGCATTGCGCACCATAACGTCAGAGATCAGTTAACTGACGAAGAGCTGGAAGCCATTGAAGCACCGGATCCGAAATACGTCCGTGAAATTCCAAAAGAATATCTGGAAGGTCTGGCACGTGTTGAGGCGAAGGAAGCGGCCATGGCAGCGGAAGCGAAAGCAAAAAATGAAGCGGCCATTGAGCGTGCTGTTGCTGCGCTGAAAGCTGAAAATGAACGTCTGGTTGCTGATGCGAAAAACAATGTTGCCTCTGTCGGTGCTGTACCGGCGGCAGCCAGCAATATCAATGTCGACTGGGGCAAGGCCAGTACGTCTGATATTACTGTGTTCTATCCGGGTACTGCGTCAATGGAGTGGATCCTGGGCCGTAAACACGGTGGTAAACGTGCCTTCACCAAAGGTGATCGCTGTGTTGAATGTCACGGTGAAGAAACAGAAACCATTGGTCAGCTGATTGTCAGCGGTGAGAGTGAAAAAGAGCTGGAGCCGAATCTGATTCCGGGTAAGCGGGGCAGCATTCCGGTAACAATCAATGCCACTCACGATGATGAATACCTGTACCTGCGCTTTAACTGGGCAGACGGAGATCACGCACCGGTGCCGTTCGTTGAAGGCGGTAAGATGGATCCTGAAAACCCAATGAAGCTGGCCTTCATGGTGGCTACAGATGAAGTTGAGTACGCTGACCGTGCCGGTTGCTGGGGCACCTGCCACGCGGACGCTGATGAGATGCCTTTTGCACCTGAAAATCAGGCGCTGAAAGACTCCGAACTGGCAGCCCGTCTGGATCTGAGTGCCGGTGTAACCAAGTATCTGACTGAGTCCCGTACTAAGATTGAGCTTAAAGGACGTCGCGGCAAAGCGCTTGGCGGCTGGGATAAGCTGAAGTCTGAAGGGGATCTCACCGCGGCGATGGCAGCCAACCAGTATATGGATCTGGTGCGCTACAAGTCCGGTGCAGATGAAGTGGAAGACGGTCAGATTATGGCTGAACGGACCATGCACGGTGGTCAGGGTGCGGAAGTAGAAGCGTCTCTGAAAGCCGGTACCTGGTCAGTGGTTGTGAAGCGTAAGCTGAAATCTGATCAGCCGGGAGATGTCAGCATTGAACCGGGCAAACTGTATAACTTCGGTTTTGCCATTCACGATGACTTCACCAACGGGCGTTATCACCATGTATCCCTGGGCTACAAGTTAGCACTGGATGATGATCAGGCTGAGATAAACGCTGTTAAACAATAACACGCTGCAGTGTTACAAAGGCTCTTCATAAGAAGGGCCTTTTTTATGCCCGGGCAACTGAATATGTCGGTGTGGTCGACGAAAGTTCACTTTTTTGCCCGGTTTTTGATGATCAACTGAACAGGCTTTGACATGTGTCTAAATAAGCAACGCTTCCTGCCTGCTATTATGAGGAGACTTTCGTTTAATAAATAATCAGTCCGAGAGCCCGTTTATCATGATTGAAGAAATTGCTGCAGAGGTGAGACAGCATCTGTTACTTTCATCGATGTCCGATCAGGCATTTGCTGAACTCATCAGCCATTGCCGGATTGTGCACCTGGGGCACAACGAGAGTCTGTTTCATCAGGGAAGCGAAGCGCATAGTTTTTATATTGTCCTTAGCGGCAGGGTAAAGTTATTCCGGGTTTCCCCAGATGGTCAGACGAAGGTCATTGAAGTTGTCAGCCCTGGTCAGGCATTTGCCGAAGCGCTGATGTTCCTTGACCAGCACAAGTATCCGTTGAACGCCGAAGGGATGGAGCCGGGAGATGTTCTGCTGATCCCACGCCAGTATTACATGAAGCTGCTGATGGCTGAACCGGAGTGTGCGGTGCGTTTACTGGGCAGTATGGCGTTGAAATTACACCGCCGTATCAATGAGATAGAAACCCTGACACTGCAGAATACCCGTCACCGTCTGGGGCATTATCTGTCCAATCTGGCACCGGATCAGACCGCCCAGACTTGCTGTTTCGATTTGCCGATGGCTAAGCAACTGATTGCTTCGCAACTGGGGATGCAGCCGGAAACCTTTTCCCGGCTGATCAAGGAAATGAAGAGTGCTGGCATTATTTCTGTGCACGGCGCTGAAATCAGTGTACATGACTTATCACGCCTGAGAGCTTTTGGGCACTAGCTGTATGAACTGCGGCCGGTATAATGGTCACATATACAGGGCTTTTTAGCCCGGCTCAGTTTTTTGCAGCAGATAAGGACTTATCATGTCACTGATTCGACTCTCCGCTCTGGCATTCAGCGTATTGCTGACCGGTTGCGCCACTTCAAATTTTGTTCCGGTTGTTGAAGAGCGTGGTCAGAGCTCGGTGGGTGAAACCCGCCCGGCGGCGGATTCCCGTCAGGGGGTTATTGTGACACCGGTTGATCCGAGTCAGCCGATTGGTACTGTCACGCCGGTGGAAAACGGTGGGCAGATTCAGTCACGTTCACTGGACAGCCAGCCACTCAAACCTGATGTGCTGCCTACCCAGACCAATAAGCCGATTAAGACCTCTGCATCGCTGACGCCTGCACCGCCGCGCAATCCTGCGGTGATTGCTCTGCTGAATACGGCCGCACAGCAACAGCAGCAGGGATCTTTGAGCTCTGCTCAGTCCAGCCTTGAACGGGCCCAGCGTATTGCACCGCGGGATCCACAGGTGTATTACCAGCTGGCGGATGTTCGCTGGCGTCAGGGACAGTTCCTGCAGGCGGAGCAGTTAGCGCTGAAAGGTGTTGCTGTTGCCGGTGGGCAGCCAAAAGTGGAGCGTCGCTTATGGTTACTGATTGCGGATATCCGCCGGGAAGGTGGTGACAGCAGCGGGGCTAAGCAGGCCCGGGAAAGAGCAGGGCAACTTTAACCGGGCATGACTTACAAAAAAAGGCGCATATAGCGCCTTTTCTGTTTTTGAAAGAGCATTCAGTGGCTTGCTGGCTGAATCACGTCCAGATCGTCCGCAAATATGATGTTGCCATCATAGTGCTTACGAATTTCTGCTTCTGTTTGTGTTTCCTTACCCAGGCTGCGGTTCATACGGTGAGACAGTACCAGCTTTCCTGGATTCGTTTCTGCGGCAATTACGCCGATGTCACTGGGCTGCATATGTAGCCGGGCAGCAACGCCGCCAGCGCCCTGAGGAATGGCATTATGGGCAACAATAATGTCGCTGTTTTTTGCCAGTGTGCCGAAGGTTTTGTACTGATTGCTCATATCACCGGTGAAACTGATGCTGCAGCCGGCAATGTTCACTCGCCATGCAGTCGCGGCAATTGGGCCGTGGTTAACAGGAATTGCCTGCAGGCTGATGTCATCATTGAGTGAGTGGTTGCTCACTTCGTGAGGTGTTAGCGGTACATCGGTTGCCTGAATTTTATAGGCACTGCGCTGATCAGGTTCAACAAAGTTCTGCAGGTATGAATAGCTGCCTTCAGGCCCGAAGTTCTTACGGATAAAGGCGGTAGTGGATGGCATTACCCGGTTTCCGGCCGGACCGAATACCTGCAGATCAGAGCGCCGCGGGGTAAAGAAAGATGCCTTGATGAAGGCTGGCAGATCCGCGCTGTGGTCGACATGCAGGTGGGTGAACAGAATGGCATCCAGATCCTGGATTTTTGCGCCGCTCTTCTCGAAGTTAATACTGCTGCCGGCACCGGCATCGACCATGATACGGGCGCGGTTATCCAGGCTGATCAGGTAACTGCTGGAGGCGCGGTTATCGGTAAATTCAGGACCACCGGAACCTAGCACTTGTAAGCTGACGCGATCGGCGGCGCACTGATGACTGGCTTGCACAAGGCTGGCTGTTGTCAGAAGGGTTGAAGCAATAAACAGATGTTGTACTGAGGTAAACATGATTGGCCCTCTTCCGTGAAAAAGGGCCAAGATGCCGCAAGCAGGTGCTTATTGCAAGCGGTCCAGCAAGGCCGGAATTTCGTTAATGTTATTCAACACGTGATCGGCATGTTCACCGAGCAGTTGGGCTGAGCTGGTGCCGGTAAGAACACCGATAGCCATGCCTGCTTCGGCGTTGCGGGCCATTTCAATATCGTGCAGGTTATCGCCAACCACAATCACTTCTTCAGCTTTCAGTCCGGTTTCTGCACAGAAGCCTTTGACCATACCTGCTCCGGGTTTAATGCCGTGGCCTGTATCGTAGCCGCAGATGAAGTCCAGTTTATCCAGTACGTTAAACCGGCCCAGTGAACAGTGAATGCCCTGTTCGCTGTCGCTGGTGGCGATGCCCAGTTTCAGGCCTCTGGCACGGAACTGGTCAAACAGCTCACCCAGATCGGTGACCGGTACGCTGTGTTCGGTGCTGCCTTGCTGGAAAATAGTGTTCAGTTCATCGACCAGTGCATCATCCAGCGGACGCTTAATGAACGGTGCCCAGTGTTCTGCGATTTCACGGTTACTGGCGGCGGCCAGTACAGAGCCACCCAGGATAATATCCTGTTCAGCATCGTAGCCGGTGGCGGCCAGCATTTCCGCAGCCGTCTGCTCATCGCCTCCGGCCATTTTTTTAGATGCTTCATGAATCAGTGGTAACCATGAAGCCATGAAGTCGATGAGTGTGCCGTCTTTATCGAAAAGTAAGCCTTTGTACTGGGTCATAATTATTTTCTTATAGAACTGAGTGTGAATTTCGGATCACTGCGACGGCTTGGTATCGGGCGTGGCAGTGGCTATTTTTTTTTCCTGAACGTTGCTTTGTTCCGGTTCGGGCGTCTGCTGACGGCGTAACCGGCTGGCACGTAATTCTCCGGCCCGGTCAAGGATCGGATAAGCAACGGATGCCAGGTGTGAATTAATACGTTTGATGTCGCGGAGAATATCCAGGAACAGTGCACTGTCTGTTGCCGGAGAGTTCACCTGTTCGCGTAACCGGCGCTGGTGCGCGTTAATGGCTTTGTTTTCCATTTCGCGAATGGCGGTTTTCTGTTCCAGCAGTTCACGGGCATTGCCAACCCGGCCATTCATTAAGACGGTAAACGCCAGCTTCATATTGTTCTGGGTGGCTTTATGCAGTTCTTCAATGGCTCGCATATCGGCGGTGGCGAACTGGATATTCTGGCTCAGACTGCGGGAGATCAGGTCTGCCAGACTGCTTTCGACAATGTCACCCAGATGTTCAAGGTTGGTGGTGAATGACATGTACTGATTACAGCGGCGGCGGTTCTTCTTACCCAGATCCCGCCGGCTCAGTTCAGTCAGGTAAAGTTTTATCTTTTCGTGATATTCATCCACCAGATCATCTGACTGAGTGATTTTCTTCAGGGCACTGCTGTCCCGCTGCTGCAGGGCTTCAATGCTTTTGTTGACCATGTTGTCCAGCAGGTCACCCATGCGCAGCACTTCCCGCATGGCGTTGGATAAGGCGATGGCAGGATTATCCAGGGCGGAACGGTCCAGATAACGGGGTTTAATGCTGTTGGCGTCTTCTTCCCGTTCCGGCAGGATGCGGGTGACCAGTTTAGCTGCCGGGTTAACCAGTGGCAGGAACAGGATCGCCAGGCCAACGTTAAACAGCATATGGAAGTTAACCAACTGGCGGGCCGGAGATTCTCCCAGTTCCGGTAGCCAGGCTGTAACAATGTTCAGCATCGGCAGCATCAGCAGTACGCCAACGGTACGGAATATCAGGTTGCCCAGTGGTGGCCGGCGAATGGCGGGTTCTGCACGCATGGTGGACAGAATGGCGGGCAGTGCGCCGCCCAGGTTTGCACCGAGTATCAGAACGAAGCCAACGTGTAACGGCAGGGAGCCGGATGCCCCCAGTGCCACAACCAGCAGAACCGTTGCCAGACTGGAGTGTGCCAGAAAGCTGATCAGTGCGCCGATCAGGACTGCCAGTACAGGTTCGTCTGCCAGTGATGACAGCAGGAACTGAATGGTGGAAGAGTCCCGCATCGGGGCTGAGGCTGTAACGATCAGTTGGAGTGCCAGTAGCATCAGGCCAAGCCCAAGAATGATCTGGCCGAGATGTTTTTGCCGCTCGCTGCGGGCATTAAAATACAGGCATACACCGGCAAAGATGAGTACCGGTTTAAGCAGGCTGAGATCCATCGACAGGGCTTGCGCGACCAGGGTGGTACCAATGTCTGCGCCCAGCAGTAATGCCAGTGCTGGTGCTGCTGACAGCCCCTGACCGGCAAAAGAGCTTGCCAGTAATGCGGTTGCTGTACTGCTCTGCAGCATACAGGTAACAGCGATGCCCACACCAAACGCTTTAAAACGGTTGCTCATGCTGCGGCCGAGGTGCCGTCGCAGCTTGCCACCGTAGGCGCTGATGATGCTGGTCTTCACCATGGTCAGCCCCCAGAGAAGCAGGGCTACGCCACCGAGAAGGTTGATCAGAACTGTTGTGCCGACCGCTGAATGCATTATGCCTGTACCATGTTAAGTCGAGTGTCTCCTGCCGGCTTACCGGTAGTCAGATAAATAAGGACGGGCCCGGTCTCTCTGGGAGAGACCGGGTCAGTAAGTCTGATGATTCCCAATGAGGGAAGATCAGTTTCCTGCCGATTCCATCCGGCGTGTGCTGAGGACTTTTTCCAGCCAGCCCAGCTCCATTTCCGGTACGGAAGAGAGCAGCAGGTCGGTGTAGTCATCAAAAGGTGGTGACAGCACGCTGTCTTTGTCGCCGAATCGCATCAGCTTGCCCTGATACATCACGGCGATGGCGTCAGAGATTGCCCGGACAGTGGCGATATCGTGCGTGATGAACAGATAAGCAATATTGTGCTTCTTCTGTAAGCGTAGCAGCAGACGGAGGATGTCATCGGCAACCAGAGGGTCCAGTGCCGAGGTTACTTCGTCACAGATGATCATTTTTGGCTTGGCTGCCAGTGCCCGGGCAATACATACCCGCTGCTTCTGACCACCGGAAAGTTCGGCCGGATAACGGTCGATGTATTCTTCCCCTAACTCAATCTGTTCAAGCAGTTCAATGGTCTGCTTACGCTGTTCAGCACCGTTGACACCGAAATAGAATCCCAGAGGGCGGCCGATAATCTGACCGATGGTGTGGCGCGGATTCATTGCCACGTCTGCCATCTGATAGATCATCTGCAGTTCACGCAGTTGATCTGTTGTGCGGGCCTTAAGTGCGGCAGGCAGAGTCTCACCGGCAAACTCAATGCTGCCGGACATAGGTGGCAGCAGGCCGGTAATCACCCGTGCCAGCGTCGACTTGCCTGAGCCTGACTCACCTACAATCGACAGGGTCTGGCCCGGTTTCAGGAACATGGTGACGTCGTGCAGAATCTTATTCTTGCCGTCGTACGCCGCATCAATCTGATTGATTTTCAGAATCGGTTCCTGGTCACAGGGTGGTGCCTGATCTTTTTCAATACCGCGGACGCTTACCAGGTCGCGGGTATAGGTTTCCTGCGGATTATTGATGATCTGATCAGCGCTGCCGTATTCAACGGTTTTACCGTGCCGCAGTACCATGATGTCATCAGAAATCTGCGCAACAACCGCCAGGTCATGGGTGATGTACAGGGCTGCTGTACCGGTATCGGCAATCGCGTGTTTGATGGTCGCCAGTACGTCAATCTGGGTGGTTACATCCAGCGCCGTGGTTGGCTCGTCAAATACGATCAGGTCCGGTTTTGAACACAGCGCCATAACGGTCATGGCACGCTGCAGCTGGCCGCCGGATACCTGGTGAGGATAACGCTCACCGAAGCTGTCCGGGTTAGGCAGGCCTAACTTATGGTAGAGCGTGTTAGCGTAGCTTTCTGCTTCGCTGCGGCTCATCAGATTGTGTTCCATCGCCGATTCGATGATCTGATCACCGAGACGGTGAGCCGGGTTGAATGCCGCTGCAGCAGACTGGGCAACATAGGCCACCCGGGCACCGCGTACCTGACGGATCTGGCTGTGATTATGGGCCAGAATATTCTCGCCGTTCAGCCAGACTTCGCCACCGGAAATGTGGCAGCCACCACGGCCATAGGCCATGCTGGACAGGCCGATGGTAGATTTACCGGCGCCGGATTCACCGATCAGACCCAGCACCTTACCTTTTTCAAGGGTGAAGGAAACACCTTCAACAATGGTAAAGGTCTTGGCAGGTTTTCCCGGAACATGGCTGGTTACCGAGATTTGCAGGTTTTTTACGTCGAGTAAGGTGCTCATTCCCGGCCTCCTTTCAGACTGCTGGTACGGCTGAGAATTGAATCCACAACAAGGTTAATACTGATGGTCAGCGTTGCAATGGCCGCAGCCGGAATCAGTGCGGCAGGAATACCGAAGACGATACCGTCTTTGTTTTCCTTAACCATGCTGCCCCAGTCAGCTTCAGGTGGCTGAACGCCTAATCCCAGGAAGCTCAGGGTACTCAGGAACAGTACCGCAAAGGCAAAGCGCAGACCGAATTCAGCAAACAGCGGTGAAAGGGCGTTCGGCAGAATCTCGCGGAAGATAATCCACAGAGTACCTTCGCCACGCAGACGGGCGGCTTCCACGTAATCCATTACCACGATATCCACTGCAACCGCACGGGAGAGACGGAATACACGGGTTGAATCCAGTACACCCATGATGAGGATCAGGAACAGCATGTTTGCAGGCAGTACGGACAGTACCACTAAGGCAAAAATCAGTGTCGGGATCGACATCATCAGGTCATTCAGACGGCTCAGTACCTGATCGGTATGACCACCGGTAACCGCTGCCAGGAAGCCCAGAAAGGTTCCCATAAAGAAGGACAGTAGGGTGGCTGCGCCGGCAATGAAGAAAGTGTTGCGGGCACCGTAAATCAGACGGGACAGAATGTCCCGGCCGAGCTGGTCGGTACCCAGCAGGAATTCACCGGACATTGGCAACCAGACGTCGCCGACGATTTCTTCCTGCGTATAAGGGGCTACCCATGGCGCAAAAATGGCTGCCAGTGCGAATACCATCAGGCTCAGTAAGCCGATCCGGGCACCCCACGACAGGTGGCTGAGAAATTTCTTCAGCGCGTTTGGCTTGTGTGGTGCAGCCTGAGCTGCGCCAGCGCCGGATAAGTCAGAAGCAGTTGAGTTCATTATTTTTCTTCCTGGCCTCTTATTTCGGGTGACGCAGACGCGGGTTTGCAATGATCGACATAATGTCGGCAAACATATTCAGCAGGATGTAGATCGCTGCGAAAATCAGACCAGCAGCCTGTACCACAGGTACATCTCGCTTGGTTACGTGGTCAACCAGCAGTTGTCCCATACCCGGATAAACGAAGATGATTTCAACCACCACAACACCAACAACCAGATACGCCAGGTTCAGTACCACAACGGTGATGATTGGCGATATGGCATTCGGAAATGCATGGCGGAAAATAATCTTGAACGGGCTGAGGCCTTTCAGTTCGGCAGTTTCAATGTATGCACTGGACATTACATTGAGAATGGCTGCACGGGTCATCCGCATCATGTGAGCCAGTACAACCAGAGTCAGGGTTGCGCAGGGCAGTGCGATAGCGGTCAGTTTTTCACCCCACGACATACCGTCGTAGATGATCGAGCTGGACGGTAACCAGCCCAGGTTAACTGCAAATACCAGAATCAGCAGGTAACCGATAAAGAATTCAGGCAGTGAAATAGCGGTGATCGTCGTAACAGAGATCAGCTTATCAACCATACCGTTGCGGAAGTGAACCGCAATCATACCAAGAATGACGGCCAGCGGGACGGCAATAATTGCTGTGCACATCGCCAGAAACAGTGTGTTGCCAAGACGTCCGCCGATCATTTCGCCGATGTCGCGACCACTGCTAAGGGAGTTACCCAGGTCACCTTGTAAAATACCACCCAGCCAGGACAGATAACGTTCCAGTGCCGGTTTATCAAGACCCATATCTGCCCGCAGATTAGCAAGAGCTTCAGGGGTGGCGCTCTGGCCAAGAATACTCTGCGCAACATCGCCCGGCAGCATTTCAGTGCCGGCAAAGATCAGTGCGGAGATCGCCAGTAAGAGCCCGAGGCCAAGCGCAATGCGCTTGGCCACAAGGGCGGTCAGTGAGTTAGACGCAAGAACCATGGTTTATGCCAACCAGCAGCGGATCAGTGCGTAACCGTTAGACATTTCTGCAGAAGGATCTTTGACGAAACCGCCAACCTTCTTGGAAACGCCGTCGATGAAGTCGTTGAAGAACGGAATCATCGCACCACCGTCGTCACGTACCATGCGGCCCATGTCGCTGTAGATCTGTTTACGGGTGTCACGGTTAACTTCTACACGGGCCTGAGACAACAGTTTGTCGAACTCAGGACGGCGCCAGTTGGTGTCGTTCCAGTCAGCGTCAGACTTGTAGGCAACGGAGTACATCTCGTCCTGGGTGTTACGGCCACTCCAGTAAGACAGGCAGAATGGCTGCGCATTCCAGACGTTCGACCAGTAGCCGTCAGCCGGTTCACGCTTAACTTCAACCTTGATGCCCGCTTTAGCAGCTTGCTGGCTGAACAGGATTGCCGCATCAACTGCGCCGGAGAAGGCTGCGTCAGAGGTACGCAGAACAACCGGGCCAGTGTGGCCGGACTTCTTGTAGTGGTACGCTGCTTTATCCAGATCCTGAGTACGCTGTTCGATAGACTCGTCAAACAGGTCGTAGGCTTTGTTGATTGGGAAGTCGTTACCGACAGTACCGTAGCCCTGCAGGATACGGGATACCATGTCTTCACGGTTGATGGCGTATTTCAGTGCCAGACGCAGATCCAGGTTGTCGAAAGGTGCGGTATCAGCGTGCATCAGGAATGGGTAGTGCCCCTTACCCTGAGTGTTTTCAATGGTGATGTTTGGCAGACGGGTCATCAGCTTGGCCGTTTTCGCCGCAACCTGGTTCGCCATGTGAATGCTGCCGGATTGCAGGGCAGACATACGGGCAGTCTGGTCATTCATTACACGGATTTCGACGGTATCAGCGTGGCCGACTTCGTCATTCCAGTAATCTTTGAACTTCTCGCCAACGTGACGGATGCCCGGCTCGTTAACAGTTACAACGTAAGGACCGGTACCGATACCGGCATTCGGGTCGTCGAAACCGCCGCCTGGCTGGATGGTCAGGTGGTAATCAGACATCAGGTATGGCAGGTCAGCGTTACCTTCTTTCAGTTCCAGAACAACCTGGTACTTGCCGTTGGCTTTGATGTCTACGATGTCACGCATGATACCCAGCGCGCCGGACTTGGTGTCTTCACCGGAGTGACGCTGCAGGGTTTTAACCACATCGTCGGAGTCCATTTCTTTACCGTTGTGGAACAACACACCTTTACGCAGGTTGAAGGTCCAGGTTTTGGCACCGTTTGATGGTTCCCAGGACGTCGCCAGGTAAGGAACAGGCTCACCGGTAGGGGTAATGTCTACCAGGGTTTCACCCCAGGTACGCAGGAAGCTGTATGGCACTTTTGAAGCGTTCAGTGCCGGGTCAAGTACGTCAGTTGAACTGCCGCCCTTCAGGCCGGCAATCAGATGGCCGCCTTTCTTCGGTGTTTCTGCTGCCAGAACACCCTGGCTCAGCAGTGTGGAAGCGAATGGGGCAGCAACACCTACGGCTGCTGCATGGCGCATGAATTCGCGGCGGCTCAGACGGCCTTTCGCCGCTTCAATTGCCAACTTATTTAAATCGTGTGACATGTCTACCTCTTTTTTTATTCAGTTAAGTAGCCGGTGGTCACCGGTATGCATAATCAGGTCCGCCCCCTGCCTTTTCCTGTTCCGTCTGGCCGGATGTTGCTGGCGTTCACGGAGCGGTTGGACGGTTGCTGAACCTGTTTAGCTAAAGTAATTATTCTTATCCTGAACAGCGACGTACTTGCTGTCATTTCAGGTGACCTCAATAGTGGCAAATTAACGATAGCCTAAAAAGCGAGAATTTCGGAACAAAAGCTTTAGTTTTACTAAAGAAAGCTGTCATTTTAATGTAATGTTACAGTGTTAAGTGAAAGCGTTTTTTTGGCTTAAAATTCTTTACTATCAGTATGTTAGTATTGTTAATGAAATATTACAAAAATATGGAAATTTGATTTCTGTCAAATTTTAAAAAAATAATTTTCCAGAAAATCTAATAAAATTGTTGTGCTTTCATTGTCGCGGAGAGACGCCTGAGTTACATTCTAGGCAATTAAGGGTTTGTCTGTTTCCGTTACTTATGCGGTTTTTTGCGTCCGGATACCTTCCGGTGATGTAGACAGGTTCCTCGTTATACAGATTGATTGTCGGGAGATTATTTCGCATGCAGCGACCGAAAAAACCTATGCCACCTCTGAATGCTTTGCGTGCCTTTGAGGCAGCTGCGCGGTTACAGAGTCTGACAAAGGCTTCTGAGGAGCTGTTTGTAACCCAGGGAGCGGTTAGCCAGCAGGTGAAGTTACTGGAGGAGTATCTTGGTGCGCCTCTGTTTACCCGTAAGTCACGTAAGTTGCAGCTGACGGATCTGGGACGTTCTTATTTGCCGGTACTGACGCAGGCGTTCAGTAATATGCGGGCCAGTACCCAGGAATTGTTTGATACTTCTCATCAGCCTGTTTTGCAGATTAAGTCAGGTACAACCTTTGCACAGCGCTGGCTGGTTGAGCGACTGCCGAAATTTATGGCGAAGTATCCGGAATACCGGGTGCGGCTGAAGACGTCGGTCTGGCCGAACGGTGAGAGTGTTGATGGCGTGGATTTGGAAATCTGTCATGGCTACGGTGATTTCTCCGGTTCACTGGTACAGCGGATCATTAAAGAACAGTGGCAGGTGGTGGCCAGTCCGGAGTTTATGGAAAAGTATCCGGGGAGCCATCAGTTGGAGCAACTGATCGAAATGCCGCTCATCAGTATCATGGGATATCGCGAAGGGTGGCACAGCTGGTTCGGTGAACAGGGCTTGGTAGAGCTGCAGCCGATGACCAGTTTTGAAAGCGATAACACCACGATGGCAATTGATATGGCTGAAGCCGGCGTTGGGGCGTTGCTGGGGCTGAGTGGCCATTTATATGAACCGTTACAAAGTGGCCGGCTGATTAAGGCCCATGAATACGAGATGGAAGCGGAGTGCGGCCATTATCTGGTGCTGCCTAACCGGCCGATGACCGCTAAGGTAGATAACTTCTGCCGCTGGATGCTGGAAGAGTTAGAGCAGCATCCCTGCAAAGATAATCTGGACTGGAACCTGAGTCTGTAAATTGCTGAAGCTTACATAAAAAATCCCGGCCTGAGCCGGGATTTTTGTATCTGTTAAAGGGCAGACCGCCGCTTAAACAGCTTTAAGGATTGGCTCAACGGTCCAGTCAGTTTCCACACCCATAATCTCGGCCATAGTCGGCGCGACCTGAACAGCTGTGGCGAAGTCCACTTCCATTTGCGGTACGTTCGGGCCGGAAAAAATGCAGAAGCGGTTATCTTCCGGGGTCCCCGGGCGCATACCGTGATTGGATTTGTACTTGGATGCCCCGCGAATGGTGCCTGTGCCCATCACGTCGGCTTCAAAGCTGACATATTCCCCGGCCGGGCAGGTGAACGCAATCAGCGTGTCGTGCAGGTCTGCAGGAATAAAGTCTTTCGGCATGATTTCCATGCCCTGTGCCAGGAGCTGCTCTGTGACGGTTGCGGCTTCTTCATCTGAACGTGGGGCAACGAGAAGCACACTGCCTTCGCTGGACCAGCGGCAACCTTCCGGAAGTAACAGGTCGCAGCGTACAGCGTCCGGCATGGCGGTGTGGCCGTGGTCGCTCATAATGGCGAAGTTGTATTTATCCAGCGTGCCGTTACTGCGCAGCTGGGTCATCAGTGCGCCTACCTGAGCATCAGCGGTACGCAAGGAAAGTTCTGTCTGCGGATGTTCAGTGCCGTACTGGTGCAGGTAATAGTCAGTGATACCGACTTCCAGCATGATCAGGTCCGGTGCGTCAGCGCCTGCCAGAGTTGCGGCTACCTGCATCAGTTGGTAATCCGCCAGCATGCCCAGACTCAGGGTCTGTTCACGGTCAGCAATAGGGTCAACCATGTCATCAATGTTCAGGCCCAGTTGTGACAGGCGATTGTCCGGATCGAGATCTTTACCGGTGAGGCGCCACTGTTCATTGGCCGGATGTGGCTCGTTATCACGGCCACGGCTCATGACATCATTCACCCACCATGGCTTGATGAACAGGTTGCAGTCTTCAGGGCGGACCATGCCGTAACCCACGTTAACAACGTCACCCCCTGCCTTACGGGCGAAGCCTGCCAGCGTTTCACCGCGAACATCGTATGGATTCGACCAGCGGAAAACGTCACCGTCCCAGATTTTGTTGCCATACACGCCGTGCTCTGCCGGCGGACGACCTATGATCATTGAGGTCCGGCCCGGGAAGGATGTCCCGCAGATTTCAGGCGTCAGTTCCTTTACCTGGCAGCCCTGTCTGGCCAGCGCATCCAGATGAGGGAGCTGGTCACGCATCTGTTCAAATTTACCGGCACTGATGCCATCGATCATGATGAGAATGAGTTTGTTCATAATTGTGCTTCTGGGTTCTCAAGGGTTGCACTTGTCTTATTTTCGCTAAGCATCCAGCAAAACGGTTTGGGAATAAAGTCAGAAAAGTGAATCTTTGTCATTAGAGATAATAATGTTTCCGGTTGCGCAGTATGGGCAGTTTAGCCGTAAAAGTATTCAGTTTTGTTTCAGACTGCATATTTAGCATGGTCAGCAGTAAAAAATGTGCTGCATGAAAGTCTCCCTATTTTTTGATCTGGGATGCAGTTGCAGTGCAGAGGAGTCTTTATGCAGGTGAATCAAACAGCTTCAGTTGGCCTTGGGTTACGGCAGGCCCATTATCAGGCTGTTATTGACCGGGCACCCTCGGTTGGATGGTTTGAGGTTCACAGTGAAAACTATTTCAACCCCGGTGGGCCAAACCATTATTTTCTGCAGTGTGTCCGTGACCGCTATCCGCTGTCTCTGCACGGTGTGGGATTGTCGGTGGGGTCTACTGATCCGTTAGATATGACGTATCTGGCATCCCTGAAACAGTTGATTGAGCGCTATGAACCGTTTTTGGTATCCGATCATATTTCCTGGAGCCGGCATAACGGCGAATATTTTCCTGACCTTTATCCGTTGCCTTTCACGCAAGCGGTGATAGAACATCTGGTTTCCCGTATTCAGCAGGTACAGGAATATCTGGGCCGTGCGCTGATACTGGAAAATGTTTCCAGTTATGTCACGTTTACGGATTCAGAAATGACTGAGTGGGATTTCCTCAATGAAGTAACCGCGAGAAGTGGTTGTCAGTTGTTGCTGGATGTAAATAACGTTGCGGTGAACAGTTGTAATCACGGCTTTGCGGCGGAAGATTTTATTGCCGGTATCCGTTCCGGCAGTGTGGCAGAAATTCATCTCTCCGGCGCGACCCATAAAATGATCAATCAGCAGCCTTTTATTATTGACAGTCATGATGCGGAAGTGGCGGATGGCGTGTGGGCACTGTATCGCCAGGCAACAGAGCGTTTCGGTGTGCTTCCAAGCCTTATTGAATGGGACAGTCAGATGCCTGATCTTCAGGTGCTTTTGGATCAGGCAGCGATCGCTTCGCAGATACAGGGAGGTTGTGTTCATGCTGGCTGAATTACAAAACGGTTTTATTGCAACCCTCAAGCAGCGGCAGTTAACTGACTTTGCTCCGTCGCTGGAGTCCTCAGAAGTGTCCGCTGCAGACCGGATGAATATCTATGCTAATCATCTGGGCCTTACCCTGAGAGAGTTGCTGACGGCAGCTTATCCGTTACTGGCTGAGCAATTGGGTGAGGATGAGTTTACCCGGGTGTGTGTCAGTTATTGCCGGCAGCGCCCTATGGCGAAGCCGGAGGCGTGGACGTTTGGTGAAGGTTTTGCCGAAGTGATGGTGCAGGATGAGGCCCTGAGTGAACAGCAGCCTTTGATTGATCTGGCGAGGATCGAGCGGGCTGCTCAGGAGTGCTTCTATGCGGCTGATCAGACGCCTCTGGCAGCAGATGCTTTGGCGGGCCTGGATGCAGAGGCATTGTGCAGGGTGCGGTTTTATTTGCTGCCCGGTGTGCAGCTGCTGGCGGTGGATGCTCAGGCGCTGGGCTACTGGCAGTTGGCGCACAATTCAGGATTAACTGAACAGCACGTCATACCGGGCCAGCGCGCGGAATTACTGGTTCAGCGTTTGCCCAGTGGTGAAATTGGCGTGACCGGGCTTGATCCTGCTGTCTTCCTGTTTATCCAGCTGCTGGCGGCAGGTAATGATTTTATGAGTACTTATGAAGAAGTGTTACAGCACTTCGCCGATTTCTCCGTGCAGGAGGCTTATCAGTACTGCATCACTGCAGATGTATTTTCTAATAAGTCCGGCTGAAATGATTAATTGCGGACTGAATATTCAACAGGAGTCAGGAAAATGAAAGATAAAAATAAACTTGCCTTGGCATTACTCTCTGCCGTTGCTTTGCAGGGCTGTGCCACAGTAGAAGCTCAATCTGGCAGCCAGAGCGCGGCCGCCCAGCCAGCCCCGTCGGCCAGCACAGAGACCCCGAAGGCCGTGAGCAGCAGCGGTAAAACCAAATATGAAAAATGTTACGGCATTGCTAAAGCGGGTGAAAACGGTTGTCGCTCAAATGGTCTGAGCTGTTCCGGTCATTCGACCAGTGATCGTCAGGCGAATGCCTGGATTCTGGTGCCTAAGGGGTTATGCAACAAGATTGCCGGTGGCCGTACATAAGGATTGAGCAATCAAAAAAGGGGATCGTTGATCCCCTTTTTAATGAATGTAATCAGCAGCGCCGGTTGCCCATAAACAGCATTGGAATGCCAGCTGCCAGACATATGCTGAACAGTGCCGGGTCCTGCCAGTGTGTCAGCAGTGCCCCCTGACTGAAAGTGGTTAAACCTGCGGCGATCAGTACACTTCCTGCTATCAGTAGTAGCTTGTTGTGGGGTTGCTGTTGCCTGACTGCTGCGTATAGCAGTGCAGCGGAAGCAGTCAGAGCGATCAGTTGCGCGTACTGTGCACCGTACTGCATTTGCCGGAGCAGTTCGAAGAAGGCAAACAGGCCGATCAGCCAGCGTCCCCAGGCAGGTTTTGTCCAGGTTTTTCCTAAGCTCAGCGCAACCGCGGCGGTGGCAATCAAAGGAATGCCCGCAAAGTACGCCAGGTTTTCCAGCATCTGCCGCAGCGTGAAAAGGTCTTCACTTTGCGTGCCGATTAACAGCTGGGCGGCGGCAGACAGGGCAATAAACAGACTGCTGAGAGCCAGTACCTGCTGATTAATCCCCGTTTCCTGATCAGCGGTCTGGCGATGTTGCCAGACCGCTGAGTAGCCGCCGCTGAGGGTCAGAAGTAACAGTGTTACTGAGGTCATTGTTACAGCTTGGCAAATACGCGGCCAGCCGCTTCGATTGTTGCTTCAATATCGGCTTCGCTGTGCGCTGCAGACAGGAAACCAGCTTCGAATGCAGACGGCGCCAGATAGATACCTTCTTCCAGCATGCCATGGAAGAAACGGTTGAACTTATCGGTGTCGCACTTCATCACATCAGCAAAGCAAGTGACGCTCTCCTGGTCAGTAAAGAACAGACCAAACATACCACCTACGTAGTTAGTGGTGAATGGCACGTTGTGGCGTAATGCCATGCTTTCCAGACCTTCGGCCAGCAATTCTGTTTTGGCGCTCAGGCGCTCGTGGAACCCTTCTTCCTCAAGGGCATTAAGCATGGTCAGGCCGGCGGCCATAGCAATAGGGTTACCTGACAGCGTACCTGCCTGGTATACAGGGCCCAGCGGTGCAATGTGTTCCATGATTTCACGCTTACCGCCGAATGCGCCGACTGGCAGACCACCGCCGATTACCTTGCCCATAGTGGTCAGGTCAGGGATAACGCCGTAGTACCCCTGAGCACCGGTCAGGGAAACCCGGAAACCGGTCATTACTTCGTCCAGAATCAGAACCGTGCCGTATTCATCACAGATGTCGCGAAGCCCCTGCAGGAAACCTTCAACCGGCGGGATACAGTTCATGTTACCGGCAACCGGTTCAACGATGATACAGGCGATCTGGTCACCGGCTGCTGCGAACGCTTCACGTACGTTATCAAGGTCGTTGTAAGTCAGGGTGATGGTGTGTTCAGCCAGTGCTGCCGGAACACCCGGAGAGTTAGGTTCACCCAGAGTCAGAGCGCCAGAGCCGGCTTTAACCAACAGGGAATCAGAGTGGCCGTGGTAGCAGCCTTCGAATTTAACGATTTTATCCCGGCCAGTGTAACCACGTGCCAGACGGATCGCACTCATGGTCGCTTCTGTACCGGAGTTCACCATGCGGACCAGGTCCATGCCCGGCATCATCTCGCAGACTTTATCGGCCATATCAATTTCGATTGCAGTCGGTGCACCGAAGCCCAGACCGCTGTCGATCATGCTACGTACGGCATTCAGAACGTCCGGATTGGCGTGGCCGAGAATCATTGGGCCCCAGGAGCCTACGTAGTCGATATATTGTTTGTCGTCTTCATCAAACAGGTAAGCACCTTCACCACGTTTGAAGAAGATTGGCGTGCCACCGACACCTTTAAATGCGCGTACCGGAGAGTTTACACCGCCCGGGATGTGGTTCTGGGCAGCCTGAAACAGGGATTCTGAACGTGACATATCGGTTTCTCTATGCAGATGCCTTTTAAGATAAGGCCTGTTAAATATGAAATTTTCCTTGCGCTGTGAATTCATCACGGCGCGGATTCTGTTTGTTTGCGACGGTAAAGCGGAACAGGGCTGTTTTAGCGAAACAGCTGCTGAAAGCTTTCTGCCCGGGCGGTGATGTTTTCTGCGCTGAATAAGCTGTTTACCACAGCCAGCATGTCCGCTCCGGCGTCGATGATCTGATGTGCATTATCCACAGTAATACCGCCTATCGCTACTACCGGAACAGGGAGGTTTTGCTTTGCGTCATGAAGCAGGTGCATTGGCGCTGGTTTCGCATCCGGTTTTGTCTGTGATGCAAAGAAGGCGCCGAAGGCGACGTAGTCTGCATCGCAGGCACAGGCCTGTTTGGCCAGCTCCAGGCTGTCGTGGCAGGTAATGCCGATAATAGCATCGGGGCCCAGTTCTTCACGGGCGCTTTGGTGATTGCCGTCTCCCTGCCCAAGGTGTACGCCGTCTGCAGAAATGGCTTTTGCCAGTTCGATATCGTCGTTGATCAGTAACAGGCTGTTGTAGCGGTGGCACAGCTTCAGAAGCGCAGAAGCCTGCTGGTGTCGTCGTTCAGTGTCAGTTGACTTATCCCGGTACTGGATAATGCTGCAGCCACCCTGTAATGCCGCTTCAACCTGAGAGAGCATGCTTTCCAGATCGGGCATCAGTTTGCTGTCGGTGATGCCGTAAAGTCCGTGCAGACGGGGATCTTGGGAGCGGGTATTCATTGCTTGTCCTGTTAATGAGTGATTCTTGGCCGGAGCGGGGGTAAATCATACTTCAGTTCAGCGTTGATGTTCAGCCGTCGAAACGGCTAAACATCATTATAAGGGCTGAGGTTATAGTTAGAAGATGGCTCAGTTGTGTAACTTCTGAGTATAAAGATGCTCGATCTGGTCACGGGTGATGATGCCGGCGATTTGCTGATTCAGGTGGCAGACATAGAGCGCATCCAGTTGATCGTGATTCATTTTATCCAGAGCGTCCTTCAGGCTTGCTTTGATACTCAGTGGTGCGACGTCCCGTCGAAGTGCAGGTATCTCCATCAGATCTATATCATGCTCTGCGTCTTCCGGGTGCTCGCTGATAAAGGTTTCCAGGTCGGCGGGCAGGAGAATGCTGTCCGGTTCTTTATTGCTGAGCAGCAGCCATTGTGACTCTTGCTGTAAAGCATGTTTGGCTGCTGTCAGGTTGCAATTGAATGATAGCTGGACGGTGCTTTGCAGCATGCTGGCGACACCAATTCGGGAGAGTGCCTGGCTGAGGGGCTCATGCCGGTAATCCAGTCCCTGGTTTTGCAGTGTAGCGAGAAATATAGACGGCAGTTTGAACACATAACGGACAGTGGTGCTGGCCACAACAATGGCCAGCATACCGGGAAATATAATGTTGGGGTTGGCCGTCAGTTCCAGTAACGCAATCAGAGCTGCTAACGGGGCGTTCAGTACGGCTCCCATCATAGCACCCATGCCGAGCATCGCGTACAGACCTACCTCCGAATGTTCCGGCCCGGCCATGCCGGCGGTAAGCAGTGCAAAGGCAGCACCGGTCAGTGCGCCGATATAAAAAGTCGGACCGATCAGACCGCCGGGGATTCCCAGCCCCAACACAACCGGAGTCAGTAAGCACTTAGCAACCAGCATGCCTATCAGGAGAGATAAGGTGAAGTTGCCCTGCAGTGACTCGCTGATGGTGTCATAGCCGATCCCCATGACTTGTGGATAGAACAGCGCCGCAATGCCTGTGAGCAGGCCGGCTAGCAGTAAGCGGTAAGTCATTGGCCACTTTGCACTTTTCTGGCTGTATAACATCAGGCGCATAAAGCCTGCGGCTATCAGTGCGATGACAAAGCCCAGCAAAATCACCAGCGGGATTTCATTCAGCGACTGAATTTGCAGAGCCGGTATATCAAAGTCGGCATCGTGCCCATATACCGACTGTACCAGCAGGGCAGCGGTTACTGATGCCACCAGTACCGGAGTGAAACCGATGACGGTGTATTCCAGCAGAATCACTTCCATCGCAAATATAACCCCTGCCAAAGGGGTGTTAAATGCGGCGGAAATCGCGGCGGCAACGCCACAGCCTACCAGTAAACGCAGAGAATTATTCGGCAGGTGCAGTACCTGCCCCAGCAGACTGCTGCAGGCGGCACCTAAATGCGCCGCAGGTCCTTCCCGGCCCACGGAATGTCCGCTGAGAATAGCGACCGCGGCTGAAACAAACTGTAGCCACATATTCTTCGCTGGAAGGTGCCCCTGATGATAGGTCAGACGTTCCATAACATGCACGATGCCGACTTTTCGGGTAGCCGGCGCCAGTCTGTAAAAAATAGCCGCGAGCACAATTGAACCGATAATGGGCAGTGCGAAGTGCATCCAGCGGGGCAGGTCTTCAAAATTTTCAGTGTCTCCACCCGGCAGCCATTCTGATAATGGCAGTTCAATGACCAGGCGAAACGCCAGAATCAGTAAGCCGGTTACCAGCCCGGAGAAGATCCCCAAAAGGACAAGTTGAGGGAGGGCTTCAGCATGAGCCAGACGGTGACGAAAATGTTCGAAGGAAAAAATGTTTTTCAGCATTCTGCGATAGTAAAGGTCAGCGAGGATTTGTATCATGTAACACTGTATCAAACCGTGACGTGTATTGTGAGGCTAAAGTGGTAAAAGTAGGTATTGTCGGCGGCACCGGTTACACCGGTGTAGAGTTGCTCAGGTTATTGGCGAACCATTCTCAGGCGAAGGTTGAGGTAATTACTTCCCGATCTGAAGAAGGTGTACGCATTGACGATATGTACCCGAACCTGCGTGGGCACTATGACCTGCGATTCACTGTGCCTGATGTGTCCACTTTGAGTCAGTGTGATGTGGTATTTTTTGCCACCCCACACGGTGTAGCGATGAAAATGGCGCCGGAGCTGGTGGCAAACGGCGTTAAAGTTATCGACCTGGGGGCAGACTTCCGGATTAAAGATCTGGAGTTGTGGTCTCAGTGGTACGGTATGGAACATACGTCTCCTGATGCAGCGGCGATGGCAGTCTATGGCCTGCCTGAAATAAACCGTGAAGCGATTAAGTCTGCACAGCTGATTGCCTGTCCGGGATGCTACCCAACGGCTGCTCAGCTGGGCTTCCTGCCGTTGATTGAGAATAATCTGATTGATCACCGCCGTCTGATTGCTGACTGTAAATCCGGTGTCAGCGGTGCTGGCCGTGGTGCAAATGTTGGCGCCCTGTTGTGTGAAACCAGTGAAAGCATGAAGGCTTATGGGGTTTCCGGACACCGTCACCTGCCGGAAATTAAGCAGGGGCTGAGCGAAGCAGCTGGCCGCCCTGTCGGTCTGACTTTTGTGCCTCATCTGACACCAATGATCCGCGGCATTCATGCAACCCTCTACGGAGCACTGAAAGATCCTGTTGATGGCTTGCAGGAACTGTTTGAAGAGCGTTATGCCAATGAGCCGTTTGTGGATGTGATGCCTGCCGGAAGCCACCCGGAAACACGCAGTGTGAAAGGTGCCAATATCTGCCGGATCAGTGTTTTCCGTCCGCAAAACGATGACACTGTGGTGGTTCTGTCTGCAATTGATAACCTGGTAAAAGGTGCGGCAGGTCAGGCCATTCAGAATATGAACATCATGTGCGGTATTGCAGAAGACGAAGGTCTGCGTGCTGTCGGAATGATGCCATAATAAAAGACAGGATTATGCCAGCAGTGACGGGGTCGGGGAAAATACTTGACCTCTTTACTGGGTTAAGCGGATAATGCCGTCCAGATTAACAGGGTCTTGAGCCAGACCTGTGAAAGAATGTAAGTGGGGTAGCTATGTCAGAATCAACGTATCAGGAACCAACAATGGCTTTCACTGATTCGGCTGCAGCTAAGGTGAAGAGCCTTATTCAGGAAGAGCAGAACGACGACCTGAAACTGCGTGTATATATTACCGGTGGCGGTTGTGCCGGATTCTCCTATGGTTTTACCTTTGATGATGCAATGGCTGAAGACGACACCGCGATTGAAAACGATGGCGTGACCATGGTTGTAGATCCGATGAGTTTCCAGTATCTGGCGGGCGCTGAAGTGGATTATAAGGAAGGCCTGGCTGGTTCGCAGTTTGTGATTAACAATCCAAATGCAACAACCACCTGTGGCTGCGGGTCATCTTTCTCTATCTGATCCGCAATTTACTTAAAAAAACCGCGACTTGTTCGCGGTTTTTTTATGCCTGAATGAAGGTGCAGGTTAAGCGGGATAAATGGCACCCAGTGTTCGAAAGCCGGATGCACCGGTAACAGTAGGCATATTTCCTGGCAGGTTATCCAGCGTTTGTTTCGCAAGCCAGGCAAAGGCGACTGCTTCAACCCAGTCGGGATGTAAATCCAGTGCCGCAGTTGTTGCTACGGTGTAGCCCGGCAGAAGTGTCTGAATTCGCTGCTGCAGGTATTTGTTGTGGCTGCCGCCACCGCACAGGTAGACTTCTGCCGAATCCAGTTGATGCGACTTGATGGCCATCGCAATGCTGGTGGCTGTAAGCTCTGCCAGCGTTGTCTGCACATCAGTATTGTTAGGTGCCTGGTCGAGCAAGACCAGCATGCGCTGGATCCAGATCAGGTTAAACTGCTCGCGTCCGGTGCTTTTCGGGGCCGGTTCATGGAAAAACGGCAGTGACAGCATTTGTTCCAGTAGCTGGGGTATCACGCTTCCCTGTGCTGCCCAGTCACCGTCTTTGTCATGACTCAGCTGCTGATGTTCATTAATCCAGCTGTCCATTAATACGTTGCCGGGGCCGGTATCGTAACCCAGTACCTCTGCATCTGCGTTGGCAGGTAAGACTGTCAGGTTAGCCATGCCGCCGATATTCACAATAACCCGGTTGGTCTCAGTGCTGCGGAACAGGGCGTTATGAAAGGCCGGTACCAGTGGCGCACCCTGTCCGCCAGCGGCCATATCCCGGCGGCGAAAATCAGCAACGGTCATGATGCCGGTGTGTTCAGCGATGGTGTTGGGGTCACCGCTTTGCAGAGTGAAGTTATGCTCAGGGCGATGGCGGATAGTCTGGCCATGGCTGCCAATGGCTTGGATATCAGCACTGCTCAGGCTGCATTTGGCGAGCAGATTATTGCTGGCATCGGCAAAGGCTTTACCGAGTTCTAAATCAAGCATGCCAAGCCGGTCAATTTCATTATCGCCCGGAGCCAGTAATCCGCGAATGCGTTGATTAAGGGATTCAGGGAGTGCTTCACTATGGGTTTCGATCAGTTGGAAGTGCGGTTCAAAACGCACAGCAACTGCATCAATTCCATCCAGGCTGGTGCCGGACATTAAACCAATATAAACGGATGCCGGCATCATTAATCCCTGAAAATGTGAGTCTGTGTTCAGTTGGCGGTCGAAGCCAACTGGGTAGCTTTGTAGGTTTCCAGCTTGGCAATCACATCTGCTGAAACCTCATCGAACAGTTTACGCTCAGATTTAGGTACAGGATTGGCCTGTGGCAGCTTCACTGTCTGAGAGTTTTTGTGTACGCCATTAACGCGGAATTCATAGTGCAGGTGCGGACCGGAAGACAGACCGGTAGAACCTACATAGCCAATAATTTGTCCCTGCTTAACACGGCTGCCTACTTTTTGTCCTTTTTTGAATTTGGACATGTGAGCGTACAGCGTGGTGATGTTGCCACCGTGCTGGACAATGATGGTATTACCGTAACCGCCTTTTTTACCGCGCCAGATAATTTTGCCATCGCCGGATGTCTTGATCGGAGTACCGGTCCGCGCCGCGTAATCAGTCCCTCGGTGAGGGCGGGTGGTTTTAAGTACCGGATGCTTTCGTTTCAGGTTAAACCGGGAACTGATACGGGCAAAGTCGATTGGCGTACGCAAAAAGGCTTTACGCATGCTTTTGCCGTCAGGTGTGTAATAGCTGCTTTTGCCCTTGCTGTCGGTAAAGCGCAAAGCGGTAAAGGTGTCGCCACGGTTAGTGAACTGAGCGGAAAGAATATTACCTTCACCGATCATCTTACCGTCGAGAAACTTTTCTTCATAAACAATACTGAATGAATCACCTTTACGGATATCCAGAGCAAAATCGATATCCCAGCCGAAAATGGCGGCCAGTTCCATGATCATCCGGTTGGACAGGCCAGCCTGCTGGGCATCAAGGAACAGTGAATTGTTAATTGTGCCGGTCACGAAGCGCTGCAGGGTTTCAGGCTTACGTGTTACTTCTTCCAGTACATAGCCGTCTTCAGTTTTCGTGATAACGGCTGTGTCCAGCTGGCTTTTGATATGGCGTAACTGAACCAGCTGATCATCTTTAATCAGGAAGCTCAGAGTCTGACCTGGATAAATGCGTGAAAGTGCTTTGCTTTCTTTGACTGCATTGGTAACACGGTAAACATCAGTCGCTGTCAGGCCTGCTTTAATAAAGATGCCGGAAAGGCTGTCGCCATTGCTGACTTTAAAATCCTGCCATTCATCTTCAAGGGGGACTGCTTCAACAACCATGCGTTCTGGCTGAGGGGCTTCTGTTTCTTTCTTATCTGAACCGGCAGCAGGGGGCTTTGCTGCGGTTTCGGCGAGGGCCAGTTGTAATTCGGTCTGGGCAGTCGTTACCGCGATATCGTTCTCTTCGAGAATATCGGTAACAGTGCTGGCGGTATCTTCATTGATAGTAACCGGCAAAGTCTGCGTTTGTTGAGCATTGCTTTCAGGTAAAAAAATAAGAGTGGTGCCGATTACCAATGTACAAATGGCAACAGCAGCCAGATGTGTCGTCGGAAAAAACTTAGCAATGTGCCGAACTGTACCCAAAGTCCTGTGCTCCCCTTATATAACGCAGTCTGCCGGTAGTATATCCAATGAAATGCCCGTTGGCTAAACCTGGGATTCCATATTGGTGAAAAAGTTCTTTATTTCACCGTTTTATCGTGTTTTTGGCGAATAAATAGCCGGATTTAAGTTGTCTGCAACAAAAGCTGAGGTAAAATAGCCGCCCTAAATTTTATCTAATGCAACCGGAAGAAAGCGGCAATGACAGAAAAAACGTTGTTACAGGACCTGAATGCGCGTGGCCTAATCGCGCAGATGACCAGTGAAGAAGAGCTGGAAAAACACCTGGCAGAAGGTTCTGTTACGCTTTATTGTGGCTTCGATCCGACTGCAGACAGCCTGCATATTGGCAGCCTGGTACCGTTATTGGCGCTGAAGCGTTTTCAGCAGGCAGGTCATAAACCGTTAGCGCTGGTAGGCGGTGCAACCGGTTTGATCGGTGATCCGAGCTTTAAGGCTCAGGAACGTAAGCTTAATGATGATCAGACCGTCGGTAACTGGGTAGAAAAACTGAAAGCTCAGGTCAGCCAGTTTGTTGATTTTGATGCTGCAGAAAATCCAGCCGAAGTTGTAAACAACCTGGACTGGACTAAAGATATGGACATCCTGACATTCCTGCGGGATGTCGGTAAGCATTTCTCCGTTAACCAGATGATTGCCAAAGAGTCTGTTAAACAGCGGATTGACCGTGAAGGTGAAGGTATTTCCTTTACTGAGTTCACTTACATGATTCTGCAGTCCTATGACTTCCAGCAGTTAAATAAGTCGCACAACTGTACATTGCAGATTGGTGGTTCAGACCAGTGGGGTAATATCACCGGTGGTACCGAACTGACGCGCCGGATGAACGGTAATAAAGCTTACGGTCTGACACTGCCGCTGATTACCAAGTCAGACGGAACCAAGTTCGGTAAGACTGAAAGTGGCACTATCTGGCTGTCTGCTAACAAAACATCCCCGTATGCGTTCTACCAGTTCTGGCTGCAAACAGCTGATGCTGATGTTTACCGCTTCCTGAAATACTTCACGTTCCTGTCTATTGAAGAGATTGAGCGTATTGAAGCAGAAGATGCGGCCGCTCAGGGCCGTCCACAGGCACAGGGTATTCTGGCGGAAGAAGTCACCCGTCTGGTTCACGGCGAAGCAGGCCTAACTGCTGCTAAGCGTATTACGGATGCGCTGTTCAGTGGTGATCTGTCTGACCTGAGTGCTAATGATCTGGAACAGTTGGCTCAGGATGGCATGCCGTCCAGTTCTTTTGAGGAAATGATGGCTGCGGACAATACTGTATTTGAACAGCCACTGACTCAGATACTGTCGCAGGCTGATATGGGCAACGGTAAGCAGATTAAAGATGCACTGCAACGTAATGCGGTATTGGTAAACGGTGAAGGTCTGGGGATGGATGCGAATATGAATGCAGCAGAAATCTTCAGTCAGGCTAATGCGATGCATGGCAAGTTCTTTATGGTTAAGGTTGGTAAGAAAAAGCACCACCTGTTTTACTACTGATCTGAACAAAACCATCAGTAAGTAATATGAGAAAACGCAGCCGAAGGCTGCGTTTTTTATGTCTGTTATATAGCTGTATAAAGTAGCGTCGCAAGTGTGGTTGTTGCAGCGCAAAAACTAATTTCAGCTTTCTTTAAAAAGCCTGTTGACTCTTCGGTCAGCGTGCCTATAATACGCCCCCACATTGAGACGCAGGGCCGCGGCAACGCAGCAAAATGCACTTGATGAGAGTCAGAATAACCCGCTGAAAAACAACTTGTTT
>NZ_JAFIDL010000069.1:0-314 GCF_017051665.1 Aliamphritea spongicola
TGGGCTTCCAGCGCCTGAATTTGCTTGCTCAGCGCCGGTTGGCTGATGCACAGCAGGCTCGCCGCCTGCCGATAGTTGCCCTGCTCCGCCAGCGCCACCAGGGCGCGCAGTTGTTTTATATCCATTCCATTAGGTTATCAAATAAGGAATTTAATTGATTATACAGTAATCAATTCGCCTGCTGTAATCAATGCAGACCCCAACCGGAGAGATCCCATGACCACCTCATTACGCGCCGCCACGGTGCAATTCCAGCATCGCGCCAATGACAAGAATTACAACCTGTCGACCATGGAACGCTTTATCGCGGAAGC
>NZ_JAFIDL010000070.1:0-308 GCF_017051665.1 Aliamphritea spongicola
GGCCTGGACGTTGTATTCCCACTGACCGTAACCGGTCAACTGGTTATTGATTTGCGTTTCGCCTTTGAAGCCCAGGCGAACATAGGTCATATCGCCGTCATTGGACTTACTGTCGCTGAAATAATGCTTGGCGTTAACGCGGCCGTACAGGTCGAGTTTATTACCATCCTTATTGTAGATTTCAGCCGCGTTGGCGAAGGAGGTGATCGCCCCGAGGGCGACAGCTAAGGCTAATACACTGCGTTTCATCATTTATTTTCCTAGATATTATAATTAGAACCCTGCCCGTCACGCCCAATTTATAGTTT
>NZ_JAFIDL010000071.1:0-308 GCF_017051665.1 Aliamphritea spongicola
CCAGAACAAACGGGTGCAGGCGCTGGGCGGCGCCAAAAACCACGCGGTGGTGCTGCCGGACGCCGATATCCCCGGCGCGGTCGGCGCGCTGATGGGCGCGGCGTTCGGCTCCTGCGGCCAGCGCTGCATGGCCATCCCGCTGGTGGTCGCGGTGGGCGACGGCACCGCCGACGCGCTGATCGCCGGGCTGCGGCAACAGATGGCCGCCATGCGCGTCGGCCCCGGCAGCGACAACCACAACGACATGGGGCCGCTGGTGACTCAACAGCATTATCAGAAGGTGAAAGGCTATATCGATCAGGGCGTGG
>NZ_JAFIDL010000072.1:0-304 GCF_017051665.1 Aliamphritea spongicola
CCGGTTCCCGTAAATCCTCCGGTTGCAAAATGGAATTTCGCCGCAGCGGCCTGAATGGCTGTACCGCCTGACGCGGATGCGCCGCCACCAACAGCCCCGCCAATGGCGCTGCCGATACTCCCGACAATCCCCACCATTGCCTGCGTAAGCAGAATTTCTGTCATCATGGACAGCACGGAACGGGTGAAGCTGCGCCAGTTCTGCTCACTGCCGGTCAGCATCGCCGCCATATTCTGTGCAATACCATCAAAGGTCTGCGTGGCTGCACTTTTTACCTGCGACATACTGTCCGTGGCGCTCTCTT
>NZ_JAFIDL010000073.1:0-304 GCF_017051665.1 Aliamphritea spongicola
GAATGTCCAAAAGGCATCAGTCTGACGAATATTGCCAGAATGAACAGAGAATATTTCTCTGCAGTATTGAGCAGTGACAATGTTTAAGTAAAAGATAAAGTTTAGAGTAAAAGCCGGCGAAAGTCGGCTTTTTTTGGTTTGGTGGAGAATTTAAGTATGATGAATTGTTTCGCATATATCCTGATTTAGGGAATATGTGAAACTCTTGATTTTTGGCAATGAAAAGCTATTCTTTTTGAACTTTCCCGAAAGATTTAGGAGAATTTGATGGAAAGCAGGAGAAGGAGTAATTGTTAGAGTAGAT
>NZ_JAFIDL010000074.1:0-303 GCF_017051665.1 Aliamphritea spongicola
GTACTTTCTGGCCATCCCTATCGTGATGGTGTACCTCATCCCCTATCTGATCCGTCATCACCTTTATCATCGCCGCCATCCGGGCTTTTCGGCCCCCGGCCGTATTCGGCGCAAATATGTGCGCTATCTGCTCGCCAGCGGCCTGCCGTTGGCGGTATCCAATGTTTCCATCGCCATCTATACCCGGCTGGCGCAGCTGTTTTTGATGTGGTTCGTTTCCGCCGCGGTGCTGGGCATTTACTCGGTCGCCATTACCCTGGCGACCGCCTGGATGTTCGTTACCGATGCCGTCATCACCTCGTT
>NZ_JAFIDL010000075.1:0-302 GCF_017051665.1 Aliamphritea spongicola
GGCGAATGTCGGGAGTTCGAGCCTCTCCACGCCCACCACTAAACGGAGCGGTAGTTCAGTTGGTTAGAATACCTGCCTGTCACGCAGGGGGTCGCGGGTTCGAGTCCCGTCCGTTCCGCCACTTCTTTTGAAGCGGCAGCTCCTGAAGGGGAGTCTAAAACCTTCAACTCTGTTCAGTGGGCGTGTAGCTCAGTTGGGAGAGCGTCGCCCTTACAAGGCGAATGTCGGGAGTTCGAGCCTCTCCACGCCCACCACTAAACGGAGCGGTAGTTCAGTTGGTTAGAATACCTGCCTGTCACGCA
>NZ_JAFIDL010000076.1:0-302 GCF_017051665.1 Aliamphritea spongicola
CTCGATCACACTGCCGAGATAGCTGGACAGGACGGCTCGGCGTAGCTGAACCCGGGAATTCCGGTGAACCGTGTCGGACATCGTAAGCCTGCCTGACTCGTGGGTCCGGGAAGTGGCGCACGCCACTGTGCTGCGCCCTGAACGTTAGGCATTTTGATCACGGCAGTCAATAGCCTGCCCAATATCAGATTGATACGTTATCCAGGTGACCGAGGACCTCTTCGTAGTCGAGCCCGGTGAGGTCGACGGAACGGCCGACATACCGCGCCCACAGACACTCCTGTTGACCTTCTTCGGCGGCT
>NZ_JAFIDL010000077.1:0-301 GCF_017051665.1 Aliamphritea spongicola
GGGCTGCCGCAACAGGAAAGCGCCGACGGTAAGGTCTTCCATGCCGGCACGCGCCTGCAGGGCGATGACGTCGTCACCAACGGCGGTCGCGTTCTGTGCGTGACGGCGCTGGGCGACACCGTGGCGCAGGCGCAACAACGCGCCTATCAGCTGGCGGAAGGCATCCAGTGGCCGGGCAGCTTCTGCCGCAAAGATATCGGTTATCGCGCGATTGCGCGCGGCAAGTGATTCGACCTGATAAGGTCATGACAAGAGGCTCCGCAGCGCGGGGCCTTTTTTATAGCTGGTCTTCTTTCGGTTC
>NZ_JAFIDL010000008.1:0-210778 GCF_017051665.1 Aliamphritea spongicola
GAAGTGAAACGTCTTAGCGCCGATGGTAGTGTGGGGCTTCCCCATGTGAGAGTAGGTCATCGCCAAGCACCTAATTAAGAAAGCCCTGCTACGTTGTAGCAGGGTTTTTTTTCGTCTGCAGGAAATGCTGATGAAAGAAACCTATCGCTAGAGGGCATGAGCAGAGATTTACAGCTTGCTGTGAGGACTACCATCGCCAAGCACCTAATTAAGACTCTCTTTAAGAAACTGGCCGCTACGCGATAGCGGTTTTTTCGTCTGCAGGAAATACCTGTTTAGTTGGTTAGCTCTTGTCAGGCACTTGCGCAAAATTCCCGATACGATCAAGGTGCTACGCTGTAGAGATTTTTCGTCTGTAGCAAATAGCCGCTCTCCTGGTTCATTATCAATGTTCTCAATACAACTACATAGCCGGCACTGGGTCATAGACCTTTTGTGCAGGCTGCTGTTTGGCGCCTAATAAAGATTTCCCGCGAGCAACTAGCGTGAAAGATACATCAGTCTTTCCATGCCGGAGTGGCTAATGTGTATTGCAAGGTAGTGGGGGTATAGCGTCTGGCGCGTGTGTTATTCCGGGAGAGAGATGATTTCTAAAGAGAAAAGGGAAGTGTTACAGAGGAGGCTATAAGGGCTGATCGCTCAGCCCTGAGGGAGTAATGATTAGCTCTCGTTAAAAGTACTTTGATCGATTCTTTTGACCAGGTTAGCAACCCAGTTATTGTAGTTTCTGTGAATAACGTTTTTCTCAGCATCGTATTTCATATTGCTGCTTTTTTTGTAATGGATGCTGTAGGAGTCGTTATCGTAGTAAATATCGATAGCCACGAAGTGCTTACCGCGGGGTTTAATTTCGGCAACCATATGGCCAGCGTTGCTTTGTTTGATTGACCAGCCAAGCTGGCTGGCGGCTCTGTGAATATGTTTTCCAAGGCTGTCCTGAGTCATTGAGTTGTTTGCATTAAACACCGCATGATCATCAACATTTTTAATTGGCTGAGTAGTACAGCCAGCAATAAACAGCATTGTAAGCGCGAGGAATACAGCTTTCATATGGATTACGTCCCGTGTAAGTTAATTGATTTGAACGCGGAATTTTAGCAAAGCCATTTTAGAATTTGCTATTTAATGCGACGGTTTTCAGTGATTTAAAGGTGATATATGGATAAATTTCTGCAGGCAGCAATCGATGAAGCGAAACAGGGGCTGGAGGAAGGCGGTATTCCGATTGGTTCTGTATTGGTTATAGATGGTGAAATTGTGGCCCGTGGTCATAATCAGAGGGTTCAGAAGGGAAGCAGTGTATTGCATGCTGAAATGGACTGCCTTGAGAATGCCGGACGCCTGACAGCTGCTGACTATAAGCGTGCAACCCTGTATTCAACGCTGTCTCCCTGTGACATGTGCAGCGGCACAGTTCTGTTGTACGGCATTCCCAAGGTTGTGGTCGGAGAGAACCGGACGTTTAAAGGCCCTGAAGAATATGTACGTTCCCGTGGTGTCGAGCTTACCCTGGTGGATGATCAGGAATGTTATCAGCTGATGCAGGATTTCATTGCAGCGAAGCCTGAGCTCTGGAACGAAGACATCGGTGAGTAAGGGGGCGGCTATGCAATTCCAAGGCACTGAAAAGTATGTGGCCACCGCTGACTTGCAGATGGCGGTGAATGCAGCAATTACCCTGCAGCGGCCGTTGCTGGTGAAAGGAGAGCCGGGTACAGGTAAGACCATGCTGGCAGAAGAGGTTGCGGCCGGACTGGGAATGCGGTTGTTGCGCTGGCATATAAAGTCAACCACCAAGGCTCAGCAGGGCTTGTACGAATATGATGCGGTATCCCGCCTCAGAGACTCTCAGCTGGGCGATGAACGGGTACATGATATACGGAACTACATAAAGAAAGGCATGCTCTGGCAGGCGTTTGAGGCTGATGAGCAGGTGGTTCTGTTAATCGATGAAATCGATAAGGCAGATATCGAGTTCCCGAATGACTTACTGGTCGAGCTGGATAAGATGGAATTCAGCGTGTACGAAACCGGTGAAGAAATTGTTGCCCGTCACCGGCCGGTTATCATCATCACTTCGAATAATGAAAAAGAACTGCCGGATGCATTCTTGCGACGCTGTTTCTTTCATTACATTCAGTTCCCTGATGCGGAGACAATGCAGCAAATTGTAAAGGTGCATTTTCCTGATCTGGAAAAACAACTGGTCCAGGAAGCGCTGGAAGTGTTCTTTCAGGTTCGCAATGTAAACGGTTTAAAGAAAAAGCCTTCGACCTCGGAGCTGATAGACTGGCTGAAGCTGCTGATGGCGGACAAGCTGTCTGCTGACATTCTGCACAGCCGGGATACCAGTAAAGCAATTCCCCCGTTACACGGTGCCTTGCTCAAGAATGAGCAGGATGTGCATATGCTGGAACGTCTGGCGTTTATGGCCCGCCGTCAGCAGGGCTGATAATCATGCTGATCGATTTTTTCTTTGCCTTGCGAAAAGCGCGGGTACCGGTGAGTCTGAATGAGTTACTAGTTCTACTTGACGCGTTACAGAAGAAGGTTGCCTTTGCCAGTCTGGATGATTTTTATCTGCTGGCCCGTCTGTGTCTGGTGAAGGATGAAAAGTATTTTGACCGCTTTGATCAGGCGTTCGGCACCTACTTTCAGGGGCTGGAACAGGTAGCCTTGTTTCCCGAAGCAGAGTTGCCTGAGGACTGGTTGCGTGCAGAGTTTCTGAAGCATCTGACCGATGCTGAAAAACAACAGATTGAAGCGCTTGGCGGTCTGGATAAGTTGCTGGAAACTTTGCAGCAACGGTTGAATGAGCAGCAGGGCCGGCATGCCGGCGGCAATAAGTGGATCGGTACCGGCGGTACGTCACCGTACGGGCACAGTGGTTATAACCCTGAGGGGATCCGGATCGGCGGTGAAAGCCGGCATAAGAAGGCGGTTAAAGTCTGGGAAAAACGGGAATTCCGTAATCTGGATGACTCTCAGACACTGGGGATCCGTAATATTCAGGTAGCCCTTCGCAAACTGCGCCGTTTTGCCAGAGAAGGGGCCGCTGAAGAATTAGATTTGCCGGACACCATCCGCAGTACAGCAAATAATGCCGGATTGCTGGATATAAAACTCGTACCGGAACGGCACAACGCTGCAAAAGTACTGCTGTTTCTCGATGTCGGCGGCTCCATGGATCCTTACATCCGTATCTGTGAACAGCTCTTCTCTGCGGTGCGCAGTGAGTTTAAGCACCTTGAGTACTATTACTTTCACAATTGTGTGTACGAAAAACTCTGGAAGGATAATCAGCGGCGTTTTCAGGAAACCGTGCCGACCGTTGAGGTACTGCGGACGTACGGGAAGGATTACCGGGTGATCTTTGTCGGTGATGCGGCCATGTCACCTTATGAACTGCTTGAGCGCTACGGCAGTGTTGAGCATATGAACGATGAGGCCGGACAGGTCTGGTTACAGCGAATTCTGGATGTCTGGGATAAAGCTGTCTGGCTGAATCCGGCCCGGGAAGATTACTGGCAATATACCCGCAGTACACAAATGATCAGCAAGCAGCTTGATGGCCACATGTATCCTCTGACGCTGGCCGGGCTGGAATCAGCGATTGCCCACCTGGCCCGTTAGCGGTAACGGGCGTGAATTCTGTCGAGGGTGCCGTCTTCTTTCATCGCGCGGAGCGTGGCATTAAATACCGGCAGAATGTCAGCGAAGGTTGACGATTTATTGATGAACAGCAGTAAAGATAGCTGCTGGCCGGCAACGGGAATTTCCCTGACAGTGAAATCATCATCAGCAAACTGTTTCAGGTGATAGCTGAAGATATAAGGATTCTCGACAATCATATCGATACGCTTCATTTTGAGCATATCTGCCAGCGATGAGGTTGAATAGGCTGGCTGTATAAGGTGCTGGTTCAGATTTCGTTTAGCCCAGCCGCTCCCTGCTGTAACACCTATCCGGTAAGGTTTTAACGCTTCAAGTGACAGGCTCGAAGTTTCTTCCAGACGGGGATCAGCCTGGTTCATAAATACTGAGACACTGCCAAAGGTGACTGCTTCTTCGCTGGCAAAGGCATAACTGAGTCGCTCAGGCGTTGCGACTGCAACGTAGGCATCAATTTCACCGTTTCTGACATAGGTTTGTACCCGTTTCCAGGGGAGTACACTGTGTTGCAGCGGTATCTGCATGCGGGTGCCGAGGGCTTCGTTAAGCACATCGACTTCAATGCCACGCACCTGGCCGTTATCGGTAAAACTGTAGGGTTCATATTCGGCATAGGCGATTTTCATCGCCAGCGGCTGAGCAGTACTGAAAGGGCTGAGAAACAAGCTGATAAGCAGCATCAGGGAGTGAATATACAACGGAACTGCAACGCGCATAATACTTCCCCTGAGGGCAGGATAATGAGAAAAATATAAATAGCACAGTTAACGGTGCAGTTCATCCCGGACAACACAGTTTGAGTAGCAGGAGAAGGTTGTAAGAGTGAATGACAGGAGGCGATGACAGGAATGAATCCAGAGGTTTTTATCCGGCCGGCACTTGCCCGTGATAATGCCGCCCTTGTGGGTTTAATGGCAGAACTGGGGTATCACTGGACGCCGTCACAACTGGCCGAACATGTGCCGCGTTTGCGGGAGAAAGGGCACGAAGTCTGGGTGGCCTGTCAGGTAACCGCCGGAAGTGAGGAAAGGGTGGTTGGCTGTATCAGTGCTATTCTTGATATGCGTCTGGCGGAAGGCTGTGTCGGGGAAATTGTCAGCCTGGTGGTATTAGATGAATGCCGCGGTAGCGGTGCCGGATATGCACTGCTGCAGGCTGCGCAAGCATGGCTTGAACCGCAGGTCGGCAGCATTCGTATCCGGGCGAATACACGCCGTGAAGAGGCGCACGGATTCTATTTGCGGGCCGGTTACCTGCCGCATAAATCCCAGCAGGTATTCATCAAACAGTGTGCTGCGCAACATAGAGAAGATTAACCTTCAGTAAAACAGCAAGGAGCGCATGATGATTTATATTATGACGTTTAATGCTGATGCCGGACGGGAAGAGTTTACCCCCGGCGAAGAGAATCAGATTACACCCGGTAAGACCATTGCTGACTGGCTGGCAACTAAGCTGGCTGTTTTTGGTGTCGTGGTTGAAGACTCATACGAAGAGGACTGGGGCTGGGAGATGCGTCTGGATGTGCTCCATGACGGCCAGCAACAGGGATACTATCTGGGTGTCAGCGGCACTGAAATTGGGCCAAAGATTGAATGGAAACTCACCATCACGAAACAGCGCAGCATGCTGGAGCGGTTGTCAGGGCACAATGTTTTACAGCATGGTGACACCCTGATCGAAACGTTGCAGCGTTTGTTGCGTGAAAATGATCATCAGGTGACAGACAGTCACTGGCAACCGGAGTAACGAATATGAACGGGCAGAGGCAGAAGGAATTGCTTCGGAGTAAGAGCCGGGTCTGTTCGGGGTGATGGGTAACGGAGTTAAAAGTAGCGGAAATAAGTAAAAAAGCTCCCCGTCATATCGGCGGGGAGCTTTGACAAGCTTTATGCCTGACGGGCTTCTACCTGAAAGCATTCTGCCGATTCAACCAGTTCCTGACCGCGGCTGGATACCTGAACACTCTGGTCACGGATATCCGAGGTGTACTGGTTACTTTCAACCATGGCGCCGGCAATTTCTTCCATGTTGGCAGAAATTTCCTGGGTTACCCGGGCCATTTCCTCAATACCTACCGCTACCTGATGGTTGCGGTCAGTTACACCCTGAATGCCTTCGTTGATCGCGCTGACAACCGCCAGTGCTTCTTCACTGTGACCCTGACCGACACTGATACATTCGCGGGCACTTTCCATACTCTTGATCAGCGAGCGGGTCAGGGTTGCCATGCTGTCAACGATCGAGGTGATATCTGCCGTTGCGTGGACGGTCTTCTCCGCCAGCGTCCGGACTTCATCTGCTACCACGGCAAAGCCCCGGCCCTGTTCACCGGCACGGGCGGCCTCAATGGCTGCGTTCAGTGCCAGCAGGCCAGTCTGGTTGGCAATATCACTGATCATGTCAGTAATGCTGTCGACCTTGGATGAATGCTGGTTCAGTTCCTGAATTTCCTGATCCACCTGAGAGAACAGGGTGGCGGTTTCTGTGAATGAATTCACCGCCCGGTCAATAACCTTGGAACCTTCTACGGCGGTTTCGAAAGACTGCCGTGCCATGGAGTCCGCATCATTGGTGGTGTTGGTCAGATCCTGCAGCGTCGCGCTCATCTCTTCCGTGGCGGATGCTACCGTGGTGGTCTGTCCGGTCACCTGATCGGTGGTCTGGCTTACCTGTTCGATGGAGGTGTGCAGGACGCCAGCAGCGTTGGTCAGTTCCAGGCTGGTATTTTTCACCTGCCCGACGATGCCTTCCAGCTCATCAGCCATGTGGTTAACGGCGTTGGCGGTGCGGTCAAACTCATCGTTACGCTTTTCGTTAATCGGCAGACGCAGGCTGAGGTTGCCGGCACCAATCCCTTCCAGGCAGTCAATGATGCTGCTCATGGATGCGGTGATGGTACGGGCAATATTGAAGATCAGTACAAACAGAATGGCTGCCAGTAGCAAGCCGCCACCGGTTACCATCAGGCGGGCATCGCTGATGGTGTTCTGCATATCTGCTTCCACCTTTTGCAGCACGGTGGATTTCATTTGCTGAATCAGGTTCTGAACATTGGTGCGAATATTCCCCAGCTGTTCGTCGGCAGCCTGGCGGGTGTTACGGATATCGGTCACCACGGTATCTGCCTGATCAAAGCTGGCAACGTATGCTTCAAAGCTTTCCTGATAGAAGTCATACAGGTTAATTTCGTCTGCAGCGGCTTTGAACTTGGTGAACAGCTCACGGATTTCATCGTGCTGTGAGACTCTGTGCTGCTCAAAGTAGATGTTAACCAGAATTGTCGTATCCCGCTGGATAGGCTTCAGAGCCCCCAGTACCTTGGTGGTCAGCTCGTCACCGACAACATTCACTGCCTGACGTAAGCCTTCTTTGTCGCTCAGACCCAGGGTTTGATTTAACTGTGCCAGCTTACGCAGATTATCAATGTACAGGTTGTAGTTCGCTTCCAATGCCTGGGCATCAGCCGCCAGTGACGCTTCAGTTGCCAGCGCGCTGAGCGAAGCAATTTGTTCACTCTGGTTCAGTACCAGTGCATCCACTGCAGCCAGGTCATGGCTTTCAGCCCGTTCAAATTCGAACAGCCCTAAACGCAGTTCCTGTAACTGAGCCAGCTGGGTATTCACCTGAATGGTTTGTCCGGCACTGCTGGAAACCTGGTTAATAGAGGTCAGGGCAGCATAAGCCAGGGCGGCACAGCTGAGCAGTGTGAGTATCAGGACAGAGCCAAGCTTTGCCCTCAGAGATAGGTTTTTAAGCATTGTACATCTTCCAGTTTGGTGGTTCGGAAGATGATTGTGTCCACTACAATTCCAAACAACCCGAGAGCCTGCGCTGGCCATATCGCTCCGTCGGGGCCGCACTTTATTATTCTTAAGTCGACCGAGTATGCCATTAAATGTCGCGATTTGTAGGAGTGCGACGGGGTTTGTCGCAGATAGACTCCTCACTTTGGGGAGGGGCTGAATCTGTGCAGTAAAAAATCAGTCGCTGGCGGTAAAAGCAGCGAAGCTTTCCAAAAAGGTATGCAGTACCGGCCCCACATGCTCGCCTTTGCGGACGACCAGCGCCAGTTGCACTTCATGGCTGAATAATTCCTGCGGAAGGGTACGCATTTCCTTATTGCTGACCCAGTTTGCCGCATACCGGCGGGGCAAAAAGCCGATGTACCGGCCGGATAATATCAGGAATGCCAGCCCTTCTGACAGATAAGAAGAAGCAGTCGCCGGTGGCAGAGACTGGGCCAGCGGTGATTTCATATCCGGGGCGTAACAGCCCTTGGCATAGCCTGCTTCCTGTATCGCTTCGATATCAATGGTGTCTTCTGTAAATAACGGGCTCTGGTAGCCGCAGAACAGATCTACGCTGATCGGGAAGCGGTGAATAACCCGTAAGTGCTTGCCTGCATCGCTGAACAGGCCAATGCCTAAATGCAGGGTGCCGGCGCTGAGCTCATCTTCTATTTCATCGGAAGACAGCACCTTAATGATGATATGTACATCAGGATGCTGTGCAGAAAAGCGGTGAATGACATCCTGCACCCGGGTGTTCGGCGACATGGTGGAATTATCCAGAATGCCGATTTTCAGTTCCCCGGTCAGCTTGCCATTGAGGCTGGCAACATTGGCATTGAACTGGTCCACACTGGCAAACAGTTTACAGGCTTCGGCATACACCACCTGACCGTTTTCCGTCAGGGAAAAGCCACCCCGGCCCCGGTTGCACAGTTTGATGCCCAGACGGGTTTCCAGATCCTGAATATAGGTGCTGATGCTGGACAGGGCGATGTTCAGCGGTTCCTGTGCCTGAGTAAATCCGCCGCTTTCCACCACCGTGACAAAAATACTCAGCAGCCGGATATCAATGCTGCTGGTTTTGCCGATGGAATAATCACTGTTGTGGTGTAAAGGCATTGGCGGTTCCGTTGTTATTTTTATGAGTATGCACCGTTCATCTTGATAGGGCGCAGGAAAGAGTACAAGCAGAAAAATTTTCAACACGCCGGCTCAGGCGGCTGCCTGTTCGCTATTCACAGATGGAATCCTCTTTGCTCCTGTCGCTTTAAGCCCTTGATAACGGTGAGAAATCATTGTCGTGAGGTGAATTGCTACCCGTCCCGTTACTTCAGATATCTCCAAAGTAATTTTCTGTTATTGATGATTTTACCGAACTAAACCCTTCCATAGACTGGTTAATCAGAGGATTTACGCACAGCACAGGGTGGCGGATCCGAATGGCTACAAATAACAATAATTCGAGGTGCATATGGCCAACTATGCTTTTATTAACGGTGAGGTGATCACCGTTGATGCTCAGGACCGGATTTGTTCTGCGCTGCTGGTAACGGGAAAGCACATTACTGCAGTCGGCAGTGATGCTGAAATACTGGCACAGGCAGACGATCATCAGGTGATCGATTTGCAGGGCCGGACTCTGATGCCGGGTTTCATTGACGCGCACAACCATCTGACCCATCAGGGTGCCGCATTTGCCACGGTCGACTTCGGTTATCCGGCGGTGGCTTCCATTGAAGATCTTCGTAATGCCGTCCGTGAGGCGGCAGAAAACAGCGCCCCGGGTAAGTGGATCCGTGGCTGGGGTATGAACTACGAGAAGTTTGCCGGCGGCCAGCAACCCACCCGTTGGGATCTTGACGACATTTCCCCTGACCATCCTGTATGCATCGTCCATGTCAGCGGCCATAACGTACTGGTTAACAGCCTGGCACTGGAAATGGCGGGTGTAACAGATGATACGCCTGATCCGGCCGGTGGCATGTTTGTCCGTGACGAACAGGGCCGCATTACTGGCTATGCCTATGACAGTGCCCAGCAATTGGTGATTCCGACTAGCGTGGATGTGGGCCATCATGGCCCGGATATCGGTTATGACCTACCGCTGGAAGAACTGGTGGATGACATCGACCGTGCCTGTAAAGCCTACCTGAAAGTGGGTATCACATCGGTTGTTGATCCCCAGGTGACCACCCGGGAAATGCCCGGCTACATGGCTGCCCGTCAGCAGGGCAAGCTGACTATCAAAACTACCTGCATGTATCTCTCGAACCATCAGGATGCCATTAATGAACTGGGCATCACTGACCATATTGGCAATGACCTGCTCTCTATCGGTCCCATGAAATATTACTGCGACGGTGCACTGATCGGTGGCACCGCACTGTTCTATGCGGATGAACCCCAGACCGACCATGGCTGCAAGTGTAATAAAAGCGCGGGCCGCGGTTATACCTACTGGCCGGACATTGAGGCCTTTAAAGAAGCCCTGATTGATACCCACAGCCGGGGCATGCAGTTTGGTGTGCACACCCAGGGCGATATGGCGATGGACATCGTGCTGGATGCGGTTGAAGAAGCCCAGCGGCGCTTTCCCCGCAGTAACGCCCGCCACCGTATCGAACACTGCCACGGGCCAACCCGCGAGCAGGTAGCCCGTATTAAACGCCTTGGGGTGATTCCCGTGACTCAGCCGGGTCAGGTGCATGAAACCGGCGACGATTTGACCAGCATCTATGGCGAGCGCCGTGCCAAACGTTTCTGTCCGCTACGGGACATGCTGGATGACGGTGTACCGGCGGTGATCAGCACCGATGCTTTCGTACAGTCCTATAAGCCTTTTGATGCCATCAGTGCCGCGGTCAACCGCCTGAGCCTGACCGGCCGGGATATGGGGGAAGGTCAGCGCATCTCTGTGCTGGAAGCGATCCGTTCCTATACCTGGAATGCTGCTTACTCGGTTTATCACGAAACCCGTAAAGGTTCGCTGGAAGTGGGCAAACTGGCGGATCTGGCCATCATCGATGCGGCGTTCCTGAGTGTGCCGGTTGCTGAAATCAGCCAGCAGGAAATCTACATGACGATATCCAACGGGGAGATTGTTTACCGCAAATAAATCTGTTGCCGGCCGGCATCTGAGTAAGCCTAAGACCTGAAATACATCCGACAATAAAAATAAATAGGAGAAAGATGATGGATAACCTGTCAGCCACCCGCCGTGGTGGATTCCTCGGGGACTATGACAAGCCCCTGTTCTGGACGACAGCGGGTATCACACTGCTGATTGTTGCCCTCGGGGTCATCAGCCCGGACACCCTGAAAACCTATGCCAGCAATGCCCAGAGTTACCTGAGCAGTCAGTTTGGCTGGGCCTATGTGCTGGCACTTGCCCTGTATGTGGGTATTGGCATTTGGGTAGGTCTGAGCCGCTACGGTAACCTGAAACTCGGTAAAAAAGACGATACGCCAGAATTCTCCACCTTCACCTGGGTGGCCATGTTGTTTAGTTGCGGCATCGGTGTAGGTTTTCTGCTGTGGGGCGTTGCGGAACCGCTGTACCACTACATGCAAACCCCTTACATGGCGGAACCTGCCACACCTGAAGCCATTCCAGTGGCATTGCAGATCACGTCGTTGCACTGGGGGCTGCATACCTGGATGGGCTACTGCATAGTCGGCCTGTGTATTGCTTTCCCGGCGTTCCGTTACGGTAAGCCGATGAACATCGGTATTGCCCTGTACGGCCTGCTGGGTGAACGTACCGAAGGCAGCGTCTGGGCACGGTTACTGGATCTGATCGGTGCCGTGGCAACCATCGGCGGTATCGCGACGGTACTGGGCTTAGGGGTTATCTCCATTGATTACGGGGTGAACCATATCTTCGGTATTGAAACCGGTAATACCGGCAAGGTGATCATCATTGCCTTACTGGCGCTGCTGTACAGCTTGTCTGCTGTCTCTGGTCTGAAACGCGGCGTTGCCTACCTGAGTACTCTTAACGTGGTGATCGTGGTGGCATTCTGTGTATTCATCCTGCTAACCGGTGAAACCAACACCTTGCTTCGCTACTACGTTACCGGCATCGGTAACTATCTGGGTAACCTGTTGCCGATGACGTTCTGGGCTGATCCGCTGCAGAAGAGCGGCTGGATTAACTGGTGGACCGTGTTTTACTGGCTGATCGTTATCTCCTGGTCGCCGTTTGTGGGCGGTTTCGTGGCGCGGATCTCCCGTGGACGTACCCTGCGTGAGTTTATCCTCTTTGCTGTGATGACTCCGACCCTGTGCTCCATGCTCTGGTTTGCGGTGATCGGCGGTTCCGCGATCGGGCTGGAAGCCGGTGGCGAAGTGAAACTGTTTGAAGCGGTACAGGCGAATGTCGGTTCCGGAATTTATGTGATGCTTGAAAGCTTCCCGATGAGCAGTTTGCTCAGCCTGGTGGTGTTCGTCAGCATGATCATCTTCCTGGTGACCTCTGCAGATTCGGCCTGCTTCTTTGTGGCGATGCAGATGTCCAAAGGGGCTTATGAGCCGGCCTTCGGTATGAAAATCACCTGGGGTCTGTTTACCGGTATGCTGGCAATTGTGCTGCTGCTCAGTGGCGGATTAAAAGCGGTGCAAACCGCCTCCATTGTGGCGGGCAGTCCGTTTGCGATTGGTATCGGCTTTATGATCTGGTCGCTGCTGCGTTCACTGAGGCAGGAATACGCCAAAGAGTACGAAGGTGCTGAGGTGACTGAGCCAGCGGTACCGGAAGAAACTGTTGCTGGTGGTGAGATGCGTACCAGCGGAGCCTTCAGCCCGCGGGACTGATTTTACCCTTGATCCTGAAAAACCATGCCGCGGCATGGTTTTTTTATGCCCGGCGTCTTGTAGCGAAGTGCTGTCAGCCGGGGAGCGTGGTGTGTTTATTGGGGTTGTGACTGTTGAGGGCGTTGCCCTTGAAGGTATCTAGGCTTAAGCCTTGCTCAGCAGCGGCCGTGCCTGAGCGGTCAGCCAGTGTTTGAACTGCTTCACCGGCAGTGGCTGGGAGAAGTAGTAGCCCTGTCCCACCTGACAATTGTTAGCCACCAGAAACTCCAGCTGCTGCTGGTTTTCAATGCCTTCAGCAACCACTTCAAGCCCCAGAGCATTAGCCATGGAGAAGATTGCTTTGACGATGGCATCGTTATCATCCGGGTTTGGAATGGTGCTGATGAATGAGCGGTCAATTTTCAGCACTTCTATCGGTAATTGTTTCAGGTATCCCAGTGAAGAATAACCGGTGCCAAAGTCATCCATGGCGATTGAAATGCCCATCGACTGCAGCCGGGTAAGGGTTTTAATTGAGCCCTGAATGTCTTCGATCACCGCGCTTTCGGTGATTTCCAGTTCCAGTTCGCCGGGCTGGATTTGGTATTTCTGCAGGCAGCTATCCAGATAATCACACAGCTGGCTGTCTTTAAACTGCCGTGGTGACAGGTTAACGGCGATTGTAAGAGGCCCCAGCGATTGCTCTTTCCACTCGGCGATCTGTCGGCAGGATTTATCAATGACCCAGTAGCCCAGTTCACAGATCAAGTTGCTTTGTTCGGCAATCGGAATGAACCGGTCTGGCGTGGATACCACTTCACCGTCGCGGTGCCAGCGTAACAGGGCTTCAGCACCGATCACCTCAAAGCCATCCGGGCGGAGCATCACTTTAGGCTGGTAGTGCAGATCCAGTTCGTCTTCCTGAATGGCTTCTTTCAGGCCTTCGATGATCATCTGATCCCGCTGCCGTTGCTGCTCCAGATGGGAGGAGAAGAAGCATACCTGACCCCGGCCCTGTTCCTTGGCCTGGAACATGGCGGAGTCCGCCCGTTTAATCAGTTCATGGGCGTTGGCCGCATCGCCGGGGAAGGTGGAAATACCGATACTGGCACCGGGTTTGATCTTATGTTCATCAACATAGAAGGTGCGCCCGATGGTGCCGACCAGATCTTCCGCCAGCTGAACCAGGCTGTCGTTATCCATATAGCTGGACACAATCACGGTAAATTCATCCCCTCCGATCCGGTATACCGTATCGGATTTACGCAACCGGGCTTTCAGCCGGTTGGCAATTTCGATCAGTAACAGGTCACCGGCTTCATGGCCAAAGCTGTCGTTGGTCCATTTAAAGTTATCCAGATCGATAAACAGCAGTGCCAATGCGCTGGACTGGCGGCTGGCCAGATGGATATCTGCTTCCAGGCGCAGCATGAAAGAGTAACGGTTGGGGATCTGGGTGAGGGTATCGAAATAAGCCAGATGATGCAGTTTCTGTTCCGCTTCCTGCTTTTCTGCAATGTCTGTCAGCACCCCCACATAGGTGGTGTTGGTATCGTTCAGTACGCCTTCAACCGGTTCAACAATGTTGATGTTCAGCCAGCCCGGGAATGTGCTGCCGTCCTTGCGCTGCCCGACGACCTGACCGGACCAGCTTTTTTTCTTCTTAAGAGTATCGGCGGCAAACTGAAAAATGGGTAACTGGGCGCGGTCGGTGGCGTAAATGGCCGGAGGGCGGTGGAGTATTTCGGATTCTTTATAGTGAGTAATGGTTGTGTAACTGGGGTTTATGTCGATGACGTGACCGTCTTTGTTGACCACAAAAACTGCTTCGTCGAGGGCGTCCAGTGCATGCTGGGCAACCTGCAGGGACTGCATCGGCGAGACCAGTGCCAGCCGTAACACAATATACAATGAGCCGACGAACAGCAGGCTGACAATGGCTACCTGAGTGATGTCCACCCACAGGGAGCTGCGCAGGGTTTCGGCAAATTCTTTATCGGAATAGCTGACTTCCACGTGCCCGATAGTCATCGCGCCCAGTGACACCGGATAACTGATGCGGTTGGGTTGCTGCTTCCAGTTCAGCTCGTCATTGTCGGCGTTGAAGCGCTCAATCTGCTGATTATCGCGCTTGATTTTACCCATGTAGAGGTGACCGAAATTACCGAATACCTTGATGCCCTGAATAAATTCAGAATCCATTTCAGCATCCAGAATGGCATCCGCGAATTCTGCGGTATAGGTGCGGTTGTAGGATTTGTTGTAGATGTTCCAGATGGTGGGTTTAACTGAGGCGGCTACCCGTTTGGCAACCGCCAGCCCCCGTTCCTGGGAGGTGCTTTCCATCAGCTCAGCATTCGCCACATACCGGACTGCGACGAAGGAGCTCATCACCAGTAGGGTGATGAGGCTAACGATACAGAACAGACGGATCGTTAAGCGGTTAATCATTGCTGTTCATAATTCCCGAACCAGTCGTAATACTGGTTAAATTCCTTTTTAAAGCTGCGTTTTTTCTCAATGATTTCTTTCGTCAGCGGGTCCCTCTGGGCGTACTTAACCAGCACTTTATCTGATTCTTCGCGCCAGCGGTCGATGTCTTCCTGCGACCACCTGTTGATGTTTACACCACTGTCGGCCAGTTGCTTAAAGGCTTCAAAATCAGAGACTTTAGCCTTCATGGTGACGCTCAGGGTATAGGACTTAATCGCCGATTCCAGAATCGCCTGCAGATCCGGCGCCAGTTCATCATAAGCTGCCTGGTTGATCAGGAAATCGGATAATACGGAAGGTTGCCAGATTGCCGGGACAATGGCGTTCTTGCCGATGTCATGCAGGCCCAGATCCCAGGCGCCGCGGGCGGTAGTCCACTCAACCGCGTCAATGTCGCCGTTTTCCAGTGCCGGACGGATTTCATTCGGTACCAGCGGAATAGTGTAGGCGCCGGCAGCGGCGGTCAGCACTTCGCTGGGCAGACCCGGACCAATGCGGACTTTTTTATTGCGCAAATCATCCAGGCCCGTGATTGGGTCTTTGGAGATCAGGCCAAATTCCATGCCCGGCCACCAGGCAGGCCGCCACATAATGCCGTCCGGGGAGGAGAGATTGTTAGCCAGTTTGGTGCCATCACCGGCCAGGAAAAACATCATGGACGCATCCAGATTCATGAAGTCGAACGGGCCTGCATTCATCAGGGCCCAGGCCGGATGCTGGCCCGACCACCAGTTTGGCCAGCCATTACCCATTTCAATACGGCGTTCCTGAACCGCGGTATAAATATCCGGTCCGGCAGCGACTTCATCACTGGGAATAATTTCCAGCTGCAGACGGCCGGAACTCATTTTGCTGACGTTATCAGCAAGCTCTAAAAGCCCCTGATAATCGATACTTTCTTTGGTCGCCTGAGTTTGTAAACGCCAGGAAACTGAATCCGGCTCCTGATTAATACAGCCAATCAGGCTAAGACATAATGATAACAACAGGCTGGCTGGCAGCAGATACGACTTGCACCAGGAGACGCTCATTGATAGCTCCTATAAACTGTTTATCCGTTTAATACTTCAGGAAAATCCGAGAGCGTGTACAGGTCTGATGTTTGCAGAGCCCTGTCGCTGTCTCCTACAGTGATGATGTCGGTCAGGTACTGACGTTGCTGATCACACACTGTAATTTCGCAATGTGATGCGTAATTAATGTGTCAGATAGAGTATAAACAGAATCGTCTAAGGTCAACGGGGGCAATTGACCTTAGTCATTCAGACCAGTTTTCAGGCAACTTTAAAGAAAACACCCTGCCAGTGGAGGGTGTTTTTGGCGGTGTTCAGGCAGCAGACTGCAGGGAAAAGCGGAAGCAGCTGCCCTGATTCAGCTGGCTTTGTACCTCGATTTCACTGCTGTGCAGTTCAAGAATACGTTTCACAATGGCCAGCCCCAGTCCGGTAGATCCGGTATTGGTACTCTTTGCCTGTTGCTGGGTGTAGAAACGGTCGAAGATATACGGCAGATGCTCAGGACTGATCCCCTGACCGTTGTCGGCAATACTGATGCTGACGGCATCCTGCGGCCGGGCAGCGTCCGCTTCAATCTGCAGGCGGATCTCACCATTCTCCGGCGTGTAGGTCACCGCATTGCGCAGCAGGTTTTCAAAGACCCGCTGGATCAGGCTGATATCCGCATATACAAAGGCATTGTTCTGCAGGTTGACCACTTCAATGTGAATATTTTTGGCCTCTGCCTGTAAGCGGAATTCCTGAATGGTGTCGAAGACCAGTTCTGCCAGTGAAAAGCGCTCGCAGCTGGCGCTCATCTGCTTGGCTTCCAGCTTGGACAGTTCGAATAAGTCCTGAATCAGCTGTCCCAGCCGGTGTGAACTGTGCATGGCGGTGCGCAGAAATTCCATCCGCTCTGTTTCGTTCAGGCTGCTGTTTTTGATCAGCAGGGTTTCCAGGTAGCCCTGAATGGTTGAAAGCGGGGTGCGCAGATCGTGGGATACATTGCTGATCAGCTCCCGGCGGGTCTGATCTGCTTCGCGAAGCATTTCAAACTGCATGCCGATTTTTTCTGACATTCGCTCAAACGTCTGGGCCAGCAGATCAATCTCATCTTTAGGCAGGGGGGCCGTGGCTGGTTGTTGCAGATCACTGCGGCAGTGATCCAGATTCTGTTCGCTGAAACTGTGCATAGCCTGGCTGAGCATGCCTAAGCGGCGCACCAGTAAGCGGAAAATCAGCCAGCCAGCGAGGATTGCTGCCAGGGTAATCACGGCAATGGCGACCAGCACCATGGAACGGCTGTAACTGTCCTGAATGCCGTCTTCAATGTTGTCGTACAGCTGGCCACCCAGAATCACGTACAGGTAGCCCTGCAACTGGCCGTTCTGGCGGATTTCTGCGGCGGAGAAAACTTTTTCGGCATGCATATGGCGGGGGTCTGCGCCACGCAGAGGATATTCAATATCCCCCCGGATAAAGTCCTGTAACGGCCCCAGCGGGATACTGCGCCGGGCCAGGTTATCGTCCTGCAGGGCGTGGGCGAGAATATTGCCCCGGGCATCCAGCAGGTAGACTTCAGCCAGCGGGTTAATCACCATGGCCTGCTGGGCAAGGGCTTCAATGGCATCAACCTGGACCCGGGCGGTATCGCCGTTCTGGGTGATCAGGCTGTACGTGTCGGTGACGTACATAGCAATGCTGAAGTTAAGCTTTTGCGTCAGCTCTTCATAGTAGGCCCGCATCCAGTTCTGGCTGACCAGCATCACTGCGACGCCCACGGCGATAACAATGAACATCAGCGCCAGTGACAGCCGGGTGTTCAGGGTGCCCACCAGGCCTTTTTGCATCCGTTCTGCCGGCTGGGTGGCGGATTCAGCAGGCGTCACAGGCTGAGCCTCTCAGTATCCAGCTTATAGCCAACCCCCCAGACGGTGACGATGATTTCCGGATTATTGGAATCGTTTTCAATTTTTGCCCGCAGCCGGTTGATATGAGAATTGACCGTATGTTCGTAACCGGCGTGGCCGTAGCCCCAGACATTGTCCAGCAGCTCGGAGCGGCGGAATACCCGACCCGGCTGGCAGGCAAAATAGCGCAGCAGGTCAAATTCCCGAGCGGTCAGGTCGATGGTTTTACCCGCCAGTTTCACTTCATGGAGCTTTTCATCAATGGACAGTTTGCCCAGTGTCAGGGTGTCCTGCTCTTTGGGGTTGGCATTCTGAATAGCGCTGACCCGCCGGAACATCGCTTTAATGCGGGCAATAAGCTCCATCACACTGAACGGTTTGGTGATGTAATCATCGGCCCCCAGGTCCAGCCCCAGTACCCGGTCCAGTTCGCTGGAACGGCAGGTGAGCAGCAGAATGGGGACGTAGTTCTGGTTACGTCTGACACTGCGGCAGATTTCCAGCCCGGACGGACCGGGCAGCTGGATGTCCAGAATCAGCAGGTCCCAGTCCATGCTGCAGGCCATGCGCATGCCGCTGTGGCCGTCGCTGACCCGGGTGATTTCAGCCCCCAGATCAGACAGGTGCAGTTGCAGCAGATCGGCAATTTCATCCTGATCTTCGACGATGAGTATTTTCTTATTTTCCATGGGTAAATCCTGTCTCACGGTCACGTCCTGTATATAACCGGTATTCACCGCCGGAATACCGCCGGACGTTTTTCCATAAACGCCTGCATGCCTTCAATCTGATCATCGCTGCCGTAGAGAGCATAGTAACTGCGCCGTTCGAACAGAACGCCGTCCTGCAGGCTGGTTTGCTCTGCCTGCCGGACCATTTCCTTGGCGGTCATGGTGATGGCTTTGCTGTACCCGGCGATCTGCTGAGCGGCTTCCAGCGCGGTGCTGAACAGTTCATCTGCCGGTATCACTCTGGCTGCCAGCCCGGCCCGTTCTGCTTCTTGCGCATCCATCATCCGGCCGGTGAGGATCATATCCATTGCCCGTGATTTGCCAATCAGCCGGGTCAGCCGTTGTGAGCCGCCCATGCCGGGGGTAACACCAATTTTGACTTCCGGCTGGCCGAAGCGGGCGTTGTCGGCGGCAAAAATGATGTCGCACATCATGGCCAGTTCACAGCCGCCGCCTAATGCATAGCCGGATACCGCAGCGATGATCGGAGTTCTTAGAGCGGCAAACCGGTCCCAAGGTTCAAAGAATCCTTGCTGAAACATATCCAGATGCCGCTGTGCTGCCAGCTCTTCAATGTCTGCGCCGGCGGCAAAAGCCCGTTCGTTGCCGGTAAGAATGATGCAGCCGGTATCCGGATCGGCATCCAGCTCATTGCAGGTGGCCACTAACTGCCGCATTAACTGGCTGTTGAGGGCATTCAGAACCGCCGGGCGGTTGAGCCGCAGTACCACCACTCTGCCGTGGCGTTCGGCTAGCAGGGGGCTGTTGTTATCGGGTAGCAAGTCTGACATAGCGTGTCTCCTGTTCAGGAATCCCAGATAGCCCCGTAGGCGGGAATGCCCCGGCTTTCCATGCCGTATACCACCTGCCAGGTGAGTTTTTCATTGGAGATGCAGATAACCGCTTCTGCCCCGTGTTCCTGACAGGCCTGATAGGCCAGTTTGACCAGGTCCGGCTTGCCGTTGGCATCGGTATCCCAGATGTGGGCATCCGGCTGCACACTGAGGATTTCATCCACCAGTGCGTCACCGTAAGTTTTGCGCGGTTCACGGGTCGACCAGATAAGATGGATCGGCACTTCCTGCGCCAGAAGGTGTGGCAATACCGGGCCAATGCCGCTGCCGGTGGCAACGTACACCACCTTTTTGAACAGCACTTCGATGTAAGCCACACCGGCCTGTGGAATGCCTTTAACCCAGACATGGCTCGGCTTCTGCTCAATGAAGTTGCCGGTCCAGTCACCGGCCCGGGAAATCACTAGCCGGAAACCGTCTTTGTCCGGAGACGGTGCGTTGGCAAAGTGATGCCATTCCATTAACGGGTTCAGGCTGATTGCGGTGGACGAACCGGCGAACGGGGTCACTCCGTGGTCGAAGGTTGCTACTGCCACGTGGTTGGAGGGTGTCTCCACCTGAACCGGTACCCGGCGCAGCCGTAACCAGGGCAGGATGATGCTGGCGGTCAGCAGGCACAGAATCCAGAAGCTGGTGGCACCGGTCAGGGCATCGCTGAAGCTCTGGGCGCCGCGCTGATCGTCAATGAAGGACAGGGTCAGCCCCCAGAAAAGTGCCAGTGAAAGCCAGCCACCAAAGCGGTGGGTCCGTTCGAAAGCATCATGATACCGGGCGCGGATATTTTTCTGCGCCATCACCACAATCAGCACTAACAGAACCAGCAGGCCGTAAATCAGCCCCAGACTCTGCGCAGAGATCCCCGGCAGGTTCTGGTGGAACTGATAGCTGGCACTGCCGGCAAAGATAATGAACCACAGGGTACCGGCCAGTGCACCGCCTTTATGCAGGCCGCCATAATGGTAAACCTTACCCAGCGTCCAGCGGATGGCGAGCGGCCAGCTGGTGGGCGCCCGGGTGAATAACCAGAAGAGAAAGTTAATCACATATTGCTGGCGGGCGAGAATGGCCAGCCCCAGGTTAAACAGGGTCAGGTCGGCCAGTACCTGCAGGGCAACGCCTCCGCCGGTCCACCATGACTGGGTAAAGCCGTAGCCCAGCGCCGCCGCGTTAATCAGGAAGATCAGCGTAATCAGCCGGTTATAGTGCATGTAACGGGGTTGTTTGATGGTGCTGCGTAAGCCCTGACGGGGGGCTGGCAGTTCAATTGGCATGTGCTGGCTGGTCATGCGCGTTCTCCGGACGTTTCAATAGAGCGGTGGTATTCAGCGGCGCTGGCTGCCAGCGCGCGCTTGTCGACTTTGCCCCGGATAGTTTTGGGCAGTTCATCGACGGCGATAATAAACAGGGGTTCACAGTAGTAAGGCAGGGCGCTGAGCACGTGCTGGCGGGCTTCATCCGGGTCCACACTGGCTGGGCTGACAAAAGCCGCCAGGTGACGGCTGTTGAGTTTCAGAGCGACCGCATGACTGCAGTTTTCTGCCCGTTCCAGTACCGCGGAAACCGCATCCAGCTCGACCCGAAAACCGCGGATTTTCACCTGATCATCTACCCGGCCGAAGTGCTCAAGTGTGCCGTCGGCGGTCCAGCGGCCCAGGTCACGGGTGCGGAACATCTTGAGTCCGTGACCGAGAAACGGGTCGTCCAGATAGCGTTCCGCCGTCAGTTCAGGGTTATTGATATAGCCTTTGGAGACACAGACACCTCCGGCCCACATTTCACCGGTTTCGCCGATGCCGCAGGGCTCCAGTTTGTCGTTGAGGACATACACGGTGTTGTTTGGCGTTGGCCGGCCGATGCTCAGTATCGGATCGCCCGGACGGTATGTCTCAGCGGTGTTAATGATGGTGGTTTCGGTAGGGCCACAGGAATTATAGAAATCGCAGAATGCGCCCCAGATATCCGCCAGCGGTTGCGGGCAGGGTTCACCGGCCACCGCCACCGCTCTGACTTGATGGCAGCGGCTGGCATCCAGTGTCGCCAGAATGCTGGGGGTGGCGATTAAGACGTCGGCCTGTTCGGCGGTGGCCTGAAAATCTTTGTTGCGGATCAGCAGGGTGCCGCCATTGCCCAGACAACCAAGGATTTCCCAGGCGGCCATATCAAAGGCGATGTTCAGTTGCTGGGCAACCTTGTCACCGGGACGGATGCCCATGTTGCCGGGGGCTGTCAGGAGAATATTCACAAGATTGGCGTGGCTGACCTGTACGCCGTTGGCCTTACCCGTGGTGCCTGAGGTAAAGATGATCACTGCCGTGTCTTCCGGGCGGGCGGCTCTGAAGAAACGCTGTTCGATGTGAATCCCGGCCGGCTGTTCCAGAAAACGGTCAATAGCGATGACTTTCTGCGCACCGTCTTCACTGACCGCCTGTTCATACTGGCGGGTGGTCAGAATAATGGTGGCGGCAACCGTTTCTACAATGTGACGGCGTTGCTGGGACGGACACAACTGCATATCCTGGGGCACATAATTAGCGCCAAGCTTTAGGCAGGCGAGAATACCGACCACCATTTCGATCCCTCGGCGCACAAACAGGCAAACGCTGTCACCCCGGCTGACCTGGTTGCGCTGCAGGTGTGCGGCCAGCGCGTTGGCCTGGGTGTTCAGCGTCCGGTAACTGATTTCCCGGCCGCCGGCTTCACGGACGGCACAGGCATCCGGCTGCAGGGCTGCAAAGTGTTCAAAGCCCTGATGGATCAGTTCAAAGTCCGGGCTGACGGATGGCCCAGTACCAAACTGACAAAACTGCTGTTGTTCCGCCGCCGGTAAATGGGCGATTGCCGGATGCCCGGCAGGTATCTGATACGTTGCCGGTGGCTGATCTTCGGGCAGAGTGTCTGGTGTGGTGTTCGGGCGGCGCAGAAGCTGTCTGTCGGTGCCTGTGGTTTGCAGTGTCATAACATCACCTCATGGGAGGCCGCTGCTGATCAGGAATTCCGGGCACGTTTCAGTCACAGCAAAGGCGGTCAATGTATTGTGGGTGAGGGACATTCTTGCAGGCAGTTATCACAAAACTATCCGTTCGGGATAACAAAACCATGGTATTTTGGACCCGGTGAAGCGATGTTTTCTAACACTTGTTTAAATGTTTGTGACGGGGGAAACTGTTGAAAATCAACGCATGCGCCAGCTATGGCGGTTTTAATCACCGCCCGGGTATGCTTAAGTTGTGTTTGAACATCGCCAGATAGTGAATCTATGACTGCTACTGCTTTGCCACTGGTACTTTGTGGCCCGATCTTACGTCGCCTGACTCCCGAAAAGCTGACCTTGTGGCTGGCGGCATCCCGGCCGCTGGAGAGCCGGTTACACTTATATCCTGACGGCGAATCACAGCAGGAGGTTGATGCAGGTGCTCATTGCCGTTGCTGGCAGGCGGGTGAAGAACTGTTTTTCTATCTGTTCGATATCCCTCTGCAGCAGGCGCTACCTTATGACTGTTTCATTGGTTATGACCTGCAATTACGCCCGGTAAATACAGAACACTGGCAGCCGGTAACTGAATGGGCCAGTGATATCTGCTATCCCGGCCAGCCACGCCCGGGATTTGTACTGCGTTCACGGCTGGATAGGGTACTGCACGGTTCATGCCGTAAACCTCACTATGACAGTGCTGACGGTTTGCTGTTTGCCGATGCCAAACTGCAGCAACACTTTATTGATCCGCAACACTGGCCATCGGTGCTGATGATGTCCGGTGATCAGGTGTATGTGGATGATGTGGGCGGCCCGATGCTGGTGGCCATTCATGGTCTGCTGGCTGAACTGGGTCTGCCGGTGGAAAACATTGCTGAGGTGCAGAGCAGCGAAGCCCGGCTGCATGATCAGGATGCCCACTATTATCGGCGTGATACGCTGCTGCCGACAGAGCAGAGCAGTGGCCTGCAGGACGTACTGTTCCGCAGTGTCGAAAAGCCGGTCTTTACCTCCGACCATGCCCATAACCACCTGATTACTCTGGGCGAAGTGCTGGCGATGTATCTGCTGGTCTGGTCTCCGGCTGCCTGGGAAAAACTGTCGCTGCAGGCACCGCCGGCGCTGGATGACGCCCAGCAGGCGTTGTACAGCGAAGAGCGCCATTCACTGGACCATTTCATTGCCGGATTACCGCGGGTTCGCCGGGTAATGGCCCATCTACCGGTGGCAATGATTTTTGATGATCACGATATTACCGATGACTGGAATCTGACGGCGGGCTGGGAACAGTCTGCATATTCAAATCCGTTTTCCCGCCGGGTGATCGGAAATGCCCTGCTGGGGTATCTGATCTGTCAGGGCTGGGGTAATGCCCCGGAGCACTTCCCTGAGCCGCTGCTGGAACAGGTGGTCACCGGCCTGCAACAACCGGGCAGTGAGCAGTATGATGTCTTGCTGGATGAGCTGCTCAAATTCCCGCGCTGGCATTATCACTGGGACTATCACACGCCGCTGGTGGTGCTGGATACCCGCACCCATCGCTGGCGTTCCGAGAAGAATCTTAACTGGCCATCCGGTCTGATGGACTGGGAGGCCCTGACGGATTTGCAGAATGATATTCTGGGCCATGAGTCAGTGGTTATCGTCTCACCGGCGCCGATTTTCGGGGTGAAACTGATTGAGACCGTGCAGCGGATCTTTACCTGGGTGGGTAAGCCCTTGCTGGTGGATGCGGAAAACTGGATGGCCCATGCGGGCTCTGCGCACGCATTGCTGAACATGTTTCGCCACCCCCGCACGCCGAAGAATTTTGTGATTCTTTCCGGTGATGTGCATTACTCCTTTGCCTACGATATTCAGTTGAGAGGCCGTCAGGGCGGACCTGAAATCTGGCAAATTACCAGCAGCGGTATCCGCAATGAATTTCCGGCAAAACTGCTGGACGTATTCGACCGTCTGAACCGCTGGCTGTATGCCCCTTTGTCGCCGCTGAACTGGTTTACCAAGCGGCGGGGCATGAAGATCATTCCTTATAAACCGGCGAATGCCCGCAGCGGCGAGAGGCTGCTGAATGCGTCAGGTATTGGCTGGCTGGAGCTGGATCATGAAGGCGCACCGGTGACGATTCAGCAACTGACCGGGGATGAGCGCAGTGTTGAATTTCTTCTTCATGAAGATGAAGCCAGTTGGGAATAGACGGTGCTGTCCTGAGGTTAGCCCATCCGGGTGATACGGTCTTCGTTCTTGCCGTGGCGCATGGCATATTCAAAGAAGTCATCGGCGGCCAGCGCCGGGCTGAAAATAAAGCCCTGAATCAGCGGACACTGCTCATCCCGCAGGACATCTAATTGCTGATTTTCTTCCACTCCTTCGGCGATGACCTCCAGTTTCAGACTTTTCCCCAGGGTGAGTATGGCCCGGGTAATGGCCAGATCATTGACGTCATGGGCGATATGGTCGATGAAGCTACGGTCGATTTTGATCTTGTTCAGTGGCAACTGCTTCAGATATGAGAGTGATGAATAGCCGGTACCGAAGTCGTCCAGTGCCAGCCGGATGCCCATGTTATATAGCCGGGTAAGTTTTTCCGGGGTATCCAGTAAGGCGCTTTCTGTTACCTCCAGCTCAAGCGCCTGTGCCGGGCAGCCGGTTTCCGTCAGGCAGTTGACAATATGATCAATGAAGTCCGGTTCCTGCAGCTGGTGGCAGGAAATGTTCACCGCAATGGCCCGCAGGCTGAGCCCCTGATCCCGCCAGCGCACCCATTGCTCACAGGCTTCCCGGATGACCCAGCGGCCGATCGGGTTAATCAGCCCGCTGGATTCGGCGTAGGGAATGAAGTCAGCGGGGCTGATCCATCCCTGCTCACGGGGCCAGCGAATCAGGGCTTCACAGCTGACTGTCAGGCTGCGTTTAACACAGACCTGTGGCTGGTAATGCAGACAGAATTCCTGGTTATCGATTGCCCGGCGCAGGCTGTCGATCATATTGATCCGGTGTTGCAGGTTGACCGTCAGATGGCTGTCGTAGAAGGCGAAGGCGTTTTTACCGTTACGTTTTGCCTGATACATTGCAGCATCAGCATTACGTAACAGCAATTCGGAGCTGTGGCCGTGTTCAGGATAAATGGCGATGCCGATGCTGGCGCCGGCAAAAATCTGTTGCTCGCCGACCGTGAATGGGGCGGTAAAACAGTCCAGCAGTTTCTGAGCAATGGTGACGGCGTCATCTTTGTCGGGCATAAAGCCGGTCACAATGGTGAACTCGTCGCCTCCAAGCCGGGCCAGGTGATCTTCCTCCCGTAATGTTCCCTGCAGGCGTTCTGCTACCTGACGTAGCAACTGATCGCCGGCGCTGTGACCGAGGGTGTCGTTGACCTCTTTAAAGTTATCCAGATCAATGAAAAACAACGCCAGTGAGGCGTTATGCTCAGCGACGGTTTGCAGCATGGTTTCCAGATGATCGTTACCGGTCAGGCGGTTTGGCAGATCGGTCAGGGCATCGTGCTGAGCGGTGTGGCGCAGGATGCTGGTTTGCCGGTTCAGGCGATCAATCATCCGGTTGACGCTGCCGGCCAGCTGCTTGAATTCGTTAAAGAATATGCTGTCTTTATTCAGGTGGATGCCATTTTCAACCGCGTCGTTGAAGGCGTGCTGGAAGAGCATTAAGTTATGTTGCAAACGGCGGCTGAAGAAATAGGCTGACAGTAAAATCAGCAGTGTAGCTGTCAGCAGTATGAGAATAGCAGTTTGTACCCGGGTGTTTACCTTGCTGGCGAACTCCGCACTGCGCCGGGCTATTTCAGCATCGATCGTATCCAGATAGGCGCCGGTACCGATATAGACCTGCCATTCATCAATGCCCACCATAAAGGCAATTTTCTCAGCGATGTCACCGTCAGGTTTTTCCCAGAAATAAGAGTAAAAGCCTCCGTCAGGATACTTGTTGACCAGTTTGACGGAATCCTGAACCACTTTTTTTCCCTTTGGGGACTGCAGTTCCCATATATTGGTCTTACCTGCGAGATATTTACCCTGTGCGGCATACAGGTCACCGGTGTAAGACACCACAAAGAAGTAATCCGGTTCCATTTTGGATGTCGGGGTTTGTGCTATGTCCTGCAGAATACGGGTGCGGTTGCGCTGCTCAAAGTCTTCCAGATAATCACCGCTGCCAATGATCCAGTTATAGGGTTCGAAACGTTTTACAAAACTGTATTTACGTTCCAGGGTGCTGTTATCTTCCGGGGGATACCAGTCATACAGGATGTAGCCTTCATCTTCGGTGGAGACCAGTTCAAGTGTCTTCTGGGAGACCTCGTGTTTTTCCCTGGCGTGCAGGCTGGCGTCCATGGTGTGCCCTTCAATCGTCGGGTCAGGCGGGTACAGCAGGGGTGTTTTGTTGAATGAGTCAATGAAGTAATAACTGCGGGAGTTGGCAAAGTGGCTGTACCGCAGAGCGTCGATTATCCGTTGCTGAATATTAAAGTCCGGCAGGCGTTTATGGTATTGGCGGTGAATTCCCGTGGCGACACTGTGAGCCTGATACACATGGTTTTTCAGATGATGGCGCAGTTCGGTACTGGCCCGCGCCTGTTGCTGATGAACGAATTCACGCATCCGCAGAACATCGTTGCGTAAAATCTGTTTTTGCTCTTCCAGATAGTTTTCTGCAAAGCGCCGGTTGGTGTCAGCCAGGTCACGGTATTCGCTGTCTATCCACAGATAACCAATGACCAGCGTTGTGATAAAGATCACCGCCCCGACTTTGATCATTAATGAATTAACAACACTGCTACTGGCCACAGATTTTGGTCCTGTAGATTTCCTTATGGTGTTTAATGCCTCAGCGCCTGCAGCTGTATCCTGCGGAACGTTATTGGCGTTATTGAGTTAAATGTAGGTCATATCCGGTGATTATTTGTACTGAGAAAGGAAGTTTTTACCTGCGCCTTTGCTCGGTTAATTTAGCAACGCTATGATTTTATGAAGAAAAAACTCAATGGATCCGGCGGATATGACGGCTGTTAAGCATAACTGTTTTGGGCAGTTCCGGTGTTTTAAACGGCTTTATGCGGATGTTTTACCCGGTGTGAGGCAGGCTAAACAGGCAAGTAAAAGGGCTTCAGACGGACGTGTTTTGCATTTATGGCCGGCCTGGTGGACAATTTTCCTGTTACCCCCTGATATGGAAATTCAATTATGCGCCTGCTCACTTTGCTGTTTGTTTATGTACTGGCTTTGCCCGCTTATGCGGTGGATGTCTGTGACTGTAAAGGCAGTAAGAAACCGGGAGGTGAGTGTTATGCCGGCGTGGGTGGCCCGGCGTATGCCGGTGTAGGTGGGCCTGCTTATGCGGGTGTGGGTGGTCCCTGTTATGCGGGTGTGGGTGGTCCGCGGTACCGAGGGGTTGGCGGTAAGCTTTACGCCGGAAAAGGTGGTCCGCTTTATAAAGGGGTGGGCGGTGCCTGTTATGCCGGTGTGGGTGGCCCCTGTCAGCGTAAGCACCCTGATTATCTGGAACGCTGTCCTGAGGCGTGCCGTAACTGATCTGCTTTTCTAAGTACGCTTCCCCGGTGCTGTCCGGTACCGGGATCCCGGATTTTTCCCTCCATGCCGATCGCTGTTCTGCGATAAATACTGATTTTTTTCATTTTTTTGCAATCAAACCTGAAGCACGTTCGTTAACCCTTATGAGTCACAACAAAAATGACTCTTAAGACCTGCCTCGCAGGCCTGTGAATGCTAAGGGGAATAACAGTTCTGTTCGCAGGTTTGATGATCAGTCAGGAAAATATAAAAAATCTGAGGATATCGATCATGTCTAAATCAACACTAGCACTGAAAACAGCGATTGCCGGTATTGCCCTGGCGGGTGCCTCTGCAGCGATGGCTGTGCCGGATCAGCCAGCCGCGTGGGAAAAGTGCGCCGGCGTAGCGATGGCGGGTAAGAACGACTGTGGTGCGCTGGACGGTAAACACGGTTGTGCCGGTCAGTCTACGGTAGATAACGCGGCTAACGAATGGGTATACGTGCCGGAAGGTACCTGTGCCAAGATCGGTGGCGAAGTCGCTAAGGTTAAGCCAGCGAAGGCATAACCCGGTTCCTGCCCGGAGGCTGGCGGAGCGAGGCTGCCAGCTTTTCCGGGTAAGTAACACCGCCGTGTGACTATGCTGTTACAAGCGCTTGTATCCACGAACGCTTCAGAGAGCATATGCATACCGAAGGAGTCAGGATTGAGTAATCATCAACTGATGGGATCGCTACCCGCCCGTGCCGGGATAGGTTTACGCTGGCCGCATATCGATCAGTTACTGGCGGAACAGCCGGATGTGGCCTGGCTGGAATTGCTGGCAGATAATCATCTGCATACCGGCAATCTGGATTATCACCGGATGATGGCGCTGGCAGAACGTTACCCGGTTGCACTGCACTGTGTGTCGATGAATCTGGCCGGTAATGACCCGCTGGATTTTGTCTATCTGGAGCGGATTAAGCGTCTCTCACAGGATACCGGTGCTGCCTGGATTTCCGATCACGCCTGTTTTTGCAGCCATGGCAATGCTCACAGCCATGATTTACTGCCTCTGCCGATGACCGAAGCTTATGCTGAACATCTGGCGGCGAGAATTTGTCTGGTTCAGGACTATCTGGAACAGCGGATTCTGCTGGAAAACCTCTCTACCTACTTACGGCCTCCGGTGGCCGGCTTGCCTGAAGGGCAGTTTCTGGCGCTGGTGGCAGAGCTGGCGGACTGTGATTTATTGCTGGATGTGAATAACTTTCAGGTGAACAGCATCAACTTCGGTGATGATCCCAGGGAACAGATCGGTTACTTACCGGCAGACCGGATTCGTCAGATGCATCTTGGCGGATATCAGAAAACTGACTGGGGCGCGCTGGATACCCATGGCAAAGAGGTCTGGCCGGATGTCTGGGAGCTGTTCGCTGACACTGTCGCAAGAACCGGTGCGCGGCCCACGCTGATTGAATGGGACAATGATATTCCTGAACTGCCCCGTCTGCTGGAAGAGGCTGCCCGGGCGGATCAGATTTTACAACAGCGGGAGGTGGCTTAGTGGAAGTTCATAATCTGCCGGATGGTGATGCTTTTTCTCCTCAGCACTGGCCGCAGTTGTTAAACGATGCTTTGCAGGAACGGGCGGATACCCGTGACTGGCAGGCGGCCGGTAACGTTTCACCGGCAACAGTGCTGGACGCTTACCGGAACAATACCCGGGAAGGGCGCATCCGGGCATTGCAGGTGACCTTTCCTGTGGTGGAACAGTTGCTGGGAAATGCTGCGTTTGCCGCCTATGCAGGTGATTATGTTACCCGGTATCCGGCAGTTGCCGCGGATCTTGATACCTTTGGGGATCAGTTCGCGGACTTTTTGCGTGACTGTCAGCCGTTGCAGGAACTGCCCTACGTGGCCGAAATGGCCGCATTTGAGTGGTGTGTACAGGCCGCCCGCTTTGCGCCATTAGAGGTTGTACTGAGTGGTGAAGCGCTGATGCAGAGCGATGAGCAGCAGCTTGAAACGCTGCGGGTCTGCACGCCCCGGAGCTTACAGCAGCTGAAGTGCGAGCATAACATTCATGACTTGTGGTTGTGGCATCGCCAGCCGGAGGGTGACTTTCAGCTCCAGCATGGTGCCTTTAATCTGGTGATCAGTATGCAGCGCTCGGCAAGGCAGGGCTGGCACATTGCTGCACTGGCAGCGACCGCTGAAGAGGCCGGTATGCTAAACAATATTGATCATGTGTTGCTGACCGATGTGGCAGAAAACTTTTCAGCCCGTGGTCTGGCGGTCAGCGAAACCCTGCAGAGCTGGTTAGTCCGGCAGTGGCTGGTGGCCCATGATTGATCAGGCCCAGCTTAATCGCCTACACCGGTATGCGGTGTCTTTATGCCGTCATGGGGATGATGCCTTTGACCTGGTGCAAAGCGCGCTGGCGAGCTTTCTGGAGCCGCCGGTTAAACAGTTCGATGATCCGATCCCTTATTTGTTTACCAGTATCCGTAACCGTTATATCGATATCTACCGCCGGGATCAGAAGGTGCAGAGCACTCCGTTACAGGATGAGCACAGAGAGGCTGCTGATTATGATCTGCAAGTGCTGGAAACGGTGATGGTGAACGAACGTCAGGTGAATTACCTGATGAACATGCTGGATGACCAGGAACGTGAAATGCTGTTCCTCTGGGCGGTGGAGGGCTACAGCACTCAGGAAGTGGCGACCCTGATGGCATTACCAAAGGGCACCGTGTTATCTAAAATACACCGCTTGCGGCAGCGCTTGCATCAGAGCAAGGCCAGGGAGAATAATTGCGGGGTGAGTTTATGACTCAGCACAGTGAAAAACCGTTGAAACAGATGGTGCATGATTATTATCAGCGCATTGAGCTGACACCGGAGCAGCTGCAGCGCTTACAGGCAATGCAGGTGCCGGCACAGTCCGTGGCCCGTGAGTCTTTCTCAGGCCGGCAGCAGTTTAAACAGTATGGCGGCTGGCTGTTCGGTTGTTGTGCGCTGCTGTTACTGGCTGTGCAACTGTGGTGGCCGCACATTGCCAGCGGGCCTTATCCGAAAGCCCATGAGATCGCGGCGGAAGTGGCGTATAACCATTTCAATCGCCGACCCTTGGAAACCCGTGGCAGCAGTTTTCCGAAACTCAGCGGGTATTTTACCCAGCTGCAGTTCGAGCCGGTGCTTTCCAGCCTGCTGGGCAGGGAAGTGTTTCAGGGTGCCCGGTATTGCTCCCTGAGCAGTATCCGGGCTGCTCAGTTCCGGGTTGAAGATGTGAATGGTGAGGAACAAACCTGGTATCAGGTGGATTATCAGCCTGAGGTGTTTGGTCCGCTGCCGGATATTGGCCGGGGTGAAGCGCCGGTGATTGCTTACGGAAAAGGTTTACCGGTCAAAATCTGGGTAGAAAAGGGCATGTTGTTTGCCCTGACGCAAAACCCGGATAGCCACCGGCAAACCGCTGAACAGTGAGGTCTGCGAGCGCTGTTAACCGGCTCGCGGGCAGCCAGGAACCCTGACGGGGTCCCCGGTGCGGTGGCTAATGCTGTCCGCCCATCGGGGATTGTTTTACAATGCCTGCATTTTTAATGTTCGAGAGTTCTTCCCCATGAGCAAGTTAGGCACCCTCTATATCGTTTCTGCGCCGTCCGGCGCGGGTAAAACCAGTCTGGTAAAGGCGTTACTGGAACAGGATCAGCAGATCTGTGTATCGGTTTCCCATACCACCCGTGACATGCGTCCGGGCGAAGTGGATGGCAAAGATTATAACTTTGTTACCCTGAGCGACTTCGATGCGATGATCGGCCGTGGTGAGTTTCTTGAATATGCTGAAGTGTTCACCAATAAATACGGTACATCTCAGGTTTGGGTGGAGCAGCAACTGGAGCAGGGGCTGGATGTGATTCTGGAAATCGACTGGCAGGGTGCCCAGCAGGTTCGCCGCCTGATGCCGGAGAGCGTATCTGTCTTTATTCTGCCACCATCAACTGAAGCCCTGCGTGAACGTCTTACCGGCCGCGGTCAGGATGCCGCAGAGGTCATTGAGCACCGAATGTCTCAGGCGATCAGCGAAATGAGCCATTACGGTGAGTTTGATTACCTGATCATCAATGATGATTTCCAGACTGCACTGGGTGAATTACAGTCGGTATTTGCCGGTCAGCGTCTGACATTAAACCGTCAGCAGCGAAAGCATCAGGGTTTACTGGCCGGGCTCTTGTCAGCTTAAGCGCACTTAGGTAAACTTTCGGGTCAATTTTTATACATTTTTTTACGTACGAAAGTACCGAGGTCCCGAATGGCTCGCGTAACCGTTGAAGATTGTCTGGAACACGTAGACAACCGTTTTGAATTAGTCATGCTTGCGTCCAAGCGTGCCCGTCAACTAGCTACCGGCGGTAAAGAGCCAAAGGTAGAGTGGGAAAATGACAAGCCGACTGTTGTTGCGCTGCGTGAAATTGCTGAAGAGCATGTCAGCAAAGCAACAATTGATGTAGTCGAAGAAGCGTAACTGCTTACTTCCTGCAATCGTCAGGTGAGTCGCTGAAAACACCGTTTACAGCATCCCCTGATGACTCAGTTAAAAATGGCCGGTTTTTACCGGCCATTTTTATTTCCGGCTGCCAAAATAAGTAACCGGAATGACCCGCCAGTACGCCGTTTGGCGTCGTTATACAGTCAGAAATCTGCCCATATTGCTGCTAAGCTGATATTCCGGGCGTAAATCCTCTGTTTTAGAGTATTTAGCACTTGCACAATACAGGTGTAGTTTTGTAGTTTTAACAGTAAGTTATCCGTAAATCATGCAGGAGTACCTGATGCCAACCATTGATGCGCTTTCTGACCGGTTATCCGGCTATCTTGATCTCGAGCAGATCAGGGCCGTGCGGCGGGCGTATTTTTACGCAGAACAGGCCCATGATGGCCAGCGGCGTAAAAGTGGTGAGCCGTATGTGACCCACCCGCTTTCGGTGGCGTCTATTCTGGCGGGCATGCATATGGATCATCAGAGCCTGATGGCGGCGATGCTCCATGACGTGATTGAAGATACGGAAGTAAACCGTGACGGTCTGGCCGGTCAGTTCGGTGATCAGGTCACCGACATTGTTGACGGGGTCAGTAAGCTGACCCATCTGGAGTTTGAAACCCGTGCAGAAGCGCAGGCGGAAAACTTCCAGAAGATGGTCATGGCAATGGCGGTGGATATCCGGGTTATTCTCGTGAAACTGGCGGACCGGTTGCACAACATGCGTACCCTGGGGGCCATGCCACCGGAGAAACAACGCCGTATTGCCCGTGAGACGCTGGATATTTATGCGCCGGTCGCAGCCCGTCTGGGTATGCGGGATATGCAGCTGGAACTGGAAGATCTGGCGTTCCAGGCGTATCACCCGATGCGCTCCAAATACATTCGCCGGGCGGTGGTACAGGCCCGTGGTCAGCGCAAGGATATTATTTCCAGCATTGAAGAATCCATCCGCAGCCGCCTGAGTCAGGAAGGCTTTGGCGGAGTGGTATCCGGCCGGGAAAAGCACCTCTACAGCATTTACAGCAAGATGAAGAGCAAGGGTAAGTCCTTTGAGGAAATCATGGACGTGTTTGCTTTTCGGATCGTGACCGAAAGTGTTGATGACTGTTACCGGGTACTGGGGGTTATTCACAGCCTGTACAAGCCGGTTGCCGGGCGATTCAAAGATTACATCGCCATTCCTAAAGCCAACGGCTATCAGTCCCTGCACACAGATTTATTCGGCGCCCGTAATATCACCATTGAAGTACAGATCCGCACCAAAGAAATGGATGCGGTTGCCAGTCAGGGTATTGCGGAGCACAGCCATTACAAGATTTACGGGGATTCCAGCAGTGCGGTGGACGGTTATAACCGTGCCCGTAAGTGGGTGCAGAGCCTGCTGGAAATGCAGAAGCGTGCCGGCGATTCCATGGAGTTCATTGAAACGGTAAAAACCGACCTGTTCTCCGACGAAGTATATGTATTCTCACCGAAAGGCCGGATTTACGAACTGCCACAGGGGGCCACTGCGGTGGACTTCGCCTATGCCGTTCATACGGATGTGGGTAACTCCTGTATCTCCTGCCGGATTAACCGCCGGCTGGCGCCGTTATCCCAGACACTGGAAAGTGGCCAGACCGTGGAAATCATTACCACTGCCAGTGCCCGTCCTAACATCGCCTGGATGAACTTTGTGGTGACCGGTAAGGCACGTTCAGCGATCCGTCACTTTGTTAAGCAACAGCAGCGTGATGAATCCGTCGAGCTGGGCCGTCGTCTGCTGAATCAGTTCATGAGTAACTTCGGTACCTCGGTGGATGAGGTCGATCCGACCCGGTTGCAGACACTGCTGGAAGAGATGCAGCTTAACAGCCTGGATGATCTGCTGGTGGACATTGGCCTGGGTAACCGCATGGCCTACGTGGTGGCACGTCGCCTGCGGCCTCGTTCTGATGAGGACGAGGGCAGTAAAGATCTGGGCCCTGTTACCAGCGACAAACCGTTTGCCATCAAGGGCACAGAAGGCATGGTCATGCACTATGCCCGTTGTTGCGGCCCGATCCCAGGGGACAAGATTACAGGCCATATTTCCTCTGGCAGAGGGCTGGTTATTCACCGCACTGACTGCCGCAACATCGCCTTTATGAAAGATGACGCTGAGAAATGTGTTTATCTGGAATGGTCGGCGACCATTGATGAAGAATTCACTGTGAATCTTGATCTGCAGGTTGAGCCGGCCAGAGGCCTGATTGCTTCGCTGGCAACCACTGCAGCCGGTGCAGGTTCCAACGTCTTTAAGATTGATATTACCGAGACAGACTCGCCTCTGAGTACTGTGCACATGGATATCACCGTTACCAGCCGGATCCATCTGGCCCGGGTGATGCGTAAACTGAAGTCCCTGCCGGCGGTATACAAACTTACCCGCGTCTGAGGAATAAAGATTCTCTGATCAGAAAAAGCACTTCCGAACAGAAGTGCTTTTTTTTCGTCCGGTTATTTTTTGCTCATGAAATGCCCGGGGTGACCGATACCCTGTCTGTCGGTTAATCACCCGGTTGTGCTGGGTTTTAGCCCCCAAACTGGGAGGCTGAGCATGGACACTGCCGGGCTGACTTTGTAGTCTGGTTAACTAAACCGCAAACTTTAGCGGCCTGAATTGAAAAGCCTGAATAAACTGGTGGATGGAGATGGCTTTGGCGACTCACAGTATGCAATCAATGCAACCCGCTCACGCTGATGAGCCTAAATATCGCATCCTTATGGTGCACGATACCAGCACGAAAGCGCTGGTACTGGTGCCGTCTGATCAGTTACTGGATCTGGTCAGCATCTGGAACCATTCAGAGCTACGTCTGCAACCTTTGCGCAGCCGCGAAGCGATCAAGTTTTTTGGTCAGGCGGCACTGAAAACCGAAAAAGGTCTGCAAAAGCTGATGGGCCTGAAGGTCTATATGGATGCCGGCCTGAATGATCTTGATGTCATTGAAGCCGTTGAGCCTTATACCGGCCGGGTATTTGAAATTCGCCGTCACTGGATTCAGCAGCCTGTGGTGCTTAAGGCGCTGGCGCTGACTACTACGTCTATCAGCAATGCCCAGCCTGGCGGCAGCGATACCAAGGTTATTACCCAGGCGGTGGAGCGTTTTACCAGCCTGCGGGTGAAGCAGCGTCTGGAAGATACACTGGGGATGCCGGCGTTGCCGTTGTCCATGAAGAAACTGATTGCCCTGCGTTCTGACCCGATCGCCGGGATTGATGACCTGGTACCGCTGGTACGGGTTGATCCGAGTCTGGCGGCTCAGGTAATGAGCTGGGCCGCATCTCCGTATTATGCAGCGCCAACGGATGTGCAGTCTGTTGATGATGCCGTGGTACGGGTACTGGGCTTTGATCTGGTACTGAATCTGGCTTTAGGTGTTGCGATGGGGCAGACCCTGGCGGTGCCGGATGATACTCCTCGCGAAGGTGTACCGTTCTGGCAGCAGGCGGTGTATACCGCGGCCTTGTGTGAACTGCTGTGTAAGAAGGTACCGGTTGCGGTGCGGCCTAAGCTGGGGATGGTATATCTGGCGGGCTTGCTGCATAACTTTGGTTATCTGGTACTGGCTCACGTATTCCCGTCGTATTTCTCGCTGTTATCCCGGTATATTGAGGCGAACCCGCATATGCCGTCTGAGTACATTGAGCAGCAGGTACTGAACGTGACCCGTGAGCAGATTGGCTCATGGTTGCTGGACAGCTGGTCACTGCCGGACAAAGTTTGTGAAGCGGTACGCCATCAGCAAGATCCGAACTATCAGGGTGATGCTCAGCAGGAAGTCGGCCTGTTATACATCGCTTCCCGTCTGTTACGCTCGAAAGGGTTGGGTGACGGCCCGGAAGAAGAGATTCCCAGTGCACTGTTCAAGCGTTTACAGATCAGCCGGGAAGACGCAGATGAAGCGTTAGAGAAGATCGTCGAGAACCGAACAGAACTGGAAGCCCTGGTGAATTCAATCGCACCGGCAAAAGCCAGTTAAGCTGGCCAGTTAAGTTAAGCCTGTTAATGAAAGCGCCCTGGCAGATGCCGCGGCGCTTTTTTTGTTTTTAGCTTTTGTTTTCAGCTGCAGGAGGATAGATGGATTTAGCACAGATACTGACCTTTACACTGGTCGCGACACTGCTGGTTATATCACCGGGGCCAAATGGCGTACTGATTGTTAAGTCGGTCACCACGTCAGGTAAAGCGGCCGGGTTTGCCAACGTAGCGGGGTTTGTCGGCGCTTTTTACCTTCATGGTGCTTTGTCGGTACTGGGAATATCGGTGATTCTGGTGCAGTCAGCCCAGCTGTTCTTTATCGTAAAAATGCTGGGGGCGGCCTACCTGTGCTGGATCGGCATTAATGCCTTGCGGGCTGCGCTGAAAGGCAACGGTGGCACGGCTGGTCCGGTATCTGTTAAAACACCGGTAAAGTTACAAAGCCTGAGGCACGCCTGGGTGGAAGGGTTTCTGACCAATGCACTTAACCCTAAGGTGTCGATGTTTTATCTGGCGGCGTTTCCGCAATTTATACCGCTGGGCGAGGGGGCTTCGTCAGCTTTCCTGCTGGTGCTGATTCATTCACTGATCAATCTGCTGTGGTTCTCAGGCATGGTGATGCTGCTGTCCCGGTTTATGGGTTTTACCCGGGCAGGTGTGATGCAGCGGGCACTGAAAGCGGTGACCGGCGCTGTATTTGTGACGTTCGGAATTAAACTGGCCTCGTTTGAGGCCTGATGTTTGTCGCGTAAATGGCAGGGGGCTCAGTGACCTGAGCCCAGCTGTTATTCGGCGGTCAGTTGCTCAAGTTCTTCCAGTTCTTCGAGCTTTTCCATCCATTCGGTTTCGACCGCTTCGCTGCGCTGTTGCAGCGTGGCCTGCTGCTGCAGCACATCTTTCAGCTCAGCCTTTCGGGCTTCTTCATAAATAGAGGTATCGGCCAGCTTTTCTTCCACCGTTGACAGTTGTTCTGCCAGGGTTTCCATTTCCGCTTCCAGCTTTTCGGTGGCTTTCTTTAATGGGCGGAGCATACTGCGGCGCTCAGCGGCCAGACGCTTTTGTTCTTTACGTTCAGCGGCGCTGGCAGAACGGTTTTCCCGTTCCGGCTGTTCAGTCTGATTGTCTTCCCGGCGCTGGTTCGCTAGCCATTGCTGGTAGTCGTCCATGTCGCCTTTAAACGGCGCCACCTGCTGATCGGCAACCAGCAGGAATTCATCCACACAGTTACGTAATAAGTGACGGTCGTGGGAGACCAGAATCAGCGCCCCTTCAAAGCCCTGCAGGGCCAGTGTCAGAGCGTGGCGGACTTCCAGGTCCAGGTGGTTGGTCGGTTCATCGAGCAGCAGCAGATTCGGTTTCTGCCAGGCAATCAGTGCCAGTGCTACCCGGGCTTTTTCACCGCCGGAGAACTGCTTGACCGGTTCCAGCGCGCGATCACCATGGAAGTCGAAGCTGCCAAGGAAGTTACGGATTTCCTGATCGCTGGCCTGTGGAGCTATGCGTTTAATGTGCAGACTCGGTGAAGCTTCCAGATCCAGTGCTTCCAACTGATGCTGGGCAAAGTAGCCTACCTTCAGATGTTCGCCGCTTTTCCGTTCACCGCTGAGTAATGGCAGGTCTTCGGTCAGGGACTTAATCAGGGTGGATTTACCGGCACCGTTCGGGCCCAGCAGGCCGATACGGGCGCCGGGCACCAGACTCAGGGAAACCTGCTTGAGGATTGCTTTGTCATAACCCAGATCAGCTTTATCCAGTGTCAGCAACGGGAAGGAGATCTTATCGCTGGCCTGAAAGCCGAAGCTGAACGGGCTGTCGACGTGGGCGGCGGAAATGGTTTCCATCCGTTCCAGTTCTTTTACCCGGCTCTGGGCCTGTTTGGCTTTGGAGGCTTTGGCTTTAAAGCGGCGGACAAAGTTTTCGATTTCGGCAATCCGCTGTTGCTGTTTCTCATACTGGGCCTGCTGCTGGGCAAGCCGTTCCGCACGCATGACTTCGAAGTCTGAATAACCGCCTTTGTACAGATCGGTTTTTTGCCGGTGCATGTGCACGATATGGGTGGTGACAGCATCAAGGAAATCCCGGTCATGGGAAATCAGTAACAGGGTGCCCGGATAGCTGCGCAGCCACTGTTCCAGCCAGATGGTGGCATCCAGATCAAGGTGGTTGGTGGGCTCATCGAGTAGCAGAATGTCAGAGTGACACATCAGCGCCTGTGCCAGATTCAGGCGAATCCGCCAACCCCCTGAAAAGGTGCTCACCGGACGGCTGGCATCAGTTGGCTTGAAGCTCAGACCATTCAGTAACTGGTAGGCGCGGGACTCTGCCGTGTAGCCGTCAATCGCTGCCATCTCTGCATGCAGCTCGCCACTGCGGTGATGGTTGCCACTGGTTTCGGCTTCTTCCAGTTGTTGCTGAATATGGCGCAGCCGGCGGTCACCGTCGAGCACATACTCCAGTGCGCTGCGGTCGGAGTCCGATACTTCCTGTGCCATATGGGCAATAATCAGATTAGTCGGCAGCGAAAGGTCGCCTTCATCAGCCTGAAGCTCACCCAGAATCAGCTTAAACAGTGATGACTTACCAACCCCGTTCGCGCCGATAATACCGACTTTCTGGGTGGCGTGAATGGTCAACTGGGCCTGTTCGAGCAGACGTTGCGGGCCCCGTTGCAGGCTGAGCTGGTTTAACTGAATCATGGTTCTTACCGGACTGGCAGGCTAATATCGGATGCCGGTGAACATCCGGCGCTGATTTTGGCTGCGGATTCTAGCACAAATCAGCCGGTGAATAAGCGTTTGAGTGAGGCACAGAATGTCGGAAATACAGTCAGCAGATAACAGTTTATGGCGCTTTGCACTGGCCTTTTACAGCCGCCCGGGAGTTGCGCCTCTGTGCCTGCGGCTACAGTCCGAGCAGGGGCTGGCGGTTAACCGGGTGATCTTTTGTCTGTGGCTGGCCAGACAACAGCAGGGGGTCGTGGCGGAACTGTTCAGCGATAAAGCCCTGCAACACTGGCATTACGAGCGCCTGCTGCCACTGCGGGCGCTGCGTTACAGCGTGCGTGAGGAACGTCAGCAGGATAACCGGCTGGAAGCTGCCTATGAACAGCTTAAGCAGGCGGAACTGGCCTGTGAAAAAACCGAACTGCAGATGCTGTACGACCTGGCAACGGCGAATGACCTTTGCCCGGCGCTTTCGTTGCCGGCGGATGATCTGGCCAGAGCCAATCTGGAAGTGTATCTGCAAACGGTGCAGGGGCAGTGGTCCGGACTTTTACAAACATTGCTTGATTTATATACAGAAACTGGCATTTAGGTTGAACTTTTCACTGCCTGCCCCCACTAAGGCAGGATATATAGAAGCAGCTATGATAAGTTGAGCCTTACGTACAGATTCTGTACAGATGCTTTTAAGCAGAGATCTCAGGCTGAAAGCTGCCGATTCCGATACTCGGACAGACAAAACTAAGGAAATGAAATGAAAAAGACGCTGGTTGCTGTTGCCGTTGCAAGTGCGTTCCTGGTGGGGTGTGGTGAAGAGAAGAAAGCCCCTGCACCGGTAGAGAAGCCTTACACTCTGGATACTGAAACGAAAAAACTGAGCTACGGCCTGGGTATGGTGCTGGGTGAGCGCTTAAAAGCTGATTTCGAAACAATGGATTACGATGCACTGCGCCGCGGTGTTGAAGCAGCGTATGCCGGCGATGAAGGCCTGATGAGCCGCGAAGAAGTTGAAAAAGTGCTGATGGAAGCGCAGCAGAAGAAGGTTGAAGAAGCCCAGAAAGAAGCTGAAGCACTGGCTGACAAGAACAAGCAGGACGGTATGGACTACATGGCAGAAAATGCCAAGAAGCCGAATGTGACGACTACTGATTCCGGCCTGCAGATCGAGCACCTGACCGAAGGTGAAGGTGAAAGCCCGACCGCTGAAGATTCTGTAATGGTGCACTACAAAGGTACCCTGATCGACGGTACTGAGTTCGACAGCTCTTACAGCCGCGGTGAGCCGGTTTCCTTCCCGCTGAACGGCGTTATTCCTGGCTGGACAGAAGGTCTTCAGCTGATGAAGAGTGGCGGTAAAGCCCGTCTGGTTATCCCGGCTGACCTGGCTTACGGCCCGGCTGGCGCTGGCGGTACCATCGGACCGAACGCGACACTGGTATTCGAAGTTGAATTACTGGAAATCAATCCGGAAGGCTAAGTCTTAGGTTTAGCGATACAGAAAACGGGAAGCTTTAGCTTCCCGTTTTTTTATGCCCGCCCTTTTATTTATCCAGCGCGTCGGAGGCTTCATGTTTGGTAGGGCGATGGCTGAGAATTTCCGGTTCTGCCAGCCATTCCTTGCCTTTCAGCATGGCGTTCCAGTAGATCCATGGCAGCATCTTTTCTTTCAGTAACCAGGACAGGCGGGATGGCCGGGTACCCTGTACCAGCCAGGTGGGGAAGGTCGGTTGTAGCTTACCGCCGTAACCAAATTCGGCCAGTACGATTTTGCCTTTCTCAACGGTCAGCGGACAGGAACCGTAGCCGGCGTAAATGGCTCTGGGGGCTTCGCCTTTGAGGGCCAGCAGGACATTTTCCGCCACCACCGGCGCCTGTTTTCGTACCGCTGCTGCGGTTTTTGCATTCGGCGTATTGCCTGCGTCTCCCAGGCCGAAGATATTTCCGTAGTGGTTGTGCTGCAGGGTTTCCGGATCGAGATCCAGCCAGCCAGCGGCGTCCGCCAGCGGGCTGTTGCTGATAAACTTCGGGGCCTTTTGTGGCGGGCAGACGTGAATCATCTCGAAAGCCTTCTCAATCTCCCTGCTTTCGCCCTCACCGTCGGTGACGCTGAATGTTGCGGTTTTGCCCGGGCCGTCGATAGCGGTAAGCGTGTGCTGAAACTGCAGCGCGATGTTGTATTTCTTCACATATTCCATGAGCGCGGGTACGTAGTCGGCGACACCGAACAGGCCGGGGCCGGCGTTACAGAATTCCACATCAATGTTGTCCAGCCGCTGAGTGCGTAACCAGTGATCGCAGGCCAGATACATGGCTTTCTGCGGCGCGCCTGCGCATTTGATCGGCATAGGGGGCTGGGTAAACAGAGCTTTGCCGGATTTGCAGTTCTGGATCAGCTCCCAGGTGTAGGGGGCCATATCGAACTGATAATTAGAGGTTACACCGTGGCTGCCAAGGTTTTCCCGTAAGCCGGGTATTGCGTCCCAATCCAGCGTCAGTCCCGGGGCGATGATCAGGATGCGGTAACCCAGCCGCTCACCGTCTTCGAGAACTAACTGACGCTGTTCCGGTTCGAAGTGGCTGACGGCTGCCTGATACCAGTGGCAGTCCGGATGCATGACATCGGCCATTGGACGCACGGTATCTTTACGGTTGAATACGCCACCGCCAACCAGTGTCCAGCCAGGCTGATAATAGTGTTCGGTATTGGGTTCAGCGATGGCAATGTCCAGATCCGGCTGGCGTTTTAACAGGCTGGCTGCCGTTGCCTGACCACCGGCGCCACCGCCGACAATCAGGATATCGTGCTGTCGGCCGGCAGTAACCGGCTGGCTTTCCTGATCACTTACCTGCTGATTCGCTGCGTTCAGAATCCGCTGCTTCTGGGGGGCCAGATCGTAGCCTGCCTGTGCCGTGGCTGTAAGAATGGCAGCGACATCCAGGCGGGGAGCCTGCGACAGCGCCCAGAGTGTGGCGCTGCGGGTACCGGTACGGCAATAGGCCAGCACCGGCCCCTGCACCTGATTCATCAGGGTGGCAAATTCTGCAACGTTGGCATCGGTAACATTACCGGCTTCTGCAGGTAAGTAATGCCAGCTCAGCCCGGCCCGTTGGCAGGTTTCTTCTAACAGCCGGTTGTCCGGCTGATCTTCAGATTCATTTTCTGGCCGGTTACAGATAATCGTGCGGAATCCCTGTGCGGCCGCCAGACCAATATCGGCGGAGGTAATTTGCGGGCTTATGCTGATAAAAGGGCTGAGCTGACGTACGTCCATGAGAGCGTTCTCCTGGTTTCCGGATGCGGGTAATACCCGGCTGCAGCAGTGTACAGCCGGCACAGAGAGTGTCCGGATTAAAAGTATCCGGTGATGATTAGCCTGAAATCAGAACAGGTTGAGCGGGATTTTCAGATAATGCTGACCGTTGTCCTCTGCAGGGGGCAGATGCCCGGCACGCATGTTCACCTGTACTGAAGGCAGGATCAGTTTGGGCATACTCAGGGTGGCGTCCCGGCTGGTGCGCATGGCAACGAAGTCGGCTTCGTTAACGCCTTCCTGAATATGGATATTGTGCTGGCGCTGCTCGGCTACGCTGGTCTGGTGGGCGTATTCATCCCGGCCTGGCGCCTTATAGTCGTGGCACATGAACAGGCGGGTTTCATCCGGCAGTTGGAAAATACGGTGAATTGAGCGGTACAGCATGGCGGCATCACCACCGGGAAAGTCGCAGCGGGCAGTACCGTAATCGGGCATGAACAGGGTATCGCCCACAAACGCAGCATCGCTGAATACATAGGTCATGCAGGCAGGAGTATGACCCGGCGTATGCAGTGCCTGGCCGGTCAGCTGGCCAATCTGAATGGTGTCGTTGTCTTCCAGAAGAACATCAAACTGGCTACCGTTGGTGGCAAATTCTTTCTCAGCGTTAAATGCCTGGCCGAAGGTTTTCTGTACGGTGCAGACTTGTTTGCCAATGCCGATAAGGCCGCCGGTTCTGGCTTTCAGATAGGGCGCAGCGGACACATGATCAGCATGGACATGGGTTTCCAGAATCCAGTCTACGGTCAGAGAGTGCTGGTCGACGAAGGCCAGTAATGCATCGGCGGAAGCGGTGTTTGTTTTGCCGGAGGCATAATCAAAATCCAGCACGGAGTCGATGATTGCACAGTGGTTGGATTCCGGGTCCTGAATCACATAGCTGAAGGTGAAAGAAGGCTCATCAAAAAAGGCGGTGACAATTGCAGGTTTGGCATTGGCTGACATAAGGCTGTACCGAATTTATTGTAATTTGGTTATAAGCATAAAACTAAATGGAATATATAAATTAGATCAGCCTAATATGGATGTCAATCAGTGTGGTTAAAAATTATCCACCGGGGCGACCAAAGTTCTACTGTCTATCAGTGTAGCTGTGACTGGCTGGCAGGTAGAAGTTGCAGTGTCTGTGATGGCTGTGGCGTTGTTCCGGAAGTGATGTCCGGGGTAACAAAGATAAATCCGCCAGCTCAGCTAATGATCAGGTTTTGACGGGCGAGCAGTTTTTCCAGTTGCTGAGCTGGTGCCGATGGTCGGCTGCGCAGCTCGATATACATGGGGGGGAGTTCCGGCAGGTGGGGCAGGTCCGCCAGTTGCCAGTCCTGACCGAGGCCGCGCAGCGGGCGGACGGTGATGCCAAGGCCAGCCCGGACAGCCATCATCAGGCTGGCGAAGCTGCTGGTATGGTAGACCTGTTGCCAGCCGATATTTGCCTGATCCAGTGCATCAATGCCGCGCTGGCGGAACTGACACCGGGGGGACAGGAATGCCAGCGGCAGGGGCGTGCCCGGTTGTGGATAAAACTGTGGCGATGCCACCCAGGCCAGCGGCTCTTCGCTGATCTGCAGCCCGGTCAGGGCACTCTGCCGGGGTTGCAGCAGTAGCACCAGATCATAATTTCCGGCATCAAATTCTTTACCCAGATCCTGGCTGAAACCGCAGTGTACTTCTAAGGCCAGCTGTGGATTGGCCTGCCTGAACTGTCCCAGTAGTGATGGCAGCAGTGTTTCTGATAATGCCTGAGATATACCGATTTTCAGTTGCTGATACTGGCGGGGGCCGGTAACCGCGGCGACAGCGTCCTGATGGCTGCTGAGAATACGCCGGGCGTGGCCCAGAAATACCTCGCCTTCAGGGGTGAGTACCCGTTTGCGGCCCTCTGCCTGGAACAGGGAGACACCGATTTCCTGTTCCAGTTTTTTGATTTGCTGGCTGACCGTTGACTGGGTTTTATGTAACCGCTCCGACGCTTTGATGAAGCCCTGTTCATGCACCACGGTAACGAACGTATTGAGCAGTTCAGAGGAAAGATTGGCTGACATAACCGGTCACCTGTTCAGACTGTTTAATCCAAGACTGTTTAATTCAGGATTGTTTAATCGTATTTCACGAACGAAATGATAATTATAAATCGTTATTAATGATCTATTGTCGTCTTTAAACTGGCCTTTGTAAACCCGGAAAAATTATCCGGCCTGAGACAGAGGTACAGTAAGATGACAGATATAACTGACAACCAGAGTGGCGAAGACAGTATCCGCCGGGACAGCAGTGGCGCTATTGATTACCGGTATTATCTTTTACAGGGCAGGAAGGTCAGGGCTGAAACTGCATGGTCGCTGGTGCGCAGCATATTCGGGCGTAACAGGAAGGATATAAAAAATCGGCAATGAGATGTCCGGTCGGAGTGACATCCCATTGCCGATTGGTGCTAGCTTGCCAGCTGAGTTTTCATCGCGGCGTAGGCGACGATCTCGCACAGCATTTCTTCGCGGGCCAGACCTGCAACGATCATGGCAGCCCGGTTCGGGAACGGAGCTTCAAAGTATTCTGCATACACCTGATTGAAGATCGGCAACTGATCACGGTGGGTCACGTAAATCAGTACCTGGGTAACATCAGCCATGGTCAGGCCGGCAGCTTCAATCGTATGTTTAAAGTTCTCCATGGTCTGGCGGGCCTGTGCCTCAATGCCGCCTTCAACAACCTGGCCTTCAGCGTTAATCGGAATCTGTGCCGTAGACAGATGGCCGTTTGCCGTGACGGCCCATTCTAATGGCGCTTTCGATGCGAATAGGTCGGTTTTTACAGCTTGTTTCATGGGGGTACCAGTTGTCTTGTCATTCATGGTGAAGTGATGCATGCGCTAATTGGCGATGCTTGGGTTAAAAGAATGATAGGAACAACTGTCTGATAATAAAAATTAATTATTTATATTTTTAAATAATATAATTTTATCAGTGTGTGAGCGGCTTTCATTTGTTCTTATTTTTCAATGGTTTGATGCGGATGCAATGAGCAGAGAAAAGCCTGCAATCAGCATCATTAAATCGAGAATTCTGTTGAACTGGGCGGTACTCATCCGCAGAACGATGTGTTTTCCCAGCCAGGCACCGATAATCAGAATGCCCCCCAGTGCGGCACCCTGAATCAGAATGTGGTTATTCAGTGCATCCGCATTGCCGAATGCCGCCAACTTCGCCAGATAGACCAGCATTGAAGCTGCTGCCTCGCTGGCAATAAGCGGCCCCTGTAACAGCCCGGAGGCGGTAAACGCAGCAATGCTTAGTGGCCCGGAAGAGACGACGATTCCGGTGATGAAACCAATAAACAGACCCGCTACTCCCAGTTGCCAGAGTTGCAGTGTGAACTGCCTGTGCTGTAAATGGCGGCGCAAAGGCAACATGACCAGAAAGAAGCTGCCGAGAATCAGGTTGGCGCTGCGCTCTGAAAGAGTGATAAGGGTATTGGCTCCCAGCATCGCGGCGGGAATACTGGTGACTGAATAGGTCAATACTGCGTGCCAGTGAATCTGCCGCCACCAGATGGCTACTCTGCCAAGGTTTGCCAGCACTGCGGCAACCGCCATGACCGGTACTGCCGTCTGCGCGCCCAGCGTGTAGAACAGTACCGGTAGCAAAATGATGGAAGAGCCGGTGCCGATGATACCCGCCAGTGTGCCGGCGAAAAGCCCGGCCACAGAGATATACAGATAATCCACGTATAAGATCCTGAATGTGCACAGATTTCGCCGCCGGTGGGGAAATTCTGTGTGCCAATTTAACAGGTTTGCAATGCTGCACTATATATGTGACAAAAGAATACTTCCGGCGGTTTGACTGCCTTCTGAACTGAAAAGGACATAATCCATGCAGGAGAGACTGCAGCAACTGGCAGCGGTAATTGATGATGTATTGTTGGGTAAGCCGGAAGTTATCCGCTTATCACTGGCGTGTTTACTGGCGCGGGGACATCTGCTGATTGAAGATCTGCCGGGGCTTGGAAAAACTACACTGGCCCATGCGCTGGCTAAGGTGCTGGGACTTGATTACCAGCGGATACAGTTCACCAGCGATATGTTGCCGGGGGATATTCTTGGCGGTGCCATTTATGATCAGCAGCAGTCCGGCTTTCGTTTGCATAAAGGCCCGGTGTTTACCGAGCTGCTGCTGGCAGATGAAATTAACCGTACCTCACCCAAGACCCAGAGCGCCTTGCTGGAAGCAATGGAAGAACGGCAGGTGTCGCTGGACGGCCAGCGCCATGCTCTGCCGGAAGTGTTTTTTGTCATCGCGACCCAGAACCCCACTGAACAGTACGGTACCTTTCCGTTACCGGAATCTCAGCTGGACCGCTTCCTGATGCGGCTATCCATCGGCTATCCCACTGCTGAAGCTGAGGAAAAAATGCTGCTACAGGGAGGTGCTGCGGATCAGCTTGGCGGAGTGCAGCAACTGCTGACACCGGAGCAACTGCTGGAAGCTCAGAAGCTGGTCAGTCAGTTACAGGTTTCTTCAGCGGTGGTCAGTTATTTACAGCGGCTGGCACAGTACAGCCGGGACAGCCAGCATTTCAGTCTCGGCTTGTCTCCCCGGGGCAGTCTGGCGGTACTGAATGCCGCTAAGGCATGGGCATTTCTGCAGGGGCGGGCCTATGTATTACCGGATGATGTTCAGCAGGTGTTCCCGGCGGTTGCCGGGCACCGTCTGGTGGGTCGGGAGTTGCTGCATCCCGGTTCCGAACACGATCCTGCGACCTACCTGTTGTCTCAGGTAGATGTGCTCAGCTGATGCTTGCCCGGTTCTCTCTGGCAGAGCGGCTGGCGCGGCGGATGCGGCGCTGGGCCATTTCCCGGCATCCATCGGGGCATCATATCGAGCTCACTCAGCGGGTTATTTATATTTTTCCTACCCGGGCGGGCTTTGCCTACCTGGGGGTAAACCTGCTGATTCTGCTGCTGGCCATTAACTATCAGAATAATCTGGCCTATGCGGTGTGCTTCATGCTTGGGGCAGTCTTTCTGGTGTCGATTCTGCATACCTATGCCTGCCTGTCCGGCGTGGTGATCGAAACCGGCCGCTGTGATCCGGTGTTTGTCGGCGAGGATATCGGCTTTACCTATCAGCTACAGGCGGCGGACCGCCGGGTGAATCAGATTACCCTGGCGATTCATGATGCGGATTTGCGTTCAGTGGCCATCGAAGCGGGAGAAACAGTCAGACTGACGCTGTTCCGACAGGCACAGCAGCGGGGCTGGGATGAGGCCGGAGCGCTGTATGTGGAGTCCCGCTATCCGCTGGGGTTATTCCGGGCATGGAGCTGGGCGTCGCTGCAAAACCGCTGTCTGGTGTATCCCAAGCCGCTGCAGGCAAAGCTTCCGCCGCCTTTATCACCGGCAGCGGCAGAGGGTGGACGTCCTGTTGGCAGTCGGTTATCCGGGACTGATGCGTTTCAGGGGCTCGATGATTATCAGCCGGGGGATTCCATGAGCCGTATTGCCTGGAAGAAACTGGCCAGTGGTCAGGGGCTGAAGGTCCGCAGTTATACCGCGGAACAGGGACAGGAGTTCTGGCTGGATGCCAGTGTCTGGCCCGGCAGCCAGGAGGTTAAACTGTCAGAAATGACCTGGCAGGCATTACAGTATCACGCTCAGGATCAGACTTACGGCGTGCGGCTGGGCGGTACAGAAATTTCACCGGACCGGGGACGGAGTCATCTGGATACCGTGCTCAAACAGCTGGCGCTGAGCCCCGGCGCGGCAGGAACGTCCGGCAGCGGGGAGCCGTGATGAGTCTGTTTGCCCATCAGAAAACCGTGCCTAAAGAGGCGTTGCCGGCACTGAACGCCCGCCGCTGGATATTCTTCAGCACGGTGCTGTGTATGTTGCCTCAGGCGCTGCATATGCCGGTATGGATGTCATTGCTGGCCGGGGTTTTGCTGGTGTATGCCGGTTTGCGTCTGAACCGGGGCATTGCACAGCCACCGCGATTGCTGAAAGTGCTGGCGGTCTTAGTCGTTCTGACGGTGACCGCACTGAGCGTACTGGGTAAATCTACCCTGCTCGGTCTGGTGATTCTGCTGGTGATGGCCAATACCCTGAAGTTACTGGAGCTGCGCACCCGGCGGGATGTCTGGGTGGTGGTGCTGGTGAACTGTTTTATCATTGCCGCTGCCTATCTGTTTTCTACCAGTATGCTGTCCGGGGCGTACGGGGTGTTCTCTATCATCGTCCTGTTAGCCAGCCTGATTACCTTACACAGTGATTCTTCTTCCCTGTGGACTGTACGCTGGCAGCCGCTGAAAACGGCCAGTGTGCTACTGTTACAGGCTTTGCCGCTGGCGGTCCTGATCTTTCTTATTTTTCCCAGAATAGGCCCTTTGTGGAGTCTGGAGCTGGCAACTCCGTCTGCACGCACCGGGCTTTCAGACAGTCTCGCACCGGGGGAAATCAGTAATCTGTTGCGTTCTGATGAAATGGCATTCCGGGTAAGCTTTTCCGGTGATCCGGTGCCGGAACAGATGCGTTACTGGCGGGCGATGACCTTTGATCATTTTGATGGCCAGCGCTGGCAGATTGATGATGCTGAACTGCAAAGGCAGTTGCCGGATACCGCCTATGAAGGGGATTATCAGGTCATAGCGGAACCGGCGAGCAGCGCCTGGCTGATTGCGCTAACGCCGGTGAGCCGTGGCACCGGCGGGTTGAAGCTGTTTCCGGATGGCACTGTCAGAGCGCCTGAACCCTTACAACAACGTTTTACCTACAACCTGCCGTTGCAGGGCGATACCCGTGAAACGCTCAGCACGGCGGACAGGCGCCGTTACCTGCAGGTGCCGGAGGGTAATCCCCGGGCCCGGGCGCAGGTGGATCAGTGGCTGGCCGAGGGGCTGACACAACAACAGATTCTGGCGGCGATTCTGCAGCAGTACCGGCAGCATTTCAGTTATACCCTGTCGCCGGCCCGGTTGCAGGGGCACCGGGTGGATGAGTTTTTCTTTTCAACCCGGGAAGGCTTCTGTGAACACTTTGCCAGTGCCACCGGGCTGATGTTGCGGATGGCGGGTATTCCCACCCGTCTTGTCGGTGGCTATCTGGGGGGCGAATGGAACCCTTACAGTGAATATCTGCTGATCCGGCAGCGGGATGCCCATGCCTGGGTTGAGGCCTGGCTGGATGGCCGCTGGCAACGGATTGATCCTACCAGTGCGGTTGCGCCGGAGCGGGTTCTGGACGGTATAGAGGAGCTGTTACAGCAGTCTCCCGGTTATCTGGCGGATCAGCCGCTCAGTATGGTCAGGCTGGAGCAGCAGTTTGCCCTGTTAGCTGAGCTGCGCTTACGTTATCAGAGCCTGAATTACAGCTGGCACCGCTGGGTGCTGGGGTATGACAGCCGTCAGGAAGACTTACTGAAAAACTGGCTGGGTACCCTGGATTATCTTAAATCGGTATTGCTGGTGTTGCTGCCGGTTACGCTTCTACTGGTGGTGATTGGCTGGTGGCTGCTGCGGCCCAGACCCCGTTACCGGGATCAGATTTCACTGGATGCCGAGTACCTGTCAGACCGTTTGAGCCGAAAACAGCCGGAACTTGCAAGGGCTGCCGGGGAGACATTGCAGCAATACTGTCGCCGTGTTGCGGCTGTTTTTCCGGACCGTGCTGATGCGTTGATGGCCTGGGCGGATGCCGCCGGACAGGCGCAGTATGATGTTGAATCCGGGGCAAATATGAAGCTGTACCGGCGGCGTCTGAAGCACCTTAAACGGCAGTTGTAAGGTGTAGTCACCGGTTGGGTGATAATGAAATGCACATAAAAAAGCCCCCGTCAGTTACCTGACGGGGGCTTTTTTATTACAGCGGTTTAGTTAGTCGTGGTGGCTGATGGTTCAGCGCCCAGACCTTCTTTATCGCGGATGTCGTCACGGATCAGTGCTTTGATCATTGCCAGACACATCAGGAACATGATCATGGTGAACGGCAGTGCGCCGATGATCATTGCGTTCTTCAGGGCATCCATACCACCGCCGCCGGCGATCAGCAGGGTAGCAATTACCAGTGTCAGCAAAACACCCCAGATGATGCGGTGCAGGTGACCGGTTTCCTGAGCACCACCGGACATGATGGTGTTCATTACCAGAATACCGGAGTCAGCAGAGGTAACCAGGAAGGTCATGATCAGAACCACACACATGATGGTGATTGCAGACAGCAGGCCGCCATCAATCATCAGTGCCAGAGTCGCGAACAGCTTAGCGGTAGCAGATGCACCGATGATGCTGCCTTCAGCTACGCCGGACAGTTCCAGATCGATTGCAGTACCGCCCAGGATAGTCATCCAGGCGAAACATACCAGTGCCGGCGCAATTACCGCACCCAGAACGAATTCACGGATAGTACGGCCTTTAGAGATACGAGCCAGGAACAGACCTACGAATGGTGAGAATGCAATCCACCATGCCCAGTAGAAAGTGGTCCAGGCAGACTGCCAGCCAAACTGACGACCTTCTTCAGTTACTTCCCACATTGCCGCAGCAGTAGCGTCGAAGTTATCGGTTGCCTGCAGGGCAGCCGGCAGGCCAGCCTTGAAGGATTCGAAGTTACCCCATGGGCCGGTTGCATGAATCGCCTGCAGATCAGCAGGTGGCAGAGAGCGCGCAACTTCAGGCAGAGACGCAACAAAGCTGTCGTATGGTGTCGGGCCGTAAGCGCCGAACGACAGTGAAATGAAGTTCAGGATGTAATCAACCAGTGCTGTACCGTAAGTGGTCATGGCGAAGCCGAATGAACCGAAGAATACAAAGGTCAGCAACAGGATCAGAGACAGCACCAGGTTCAGGTTAGACAGGTATTTTACCCCGCGGCCCACACCGGATACTGCAGAAATGATCGACATGCCCATGATGGTGATCAGAGCCGCCAGCAAACCAACAGTGCTTGGTGCCGGTTTCGTGTCCAGATCTTTCATCAGCCATTCCATACCGGTAATGGCATAAACACCGTCAACCAGCTGGCTGATACCGAAACCGATGGTTACAGATACACCCAGAATGGTTGCCACAACACCCAGTACGTCAACCAGGTGACCAACAGGGCCGTTCAGGTGGCGACCCAGCAGAGGGGTCAGCGCAGAACGGATTGTCAGTGGCATGTTACGGGTGTACGCGTAGTAAGCCAGAGACAGACCGGTTACCACGTAGATCGCCCAGGCGTGGAAGCCGTAGTGCAGGAAGGTATAACGCATACCGGACTCAACGGCACCGGCGGTGTTCGCAACCGCATCGCCCGCCAGTACAACCGGGTTAGAACCCCACAGACCCATAGGCTCGGCGGTGGAGTAAACCATCAGACCAACACCCAGACCTGCGCCGAACATCATGGAGAACCATGAGAAATTTGAGAATTCAGGTTTTTCGCCTTCTTTACCGAGCCGGCGGCTACCCCAGGAAGGGACGACAGCAACAGCAAAACAGAAGAAAGCAAACAGACCAACTACAACGATGTAGAAGGAGTTGAAGGTATTCAGCAGAGTACCGTTCAATGAAGAGAGCATAGAGCCGGCATTATCAGGCCAGACCAGTGCCCAGAGAACCAGTAATGTCATAGAGACTTTACTGAGCATGGCAATAGGTAAACTGTAACCTTTATAAAAGCCTTCGGGAGAGGTTTTTACCTCTATATCCGTAAACGGCGGTGGGGTTTTCATGTTATTACCTCATGTTGTTATTTTTATGAGTACTTAACGGGAGCGTATAAGGTGATCCTTTCCTTAAAATATTAACTTTGCTGCTACGTAAATATGAGCAGGCTCGTATTCTGTTCAGCAGCACCGTTTTTATACCGCACAGGTATGTTCCGTTAATGCCTTCAACGCCTTGTCAGCTGCATGCCTGTCGCAGTGATAAGCGCATTTGCGCGCGGTATGCTTAGCCTGGAAACCGTAATGTCGGTTGCCTTTTCAGGTAACATTTTTATTTTTATACACCCAATAAAAATAAATTAAGTCGCCAGACTAACCATTCAATCTAACAGCGTTTATTTAATGCCTATATCATAAAAGCGAAAATAATTAGCAATTTTACATACAGGCAAAAATATTATTTCTGTCAGTTTTTAATTAAATATTCATTTAAAAAAACATGCATAACATTCAATAATTATTATGCGGGTTTCAGTGCCTCATCAAAAAAGTTTAACCAGTTCAGGCCCATTACTTTGGCAACGTCCTGCTCGCTGAAGCCACGGTCTAACAGGCCTTTTGTCAGGTTCGGGAAATCGCGGCTGTCTTTGAACCATTCCAGCGGACGGGGCCAGTCAGCATTGCTCTTTGAGCCTTCGCCGTAATCCATTTCTTTGGACCAGCGGCCGTTACGCATCCACTCAAGTACTTCCAGTGGCTGCTGCTGGCAAAGGTCAGTACCGATACCGATCTGATCGACACCCATCAGATCAGCGGTACGGGCAACCATGTCGCAGAATTCTTCCAGTGTGCAGTCCGGACCGTTCTTCAGGTGGAATGGGTACAGGCTGAAGCCCAGCAGGCCGCCGGACTCACCCAGTGCTTTCAGAACGGTATCGGATTTATTCCGCTTAGCCGGATGGAAGCTGTTCGGGTTAGCGTGGGAGATCACGATTGGTCGGCTGGAAATCTCAATGGCTTCCAGGGTGCTGCGCTCAGCACTGTGGCTCATGTCCACGATCATGCCGACCCGGTTCATCTCCGCGATAACCTGACGGCCAAAGCGGGTGACACCGCTGTCTTCAGCTTCGTAGCAACCGCAGGCCAGCAGGCTCTGGTTGTTATAGGTGAGCTGCATAATCATCAGATTCAGCTCACGCATAATGGCAACCATGTTGATGTCATCTTCGATCGGCGAGCAGTTCTGCGCGCCGAACATGATGCCGACTTTCCCCAGCTGTTTCGCCAGACGGATATCGTCAGCGGATTTAACCGGCATAATCAGATCGCCGTGCTGCTCGAACATACGGTTCCATTCGCCGATTCGTAACAGGGTTTCGCGAATCTGTTCGTGATAGACGATGGTGGCGTGAACCATAGTGACACCGCCGGCTTGCAGCTGTTCGAAAATCTCACGGCTCCAGTTGGAGTACTGCAGGCCATCGATGACGATCTGTTGGCGATGTATATCCAGATGCATGTTTAGCTCTCCTGATGACTGATTAAAGGCGGCTGACTTCAGGCGCGGATGTAGCTGGTTTTAACCACGGTGTAGAATTCTTTCGCATAGGTACCCTGCTCACGCGGGCCAAAGCTTGAATCCTTACGGCCACCGAACGGTACGTGGTAATCGGTACCGGCAGTTGGCAGGTTAACCATTACGCAACCGGTCTTGGCATTACGCTTGAAGTGCGTTGCGTACTGCAGAGACTGGGTGCAGATACCGCCGGTCAGGCCGAAGTTGGTATCGTTCAGGGTCGCCAGTGCTTCTTCGTAATCTTTAACCTTAATGACACAGGCCAGTGGCGCGAACGCTTCTTCACGGTTGATGGTCATGTCATTGGTGGTGTTGGTGAACAGCGCAGGCTGCATGTAATAACCTTCAACTTCTTCGCCGTTGAAGGTTTCAGTGAATACTTCACCGCCGCAAACCAGAGTCGCGCCTTCTTTCTTGGCCAGCTCCAGATATTCAACGTTCTGTTCCAGCTGACGGGCATCCGCAACTGCACCGATGTGTACGCCTTCCTTCAGCGGGTGACCCACAACCAGCTTAGCCATACGGGCCTGCATCGCTTCTACGAAACGGTCGTGAATGCCTTCGGTAACGATCAGACGGGAAGAGGCTGTACATTTCTGACCGGTACCGCCGAACGCACCACCTACAGCACATTCAACCGCGTTATCCAGATCAGCGTCGTCCAGAACGATCAGGGCGTTCTTGCTGCCCATTTCCAGCTGGCACTTAACCAGGTTACCGGCAGTGGCAGACGCAACTTTACGGCCAGTTTCCAGAGAACCGGTGAACGTCAGTGCGTTTACATCGCGGGAGTTGATCAGGACATCACCGACCTGGCTGCCCGGACCCATGACCAGGTTGAACGTACCGGCAGGCAGACCCTGACGGGAAATGATTTCAGTCAGCGCCCAAGCAGATGCAGGTACCTGGTTAGCAGGTTTCCATACAACCGCGTTACCGAATGCCAGTGCTGGAGCGATTTTCCAGGCACCGGTCGCTGTTGGGAAGTTCCATGGCGTGATGATACCGACAACACCGACCGGCTCGCGGCGGGTTTCAATTTCAATGCCCGGACGAACGGACTCTGCGGTTTCACCCATCTGGCGCAGCACTTCAGCGGCGTAGTAATGGAAGAACTGACCGGAACGGTAAACTTCACCGGCACCTTCAGCCAGGGTTTTACCCTCTTCACGGGCCAGAATGTTGCCCAGCTCGTCTTTACGGGCGATCAGTTCGTCACCGATAGCCATCAGTACAGAGTAACGCTGTTCCAGACCGCTTTTAGCCCACTCTTCCTGACCGGCAATCGCCGCCTGGATAGCCGCTTCAGTCTGTGCGCTGTCAGCCTGAGCGTACTGACCAATAACGTCACGGGTATCTGCCGGGCTGATGTTAGCAATGCTGCCGTTGTTGCCTGGCTGCCATTCACCGGCGATGTAGTTGTTGAATACCTGATCTGACATATTGATCTCCTGACTATCGGGATGTGGCGCCTGTCCTTAACTGCTTGTGCTTAACTGTTAGATAAGGGGCGCAATATAAAAATCTGTTGGAACCATAATAGGTCTCGTGCTGTAATAATAAAAATTAATAAATAATATTTTGTGATAAGGAGTTCTTATTATGTTGGCAGATCTGAAGATTGCGCAGCTGCGTCACTTCATCTGGGTGGCTGAACTCAAAGGCTTTCATGCCGCTGCAGAGCGGGCGCACCGTACCCAGCCGGCGATCTCCTTATCGATCCGCGATCTGGAAAATAAGCTTGGCGAAGCACTGTTTGAGAAGCATCATTCCAAGACCAATAAGACTGAACTGACACCGTTCGGGCATTATTTCCTGCCTAAGGCCAAAGAACTGATCAGTCATCATGACCGTGTTGCCGAAGATATGGAGCTGCTGGCCAAGCACCGCACCGGACATTTGCGGCTGGCATCGGTGCCTTCAATCGCCAGCCGGGTATTGCCGGCGCTGTTGCAGGATTTTGTGACGCAGGCCCCTGATCTGCACATCAGCTGTTTTGACGATAACTCCGATGCAGTGATCCGGATGATCGAAAACCAGCAGGTGGATTTTGGCCTGACCAACCTGTTAAAACCGGATCAGTACACCAACCTGACCTTTACCCCTATCTGGCAGGATGAAGTGGGCGTGGTGTGTCCGGCAGGGCATCCGCTGGCCGGTGAAGAAAGTATCGACTGGAAAGTGCTGAAGAATTACCGGTTAATCGGCAACGGTACCTCCCGGCTGCTGGAAGGCACAGATGCCGCTGGCCTGCTGGATAAGTCGCCGCTGTATGTCTCCAATATGATTTCCCTGCTGGCCATGCTGGATGCCGGCTTTGGTATCACCACGCTGCCGCGCTATGCGTTTCCTGAAAACAATCCGGACCTGAGTTTTGTACCGCTGCATTCCCCGCAGGTGATTCGCCGGATCGGGGTGGTGCAGCAGACGAACCGCTCACTGTCGCCCCCGGCCGAAGCCTTTTATAAATTTATACTGCAGCAATGTTGCAGCGATCAGGAAGGTGAACCCGGCAATCATTAAGGCCGAATGTTTGCCGTGAGGGCTGAATTTCAGTAGCTGCCGAAGTATATTCTGGCCGGAAATGGTATCCGGTGCTGTTTTTCTCAGACATACCGGGTAGCCCCCTGAAGCCTGTAAATCCTTAGTAAAAATAATATATTCGGTAATTTAGTAAGTTTTGCTTATCGCTTGATATAACCTTTTGATTTGATGCTGCAGCCAAATCCGCTGATTATGGTTTGTAAGGGAGCTTCGGATAATGCCAGCGATGCGCGGTGATTATGTCTGGCCCTAACTATAATAATCAGCGGCCCGGTCCGGGTACTGCACCATAATTTTCTATGCTGCTCTGAGGGATCTGCGCCTCCGTCTTTTCCGTATACACGTGTGTATAAGTCGGTTCGCAGGTTCTCTAACCACGAGACTGAGGTGTTCCATGAGGTTAAGACAATGACAGGGTCTGCAGCAATTCAGGCATCACTATACGGCAGCCATGCACTGCCACTCCGGCCCGCCGGGCAGGTTATGCAACTTGAGCGTCTGGGTGCAATGCACCAGAGCCGGCTGAGTTTTATGCGCTCGCTGGTGCGTCGCATTATGCGCGAACGCTGGCAAATCACACCGGCGCTGATGGAGCTGGATGATCAGGGCTATGGCCGGGTTATCTACCGTATCCAGGCACCACAGGGGTGCTACAGCTTCGTACTCTTCTCTGATTATTTATCCCCTGAAGACCGTAATGACCGGGTAATTGCCACGAAGTGGGACCTGACCATGGCACTGGTTGCCGGCGATCTGGCTGCTGAAGTGGCAGCAGGTGATGAAAGCTACCTGCAGAAACTGCGTGACAACGTGCCAAAACAGGAAGCCGGCCGGGTCGACAGCCGGGTATTTGTGCTGTCCCGTGCGAACCGCAGTGCCCGTAACTTCGACTATGTGGTTGAACAGCTGGCCCGTGGCGAACAGCCGGACGCCGCAAAAATTGCCAAAGTTGGCTACCTTTACCGCACCACTGCTGTGTATGGCAGCGGCAAGCTGGGCATGGCTGACTGGCAAAAAGTGCAGAGCCACTGGCTGGACTTTGCCCGGCCGTTCAGCGCTGAAATGTTTGTCTGTTTCATGCTACGTAATTTCAGCCTGTTACAGGCGGAGCACATTGCCAAAACCCGCAGCCCGGACACCTTTACACCAATGGAGTTGGGGCTCAAACGCTACTTCGGTATCGGTAACTCTACCGGCCTGGGGATGGCGCCGTACCTGATTAACCATCCGTTACTGATTAACCGCTGGGTTGAAATGCGCGAACTGGCGCTGGCCCGGATCTGTGCCATGGCTGAGCCGGACAGCAGTGTCCGTGACCGCTTTGGTGCGTTGCTGCAGCGTTGTGATCAGCACACCCGTGAAGTGTTCTGTGAAGACGAATGGCAGGAAAATAATAACCGGATGCTACTGGATGACCTGCAGCGTCTGAAGCAGCAAATGCTGGAAGGTATTACTGACTGGAACAGTCTGCTGCAATGGAGTACTGAAAACTGCTCTCTGCAGGGACAGGAGCTTCTGGTATCTGTACTGCTTGAGCTGTATCCGACCCTGGTCGATGAGCTGGAAAACCACTGCTGTGCCAATGAAGGTATGGACCTGGATCCGCAAATGACACTTGCTGAGCTGAAGTCACTGATTGAAACCCATTATGACTGGGCGCTGGATATCGACTTCTCACAATCGGAAGCGAAGCAAACCTTCTGGTACCGCTCTGAAGAGAAAATGGAACCCCGGTTAGGCGACTGTTCACTGGAGCCCGGTGCCGATAAGCAGATGCCTCTGGGGATCGGTTATCTGGTCCGTCAGTGTTATGACCAGTTGCAGGCATTTGCTGATAACGAACAGGCAACCTGTGCAGAGTTCTTACTGCAGCAGCCGCAGTCCCGCGGCATTGTCCGCCGTATTCAGGCGATGAGTCAGACACTGTTTGGAGAAATCCGCGCCAACCTGCTGGATAAAGAAGTGCTGCCAATGCACCTGCTGCGGGCCAAGCTGGCATTCTTCGGGGTCAGTAAGTTTGATCCCCGTTCTAAGCTATGGGTGCGAAACACCATGTTCCAGGGCGCGCCGTTACTGGAAGACATTGGCAAGCCGTTTGCTGATGACTGGTTCATGCCGCTGAATCCGCAATCCAATCCACAGACTGACCGTTAGGACGCTGCCATGTACGTATCACTGAATGAACTGAGTGCCGCGTTGCGCCGTTGCTTTGAAGCAAACGGTTACAGCGTTGGCCAGTATGAAGATGCCGCCAATGCCATTGTCTGGCTGGAACAGCATGGCTGCAAAGGGCTGGATGAGCTGTACCGCTCACTGCCGTTTCTGGAAACCGATCAGGTAAAACCCGGCAGCCAGATCAGCTATGAAGATGCTTCTTCCCTGGTACTGGAATGTACCGGTCGCAGCGCCCTGAATTGTGTCGCTGCCGCTGTGGATCTGGTACAGGTTAAAGCCCGCCATGCGGGTATTGCCACCCTGACACTGCATAACTGCCACAACCGTATGTTTGTGATGAAAGCATTGGCGGACTGTGGTCGCAGAGGCTTGAGTGCGGTGGCTTACTGGCAGAATGGTTCGGATGTTATTACCGAACATACTGCGGCCATCAGAGCCGGCGACAGCTATCCGAATTATGCCCGGGTAGAGCTGTCCCCTGAAGCACAGGGAGAAGCGGTGGAGCATCAGAGCCTGACATTACTCTGCACCCGCCAGCTGAACCTGACCTCATCCCTGCGTAATCAGCGCCAGGGGAAAGGCCTGCTGGAACTGAGTCCGCAACAGCTGGAAGAAAACGGCCGGATCTCACTGGATCAGGGTATCCATATTGATGCTCAGCTGTGGGCCAGTATCAATGATATTGGCAATGCGGTACTGGTTGAAAACAGCGAAAGCTCACGTCAGGGAGCAGGAGAATAAGCGTATAAATTATGTTCTCTGCAGGTCACTGAGTATCTGAATTCAACGGGATAAACCGGCGCTAAGCCGGTTTATCCCGTGTGCGTTCAGGGTACCGGTACATGCAGAGCCCCGGAATTGAATGACAGGAGAGAAGATATATGCCGGTTTTATCACTGGAAGAGATTCGTCAGCTGAGTTATGACGCACTGCGCCGTTGTGGTGCCAACGAAAAACACGCTACTGCGGTGGCACTTGAACTGATGGATGCGGAAGCCGAAGGAATCCGTAACGTGGGTCTGGGGTATATCCATCTCTACCTGAATCATCTGAAATGCGGCAAGGTAGTCGGCGATGCCAAGCCTGAAATCGTACGTCAGAGTGCTGCAGCGACGCTGGTGAATGCCCGTCATGGCTTCTGTCATACGGCGTATCTGCATGCTGAAGAAGCGCTGATCGAAGCGACCCTGCGTGAGGGTGTAGGTATGCTGGCAATCCAGCAGTCATACTCTGCCGGTGTACTGGGCTGGTTCGTGCGACGTCTGGCACAGCGTGGCCTGGTCTCTCTGATGTTTGCTAACTCCTCCAAAGCGGTTGCCGCTCACGGCGGTAAGGTACCTTTCTTCGGTACCAACCCGTTTGCCTTTGGTTCTCCAAGGGATGGTCACTCTCCGGTGATCGTGGACATGGCGACGGCCTCTACTGCCCGGGTGAACATTGTGAAAGCCGCCAATGCCGGTGAACCGATCGAACTGGGACATGCCATTGATGCTGATGGTAATCCAACCACCGATGCAGCTGCCGCACTGAAAGGTGCTCAGTTACCGGTAGGCGGTCCGAAAGGGTTTGGCATTGGCTTAATCGTGGATCTGCTGGGCGGTGCCCTGACCGGCAGTAACTGCTCCTATGAAGCATCCATGTTCTCTACCAATGACGGCGGCCCACCAAACGTTGGCCAGACCATCATTGCATTTAACCCTGACTTCTACAGCGAAGGCTATCTGCAGCATCTGGAAACCATGTTTACGGCGCTGACTGATGACAACGATGTCCGTATCCCGGGCGAGCGCCGCCAGTCTCTGCGTGAACAGCATGAACGTGACGGCGTGGAAGTTCCGCAGGAACTGCTGGATAAGATTGCTGCACTGTCTGAATAACCGGCTGTCAGGCATAAAGAAAAGCCCGTGCACTGCACGGGCTTTTTGTTTTCAGAGAGGCTGGCCGGCTCAGTTTGCCGGGCGCTGTAACAGGACGTTGGCCATCCAGTGGGACACTTCGGCAGAGTCGATACGGGCGTTTTCAGCGGCCAGTGACTCCAGTCCTTTTTGTGCATGCTCGTGGGGGATGCCAGCTCCGTCACGGAACTGCAGCAGGGCATCTTCAAATTCCATGGTGAATTCCGGGTGGCCCTGGAAGGTCATGATGCGGTCACCGTACAGCAGGCCGGCATACTGGCAGAAATCAGAGCTGGCAAACACCTCGGCGCTGGCCGGTTTCTCCACCACCTGATCCTGATGAACTGCGTTGATGGTAAACGGCTTACCGGCTACTTCTGCTGGAATATACGGGCTGTCGCTGACCAGTTGATAGGTTTGCAGGCCCAGGCCCCATTCTCCGTTATATTTAATGACTTTGCCGCCAAACGCTTCCGCAATAATCTGATGACCAAAGCAGATGCCCAGTAACGGTTTTTGCTGTTGGTGAATCTCCATGATCAGGGTTTTCAGGCGCTGCATCCATTGCTGATTTTCGTAGACGCCGGATTTAGAGCCGGTAATGATCCAGCTGTCGCACACTTCCGGGCCGACAGGGAATACGTCTTCGCGAACGTCATAAATATCATACTCAAAGTCATATTCAGCGGTGTTGAACAGCTGAACGAACATATCGGCGTAGGTGCCGAACTGAGCCTGTAATTCCTCCGGTGTGATGCCGGCGGCGAGAATACCAACTTTCATAAAAAGCCTTTACTGAAGAGTTAACTGCAAATTGTTCCGGTGCGGTGTTCAGCGCACCTGATAATGGTGGTTATTTTATAATCAGTGCGGAAGGGTTAACAGTGTTATCCCCACCGCTGATCTGTTTTTAGCCGCCGTCCGGCGATGACCGGAATGGCGGCTAACTGTATTAATCAATCCGGTTCAGCATCCGGTTCTGGCGGCGCATCTGCCAGATGGCACCGATCACACCGATCGCCACAATGCCGATCATGATGGTGGCAAGTGCATTCACTTCCGGCGTTACCCCTAAACGTACCTTGGAGAAGATCACCATTGGCAGGGTGCTGTTACCCGGGCCGGAAACGAAGCTGGCGATGACCAGATCATCCAGCGACAGGGTGAATGACAGCAGCCAGCCGGAGATGATCGCTGGGGAGATTAGCGGCAGCGTTACCAGGAAGAACAGGCTGAAGGGCTTGGCGCCCAGGTCCATTGCCGCTTCTTCCAGCGATTCGTCCATGGCCGATAAGCGTGACTGCACGATCACTGCTACATAGGCCAGACAGAAGGTACTGTGGGCAATGATGATGGTGCCGATGCCCCGGCCGGACGGCCAGCCAAAGGCCCCTTCCATCGCCACGAACAGCAGCAACAGGGACAGACCGGTGATTACTTCCGGCATCACCAGCGGCGCGGTGATCCACCCGGAGAGAATCAGCTTGCCCGGGAAACGGCCCATCCGTGACAGCACGAAACCCGCCAGGGTGCCCAGCACCACCGCAATGGTGGCACTGAAGAAAGCGACTTTCAGACTCAGCCAGGCGGCGGTCATGATCTGTTCATTGCTGAACAGCGCGGTGTACCATTTCAGGGACCAGCCGCCCCACACGGTCACCAGCTTGGATTTGTTGAAACTGTAGACGATCAGCGCAATGATCGGTGCGTACAGGAAGATAAAGCCCAGTGTCGCGCTGGTGTTCAGGAACAGCGATTTACGTTGTTGCATCAGGCAAGCTCCTTCCCGGAATTAGTGTTTCGGATCAGCATGATCGGCAGTACCAGCACGATCAGCATCACAGTCGCGACGGCAGACGCCATTGGCCAGTCACGGTTGAGGAAGAACTCGTCCCACAGCACTTTACCGATCATCAGGGTGTCGGAGCCGCCCAGCAGGGCCGGTATCACGTACTCACCCACCGCCGGTATGAATACCAGTAAGCAGCCGGCGATGATGCCTGGTATCGCCTGTGGCAGGGTAATGAGGAAGAAGTTCTGCAGCGGGCGGCCACCCAGATCTTCTGCCGCTTCCAGCAGCGTCAGGTCCATTTTTTCCAGCGTGGTATAGAGCGGCAACACCATGAACGGCAGGTAGGTGTAAACAATGCCGATGTAGACCGCAAAGTCGGTCTGCAGCATGGTCAGCGGCTGATCCACCAGACCGAAGGTCATCAGGAATTCGTTGATCAGACCGTTCTTTTTCAGGAAGCCCATCCAGGCGTATACCCGCAGCAGGAAGGAGGTCCAGAACGGCAGGATCACCAGCGACAGCAGTAAAATCCGGGTGGTGGATTTGCTGCGGGCAATCAGGTACGCCATCGGGAAGGCCACTAACAGGGTAAAGAAGGTGGACACCGCCGCAATGCGGATCGAGCTTAAATAGGCCTCCAGATAGAAGGCATCTTCAAACAGGTACAGGTAGTTGCCCAGGTTCAGCTTCAGGGTGGCGAAAGACTCTTCCGGGTCCCACTCCAGCAGGGAGCTGTACGGCGGGATCGAAATGGTCGGTTCCGCCAGGGAGATTTTGAACACCACCAGAAACGGCACAAAGAAGAAGATTGCCAGCCACAGGCTTGGCAGGGAGATGACCGTCCAGCGGCCAATGCTCAGGTGGCGTAATGCATAAATCAGGCGCCCCATGCCTGACGCCGGCTTCTGGCCGGGAATATTCAGGGAAACCGGGGCGTTCATGAGGTCAGTACCACGCTGCTGTCAGCGTTCCAGGACAGGTAGACCTGATCTTCCCAGGTGAAGCGTTCGCCCATGTTGCGGGAGAAGTTTGGCTGGGTAACCCGCACTTCTTTGCCGCTCGGCAGGCGAATGCGGAATACGGACATGCTGCCCATGTAGGCGATTTCTTCGATGGTGCCGACAATGCAGTTAACGTCCTGGTCCGGCTTACGGCGGCTGACCTTGATCTTCTCCGGGCGCAGGGCCACAAAGACTTTCTGGTTCGGCGCACAGCTAATGCCGTGATCCACGTACAGCTCGCCGCCGGCTTCTTTGGAGTGAATTCGCACACTGTCCGGCTCATCTTCGATGACCTTGCCTTCGAACATGTTCACCGAACCGATGAACTCTGCCACGAAGCGGCTGTTCGGGTATTCGTACACGTCGTGAGGTTCAGCGGTCTGGACGATCTTGCCCTGATCCATAACGCCGATGCGGGTCGACAGGGTCATGGCCTCTTCCTGGTCGTGGGTCACCACCACGAAAGTTACGCCGAGTTTTTCCTGAATATTAATCAGCTCAAACTGGGTCTCTTCCCGGAGCTTTTTATCCAGCGCACCCAGAGGCTCATCCAGCAATAACAGTTTTGGCTGTTTGATCAGGGAACGGGCCAGGGCGATCCGCTGACGCTGACCGCCGGATAGCTGATGCGGTTTACGCTTGTTCAGGTGGCCCATCTGTACCAGTTCCAGCATCTGAGCAACCCGCTCGCGCACTTCTGCACGGGGCACCCCTTCACGCTTCAGACCAAAGGCCACGTTCTCTTCCACGCTCAGGTGCGGGAACAGCGCGTAAGACTGAAACATCATATTCACTGGCCGCTTCCACGGCTGAATGCCGGACATGTCCACGCCGTCGATGATGATCTTACCGGAGGTAGGTGTCTCAAAACCGGCCAGCATGCGCAACAGGGTACTCTTACCGGAACCGGAGCCGCCCAGCAGACAGAACAGTTCGTTCTTGTAGATATCCAGCGAGATGTTGTCCACGGCGGTAAAGTCACCAAACTTCTTGGTGATGTTTTCAATCCGCAGGAATGGCTGGGCGCCGTCCTGTTTCCAGGCAGGTATCTGGTCCACAGGGGCGATATTCGGCTGTTCAGTGCCGTCGGTATCGATGCGTTGCGCGTGTGTCATGGGGAGGCCTCCGATGACGTCTTATAATTATTGATGACAATGGCACGGCGGGCTCTGGGCCTGCGCGGTACCAGCTTCTCACGGTTAATGGATAAACCTTTGTTATGTCTGCCGATGACGGTCATGACAAAGGTTTATCCATCGGGTGTCACCGGCAGCAGTACTGCCGGTGACCGACGGTGATCAGCGGTTGGCTTTTACATCCGTCCACAGACGGGTCAGTACCCGGTCGATTTTCTTCGGCAGTACTTTCAGTGAGAACAGGTTCTGCTTCACATCTTCCGGCGGATAGATGGTTTCATCGTTAACGATGGCTTCATCAATCAGGCTGGTGGATGCCTTGTTGGCGTTAGCGTACGCCACGTAGTTGGAAATACCGGCAATTACTTCAGGGCGCAGCAGATAGTTCAGCATCTCGTGGGCTTTGTCGGTGTTTTTGGCGTCAGCGGGGATGGCCAGCATATCGAACCATACCGCAGTACCTTCTTTCGGAATGCTGTAGGCGACTTTCACACCGTTGTTACTTTCTTCCGCCCGGGCAGCGGCCTGCAGCACGTCACCGGACCAGCCGATGGCAACGCAGATGTCACCGTTGGCCAGATCGTTGATGTACTGGGAGGAGTGGAAGTAGGTGATATACGGACGGACTGATTTCAGCAGCTTGCCGGCGTCGGAGTTTTTGCTGTAATCCTTTTTATCAAAACTGTTCGGGTTTTTACCCACATAGTTCTGGGCAATCGGCACGATTTCACCCGGTGCATCCAGAAAGGCTACGCCACACTTGGCCAGCTTTTCCATGTTTTCCGGTTTGAATACCAGATCCAGGCTGTCCACCGGGGCGTCTTCACCCAGTGCGGCTTTAACCTGCTCAACGTTATAACCAATGCCGGTGGTGCCCCACAGGTACGGAATGGCGTATTTGTTTTCCGGATCAACTTCGGTGAGCACCTTCATTAGACCTTCATCAAGGTTGGCATAGTTGGTCAGTTTGGACTTATCCAGTGGCTGGAAAACCCCGGCGGTGATCTGACGTCCCAGAAACTGTGAACCCGGTACGACCAGGTCAAAACCTGAACCGCCGGCCATCAGCTTGGCTTCCAGTACTTCATTACTGTCGAATACGTCGTAGGTAACATCAAAGCCTGCTTCTTTCTGGAAGTTGTCGATGGTGTCACCGGCAATGTAGTCCGACCAGTTGTAGAACTTCAGGCTTTCTTCGCTGGCGGATGCCGGCATGGCCAGTGCGGTGCTCAGGGCAACAGCGGCGGCCAGAGTAGTACGGGAAGCGGAAACGTCGATCATTTTGTGTAACCTCGTTTTTATTGTTGTTTAACATCCGGTTGCCGCGGTGAGGTACCGCGGGCCGGTTAAGGTAATTACACCGTGGTCAGAAACCACTGGCTTTCGAGCGCCGTGACATGACGCTCAAACTCAGACAATTCTTCGCGTTTGCAAACAATGTATAAATCCAGAAATTCCGGGGTGAAGTATTCGCGTAGCAGGTTGCTGTCCTGCATCTGTTGCAGGGCGTCATGCATCCGGGTTGGCAGGCCGACACCGTCCTGAGCAAAGGCGTTGCCTTCGATGCGCGGTTTCGCCGGCGCCTGAGCCTGGCTCACGCCGTAGTGAATACCGGCCAGAATGGATGCCATGACCAGATAAGGGTTGGCATCCGCGCCGGAAACCCGGTGCTCAATCCGTTTGGCGCTGTTGCCGCTGGCAGGAATCCGCAGTGATGTGGTGCGGTTATCCACACCCCAGTTAGGGGCCATTGGCACGTAATATTCCGGGCGCATGCGGCGGTAGGAGTTTACGTTCGGACAGAAAAACGCCATGGAGGCTGGCATGAATTCCAGCAGGCCGGCGATGGCATGTTCCATTGTCTGGCTGTACTCTCGGCCTTCTTCGGCCAGTACATTGTTACCCGCTTCATCCACCAGACTGACGTGAATATGGGTGCCGCTGCCGGCTTCCTCTTCGTATGGCTTGGCCATGAATGAAGCTTCCATACCGTGTTTTTCGGCGACGGCTTTAATCACCCGCTTGAGCAGGATGGCGTTATCGCAGGCTGCCAGCGGATCATCCTGATGCTTGAGGTTGATTTCGAACTGGCCCGGCGCATATTCGGCCACGGCGGTATCCGCCGGAATATTCTGCGCGGCGGTGTAGTTGGCGATGTCTTCAAGGAATTCGCTGTATTCATCAAGAATGTTTACTGAGTACACCTGGGTGTGTTCTTCACGCTGGCCGGTACGGGGAGAGATCGGTGGCAGGGGGAAGCCCTTGCTATCACGCTTGGGATCAACCAGATAAAACTCCAGCTCTACTGCAACCACCGGGGTCAGCCCCATATCCGTCAGGCGTTTGGTGATGTTGCTCAGCACGTGGCGGGGGTCGGCAAAGTAAGGCTGGCCATCCGGCTCGTACATGCTCATCAGTGCCTGAGCGGTCGGGCGGCGCTGCCAGGGTGCCAGTGTCAGGCTCTCAGGGTTGAGCAGGCACAGCCTGTCCGGTTCGCCGATATGCAGGCCCAGCCCACAGTCTTCTACCGTTTTACCGGTGATATCCAGTGAAAACAGGGAGGCCGGCAGACTAACGCCGTCTTCCATTGCATGGTCCAGTGCACTGCATTCAATGCGCTTGCCCCGGGTGACGCCGTTCAGATCGCTGATGAGTAAATCCACAGCTTTAATTTCAGGGTGCTTATCCAGCAGGGCGGCGGTGGCAGGGTGTTGGTGACTGTGATTCTGTGATTGCTCGGACATGGGATGCCTTTTTGTTTTTGTACTGCGTGGCCCGGAAACCTGTTATTAAGTGCGTCGGGTTTTATGCAAGTGATCAATATAATGTTCAACTGGGTATTAAATTAGGTTTTTGGTGGGTATGAGTCAAGAGAAAATTGATCATATTTTTTACAATACTATTGTCTAAAGGCCTTTATATCCATAATATGATCAAAAAAATGATCACTTGGTGTGGCTGTTTTTAAAGGTGATTTTTCTGTAAATCTTAATTTAATCAATGTGTTAGTAAGTTTTTTTAGATAGATCACTGTTTTTTGCAGGGCTTAAATAGGCCTTTTTTGTTGTTTTCTGTTCATGGCGTGCCGGGCAGAAGATTGTGCAAAATTCACTTCAGCCGGCTATAACACGTTACTTCGGAGAGAGCAGATGCAGGCGCAATACTGTGATAATTACTACGCGAATTCCCTGAACGGGACCACCGACTATCCCCGGTTGGAAGGTGAGCATCAGGTGGATGTGGCGATCGTCGGAGGCGGATTTACCGGTGTGGCAACCGCGGTTGAGCTGGCGGAAAAAGGCTACAAAGTGGCCATTATTGAAGCGAATAAAATTGGCTGGGGAGCAACCGGCCGCAACGGTGGTCAGGTCACCGGGTCGCTGTCCGGTGACAAAGCTTTGCTGAAACAACTGGTACCGAAAATGGGTAAGGCGGGGGAAGACTTTGTCTGGAACCTGCGCTGGCGGGGCCATGAAATCATTAAGTCCCGGGTGGAAAAATACGGTATCCAGTGTGACCTTAAGCACGGGCATCTGCACACTGCCTATAAGCCTTCTCATATGCAGGAACTGGAAGAAAGTTATAACGAAGCGGTGGAGCGGGGCATGGGGGATGATGTCACCCTGCTGTCAGCCGCACAGATTCCTGACTATCTGGAAACCGATATTTACCACGGCGGGGTGCTGAATACTCGCAATATGCACCTGCATTCCCTGAACCTGTGTATCGGCGAGGCCCGGGCGGCCGAGTCTATGGGGGCGCTGATTTTTGAAAATTCAAAGGTGCTGGATATTCAGCACGGTGCAACGCCGGCGGTGATTACGGAACAGGGTAAGGTGACCGCCAAGTCGGTGATTCTGGCGGGCAATGCCTACCACCGTCTCGGGGGAATGAAGATGAAAGGCATGATCATTCCAGCCTGCGGTGGCAACGTGGTGACCAAACCCTTGGGGGACGAGGTCGCCAGCCAGATAAACCCGAAAGATTTGGCGGTGTATGACTGCCGTTTCGTGCTGGATTATTACCGCCTGACCGCCGACAAGCGGCTGATGTTCGGCGGCGGCGCAAACTATTCCGGCCGGGAGTCCCGGGATATCCGTGCGGAGCTGCGCCCAGGCATTGAAAAGACCTTCCCCCGCTTAAAAGGTGTGGAGATCGAATATGCCTGGAGTGGCATGATGGGCATTGTGGTCAACCGGATTCCGCAGCTGGGTAAGCTGTCGGATAACGTCTATTACGCGCAAGGATATTCCGGCCACGGCATCGGCCTAACCCACATCATTGCGGAAATTATGGGGGATGCGGTTGCCGGATCCATGGAGAAGTTTGATGTCTTTGCCGACATCAGCCATATCCGTTTGCCATTTGGTGAATGGGTCAGTGGCCAGATGATGGCCGCAGGGATGTGGTACTACGGCATGCTGGAAAAGCTGCGTTAAGCGTCATGCTTTGGGACGGCACGGCGTATGTGGGTCTGCATTCGTGTGCCGTCTGCTGATACAATGCTGCTCAAACGAGCTGTCAACGAAAGGTAAATGCGTGGAAGTAGGTGACCGGTTAAAAAAAATCCGCCAGATTTATGGGCTTTCCCAGCGCGAGCTGGCGAAACGTGTTGGCTTAACTAACAGCACTATTTCGATGATCGAGCGTAATGCGGTCAGCCCGTCTGTGGCCTCGCTGAAGAAAATTCTCAGCGGCATTCCGATGACGGTCACTGAGTTTTTTACCGCCGATATTGAAGCCAAACGGCAGGTGGTTTATCGCCCTGATGAACTGATCGATATGGGCACCGATGATATCCACTGGAAGCTGGTGGGTAATCCGGATAACAAACGGACCCTGGCATTCTTCATCGAATGTTACGAGCCGGGTGCGGATACCGGTACTGAACTGATGGAGCATGAAGGCGAAGAAGCCGGTACGGTGATTGAAGGGAAGATTGAGCTGACCGTTGGCGGTGAAGTCTTCAATCTGGAGCAGGGTGACAGCTATAACTTCCAGACAAAAATTCCCCACCGTTTCCGTAATAAAACCAATAAACAGTGCCGGATTGTCAGTGCTCACACACCGCCGTCGTTCTGATTTTGCGGTAAATCTGATCTGAGTTATCAATGTGCCCCGGTTGCGGGGCAATTCTGCTGCCACTGGCTGGCCCGATCTGCTATAAAATCGTCATAACTGTAAGATGACGGATATCTGTTCAAATAGGCGTGAATGACAATGAAAGTGCTGCTGCGAAGTGTGTTTCTGGGATGCAGTCTGCTGCTGGCGGCAAATGCCGGCGCGGCGGAAGTCCGTATTGCTGTGGCGAGTAATTTTATTGCTGCAATGGAAGCATTGGCGGAACGCTTTACGGCGGACAGTGGTCATAGCACCAAGCTGATTTTCGGTTCCACCGGTAAACACTACGCGCAGATTAAACACGGCGCGCCTTTTGATGTGTTTTTTGCGGCGGATACCAAGCGGCCGCAACTGCTCGAGAAAGAAGGTATTGCGGTGCCTGGCAGCCGTTTTACCTATGCTACCGGCAAGCTGGTGCTGTGGAGCCCGGATGCCAGCCTGATTGATCCACAGGGACAGGTGCTGCAATCCGAAGCATTTCGTCATCTGGCGATGGCCAACCCTAAGCTGGCGCCTTATGGCCGTGCAGCACAGGAGGTGATGGAGCAGGCGGGGGTATGGCCCGGGTTGCGAAGCCGTGCAGTGCGGGGGGAGAACATCGGCCAGACGTTTCAGTTTGTCCGCAGTGGTAATGCCCAGCTGGGGTTTGTTGCCTATTCACAGCTGAAAGCCTTACCGGATGCCGGCGGCTCCCAGTGGTTACCGGACCAGAACAGCTATACACCGATCCGCCAGCAGGCGGTATTACTTAAAGATACGCCGGCCGCACAGCAGTTTATGCAGTTTGTGCAAAGCCCGGCAGGCACTGAGATCATCAGCCGTTTCGGTTATGACAGTGCCACAGATGATGGCCAATAATGCTGACTCAACAAGACCTTGATGCGTTACTGATTACCTTACAGCTGGCGGGGGTGACCACCCTGATTCTGCTGTTGGTCGGAACGCCTTTTGCCTGGTGGCTGGCCCGCAGCCGCTGGCGTTACAAATTCCTCATAGAAGCGGTTGTCGCCCTGCCGCTGGTATTACCGCCCACCGTACTGGGTTTTTATCTGTTGCTGGCGCTGGCCCCGGATGGTCCGGTGGGCAGTCTGGTGAAATCCATGGGAGGTGATCCGCTACCTTTCAGCTTTACCGGGCTGGTGATCGGTTCGGTATTTTATTCCCTGCCCTTTGTGGTGCAGCCACTGCAGAACGCCTTCCGGGCCATTGGTTGCCGGCCGATGGAAGTGGCAGCTACCTTACGGGCGGCGCCGCTGGACCGCTTCTTTAGTGTGGCAGTACCGCTGGCACGGCCGGGGTTTCTGACCGCCGCAGTGCTTGGCTTTGCCCATACTCTGGGTGAGTTCGGTGTGGTGCTGATGATTGGCGGTAATATTCCCGGCGAAACCCAGGTGGTTTCTATCGCTATTTATGACCATGTTGAAGCGCTGGAGTACGGTCAGGCCCACTGGTTGTCCGGTGGTTTGCTGGCCCTGTCATTTGTCATGCTGATGGCCGTGTATGCCTTGAACCGTCGTTTTATGGTGGTGCGCTTATGAGTATTCAGGCGCGTTTTCAGCTGAGCCGCGGTGAGTTTGATCTGGATGTGGATCTGCAGCTACCTGCCAAAGGCGTTACGGCCATTTTCGGGCCTTCAGGTTGCGGTAAAACAACTTTGTTACGGGCAGTCGCCGGGCTGGAGCCGCAGGCACAGGGTGAGCTGCGGGTGAATGATCAGGTCTGGCAGGACAGCCGTACCCGGCTGGCGGTGCACAAACGGCCGATCGGCTATGTGTTTCAGGAACCCAGCCTGTTTGAGCACCTGAGTGTGCAGAAGAATATCGAATTTGGCCTGAAGCGCAGTAAGCCTGACGGTGATAAAACCATTTCGCTGGATGCGGCTGTTGAGCTGCTGGGGATCGGTCATCTGCTGAAACGTCAGCCTTATCAGTTATCCGGCGGTGAGCAGCAGCGGGTGGCCATTGCCCGGGCACTGGCGGTAAGCCCGCAGGTGCTGTTACTGGATGAACCCATGGCGGCGCTGGATGATGCCCGTAAGCAGGAAATTCTGCCCTATCTGGAAAACCTCCATCAGCAGCTGGATATTCCTTTACTGTACGTGAGTCACTCCCGGGATGAAGTGGCCCGTCTGGCGGACCATCTGGTGATGATGCAGGCCGGCCGTGCGGTTGCTGAAGGCCCGCTGGAAACGGTATTTACCAGCCTGGATATGCCGCTGGCTCAGGGGCCGGATGCGGAAACTGTCATTGAGGCGGTGGTGGCAGGCCGGGACGGTGCTTACGACCTGAGCTATTTGGTGTTTTCCGGTGGCCGTTTTGCAGTAGCCGGGGAGCGCATGCCACAGGGCCAGCGGGCCCGTCTGCAGATTCAGGCCCGGGATGTCAGCCTGACCCTGAACCGGCAGAGTGATACCAGTATTCTGAACATCTTCCCTGCGCAGGTGGAAGCGCTGGCGGAAACCAGTACCGCGCAGGTAACGGTGCGGTTACGGATAGGGAATGATTTGATTCTGGCGAGGATTACCCGCAAATCAGCAGCTGAGCTGAACCTGCATCCGGGTAGCCAGGTATATGCTCAGATCAAGAGTGTGGCGGTACTGGCCTGAGCCGGTGTGGTTTGCCGGTCTGACTCAGACAGCCTGTTCAGATAGCAGTTGGCTGACCTGCACACTTAAGTCCTTCAGGGCGGGCAGTGGTAGCGCATCTTTATGCTGAATCATCAGTGTCGGTACGCGTCCCAGTTCGGTGGGAAGCTGTTCCGTGTGCAGCGCCGGATGATGACTGCTGGCCGCAACCACTGCCGCCGGCAGCAGGGTGCAACCAAGGCCGGCAGCGACGCAACTGAGAATGCCATCCAGACTGCCCATTTCCATTAATTGCTGTGTGTGATTACCACTGTGCCGTTGCCAGTTCAGTGCCCGGGTACGGTAAGCGCAGCCGTCTCTGAACAGGATCAGCGGTAACTGGGAAATTGCCGGCGTGCCGGACTGATTACTGCTTACCAGTACCAGTTCTTCTTCGATTACCTGACTGACCTGAATATCCGGGTGCTCTACCGGACCACCCACAAAGGCGCAGTCGAGCTTATGTTGCAGCACATCCTGTATCAGATCGGCGGTGGTGTTGGTGCTGATCTGTAGCTGCAGGCCTGGATGGTCATGGCGCAGTTGCTGCAAAATCGGTGAAAGACGCAACGCCGCAAAGGATTCCATGGTGCCGATGCGCAGCTCGCCACTCTGATTGCCCGCCTGCCGGACCGCCTGGGTGGCCTGAATTTCCAGTTGCAGCATGCGCCGGGCATAGCTTTCCAGTACCTGCCCTGAAGGGGACAGCACCAGCCCCCGGCCCTGACGGTAAAACAGCTGGGTATCCAGTGTTTCTTCGAGCCGTTTAATCCGTGAGGTGACGTTGGACTGTACCGTATTGAGATGACGGGACGCGGCCAGAATGCCGCCCTGTTCAATGACGCTGATAAAGGTATGAAGGGCAGGCAGGTCCATAGTCGGTTTTTTTCGTTACTCGATTATCAATATATCTGTTAGACAGAATGTTTATATCAAAATGATTCGCTTGTTGAGATGGTTGGCATTATGTACCGTATGCCGCGCATGGGCAAATCCTGCCGGTGCTGAATGGCTTTACAGGAGTGGGTCAGTGTTGCAGTTTTCAGAAAAGTTTCGGGTACTGGCTGCCGGGGTGTTAGGGCTGGTGATTACCATGGGGGTGGCACGGTTTGCCTACACCCCGTTGCTGGGCATTATGCAGCAGCATACGGACCTGAGCCTGGCTGCAGGGGGCTGGCTGGCCGCACTGAACTATGTGGGTTATCTCAGTGGTGCGGTGATCGCTTCGCTGATTAGTGACTTGCAGCTGAAAGACCGGCTGTTCCGCATTGGCCTGCTGGTGGCGGTGGTGACCACCCTGATGATGGGGATGACGGATAATCTGTGGCTCTGGGCTGTGTCGCGATTTTTTGCCGGGCTGAGCAGTGCCGCCGGGATGCTGCTGGGCTCCGGGCTGGTGCTCAACTGGCTGATGCGCAACGGGCAGCGGGGTGAGCTGGGCATTCACTTTGGTGGTATCGGGCTGGGCATCGCCTGTTGTGCCATTTTGGTGGAGGTTACGGTACGTGTGGCTGACTGGCAGCAGCAGTGGTATCTGCTCACTCTTCTAGCGCTGGTGTTAACTGTGCTGGCCTGGCGCTGGATGCCAGCACCGGATACCAGCGGTATGACCACCACCGGGCAGCCCATGCCGGATAATCCGCCGGGCCGGTTGTTCATCTGGGTGTTTATGGCCGCGTATTTTTGTGCCGGTATTGGCTATGCGGTGAGTGCCACCTTTATCAGCGCTATCGTGGAAGCGCTGCCGGGCATGCAGGGGCAGGGCAGTATTACCTTTATGCTGGTGGGCATTGGGGCCATGCCGGCCTGTTTTATCTGGGACCGGGTCGCCAGGGTCACCGGTGATGTGTATGCCCTGCTGCTGGCCTGTCTGTTGCAGATTGTAGGAATTGTACTGCCGCTGCTGGGCAGCAGCCTGTGGTTTGCCCTCTGCGGTGCCGCTCTGTTCGGTGCCACCTTTGTGGGCATGGTCAGCCTGGTGCTTGCCATGGCCGGCCGTTATTACCCGACCCGCCCGGCCAAAATGATGGGCCGGATGACCATTTCTTACGGGATTGCTCAGATAGTTGCACCGGCGGTTACCGGCTGGTTAGCGGCGGGCAGTGGCAGTTATGCACAGGGGCTTTATCTGGCGGCAGGAATGATGTTGCTGGGAGCTGTGCTGCTGGTATGGCTGAAGTGGCTGGAACGCCTGCCGCAGCCGGATGGGGCTGTCGCAGCCGGGTAGTCAGTTGCCTGCGGTACTCATGTGCCGCAGCCCGGTATATGATGATCCTGGAGGAGGATCAGCCTATGCCGTTATTTATCTCTTCGCTTTACCGCTTTTTCTGGTTCAGGATCTTGCTGACAGGAGTGCTGTTCGGCAGTTTGTGCATGCCGTTACAGGCCCGCACCCTGAACGGTTTTGACCTTAGTGACAGCCTGCTGGATAGCCGGAAAATTCTCTCCGGAGGCCCACCCCGGGACGGTATTCCCTCCATTGATAATCCCCGTTTCACTCAGGCCGATGCGGCCGGATGGCTGGCCCCGGATGCCCGGGTAATGGGCGTGGTGCATAACGGCATCGCCAAAGCCTACCCCATTGCGATTCTTGACTGGCATGAAATCGTCAATGACCGTTTTGGCTCAGGGCAGGTTAATGCACTGGTGATTACTTACTGCCCGCTGTGCGGCACCGGCGTTGTGTATCAGGCGGCCCCTGCGGGAAACGCGTTGTCATTCGGTGTGTCCGGTTTGCTCTATAACAGTGATGTGCTGCTCTATGACCGCCAGACCGAGTCACTCTGGTCGCAGCTGCAGAACCGGGCGGTAACGGGGGAGTACAAAGGGCAGGCGCTGCAGATGGTGCCGTCCTGGTACACCACCTGGCAAAGCTGGCTGGCCCAGTATCCTGAAACGCAGGTGTTATCCCGGGAGACCGGCTTTAACCGAAATTATGACCGTTCACCTTATGGCGACTATGATACGTCGACGAATCTGTATTTCCCGGTGGAATTTCTCAGCCAGGCTTATCACCCGAAAGAGCGGGTGCTGGGGCTGGAACTGAACGGTCAGTTCAAGGCCTATCCGTTTGCGGAGCTGGCTAAAGCTGGCGCCTCAGGGGAGGTTCGGGACACGTTTGCCGGACAGCAACTGCTCATTCGCTATGATGCGGAACAGCGCAGCGGCCGGATCTGGCTGGCCGGGACAGAACAGGAATTACCCGTGGTGAACAGTTTCTGGTTCGCCTGGTACACATTTCATCCACAGGGAGAGGTTTTTAATGGCAGTGACAACTGAAATTCAGGCTTACGGCGCGGAACATCATGACGGTGTTGTCGCTCTGATGGCCGTGCTGCAGGACTATGAGCGGGAGCTCAGCAGCGACCGGCCACCGGGTAATGAAGTTGCTGCCGGCCATTTCCGTTATCTGCGCCGGGCCTGTGAAGCGTCCGGTGGTCAGGTGTTTGTGGCACTGCAGGGGCAAGAGGTGTGCGGTTTTCTGGTGGTGATCACTGAGTCGGAGCATGTGGATGATCTGCATTTGTATCCGGAATATAAAACCTGGGGGTTGGTGACAGATCTCTGTGTGGCTGCGGAATGCCGGGGTAAAGGCATTGCGACCCGGCTGATGGCAGCGGCTGAGGCCCATTGCCGGGATATGGGGCTGGCCCGGATTCTGGTGACGGCGCTGGCAGACAACCATCTGGCCCGTGACAGCTATACCCGGCAGGGCTACCGGCTGGCGGAAGTGACCTTTATTAAAGAGCTTTATTAAAGAGCTTTGAGTCAGGATTTGTTAACGCCGGATAGGATAAAAGCAGTTCTTTCAGTTAGTTCTGAAGCACAGGAAAAACCACAATGGGGGCAAAAGTCGTTATCAGATGCCCCGTAACCCTGTAAAAAGAAGTAGGTATGGATACTAAACATCAGGATTTGATTCGCAGCACCCTGGCTTCCTGGAATGAGGCAGCGCCGGTGCATGCCAGAGTGAATGCCGAATTACGGCAGCAGGTTCAGCGGCCCGGCTTTAATAATCTGAATGCCGGTTTGCATGCTTTGCTGCAAAAAGAAGCGCTGGAGGGGAAGTCGGTTTTGCAGCTGTGCTGCAATAATGGCATTGATCTGCTGTCGGTGAAAAAGATGGGCGCGGGGCAGTGTACCGGCATTGACGGTGCGGCAAACTTTGTTGAGCAGGCGCAGGAACTGGCGGCACTGGCCGGGCATCCGGATATGCAGTTTTACTGCTATAACGTGTATGCCATTCCGGAAACCCTGACGCAGCGGTTTGATTTTCTGATCGTGACAGTGGGTGTACTTAACTGGATGCCGGATTTACCGGGCTTCATGGCTGTATGCCATCGCTTTCTTAAATCCGGTGGCAAGCTGTTCATTGAGGATATTCACCCGCTGCTGAATATGTACGATGAAACTGAAGCCGGCCCATTGTTGCAGTATTCATATTTTAACCGGGCACCTTTTGAGGATACCTCCGGGCTGGATTACTTTACCGGCGAAGCCTATGAGGCAACGCCCAATTACTGGTTTCAGCATACCCTGGCAGACATTTTACAGGCGGCGCTGGGGCAACAGTTACAGTTATGCTGGTTTGAGGAAGTCGCCGAAAACATTGGTAATTATTGTGCTGAGTTACAGCATGTACCGGCGAATCCGCCGTTAGGGTTTGTGGCGAGCTGGCAGAAGCATGAGCAAACAGGGGAATGTGATGATTAAGCCGTTACCGGAACTGCAATTACCGCCATGTGACCTGCAGATGGTGCTCAAAGAACGTGAGACAGTCCGTTCGTTTAACGTTGAACAGGGGCTCAATCTGGAGCAGTTATCGGCATTGCTATGGGCCGGTCAGGGGGAACGCAAAACCCGGGGCGGTACGTCTAACGGGAAACGCATGGCGCCTTCCGCCAATGGCCTGTGCCCGCTGTCGTTGCAGGTGTATGTCCGCCATGTGCGGGGGCTGATTCCCGGTGTTTACGGTTATAACGGTGCGAGCCACAGCCTGAATTTTCTGGATGAAGGTGAGCGCAGTGCGGGATTCGCCGCAGCGGCAATCGGTGATCAGCCCTGGCTGGCGGATGCCGCCGCGGTGATTGTAGTGCTGGCGGATATTCAGAGTATGCGCCAGGCATTTGCCGAACAGGCCCCCCGGGGCTGGCGCGGTGAACGCTATGTGTATATGGAAACCGGTGCCGTCAGCCAGAACATTCATTTGCAGGCTACCGCGCTGGGGCTGGGCATGACTTTAGTCGGAGGCTTCGATGATGTGGCCGTATGTCAGTTATTGCCACAGTCCGGTTTGCTGGAGCCCACAGCACTGCTTTGTGTAGGCCCCAGAGCATAGGTATTTTTAGCGGTCTGCACAGTGCGCGCCGTTTATGACAGGCAGCCCTTGAGGCTGCCTGTTTTCGTTTTAGCGGATAATTCCGGTAAAGTATCCGGCTGATACTTATGAAGCACAGGGATTTCTCATGCTTAGCAGGATTTTTAAGGACGATACCTTTCAGTTTGGTGCCGGCAATATCAGTGGCTACATCGCCTGTTTACTGGCGGTACTGTCATTTTTAGGGGTGTTGGCATTTCATTTTCCCCAATACCTCACTACCCCCGAACTGCGGCAGGCCTATGATGTGGAGTTTCTGCGCCAGCTGATGTTCTGGTCAATGGTGCTGGCGGGCAGCCTTGGCTTGCTTAACTTTGTCCGCAACCGGCAAAAACGGATGGGGGCTTTTGCCTGGGTGTTTCTGATTCTGACAATCATGCTGGGGGGCCATCAGGTTGAGGTGGGGGAATTCACCACACCTACGCTGTATCTGGGGATGGACTGGTTCATTCTGGATTTGCTGGGCTCTACCCTGGTGTTTATTTTCATTGAAAAACTGATCCCCCATAACCGTCAGCAGGCTGTTTTACGGCCGGAATGGCAGGGGGATCTGAACCACTTCTTTGTGAATCACCTGATTGTCGGCTTTGTGTTGCTGGTGACCAATCTGTTTGTTCACAAGGCGTTTGGCTGGGCGGTGTTTTCTGAAGTGCAGGATTTTATTGCCGGGCTGCCGCTGGCGGTGCAGATATTCCTGATCGTGCTGGCGGCGGATCTGGTGCAGTACAGTGCCCATCGGGCTTATCATGAAGTGCCGGTGCTGTGGCGCTTTCATGCGGTGCACCACAGTGCCAAGCACATGGACTGGCTGGCGGGTTCCCGGCAGCATATTCTCGAGCTGATCGCTACCCGCTGTCTGGTGCTGACGCCTATTTTCGTGCTCGGGTTCTCAAAGGAAGTGATTGATATATATGTGATCATTGTGGGTCTGCAGGCGGTGTTTAACCACGCCAATGTGAATGTGAAGTTTGGCTGGCTGAAATACATCATTGTGACGCCGCAATTCCATCATTGGCATCATTCATCTGATGATGCGGCCATTGACCGTAATTATGCCGCCCACTTTGCCTTTCTGGATTACCTGTTTGGCACGGCTGTGCGTGGCCAGAAAGAATGGCCGGATGCCTATGGTGTGGTGGGAGATTACGTGCCGGTGGGTATGTTCCGGCAGCAACTGTTTCCGTTTCAGTCGGTGACCCGGATGGTGAAAGCCAAGTTCCGTGCCCGGGCTGAAAGAGACCGGCAGCAGGGCTGAAGGTCTGTTTTGAAGAAAACCCCGCACGCGGGGTTTTTTTGTGCCTGTAGTACCGGTGCCAGTGCTGTTTATTCTGCAGGAATCGTGTCGATATATTCGCTTGTGTTATGTTTTTATTCGTATATAGATAAAGATCGTCGGTTTTTGTCAGTATCTTAGTAGGCTTGTTTTGTCTGGGCGGTTTTGTCGGAATCGTCCAGGCAGACTGTGCTATACCGGTGACAGGCGGGGCCTGAAACACGTGGGTTTATTTACGCCTGAGCAGGAGGTGCATTATGTTCGGTGATCGGCCGGTGAGTTTTCCCCAGCAGATAGATTTTCTGCTCGTCCCCGGGTTTTCCCTGTTTGGCTTAACCTCCATGCTGGACCCTCTGCGTCATGCTAACCGCACCAGTGAGCGCGAATTGTATCGCTGGCGGCTGATCAGTGAGCAGGGCGGGCTGATCAGCAGCAGTGACGGCATTGAAATTATGAGCCAGCACAGCCTCCGGGATGTCGGGAAAGTGCAGATGCTGATTGTCTGTGCCGGTGATAACCCGGAACAGAACATTACCCCCGGATTACTGAGTTTTGTTCGTCAGCAGGCCAGCCACGGTGCCGAGATCGGCAGCCAGGATACCGCAGCCTATATCGTTGCCGCAGCCGGAGTACTGGACGGTTACCGCACCACCATGCACTGGGAAAATCTGCCTGCTGCGATGGCGGTTTACCCCCGAGTGAGCTGGGTGCAGGAGCTGCTGGTGGTGGACGGAAAACGGTTTTCCTGCAGCGGTGCACTGTCGGGGCTGGAGATGATGCTGCACCTGATCCGTACCCAGCACGGTAACGGGTTGGCAGTGACGGTGGCGGATGAACTGATAGTCACCCATGAAAGACACCATTCTGATCCCCAGCGGGCCTCGCTGCAGAAACGGCTCGACAGCCGTAATCCCCGTCTGGCGGATGCGGTACAGCTGATGGAAAACAACATTGAAGAACCCCTCAGCATGGGGGAGATTGCCGTGCATCTGGGGGTGTCTAACCGGGAGCTGGAACGGCTTTTCAAACATTACCTGCAGCAGACCCCCGGCACTTATTACCGTACCCTACGGCTCAATCAGGCACGCTGGATGCTACAGCAGACCAGCCACAGCGTGACCGATGTGGCCGTTGCCTGCGGTTTCAGCTCCGTGGCGCACTTCAGCCGCTGCTATCAGCGCTATTTCAATATCAAACCCAGTCACGAACGTTAGGCGCAGATTGACGATTTTGTCCGGTTATATTCGATTTTTATCAACAGATAGTCGTTTTTTCTGAAAACCTCAGCCGCTGCCTTCGGTACTTTAGCAGGCAGATAATAACAATAAGCGTGCAGCTGACAGACAGGTGAGGCCTTCACTGACAGTTGCCGCTGGCGGAGGTGTTCATGAGCGGGCAGTCACAGCAACAACGGGTATTTATAACAGCAGCGGCGCAGGGTATTGGCCGGGGAATTGCCCGGGCTTTTGTCGCTGCCGGTGCCCGGGTACACATTTGTGATATTGATCAGGATGCCCTGAATGCCATGGCGGCGGAGTCTGATCAGATCAGCTGCAGCCTGACAGATGTGGGGGATGAAGCTCAGGTCGAAGCCTTCTTCCGTGAAGGTCTTGAGCAACTGGGCGGCATTGATGTGCTGGTGAATAACGCCGGTATCGGCGGCCCGGCCGGGGTGCTGGAATCACTGGATTCTGATGCATGGCAGCAAACCGTACAGATAAACCTTAATGCCACCTTCTACGCCTGTAAGCAGGCCCTGCCGCTGATGAAAGAACAGCAGTCCGGCGCCATTATCAATTTATCTTCCACCGCCGGAATCATGGGCTATCCCCTGCGTACTCCTTATGCGGCTGCCAAATGGGCAGTGACCGGGCTGACCAAGTCTCTGGCGATGGAGTGCGGTACCGACAATATCCGGGTGAATGCGATTTGCCCCGGGGCGGTCTCAGGCGAGCGGATGGACCGGGTGATTGCCAACGAAGCCCGCGCCCGCGACACCTCAGAAGCCGAAGTACGCGCTGCCTATGTGAGCCAGTGCTCGATGCAGACTTTTGTGGACCCTGAAGACATTGCCGCTATGGCGGTGTTCCTGGCGTCTGAGGGAGGCCGAAGAGTCTCTGGTCAGGTGATCAGCGTCGACGGTGATACCCACACACTGGCGTAAACCACAGTTAAACCGTTTCGGAAAATGCCTGCCTGATCCGTTCGCCTGATGTTGGCGGATCAGCGAGTTTGCCGGCGCAAGCCGGCCTTTTTCCTTTCCTGCCTTCCGACCGGAAGGTTAATTCATCTACAAAAATAACAAGATGGAGGATGCGTTATGTCGCAAGACTCTCGCAGTCCGGCACCGGAAAGTACGGTGTTTCGGGCAGATATGCTGGCCCAGACCGGGCTGTTCAAAGATATGCACAAGGGAATGACCATCACTTCAGCGGCACTGGTATTGCTGTTTGTACTGTTCACCGGGTCGAATACCGATCTGGCTGGCACAGTATTTGGCAGCGCCCGCAGCTGGATTGAATCCACCTTTGGCTGGTACTACCTGGTGACCGTGGTTTTCCTGATCGCCGTGTGTTTTTACATTGTGGTTAGCCCGTTCGGTAAGGTGCGGCTGGGGGACGATGACAGTCGGCCGGAATTCAGCAATTTCGCCTGGTTCTCAATGCTGTTCTCCGCCGGTATCGGTATCGGTATCCTGTTCTTCGGGGTCGCGGAACCGATCTTCTATCTGGATAACAGCGGTGGCTTCGGCTACCCGAATAATCCCTATGCGGACATGGCCGGCGCCACGGCGCTGGGCTACGACCGGGCGGTGGATGCTCTGCGGGTAACCTTCTTCCACTGGGGCTTCCACGGCTGGGCGGTCTACGTGATTGTGGGTATGTCACTGGCGTACTTTGCTTACCGTAAAAAACTGCCACTGGCGCTGCGTTCTTCCCTGTATCCGTTCATCGGTGAGCGTATCTACGGGCCGATTGGCCATGCGGTGGATATCTTCGGTGTACTGGGCTGTGTGTTCGGTGTGGCCACCTCGCTGGGTCTGGGTGTCAGCCAGATGTCGGTAGGGCTGGAACGCCTGATCGGCGTTGATCCGGGTACCATGACCCAGCTGATCCTGATCTTTATGATCTCCGTGGTGTCGATTCTGTCGGCCCTTTCCGGCGTAAATAAGGGCATCAAGATCATTTCTGAGCTGAATATTCTGGTGTCGATTCTGGTGGTCGCCTTCTTCCTGTTTGGCGGCCCGACCGCCTGGTTACTGGGCATTTTCGGCGACTCCATTGCGGATTATCTGGGCAGCTTTGTACAGATGGGTCTGTGGTTCCCGGAAGAGGAAGGCCCGGCTAAGTGGCAAAACGGCTGGACCGTATTCTACTGGGGCTGGTGGCTGGCGTGGGCGCCGTTCATCGGTTTGTTCATTGCCCGTATCTCCAAAGGCCGTACCCTGCGTGAATTCGTTATCGGTGTATTGCTGGTGCCGACCATCATCATCTTCGTCTGGCTGGGTATTTTCGGCGGCACCGCCCTGTATCAGGAACTGTACGCGGAAGCCGGTGTGGGCACCGCCGGGATCATTGATCTGGTAATGGCCTGGAACCTGCCGGCGGCACTGTTTGCCAGCTCTGATGGCATCGCCGGTACCGGCGCGATGGGCTGGATTCTGTCTGCCATGATGGTCTTCCTGCTGCTGAGCTGGTTCGTGACCTCTTCAGACTCCAGTACCCTGGTACTGACTACGATTCTGTCCTTCGGTAACGAGCATCCACCAAAAACCTTCCGGGTGTTCTGGGGCATCATTATTGGCTTTGTGGCGGCAGCCCTGCTGGTGGCCGGCGGCCTCAGTGCCTTGCAAACCGCCAATATTGCTGCGGCACTGCCGCTCAGTGTGGTGATCATTCTGATGACACTGGGAGTACTGAAGTCCCTGTTCATGGAGAAAAAGCAGACTGGTGAGGGAGAGGCGATTTCTCAGGAAAACTGATCGCTGACCGTCTGTTAAACACTAAGAAGGAGCATCACTGATGCTCCTTTTTTTATGCCTGACGCCGGTGGGCTTTCTGTGGCTGCAATGGCAAACTGAATGAATATACCTGCCTCCGGGTGAAAGCCGGGCTGAGGCTGACTAAGCTAACAGATATATCAATACAGGAGACGGATCATGGCATTGTCGGAAGCCTATAGTGAAGCACAGATTGAAGCTGCACTGGCCACCCTGAACGACGGACTGGAAACCCCGTGGGAACGGCGGGGCGATACCATTTTTAAGCAGTTTACGTTTCGCAGTTTTGTGCGGGCATTTGGGTTTATGAGTTCGGTGGCGATTATCTGTGATAAGCAGAATCATCATCCGGAGTGGTTTAATTGCTATAACACGGTGGATATTACGCTTACTTCCCATGATGTGGGTGGCTTGAGTGAGCGGGATTTTAAGCTGGCTACTTCAGTTGAGAAGTTGTTGGTTTGATTCTGTTCTTTTGACTGTTACTCAGCGCTTTCATGCAGATGTGTATTCGGGGTTGAGTGGGCTGATTGTTTGGCTGGTGTCGCTATTGTTGTGCTGAATTTTTATTTCGGATGATCTTTTCGCTTACGCGACTCAAGACTTTTGTAACGGCCAAAGCTTGTCAAAAAGAGTTCTTAAGAATCTAAAGGCCGCCCCAATGCTTGCCCGGCTTCGCCGTGTGCTCTGTGCTTCTCATTTTAAAATGGATGCTGCACTCTCCTTAAAACAGATGGCCGCTTCGCTCAGACAGTCCTCGCATTACTCCATTTTAAAACTGCGATGCTCGGCTGCGCATAAGGGGAAGCAGGGTGCCAACTGTGGGTGAGGTGTTCTGAAGAGGCAAACAGAGAGTTCTTTTTCCTTTATTTCTGTTTTGCTTTAGCGGTTACGGTGGAAGAGTATCAGTGATTTTATAAAGTAATACGTACATACAGTTGCGAACAGGGTCATGATGGCAAGCAGAGAGTGTGCCGCTTCGCCGGTAAATGTGAAGTTATGTTTAGAGTCATGAATTGATCCTGTGGATAGATAGCTTTGCCAATATATGAAAGCAACAAAATCGGCCATTACTGCTGTGAGTGCTATCCATCCATATTTCTTTAAATATTCCATCATGTTTCAAGCTACCTGATTCCTTTCGTTATTTATCTGGGGCTGCAGTGGCAGTGACTTTGAGGGCTGGTTCGAACTATAAGAACTTATAGTACATGGTTGGTGGTATAGCAGTTGTCGGGCTTTTTACTGATCAGAGTGAGTGCCGGGGTAGGGATAATTACTTTACTAAATGGTAAATTTAATGCTGCCTGCACGGTGAGCGGATTTCTTCTGTTCGTGTTGTCTGTTGGCCTTTAAATAGTGATATACCAAGGATTGTAATGAAGGTCTTTTTTTCCCGATTGTTTCTTATGCTGTGCCTTTCGTTCAGTACGCTGGCCAGTGAGGTTGTGCTGACTGAAGAAGAGCAGGCCTTCATTGCCAGTCATCCGGTGATCAAAGTTGCGATGATGCCGGACTTTACGCCGTTTTCTTATAAGTCCGGTGCCGGGCTGGTGGGTTTTGAACATGACCTGCTGGCGCTGATATCAGAGAAAACCGGGTTGCGCTTTGAAATCCGCACCGATAAGTGGACCACAATCTATAACGCTTTTAAAAACAAAGAAGTGGATATGATCAGCAGTATTTCCTACAAGGAATACCGCGAGCCTTTTACCCTGTTCACCAGCCCCTATTACAACATTCCGATCATGATCTTTGTGAAAGATAACTTTGGTGAATACAAAGGTCTGCAAAGCCTGGAAGGTAAGAAAGTCGGGGTGCTGAAAGATGTGTTCTATATCGAAGAACTGAAAAAAGTAGGTAATCTGAATCTGGTGTATTACGACAGCTATGATGCCCTTACTAAAGATTTAGTCTTCGGCAAGATAGATGCGCTGATGCAGAATCTGCCGAATATTAACCATCTGATTAAGAAGTACCTTTACACGAATATCACCCTGGCCAGCGAGCTTTCGCTGCCTAATACTAAGCGGGAAGATCTGCGCTTTGGCATTCAGCCTGAACTGCCATTGTTAAGCTCGATCGTTCAGAAGACGCTCAGTGCCATGATGAAGCAGGAAAAAGCGGCATTAAGTGATAAATGGATCGGCTCGATTAAAGAATACGTGGGCGGCCATATTCTGCTCAATAAGAATGAAATTGCGTACGTAAATACCAACCGGATTAAATACTGCATTAACCCTAAGGGCCTGCCTTTCGAAGGGCTGAATGAGAAAGGCGAACACATAGGGATGAGTGCGGATTATTACCAGCTGTTTAGCCAGATGCTGTCTGCGAAATTTGAGCTGGTCAGTACTAACAGCTGGAACCAGTCGCTGGAATATATAAAGCAGCGGCGCTGTGACATGCTGGCGTTGGGCATGGAAACCCCGGAGCGAAAAAGTTATCTCAACTTCACCAGCAGCTATCTGGAAGTGCCTCTGGTGGTGGCGACCCGGGTGGATGTGCCTTTCATCAATCACATTCTGGATCTGGAAGGGGAGAAGGTTGGCATTATCCGCGGTGACGCCTTTGTGAATATCTTGCGAAGCCGCTATCCCTCGCTCGAGCTTGTGGAGGTAGATGATATCTACGAGGGGCTGGATAAAGTGAAAGATGGTCAGCTGTTTGGCTTTATCGATACCCTGGCCAGCATTGGCTATGAGTTCCAGAGTCAGTATTTCGGTGAGTTGAAGATTGCCGGCAAGATCAATGAAAAGCTTAAGCTTTCTATTGCAGTACGTAACGATGATGAGACGCTTCTGGCGGTGCTGCAGAAGGCGGTGAATAACATTACCAATGAGCTGCACCGTAAGATTCTGAATAAGTGGATTCCGATCAAATATGAGAAGGGCATCGATTATAAGCTGATCTGGGAAGTGGTTCTGGTGGCGTTGCTGATTGTGTTGCTGCTGATGTACTGGAACACCAAAGTGACCAAAGCCAATAAGCTGCTGAAGCAGGCGCAGAGGGATATTGAGGATAAGAATAAGGCACTGGAGAGGCTCGCGCAGACGGATAACCTGACCGGTCTGTTTAACCGCCGTAAGCTGGAAGAGCTACTGCAAATCGAGTTGGACCGGAAAGAGCGGTTTGAGCGGGATTTCTGTCTGTCTATTCTCGATATCGATCACTTTAAGCAGGTGAATGATACCTTCGGGCACCAGACGGGTGACAGTGTGCTGGTCGCGGTGTCTGAGCTGCTGGTGAGCAGTTTACGTAAAACGGATTATGTGGGCCGCTATGGAGGGGAGGAGTTTATTATTATTTTCCCTGAGTCGAATCTTGAGGTGGTGACTGTTTTGCTGGAGGCGTTGCGGGTGAAGATTGCCGGTGAGGGGTTTGAGGACGTGGGCAGTGTGAGTGCCAGTTTTGGTTTTACTCTGTCGCAGAGTGGCGATTCTATAGAGGCGATTATTGCCAGAGCGGATGAGGCGCTTTATCGGGCCAAAGAGGGTGGCCGGAACCGAGTTGAGGTTCAACTCTGATGGTTTTGTATTTCTTGTCGTAAGTTTTTTTCTCTGTTTCAGTGCTGAATTATTAATTCAGATAATCTTTTTCGACTTCGTCGACTCAAGACCTTTAAACGGCTAAAGGTCTTAAGAATCTAAAGGCCGCCCCAATGCTTGCCCGGCTACGCCGGGTGCCCTGCGCGTTTCGCCATTGAATGGCAGCACAAAAACTCAGTCGCTCCGCTCCTTCAAACAGTTTGCGCTGCTGATCATTCAATGCCTGCATTGCTCAGCTGCGCATAAGGGGAAGCGGGTGCCAACTGCAGGTGGGGCGTTTAGGAAAAAGGAAAGAGCTACCCCATGTTAGATCTTAAGATAAATGAAAGATTAGGCTTCTTGGTCTATATCTACTCCACACTGCTTCAGAGCAGTTTTGAGTGATTCCCCTAGTTTATACTCACCTGTTGATGAGGCTGCTTGGTTAAGACCAATCGTCCGATATTTAATGACTTCCCCAGTGAGCATTTCACGGAGAATGTTTTTGGCTTTATTTCCTGTTGTAGCTGTAAAAGGAGACATCGCTTTGACAGCAGTTTCCATAGTAGTTTTATACGTATCTTTCAAAAGTGCTTGATTCTGCTTAGGTAGATTCTTTGCGTATGCATCAATAGAGCTCATTGTTCCTTCAGGAACGTAATCTAAAGGTGTTTCGCTTGAGCTAATCGTCCAGGCTTTGTTGCTATCAATTCTTATTTGGACATCGCCTACAGGAATTTTAATTTTCCCCCCGCTTCTTATTCCAACTCGAGCTTTACCGTTTACAACATCAATATACGGATAATAGTGATTGTTGTACGTGTAAACTGAGTTTTGACTATAGAGGCTACCAACCGTTACTGAGCATGTTTGTTTATCAGTAAATTCATCAATATTCGTTTTTGAAATCCATTCTACTTTGGGTGATAATGATGGAGTAGCAACGCAGCCTGATAGGGTGAGTATGGATACAATTGCGTAAATAGCTTTCATTAACTTTCCTTAGTTTAAATGGTTAAAGCCGTAGCGCTATTTGGCGCATTAGATTAGGTGATGAGAAAGCATTGAGTGGGTAATTAATGCTGTTATCTGCTATCGACTATACGTAGCGAAACCTTTGAAATCCATAGATATACATCAATCCTCTCCGTTGGCACGGGCTGATGATCCCCTTCTGCGAAGCCGAGTATTGCAGCGAGTAACAGATAAGCCGGATGAATTGTTTGAGAGCGCGAAGCGGTCGAGTTTTCAGGAGGCCTGTTGCTCGCGAAACACGCAGGGAACCTGGCGAAGCCAGGCGAGTAGTGGGGCGGCCTTTAGATTCTTAAGACCTTTAGCCGTTTAAAGGTCTTGAGTCGCGTAAGCGAAAAAGATTATCTGAAATAAAAAATCAGCACACTAACAACGATAAGCACTAAACGTCGAATTAGCAGGGTATTTGCCCCAGCAAATACCCCTAGCAGTATCAAAAAGAGGAATTAACTGATCACAGTTTCAGAGGAACTGATAGATAAACCCCAAACTCCTCCCCTATGTCACAACTCACCCGCGCATGAACCCGTCCCTGGCGGTCCTGAAAACGCTGTTTATCTTCAGCCGGGAAAATACCCTCGTGCCAGATATTTGGATGGATATACAACCCACGGCTGCCATCACACCAGAACGCTACCACCTTATCCGGGGTGAGATCATCGCCGGGTAATGCCACCGGCACTACAAACGGCTTGTTATCCAATGGATAGAACATCTGCCCGCCGTCCGGGTGATAATTCATGTGCCAGAGCAGCACCTGATCCCGGGGGACGCTGGCGACATCACTCTGGGCCTGTTGCGGGTCGCAGGACCAGCCCAGCACATATTCACCGTTCACCGCTTCATTGCTGCCGTGGAGGATGTCGCCGCGCCATTCGCCGTGGAAGACACCTTCTACCCAGCCGGCTTCGTCGCCGGTGCCTTCATCCACCGGGCGCCAGCCCTGTGCCGGCCAGCGGACGATTTCGATTTCAAAATTATCCGGATCATCCACCAGACAGCCGTAGCCTTTAACGGATTCTTCCGTGGCAACAATCAGGGGCACCTGATGCAGCGGGCGGGTTGGTTTCTCACTGGCTTCAAAGATATAGTTTGGGGCTGAAGTATCGTTCATTGTTGGGCTGCTCTCGTCGGTCTTTTATTGTGGTGTTGGCCGGTTGCGATAAGTCACGGGGTATTTATGCCGCAGGCCGGCGGCGGTGGTCAAAACAATGCCGTTAACAAATTTATAAATTTATTTTTACAGCCAGGTGACGGAATGACCCATGCGCAGCTTAAAGCCTTCCACGCAGTGGCCCTGACGGGATCCGTTCAGGATGCGGCGGAGCGTCTCAGCCTGACCCAGCCGGCGGTGAGTGTGCAGCTTAAGGCGCTGGAGGCGGACAGCGGCAAGGTGCTGTTCCGCAAAGCCGGTCACCGGCTGGAGTTGTCTGCACAGGGGCAGGAACTGTTTGCTGTCACCCGGCAGATGTTTCGGGCGGAGGCGGAGGCCCGGCAGTTGCTGTCGCCGGACAGCCGGCATACGGGCAGTTTGGTGATCGGTGCCGATGGCCCTCATGTGGCACTGGACCTGATCGCCGAATTTCGCAGCAGATACCCGCAGATTAAGGTGGAAACCCTGTTTTCCAATGCGGAACAGACCTGGCTGAATTTGCTGAATTTACAGGTAGATGTGGCGGTGCTGGCGGGGTCGCCGGCGCATCAGCGGGTGCATAAGCAACTGGCCGCCAGGCAGAGCCTGATGGCGCTGTTACCGGCGGATCATCCTCTTGTCGGTGCGGCGTCACTGACGCTGGAGCAGTTGTGTGAAGAGGTGCTGATTTTTCGCGAACAGGGTTCGAATACTCAGCAAAAACTGGCGTCAGCTCTGGCGGAGCGTGGGCTGAGTGTTCAGCCCGGGCTGGTGATGGGTAGCCGGGAGGCGGTATTTGAAGCGGTGGTGCGCAAGATGGGTGTGGGGTTTCTGTATAACCGTGAGGTGAATCAGGACCCGCGGGTCCGTGCGGTGCCGGTGGCCGGTATGGAGGCGGTTAACTGGGATGAGGTGGTCTGCCTGAAAAACGGCCGCCAGAATCCGCATGTGGCGGCGTTTTTCGACTGTATTCAGGACTAACCGGACAGCTGATCTGCCCGGCTAATAGCTTGTTATGACGGTTCCGGCCGGTCTTTCAGATCAGATACCAGGTCATCAATGGCGTCATGTTCATGGAGCACTTCCACCACGTCTGAGGCACTTTCCGGGACGGCTTCCACCGCAGCGGTGGCCACATCCATGGCCTGTTCCGGGGCTTTCTCAGCGATCATTGAGACCATGTCGGTGACGTTCTGCTCACTTTCATCCGCCAGACGGTCGGCGTAGCGCATGTCTTCAAGACTGTCGGAGACGTTGCTCAGGTAGGCTTCGGCAATTTCCACCACGGCTTCCGGATTGTCGTCTTCCAGTACGGCTTCGGTGGCCGCTTCGATGATTTCCATTGTCTGTTCCGGTGCGGCTTCTGCCATGGAGGCGGCCAGTTCCGGTATGTCTTCTGATTCTGCTTCTTCAAATACTGCACTGACCAGCTCAGCAGGGGCTTCGGTGGAGGCGGCGATGATGCTTTGCGCCAGTTCGGTATCCTGTTCGGGAGTCAGTTCGTTGAGGCGGTTATACAGTTCTGTGACGTCGATACCCTCTACCGTTGCGACTGCACCGGCCACTTCGTTGACCTGTTCCGGATTGGCTTTGGCGATCAGCATAACCATGTCGATGGCCAGTTCCGGATGGTGGGTGGCCATATCCATCGCGGTTTGAGCAGCGGGGCTGATTTCCGGTGCGGTGTCGGTGTATTCGGTCCGGGGATCGAGATCGGCACTGACCATACCGGTTGCCCCCTGTGGCACGAATGCTTCCTGCTGATCGACAGGAATGGATGGCCGTACTTTGGAACGGTAGAAAATAAACAGGGCGAAGACCGCGTGCAGAATCGCCAGCATGGCAAAGAAGTAGTTATCGCCGGCATTTTCCATGATAAAACCGGCGGCGGTTGGCCCCAGTGTTCCGCCAATGGCGTAGATAATCATCATGGTGCCCATGGCAGCGGTCATCTGATTTTGCTGCAGGCGGTCGAAGGTTTCAGAGACCCCCAGCGGGTAGAGGGCCGCCATGATGCCGCTGCTCAGGCCCACTAAAATGAGGGTGGCGATAAACAGGTCCAGTTCCACACTGAACGGCACCAGCGCAATCAGTACCATGGAGACCAGCACGATCAGCAGCATCACTGAGCGGCGGTCAAAACGGTCTGCCAGGTAGCCCACCGGGAACTGCAGGGCAAAGCCGCCCATGATGGCGGAGCCGATCAGCATCGACAGATTAACGCCGCTGATGCCTTTACTCTCTGCGTATACCGCGAGCATGCTGAGCATGGAGCCCAGCAACAGGCCGCACATCAGTACGGACATAACGCCCACCGGGGAGGTTTTGCTCAGATCAAACAGTGGCATCCGTGGGGTGTCATCCACTTCCGGGGCGGATACCCGGCTCATGGCGATAGGCAGCAGGCCGCCGCAGAACAGCAGGCCGGCAATGATATACAGTTCTGCCTGATTCACTTCGCCAAAGTTGATCAGGAAGGAGCCGAGGAACATGGCAGACAGCACCACGGTCTGGTTGGTGGCCAGAATCCGCGAGCGGGTTTTACTGGTGGCCCGTTCGCTCAGCCAGCCATCCGCTACGATGTTGGTAGCGGCGATGCTGAAGCCGATGATGATGCGCATCGCGCCCCAGACCCATTCGTTGAGCCACAGGAAACAAACCAGAATACTCATGGCGCCGAGGGCGGCACTGGCGGCATAAAGGCGGATATGACCCACCCGGATTAACAGCCGTCTGGCATACAGTCCACCCAGCAGCAGGCCGACCGAAAACATGGCCATGACCAGACCGATACTGTCGGCACTGATACCTTCAGAGCTGAGGCGGGTAGGGACCAGAATGTTATTCAGGCCGTGACCCAGATTCATGATAAATCCGCTCAGAAAGAGGGATATCAGGGAGATCAGCGTCGCCGTCATTGAGTGCAATTCCTTAGGGCGTTTTTCCGCGACTTTATGCCCTAAGCTTTTGTTCTGTCAATCAAATCCCGCTGGCCAGCTATCAATAAATTCGATGGCTGACCGCAGGAAATTCGATGTGTTTTTGAAGGGCTGATATCAGCGGGCTTCCAGGGCTCTGTAGACGCTGCCGGAGGCACCGCCGGAGGCTTTGATCTGGATAGCAATTTCGTCGCTGTCCAGCCCCGGTGAGCAGATCAGGTAGCCGGCATCGCCGGCTGCGGTGGTTAACTCAGACCGGAGGGTTGTGAGGGTATCCACCGAGCATTGACGCAGTAGTCTTGGCTGACTCTGGCGTATCAGGCTGGCCTGCTCCTGATCTTCGGTGCTGATCAGGCCGTTTTCCCGACAGAAGCTCAGGGAGTACTCCGCCAGGCAGGCTTTGGCGGCTTTCAGCACCGCACTGCTCTGGTAGAGCCGGCTGTCGCTGGGGGCAATGTCCAGGTTGTCGATCTGCAGCGGGGCGATGCTGTGGACCCGGGTGGGCTGGCAGTCACCGCCAATACGGGTGCTGACGTCCAGTTCAAAGTAACGGGCTTTCGGGTAGGCTTTCAGTTGTCCGGCCGGCACGCTGATATATTCATTGTTCGCGCTCTGCAGTTCGGTTTCACCGTTTACCTCGATGGCCAGCGCCGGTAACTGTGCCAGCAGGGTACGGCGGTCATAGTCACAGCTGCCGTCCAGTGGTTGTGGCGTGTTACTGATATCCGGCTGGCTGCTGCAGGCACTCAGTAGCAGGGCCATACTGCCCAGAATAAAGGCGGAGGTGTATCGGGAGAACATAACAATTCCTTGAAAGCTTCAGATATGCAGGTATGACTCTTACAGCGGCGTTAGGTTACCGCAGAATCAGAAAAACAGGGAATTTTTTGTGCCAGAGGGTGATTCAGAGTGTCTGTGACGTAAAAACGCCGCGGCAGGAAAACCCTGACGCGGCGTTATTCAGCGTTGCTCAGCGGTGGTATCAGGCGTATTTCTGGCCCAGTACCCGCAGGCGGCTCTGGAATTCAGACCGGTCTACGTAGCAGCCGCGCAGGTGGCGGGTGCCGGTGCTCGGATCAAACTCATCACGGCCGTGCATGACCCGACGGTTATCGAAGACTACCATGTCGCCGCCGTTGAGCATCAGTTTGATGGTGTAACGGGGATCGCGCAGACGGCCCATCAGGTTACGGTAGGCCAGGTAGTATTCATGCATGATCTCTTCCGGCAGGTCGAAAATATCCGCCAGGTGAGCGTTGTATTTAATCTCAACAATTTCGCCAAAGGTGTTCAGGTTGATCACCGGATGATGCTGGCGGATGTCGTGGCCTTCATCGTGGAAACGGAACGGGATGGCATGTTCTGCCAGCAGGCGGAAATCTTCCGGGCATTCGCCGCGCAGGTCTTCCAGCACCCGCAGTCCGTCAACAAAAACGGATGCGCCGCCTTCACTGTCGTTCGCCAGGCAGTGCAGGAACTGGTAGCCCGGCGGGACTTCCTGGTTGGCCAGGTCGGTGTGCAGTGGCAGGGCGATGGAGGTGTACGCCAGGTTAATCGGGTTCGGTACCGAGATCACATTGAAGGTCACCCCGAAGTTGGTGCGGCGCAGGTAATCGATGCGCTGGGCTACATCTACTACCGCTTCGTCGGTGATCGGCATGTTGCGGACAATGGCCAGGCCGTCACGGTCCAGGGCGGTCATCCAGTCAAACAGGGCTTTGTCGTCCTGCATGATGTCGCCGTTGTCGGCTTCCGGAATGTTATTAATGAAGCTGTTGTTCCAGCTCTGGTATGTAGAGCTCTGACGCTGGCGAAGGTTACCGGAGTAGGCGTGGCTGCGTAGCCACTGTTGGCAGAAAGTGCTGCGGTGCTCGCCTTCAGACCAGTCGATGTTCAGGGTGTCGGCATCGTAATCGATGGCCAGCGGATGAATGTCAGCCGTGACAGACAACTGATCAAAGGTACGTTCCTGAGTATCAGCGTGGAAGCCGCTTGGGCAGTTATCCCGTAACCAGAGGAAGTGGAAACTGGCGTGCCGGCCGTCATCCCATTCAATGTTCAGGCTGCGTGGTTGCTGGGTGATATTGGCGATGCGGCTGTCGGTTGCCCCGCCGGCTGTTGGTGTACCGTCTAACATAGAAGTGTGCCCGTATATTATTATGCAAATCCGAAAACTGGCTCAAATGCGTCTGGTATGTACATTGTGAGCGACAGGCTGCAAATGATAATGGGCTGCTGAAAAACGACAAACGATGAATATGGGGGGTCACCATAAGCCCAGCTAATGGTACCCTTAAACAACGCAAAATAACTGTGCCACAGAGCCGAATACAGAGACAGATATGCCGGTTAAATTACCCCCTTTGAACTGGTTGAGAACCTTCGAAGTTGCCGCCCGGGAGCTGAACTTTACCGTGGCAGCCCGGGAGCTGAATATGACCCAGTCGGCGGTCAGTCAGCAGATCCGTCTGCTGGAAGATAATCTGGGGGAGCCGCTGTTTAACCGTATGCCCCGGCAGATCAGCCTGACCAAACGGGGCCGGGCCTATCTGCCGGTGGTACAGGGAGCCCTGCAGGAGTTGCAGCGGGGGACCTCGGATATCTTCTCGCCGCTGAAAGACGGTGAAGTCACCATCGAGGTCAATACCGCCTTTGGCATTCTCTGGCTGGCGCCGCGCATTAAAAAATTTACTGATGAATATCCCGGTTTAAGCCTGAGAATTATTAATGCCAACTGGGACAGCGAGTTTACCGCCGGTACAGCAGAGCTGTCTTTACGTCATGGTACCGGCGACTGGCCGGAGCTGGATTTTACCCGGTTGATCATGCCCCGCCTGCGGCCGTATTGCAGCCCGCAGATGGCCGCTGAAATTAATCAGACAGCGGATGTACTGAACTGGCCGCTGCTGAATGTCATCGGTAATCAGCAGAACTGGCATGCCTGGCTGGCACAGTACGGTTTACAGCATGAAGAGCAGCCCCTGATTCATAAAATGGACAGTGCCGCGACCACTGTTGCAATGGCGGTAGCGGACTGTGGCATCTGTCTGAGTTATGACGAGATCGTTGCCCCACAGGTAGCCGCCGGGCAGCTAGTGGCACCGCTGGAGGATTACGTGGGCAGTACCGAAAGTTATTACCTGACCCACCGGCAGGACAGCCCGCTGAGTAAAGCAGCCAAAGTGTTTAAAGACTGGTTACTGGAAGAGGTGAGCTAAGCTGTAGCTGAAACAGAGTAGTCAGGAGAGGGTAATGGCAGGGAACAGGGAAGAAGGGCCGGTTATCGGTTTTATTATGAATTTGTTCGCCAGCGTGGTGTTTTCGGTACCCACGGCACTGTTGTTGTGGTTCGGTCTGAACCGTGACTGGGCGTTGGAGAATCCGGATGCCACTGCCGGCGGCTTATACCTGACAGGCAGTGGCTTCTGGATATTACTGGGGGCGTTAGTGTTTGTCGGTGTTTGTTTTCCCCGGTTATTCCCGGGGCTGATGGGCTATTGCTGGCGCAAGATTATTCGCCTGGGGCGCTGGGTGACTCATTGGTGAAATGATTTATGCGTTCAGTAACAATTCCAGCCCCGGTGCGCTTCGGTTGGCCAGCCATGCGGTAATTTCGTAAGCGGCCAGCTGTTCACGCTTGAACGGATCTTCCTCAAGAATCGCTTCCAGTGCTTCTCTGGTCGGTGCGGTCGCCAGAATCACACCGCCGGTGCGGGGCTGTTTTGGCCCGGATGCCAGAAAGGTACCGTTGGCATAATGATGGTTCAGAAAGGCGATATGCTCTTCAAGGTAGATTTCGATTTCGCTGAGCGGGCGCTGATAACTGATGGATACGATGAACATGGTGCTTCCTGCCGGTTTCTTCAGGTATAAAAAAACCGCTGTTGGCAGCGGTTTTTGTTCAGTGTGTATTTACTTGGCCATGTAGTCAGCCAGGTACTGGTCGAAGTCGATGTTGTCCGCCAGCTCGATCTCTTTTTGCTCCTGCAGGGATTCACTGCTGAGCTTTTCAAGATACGCCTGCTGTTCGGCGCTGATGGCTTTCTGGCTGATGGTCGCCCGGTGCTCGCGGCTTTTTTCCAGTGCGAAGGCTTCATAGCCCTGGCCGCTGGCTTTCATACCTGCCAGCACCTGTGCTGATGGCGTCAGTGCCGGATTATCCAGTTTTTCCTGTTGCTGGCTAACGGCGGTGCTGAAGCGCTGAGAACCGTAGACTTCGTCCAGCAGGGCTGCGGTTTTGTGGATATCTGCAAGGATTTCCTGTCCCCACTGGGCAACGGTCATCTGGGTGCCGTTGTTGTTCAGGGTCAGACCCGGTTCACGGCCACGGTTGACCACCAGATCGTTGTTTTCACCGATGCGTTTGCATTCCTGCTCCGGAATTTCCGCCGGGTTGGATAGCAGACAGGTCACCAGGAAAGCATCGAGGAAGTCAGACTGGCTCTGGTCGATGCCCAGTGGCAGTAAAGGGTTGATATCCGTATTACGTACTTCGATGTATTCAACACCGCGTTCCTGCAGGGCGTGGATTGGCTTTTCACCGCTCTGGGCAACCCGCTTGGGACGGATGTCGCTGTAATATTCATTTTCAATCTGCAGCACATTGCTGTTCAGCTGCTTGTACTGGCCATCAACCTTAATGCCCATTTCTGCGTAAGGGGCATACGGGGTCTGAATGGCTTTCTGCAGGGAGCTGGTATAGGTATCCAGATGGTTAAAGCAGATGTTCAGGTCTGCCTGAGCTTTGTTGGAGTAGCCCAGGTCGCTCATACGCAGTGACGTTGCATACGGGCGGTAGAGGGTGTTTTCGTCCCAGCTTTCCAGGTCGTGTTCGCGGCCGGCCATGAAGCTGGCGGACAGCGCCGGTGAGGCACCGAACAGATACAGCAGCAGCCATGAATAGCGGCGGAAGTTGCGGATCAGGGCAAAGTAGCTGTCGGACCGGAAAGTCTGCAGGCTGTCTTTGTTGTCCTGCAGTTTTTGCAGGTTTTCCCACAGGCCATCCGGCAGGGAGAAATTGTAATGGATGCCGGCAATGGCCTGCATCATTTTACCATAGCGGTGTTCCAGACCCACACGGTAGGTGTATTTCATCTGGCCCACGTTGGAGCTGCCGTAACGGGCAATCGGGATCATGGCGTCGCCGTCGATACGGCACGGCATGCTGGATGCCCACAGTTCTTCACTGTTGAGCTTCTGGAAGCTGAAGTGGTGCAGGTCCTGCAGGAACTGTAAGGCGTCACCGGACTCGCTGAATACCGGGGTGATGAATTCCATCAGGGCTTCAGAGTAGTCGGTGGTAATGTGGCCGTGGGTCAGGGTAGAGCCTAAAGTAGCCGGGTGACCTGTCTGGCTGATAATGCCTTCAGCGTCGACCCGTAAGCCTTCTTTCTCGATGCCGTGAAGCATGCCTTTCAGGCTTGATGCCAGACCACTTTCGGTCAGGCGTTGCAGATTTTTTTCCAGTGCCGCAGACAAAATACAGCTTCCTTCGCAGGTAAAAAAGAACGGCCATTATAGCCTACTGATAAAGCAACATAATACTGTTTGAGGACAAGTTTGTTGCGTTCAGAATTGACTCTGTACGACGAATCATGCCGGTTCTGCTAAAAATCCGACATTCTGTGCCGGCTTAGCCTGCTTTCATCGACAGAGAGATCCGTTTACGTGGCTGATCCACTTCCAGCACCCGTACACTGACGATATCGCCGGTTTTTACAATGCTGTGTGGGTCTTTCACAAAGCGGTCCGCCAGTTGGGATATGTGTACCAGTCCGTCCTGATGTACGCCGATATCCACGAAGGCACCGAAGTTGGTGACGTTGGTCACGCAACCTTCAAGCTGCATGCCCGGGTGCAGATCTGCCAGGGTTTCTACGCCCTCCTGAAAACTGGCGGTGCGGAATTCCGGGCGCGGGTCCCGGCCGGGTTTTTCCAGTTCACGGATGATATCCCGCAGGGTATAGAGGCCAAACTGGGCGTCGCAGTAGTCCTCTAAACGCAGCTGTTGCAGCCGTTGTTGCTGGCCGATCAGCTCGCTGACTTTGCAACCCTGTGCTTTGGCGATGCGCTCGACCACAGCGTAGGCCTCAGGATGCACCGCTGAACCGTCCAGTGGGTTCTTTCCGTTACTGATCTTGAGGAAGCCGGCACACTGTTCGAAGGCTTTTGGCCCCAGGCGGGGGACTTTTAGCAGTTGTTTCCGGCTGGTGAAGACCCCGTGCTGATCCCGATAGGCGACAATATTCTGTGCGGTGGTCATGTTCAGCCCGGCCACCTGACTGAGTAGCTGGGCAGAGGCGGTGTTCAGGTCTGCGCCGACGTGATTAACACAGTCTTCCACAGTGTCTTCCAGCGACTGATTCAGGGCGTTCTGATCCACATCGTGCTGATACTGGCCCACGCCGATGGCTTTCGGTTCGATTTTCACCAGTTCGGCCAGCGGGTCCTGCAGACGGCGGGCAATGGATACGGCTCCGCGGATGGAAACATCCAGCTCTGGCAGCTCTTCACTGGCCAGTTCTGAGGCGGAATATACCGAAGCGCCGGCTTCGCTGACGACCACGGGCACGGCCTGAATATCCGGATGGTGTTTCAGCAGGTCTTTGACCAGCTGTTCGGTTTCCCGTGAGGCGGTGCCGTTGCCGATGGCAATCAGATTTACACTATATTTCTGACAGAGTTTGGCCAGGGTGCCCTGTGCGGCCTGCCACTGTTTCTGTGGGGCATGGGGATAAACCGTGGTGTGATCCAGCACTTTACCGGTGTTATCCAGCACCGCAACTTTGACCCCGGTACGCAGGCCCGGATCCAGCCCGAGGCTGGCTTTCAGGCCGGCGGGGGCGGCCAGCAAAAGATCTTTAAGATTACGGCTGAAGACGCTGATCGCTTCTGCATCCGCGTCCTGCTTCAGCTGTTTGATTAGCTGATTTTCCAGCGATGGCAGCAGCTTTTTCTGCCAGGCCTGCTGAATACAGGTGGCCAGCCAGCGCCCGGCCGGGCTGTTGTCACAGCGCCAGCCGGTAAAGCGGCTGATCAGCTCAGCGGGCCGGTCCGCATCGGCGTCGGTGGGGCGCAGTTTATAGCGGACAATGCCAGCCTGCTGGGCCCGCAGGATTGCCAGCGCCCGGTGGGAGGGTAGCTTGCTAATGTTTTGGCTGAAGTCGAAGTAATCAGCAAATTTAGCCCCTTCCTGCTGTTTATCTTTGATGACTTTACTGCTCAGTTCGCCGCGGTTCCACAGCCACTGGCGCAGCTGGCTTTGCAGATCGGCGTGTTCGGCGATCTGTTCGGTGAGGATTTGCCGGGCCCCTTCCAGTGCGTCTTCTGTGGTGTTGATGCCCTTATTCGGATTCAGGTAACGGGTGGCCAGTTTTTCCGGGGTGCCCTGCAGCCGGCTGAGGGTGTCAGCTAACGGCTGTAAACCGGCGGTCCGGGCCAGTTCGGCTTTGTTCTGGCGTTTGGGTTTATAGGGCAGGTAGAGATCTTCTAACCGACTTTTGGTATCGGCGGCCTGCAGGGCGGCCTGCAGTTCAGGGGTGAGTTTGTCCTGCTGGCGGATACTTTGCAGGATGGTGTCCCGGCGGGCGTTGAGTTCCCGTCGCTGTTCCAGCCGTTTAGCCAACTGGCGCAGCTGAGCGTCATCCAGGCCCTGGGTGGCTTCTTTACGGTAGCGGGCAATGAACGGAACCGTGGCGCCTTCATCCAGCAGGCGGATAACCGCTTCAGCCTGTTGAGCTCGGATGTTCAGATCGGTGGCAAGGTCTTGGGCAAGTGAAGTCATCGGAAACCTGGGTAACTCAGAACAGTTAAAGGCTTATCATACCTGTCGGCCAGAAAGAGCAGTAGTCACCGGATGCAGGAAAATCCTGTTAGACTTTAGTCGGATTGGTGGCTAAAAAGGTTGTTATGCGCGCACGGCTGTAGTCGACTTATGTCTAACGGGATGCTGACACTTTTTCAACGACAAGCTTTCACAGGTAGGGTGTGAGAGTGAAAATACTGCCGGTCATCCCGGCAAGGCTGCTTCTGGAACCGGCGAACACGTGCGCGACACTTCCTTAGCCTGAAAAAAAATAATAAGAATGACGATGATTTCTAAGGCTGAACAGTGGCAACTCAGGAACGATTAACATCCAGGCCTTTCCTGGCTTTGTGTTTAATAGCAGTGCTTATTCTGGTGGTGTATCAGACCGCTACTATCAGTCGCGAGCGGGCGCTGGCGGATTTACAGCACCGCACAGCGGCGGATCTGGGCCGGTATTCCCTGAGCCTGCAACAGGAACTGGACCGCTACAAAGACATTCCCAAGCTGATCAGTACCCACTCTGAATTACTCAATCCCCTGTTACATCCCGGCAGCGATGCGGAAGCCCGTGCCAGCCTTTATCTGGAAAAGGTGAACGAAACCATCGGCGCATCGGATGCCTATCTGATGAATACCGAAGGCCTGACGGTGGCTGCCAGTAACTGGGATAAAGAAAAAACCTTCGTGGGGCGTAATTTTGCCTTCCGGCCTTACTTTAAAGACGGCCTCAGCGGCAAGGCAGGCCGCTATTTTGCGTTAGGCACCACCTCCAAGAAACGGGGCTATTTCTTTTCTTATCCGGTGCATTACCGGGGTAAAACCCTGGGGGTGATCGTCGTTAAGATCGACATCAACGATATTGAGAATGACTGGAATGATCCGCTGACGGATATTCTGGTGACCGATGAGGATGGCGTGATTTTCCTCAGCACCCGGCCGGAGTGGAAATTCCGTACCCTGGCGCCGTTGTCACAGGCGGATTTACAGCGAATTCTCAGCAGCCTGCGTTACGGTGAAGAAGCACTGGAAGCGCTGAATGTTATCCGGCGGAAAGACCGGGGGGATGGCACCGAGGTTGTGACCCTGGTGGACGGTGACTGGGCGTCCAGTGAGTCGCTGGACGGTGTGAAGACCCGCCAGTATCTGCAGCAGACCCGGCAGGTTGAAGATGCCGGTTTTAATGTCTCTATTCTGGCTAATATCAAAGCGGTGGAGCGGCAGGTATTTACCAATGTATTGCTGGCCAGCTTCAGTTACGGGGCGCTGGTGTTCCTGTTGTTGTTCCTGTTTACCCGCCGGCGGGTGGCGGATCAGCGGGAGGAGTTCAAGCGTCAGGAACAGCAGGCACTGGAGAGCAGCGAAGCCCGGGTACGGGCGATCATTGATAATACCCATGCGGGTTTAATTACACTGGATCATCTGGGGCGCATTGAATCCTTTAATCCGACGGCGGAAAAGCTGTTTGGCTATCCGGCGGAAGAGGTACAGGGCAAGTATTTCAGCCACTTGCTGGCGCAGCAGGACCGGGCGGTTTGCTGGCAGCACATCACCACCAGTACCGATGATGATACCGAGCTGATGATTGAAGCACTGGGGTGTCGGGCGGATGAATCACAGATTCCGGTGGAGCTGGTGATCGGTCGGATGACCCGTGAAGGGGACCGCTATTTTATCGTCACCGTGCACGATATGACCGAGCGTAAGCAGTATGAACAGAAGCTGCGTAAAGCCCGGGATATGCTGGAGCACCGGGTGGATGAACGGACGGAAGATCTGTCCAGAGCCAATGCCCGGTTACTGACCGAAATGGAACAGCATAAGAATACCCAGAACGAGCTGATACAGGCGGCCAAACTGGCGGTGCTGGGGCAGATGTCGGCGGGGATTAATCATGAGCTGAACCAACCGCTGACGGCGATTCGCAGCTATGCCGATAACGCCCGTTCCTTTCTGGAAATGGATAAGCCTGAACCGGCAAAGGATAACCTCAGTGAGATCGGTTTACTGACCGAACGCATGGCCAAGATTATCGGCCCTTTAAAGGAGTTCTCCCGTAAAACCACCGGGCAGTTGTCGCCAATCAGCCTGCAGGCCGCTGAAGACGGGGCGATGGCGATCATGTACGGGCAGCTGGCCAAAGCCAAAGTGGATATTATCTGGCCGCAGGATGCGGCGGATATTTATATGCTGGGGGATATGCTCCGGCTGGAGCAGGTGCTGGTTAATCTGATCAGTAATGCGATGCAGGCGATGGAAGGGCAGACTGCTCCCCGGATTGAAATCTCCGCGGGCCGGCAGGACAGTATGATGAGCATTGCGGTAAGGGACTTTGGCCCAGGGGTACCTGAGTCGGATCTGGAAAAGGTCTTCGAACCTTTTTATACCACCAAGCTTGATAAGCAGGGGCTGGGTCTGGGGCTGTCGATTTCCCACCGGATTATTCTCAGCATGGGCGGCCAGCTGACGGTGACTAACCATCCGGAAGGCGGCGCTGTGTTTACGGTGCTGCTGCCGGCTGTGCCTTCCTCCGTTCAGGCGTGATACTATCCGGGCAGATATCGGGGCTCAGGCGCGGACGGGAATAGCAGATGCCAAATTCAATCATGCTCGTAGATGACGAGAAGCATATCCGGGTGGCGGTGGGGCAAACCCTTGAGCTGGCCGGTTATGACGTAACTGCCTGTGAAGCCGCTGAAGAGGCATTAACCCATCTGAACAGCGAGTGGCCGGGCATTGTGGTCACTGACATCAGCATGCCGGGCATGGGCGGGCTGGGCCTGCTGGAGCGGGTTCGCCGGCTGGATGCCGACCTGCCAGTGATTCTGATCACCGGCCACGGTGATATCTCGATGGCCGTTCAGGCCATGCGCGACGGCGCTTATGACTTCATTGAAAAACCCTTCTCTTCTGAGTTGCTGGTGGATGTGATCCGCCGGGCACAGGAGAAGCGCAATCTCACCCTGGAAAACCGTAACCTGCGTAAAGCATTGCAGGCTCAGGGAGGGATAGGGCCACGGATTATCGGTGAGTCGCCGAGCATTCAGCAGTTACGGAACATGATTCAGCATGTGGCGGATACACCGGCGGATATTCTGTTACACGCCGAAACCGGTTCCGGTAAGGATCTGGTGGCCCGCTATATCCACGAGCACAGTAACCGCCGGGATAAAAACTTCGTTGCCATTAACTGCGGTGCGGTGCCTGAAAACCTCATTGAAAGTGAGTTGTTCGGTCACGAAAAGGGTGCCTTTACCGATGCCAAACAGCGCCGGATCGGCAAGTTTGAGCATGCTAACGGCGGTACCCTGTTTCTGGATGAAATTGAAAGTATGCCCCTGGCACTGCAGGTGAAACTGTTGCGGGTGCTGGAGGAGCGCAGCATTGAACGGCTGGGTTCAAACCAGCAGATTCCGCTGGATTTGCGGGTGATTGCCGCCACCAAGGTGGATCTGAAACAGCTTAGTGAAGAAGGGGAGTACCGGCAGGATCTGTATTACCGTCTGAATGTTCTGCAGCTGCCGATTCCGCCGTTACGGGAACGCAGGGAAGATATCCCCATGTTGTTTCAGCATTTCGCGCTGATCGCTTCGGCCCAGTATCACCGGGAGGTACCACAGTTGAGCAGTGACAAGCTGGCGTTACTGATGGCCCATAACTGGCCGGGGAATGTCCGGGAGCTGCGCAATGTTGCAGAAGGTTATGTACTGCTGGGTGAGGCCTATACCTTTGATTTCGACGAGCAGGACGGTGCTGCCAAAACCGGGCTGACATTGCCGGAGCAGGTGGAACAGTTTGAGAGGCTGATTCTGCAGAAAGCGCTGGGCCGCTGTCAGGGCTCGATCAAGGATACCCAGACAGAACTGGGGCTGCCCCGTAAAACCCTGTATGACAAAATGAAAAAGTACGGGCTGGATAAAAGCGAATTCAAGCACTGAGTGTGCGTATAAAAAAGGCTGCCGGTTGGCAGCCTTTTTTGTGCCTGTGATTCAGGCTTACACTTTGAATTGCTGTGCCCGTTGTTCCAGCTCTTCAGCCAGATTGGTGATCTGCTGGGATACTTCGCTGAGCTGTTCTACCCGGCTGATGGCGCTTTCAGTGCCGCGGTTAATGGTGGCAATGCTTTCTTCAACCCGCACGGTAGCATCGCTGTGCTGGTGCACGGCGTCGCTGATGGCGTTGTTGGTGTTGGCAATGGCCTCCATTTCAGTGGTGATATTGGTCAGTGAGGTAACCGTGCTCTGAACCTGTTCAACGCTCTGTTCGGTACTGTTACTGGCTTCCTGCATCACATTCACCGCATGCTGCGCATTGTTCTTGAACGAGTCGATCATGGTGTTGATCTCAATGGTCGCTGTCTGGGTGCGCTGCGACAGAGAGCGGACCTCATCGGCAACCACCGCAAAGCCCCGTCCCTGTTCGCCTGCACGGGCGGCTTCAATGGCGGCGTTCAGGGCCAGTAAGTTAGTCTGCTCGGCGATGCCCTGAATCACACTGAGGGTTGTATCTACTTCGTGACTTTCCTGTTCCAGCTTCTGAATCACTTCAGCGGCCTGCAGAATCTTGCCCTGCAGCTGTTCGATAATCTGCTGGGTCTGGGCGGAAACCTGTGCCCCTTTGTTACTTTCAGCCAGTGCCTGGCCGGAGGCGGATACGGTGGCATCAGCGCTGCTGGAGACACTCTGGGTGGCTTCACTCATGGTGGCCATGGCGTCTGATACTTCACTGGCGAGCTGCATCTGGTTCTGGGATGAGCTGCTGGCCTGTACGGTAATGTCTGAAATGCGCTGGCTGCTGTTGCTGAGCAAATCAATGGAGGTCACTACGTGCTGGATGTTGCCACGAAATGTCTGCAGCATGCTGTTGAACGAGGCTGCGGTCTGGCCGATCTCATCGTTATTCTGGATATCCAGCTGTTGAGTCAGGTCTGAGTTCTGCTCGATCTCATGGATGGTTTTGCTCATCCGGCGCAGGGGTTTCACCACGATCCGGTGCAGTAATGTACCGATCACAAACAGAGCAACAATGAACATGCCCAGTTCCAGCAGTGCCACCCGGGTAACATTGCTCATGATGGAGGCGTCGAGGCTTTCAAAAGAGTAAGTCACCCGCACGGCGCCAAGAATGGTGCCTTCTTCCACCTGGTGGCAGGTCAGGCAGTTGGTACCCTTGTAGGAAGAACTGGCAAGGATCGGCTTAACCACGGTCAGGCGGTGGCCCTGCTCATCATTCATTTCTTCACTGATTTCTTCACCGGCCATGGCGCGACGGTCCAGTTCGTCAATGACCACGGCATCGGGCAGGCCCGGGCCGAAGACTTTACTGACCGGTTCAGCCCGGATGATACGGGCTTCGGTTAATTCCGGGTTGCTGAGGATTTTGTCCTGCAGGGCCTTACGGTTAGCCATTGCGCCGCTGAGCATCATGATATTGATGCTGTCGAAATAGTTGTCGGCGGTGGTTTGGGTATTGTGTTCGGCAACCGTCAGCGCCAGTGATGTTTCACTTTGATAAACCGTTGTAATTGAAGTGAGCAATACCAGCAGAAAAACAGCCGCGAGGCTGAGGTTTACTTTGCTTTGGATCGTCATGATTTTCAGGCCTGAGAAGAAGGTAACTGTTCAGTTAATGTTCATATAACCATCCCTTTTAAAGGGTTTCTATACAGGGAGTAACTAAATTGGGTAGTCGCTGATAAGAGACAAAAAATCACTTGATCCAGCGCAAGTTATTGGCAGATTTGCATAAATTATCTGTGCTTGTCCGGTGTGGTTTCTCACTCGTAATGGGTGAATATCCCCCGGTGTAGAAGGCTGTAAATGGGTGGGAAACCACCCAAAAATTAATCAGTTATTGTTTGGGTGAATTTTTCTAATGATCTTTTAACTGATTGAATATTATATATTTTATTTTTAATTTTAAGTGTTTTTTATTATCTGGCACGACCTCTGCAAAGGATATACGCATCTCAATCACGAGAATCATGATCCTTGGGCCGGTGAGCTCAATGACAACGCGAATAATTACAACAGGAGAGCGTTATGCGTTTATTGACTGCAGCTGTTACTTCAATGGCTTTAATGTTTGGTGCGACTGCCGCAACGGCCGCGCCAATTGAAATTAAATTTTCCCACGTGGTGGCAGAAAACACCCCTAAAGGTCAGATGGCTAACAAGTTTGCTGAGCTGGTTGCTGAGCGTCTGCCGGGTAAGGTGGAAGTAAAAGTATTCCCAAGCTCGCAGTTATTCGGCGATAACAAAGTACTGGAAGCAATGTTGCTGGGTGATGTTCAGATGGCGGCACCGTCTCTGTCCAAGTTCCAGAAATACACCAAGCAGCTGCAGTTATTTGACCTGCCGTTCCTGTTCAAGGATATGGCGGCTGTAGAGCGTTTCCAACAGAGTGAAGCCGGTCAGAAGATTCTGTCTTCTGTTGAGTCCAAAGGCCTGGTAGGTCTGGGTTACCTGCATAACGGTCTGAAGCAGCTGTCTGCCAGCGAGCCGCTGCGTGTACCTGGAGATGCATCCGGTAAGAAATTCCGCATCATGACCTCTGACGTGCTGCAGGCACAGTTTGAAGCGGTTGAAGCGGTGCCTCTGAAGAAGCCTTTCTCTGAAGTATTTACCCTGCTGCAAACCAAAGCGATCGATGGTCAGGAAAACACCTGGTCTAACATCTACTCCAAGAAGTTCTTCGAAGTTCAGCCATACATCACCGAATCTAACCACGGTGTTCTGGACTACATGGTTGTGAGCTCCGCTGAGTTCTGGAACAGCCTGGATGACGATATCCGTGTTGAAGTGAAGAAAGCCCTGGATGAAGCCATTGCTTTCGGTAACCAGGTAGCGGCTGAAAAAGCACAGAGCGACAAGCAGGCGATCATTGATTCCAAGCGTTCTGAAGTACTGGAAATTTCCGATGCTGAGCGTGCTCAGTGGGTAAGCGCAATGAAGCCAGTATGGAACCAGTTTGCTGACGAGATCGGTGCTGACCTGATTGATGCGGCTGCACAGTCTAACAACTAAGACGTTGATCCGCTGAGTTGTATCGCTCCGGCCGGTGTATAGGGCCGGTCGGGGCACCTTTCATATAGCGGATATTTTGCAGATGGGTCAGCCGGTATGTACCGGACAGGTCCGACGGATATCTGCAAAGTATTTGCTTTTCCGGCATGTGAATTCGTGAAGTAAGTAATCGCTTACTGACTTCGCAGTGCCGGAAATATCATAAGAATAACGGGAATCACCCGTGCAGGGGGCCATATGGTTCGTAAAGTTGTTACAGAGCTGGAAGAAACGTTTCTGTCTCTGTTGTTGGTCAGCATGACCCTGTTGGTATTTGCCGAAGTGGTGATGCGCTTTGGTTTCAATGCCGGTATTCACTGGGCGCAGGAAGTTACCCTGCTGATTGCTGCCTGGTTCGTTCTGTATGGGGCGTCTTACGGCATTAAAGCCGGTGTTCATATCGGTGTGGATGTATTTGTAAAACTGTTGCCAAACAAGATTCACCGGGCGTTGACAATTATCGCGCTGGGCCTGTGTCTGACTTATGCAGGGCTGTTGCTGTACGGTTCATGGGTTTACCTCAGCAAGATGAAAATGATCGGCATTGAGCTGGAAGATTTACCGATTCCGAAGTGGACGGTGATGAGCATTCTGGTGATCGGTTTTGTCATGCTGATTGTTCGTCTCTTGCAGCTGGGCTTCAGGATTATTAAAGGCGAAATCAATGGCTTCCATTTCACTGATGAAGCTGAAGAAAGTATGGAAATTGCCAAAGAATTACAGGCTGAGGAGAGTCAGCGTGCGTCAGACGGACAGGACCCGCAACAGGATCAGCATAAGGGGGACCGGTCATGACCACTGCTGTACTTTTTATACTGCTGTTTGGCTGCATTTTTATTGGTATGCCAATCGCCATTGCGCTGGGTTTGTCCAGCGTGGCAACCATTCTGCTGTTCTCGAACGATTCTCTGGCATCCGTTGCACTGAAGTTTTTTGAGGCAACATCAGAGCATTACACCTTGCTGGCGATTCCGTTTTTCATTTTGTCCTCTGCGTTCCTGTCCACCGGTGGTGTGGCAAAGCGTCTGATCAGTTTTGCCATCGACAGTGTTGGTCATATCCGTGGTGGTCTGGCCATGGCGTCGGTAATGGCGTGTATGCTGTTTGCAGCGGTTTCCGGTTCTTCTCCGGCAACGGTGGCAGCCATCGGTACCATTGTTATCGCCGGTATGGTGCGTTCCGGATATCCGGAGTCTTTTGCGGCAGGGGTAATCGCAAACGCCGGTACCCTGGGGATTCTGATCCCGCCATCCATTGTAATGCTGGTGTATGCCGCGGCGACGGAAGTGTCTGCTTCGCGGATGTTCATGGCCGGTTTTATTCCGGGTCTGATGATGGGCGGTATTCTGATGCTGGCGATTTATATTGCCGCACGGATCATGAAGCTGCCGTCCGAGAAGTTTCCGGGCTTTGGTGCACTGGCTAAGTCGTTCTTCATCGCCCTTGGCGGCCTGATGCTGATCTTTATCGTACTGGGGTCTATTTATGGCGGTATTGCCAGCCCGACGGAAGCGGCGGCTGTGGCGGCGGTATATGCCTATCTGGTCTCGGTGATGGGGTACCGGGATATCGGTCCGATGAAGGGCATTGCCTGGCGCAACGAAGGGGAAGCGCTGGTACGGGCCATTGGCCGTAACTGTCTGCAGATGCTGTGGGCGCTGCCTCAGTCAGTTCGCCATCCTGATGTGCGTAAGGTTATTATGGATGCCGCCAAGGTTTCCCTGATGCTGCTTTTCATCATTGCCAATGCGATGCTGTTCGCCCATGTACTGACCACTGAACGTATCCCCCATGCGATTGCTGAAACAATCATTACCTGGGGCCTGCCGGCCTGGGGTTTCCTGATTGTGGTGAACATTCTGTTACTGATTGCCGGTAACTTTATGGAGCCATCGGCGATCATTCTGATCATGGCACCGATCCTGTTTCCGATTGCTACCCAGCTGGGTATTGATCCGATTCACCTGGGGATCATCATGGTGGTTAACATGGAAATCGGTATGCTGACACCGCCGGTAGGGCTCAACCTGTTCGTCACCGCCGGGATAACCGGCAAGAATATGGTCTGGGTGATCAAGGCATGTCTGCCGTGGTTATGTTTACTTTTATTCTTCTTAGTTCTGATCACGTATATTCCGCAAATATCACTATTCTTGCCGGAATATATAGACGAGCTACGGGGCTACTAAGCCAAACAAACTTTTGTTTAAGGCCGCATTATGCGGCCTTTTTTGTGTGAGAAATAATCACCTATAAATGGGTACAATAAATTTTTTTCCTATGCTTGGCTGTTTTCTTAACTATCCTCAATCTTGCTACACATAAAAAAAGGGTTACTCAAATAATAATAATCAGGGATGAAGGGCAGGGAGCTTAAACGGGGGATTTCTATGGATACTTCGCTGGTTTCTGATCAGGAGCGGCCATTACTTTATGTCGATACGACCGGGTCCCGATCAACACAGTTAAGTGAAATAATTGCTGAACACGGGTGGCGGGTTGACCGCGTTGATACATTTCAACAGGCCCATCAACAGGCCAGACCTAAGGATTACCGGGTAGGTATTGTCCATCTTGAACAGGTTGAAACGGCTGATCTGCTTGCCGCGGATGATCTGTTTGCGCGTAATAAAAACACTGAGTGGCTGTTATTGACCCGGCACCGTTGCCTGGATGAAAGTGACCTTTGCCAGTTAATTCATCACGCCTGTTACGATTATTACACGCTGCCGTTAGATGATGGTGGTGTGTCCAGTCTGGTCACGACGCTGGGACATGCTTATGGAATGGCGAGCCTGTCTAAGCAGCTGACCGAAGGGCATTACGACGACTACCACATGGTAGGTACCAGTCAGTCGATGCTGAAATTATTCAGTGGAATTCGCAAAGTGGCGGCGGTGGATGCACCGGTGCTGATACGCGGCGAAAGCGGAACCGGCAAGGAACTGATCGCCCGTGCAGTACATGAACGGTCCAGCCGGGCCGGTAAACCTTTTATCACGGTGAACTGCGGTGCTTTACCTGAGCATCTGATTCAGTCAGAACTGTTTGGCCACGAGAAAGGCGCTTTTACCGGTGCGGTTCAGAAACAGATCGGCCGGATTGAAGCCGCCGATGGCGGCACCTTGTTTCTGGATGAAATCGGTGACCTGGCGATGCCGCTGCAGGTGAATTTATTACGATTTCTGCAGGAGCAGGTGATCCAGCGGGTTGGCTCAACCAGGGATATCAAGGTGGATGTCCGGGTACTGGCGGCAACCCATGTGGATCTCGATGAGGCGGTTCAGGCACAGAAATTCCGTGAGGACTTACTCTATCGGTTGAATGTTTTGCAGCTTCGCCCACCGGCTTTACGGGACCGGGATGATGATATTGAATTACTGGCCCGGTTTTTCTTTCAGCATTTTCGCGGTGAAGGGCATGGCAAGATTAAAGGCTTTTCGAAGCAGGCGTTGCAGGCAATGACTGCCTACGATTGGCCCGGTAATGTCCGGGAGATGATTAACCGGATCCGGCGAGCGGTGGTGATGTGTGAGGGCCGGCTGGTATGTCCGATGGACTTGGGACTGGTGGATGGTTTTGTCGCCAAGGATGTGATGTCGTTGGCGGATGCCAGGAATGTTGCGGAGCGCCAGGCCATTGAAAATGCTTTGCAGCATTGCCGTTTTAACATGAGCAAGGCAGCAAAGACCTTAGGTGTGTCCAGAGTGACGCTGTACCGGTTACTGGCGAAATACGAAATCGGTTTTGATGACAGCAGTATGGTGAGCTGACCGTTTCAGCTGATACATCTGCTACTAAAGCCCGCATAATGCGGGCTTTTTCTTTTTTATCAAGCAGTTAATGTGATTTTTGATATATGCGCGTTTCAGATATGTAACACTTTCAGAACAACAGGCATGGGGTATATCACTGCTGTAACACTTTGGTTACAGATCTTTATTTGATTGTAACTGACTGTTTTATATGAATTTCAATATTCATACACAAGTTGAGTGTTAGGCAAATGTAACACTTTCCGACCTGATTGACGGCTTTTTCAGAGCCTGAATTCCTTTCTGTGAATTTTATTCTTTTAAATACAGATAGTTATAAAAACTGGCCCCGTTTTCGCAATACCTGTCCCGAGATAACACGATAGGCAGGTATGAAAAATGAGCAGTTTTCATTTCAACACTAAAACGCTTACCCGGGCTGCAGCTGCATTAGCACTGCTGGTTGGCGGTTGGCATAACAGTGTTGTCGCTCAGCCTGCGGCATTGGAGGCCGATGCAGATTTTTTGTTTGATCTGTCTGAAGTAACTCTTTTTGAGAGTCAATTGTTATCCGATGAGCATCTCGCAGGTATGCGTGGACAGGGAAGTGAAGCATTGGTTGCTGCAGTACAGCGGAATGAAATCATCCTCTGGGATGAGGATTCATCTGATAAGGGACGGGGAAGTCGCTCAGTACAACAGGGCAACCAGGTAATAACAATCAAAGTAAATCTGGGGGGTCGCTGATCATGACACCCTTAAAGATTAAGGCAAGTCTGCTTTTGGGGTTAATGGGTTGTACGGCGATGCAGGTTATCGCTGATCCGGTACCTCAGGTGCAGCAATATTCCACCCAGGCAGTAATTCAGGATATGGCCCTGGAGGGCAGTAGTGGCGTAATTGGCGTCAATATTGCCTCCGGTGATTCCAATGCCCAGCTGAACGCCAGAGCACTGGCATTCAGTGTTGGTCAGGGAGTTGCCAGCGCTTCAGTACATGCGGCGCAACGGGTTCAGGTGCCGGGTGACGCACCGGATTCTGCGGTGAGTCTGATCCAGGGGAGTGCATTTTCGAATGCCTCTGGAATGATCTCCGTCAACCATGCCAGCGGCGTAGCAAACGCACAGGTTAATGATATCGCAATCGGTTTCGCCATTGGCGGGGTTGCGGTGACCGAAAGTGAGCTAAGTCTCACGGTCACCGGCCAACCCGGCGGCCTGTCGAACCAGGAGCAGATACAGCAACATCGGGAAGCCTCCATCAGTGGTTCAGCATTTGAAGGCGCAAGTGGTGTGGTACAGATCAATCAGTTAGCGGGTTCCGGAAACGCAACGAGTAATAGTTTTGGCCTGACCGTTTCGGTTGGGGCCGAGCAATGATCGGGCAGAAGCCCGTACTCAGGGGAAAATAAGGAGAAAGACAATGAAACAGGTATTCAAAATTGCACCACTGGCATTGGCCGTTGCTGCACTGAGTTTTACCGGAACAGCTGCTGCAAGCGGGGATGGCTATGGCGGTCACAGAGGTGGTGATGGCGCCACGCTGAAAAAGTACGTCAAGGTTTCTAAAGACGTTAAATATAAGGGCAAGGTTAAAATCAAAGGGACTATCGAGGTTGATTCTCTCGGCATGGCAGTCATCAATGATGAGCAGGATAGTGATCACAACGAAGTAACTAACAACTTTGTTGATAACCGTTCTGGCCTGGCTGGTGATGCTCTGGAAAATGCCAGAGGTAACATCGGGGTTAACATGAGTTCCGGTGATAACAACGTTCAGGGTAACTCTGCTGCTTTAGCGGCTGCTGACATGCGATTTTTATTGGGTTCTGCGGATGCCGAGGTATTTACTGATCAGAACGCAGATGACAATACCATCAATAATAAAGGTGTTATCAACAGTTCTGCGTTTGTAGGAAATGCGCTTGAGAATGCTCGCGGTAATATTGCAGTAAACATTGCAACCGGTGCAGGTAACGTGCAGAAGAATGCGTTTGCCGGTGCAGTCGCTTCAGGTTCAATGGGTGAAGCGACTGTTTCATCCCGTCAGGAAACTGAGCACAACACAACCACGAACATGGCTGATACAACTGAACAGACAACATCTACAGAAGTTACTCTGTCTGGCGCTATGGCTGGTTTCTATATTGGTGGAGGTAGCGGTAGCTATGACACAGTTGCTTCTACTTACAGCGGCGAGTCAACTCAGGACGGTGGTGTATATCCTGAAATCTGGAGAGATGACGGTGACCATGCGAATGGTGATAATGCTGTGCTTTGGGGCCACCTTGATTTCGATGATCAGAACGGTAACGGTCAGGGTAACCTGAAAGGTACGTTCGACTTTGATGAGAGCGGAACCATTACGCCGAATGAAGATACCGGAGATCTGCGTTTCCAGGAAGCTGGTTTCCAGGTGTTGGCAGGTTCTTTCACCGGCGAAGTTGTACACACAGTGATTCACTATGTGCGTCATGAAAACAACTCCATCATGGCTGATGATGCGCTGCGAGGCGCACGGGGTAATATTGGTGTCAACATCACAGCTGGCTCTAATAACCTGCAAAACAACAGCTTAGCTCTGAGTCGGGTGAATGCGCCTGCAGCCGGTGAAGGCCCTACTGGTCCGGGTGGTGAGTAAGAATAGCTTTTATGATGAATGACTTTTAATAAAGTTATATGAAAGCTATCCAGGAGCAGGCGATGTCTGTTCCTGGTTTCTTTGGGCGAATTCACTGTAAAACCATGTTGGTTTAGATCGGTGAAAGCGCTGTTTGAGGAGAGGGAGTATGCCTGTTTTCGAAGCGATGCTGGCCGGTTCCGGAAAATATATTAGCAGTACGGTAAAGCTATTATCGGTGGCTATTGTGATATCTGTTTTCGCAGGGAGTACGCAGGCTGCCAATGTGCAGTTTGGTGCTGCGATGCCACAAATGACAACTATTCATAAGAAGGTGCTCAGTATGCGTGAGAAGCGCTACGAGCATATTGTCCGTCAAGAGACGGATTTTAGTTGTGGGGCGGCGTCACTGGCAACAATTTTACGTTACGCCTACGGCCTGGATGTTACAGAAAAAGATATGTTGGACGGTTTGTTTGCGGTGAGTAATCAGGAGTTAGTTCGGGAACAGGGCTTTTCTTTATTAAACATTAAGCATTACGTGGAGCAATTGGGAATGCGTGGTCGAGGCTATAAAATGAATGCCGAAAACCTTGATAAAATACAGGTACCTACGATTGTGCTGCTTGATCTGAAAGGCTACAAACATTTTGTAGTGCTGAAAAGGACAGTAGAGGATCTGGTGTATATTGCTGACCCGGCTTTAGGCAATAAAGTGTTGCCTAAGGATGAGTTTGTAGCGAGTTGGAGTGGTTTGGTATTTGCTGTTATCGGCAAAGGTTATAACCGTCAATCGGTATTGGCTAATCCTTCCGCACCTTTAACTGCACGAAACCTGGTGAATGTATTTGCTCCTGTAAGTGATGCGCAACTTCTTGAACATGGGTTTACCCATGCGGAGTTGTTTTAACCGCCCGTTTCGGGAGGAGATACCATCATGAAAGGTATGAGATGGTTGACAAAAGTAATACCCGGAGCCCTTGCCACTAGTGTGTGGTTGCTGGCTCCAAATGTTGTTGCCGGGCCTTTTGGCCTGGAAGGCGAAATTGTTCCTGATTCGGTTTTAGCTGATGTAAGGGGGCGTTTTGTCGATGGTCGCGACGTGAGTTATTTTGGTGTCGTGATGGCTACGGAATGGCAGCGTGCAGGACAGGATTACAGCATGGAATTACATATGGATATCAGTTTTTCTCAGGGATTCCGTCCGAATATAACGATTTACCGTACCCGTGATTTGGGTGTTGCCAGTAGTGGTGCGGGTAATCAGGTTCTGAGTGGTGTGTCGGATAATGGTGCATTAGACGATATTGCCGGGGTAGTTCAGAACATTCAGATAGCAGGGGATGAAAACGGTGTTCACAACAACGTGGAGTGGACAGTAACGGACGAGTCCGGAACTCCTCAGTTACGTGGTCCTGATCTGATTCAGATCGGTGCCGGTCACGAAAGTTTCGCTGATGATAATGGCGTAACAACCCAGGTTCAGGCAAACGGTTCAGGGGTTGGTTATCAGGTGGATGTACCGGATGTTGGTACAGTCGCTCAGCGCATCTCCCGCCGGCAAATCCTTTCAGCAGGAAATATTCTGCAAAGTACTCAGCTAAACAGTAATTTAAATCAGGTATTTAACCGTATCGGTTTGAACGTACAGTTAGCTCCATCCGGTAATTTATCCGGGGCATCCAGAAATTTCCAGCGAGCTTTGAACAACTTACAGGGGTTATAAACTATGCTTAGTGGGTATTGCCGTGTTACATGCATGGCAATACCTGCAAAGCAACAAGGAAACAATAACAACAGGCGAACACCGCGAAACCGGTTCAGGCCGGTGAGGAAAGCAGTTGTGGATGGGGTTGTAGGCTGCTGATGGGTATGTGCATGCAGTGTCTCGCTTTCTGTCAGGAACTATCAGAGTTCTTCTGGCATGACTGAAGAAAGAGGGGAACATCATGGAAAAGCTAGTCTATTTTCGTCTGAGCAGTTGTACCGTGGCGGTATGTGCTGCACTGGGAATGACCGTTTCAACCTGTGTCATTGCCGAAAATGGCGACTCGATGACCGCCGATGAAGCAAACCAGCTTCGCTTTGAAATTAAACAGTTACAGCTCATTAATAAAAATCAGGCGGATATGCTGAGAAAGATGGAAGGTCGTCTTCAGCAGCTCGAAAGTGGTCAGCAGGCGGTGCCTGCCCAACAACAGGATCAACAGGCCGGACAGCAGACTGCCGGGGCTGAAAAAGAAGAAATTAAGAAGTCCGCCGATCCAAGTTCCAGTGTAGAAAACGTTTTGCAGGAAGAGCATGTCCTCTTTGGCGATCAGTTTACTGTGGAGTTTGGGTTTAATTACAGCCATTACGACCGTAAAGACCTGGTGCTCGAAGGTTTCTTGGCACTGGATGCAATTTTCCTTGGTGATATAGCCGTAGATGATGTAAAGGCGGATATATTTACTTTTGATATTACCGGGCGATACAACGTAACGGATCGCTGGCAGGTGGGGATGACAGTTCCCTGGGTGTACCGAAATACCAATTTTCAGCGGAATGTGAGTGGCGGTGTTGAGTCTGAAGTCAGTGAGGCGGGTTTAGGTGATATTACATTACTGTCTGCGTATCAATTGTATAAAGAGACAGATTCCCGTCCGGATATTGTCTGGAACACCAGTTTAAAAATTCCGACCGGTACGGACCCCTACGGAACTCCTACGATTACTAAAACAGCCTCGAATGGCGATGATCTGACCTTTCCTGCGGAGTTGCCAACCGGCAGTGGTTTATACAGCCTGACCACCGGATTATCATTTGTGAAGACAACCGACCCTGCGATTCTGTTTGCCAATATCGGCTATACCCACCACTTTGAAGAAAGCTTTGGTGATATAAGCTCTTCTGCCGGTAATCAGCCCGGTAAGGTAAAACTGGGGGATTCAATCCATTACGGTGTGGGGATGGCGTTTGCGCTCAATGAACGGACAAGTTTGAGTATGGCGTTATCGCAACGAATCAGTCAGGAGAGTGAGACTCAGTTTGACGGTGCTTCCAAGCAGAAAGTAATCGGCAGTGATGGTAATGCTGCAACCTTCTCAGTGGGTGTGACCTATGCGTTGAGCGATAAGTGGTCTATGTCCACGTCTCTGGGTATCGGTTTAACACCGGATGCGCCCGATTTTGCTCTGTCAATGAGGTTCCCATTCCGCTTCTGATGCAGAGCGCCTGGGTGGTCTCCCTCGTCATCCAGGCTTTTTTACGTACGGATTTTTACTGTTGTCAGTCTGCGGTTTGATCCAGATCTTTCGTCTCTTCAGGGGGATGCTCTATAATTGCCGCTTTGCAATTTTGAGCAGAGATAGCCAGTGTTGGGATTCATTGCAGTTTGCTGGGGCTTTTTAGGGCTGACATTTATTCTCGGAAACGCCATTGTCCGGTTAGGGGCAATTGGCCTTGAAAGCTTTGCCTACCCGCTGGACTGGTATCACTGGCTGGGGCTGGCAGCATGTGTTGCCTTTATGGGCGTATTTGAAGGCTACCGGGGATTCCAGCAGGCGTATTCGCCACGGGTAGCCGCCCGGCTGCTGTTTCTCAAAGATAACGTTACGCCACTGCGCCTGATTCTGGCACCGCTGTTCTGTATGGGCTTTTTTGATATTCGTCGTCGCCGGATGATTGTTACCTACTGCCTGCTGGCGGGGATTCTGGTGATGGTGCAACTGGTGCATCTGCTGGATCAGCCCTGGCGGGGAATTGTGGATATCGGTGTGGTATTTGGTCTGGCCTGGGGGCTGGTCAGTATCATGGCCTTTGTCTGGCAGGCATTTTTTGGTGAAGGGTTCCGGCATTCTCCTGAAATGCCCTAAAGACTTTCTGTCTGTTAGATACATTAAAAAAGGCGACCGCATGGTCGCCTTTTTTGTTCTGGTTTTTTTCAGCCCAGGAATAGCTTATAGGCCGGATTGTCGGTTTCTTCCCAGTAGTTATAGCCAATATCATCCAGGAATTCAGAGACTTTATCGTGCTCGTCAGCAGGTACCTGCAGACCCACTAATACCCGGCCGTATGCCGCACCGTGGTTACGGTAGTGGAACATGGAAATATTCCAGCGGCCGCCAAGCTTGCTGAGGAAGTTCATCAGTGCACCCGGGCGTTCCGGGAACTCAAAGCGATAGAGAATCTCGTTATCCACTGACGCCGGCGCACGTCCGCCCACCATATAGCGCACATGGAGTTTAGCCATTTCGTTATCAGACAGGTCAATCACCTTATAATCGCTGCCTTTCAGGTCGCTCAGCAGCTCACTGCGGGCATCCGGGCCGGGTGTCAGCTGAACGCCGACGAAAATCTGTGCATCTTCATCGTTGGCATAGCGGTAGTTAAATTCGGTGATATTACGTTTGCCCAAATCGCTGCAGAACTGCTTGAAGCTGCCCGGGCGTTCAGGGATTTTAACCGCAATAATCGCTTCGCGGTTTTCACCCAGTTCAGAACGTTCGGCAATGTGCCGCAGGCGGTCAAAGTTTACGTTGGCACCGGATGAAATGGCGATCATGGTGCTGTCGGTGCACTGTTCGCGCTCGACAAACTTCTTCATACCCGCCACAGCCAGTGCGCCGGAAGGTTCGCAGATCGAGCGGGTATCGTCGTAGATATCTTTTACGGCGGCGCAGATTTCATCAATGCTGACGGTGATCACTTCGTCGACATATTTCTGAGCAACTTCGAAGGTGTACTGGCCAACCTGGGCTACGGCCACACCGTCGGCAAAAATTCCCACCTGATCCAGGGTGACCCGTTCGCCGGCAGCTAGCGCCGCATGCATGCTGGCGGACTCGCTGGACTCAACACCGATCACCTTGGTGTCCGGGCGCAGGTATTTCACATAGGCGGAAACACCGGCCAGCAGACCGCCACCGCCAACCGGTACAAAAATCGCGTTAATCGGACCAGATTCCTGACGCAGCAGCTCCATGGCAACGGTACCCTGACCGGCGATCACATCCGGATCATCAAAGGGATGCACATAGGTCAGACCGCGCTCTTCTACCAGTTCCTTGGCATGGGCATTTGCCGCGTCAAAGGCGTCGCCGTGAAGGATCACATTACCGCCATAGCGGCGTACGTTGTTTACCTTCACTTCCGGGGTGGTTTTCGGCATCACGATGGTGGCGTTCACCCCCAGCTTCTGGGCTGCCATGGCCAGCCCCTGGGCATGGTTGCCGGCGGACGCTGCAATGACACCGCGCTGGCGTTCTGCTTCGCTGAGCTGAATCATCTTGTTATAGGCGCCGCGAATCTTGAAAGAGAACACCGGCTGTTCATCTTCACGTTTCAGTAAAACACGGTTATTCAGGCGTTCGGATAAGCCGCGGGCTTCATCCAGAGGTGTCTCGACAGCAACGTCATACACACGGGCTTCGAGGATTTTCTTTATATAACGGTCGGGCATGATTCAGTTCTTTTTGCTGGTGCCTGAATTTTGCAGGCAAAATCCGGTACTTTCTTCGGTTTAAGGAGGCAAATGCTACAAGTTACCGGCCATGTCGTCTAGGGAAGCCTGCAGTTTAGCGTCTTTTCAGTATAGTTTTATCCGCCGGGTTCTGGCTGTTACATCAATCGCCAATGCTGCGTATAATTCGCACAATTATTTCTCATTCTGACGGGTAGCAGGCATGACACAAGACGAAATGAAATTAGCAGTGGCACAGGCGGCTGTGGCACATATTCAGGGTAAGCTGGGTAAGGATTCCATTGTTGGGGTCGGTACCGGTTCCACTGCCAATTTCTTTATTGATGAGCTGGCAAAGATTAAGCATCTGTTTGACGGTGCCGTGGCCAGTTCTGAAGCGACTGCTGAGCGCCTCAAAGGCCACGGGATCAACGTGTATGACATGAACGCGGTTGATCAGATGGAAGTGTACGTTGACGGTGCTGACGAATTTGACAGCCGGATGAACCTGGTGAAAGGCGGCGGCGGTGCACTGACCCGTGAGAAGATTGTTGCTGCAGTGGCGAAGGAATTCGTCTGTATTGTGGATGCCAGCAAACAGGTTGATTTACTGGGCGCTTTCCCGCTGCCGGTTGAAGTGATTCCGATGGCCCGTTCACAGGTTGCCCGTGAACTGGTGAAGCTGGATTGTCAGCCGGTCTACCGGGACGGTTTTGTTACCGATAACGGTAATGTGATTCTGGATTTACACGGTCTGGAAATTGAACAGCCAAAAGACCTGGAAAATTACCTGAACAACATCGTGGGTGTTGTGACTAATGGTCTGTTTGCTCAGCGCGGTGCGGATATCGTCCTGATGGGGACGCCGGAAGGCGTGGTGGAAATCACTGTCTGATAGCCCGAAATGAAAAAGCCGTTGCTGAGCAACGGCTTTTTTTTGTCTGCTGTTTAGTGCCTTTATTATGGGTTGGCGGTTTTCTTCTGCCATTCCCGGTCGGCGCTTCTGATGTTCTCATCGACATTTTCCAGCCAGGTCTTGCGGACACCCAGGCTGTAATTCAGGAACAGTTTGTCATCTTTAATGGTGAAAGCCGCTGGGTCGGAAGAGACCACTAAACCGTGGGCCATTGCCTGCGCACAGTAGCCGCCGTACTGTGGTGAATATTTTTCCGGATTGCCGTCAAACAGGGCTTTGTTTTCTGCGCTGGAAAAGTACCAGGTTGTGCCGTCACGCTGGCTGGTGAAGGCTGCAGAGCCTTTAACCGGCTTACCTTCGGTGAAATAGGCCACAGGGTCATGGCCTTCAAGGGCCCCGGCTTCGTTTTGATAAACCGGCTGATCAGCCAGACTGGTGCAGGCTGACAGTACCGATGCGAAGAAGATAACTGTCAGGATCCGCCAGTACTGGCCAAAACCTGTTGTAAGTCTGTGAATGAACATGGTTTTATCCTCTGTCTGAGTGTCGCAGTCAGGCAGACTAAGGCTAATCTACCTGCTATCTGATGAATGAACGGATTTACAGCTTGCCGTTCCAACGTGAAAACAAACTGAATTGTGCGTCATTAAATATGGAGCCACTGCTGATGCAGCTTTTTTCCGGACAAAAATATCTGAACCTTGCCATGTTTCTGCTGCTGTTGCTGACTATTGCCGGGCTGCAGCACCTGACAACCAATGCCAGCTTTCTGGCGTATTTTGATCAGAAAGATCCTTTGTTCGCCGAGTATCAGCGTTTGCAGGAAAACTTTACCAGCAGGGAGCGCTTGCTGGTGGTGGTGCAGCGCAAAGATGGCGGTTCACTGCTGGAAGAAGATGGCTTTTACCGTCAGAGCAGAGATCTGCATAAACAGCTGGAAGGCTTGCCGGAAGTGGTTCGGGTACGGGGCTTTCTAACCGCCCTGAAGCTTAAGTCGAACATATTTCTCAGCCCTCAGGCCCGTACCGCAATGGATGGTAGTTTTATATCTGCCGACAGCAGTACCGCCCTGATTGTGCTGGACGTGGCGCTGCAAAACCGCAAATCCGCCCGGCAGATTCTGGCGTTCAATGGTCAGGTGACGGCACTGGTGGAGGCCGCCTATTCTGATGATATTGCCGGTTATCTGTCCGGCACCATGGCGCTGAATAATGCTTATATTGATACTGTTCGCCATGATCTGAAATATTTTATCCCTGTCCTGCTGGGGATTATGTTTGGTCTCTTGTGGTGGAGTTTCCGGCGTTTTGCCATCCCTCTGATGCTGATGGGCGTGGGGGCACTGTCCACGCTGGCGGCTTTTGGCGCCATCAGCTGGATGGGGCATGCGGTCACCGCCATTAATGCGTTTACACCGATCATCATTATTGGTCTGAGCCTGGTAACAGCCATGCATAACGTGCTGTCGTTTTATCAGGCCCGGGCTGAAGGCAAAAGTGCAGAGCAGGCAGTGAAAGACAGCTTTCAGATGAACCTTAAGCCCCTGACGCTAAGTTGTCTGACGACGGCGGTGGGCTTTCTCGCACTCCTGTTCAGCCCTTCGCCACCGGTGATGGTGACCGGAATCGCGGCGGCGGTGGGGCTGAGTGTATCTTACCTGCTGACAATCAGCTGGTTACAGGCCGGGCTGCTCAGGTTTGCACCGCCGGCGGATGTGGCGGCTGGCTGTATGGAACGGCTGAATGTGTCCCGCTTATCCTGCGGCGGCCAGAAACGGGTGGTCAGTGCTGCAGTGTTACTTTTACTGCTGGGTGGCTGGGGGCTGACGCAGCTGACAGTGGATGACAACGTCTATGAGTATTTCCCCGAGGATTACAGCTTTCGCCAGTCGGTGAACATCATTGATGCAGAGCTGTCCGGGGCGTCAGGTATCAGTTATGTGGTCAGCGCCGGTGAGGGGCGGGCATTCGCTCCGGCGGATCTGAAGACCCTTGATAGCTTTACCGGCTGGCTGAAAGAACAGCCGGAGGTGCTGAAAATAGTGCCCGGCAGCCGTGCGCTGAAACAGCCGGACAGCTGGGTACGGCTGGCAGAGGAACAGTTGTATAACCCGGATACCCATATGCTCAAGCTAAGGGTACGTATGCCCCAGCAAAGCGCCCGGGCAATGATCGCGTTTGATGACCGGGTTCGCCAGTGGGTTGAGGATAATCCCGGTAGCCTGAATATCTATACCGGTGGCAGTGCGGACCTTATGTTTGCTCATCTGAGTATCAGCAACGCCCGGAGTATGCTGTTGTCGTTACTGGTTGCCCTGTTTGCGATCAGCCTGTTCATCGGTTTTATGTTCCGTGGCTGGCGGCTGATGACCCTGGTGTTTATCTGTAATTTTGCCCCGCTGATTCTGGCTTATGGCTTACTGGGGATCAGTGGTGGTGCGATCACCCTGGGCAGTGCAGTGGTGATGGGGATGATCATCGGCATTATTGTCGATGACAGTCTGCATATTCTGTTCAAATATCGCCGTTATCGTCGTAGTGAATCTGAAACAGCGGCGCTGAAACGGCTCTGGACGGACGTTATTCCGGCGGTATTCATCAGCAGCCTGACCATGATTCTGGCCTTAACGGTGGGCCTGCTGTCAGATTTTAAGCCTATTTTTGAAATAAGCCTGTTCAGCATTGTGATTATCTTTATCGCGTTACTGGCGGATATGTATTTATTACCGGGCTTGTTAAAGATGCGTTTTTTTCAGCGGCATTTCAGGTAGATCCTTAATATAGATGCTGGGCTATCTGACTGTTATGTTTACCGGACCGTTATATGAACCAGCGTTGTTTTCCGTTACCAGAAGCATCAATTACCGAACCGGAGAATCATCCGGTGCGGCACTGGCTGGAGCGCCATCCGGATTTGTCTGTTGGTCTGTCTGAATTACAGCAGACGGCACTGGCTCGGCTGGTCCCCCTGTTGTTGTGTGGTGAGCAGTCTGCTATTCATGTCTTCCATACAGAATATAGCCGCCGGGAAGATTCCCAGTTTTATCTGGCCCAGATCGAAGCGGATGAACGGCTTCACGAAATAGCATTGCAGCGTCTGCTGCAGCAATTACCTGAATATGAAAAACTCCACCGCCTGAAGCGGCAGGCACAGTTATTCTATGCCCGCATTCAGCAGGCCAGCGACAGTGTTGCCCGGCACTTTTATACCATCAGCCAGTTGGATGCCTGTGTCTGTGTGCTGATGAACGCAGTGGCCAACAGCAGCATTAAAGGTACTCCGGCAGCCGGGCTGTTTAGCCTGATCAAACGGGACGAAGCACGGCATGTCAGCATTGCCCGCCGCCATGCGGTGCGGTTACAGAAAGATATTTATGAACAGCCACCGCTGGATTTCAGTATCCATCAGGGGCTGGTGAGTTTACTTCAGCAGCAGACCGAAGCGTTTGAAATGCTGAATATTGATACTGATGCCCTGTTTCAGCGGCTGATACAGATGGCTCCGGTTTCCGGTTCAGCAATTAAGGGAGCAGCATAATGAGTGTTCAGGTGGCGCCCGGCCGGGTGAAACTGCGTAGCTGTGGTAATGCCTTTCCGGGGGAGCACATCAGTAATGATGTGTTGCTGGAACATCTGGAGCAGCTTTGTGACCGTAAAACCGCCCGTCAGGCACGGATTATTGCCCGGCGGTTAGGCATTGAGGGCCGCTATGTGAGCCGACGGTTGGACTCCGCTTTATCTGAACCGCAGGAAACGGCGCCGGCATTGTCTGCCCGGGCAATCCGGCAGGCCCTGAGCAGCTGCCCGGCGGATACTGAACTGGGTTATCTGATTTCCCATACGGCTTCGCCTCATACGCTGTTACCTTCAAGTGCCGCCTGGATTGCTGAAGAACTGGAGCTGCATGCCCCTTACATGGAGCTGAGGCAGGCGTGTACTGGTTTTGCCAGTGCACTGCAGATTGCCGTACCGATGTTGCACCATAACCCTCATATGCAGCCAGTCTGTATTGTCGGCACGGAGGTGGGATCGGTATTTTTTGATATCGACAACGCATTCATAGATACCCCGCAGTTAATTAATTACGTACAGATGGGGGATGCCGCTGCAGCGGTGGTGCTGGACCGGGATGATGGCAGTGATGAGCAGATTATCAGCCATTGTTTCAGCGGCCATATCGGGCTGCAAAAATCCCCCGGCTTTGAGTTGTGCGGTGGTGGTTCTGCCCAGCCGGTATGTGAACACAAACTTCCCTATTTCTTACACCGGGCAGACAGTGTCCGGGAAGCGGGCCCGCAGTTGTTCTTCAAAGGGATAGAAGCGGTAACCGGGCTGGGGTTCTCGCTGGATGAGTTTGATTTTATCCTCCCTCATCAGGCCAATGGTCATATTGATGCCTTGCTGAGTGAGTATTTGCAGTTACCCCGGGAGCGGATCGTGAATGATGCCTGTCGTTGGGGGAATCTTGGTTCCGCAGCGATCTGGGCAAGCCTTAACGGATTGATTCTTTCAGGAAAGTTAAAGCGCGGTCAGCGGGTGCTGGTGCTGGGGGCTGAAGCCACCAAATATATGTACGGCGGGTTTATTTATCAGCACTGAGGACGGTTATTCCTGCAGTGCTGTTTCATAAGGGTCGGGGCTTACTTCAGCTCGTTGAAAATACCGTTGGAGCCCACCGCGTAATACTTACCCTGGCCAAAGCCAACCGCGTAAACTGCCGTGCTGTTTGGCCCGTAAGCATCGCGCTTTTTAATCGCCCATTCACGCAGTTGCTCCCCGGTGGCAACATTCCACAGCTGAACCGTGCCGGAGTTTGTCCCGGTTAACAGACGCTGGCTGTCGGTGGAAAACTCCGCAGCGGTATAGGTGACACGTCGGGCAAACAGGTCCCGGTTATCGGTCAGGGCGTGAATGACTTTACCCGTTTTGGTATTCCAGATAATGGCGTCATCCAGGCTGGCTGAACTGAAGGCTTTTTCGTTGTTGGGGGCCAGTGCTACCGTATCAACCACGTTGCCCAGCTCAATGGTGTGCAGTAATTCGTTGGTCTCGACGTTCCAGAATTTGGTTTTCCAGGCGTCGGAGCCGGTCAGGGCAAACTGAGCGTCTTCACTCAGATCAACGGCTTTTACCCGGGCCTGATGGCCAAGGGTGCGTTTAACACCGCCGTTTTTAATGTCGAAATAGACCGCTGTATGGTCTGCTAGGCCAAGTAACGCATAGTCGCCGTTGGGGGATAAATCCATGCCGAGAATTTCAGCGGGGGAGCGCCAGAAACCGGCGGGCCGGCCATCCTGCAGGCTCCAGAGGACCAGGTCCTGCTGGTTAGCCGTTGCTGCATAGGTTTCATCCGGGGCAAAGGCTGTGGCTGCAATGATGGTGTATTCGCCGTTGGCGTGGTTCCAGTTATACAGACGTTCCTGCTGCAGGTCATTCCACAAACTGCCGCCGTGGTTAAATGATCCCAGCACGGTGAATTTACCGGTTGGGGATATTTCTGCCGAATAGGCACCTTTCTGTGCATATTCAAAGGTTTTGCTGGGCGCATCTCCGGAACCGCAGCCGGATAACAGCCCGGCACTTAACAGTGCCGTGGCAAGCACTCGAACAGAATTCCCCATTATGTTTCCTTAGGTAGTGCTGGTGTCGTAAACCTGATCTTTATGGGCGATATGCAAAATTTCGATCATCTGGTCTTCCAGAGAGAAGCGTTCTTCCAGTGATTCGCCAAGGTGGGAAAGGCGGTCTGCCAGTTCCTGCATATCTTTCAGTGTTTCGCCGTTGAAACTGGAGAAGTTGTCATTGAAATCCAGTGCTTCATCGGTATTTGTCTGAATTTTCGGAAACAGATCCTGGGCGGCTTCCAGGCTGCCATCGTTGAATTCACCGCCTTCTTTCAGCAGCTGCTCATAGACTTCGAAATGTCCGGATGACAGGTAATCCATCAGGATCTGACAGAAGGTCTGGATGGGCGCCGCCAGATCATTGACCGGTGTCTGCGGGAGGCTGACGAAGTGGCTGATCAGTTGCTGACGCTCGGTGAGCCAGTTATCGATGATTTCACTCACACCGCCCCAACGTTCCTGAGCGGTTTTGCATTTTTCTAACATGGTGGTGTTCCTTGTGTTTAGAAACCCGCAGAAAGATACCGCTTTCCTGCAGGTGCTGTCTCCAAGTGAAGACATCAGACAGGTGCCACAGGCCTCTTTATATGACTGCTGACCCAGGCTGGCAGTTGCCTGATTATCTGATTTTTCCATCCCTGCGATACATACTAATCCCAACGGATTGCAGGTGGCAAGGATCAGCTATATGGCAACCGCAAAGGTTCGCGGTATACTGGTGCCACTTTGGGGATGTCTGCTAACGCAATGTGGGCAAAAGTCATTGATTACTGTGATAATTAATGTGTTCAGATAAATAGACGGGGAAGGGTGAACTATGCTGCGGCGCTGGTTTTTAATATTGATGATGGCCTGTTTTGTAACGCCGGTCTGGGCGGCGGATGAAGAAGACGGGGAAGCAGTACCTGAGGATTACATCAACTATATTGAGATGAAGCCCTTTATTGCTAACTTTTCCAGCACCGGTAAGTTACGGTTCCTGAAATGTCAGGTGACTGTTCAGGTCGCTACGCCTGCTGCACACCATGCGGTTAACTACTATAAGCCGGAAATCCGCCATGAAGTACTGATGATTCTTAGCGATAAGCAGGAAGCTCAGCTGAAAACCGTTGAAGCACAGGATGCTCTGGCTAAAGAGCTGCTGGGGGCAGTGCAAAAAGTGCTGCTTGCGGAAGAAGGTGAAGCGTTTGTATCTGACCTGTTCTTTACCAGTTTTGTTATCCAGTAACAGTATCCGATAACGGTCAGAAACGATCATGACGGCGCCCTGTTTTAACGAACCCGGCGCCGTTTTTGTGTCTGCTGTGGTGGATGTAAAGAGACGATGAAACCAGACAACACGGAACCCCGTATCTGGCTGGGGCTGGAAATCAAGCAACTGGCAGATGACCTTATCAGTTATCAGCAGCTGGAACTGGATGAGCTGCTTCAGGGGCTGGGTTTGTCAGCAGAAGCCTTTGCCGATCCGGCGATCCGCCTGACTTTACATCAGGAACTGACCCTGTATGTGCGCATTGCTAATCTTAACTGTGATCCCTATCTGGCGTTAAAGCACGGCCTGCGTCAGACCCTCAAAGACTTCGGTATTCTAGGTGTGGCGATGATGAGTGCCGCCAGCCTGGGCGATGCCTGGCGGGTTGCCGTCAGGCACAGCCGTTTACTGAGTTATTCCGGCCGTTTCCGGCTGCAGGAACAGGACGGGCAGTTATGTCTGTTCATGCAGCCGGCGCCGACAGACGCCGTAACCTCGGTATTCGAAACAGAAAGTTGTTTTGCCATGTTGCTGGCGGTTTCCGCAGAACTGGTGGACGGCAGGGTGCATTGCCGTCAGATTTCTTTTACCCATACCCCCGCTGAGGAATATCAGCAGCACTGGGCTGCACAGCTCGGCTGTGAAATCCGTTACGGCCAGCCGGAAAATATGCTGTGTCTGTCTGCAGAAGACAGTGCCCGGGTGATTCCCTTTGCTCATCCCGAATACAGCCAGTATATGAATGAGCTGTGTGAAAACCGTATTAAAGCCCTGCAAAACGAATCAGGTGTCGCTGCCAGAGTTGAGAGTCTGCTGCGGCGGCATGAAGGCAAAATAACCCTGCCGGAAACGGCCGCCAGGCTGTCATTGTCTCCCCGTACCCTGAGACGCCGTTTAGCCCAGCAAGGCAGCAGCTTTCAGGAACTGTTAGATCAGGTCCGGTTTGAACGGGCCAGACATTTACTGCTGACCACCCAGCTGACAGTTGCAACTATTGGCCTGCAGCTTGGCTACCGGGATGTGGCGAACTTCCGGGCGGCATTTCGCCGCTGGGCGGGAGTAACACCCAAGGCCTACCGGCAGCAGTCGTCTGAGTAGTAAATGGCCATCACGGGCATAAATGTGGCCTGATATCACCCCTTGTTGTCCCTTTTACCTGCTGTGTTGCCGTGCTCACCGGCGGCACAATCGTGGTTCGTAGTAATGACCAAAGGGTGGAGCAATGGCAATTTTCAAGATGGCCGGGGTACAGCGGGCGGTGACAGAAGCACTGGATGACTGGGGAGATACGCCGGTGCCTGTGGATGGTCCGGCTTCTAAACTGCGTGGTCTGGCACAAACCTTTGACGATGACCGTGTGGAAGTAGGCGTCTGGGAAGCCAGCCCGGGTCGCTGGCGCCGGCAGATTAAAGACGCAGAAATGTGTTACTTCCTGGCGGGGCACTGCAGTTATACCGATGAAGCCGGAGTAACCACTGAAATCCGTGCCGGTGATCTGCTGTATTTCCCGGCGAATAGCCTGGGAGTCTGGGAAATTCACCAGCCAAGCCGCAAAGTGTTCATTGTCTATCAATAAGGGGAAACAGATTGAACAACCGTATGCCTGATCAGTCCGTCAGCCCGGCCTACCCGGCTTCCTATTATGCGGCGACCGCCGCAGAAGCGCCGGCAGATCCGGCTCTGGCAGGTGATATGACCGCTGATGTCTGCATCGTCGGCGGCGGCATGACCGGGCTGAGTGCTGCGCTTGAGCTGAGCCTGCAAGGGTTCAGTGTGGTGCTGCTGGAAGCAGAAGCAATGGCCTGGGGGGCATCAGGACGGGCCGGCGGTCAGTTGATAGTGGGCTATGGTGCGACACCGCAGGCTATGGAAAAACTGATGGGCCGGGAAGATGCCCGGGAAGCGTTTCAGATATCGGTGGATGCCTTGCAGCTGGTACGCGAGCGGATAAAGAATTACCGGATCGACTGTGATTTAGTAGCCGGTCAGGCTGAGCTGGCGGCCCGTCCGGAACACATGGAAGAATTCCGGGAAACCTGTGAACTGCTGGAGAGTGAGTATAGTTATTCCCTGCAACTGCTGGACCGTCAACAATTGCGTGAACAGCTGGACAGCCCGGTGTATCACGGTGCCTGGTTTGACCCCCGGGGTGGCCATCTGCATCCGCTGAAATATACACAGGGGCTCGCCAGTGCTGCCCGGGAAGCCGGCGCACAGCTGTTTTCCGCTACCCGTGTACTGGATATACAGCAGGGCAGCAGCCCCCGGGTGGTAACGCAAAGGGGCACGGTTCGCTGCCGGCAGGTGGTGGTTGCCGCGAATGCTTATCTGGCAAACCTGTTACCGGGCATCGAAAAGCGCATTCTGCCGGTGGGCAGCTATATCTGTGCAACCCGGCCGTTAGGTGCGCAGGCCGGTGAACTGATCCGCAATAATATGGCGGTTGCCGACAGTAAGTATCTGACCAGTTATTACCGGATGTCTGCTGATGGCCGGTTGTTGTTTGGCGGCCGTACCGGGCTGACACAGAAACAGCCGGCAAACCTGCAGCAGGTCATGCGCGCCCGGATTAAACATATTTTCCCTCAGCTGCCTGCTCCGCAGTTTGATTACTGCTGGGGCGGTAATATCGCGGTGACGATGAACCGGATGCCTGATATCGGGCGGCTGGGGAATAACCTCTATTATGCCCATGGCTTTTCCGGTCATGGGATTCTGATGGCCAGCATGGCCGGTAAACTGATGGCGCAGGCGATTGCCGGAGAAACCGGTCGTTTCGACCTGTTTGGCCGGATCCGTCACCGTAACTATCCCGGCGGCACGTTATTACGTAAGCCGGGGCTGGCACTGGCGATGCTGTATTTTGCGCTGCGGGATTTAACCGGCTGACAGGCAGGAGAAAAAGATGACTGATTTTATGAAACGTAGCGTATTACTGCTGGCCGGTTGCCTGTTGAGTTTACAGCTGGCGGCACAGGAGCGGGTACTTGTGGTGGGGGCCGGTATTGCCGGCCTTGCCGCCGCCAAAGACCTGCAGAAGAAAGGCTACGATGTCACCGTACTGGAAGCCCGGGACCGGATCGGCGGACGGATCTGGACGCTGCGCAGTGAAGGTATTTCCTATGATATGGGCGCGGGCTGGATTCATGGTATTGAAGGTAACCCTATTACTGAACTGGCTGAAAAATCCGGTACTGGCATGACTGACATTACCGAGTACGAAAATGCGGTGATTTATGGTGCGGATGGCAGCCGTAATGAGATCAGCCGTGAACTGTTCTTCAGATATCAGGAAATCTTTGAAAGCTACGCTGAAGCTTATCTGGAAGAGAATCCTTATGCGTCAGTTGCGGATGCTGTGGAACAGGCCCGCAAGAATGGCGAACTGGATTTTCTCAGTGACCGGCAAGTTGCCTTCCTGCTGAATACTGAGATGGAACATGAGTATGCCGGTGAAGCAGAGCAGCTGAGCATTGAAGGCTACGATGAAGGGGAAGACATGCCCGGTGAAGATGTGCTTTTCACTGACGGCTATGACGGCATTACAGATTATTTAGCTGAAGGGCTGGATATACGGCTGAACCGGCCGGTAACAGCGATTCGCTATTCAGACCGTCAGGTTGAGGTCGATGCGGGGGAAACCTTTGTTGCCGACCGGGTGCTGGTGACGGTTTCGCTGGGTGTGCTGAAAGCTGGCGCGATCCGCTTTGAACCGGTACTGCCGCAAACCAAGCGCCGGGCGATTGATGATCTGGCGATGGGATTACTGAATAAAGTCTGGCTGACCTTCCCTGAGGTGTTCTGGAAACAGGATAAGGATATTGATCTGATCCAGTATGCGGGCGAACAAAAAGGCCGTTTTGCGGAATGGTACAACGTTTATAAGTATTCCGGTAAACCGGTATTGCTGGCGTTTAATGCTGCATATTATGCGCACGAACTGGAACAGCAGTCAGATGATGCCGTTACAGAAGATGCAATGAATGTGCTGAAGAAGCTCTACGGCGATGATATTCCTGCGCCGGTTGATGTACATATCACCCGCTGGCAGGCAGATCCATTTTCTCTGGGGGCCTATTCCTATACACCGGTGAACGGCCGGGCGGAACAGCGTGAGGATCTGGCTGCACCGGTGGCCGACCGGGTATTTTTCGCCGGTGAGGCAACCAGCAGTGACTATCCGGCCACGACCCACGGCGCTTATCTGTCAGGCCTTCGGGAAGCACGGCGCATTCAGCGGCTGTGATCATTGCCGGGCTCCGGGGGGAAGAAGTATGGGCATGGTACGTCGGTGCGCTTGTATCTGTAGCGGCTGCGTACCAGAATGATGCCCATTCCTTTGCAACGGAGTTCACCAATGAAAGCCTTATTGATGTTACCGGCGGCGTTATTGTTGGCAGCCGGACACAGTGCTCAGGCCCGTCCGCCCCAGGCGGCTTTTGAGGCCTGCCAAAACAGCACTGCAGGCAGCGCTTGCCGGATGCAGACGCCAAAGGGGGAGTTACGGGGCAGTTGTGGAATGCCGCCCAGAGAGAGCCGACTGGTCTGTATGCCAGCAGGCGGTCATCAGGGAAACCGTGCAGGTGGCCGCATGCAGGGTGGTATGTCGGATCACAGCCAGCAGTCGCCCCGTGGCGGTGACGGGCGGGGGACCCGGCAGCATACGGTAGTTCAGTCGGATGGGGACTTGCACCTGGTGGCAGCAGATACACCGCCAATCACGGCTAATCGGATGACCGTGAAAGTTGAGGGCAACAACCGTGTACTGATCGCCAATGGTATTTCAGATCATAATACCGGTGCCTTTCCGAACCGGGGTAATCCTCACTCGATTGAAACGCAGTCATACCGTTTACGGGTGCCTGTGAATCCAACACTCAGTAACCGTGTTACGCCGCTGACGCTCGGAGATTTCGGCATCAGTGTAAACGGTGTGCCTTTCGACCCGGGTGCAGCTGAGTGGTACCGGGGCGACCGGAGCAGTGGCTGGCAGTATGAAGCGTTATCCGGCGCTGTAGCGCTGGGGCTGGATGAGAACCATGCCCATGTTCAGCCCAGTGGAGCCTATCATTATCATGGTTTGCCCAGCCTGTTACTGGCGGGGCTGAATGTCCGTTCCCGACAACATTCGCCACAGATTGGCTGGGCTGCAGATGGCTTCCCGATTTATGCCCTGTACGGATATGCAAACGGCACCTCCGGTGATATCCGTGAACTGCAATCCGGCTACCGTGTTAAAGCGGGCCACCGGCCATCGGGCGGCAGTAACCCTGGTGGTCATTACGACGGAACCTTTACTGCGGATTATGAATTCGTCAAAGGGCAGGGGGATCTGGATGAGTGTAACGGCCGTTATGCGGTAACGCCTGAGTATCCGCAGGGTACCTATGCGTATTTTCTGACCAATAGCTGGCCGGTAATACCCCGTTGCTTTAAAGGGACACCGTCAGCGGATTTTAAGCGGGGCAGGCCCTGATCTTTCTGTCAGTTACCGATACAAAAATGCCGTCATAAAGACGGCATTTCTGTATCAGGGCTGTGGGATTAGTCACAGCTGAGCTGATAGACAGAACTGTCGCTGGTGTTGATCGCCAGGTCAGTGCTGCCGGAATTCTGGTTGGTGGTGTTGCTTGGGCTGGTGTGCGTTTCAACAGCGTGCTGTTGCGGGTCGCGGGCGTACATGTTTCATCCTTGACTGATGCCAGTCGGTTCACTGTGTGCTTACAGTGGCCTCTCTCTGAGGCTTAATTTTTTAAAAGGTAAATTCAGACGGGGACAGCCGGTTCTCTCATCTGAAGGCTGGGAATTATAGCAGGTCATTTTTTAACCGCCAGCATTGGCGCTGAATCAATTCCGGTTTTTGAAAAGATAATTACCCAGATTGAGGAATACATAAAAAAAGGCCTGCCAGGGAACAGTGGCAGGCCTTTAAAGAACGGTATTCGCAGTGCTGTCAGAGAGACGCCGCCTGTTGTTCAATATGCTGCTGCATGACATCGCTGTGCACCTGCAGACCGGTGAACAGCTGTTCGGTCCACATCAGTGCGCCTGAACAGAGCAGAAATACTTCCGGGATTACCAGCCACTCGCCGATCATCGCCCCGCCGGAGCGTTCATGCTGATGTAAGGTCAGTTCACCGATCTGTTCAGCCCGCTGACGGGCCAGCCGGGCTGTTGCCTCTGCAAATTCTGACGCCCGCTGATTTTTCTTGTGCGCCATGGAAGAGGATGCGCCGCGGCCATTCCGGTGGCCTTCACTGACTTCACCGATATCCGATGACGCCAGCAAATTAACATTCTGAGCAATCTTACACAGGCTGGCGCTGAGGCTGCCCAGTGCCATGATGATATCGGCAATGCCGTCCCGGGCGTTTTGCCAGTGGGGATCAGCAAAGCCCATATTCAGGGCATCTGCCATTGCAGCTTTAACTGCTGGACCGCAGTTATCCGGGTATTTAGACAGGTCACCGACCGGGCCGCCAACCTGCACCATCAGGCCGTGGCTGGTGGCGTACTGCAGATTATCCCGGCGACGTTTCAGCTCGGCAATCCAGACTTCCAGCTTGGTGCTGAACTGCAGGGGCACCGCATGCTGGCCGTTGGTCCGGCCAAGCATGCGGGTATGCCGCTGTTCCTGTGCATGTCGCTGTAACTGAATCAGTACGGCTTCAAGCTGCAGCTGGATTTCAGTAATGCCCCGCTGTATCTGCAGCATGGTGGCGGTATCCATGATGTCCTGTGTGGTGGCCAGATAGTGCACATAGGGGGCGTGATCAGGGCCAAGCAAGTGACGCAATTGCTCAACCAGCCCGACAATCGGTCGGCCGACTAACTGCATTTTGTCCTGCAGAGTTTGTTCATTCAGCTGGCAGGCGGAAATCTCAGCCAGCTGTTCAGCCACTGCCGGAGGGATCAGCCCCTGATCCGCCTGACAGCAGGCCAGAGTTTGTTCCACCTTCAGCCAGGCGCTCAGCATGGCCTCTTCAGACCATATCTGGCGCATGTGCAGGGTAGAAAAACAGGATTCGTACAGCGCCCAGTTAAGCATCGGCCAGCGCTCCCTTCACTTTGCGCCGCTGTTTCATAATGCTGCGCACCCGCAGGGCAATGGCGGCGACACCCAGAATCAGGAATGCCAGTGCAATGGGCCGTTCGATGAAAATCATCGCGCCGTCTTTAGACATCAGCATGGCCTGGCGGAAGGTTTCTTCAGCCCCTTTGGCCAGTACGAACGAGATCACAAACGCCGCCACATTGAATTCATATTTGCGCATCAGCCAGCCGGCAAAGCCTGCACAGGTCATCACGGTGACATCGAACAGTGATCCGCGGGCTGAGAAGGCGGCAATGAAGGCAGTCAGGAAGATCAGTGGATAGAGCACCTGGGTCGGGATCTTGAGAATAATCCGTGAGACCCGTGTTGCACCGAAATACCCGATCAGACCGTAGGCAAAAATACCCAGAATGCCGCAGGCGAACAGCTGATAAACCAGTTCTTTATCGGTCAGGAACAGGGTTGGCCCCACCTGAATACCGTGGATCAGGAACACGCCGAGCAAGATCGCACCAATGGTTGAGCCGGGGATACCCAGGGTCAGCAAGGGCGCCATCGACGGACCGGATACCGCATTGTTAGCCGCTTCCGGCGCGGCAACGCCTTCCAGTTTTCCTTTCCCCCATTGCTCAGGATCTTTGGCGCGGCGCTTACCTTCACCGTAAGAAATAAATGCCGCAATCGCTGAGCCCAGCCCGGGCAGCACGCCAATGGCTGCGCCGATCACCCCGCCACGCAGGGCGTGGGGCAGGCAGGGTTTATATTCTTCCCAGCTGAGCTGATTACCGTCCGGGTCAGTGGTTTCGTTGCTTTTGATTTTCGCCGGGTGATTACGGCGTTCTTCCATCTGGGCGAATACTTCACCCAGTACGAACACACCGATCATCAGGGGCACCAGACCGATGCCGTTGGACAGCTCAAACATGCCGAAGGTGTAGCGTTCTTCGCCGGAAATGGGATCGATACCGATCATGGCGATAATGATCCCCAGCAGGGCAGAAGCCAGCCCTTTGAGGACGGAATTACCGATCACTGAACCGATCACTACGAAGGCCGCAAAGTAGACGGCAAAGATTTCCGGTGGGCCGAGTTTCAGGGCCAGTGCAGCAATGAAGCCGACACCGACGACCAGCATAATGTCGCCCATGAAATCACCGATAACGGAAGAGATGGTTGCCACTTTCATGGCTTTACCTGCTTTGCCGGCACGGGCCAGTGGATAACCGTCAATCTGGGTGGCCGCAGAGGCGGCCGTACCCGGGGTATTAAACAAAATGGCGGCAATGGAACCGCCATAGCGGCCGGACTTACCGATTACGTAGAGGAACGCCAGGGCAAACAGCGGCGGCATGTGAAAGGTGATTGGCAGCAGCATCGCAATGGCGGCGGAAGCGGTCAGGCCCGGAGTGGCGCCGACCACCATACCGACGACCGCAGCCAGTAAAATGGCACCGAGCAGAATCGGGTCTGTGATCACAGAGAGCAGGGCCGGAAAGATTTCCATAGTACTTACCCCTGAATAAATTCGTTCAGGTCGAATACTTCACCGTACGGTGGGTAAACGCCCAGTAACATAAAGAAAATGATGTGGAAGGCCAGTGGGCACAGTATCACTGACAGTGCCAGCCCCAGCGGGCTACGCACGCCGAACATATAGAGGGCTACCGGCGCCACAATTGCGGTAGGTAACAGATACCCAAACCAGCTGAAGGATTGCTGGTAGAGAACCGCAATGATGAACAGGATGATCACATCCCGGGCACCCTGATTGCTTTGCCCGGCGGTGTCAGCGCGATGACTGCGCAGTGCGTCCAGCAGGCTGATGGCGGCAATCACCCCCAGTGCGACAGCTGCGCCGAAAGGCACAATACCTGCCCAGGTTTCTCCCGGAGAGGCATCGGGTACCTGCAGGGCACCCCAGACAGCAACTGCACTGAGCAATGCCAGTACCAGTGCTTCACAGATATTTCGAATGGCCATAACCTTTCCCGGAAAATCAGTGTGGATATGTGTTGTGCCGGAGCCTTTCAGGCTCCGGTTTCAGAGGCCTGGCGTTACTTTTTAGCTAAGCCTTCGACCAGTGGGGCTGCGTCTGCTTTCATGGCCGTCAGCGTGGTTTTTGCGCTGCTGCCAGTCTGATAAACCGGGCCGGTGCCCCGTTTGATCAGCAATTCTGCAAACTCCGGTTTGGCGGCAATTGTCTCCAGCGCAGTTTCCATCTTGCTGACAATATCAGCGGGTGTGCCCTGTGGGGCGAATACAATCACCGGCGATGATACTGCTGCAAAAGGAATGCCCAGCTCACCAAAGGATGGCACATCTTTCATGATGGCGTCCCGGGCATCACTGTTGACCGCCAGTGCACGGAGCTGGCCTTCGAAGCCGGCCAGTTGTTGTACTCCCAGGAAGCCAAAATCTGCCTGTTCACCGATCAGGGCAGCACGGGTCGGGCCGCCTCCTTTATATGGCACATCCTGTACCTGAATGCCGTTTTTCTGCATAAAACCCAGACCGCCAACGAAGTGGAAACCGCCGCGGCCGGAATGGGCCCAGCGCAGATCTTCAGGGTTGGCTTTTGCGGCAGCAATGACATCAGCTACGTCTTTGAAAGGGCTGTTTACCGGCACCATCAGAGAGGTCTGCAGCAGGCCGATCTGGGCGACAAACTGGAACGATTCCAGCGCATCCAGTTTGGTCTTGCGGGTAAGGGTTGAGAGCAGGAAAGAACCGCCGGAAGTCATCATAAAGGTGTATCCGTCCGGCTTGGCATTCACCGCTGAGTTGGCACCGTTCAGACCACCGGAGCCGGGCTTGTTCACCACCACAACCGGGACTTTGAATACGTCTTTGGCGGCAGCCGCCAGTGCACGGGCATAGGCATCGGTACCGCCGCCGGCTTTATAAGGCACGATGATGTTAATCGGGCGCTTGGGCCAGTCAGCAGCCTGAGTGGCTGTGGCAAATGTGCCTGCTGCCAGTGTGAGTGCCAGCCCGGTGGCCAGCTTTTTGAAGAAGGAACGGCGTTGCATAATTGAGTCTCCTTATTTTTCTTATACTGATCAAATTAGCAGCAATATTCATTTACTAAAAATGCAAAAATGTTTAATTTATTTGCGTATAAGTAAAATGTTGAGGTGCGGAATTTGAATATCAAAGCGTTACGTGCGTTCAGGGCAACCCTGAGCGGTGGCTCTTTAGCAGCCGCTGCGGAGAAACTGCACCTCAGTCAGCCGGCGGTGAGCCGTCTGATCACTTCACTGGAAGGTGAACTGAAGCTGGATCTGTTTGACCGTACCGGCCGGAATCTGACTCCCACGGAAGAAGGGATGGCCTTCTACCGGGAAGCGGGCCGGATTCTCGATAACCTTGATGAAGTGCCCAGAATCGTTGCGGAAATCCGTGCAGGCCGTACCCAGACCCTGCGGGTAATTGCCATGCCCCGGGTGTCGCAGGGGTTGGCGTGTCCTGCTGTCGCTGCATTTTTGCAGCAGTATCCGGATATCAATGTCAGCCTGGATGTAAGGGCCCGGCGGGAAGCCGGCGAGTGGCTGGTGGGCCGGGAATACGATATCGGCGTGGGGGCACTGCCGGTGGATCATCCGGATATTCACACCGAAGTGTTACTCAGGGCACGGCCGGTGGCGATTCTCCCGGTGGACCATCCGCTGGCGCAGCGTGATGAGTTGCGGGCGGAAGATCTGGCGGAATACCCGGTTATCCGGCTGATGCGTGGCTTACTATTGCGTGAGCAGCTGGATGATATTTTCAGTGCGGTGGGCATTGTTCCCCGGCATCTGTGTGATGTGTCATCGTCTCAGGTGGCCTGTCAGTTGGTGGCCGACGGTGCAGGAATCACCATTGCTGATCAGTTAGTTGCGGCCAACACCGACCCGGCTAAAGTGGCGACCGTTCCTGTTATCCCCAAGCGCTGGATGGCCTTCGGGTTACTCTATCCGAAAGCCAGTGTGGCAAGCCCTGCCAGAGATGCATTCATTCATCAGCTGCGGTTACAGGCCCGTCAGCTGGCTGAAGAATTTACCGATATTGAAACGGTTGATGCGTCCTGAGCCGACAGGCGCTGTCAGTGTCTGCATAGAAACGTTTATACACAAAAACTGTGGATAAACATGTTTGTAAGCTGAGCAGTTCTGCTGCAGCCCGCCAATCCTCTTATCTTTGCTATGACTGGTTAAATGCCGGGCAGTGATGGTTTTGTACTGGTATTTAGTATTATTGGTATGCTAAATTAAAGATCAATCATTCTCATTTAGATTAATCAGTCATGAAATCTCGTCATTTTCTGCTCGCTTTTTCAGCGGGTATGGCCTGTTTCTGGTCCTCTGTTTCCGGTGCTGCGGCGCTGGAAAAAACCCAGCAAACCCTTGCTGATGCACAACAGCAGGCAGTAGCCAAGCAACAACAAATTGATTCGCTGGACAGCAAAATTATTGCTGATCATCAGCAGTATCTGGATACCCTGCGTCAGGCTGATTTGCTGGATGCCTATAACAGCCAGCTGGAAAAACTGATCACTGCCCAGCAGCAGGAACTGAACAGCACAGAACAGCAACTGGCATCACTGGAACAGACAGAGCTGACGGTTCTGCCGCTGCTGGAGCAGATGCAGGCAGGACTGCGACGTTTTGTAGAAGCGGATTTGCCGTTCCTGCAAAGCGAACGTGAAGAACGTCTGCAAAGATTAGATAACCTGTTGAGCCGGGCGGATGTCAGCCTGGCAGAAAAATACCGTCAGTTACTCAATGCCTACCAGACCGAAGTGGAATATGGCCGTACCCTGGAAGCCTACAGTGGCGAACTGATCGGTGCCGCTGGCAGCCGGGAAGTGAATTTTATCCGTCTGGGGCGCACAGCGCTGTACTACCAGACCCGTGACGGTCAGGAAAGCGGTATCTGGAATGCGGGCTCAGGCCAGTGGGACAGCCTGCCGGACAGCCAGAATGTTGCAGTTCATAAGGCGATACAGCTGGCCCGGCAACAGGTGGTACCGGATTTGCTGACCTTACCTTTACCGGCAATCACTCAGGAGGTGCAGCCATGAAACTGGGTTGTGTACTGGCGGCCGTATTACTGCTGAGCAGCACGGTTAATGTATCCGCGGCAGAAGCGGATATGCAGGCGTTGCTGAATACTGTTCAGGACCGGGTTGCCAGGGAGCAGGCAACGGATCAGCAACGGCTGGCTACCTTCCGTCGATCCAGCCAGGAGCAGGCGGCATTACTGCAACAGGCTGAAGCACGGCTGGCCGCCAGCCAGCAGCGACAGACTGAACTGAAAGCGCTGTTTGATGAGCAGGAAGCTTTGCTGGCAGAGCAGCAAAACCTGCTGAAGAACCGGACCGGGCAACTGGGTGAAATTTTTGGTGTGGTGAAGCAACAGGCCAAAGATTTACAGGGAGTGCTGATGGATTCGCTGGTCAGCGCGGAATTGCCTGGCCGGGCGGAGCAGCTGGAGTTCAGTGGTCAGCAGGAAGTGCTGACCCGCAATGAGCTGGAAGCGCTCTGGCAGACGTTCCAGCAGGAGTTAATTTACAGCGGTCAGGTTAAAGCGTTTGAGGCACCGGTGGTGATGACCAGTGGTGAAACCCGCACCGCAGAAGTGATCAGAGTGGGTGCGTTTAATGCGGTGACCGCTGATGGTGAATTTCTGGTGTATGCCGATGACCGGCTGAAACAGCTGGCCCGTCAGCCGGACAGCTCAGTGCGTGAGCAGGCGGCAGCCTTTGTCCGCGGAGAAGGCGATACCTTGCTGGTAGATCCTAACCGGGGCGGGTTGCTGCAATTACTGTCACTCAAGCCGACGCTGCAGGCGCGTATCGAGCAGGGCGGCGGTGTCGGTTATCTGATTATCGGGCTGGGGATTATAGGTTTGCTGGTGGCGCTCTGGCGTTTACTGGTCAGCAGTTATACCGGGTTGCGGATTCGCCGGCAGCTGGCCACGGTACAAAACCCGCGTAAAGACAACCCTCTGGGGCGTTTGTTGCTAGCAGCGCAGGCTGGCGGCACCCGGGAAGATATGGAAGTCCGGCTGGATTCTGCTCTGCTGGCAGAAACGCCCAAGCTTGAACAGGGGCTGGCAATCCTGAAGCTGATTGCGGCGGTGGCGCCACTGCTGGGTCTGCTGGGGACGGTTACCGGGATGATCGGCACCTTCCAGAGTATCACCCTGTTCGGTACCGGTGATCCGAAGATGATGGCCGGAGGCATCTCTCAGGCGCTGATCACCACCGTTCTGGGGCTCTGTGTCGCCATTCCTTTGCTGTTCTGTCACAGCCATCTGTTTTCCCGTACCCGCCGTACGCTGCAGTTCCTGCAGCAGAAGAGCCTGGCGATTCTGGTGGAGCGTGAAGAAACCCAGCAGCCGGAAGCTATAGCGGAAGATTATCCGGAGGCGGCCAATGCTGCCTGATACACAGTTTATGCAGCTGGTGCTGGAAGAGTTCTTCCAGGCCGGCGGCCCGGTCCTGCTGGTTCTGGCGGCGCTGGCGCTGTTGCTCTGGACCCTGTTGCTGGAACGCTGCTGGTTCCTGTTGCGCAGTTTCCCGCAGATGCTGCGGGGCTGCCAGACCGCCACCAGCTACGGCAGCTTTTTACAGCAGAAATGCGCAGCGAATGTAGCCCTGCAGACCTCACTGGCAATGATTAAAACCCTCATAGCCTTGTGCCCTTTGCTGGGGTTGCTGGGCACGGTCGTTGGCATGATTCAGCTGTTTGATGTGCTGGCATTACGGGGCGCGGCTAACCCCCGTCTGATGGCTGCCGGGGTGGCTCAGGCAACCCTGCCGACCATGGCCGGTATGGTGCTGGCAGTCAGCGGGCTGCTGTTTTATGGCCGTTTAAAGCGGTACAGCCAGCAACAGTGGCAACGTTTAAATATCTTAAGTAATAACTGGCGGAGCCGCTGCTGATGGCCGTTCGACCGAATTTTGAAATGCAGGAAGATGAATCCGGCATTGATATGACCCCGATGCTCGACATCGTTTTCATCATGTTGATTTTCTTCATTGTGACCACCACCTTTGTCCGTGATGCCGGGGTCGAAATTAACCGGCCGCAGGCACAGAGTGCTGAGCCGGTGAAAGCTCAGGGGGCACGTATCGCGATTACCGCAGACGGTGAGATCTGGCTGGACAAACAACAACTGGATATCCGCATGGTACGTCCTGCACTGGAACGGTTGCGGGCCGATGAGCCGAATCTCGGGGTACTGATTCAGGCGGATAAAGAAGCCGGCACAGGATTGTTAATTGAAGTGCTGGACGTGATTAATCTGATGGGCATAGAACAGGTGGCGGTGGCTACCCGGGAAGACGGTTAATGGTCAGGCAAATAGCCTTTGTGCCTCTGGCGCTGCTGGTCACGCTGATGCTGTTTCTGGTGATGGCCCGGCTGGCAGGTATCGGTGTGCCGGTTGAACAGGTGATTCAGGAAACCCTGAAACTGAATATGCAGCAGTTGCGGTTCGACGATGAGTTGCAGGTTCGCCAGCGGGAAGCCCTGACACCGCCGCAGTTGTCACAACCCCAGCAACGGCCGGATCAGCCGGAAGTGGATCTGAAGCCCCAGCTGGACATTCAGCCGGTGGCAGTAAAGCTGGATTTGCCGGAAATTGATCTGGATATGGCACTTAAAGTATCCCCCCATACGGATCAGCTGGAAGTGGCTAAACCGACGCCGCCTAAGCCGGCTAAGCCGGAGCCAGTGGCTGAGCCTGTAGAAACGGTACAGGCGCCTGCCCCGGCAACGGATGCTCCGCCAACACCAGTAGTGGCACCTTCTGCCATGTCAGCCCAATTGCCGATGAATGTATCTGCTGCACCTGAAATACGGGGTGAGCCCAGTTATCCCAGCCGTGCCAGACGTCGCAGAATTGAAGGGTATGTGCTGGTTGAATTTGTAGTGGATGCTAACGGCAATATAGTGACTGACAGTTACAAAGTTTTAGAGTCTAAACCGAAGAAAGTTTTCGACAAGGTGGTTCGTCGTGCAGTCCTGCGCTGGCGTTATGCGCCGACTGGCAGTGCCTTCCGTACCCAGCAACGGTTTAAGTTTAGTATGCAAAATTAATCCGGAGGCTGGGTGATCGCCTGCCCGCTGGTGCTGAAATACAGGTTAAGCTCTTGAAAATAAGCAGGTTGTTACTGGCTCTGATTGCCGGTCTGACATTGGGTATGACATCGCCGGTAATGGCAAAGGCGCTGTCACCTGTTATGTATGAAAAACTGCTGACGGTTCATGAGTCTTACAAAGATAGTGCTTATAGTCAGACGTATAAGCAGGAGAATACACCGCTGGAGAATAGCCCATTGAATGGTGTACGGCCCCGGCCGTCACATATGCCAGATTCAGTGAAGCTGGCGCAGCAAGATTTGCAGTCCGTAGCTGAAGGCTATGTCGTCGCAGAGTTTGAGGTGGACGCCAGCGGAAATGTGCTGCCGGATACTTTCCGGATCGTTGAGTCCCAGCCTGAGAGAGTCTTCGATAAGGCTGTTCGTCGTGCAGTGCTTGGTTGGCGTTATGCGCCAACAGGCAGTAGTTATCGAATCCAGCAGCGATTTGAATTCAAGTTAGAAAAGTAATCTGAACTGAAACTGGCAGTTACCTGCCGGCTATGGGAAAACAGGTTAGGTGTATGAAAATACGGATGCTGTTACTGGCTCTGATGGCCGGTCTGACACTGGGTATGACTTCGCCGGTTATGGCGAAGACGCTGTCGCCCGCTGTGTATAAAAAATTGCTGGCGGTTCATGAGTCTTACAATAACGGTGCATACAGCCAGGCGCTTAAGCAGGTGAACGCTCTGTTAGCGGAGAAGTTGTCGGATTATGCCCGGGCGCAGGCATTGCATATGTCCGGCGCAGTACGGCTCGCGCAGGAAAACTATACAGGGGCGCTGAAGGCGTTCAGTCAGGCCTATCAGCTTAAACAGCTGGAAAAGCCGCGGCAGCTGCAATTGCTGCATAACATTGCCCAACTGAGTTATCAGACTGAACAGTGGCAGCGCAGCCTGAAGAATTTTTCTGCCTGGCAGCAGGCGGGCGGTAAGCCCGGGGCCAATGATTATCTGATGCAGGCACAGGCTTACAGTGCACTGAAAGACTGGCAGAAGGTTATTCCTGCGGCCCGGCAGGCCATTGCGTTGCATGCTTCACCACCGGATGCCTGGTATCAGATCCAGTTGGTGGCCCACTGGCGTCTGAAGCAATTTAAGCAGGCAACGGATTTGCTCAAAGTACTGGTGACCCGCCAGCCGGAAAATGCGTTTTTCTGGCAGCAACTGGCCTATGGTTATCAGCAGCAGAACGATGATAAATCGGTACTGGTTACCCTGCGCGGCGCCTATGTTAACGGGGTTCTGCAAAGTGATAAGTATGTACGCTGGCTGGCGCAGCTGCTGATTCAGGAAGGGTCGCCGCAACGGGCGGTGGAAATTATCCGCGAATCGCTGACGGAAAAACGCTTGAAGAATAACCGAAAGACCCAGAAGATGCTGGTGCAGGCTTATCTGTTAGCCAAAGATTATCAGGCCGCACGGCCGTTGCTGGAGATGCTGGCGGAACGAACAGATAGTACCCTCATGTATCAGCAGTTGGCACAGGTGAATATGCAGTTACGGCGCTGGCGGGCCGCTTATCAGGCATTAGGTAAAGCCATTGCGGCGGCACCGGATAATGCCGGCCAGTTGTACATCATGCAGGGCATGGCAAGCCTGAATAATGCTCAGCTGGATAAGGCCCGTGAGAGCTTTATGCACGCCAGTGAATACCCTTCGGCTCAGGACAGTGCTAACAACTGGCTGAGCTACATTGAGACGCTGCAGAAAGAGACGGATAACCCCGCCTAGTTTTTCGCATTGCCCGCCGTGTGAGGCCAGTAGGACTGTGTTCTCATAGGGCGGGTTCCTCCGTAGTAATACTTTAGTTCTGTCGTTAAACGTTTTTGTTATGAAGGCGGGTACACATTATGGTTGCTAAAAGTATTGCAAAATGATTAAATGATAATACTTATCATTAAGAATAGCGTTTGTTGAGCTTGTCTCCGGGCTAAATCTGCTTAATAAGAGAATTAAAAAGTGACCGATAAACCCGTTGTAGTTACTTCCCAGGAAGAAAGACGGATTCAGCTTCAGGAACTGATGCCACAGAGCAATCAGATCATCATCGTACATAACGGTGAAGATTACCGTTTGCGTATTACCCGTAACGGCAAGCTGATACTGACGAAGTAATATTAACCGGATAGCCAGCAGGTTATCCGTTGCAGTTTCTGCACTACATATCCCCGCTAAGCCAGCCACCAGATCGGCAGCCAGTTAGTGGATCGTTCAAAGGAATGATCAGGGTGCATCAGTGAATGCTGATGCACGTTTACGTACACAACTAACTGACAATTTAATTATGAAAACCATTCCCTCATTGCTGGCAACAGCTGTGCTGCTTTCGCACGCCCAAAATTCGCTGGCAGAAGACGATAATACCATTTTAGTTTCCGCAAAGGCCCCTGTGACGGCTGAAGAATATTCGGGTTCGGTCAGTGTGGTGACCGCTGCTGAAATTAAAGCCAGCGGTGCAACCAATCTGGTAGAAGCGCTGGAAACCGCCCCGGGCATCACCACCGGTATTTCCGGTAACAACTCTTCCAAAGTGATCAAAATCCGTGGCATGGAAGCGGAATACAGTCTGATTCTGGTGAATGGTAAACGTATTCCGAACAGTGACCGGAACCTGCCGTTTGGCCCGGGTTACCGTTATAGCTGGGTACCGGTAGAAAACATTGAGCGGATCGAGATTATCCGCGGTGCTGCTTCAAGCATTTACGGTTCAGATGCGCTGTCCGGTGTAATTAACATCATTACCAAACAGGCCGGTGATGAGTGGAGCGGCTCGGTAACGGTGGATGCCCAGCGCCTGGACGGTTCCGGCGGTGGCGATGGCGAAGGTATTACTGTCACGGCTGCCGGCCCGCTGAGCGAATCCGTTGATCTGAGCATTGCGCTGGAAAAGAGCAACTCAGATGCGGTTGAAGACGATGACGGCCTGACGATTAAGTCTGCCCGTGATGTCAGAAACCTGCAGGCGGATCTGGGCATTAACCTGGATGAAGTCAGCCGCTTACAGTTCGGTTTAATCGCCGGCGATGAAGACGGTGAAGACATTGATAACAGCCGGGGCACCGTGGTGCAGAATGAACTGGATCAGGAACGCCGTTTATTCAGTGTTGACTACAGTACCGTTGTGAGCGGTTTCAATCTGAGCACCGGTGCGGTTAAGGGCAAGACAGACCTGACAGAGGGCACTAATGAGTGGAAGATCACCGAAGAAAACTACTCAGTGGATCTCGACGGTGCGCTGAATGAAAGCAACTATCTGAGTGCCGGTATCGAGCGCCGGATTGAAGGCGCTGACCGTTTCGACCGTGACTTTGCGGATGAATTCCGTTCCTGGTCGCTGTACCTGCAGGACCGTATCGACCTGACCGACGCACACAGCCTGACGTTAGGCGCTGCATACGATGACCATAACCGCTATGACAGCGAGATCAGTCCGAAGGCTTACTGGAACTGGCAGATCAATGATGCCTGGAGCATGAAGGCAGGTTATTCCCACGGTTACATCGCCCCGTCCATTCGGGAAGGTTCCAGCCAGTACGTTATCCCAGCCGGCCCGCGCCGTTATGAGGGTAATGATGATCTGCAGCCGGAAACCAGCAAAACCAAGGAAATCAGCCTGGCGTATGTGGGTGACACCTTTGATGCTTCGGTAGCAGCGTTCAATACCGAGATTGATGACCTGATCACCACCACTGATACCGTAGACGGCTTTGTGACGGTGGCTCAGTACAACAACGTGGATAAGGCACAGATTAACGGTCTGGAAGCATCTGCCGGCTGGCAGGTGACGGACACCAGCAAGCTGAGCTTTAACTACACCTTCCTGGATACCGAAAATAAGAGCGGCGATAACGAAGGTAAAGAACTGACCAAACGTCCCCGTCATACCGCCAACCTGAAACTGAATCAGATGCTGCCGGCGATTGATAGCAGCCTGTATGTGGCGGTGCGCTCGGTGAGCAAGCAGTACAACGATGCGGCAAATACCAGTGAAATCGACAGCCATACCCTGGTGAATGTTGGCTTTACCAAGCACCTGGGGGAGAACCTCGATATTCAGGCATCGATTTATAACCTTGGCGACAAACGGGTGATGGATAACACCGAAGCGGTGGAAGTAGGCCGCGAGTACCGGTTATCCCTCTCGTATAACTTCTGAGGACTGGCGCCGGAGCCGGTCACCGGCTTCAGCCCGCCCGCGTAAGCAGTATGCCGTGTTGTTTTTCCCCCTTTAAAGCAACGCGGCATCGCGCGTTAACAACATACTTTTGATGATGTGCCTGCCAGGCAGGCAACAGTGGAGCACAGACAATGCCATTAACCGAATTATTTACCCGTTCTCTGACCGACAGCACACTGCAGCAGCGTTTTACTCAGCTGATGGCGGCTGAACCTGAAATCCGCCGCCGGGATATTGCCCATAAGCTGGAGGTATCTGAAGCAGCGCTGATCGACCAGCAGTGCGGAGTACAGAGTGTGCGACTGAATGATCAGTTTGCCGACATGATCCGGGCGATGCCAGCGCTGGGTTACATCATGACCCTGACCCGAAATGAATATGCTGTGCACGAACGTAAAGGTATTTACGACAACGTCCGTATCGGTGGCCCGATGGGGCTGGTCATCACTGAAGACCGCAAGATTGATTTACGGATTGTGCTCAGCCGCTGGGCATTTGGCTATGCCGTGCGGGAAGAAACCGCCCGGGGTGACCGTTTCAGCCTGCAGTTTTTTGATAATACCGGCACTGCTATCCAGAAGATATTCCTGCAACCGGACAGTAACGAACAGGGCTACGTTGAGCTGGTAGAGACCTTCCGTGCCGCTGAGCAGGGCGGTGAACAAACCTACAGTGACGCGGGGGAAGTACCGGAATATGCGGCCGATGAACAGGTGGATGTGGCGAAGTTAACCGAAGAATGGCTGGCTATGACCGATGTGCATCAGTTCTTCGGTATGTTACGCCGGCACAAAGTCAGCCGCGAGCAGGCATTCCGTCTGGTGGGCGCACCGCATGCCGAGGCGATTGATCCTGCAGGCATTGTTACCTTGCTGGAGCAGGCGGCGGCAAAAGAATTATCCATCATGTGTTTTGTGGGTAACCGGGGCAATATTCAGATTCATACCGGCCCTGTGAAAACCATTAAGCGAATGGGGCCGTGGCTGAATGTACTGGACCCTGAATTTAACCTGCACCTGCTGGAGAGCGGTGTGGCCAGCGCCTGGCTGATCCGTAAATCAACAGAAGACGGCATCGTTACTTCGGTGGAGCTGTATGACAATGCCGGCGAAACTGTGGCCCAGTTCTTCGGCCAGCGTCAGGAAGGTGACCCGGAAAATACCGTCTGGCGTGATCTGGCAGAGAGCCTGCCGGGGCGGGAGGTTGCCGCATGATCCGCCGGTCTCTGTTTACGCCTTTGCTGGCCGGGCTGATGATGCTGGCACCGTTGGCACAGGCGGCGCCGGAGCGCATTGTGTCTGCCGACGGTTCCCTGACCGAAATCATCTATGCGCTGGGGGAAGAGCACCGTCTGGTCGGGGTGGATACCACGTCCGGTTATCCACAGCGGGCCAGGGAGCTGCCTCAGATAGGCTATAAGCGAAATATCTCCGCAGAAGGCACCTTATCACTGGCACCTGAAGTGATGATTGCCACGGAAGATTCCGGTCCGGATACAACTCTGCGTCAGATTACTGCCGCAGGGGTGATGATTCATCAGTACAGCGCGGCACCAACGCTGGCCACGGTGCGGGAGAAAATCATTGGGCTGGCGACACTGCTGGATAAACCTGAAGAAGGGCATGAGCTGTGGGCCGCAGTAGATGCTTCTGTGACTCAGGCACAGCGGCAGCTGGAAGCGGTTGATCAGCCGGTACGGGTGATGTTTGTGCTGAGCAATGCCAACGGCAGTGCCATTATCGGCGGTGAAAACACCCACGCGGATACCGTTATCCGTCTGGCCGGCGGGGTAAATGCTGCATCCGGTTTCGAGGGGTATAAGCCCATGCCGGATGAAGCGATTGCTGCGGCCCGGCCGGATATCATTCTGATGATGACCCGGGAAGGTAATCACGAAGTAAACAGTGAAATTCTGTCCAAGCCGGGCTTTGCCATGACACCGGCAGCGGCCGAGCGCCGGCTGGTGAAAATGGATGGCATGCTGATGCTGGGCTTTGGCCCGCGGATCGGTGAAGCGGTGGAAGGCCTGATCCGGGCGTTTTATCCGGACGCCGGGCAGCTGTCAGCTCAGCACTCAGCCCAGACAGTACAGTGATGACAGGCATGGTATTAACCGCCCGGGAGCGGCGGGTGAAGTGGTCGCTGCTGAGTCTGGTGGCGGCCCTGACGCTCAGTGTCTTGCTGTCTGTGGGGGTCGGGCCGATGTCCATCAGCATGGCGCAGTCCTATTATGCGGTACTGGCAAGTATCGGTGTGATGGTGGCAGATGTGCCTGCGCATATGCAGTTGGTGGTCGAATCAATCCGCTTACCCCGCACGGTTCTCGGGATGCTGGTGGGCGCAGCGCTGGCGGTGTGTGGCGCGGCGATGCAGGGGTTATTCCGAAATCCCCTGGCTGACCCGGGACTGATCGGTGTCACCGGCGGGGCATCGCTGGCAGCGGTGGCTGTGATTGTACTGGGCGGCAGTTATTTCTCCGTTGTGTATCAGTGGCTGGGGCCCTATGCGCTGATGGTTGCTGCATTTGCCGGCGCATTTCTGACGACCCTCATTGTGGCAAGAATCGCCACCACCCGGTATGGCACCTCTATAACAACCATGCTGCTGGCGGGTATCGCCATTGGTATTGTTACCGGGGCCGGCGTGGGTGTTATGACATACATGGCGGATGACGCCCAGCTGCGTACCCTGACATTCTGGAGTATGGGCAGCCTGGGAGGTGCGACCTGGGAAACCGTCATTGCTGCAGGTGTGCTGATCACGGTGACGCTGGTGGGCCTGCCAATGCAGGCGAAAAACCTCAATGCCCTGTTGCTGGGGGAGTCGGAAGCCCGGCATCTCGGCGTGCGCATTGAAGCGGTGAAGAAACGGATTATTTTACTGACGGCGCTGGGGGTTGGTGCCAGCGTGGCGGTCTCCGGCATGATCGGTTTTGTTGGCTTGATCGTCCCGCACATTGTACGTCTGACACTGGGGCCGGATCACCGCTATCTGTTACCTGCATCCGCGTTGCTGGGGGCACTGTTCCTGCTCTGTGCCGATATGCTGGCCCGGACGCTGATCGCGCCGGCAGAACTGCCTATCGGGCTTATCACGACAATCATTGGCGGGCCGTTCTTTATAGGCATGGTCATTTACCGTGCCCGCAAGCTGGGCTGAACGGAGGTCTTTTTTATGGGTTTCAGCGCAAGTCATATCTGTTTTCAGGCGGGCAGCAAAGCCATTCTGGATGACGTTACTGTTCAGGTTCAGCCCGGTGAAATGGTTGCTGTTCTGGGCCCCAACGGGGCGGGTAAATCGTCACTGCTGAAGATTATGGCCGGTGAACAGCGGTTTTTCAGCGGCCAGTTACACCTGAACGGGCGTCATTACGGAGACTGGTCTGCCGGTGAGATTGCCCGGATGGTAGGGGTGCTGCCCCAGTCATCTGAGCTGGTGTTTCCGTTCAGTGTGGCGGAAGTGGTGATGCTGGGGCGGCTGCCCCACAGCACCGGCCGGGTACGTGACCGGGAAATTGTATCTCAGGCATTACAGTTACTGGATGTGGCACACCTGAGTGAAGCGCTGTATCCGGCGTTATCCGGCGGTGAAAAGCAGCGGGTACAGTTAGCCCGGGTGCTGGCGCAGATCTGGGAGCCGTGTCCGGCGGGAGAGCGTTTTTTACTGCTGGATGAACCGACGTCTGCACTGGATCTGTCCCATCAGCATCAGACCCTTGAGGTGGCCCGGCGGTTATCCCGGGACGGTGCCGGAGTGCTGGCCATTTTGCATGACCTGAATCTGGCAGCGCAGTACGCTGACCGGATTGTCCTGCTGGGTGGTGGCCGGCTGGTGGCTGAAGGAACAGTGGATCAGGTACTGGTACCGGAGCAGATTCGGGCACTTTACGATATTGATGTCACGGTGATGCGCCATCCCCGTGAGAACCGGCCCTTAGTGGTGACCCTGTAGAGGGCAGGCAAAAAAAAGCAGCTGACGGTTCCGTCAGCTGCAAGTGTTGTGGCAGAGAAAGCTACAACAGAGAACTTTTTAGTAGTGCACTTTCAGCAGTGCCTTTCAGCAGAGCTTTTCAGCAGAGCCTTTCAGAAGTGCTCTTTCAGAAGAGCTTTGCAGAAGAGCCTGACTGCTCAGTCAGCGGTGAGCCAGTCCCAGGCGCTATCTGTGTCCGCCGGCATGAAGTGTTTTTCTTCTACGCCCACGTATTTGGCGATGCGGGCGTCCTGGCGGATCAGCCAGGCCAGTGCTTCTGAATCCACGACAATTGCCAGTCGTTCTACTGCGGTAATGTGGGAAGACATCCACTTCAGATCTTCCCAGAGTGCAGTTGCCGATGCGCCGGTGTAGTCATCAATATCCACCAGAACCCGGACTTTGCCGTAGTCAGCAATGCCATCATTGAGCAGATGGATCATGGTTTTTTCGTCGTCCAGCGACAGCTTGCCGGTGATTTTGAAGCCGTAGATACTGGCTTCACTTTGCGGGAGTAGTGCGAACATGCTGTATTGCCATCGGTTAATTTGCCGGCAGTATGGCGGAAAAAATGTGGAAAAAATGTTAGCCAGCTAACAGCGCCAGCCGGGCAGAGACAGAAAACATAAAAAAACCGGCTCAGGTGAGCCGGTTCAGGGTTAAAGGTGAAGTCTGATCAGAAGAAACCCAGCGGATTAATGTCGTAGCTGACCAGCATATTCTTGGTCTGCTGATAGTGATCCAGCATCATCTTGTGGGTTTCCCGGCCAACCCCGGATTTCTTGTAACCGCCGAATGCCGCGTGGGCAGGATACATGTGGTAACAGTTGGTCCATACCCGGCCGGCCTGAATGCCCCGGCCCATACGGTAGGCTTTGTTCATGTCCCGGGTCCACACGCCGGCACCCAGACCAAACTCGGTGTCGTTGGCGATCGCCAGTGCTTCGGCTTCATCCTTAAAGGTTGTGACCGATACCACCGGGCCAAAGATCTCTTCCTGGAAGACCCGCATGCTGTTGTTGCCTTTCAGCAGGGTTGGCTCAATGTAATAACCTTCATTGAACCCTTGTTCCAGTGCGGCAGCACTGCCGCCGGTGAGTACCTGTGCGCCTTCCTGGCGGGCGATCTCAAAGTAGCTGAGAATCTTGTCGTACTGCTGTTGTGACGCCTGTGCACCTACCATGGTGTCGGTATCCAGCGGGTTGCCCCGTTTGATCTGTGCCATGCGCTCGATGACTTTGGCAATGAAGTCATCGTAGATGTCTTCCTGCACCAGCAGGCGGGACGGACAGGTGCAGACCTCGCCCTGATTGAAGAACGCCAGTACCGCCCCTTCAATACATTTGCTGACGTATTCATCTTCCTGATCCAGCACGTCGGAGAAGTAAATGTTCGGCGACTTGCCCCCCAGTTCTACGGTGGATGGAATGATATTTTCCGCTGCGCATTTCAGAATGTGTGAACCGGTGGGAGTGGAACCGGTGAAGGCGATCTTGTCGATGCGGGTGTTTGCCGCCAGTGCCTGTCCGGCTTCTGGACCAAAACCGTTAACCACATTCAGTACGCCCGCCGGCAGCAGGTCGGCAATCAGTTCGGTGAGTAGCAGGATGCTGGCCGGCGTCTGTTCAGCAGGCTTGAGTACCACGCAGTTACCGGTGACCAGTGCCGGTGCCAGTTTCCAGGCGGCCATCAGTAACGGGAAGTTCCAGGGGATGATCTGGCCGACGACGCCCAGTGGCTCATGGAAGTGATAGGCCACGGTGTTGGCGTCAATTTCGCCGATACCACCTTCCTGCGCGCGGATACAGCCGGCGTAATAGCGGAAGTGGTCGGCAGCCAGCGGCACGTCAGCTGCCAGGGTTTCCCGAACGGCCTTACCGTTATCCCAGGCTTCTGCTACGGCTAGCGCCTCAAGGTTGGCTTCAATCACATCGGCGATTTTCAGCAGGATATTGGAACGTTCAGTGACTGAGGTGGCTGCCCAGTCTGCCTTGGCAGCGTGGGCGGCATCCAGTGCCAGTTCGATATCTTCGGCGCCGGAGCGGGGAATCTGACAAATAACTTCGCCGGTTACCGGGGTGGGGTTATCGAAATACTGACCGTTAACCGGTGCGACCCATTCACCGCCGATGAAGTTTTCATAGCGGGCTTTGAAGCTGACAACGGCGTCGGCGGAACCAGGTTTTGCATATATCATTTAGTCGACCTCTTATTGTTTTTTTCCGGTAATGCACATACTTTTGTCTGATAAGTAATCAGCTGTTGAACAGCATACGCGGGGGCAGTTTGCAGCACTGTTCCACCAGTCCAGAACTGTTGATTGTCGTTCTGGTGCGTTGCACAAAAATAACAACAAAGGATATGTATATGATCTCTTCGCAACGACTGGCGCAGCTGCGGCGACCGCAGGTGCTGGTAGAAAACCGGGTCAGCTTTGGGGCGGCGGATTCGGAACTGTCGATTTACGATACCTATTTGCCCGCTGAGAAGGTTGGCCTGAAAGCCGACCAGCTGTTGTATTGCGGCATGATCAGCGGCCGTAAGATTATGCACAGTGGCCGGCGCAAAGTGGGGGAGCATTTTCTGCCCCATGAGTCCTTTGTGATTGCCCCCGGTGAAGCGGTCAATATCGATTTTCCCGGTGCCAGCGATCAGTCCCCCACTACTTGTATGACGGTCGAAATCAGTAAGGAACGGGTGCAGCAGATTGCCGACCGGATGAACCGGCAACTGGGCAGTGTCGAGGGGCTGGGGGAATGGCGGTATCTGCCGGAATATCTGCATGTTCACCATGCTTCAGCGACCCAGTCACTGCTGGAGCATCTGGTACATGTGTACGCCGAAAATCACCCGGACAGGACGATGATGGTGGAGCTGGGGGTGACGGAACTGGTGATGCGGATGCTGCGCCATCAGGGCCGGGAATTCATTCTGCAGCATTGCGCCGAACAGCCGGATAATACCGGTATGACGGCGGTGGTTGATGCGATACAGCAGCAGCTGAATGAACCGCTGGATATCGACCGTCTGTGTCAGCTGGGGTGTATGAGCCGCAGCCGGTTATACAGCGAATTTAACCGGCAGCTGGGGTGCTCTCCCGGGGAGATGCAGCATCAGTTGCGCATGAAGGAAGCCGCCCGCCGGCTGGCGACCTGTGAACCCATTACCGCCATCTGCTATGACCTGGGGTATACCAACCCGAGCCACTTCAGCCGACGCTTTAAGCGCAGTTTTGGCTGTTCCCCCAGTGAGTTCCGTCAGCGGCAGATGTGCGGCTGATTTCTCTATTTATATACAGGCCTGACAGCGGTATGTGATCCGTTAAGGTTGCCTCTGCGTAAAGATGCTCAGAGGTGATGATTATGGACCGGAATGTATGGCATGGTCTGAGCGAAAATATCTGGGTAAATCTGCTGTGGTTCCAGTTGCTCTGGTGGCTGAGTATCCTGCAGACGGACAGCGCCCGCTGGCCGGTTCTGCTCTTGCTGGTAGCCCATTTGTTAATGCACCGTCACCTGTTTACTGAGGCACTGGTGATCACCGCCTGCGGTTGCCTTGGTTTTATCGTTGATAGTTTTCTTACTCTGCTGGGTTTCTTCCGTTTTTCCCCCGATACCCTGTTACCGCCGTTCTGGCTTTTTCTGCTTTGGCTTGGCTTTGCCGCAACCCTGCGTCAGGGGCTGAAATATTTTGTCGGCCGCTGGTATCTGGCGATGTTGTCCGGGGCGGTTGCCGGGGCTGCGACGTATTTTGCCGCCGCTGAACTGGGGGCCGTTACCCTGGGCTGGAGCGATGTTGAGAGCGTGCTGTTACTGGCTGCGATCTGGGCGCTGATGTTTCCGGGGTTACTGTGGCTCAGCCATTCTCTGGGGCGACGTTATGTTTAAACACCTGCGTTACTGTTTGTTCTCTCTGTTTATGCTGCTGCCGGTAACGTCAGTTGCGGAATTGCCAAAGGGCCTCCGGCCAGTGGGGGAAGCCAGTCTGAGCTTCCTCTGGTACGACGTCTATCAGGCGCGGCTTTTTAATTTGCAGGGCCAGTATGACGGGCTGAAAGCACCGCTGGTACTGCAAATAATTTATCGGCGGGAAATCACCAGTCAGGTGCTGGTCGAGCAAACCGCTAATCAGCTGAGGAACAAAGTACCTGAAGCACAGATGCAGCTTTGGCTGCAGGAGCTGGCGACCATGTGGCCGGATATCCGTACCGATGATCAGCTGACCTTTCATATGAAGACATCTGACAGCGGCGATTTTTATTTTAACGGCCAGTTGCTGGGGAGCGTCGAGCATCCCGGTTTTGCCCGGGCATTTATTAATATCTGGCTGGCGGATGATGGCCGTTATTCGCGTATGGCAAAGCAGTTACGTGGCGAGCCGGATTCTTGAGGAGGCTGAGTAATGAATACCGCCGTGAGAAGTTACCGTACCCTGTCCCTGTGTCTTTTGGTGTTGCTGGGGATGGTTGTGTTGTTACAGGGCTGTGCCGTGTCACTGGACAGCTATAAAGATAATACCCCCCGCCTGGAGATGACACGTTTTTTCAGCGGACAGCTGAAAGCGACCGGTGTGGTTGAAGACTACCGCGGCAAAGTGATCCGGCGGTTCAGTGCGGATATTAACGGTTACTGGCAGGGGAATCAGGGGGTGCTGGATGAGCGTTTTTATTTTGCTGACGGTGAGGTGCAGAACCGTTGCTGGCAGCTGAAGAAAGAAGGTGATGTCTTTACCGGTACAGCTGCCGATGTGGTCGGTGAGGCCCGTGGCCGGGTGGCAGGGAATACACTGCACTGGCGTTATGTGTTGCGGGTGCCGGTGGGAGACAGCGAGTGGCAGTTGGCGCTGGATGACTGGCTGTATCTGGTGGATGAGAACAACCTGATCAACCGCACCCGGATGAGTAAGCTGGGGCTGGGGGTTGGAGAAATTACCCTGCATATCCGCCGGGTGAGTGATCAGCCACAACCCTTTGCCGATGAAACCTGCCAGCTGGTAGCGGAGGGCCTGTGAGTAACTATCAGAAATTGCCCTGGGAACGGGTGTGGGTAACCGGGGCGGGCCGGGGAATCGGTGCCGCGCTGGCGACGCAGTTATGCCGGGCCGGTGTGGATGTACTGGCCTCTGCCCGTTCGGCGACTGAGCTGGAAGCCCTGCAGCAGTCTCTGGCGGATGCGCCCGGGAAGTTACTCATTGAGCCGCTGGACATTTGTCAGCCGGATCAGATCCGGAGTTGTTTCCAGCGCTGGCAGTATGCCGGTACCCTGCCGGATTTAGCGGTTCTGAATGCCGGTACCCACGACCCGTTCCCGGTTGAAGCATTTAAAGCACAGCGCTGCCAGGCGCTGCTGAACGTGAATCTGTACGGCACCCTGAACTGTATCGAGCCATTGCTGGAGCATTATCTACCTCTGAAAAGAGGGCATATCGCGGTGATGGCATCGGTTGCCGGTTACCGGGGGCTGCCGACAGCTGCTGCTTATGGTGCCGGTAAGGCGGCACTGATTAATCTTTGTGAATCACTGTATCTGGATCTGGCGGACAGCGGGGTCAGAATTCAGGTGATTAATCCGGGCTTTGTCCGGACCCCTCTGACTGATAAAAATGATTTTGCCATGCCCGCCCTGATGGAGCCGGAAGATGCGGCCGGGGCAATTATACAGGGCCTGATGCGGGACCGTTTTGAGATCAGCTTTCCCGGCCGGTTTGTCATCTGGCTGAAATTTCTGCGTTTATTGCCGTATAACTGGTATTTTAAAGCTATCGCTAAAATTACCGGGAGCACCCCTGAATGACCCCTTTAGCCCGTTATGCACAGGCGCTCACTGAACTTACCCCCGATACAGTTAACCATTTGGAAGCATTGCTCAGTGAACAGGCCGTGTTCAGCGATCCGTTTAACCGGGTAACCGGCCGGGCGGTTTTTCTGCGTATCTTTGAGGATATGTACAGCCGCCTTGATGATGTCGGTTTTGCAGTACATCAGTTAGCTGAAACAGAGGAGGGTGGTTTTATTTACTGGACATTCAGTGGTTACAGTAAGCTGACAGGTCAGTTGAGTATCGACGGTGTCAGCCGGGTAGTGTTGGATTCAGAAGGTCGGGTGCTGCTGCATGCGGATTACTGGGATGCCAGTTTGCTGCTGGAACGTTTGCCCCTGCTGGGGCGTGTTATTCGCCGGATCCGTCAGAAACTGGCATTGCCTGAGTCTGCTCAGGCGTAATCACAAACAGGCCCACATCAATGCTGCCGGACAGGAATCCCCCTTCACAGTAGGTCAGATAATAGCGCCACAGGCGGCGGAACTCTTCATCAAAGCCGTGCTGGCTGATAGTGGGCCAGTGCTGCTCGAAACTGTTCCGCCAGATGTTCAGCGTCCGGGCGTAATCCAGGCCGAAAAACTCTTCGTGGTTAAGTGTGAAGCCGTGTTTGGCAAAGGTATTGTGCAATGCTTCCCGGCTGGGCAGCATACCCCCCGGAAAAATGTAGCGCTGGATAAAGTCTGCCTGTTTGCGGTAGCTGTGAAAGCGCTGATCATCAATGGTAATCACCTGCAAAACTGCCCTGCCGCCTGGCTTAAGGCTGCGGCGCAGTACCCGGAAGTATTCGTCCCAGTGTTTTTCGCCCACCGCCTCAAACATCTCAATGGAGACGATACCGTCGTACTGTTCGTGCAGGTCCCGGTAATCGGTCAGACTCAGGTGGACATCGTCCTGTTTTCCTGCGTTGGCAATGCGTGTGCGGGCCCAGCTCAGCTGTTCTGTCGACAGGGTGATGCCGTGAACCCTGAGCTGATGTTCGCAGCTGGCCTGTTCGGCAAAACCGCCCCAGCCGCAGCCTATTTCAAGGATGTGTTCATCCTTGCCAGCACCGAGTAACTCCAGAATACGACCGTATTTGTTGTGCTGTGCCTGTGCCAGGTCTTCATCCTGATGACGGAACATGGCTGCTGAGTAGCTCATGGTTTTGTCCAGCCAGGGGGCATAGAAATCATTCCCCAGGTCATAGTGGGCGGCAATATTTTCACGGCTGCCGGTGCGGCTGTTATCCCGTCGGAAATGATACAGGTTGTCCAGCAGGGTGCTGATCCGGCTGCCCCGGGTCATGCTCTCCAACAGTGATTCATTGGCCAGCGCCCAGCGGGTCAGGGCGGTCAGGTCGTTGCAGTCCCAGTGACCTTTTACATAGGCCTGTGCCCAGCCACTGATATTGCCGAAAAAGAGGCTTTTCAGTGCCGACCAGCTGTTAAGCCGCAATGTGGCTGCCGGCGCTGACTGCTGGCCTGCCTGATAGATGAATCCGGAGGGCAGCTGCAGTTCCAGCCTGCCCTGCAGGCGGTTTTCAAATCCCCTGAGGTAGCGCAGGAACAGCTTTTCCTGCCAGTCTGGGGTTTTCACCGGGTGTTTAATTTCACAGGCTTTCATTATGGAAGTCTCCGTTCTGGTCGTACCAGCTGATACTGTTCCTGGGGCCTTTTTCTCTGGGCTGCAGGCTGAGCTTTTTACGCCACAGCCGGAGTGCTTCCCAGTGAATGCCAACCATGACTTTAAGTGTCATCAGTGGATGGCTGATAAAGAGTTTTAACAGGGCGGCGTCGCAGAATGTTTCCTGCTGGCCTGCAAACGTCGCTTTGAATAACAGCTGTTGCTGCAGGTCGTGCTGGCGAATGCCAACGCTGACGGCGCTGCCCGGCGGCCGGATGGTAAAGCTGTAGCGTGTATCCAGCGGCATAAAGGGGCTGACGTACATTTGTTTGTCGCAGCTGTGCTGTAATTTTTCCGCACTGCCGGCGGGAATGAGGTAGGTGTGACGCTGCCTGAAGGTATTGGTCACTTCATAGAGGATAACCTGTAGCTGGTCATCCGCGTCGTAACAGAAGTAGACACTCAGCGGGTTAAATACGTAGCCCAGAATCCGCGGATAACACAGCAGTCTGATCCGGGCGCAGGCATGAGCATAGCCACGCCTTGCCAGCAGTTTGCGCACACCGGCGGCTAATTCGCCGTTGCCGCTGCCATGGTCTTTTTCAAAAAATGACAGCAGGTTAAAGCGGTTCACCGAAAACAGTTTCAGTTGCTGTAAGCGGGGCAGCTCATCAAGATCAATACACAGGGAGAATGTCCGGTAGCTGAAACCATGCTGTTTTGGCAGCAAACGCTGATGCATGACTTTGCCGGTATATATCCCTGATTGCAGGGGCTGTTTTTCAGCCATGCCGGCGTACCTCGGTGGCGGTGTGTCCTGCAACGGCGGTATGAATCCGTCCGCTGGCACCGGGGACTATCCAGGGGCGGTGGGTTCCACCCAGCTGTTCGGCAACCGCCAGGCCTGCCTGCAATCCGTCTTCATGGAAGCCGTAACCGAAGTATGCACCGCAGAACCAGGTATTTTGCTGGCCCTGTAATTGCCACAGTTGTTTCTGGGCTTCCAGAGCCTGCTGATTAAAGACCGGGTGGTCATAAAACTGACTGTGAATAATGGTATCCCGGGCCGGTTCAGTTGGCGGATTGAGGGATACCAGTATTGGTGTGTCGGTAGGCAGTGGCTGAAGCTTGTTCATCCAGTATGTGACGGCAACTTCCTGTTCGTGCTGCCGGCCTTCTGCCAGATAGTTCCAGCTTGACCAGACCCCCTTACGGCGGGGCATCAGGCGGGTATCCAGATGGAGAAACGCCTGATTGCGCTGATAGGGGAGTTTACTCAGTAATGCCTGTTCTGCCTGGCTGGGTTTGTCCAGCATGGCCAGCGCCTGATCCGAATGGCAGGCAAGCACCACATCGTCGAAGTGTTCCTGGCCGCCGTGCAGGTCTTCAATGGTGACCTTACCCGGCTGGCGGATAATGCGGTGGATACGGCTGTTCAGCCGGATATCATCCAGCTCGGCTGCGATTCTGCTCACATACGCCCGGCTGCCGCCCACCACTGTGCGCCACTGGGGACGGTCTTTTACCTGCAGCAGGCCATGGTTTTCACAGAAGCGCATGAAGCTGTCTGCCGGATAATCCAGCATTTGTTCGACCGGTGTTGACCAGATAGCGGCCCCCATAGGCAGTAAATGCTGATAGATGAAGCTGCTGCTGTAGCCCTGTTCAGCCAGTAATTCACGCAGGCTGAGCTGGCGGATGTGGGCTTCCTGCTGAATCAGCAGGGAGTGGCGGTAGAAATGGTGCAGGTCTTTCAGCATGTTCCAGAATGATGGCCGGAACAGATTACGTTTTTGAGCGAACAGCCCGGCCAGACCTGAGCCGGAGTATTCCAGTTCGCCCTGATTAACCGACACGGCAAATGACATTTCAGTTTCGCAATTCGGAACATTCAGATGATCAAACAGTGCAACCAGGTTGGGATAGTTAACCGGGTTATAAACGATAAAACCGGTATCCACGTCGATATGCTGGCCGTTCAGGTCAAAGCTGATGGTGTTTGCATGGCCGCCGGGGCGGTCATCTTTTTCGTACAGCGTGACCTGATGCTGCCGGTTGAGTAACCATGCGCAACTCAGCCCGGATATACCGGAACCGATCACTGCGATCTTTTTAGGCTTTATGGCAGATACATTCATGGCTCGGTCCGTTTTGAATTGTGTTGATTGTATCTACGGCGTAATGAACAAATCAGATCACGTGGTGTTTGATTAAATAAGCTATGTTATTAATTAATTTGGATATTTTAGCTGTAAAAAAGGCGATGTCCGTATCATATCTGTCAGTTTGAGCTATTTTAATGACAACTGATCTAAATAAGCACTGGTGGCGTAGAAGGGGTTATGAATCACGAGCAACCGGATAAAACTGTGAATAATGTTGTTGCATTAAAGCCCGCAGATGCACCGGAATCTGCTTCAGTGAATGACTGGAGCGCATTGCTGGCAGCACTGGGCGAAAAACAGGATAAGCAGCTGTTCGTCAGCCTGTTCGGGCATTTTGCGCCCCGGGTAAAGGCTTACATTCTGCGCCTCGGTTTGGTGGAAAGTGTGGCTGAAGAGCTGATGCAGGAAACCATGTTACTGATGTGGCGCAAGGCTCACATGTATAAACCTGAAAGGGCAGCGGCCAGCACCTGGATTTTTACCCTGGCGCGGAATCAGAGTATCGACTGGATGCGTAAGCAAAAGTATCCGGAATATTCGTTTGATGAAACCTTTGATCAGATTGATGAGTCCTCTGAAGATGCCGGTGAACAGTTGGTGGTAAGTGGCCATTTAGGGGCCATTATCGAGACTTTGCCGGAGAATCAGGCTCAGGTGATTTATATGTCATTTTACGAGGGCAGAGCCCACGGTGAGATAGCGGAAAGGCTGGGAATTCCCCTGGGCAGTGTAAAGTCCCGGATACGCCTTGCCTGTGAAAAAATTAAAGCCGCCTGGAGGGACGTATGAGTATTCGTCACCATCTTGATGAGGCAACTTTGCTGAGTTATGCCGCCGGCTCCCTGTCGCAGGGCATGGCGCTGGTGGTTGCCTGTCACTTATCAATGTGCCCGCAGTGCCGTGAACGCGCGGCAGCCCAGGAAGCCGTGGGTGGTTCGTTGCTGGAAGATCTGGCGCCGGCACAGGTATCTGCAGATACACTGGATAACCTGCTGGCTATGCTGGATGTATCGGCTGAGACCATGGCAGAAGTACAGGCTGAGACTGTACGGAAAGAGACTGCGCCTGAAGAAAGAGCCCGGCAAACCGGCAGTCATTTACCAGCTCCGCTGGGGGACTACCTGCCTTATGCGCTGGAAGATGTGCCCTGGAAGAAACTGGTGTCCGGGATCAGTTATTACGACCTTGATTGCCAGTCCGGCGGTGTTTCCCGGCTGATGCGCATTGCCCCTGGCAAAAATATTTTGCCGCATACCCATAAAGGCAATGAGCTGACCCTGGTATTACAGGGGTCGTTCTGTGATGAAATCGGCCGGTTTGCCCGGGGAGACATTGCGGATCTGGATGAGCAGGTTGAGCACCAGCCGCTGGTGGACAGTAATGTCGACTGTATCTGTCTGATTGCCACGGATGCGCCGCTGAAATTTACCACCTTACTGGGCCGTCTGGTGCAGCCGGTGACCGGTTTCTGAAGATGCGCAGGCTGAACCCCGATAAGTTGCTGCTCAGTAAGTGGACGGCTGTTAAGCCACAAAACCGCGAGCGGCACTTTATGGTGACAACCTTGTTGCGGGATGAAGCCAACCGGATAACCGGCTGTGTTCTGCAGGCGGTTATCAGTGGCAATGACTATCCCATCGACTGGCGGGAGCTGAAAAACAGTGGCGTCTGGTTGCAGGGTTGGAAATGATTTTTACTGCTCTGCAGAGCAGCCGGACCGGCAACGGCGGCCGAAGCGCCATTTAGCGAAACGCAGATAAACAGACTGCATGACGGATTCCAGCCGCAACAGCCGCACGGCAGATGCCAGATGACGGTAACCCGGCAGATGGTCCCAGATAACCATAAAGCCAGGCGCACCCCGGTGCAGCGCACCCTGCTCGTCAGTCACATGTAAGACCTGCATCGCCTGACGTTTGCTGATGCCGTGTTGTTCAAGCATCTGTGCAGCTTGATGTAAATCCAGCCAGTTTATCCGCCGGGCTTTATCAAGCCGCTGATAATGGCCGATTTCTTTTCGGCACAGTGGGCAGTTGCCATCAAAAAATACCTGAGGTTTTTGCACGGGTAGCGCCTTTTTCAGTTTACAGGAACAGGGTATACGGAATTCTCCGGCTGGCGGTTCACGTTGGTTCCGGGATTAAGAGGAGGTCATTATGCAGTATTTCACCCAGCCCATGAATGTTGCTGTTATCGGTGCCAGCGGGGCCATTGGCCGTGCGCTGGTGACGGCGCTGGCGGCCCGTGAAAATGTGAATACGGTGTACGCCTTTGCCCGGCAGCCGGTGAGTTTTTCAGGCATTGTGGGAGTTGAAAAAATAAGGCCTGTTCTGGCCGATCCATTGTGCGTCAATTCGCTGGCAGCAGGGGTTAGCCACGTGGAGCAGCCGCTGGATATGGTGCTGGTGACAACAGGGTTATTGCATCAGGGGACGCTGCAGCCAGAAAAGCGCCTTTCAGATATTAGCAGTGATGATTTTTTACAGGTGATGCAGGTGAATGCGCTGTTGCCGATGCTGGTTGCCCGGGCGTTCTTACCTTTGTTTCGCTCCGGAAGTCACAGTGTGTTTGGCGCGTTATCTGCCCGGGTGGGCAGTATTTCTGATAACCGTCTGGGGGGCTGGTACAGCTATCGGGCCAGCAAGGCCGCGCTGAATATGTTGCTGAAGAACATGGCCATAGAGGTGCGCCGCAGCCGGCCGGAGATGGTGGTGTGTGGGTTGCATCCCGGCACGGTCGACAGTGGGTTGTCGGGACCTTTTCAGCGGAATGTCCCTGCCGGTAAGTTATTTACTCCGGAGTTTGCGGCGGCTGCATTACTGGAGGTGATTGGGCAGTTACAGGCGCATGACTCAGGCAGTGTGTTTGCCTGGGACGGTCAGCCGGTTGAGGCCTGAGGGTATAAATTAAAGGGCCGTGCTGATCTGTTTGCTGGTTTGCTGCGTACACAGGGTGTGATTGTCAGCAGGTATTTTCTATGGAGCAACCGCCTTTATCTCATTCTTCCGGCAAACAGAACGGGGCAGATGCGCCGGGATTAAGCTTGCCGTCTGCGCTGGATATTTATCACTATTTTCAGGGTGAAACCCAGGCGTATGGCATTTTCGAAGATCGCTTTGGTAAGCTGCGGCGCTGTTTCAAAGTCCGTATACACGGAGAGACTGAAGACGGCCGGTTACGCCTGACAGAAGATTTTTACTACGATGATGGCGAAGAGAGTCAGCGGATCTGGCTGATTACGGATGAAGGTGATAACCGCTTTACAGGCACTGCAGCCGATATTCAGGGACAGGCACAGGGTGTCCGCCAGCGGCATATGCTCTCGTGGCGTTACAGTATGGATTTATTGATTCAGGGGCGTAGCTGGCGGGTTCATTTTGATGACCGCATGTATCTGCTGGATGAAAAGATAATGGTGAACCGCGCCCGGGTCAGTAAGTGGGGCATGACTTTAGGCACGGTGAGTATATTTTTCAGAAAGCCCTGAAGCAGAAAAGTCATCCCCGAATTCTGTGGGTAAGTCTGTTTGCAGTCTGCGTATCAATGGCTGTATCCCTTATTAACCGGTCGTTTCCGGGGAATGGTCAGGGAACAGCCAGTGATAAAATTGCGGTGGATATTCAGCGTGGCGGATAGTGAATCAGGTTGTGGAAAACCCCGGAAGTGTTGCTCAGATTCCGGTAGCCGTGAGGGCGGTCTGCGGCAAAACGGATAGCGTCACCCTTTGCCAGTTTTTGCCACTGGTCATCAGCAAATATTTCCACTTCCCCTTCGATAACCACAACGTGTTCAGTTACACCGGGTTCGTGGGGTTCTGAATAGCGTTCATAACCGGGTAACAGAGTCAGTTCAAACATTTCAAAACCCAGCGTCGGATTAAACGGAAACAGGGTGGCGACCAGCATCCGGTCCTGAGTAGGTTGCTCCCGTAACGCATCTGCATTTCTGAATACCGTGGGTGGCCCGCTGAGTGCCGGGCCGAGCAGGCCGGACATTGAGAGATTCAGGCCACTGGCTATTTTCCACAGGGTTGCCAGTGTCGGGCTGGATTCCCCCCGTTCTATCTGCCCCAGCATAGCTTTACTGACGCCGGTCGCTTTGGCGGCTTTATCCAGGCTGAGGTTTCTGTCTTTACGGGCCTTTTTCAGGGCACCGGAGAGGTAGGTATTAACTTCCTGCATATTCATTCCGCTTAATTAGGGCTTGTACGTTATAGCGCACAGCTGCTAGGCTTGTCTATATCGTGCGCTATAACGCACAAAGTATTGAAGATTAATTTGACAAAAAAAATCTAAAGGCCGGGGTGCATATGCGGCAGTGGTTAAATCTTTCCCATATTTCCACAGGTTTTGTTGTGGTGCTGGTGGGGTATTCAAGTTCGGCAATCATCGTGTTTCAGGCCGCCGCTGCAGCAGGCGCTACAGCCGCTGAGCTGAGTTCGTGGCTGTGGGCGCTGGGGATTGGTATGGGGGCAACCAGTATCGGACTGTCGCTGTATTACAAAAAGCCGGTGGTGACCGCCTGGTCCACACCGGGGGCTGCTCTGCTGGTGACTGCGATGGCCGGGCTGAATATGCAGCAGGCCGTGGGGGTATTCATTTTTAGTTCCGGGCTGATTGCGCTTTGTGGCCTGACCGGATGGTTTAACCTGATCATGCGTCAGGTGCCGGTTCCGCTGGCGGCTGCCATGCTGGGCGGGGTGTTGCTGAATTTCGGGCTGGATCTGTTTCTGGCAGCGCAGACCAGCTTCTGGCTGGTGATAACAATGCTGGGCAGTTATCTGCTGCTTAAGCCGGTGCTGCCCCGTTACTGTATTCCGCTGGTGTTATGTATCGGCATTGCTGGCTGTGGGCTGGCGGGGGAGCTGGCTTGGCAGGGGGTGGAGCTGCAGTTGGCCATGCCGCTGTTTATCATGCCGGAATTTAACCTTACGGCTTTGATTGGCGTGGGGATTCCCCTGTTTGTAGTGACGATGGCGTCGCAGAATGTGCCGGGGGTGGCGGTGATTCGCGCCAACGGTTACGACACACCGGTGTCTCCCCTGATTTCCACCACCGGGCTGGCGGGGGTTGTGCTGGCGCCGCTGGGGGGATTTTCCTATTGTCTGGCGGCCATTACAGCGGCCATCTGTATGAGTGAGGAGGCTGATCCGGATGCCGCACAGCGGTACCGAAGTTCGGTCTGGGCCGGTGTGTTTTATGTGCTGGCGGGAATTTTCGGGGCGACAGTTGCCGCGTTGTTTGCAGCCTTCCCGCAGGCACTGATTATGAGCATTGCCGGGCTGGCACTGTTATCCACCATTGCCAACAGCCTGAGTGCGGCGTTCAGTGAAGACAGCCAGCGGGAGGCGGCGATGCTGACGTTCCTGATGACGGCTTCCGGTGTGAGTTTGCTGGGGATCAGCAGTGCATTCTGGGGCTTATTACTGGGGCTGCTGGCGTACCATAGCCCTAAGCTCCGTAAGCTGGGCAGACCGGCGGTCACAGGTGCCGGTATCCGCTAGCAGGTCAGGTTCGTGGCAGATGATCAGCCAGTGCTTCCAACCCGGGAAGAATCAGATCCGGTTGTTGTTCCCAGGGGTCAAAAGGCAGCGCCGGGTCGCGCTGAATCCAGGCGGCATGCCAGCCTGCGTGGCGGGCACCGGTAATATCGAAGGGGTTGCCGGAGATCAGCCAGGTGTGCTGACGGTGGCTGTGGGCACTGTGTAAAAAGTGCTGATACACATCAGGGGAAGGTTTGAAGCTGCGGACAGTGTCGACGCTGATGACCGCTTCAAAGTAACTGCGGATGCCGGCCTGTTGCAGTAATGCAGTCACCGCTTCTGCCTGGCCGTTTGAGAATGCGTACAGGTGATGGCCGGCTGCCTGTAAGGCGGTCAGGGCCGGAACCGCATCAGCAAATGCAGGTAACCGGGTATAGGCTTGCATCAGTTGTGTTTGCTGTGCCTGAGTAAGGCCGGTTTTGAGCAAGCTGTCGGTGTATTGCAGTGCGTCCCGGGTGCAATCACTGAAGGGTTTATAATCCTGCATCAGGCCCCGGCGAAAACTGTATTCCAGCTGTTTATCCCGCCAGCAGCGGGAGAAGGTTTCTGCCTGTGGACCAATCATGTCCTGTAGCTGTGATACCACACCTCTGGTATCGATCAGCGTGCCGTAAACATCGAATGCCAGTGTCAGCATATGCGTACCTGTCTTTATGATGATGGCGTCTGCCGGATACCTACTATAGATCAGGTTATCGCCCCGGCAGCTCAGACTTTAGCCTTATCCACCCTGGTGGGTCAGTGCCTGCTGGCGGTATTGTCCCGGGGAGACACCGACGGATTTGCGGAATGCCCGGAAGAATGCGGTATCGCTCAGGTAACCTAACTGGTCGACGATCTGGCCGATACTCAGGTGATTGTTTTCCAGCAGCTGGCAAGCCAGCCGCATCCGCCAGCGGGTCAGGTATTCTCCCGGCGGACAGCCAACGGTATCTCTGAAGTGCTGGTTAAAAGCAGTGCGGGACATGCCTGCTTCGTTGGCCAGAGTCTCAACACTCCAGCGCTGTTCCGGCTGGCTGTGCATGGCGGTAATTGCCCGTGCCAGCCGAATGTCCGACAGCCCGGCAATCACACCGTATTCCAGCAACTGATGTTTCATCAGGAAGCGCAGCATATGTACCAGCAGGACTTCCGCCAGCCGGTTAAGGACCGTTTCATGACCACAGCGGTGCTGCATACTTTCCAGCAGCAGTAATTGCAGGGTTGGATTGAGGGTTTCCCGGGCCTGATCATCCGCGTGAATCTGTACCACCGGGGGCAGTTTGTCGAACACCGGATTCAGCTGGCTGGGGCCAAAGTCCATGTTGCAGCACAGCAGTTGCAGATCTTCGCTCTGACTGGACAGCGTGCGGTAGTCATCATGGGTAATCCACAGCAGGTCGCCACAGCGGATGTCTGTTTCCGGGGCTTCATCGATGCTGAGTTGTCCCTTATTAAGGAACAGAATATTAGAGCCTTCCGGTAAGAGCATACCGTGGGGGCCATACTCCAGCATGCCGATTTGCCGGGCCGTAGGGGTGAAAGTCTGCAGCAGTGATGAAAGACGATCCATAGTGGCTGTGATCCGGTTGTTAAAACAAAGAGATAACTATCGGTGAATATGATCTTGGTACAAAGTGATAGTAAATCCGCACAAAATGCATACTAATCGTACATTGTGCGGAGGTAAAGTAGCAGTTATCAAAATGTCAGTTTTCTGGAGAACAAAATGGTTGTGCTGAAGACCCGTCAGGCTGTGCCGGCGCTGAATGTGGAAACGCTTAATGGTAGCTGGTCTTTATCAGATCAGACTCCGGAACATTTTACGATGCTGGTGTTTTACCGGGGGCTGCATTGCCCGCTGTGTGCCAAGTATCTGAAAGAGCTGGATAAGCTGGCCGGTGATTTTGCTGCAGCAGGCGTGTCTGTACTGGCCCTGAGCAGTGATGATAAAGCCCGCACTGAACAGGCGCTGGCGGATTGGGAACTGAAGAATATTAATCTGGGCTACGGGTTAACGGCTGAACAGGCTCAGGCCTGGGGTCTGCACCGTTCTGCCGGCCGTGGTTTGACGTCTATCGGCATTGAAGAACCGGCTGAATTCAGCGAACCGGGCCTGTTCCTGGTACGCCCGGATAACACCCTGTACTGGGCGCAGATCAGCACTATGCCATTTGCTCGCCCATTGTTCCGTGAGGTACTGGGTGCCGTTAACTTCGTGGTGGAAAAGGATTATCCGGCACGTGGTGAGCTGGTGTAAGCCAGCGGGCTGGCTGACTGACCGGTAACCTGATCTGCAGTGCTCCGGTGACCGAAACTGAGCTTGTCAGTTCGCCAGCATTTTCTCCCTCTCAAAGCCGCCTGACTGGCGGCTTTTTCATGTCTGTACGCCGCTGATATCGATGACCGGATCAACCGCGGAGCTGGCGGTCATTCCCCCGTCGACACTGAGTAGCTGTCCGCTGATAAAGCTGGCCTGATCACTGGCCAGCCACAGACATGCCTGTGCAATTTCCTGGGGTTGGGCCAGTCGCTGTAAGGGATGGCGGCGGGATACACCCTGCCGGGCGGCCGCCGGATCGGGCTCGGCGTCAAAGAATTCCGTGGACATTTCTGTCAGGGTCCAGGTCGGACACACTGCGTTACAGCGAATGCCATGTTTGCCATGGTCGGTGGCAATGGCTTTGGTCAAACCGTGCATCCAGGCTTTTGACGCATTATAAATGGCCAGTTCATGATCGGCGGTGATGCCGCCTATAGAGCCGATATTCACAATGGCGCCGTTGCCCTGTTTTTTCATGATCTGTACCGCCCGGCGGCAGCACATGAACGGGGCCCGCATGTTGATGTTACTGAGCCACTGCCAGTCTTCGTCAGTGGTTGCATCGACGGTTTTTGCCAGCTGGACGCCGGCGTTATTGATCAGCACGTCCACCCCGCCGAAGGCTGTTTCCAACTGATCGAACAGGGATTCGATCTGTGCGGGATCTGCCAGATCCGTGGCTATCCAGTGGGCATTTTCAAGTGGAAGGTAATCAGGCTTGCTGCGGCTGGCGAGGATACAGCGTGCACCGGCGGCGAGAAACTGTTGGGCAATGGCTGCGCCGATGCCCTGGCTGGCACCGGTAATCAGTACCCGTTTAGCGCTGAAGTCGTAAGTGGTCTGATTCATATCTGCTCCTGTATGCAGCTGATGATTCCGGGGGCTTTCTGTCCTTTGTTGCCGGTGCCGGCAAAGTCGGTGATATCTGCAGCTTTAAGATTATCAGCAACCTGACAGGGTTTATATATGGCGGGTATGTGACTGTTGAATCCGGCTGTTGAAGTCCTTTCGGATTCCCGTGTAAAACGGATTCAGACCTCCCGGTGTTTTCAGAGCCTTTTAAGAGTTTTTTAAGGTTGTATTGCTATGGTGCAGGCCAAATGTGACTGAAGGTGACGTAAATGGAAGCTCTGCCAGAGGGCAGTTTATCCGCAGGCATTGTCTGGGAAAGTGCCGTTTACGATCAGCCTGAAGCATGCCGGATATAGCAGGAGGTGTTAAGTTGTTGTCACTGAAACAATCATTGTTTAGTCAGGTGCTGAACGATCTGGTATCGCGTCTGGCCGGTGTTTTACGGGCAGAGCGTACCTTTGCCGGGTGTGCCGGTTACGGGTTGCGTACACCGCTGGATTCAATACCCGATTCTCCGATAGCTCCGCAAGCTAAGATAGTCCCGAACTCCTGCTGTTCTGCAAAGCAACAGCCAGGTCATGTGCAGGACACCGGGCGGAACAGTGAGTTCTCAGGGCAGATGAGGCGCAGCATTCTGCTACCGGTTTCTCAGGCAGAATCTGAATGTGAAATCATCGATATGCGTTCACATTTAGAAGCCCTGTTCCGGGAGTACCGGTCGTTGGCAGAAAGCCGTGATATGACCTGTACGCTGTTTGGTGAGGCCCGCGTCACTGCGCCGCCGGCTCTTGTGGATACATTATTGACAGCCCTGCTGCATAACGGCCTGAACTTTGGTGAGGAGTTTGTCCAGTTCCGCTTATCTGACCGGGGGCTGCAAATGTTAAATCCTGTCGGCGGTTCAGAATCCGGACAGGACCAGGACGGTAACGGGCTGGAGATTATCCGGCGTATCTGTGAGCGTTACGGCTGGCAGCTGAGTTACGGTTATCGCAAGCAGGTGTTTGTTGTGAATATCAGTTTTCAGCCCTCTGAGAAATCCCGGCAGCACTGCTTTTAATATTTCCACCGGTAGCGGTGAGGCCGTCTTCCGGATTCTTAACTGGGTTGTCAGCATGATTATGGTTCTTTTCAGCGTACTTCTGTTGGTCTGCGGTGTCGTGATGACCGGGTGGCCGGGCTGCCGGTTCAGTGTACGGTCGGTTGTTAACCTTCGTTTTACCATTGCGCCGCGATACTTGGCTGTTCCTGAATATGGGGGTGAGCTATGCGAGTATTAATTACCGGCGGTACATCGGGGATGGGGCAGCAACTGGCCATGCAGCTGTTTGCGGAGGGGCATGATGTGGATGTCATTGGCGGGACGGATCAGGTAAGAGGGATGAACCTGGTCGCGCTGAGCCGTGGCCGGATCCGTTACTACCCGGCTGATCTTGGAAATATCGGTGATATTAAGCGGGTGGCTGCGGAATATTGCCATGAATGCAGCTCGCTGGACCGGCTGGTGCTCAATGCCGGGGTTTATCAGCGTCAGTCCCTGTTGGATGAGAAAGGTGTGGATAAAGCCTTTGTGGTGAATTACCTGCACCGTTTTATGTTGCTGTTATTGTTGCGGCCTTTATTACTTGCTTCAGAGAATCCCCGGGTGTTGATTAACGGCTGTGCGAATTTCGGAGGTGTTGAGCTGGACAGCCGTATTTTCGGACGCCGTTATCAGGGTATGCAAGGTATGACTGAGGCGCTGCGGGCGAACGGGTTGCTGGCTTACTGGCTGAATGCCCGGGGTGATTACGGGGTTGATGTGGATGCCATTAACCCTGGCTATGTGAATACCGGCATGCACCGGCAGGGCGGGCATCTGATGCGCTTGATGATCCACTGGTTTGCGATCTCGCCTCAGCATGCAGCTGAGAAAATCCGTCAGGTACTGACAGCCTCTGATTTGCCTTCACAGGGAGGCTATTTTAACGGCGTTAAAGTAGGCCGTTACCGCCACAGTGTGACTGGCAGGCCGGAAGATTTTGCCCGCTTGTGGGAGCAGAGCCTGTCTCTGGCTGAGATACGCGAGCCGGTCTGGGCAGCGCCTGCTGATACACAGTTACGGCTGGCGTAGCAGGTATCTGGTAATTTGCCGGGAGATCCCGGAAAATTGGCCGTGATTATCAGTTGTCTTTAAGGAAATGCTGCCTTGGCTAATAAAACCGCCATTATTGATTCCGATATGAGTTTGGAACAGAAGGTTACCGGCTTACTGTTGTGCGTCGGCCATGAGCGGCATGTACAAATGACCCGGCTGATCCAGCATACCGGTGTTTCACTGTTACAGTTGGGCTTGCTGCATGCGCTGGATTACGCGCCGGAGGAAGGGTTGACGGTTAATCAGCTCAAAGCTCTGATGATCGATGACAGCCCGAATGTATCCCGGGCGCTGAACAAACTGGTCGCTGCAGGTCTGGCGGTAAAGCAGCGCAGCGATGCTGATCAGCGGGTGGTGTTTCTGAAGATTACCGATGCTGGCCGTCAGACACATCAGGATGCTGACTCCAGCCTGATGAATATGCAACTGGGGCTGGATGCTGCTGAACAGCAACAGTTGTTTGATCTTCTGAAAAAGCTTTAACCGGGAGATGGCTGCTTTTGCCGGGATTTGTTTTTTTAATTATATTCCATGGAATATAAATCCATGATAGATTTATCGCAATTCTTACCTGACAGGTTTATCCACATGATTACGCTCTATCATCTTGAAAATTCCCGCTCGATACGGATTCTCTGGCTTCTGGAGGAAATGGGGCTGGAGTATGAACTGCTGCATTTTCAGCGTGAGCAGGAAAACAGTATGGCGGAGGCGCGCTTTAAGCAGCTCCATGTGCTTGGTAAAGCACCGCTTCTGTCTGATGGCGAACGGATGATTGCTGAATCCGGCGCGATTATTGAGTATCTGCTGGATACCTACGGTGACAGGGGATTGCGGCCTGAGGCCGGAACGGATGCCAGAATCGGTTATAACTACTGGCTGCACGCGGCGGAAGGCAGCATCATGAATGTAAATACGATGGAATTGCTGCTGAACCGTTTTGATCAGCGGGCTCCCTGGTTGTTTAAGCCTGTTATCCGTCTGATGACGTCTAAAGCCAGAGCGACCTATACCGGACCGGTGACCCGCCTGTTGTTACAAAGTATGGAAACCACACTGGAGCAACAGGCGTGGTTTGCAGGAGATGATTTTTCTGCGGCGGATATTCAAATGGGGTATACCGTACGTGCACTTCAGGCCCGGGGCGGGCTGGGGAGGGATTACCCGGCCTGCCAGCGCTGGATTATGCAAATGGAAGCCCGTCCTGCCTATAAGTCTGCTATGGAGAAAAACGGTGATTTTCAGCTGCTGAAGGACTGAACGGCAGGCAAGAATGGCTTTAACAATCTTTTCACAAGTGCCCTGTTAACATTCAGCCTGAATGAATGTTCAGGTGTATGCAGTAGCAAATATCAGTGTGCTTTTAGCCGGCTACAGCCGGGATCTGGCACGCAGTAACCTATTGATGCTCAACCTGATCGGGATTAAATATGATTGGGGGGCGGAATGTTATCTCTGAATACGTCATCGTTTCATCAGGCGCTGAATGATCTGGTTCAGCGTCTGGTGGAAACCTTACAGGCGAAAAGCGGCTTTGCCCGGTATGCGGGGCATGGATTGCATACACTGCAGGGTACAATCGCTGAGGTTCCGTTGGCACCGAAATCAATCGGTAACGCTGCGAAGAATCAGTTAAGCAGTGAGCAGGCCTGTGGACCGTCCGGCCGGATGATCCGCATAAACCCGTTACCGGCCTCTGAGGAAGAATCTGAATGTGAAACCATTAATGTACGCTCACGTTTAGAGGCCCTTTTCCGTGAATGCCAGCCGCAAGCAGACAGCCGTGATATGACTTTCACACTGTTTGGTGAGGCCCGTGTTACCGCGCCGCTGGCACTTGTGGATACATTACTGACTGCCCTGCTGCATAACGGTCTGAACTTCGGTGAGGAGTTTGTCCAGTTCCGGTTATCCGGGCGGGGGCTGCAAATGTTAAATCCTGTCAGCGGTGCAGAATCCGGGCAGGGGCAGGATGGTCACGGGCTGGAGATTGTCCGGGATATCTGTAAGCGTTTTGGCTGGCAGTTGAGCTACGGTTACCGTAAGCAGGTATTCGTCATGAATATCAGTTTTCAACACGCCGGTAACTCTCTACAGCACAGCTTTTAATTTTCTTTCAGGCAGCGGTGAGGCTGTCTGACATTTCCTGATAACCTGTTTGGTCGCCTGATGACAAGGGGCTCTGTTATGTCTGAAATAAATCAAAATCGTAATTTAAATAATCAATATAGCTTTTCAGTCAAGACTATTCACTGGCTGATGGCGTTGGGTTTTGTGCTGATGTGGAGCAGCGGTTATCTGATGCATGGTTTTTTTGCGGAAGATTCTGCTGGCGAAGAGTTTATCTTTGCCATGCATATTTCCATCGGCGTATTACTGGCAATGTTACTGCTCGCGAGAATTGCTGCCCGTGCGTTGATTAAGCCTCCGGAATTACCGGAGGGTTTTACAGCACTGGATAAGCGTATGGCACATGCCGGGCATTTGGCACTGTATATTCTGCCGGCGGTGATCATTACGCTGGGCTGGGCAGAAACGGATTTTGGTGGCCACGGGGTGACGCTGTTTGGGATTCCGATGCCTAAGCTGTTTCCGACCATGGATACCTGGATGGGCATTAAACTGGAAGATTTTACGTCTGAAAACCATGAAATTCTGGCCTGGACGCTGCTGGCGGTGGTTGTTCTGCATGTAGCCGCGGCGGTTAAGCATCGCATGGCCGGCCATGATGTCCTGTATCGGATGGGGATTGGTAAAAAGTAAGCGAGTGGTTGTGTCTTCAGCAGGGCAGTGGATAATTGCGTTTTTGTTGTTGGAATGAGACGACCATGCGTTTACTTCGTCCTGCTGTAAAACCGGACATGCTGACCGGTGATGACCGTTTGTTTATCCGTACTGCTGCCCGCGGAATCGTGCTGCAGGGCGAGAATATTCTGCTGCTTTATACCGCCAGATATGATGATTATTCATTGCCCGGTGGTGGGATTGATGACGGTGAAGAGGCTATTCAGGGCTTAATCCGTGAATTACGGGAAGAAACCGGTGCTGCGGATGTGACAGATATTCAGCCTTATGGTCAGTATGATGAGTACCGTCCCTGGCATAAGCCTGGATATGACTGGGTACTGATGCGTTCCCTGTGTTATCGCTGCGAGCTGGTGGGGGAACTGGGAGAACCTCAGCTGGAAAGCCATGAATTGCAGAACGGGATGCATCCGGTATGGATGAATATTCATGAGGCGATTCGCCATAACGAGGCAATCATTGCCGGCAGTGATAAGAAGGGACAGTCCATCGACCGGGAAACGTTTTTGCTGAAGCTGATTGTGTCTGAGTTGCTCGACTGATCAGGTATGGCAGGTATAAAAAAGGCTGCGCGGGTAACCGGGCAGCCTTTTTTCTGTGCTGAATTCGGGGTTAGCCGAAAATCTGTTCCGGTAACCACAGAGCGATCTGCGGGAACATTACCACCAGTGCCAGACCAATGATCTGCAGGAACACGAACGGAATCGCCGCTTTATACAGGTCATAAATGCTGACACTTGGCGGCGCCACCGAGCGCATATAGAAGAGGTTGTAGCCAAAGGGTGGTGTCAGGTAGGCAGACTGCATACTGATAATAAACAGTACGGCGAACCAGACGGTATCAAAGCCCAGAGTATCTACGATTGGCACGAACAGCGGCACCGTAATAAATACAATGGCGAAGTCGTCCAGGAACATGCCCAGCAGGAAGTAACAGGCCAGCATGGCGATGATTACCCAGTAGGCAGACAGTTCGGCATCTTCAATGAACTCTTCCAGAACCATACCGGCACCCAGGCCGATATACACCTTACTGAAGAAGACCGCCGCCAGAGTAATCCACAACAGCATACCCATCAGCTTGGTGGTGCTGATCAGTACATCTTTCATTACTTCACGGGTCAGGTTGCGGTAAATTGCTGCACAGATAATCGAACCGACCGCACCTACTGCTGACGCTTCAGACGGTGATGTGATACCGAAGATGATGAAGCTCAGTACAGTGGCAATCAGAGAGCCCGGCAGGATCAGCGCTTTCAGAGCTGTCAGTTTGCCTTTCAGGTCTACCCGCTCAGATTCGTCAATTGGCGGGGCCAGTGACGGATTCATTTTGGCACGGATAAATACATACAGAATGTAAATACCCGCCAGCATCAGACCCGGCATCAGGCCGGCAGCAAACAGTTTGCCGACGGATTCCCGTGCCAGGAAGGCGTAGATGATCATCAGTACACTTGGCGGAATCAGGAAGCCCAGTGCGCCGCCGGCCATAATGGTACCGGTGGCCAGTTTTTTATCGTAGCCACGTTTCAGCATGGCTGGCAGGGCAATAATCCCCAGGCTGACGGTCGCCGCGCCGGATACACCGGCCATGGCAGCAATCAGGGCGCAGACGATAATTGTCCCCATACCCAGACCACCGGGGGTACCCCCCATCAGCTTGTTAATCATGTCGAACAGGTCGTCGGTGATGCCGGAACGTTGCAGCATCAGGCCCATGAAGATAAACATCGGCAGGGCGACCAGCAGGAAGTTGTCCATGGAGGCGAAGGTGCTGATAGCTAGCAGCTCAAGGCCGGCAGCGCCCCACAGGAAGTAGGCAGAACCGACACCGACGGTCAGCAGTGCCCAGGTAAGAGGTGCGCCGAGAATCAGCATCAGCAGCATGCAGCCGAACATACCGCCCGTGACGACTAAAGGATCGAGATCTAACACCGTTAGTTTCCTTTATTTAATTATTTATTCGGAAGCAGCGGTCGGTTGCGACGGCTTATCCATATTCAGAGCAACGCGCAGGTCACGGATAAAGTGAGCCAGGCTCTGTAACCACATCAGGCCAACGGCCAGGGGTAATACAGATTTAAACGGGTAAATCGGTGGTGCCCAGGTACTTTTTGATGACAGTTCGCCACTGCGCCATGAATCGGCGGCAAATTCGAACGCCACATTAAAGAACACGGCAAACACAACCAGGCCGATACCGCCGGTAATGACGTCCAGTATCGCTCTGCCACGGGGTGAGAACAGGTGATAAATCGCCTCACTGCGTACGTGGCCGTGGTGTTTGTGGGTGTAGACACCTGCCAGGATACAGAAGGTTCCGTACAGCATGGTGGTGGTTTCATGGGCCCATGAGGTTGGGCTGTTAAACAGATATCGCGCGGAGATCTCGAATACGAGAACGCCCATCATGGCAAGGCACATCCAGGAGATGGCCCTGCCGATGAATTCGGATATCCCGTCTTGGAGGTCAAGTAAGCGAGATATCCCGGCCATTATGCTCTCCCGGTCGCTTTAGCAGCTTCTTCCAGGATCTTAATGGCAGCCGCGTTACGCGGAGACTTAGCAGCTTCTTCGTCCCAGATAACACGGGCAGCTTCACGCAGTTTCGCCTGATCGGCTTCTGGCAGGGTGTTGAATTCGAACAGACCGGTTGTACCGGCATCGATAGAACCGCTTACCATCCAGGTGTGCATCTTACGGGCGTGCTTGGCGTATGCCATTTCGATGATGCGCTTGTGCTCGTCGGACAGAGAGTCCCACTTCGCTTTGTTGATCAGCATGTCATCGGTGTAACCCGGGTTAACCATACCCAGGAAGGTGTAGTACTTGGCAGATTCGTACAGTTTCATTGCCTTGTACTCGTTGGTACCGGCATAGATAACACCGTCAATGGTACCGGTAGACAGGCCCAGGTACAGCTCGCCGCCTGGCAGGTATACAGTAGGGATGTCAAATTTTTCCAGAACCTTGGCAACAGAAGGTGTTGCACGGATCTTCATGGATTTCAGATCTTCCAGGCTCTTAACAGGCTTGGTGGTCAGCAGGTCGAAAGGACCGCCCATGATAGGGCCCAGGTAGTGAACACCTTTCTCTGCGTACGCTTCACGGATCAGGTCGATCAGACCTTTGGATTCCATGATGTACTGTGCTTCGTCGTAGTCAGTCCATGCACCTGGCAGGCCGGCTTCGATGGATGCGATGTCCAGCTGGCCAGGCCAGTAACCGGAGTAGCCCTGACACATATCGATTGTGCCTTTGCCAACTGCCTGCATCATATCTGCGTTAGGTACCAGTTCAGAACCACGGAAACGCTTCACCCGCAGGGTCTTGTCGGAAGCAACTTTAATGTCGTCGATGAACTCGTTATGGATTTCGTCAGACTCAGTGCCCCAGTATGTCTGCATACGCAGGCGTACAGTTGCAGCCTGAGCTGTCGTTGCCGTCATTGCCAGAGGGGCTGCTGCGATACCGGCAGCAGCTGCTTTCAGCATATTTCTTCTTTTCATAGTTATCCCTAATCTCACGCTTGGCTGTTGATGGAATATAGTCCGCTATCGCTGCTCAGACCAGGGTCAGAGAGCGGGTATTTCATGGTGCACTAACATCGTTAAATGACAGGATGATTACCGTGGCGATAGCCTGAACAAAAATTATATATAGCAGTTCCTGCGCTTGTCTGTACCTGTTTGCGACGTAACGGTGAGCAGATCAGCAACTGCCAGCGTGTATATTGATCTCAATCAACGACGCTTACAGTACTACTTTAGGTAAAGCTGAAAAATAGCCCAAAAAGGCTAGTCGAAACGGATTTTTGACTGTACCAAAAAAGACGTTTTCTCCAGTGTATACAGTACATTATTCAGGAGGGGCGGAGCGTACAGGGAAAAAATAAATTGCTCAAGTGTAAAAAATAATGGACAAAATAGCTTTTGTGGTTAATTTGACCATGTTTTTAAAGTCGGTTAGACGGATAAAAGCCTTAAAAGGTTAAAGGCTGGTCGCATCAGCCAGTGGGCAAATGACTGGCTGATGCAATAAGCACTGGGAGGATTCAGCTACAGATGATGGCTTTGGTTTCCATGTATTCATCCATGCCGTGTTCACCCCATTCGCGGCCGTTACCGGACTGCTTGTACCCGCCAAAGGGGGCATCCATGGAGAAATAGGCACCCTGAATGTAGCACTGGCCGGCCTGCATACGCCGGGCAATCGGAATGGCCGAGGCGGCGTCTTTGGCATAGACACCGGACGACAGCCCGTAAGGGGTGTCATTGGCGATGGCGATGGCGTCTTCAGTGTCGCTGTAAGGAATAATGCAAAGTACCGGGCCGAAGATTTCTTCCCGGGCAATGCGCATCCGGTTATGGACATCCGCAAAAATTGTTGGCTGCACAAAAGCGCCGTCACGTAGCTGTTCAGGCAGGCCGGCAGGTGCGCCCGGCCCGCCCGTCACCAGGCGGGCACCTTCTTCCAGCCCCAGGCGGATATAGTTTTCAACGGTTTCTTTTTGACGGTGTGATGCCATCGGGCCCATGGTGGTGGCATCGTCGGTAGGATCGCCAACCACTTGCTCCCCGGCAATTTCAGCCGCTAGCGCGACCGCTTCTTCATAGCGGCTTTGGGGGATCAGCATGCGGGTCAGGGCGTTGCAGGTCTGACCGGTGTTGGCCATAACGTCTTCAACCCCGTAGCGCACTGCGGCGCTCAGGTCGGCATCCTCGGTAATGATAAAGGCGGACTTCCCTCCCAGTTCCTGACAGACCCGTTTTACACCCGGGGCTGCAGCTGCAGCCACCTGCACTCCGGCGCGTGTGGACCCGGTAAAGGACACCATGTCGACCTGAGGGTGGCTGGACATAACCGGGCCGATTTCTGTTCCCAGACCGGAGACCAGATTAAAGACCCCGGCGGGTAAGCCTGCCGTGTCAAAAATTTCAGCCATGAGAAAATCCAGCTCCGGGGTCTGTTCTGCCGGTTTGGCGATGATGGTGCAGCCTGCAGCCAGCGCGGGTGCGACCTTGCCGATCAGTTGGTGCAGCGGATAGTTCCACGGGTTGATAAAGGCACAGACCCCTACCGGTTCTTTCAGCAGTAAAACATCATTGCGCTCTTCGACGGCTTCCATCTTGTAGGCCAGGTCGGCGTAGTATTCCATGGCTTCAATGGGGGCGTCCACATGGAATGCACCGGTCAGATGGCGCGGGCAGCCCATGGATTTGACATGGGCATCGACCAGTTCGTCGTAACGGTTACGCATTTCAGCCGCGATTTTTCGCATCAGGTCGGCGCGGATACTGGCCAGCGAGGTTGCCCAGCCGGGCAGTGCCTGACGGGCGGCCTGTGCGGCTTGCTCAACGTCTTCATTGTTGCCCTGGGGGACACGTAAGAAAATCTGATTGTCAGCCGGATTGGTGACGTCAATATAGCGATTACTGGCGGATGCCTGCCACTGGCCGTTGATATACAGTTTATCGAGGGTTTTCATTCGTCTGCCTGTTAGCTGATAAAGCGGATAAAAGCGTGTCTGACGCTACTGAGTATAGATGTGCAAACGCCGGTCAGACTGACCGGCGCTGTGCTGCGGGATATCAGTAGTCCTGACGTCCCGGCACGACCACTTCGTAGCCCGGTTCTTCCGGTTCGTCGTCGACCATTTCAGCCGGGAAGTTTTGTCCCAGTACCTGTACGTCACAGGCTTCTTCCATCCGGCGGATAATGTTGGGTGAGAATTCCCGCGGGCCGTAACGGTCCTGACCATCCCGGAATATGTCGACCATCAGCGGTGCAATTTCCAGCGGCATACCTTTACGTTTGGTGACTTCGTCAAAGATACCGACGTCTTTCAGGACCAGATCCATAGTGAAGCTGATGTCCCGGCTGCCGTTGAGGATGACCTGTGATTCGGTTTCATGAACAAAAGAGTTACCGGAAGACGCCTTGATCGCTTCATAGGTGACGTTCATGTCCATGCCCAGTACTTTTGAAGCGGTAAGGGCTTCAGCCAGGGCCGCCAGATGCACTGTACACAGATAGTTGGTTACTACTTTAAGAATGGAGGCTGAGCCCAGTTCGCCGGTATGCAGAATGCGCCGGCCCATGGTGGTGAGGATTGGCAATACCCGGTCAAAGGCTTCCCGGGTACAGCCGGCAAAGATGGAAATGTTACCGGTGCCGGCACGGTGGCAACCACCGGAAACCGGGCAGTCTACCGGCATGGCGCCTTTGGCTTCCACCAGTTCGGCGATGCGGCGTACTTCGGCTTCGTCAGTGGTGCTCATTTCCATCCAGATTTTGCCTTCCGACAGACCGGCGATGATGCCGTCATCGGCTTCCATTACTTCTGAACAGGCTGCAGGAGAAGGTAAGCAGGTAATGATGACATCACATTTTTCTGCCATTTCTTTCGGGGAGTCGGCACTTTCCGCACCCCGGGAGACGAAGTCATCCACAAATACCTGGTTGAGATCCCGGACGGTCAGGTCTTTGCCGTTACGTAATAAGCTGCCCGCCAGTTTGCCACCGACATTACCCAGGCCGATAAATCCGATTTTCATGTGCCACCCTCTGCTTTTTTATTGTGTGTTTTGTGGTTTGGAATGTTTATAAAAAGGAATGCACTTAAAGGTAGGAGGAGTGGCGGTTGGCAACAATTGATCTTTTTTTACATGATTGGTAAAAAAAATCTTCCAATCGCCGAATTGGTAAGTTAAATATTGAAGTCGTTTTATAACTCTTATCGTCTGCGGATATTCCCGATGGCCATTGATCTGCGCAAGTTACCGCCCCTTAAGGCACTGAAAGGTTTTGAAGCTGCCGCAAGGTTGCAGAGCATCCGTGGTGCCGCGGATGAGCTGAACCTGACCCATCCGGCGATCAGTCATCAGATTCATACGCTGGAAGATGACCTTGGCGTGAAGCTGTTTGCCAGACAGGGCCGCAATGTAGTGCTGACACCGGCAGGGGAGGCACTTTACCCCAGTGTACGGGCAGCGTTGGAATTACTGATTAAAGGCTGTGAAACCGTTCGGGAGCAGAGTGCTAATCCGGCGTTGCGGTTACAGGCGTATATCACTCTGTCCATTCGCTGGCTGGCCGGTCGCCTGAGTGATTTTCGCTGTCAGTATCCTGACATAGACATTCATTTACAGGCCAATAATTCTGCCTGGGAATTTGATGAAGCTAATGCCGATATAGGCCTGATTTACAGTCGTACGGAGATGCCGTCGCATTTACACTGGATCAGATTGTTTCCTTCGCAGGTGTACCCGGTCTGCGCGCCACAGCTGTTGCAAGATGCGCAGCTGCCGCTGACCCCGGAGGCACTGGAGAATTATCCCTTACTGACGGTTTCCACAGAAAAAGGCTATTGGGGCTGGGATGAGTGGTTTATGACGCTGGGGACCGGTAATCAGCGGCGGCAAAGCCCGCTGGTGGTGGATACGCTGGCGGTGGCGCTGGAAATGGCAATCGCCGGCCAGGGGATCGCGCTGGTTAACGGCCCGGTGGCGGAGGATGATCTGGCGGCGGGGCGTCTGATCCGGCCAGTGAATGAATATACTGCAGGTAATGGCGAATGGGGTATTGCGGTCCCCAAAGCATTACTGAATGATACCCGGGTAATGACTTTTATAAACTGGCTGAAGCAGCAGGCCGGTAACGTGTGAACAGAGATAATTGAATGAGCCCGGTATGCTGATACCCGGTAAGGAATGTATTTATGGAACAGCAGGATAAGGTTGAAACGTTACTGGCTCAGGCCGGTCATTATCTGGATAAGCAAACCGGTGCGGTGGTCCCGCCGATTCAGCCGTCAACCACATTCGCCCGGGATGAGCAGGGTGAGCTGTACGACAGCAGCCGTATTTATGCCCGGGATCAGAGTGTCAATGCTGAGATGGCTGAACAGTTGCTGTGTACGCTGGAAAAGGGTGCCGCCTGCAAACTGTTTGCCTCCGGTATGGCGGCGGCAACGGCACTGGTACAGACTTTGCGACCTGGTGACCGGATTGTTGCACCAAAGGTGATGTACTGGTCATTGCGTGGCTGGCTGATTACCTTTTGCGAAGACTGGGGTATTACGCTGGATTTTTATGATGCCGGGGATATGCAGAGCCTGGCGGATGTGATTCAGGCGGCGCCGGTACAGCTGGTATGGACCGAAACACCGGCAAACCCTACCTGGGAAGTGGTGGACATTGCCCGGGCGGCTGAGCTGGCCCATCAGGCCGGTGCACAGCTGGTGGTGGATTCCACCGTCGGTACACCGTTACTGACTCAGTCGATTACACTGGGCGCTGACTATGTGTTCCATTCGGCGACTAAGTACATTAATGGCCACAGTGATGTGGTAGCCGGTGCCTTGATCTGTGCCCGTGAAGATGAGCGCTGGCAGAAAGCTGCACTGATCCGTGCCCAGCACGGCGGTATTCTGGGGCCGTTTGAAAGCTGGTTGCTGCTGCGTGGCATGCGCACCATGCATGTGCGGGTTCAGCGGGCCTGTGAAAATGCCATGGCGTTTGCCCGGCATTTTGAAGGCTATCCCGGCGTGAAGGCAGTGATGTATCCCGGGCTGGAAAGCCATCCACAGCACAGTGTTGCTGCCGCGCAGATGCAGGGCGGATTCAGTGGTATGTTGTCGATCCGCTTTGAGGGTGGTCGGGAAAATACCGCGCGCATTATGGGCCGTTTACGGCATTTTGTACGGGCAACGTCTCTTGGCGGTGTTGAAAGTCTGGTGGAACACCGCGCTCTGATCGAAGGGGAAACCAGTCCGGTGCCGGATGATTTATTACGGTTTTCTCTCGGTATTGAAAATATCAGTGATCTTATTGCCGATCTTGAGCAGGCAATTAATAGTTAATTGGTTGATTTTTATACATTAATTTCTTTGAAATAAATGTATCATTACGACATGAGCACGTCGCAAATGTGTTAAAGGATGACGATTTTAAACGTGTTTATGGCGATTCTGAACAATCTTCTGGCGTACCGCTTTGCTACCGTGATTTTCGGCGTATTTGCTGAATCTGCTATTTCGCTGCGATATAAGGCCTTTTTGGGGACTTTATATCCACGGCGTATGGTTGCTCAATTGTTCATTTGAACAGATGTGATCCATTTTCTGTATGCAGTATCGGGCGGTTACGCAGCCGGATGCTGTTACTTTTCTGACCGGGAGAGTATCAGCCGTCTGCCTAAGGGTCCGTTACCGGTGCAGGCCGGATACAGTCTGGATTGCAGCACATTGCCTGACCTGATAGGGATATATCGCTTTCGGTTAGAGAGAGTTGTCAGGCTGTGTTTCTGAAAATAATTATAAGAAGGATGCATGATGATAAACGATGCAGAGTTAGATCAACTCATAGCAAAACGGGGCATTCTCAAAGGCCTCAACTCGACCCTGGGCATCACCGCCATTGTGATGGTTTTGATGTTTATTCTTTATACCGTGCTACTGGGGGAAACCGCCAGTGCACAGTTCCTCGGCCTGAAAGCGTGGATTGAACAGACTTTAGGCTGGTACTACATTGCTGTGATGCTGATGGCGTTTATTGCCTGTGCGTACGTAATGTTCTCCAAAGTGGGCCAGATTCGGCTTGGACAAGACGGTGACCGTCCGGAATTCTCCAATTTTGCATGGTTCTCCATGCTGTTTGGTTGTGGTACCGGTGCCGGTATGCTGTTTTTCTCGATGTCTGAACCCCTGATTCATTTCGCCAGTGGCTGGAGTGGCGGTAACCCGTTCCTAAGCTCTGAAGTAAAGGCCGCTGTGGCGACCTTCTTTGAAGCGAAGCAGGCAGCACTGAGTGCCGGTCTGATGCCGGGTGATGAAGGTTTCCCTGTACCGAATGATCTGGTGGCTGATGCGGTTGCCGGTGGTCTGAAACTGACAATCTTCCACTGGGGTACGGTTGCCTGGGGCATGTATGCCATTGTGGGTCTGTCGCTGGCGTACTTCGCATTCCGTAAAGGTCTGCCGCTGTCCATGCGTTCTTCCCTGTATCCGCTGATCGGTGACAAGATCTACGGTCCGATTGGTCACACTGTCGATATCCTGGCGGTATTCGGTACTATCTTCGGTATCGCAACCACACTGGGTTTAGGGGTAGAGCAGATCGGTTCCGGTCTGGTGTCTCTGGGTGTACTGGAAGAGAAATCCCAGACAGTTACCATCGTATCTATTCTGCTGATCACTGTGATTGCAACCTTCTCTGCAACCACCGGTGTGGCAAAAGGCATCAAGATTCTGTCTGAGCTGAACACCTGGATCTGTATTGTCATTCTGGCGTACTTCCTGGTTGCCAGTAATGCCAACTACCTGATTGCCAGCACACTGACCGGTCTGGGTGAGTATGTGTCTGAAGCGATTCAGATGACCCTGTGGACAGCCCGCAGCCCTGAAGAACGTACATGGCAGGGTGGCTGGACCATCTTCTACTGGGGCTGGTGGATTGCCTGGGCAGCGTTCGTAGGTATGTTCATTGCGCGTATTTCCCGTGGCCGTACTGTGCGTGAGTTTGTCTTCGGCGTAATGCTGGTGCCTTCTATGGTGGCTGTATTGTGGTTCGGTATTATCGGTTCTGCAGGTATCTACGAAGGTATCTACGGTGCGGATATGAGCATCTACAACACTGCCGTTAACAACTGGGATTATGCCGGTACCCTGTATGCTGCATTTGATGTGGTAACGCCAGGTGCGGTTGCAACGGTTGCCAAACTGGCTGCGCTGGTTGTGGTGGTTGTGTTCTTCGTAACCTCCGCTGACTCCGGTACGCTGGTACTGGGCCGTCTGTTGTCATTCGGCCGTCGTCCGCCGGTACAGCAGCGTATTATCTGGGGGATGCTGCTGGGTGCGGTTACTCTGATGATCCTGTTACTGGGTGGTAAGGAAGCGTTGAAAGCCTTGCAGGCAGCTTCTATTGCCGGCGCATTGCCATTCACTTTCGTAATCATTGCGATGACCATAGGTCTGCTGAAGTCTCTGCGTCAGGAAGGCAGTGACATGGTTCAGGATGAAGAGCAGATCAGGGAAATGATAAACAAAGAAATTTCGGATATGTCCTAGGCTTTCTGGCCAGTTACATAACCGAAATAAAAAAGCCGGTATCGAAAGATACCGGCTTTTTTTGTGGCTTATCGCTACGGTGGCTTTTATTCAGCCGAGCCGGAATACCACTTCACCGTCCAGCAGGGTATGGCTGACCTGGCCTTTCAGGGTGTGACCCATGAACGGGGTATTCTGACCGGCTGAGCGGCTGGTTTCCGGGGTCAGTGACCATTCTGCCTGCGGGTCAAAAATACACAGGTCGGCCGGCATGCCTTCGGCGATCTGTCCGCTTTCAATACCCAGTACTTCCGCCGGACCACAGGTTAGCTTGGAAAGCATCTGTGGCAGGCTGATCAGTTCCTGTTCCACCAGAATCAGTGACAGGGACAGCAGGGTTTCCAGACCGGTCATACCCGGTTCAGTGGCTGCAAACGGTGCCTGTTTAGCGGCCGTTTCATGGGGCTGGTGATCTGAGCAGATCGCCTGGAATCCATCGCTCAGCAGTGCCTGACGAAGACCTGCACGGTCAAGCTGGCTGCGCAGTGGTGGGATCAGGTGGAAGTTAGGATCAAAGCCGTTGACGTTTTCGTCGGTTAACAGCAGGTTCTGAATGGCGATGTCAGCGGTTACCTGAAGGCCACGATCACGGGCGTCCATCACCATTTTCACTGAACGCTCACAGGAGAGCTGGCCGAAGTGGGCACGCACACCGGTTTGTTCAATGAGCAACAGGCAGCGGGCAACTTCGATGGTTTCTGCGGTTTCAGGAATACCGTTCAGGCCAAGACGGGTACAGGTGGTGTCTTCGTGCATGGCACCGCCGGCTGCCAGTCCGGCATCTTCCGCCTGGAAGATTACCAGCAGGTCGTGGGTGGCGGCGTATTCCAGACAGCGGGTCAGGACCAGTGAGTTTTTCACTGGCTGGCGCATGTTGGTAAAGGCAATGCAGCCAGCCTGGCTGAGGCCGTGCATCGGGCTCAGCTGTTCACCGGCCAGCCCCTGGGTCAGGGCACCCATTGGCAGAATGCGGGCATTGCCGGCTTCACGGGCACGGTCCTGAATCAAGTCGACGACGGCGGTCGTGTCGGCAATGGGTTTGCTATTTGGTGGGGTGCACAGGGTGGTGATACCACCGGCAGCGGCTGCAGCTGTTTCTGTGTTTATATTACCTTTGCGGGTATAGCCGGGTTCGCGGACATGGGCACAAAGATCAATCAGACCGGGGCTGACAACCTGATTACTGGCGTCGATGGTCTGGTCGGCGTTAAAGCCTGCCGGTGCCTGGCCAATGGCAGCAATTTTTCCGTCACTGATATACAGGTCTGTAATCTGGTCAAGCTGGCTGGCCGGGTCGATGACGCGGCCTCCCTGAATTTTAATATTCATGTTTTTCATTCCCGCTTATTCTGTACGGCTGGCGTGCTGTTCAGCCCGGCGCGCAGCTTCTGTAGTCTGGCCACTCATGGACATCGACATGACGGCCATGCGTACGGCGATACCGTTAGTCACCTGATTGAGGATCAGGGAACGGGGACCGTCGGCAACGGCGGATTCGATTTCCACACCGCGGTTAATCGGGCCGGGGTGCATGACAATGGCATCCGGGTGGGCATGTTGCAGCTTGTCTTCACTGAGGCCGTACAGTTTGTAGAATTCCGCTTCACTTGGCAGCAGGGCGCTGAGCATGCGTTCACGCTGCAGACGCAGCATCATGACGACATCTACGTCCTTCAGGCCCTGCTTCATGTCGGTGTAGACCTGTACGCCTAACGCTTCGATATGGCGTGGCAGCAGCGTGTGCGGGGCAATGACCCGAACTTCAGCTGCGCCGAGAGTACGCAGGGCGTGGATTTGAGAACGGGCTACCCGGGAGTGCAGGATGTCACCGACAATGGCCACTTTCAGTGGGCTGAAGTCGCCTTTGTGCTGGCGGATAGTCAGCATGTCCAGCATTGCCTGAGTCGGATGGGCATGGCGGCCGTCACCGGCATTGATCACGGCAACGTTAGGGGTAACGTTTTCAGCGATGTAATGCTGAGCGCCACTGTCGGAGTGACGGACCACGAACATGTCGGAGTGCATCGCTTCCATGGTCATCAGGGTATCCCTGAGGGTTTCGCCCTTGGCGGTGGAAGAGGTGCTGATATTCAGGTTCAGAACGTCGGCAGACAGACGCTTGGCAGCCAGTTCGAAGGTGCTGGCTGTACGGGTGCTGGCTTCGAAGAACAGGTTTACAACGGTTTTGCCGCGCAGCAGCGGGACTTTCTTAACCTGCTGGGCACTCATGTCCACAAAGGAGTCAGCGGTGTCGAGGATTTCGCTGAGCAGTTCGCGGCTCAGGCCTTCGGTGGTCAGAAAGTGTTTCAGCTGACCTTCGCTGTTGAGCTGTATTTGGTTTGGATCTTGTTGTTCAAACATGTTGGGATTCCGCTGTGTTTGCCAGGATTCAGTCGGCACGTTTGCTGATTTCGATGGACAGTGGCTCCGGACCGGTCAGTTTGACCCGTTCATCGGCTGCCAGCAGCATCACCTCTCCGACGACGTCCGCCTGGATGGGCAGTTCACGACGGTTAAGGTCGATCAGAGCGGCCAGGGTAATTGAGGCTGGCCGGCCATAATCAAAAATTTCATTCATTGCCGCACGTACCGTACGGCCGCTCATCAGCACATCGTCAACCAGAATGATGTGTCTGCCTTCGGTTGCGGTGGGCAGTATAGACGGCTGCACCTTCGGGTGCAGGCCCATGCGGGTGAAGTCATCCCGGTAGAAAGCGATGTCCAGAACTCCCATAGGGCTGTCCAGTTCAAGGCTTTTTTGCAGGGCTTCTGCGATCCAGACACCGCCGGTACGGATACCGATGATCATCGGGTTTTCGATTGCTCTGGCCTTCAGATAGTTTTGCAGTTCGAGGGTCATTTTTTCTAATAACGCGTCGACCTTAATTACGCCCGATACCATAGAGGTCCTCCAGTCGGGTTTCGCTGGGGATGCGGGTTTCGCTTGCCAGCCAGTCTTCCAGAATAAGTTGGGCGGCGATGCCGTCCACAGAGTTTTGTTTAAAGTTGTTGCTGCCGCCTCGGGACACACTGATTCGCTTGGCTTCATCAGATGTCAGCCGTTCGTCCATCAGGTAACAGGGCAGTTTGCTGCGTTCTTTCAGGCGGTTGGCGAATTTACGGGCCCGGCGGGCCATGTCGCTGATGGTGGAATCCATATTGAGGGGGATGCCGACAACCAGTGCGGTAGGTTGCCATTCAGCTATCAGCTGATCGAAGATCTGCCAGTCGGGAATGCCGTCACGGGCGGCCACCGGTTCCAGTGGCGCTGCGGTGCCAGTAAGGCTCTGGCCAACAGCCACACCTATGCGGCTGGTACCGAAATCAAATCCCAGAACGGTTTGAGTAGTTTCGCTCATTAATACTTCTTATGAAATTTATGCGTGGCCGCTTTGGGCTGTCATAAGATCCAGATTCACACCGAGACTTGCAGCGGCGGCATGTAGCCGTTGCTCGGCAGGCATGTGGAATAGTATATCTAAATTTGCCGGGCAACTTAACCAGGCATTCTGGCGGATTTCGTCTTCGAGCTGGCCTGCACCCCAGCCGGCATAGCCTAATGCAACCAGGCTGGGAACCTGTTCTTTACTGTTGGCAAGGTCTTCAAGAATATCCAGTGAACTGGTGATGCTGACACGGTCACTGACATCATAGGAGGATGACCATTCCCGGTCACCGGTCAGGTGCAGGACAAAGCCTTTGTCGGTCTGTACCGGGCCACCGGCAAACACGGGCTGGGCGGTAGCCTCGTGGTCAGTTTCAATCTCCAGATGGCTGAGAAGCGCCTGGAAACTGAGGTCCAGCGGGCGGTTGATGATAATGCCCATGGCACCGTGTTCATTGTGATCACAGATATAGGTAAGGCTCTGGGCAAAGTTGCCATCATGCATATGAGGCATTGAGATCAGAAAGTGGTCCCGCAGGCACATGGTGTCCTGAGGGTTGCCGGGTATGTCGGAGTCAGGCGGTAAGGACATGTTATTGGCTCCTTTTCGGCCGCTGGTTCTGGCTGATGCAAAAGCAGCATTGCTGTGTAAAGCGGGTTGTTTAAACCCCCGGCACGCAGATCATTTGTTATGACCTTAGTACTAGGACTAGTACACCCGGGTGGTTTTCTCAAATTTCCAGGTGCGAATTATTTCCAGAATATCGGTGGTCTGGCGCATTTCTTCCGGGAATGGCTGGAAGGGGGAAGCCAGTTCCACAATCCGCATGGCGGCATTATCCAGCAAAGTGCTGCCGGAGGAGTGCAGTATCTGAATATCTTTTACGTAGCCGTCCGGCTGAATGGCAACCAGCAGTCGCAGGCTGCCATAAAGCCGTTGCTGGCGGGCCTGAACCGGATAGTTAAGGTTGCCGACGGCCTCAATGCGGCGTTTCCAGTTGGAGAGGTATTCCGCATCTTTATGGCTCAGGGTACTGGCCGAGGTCATCCATTTAACCCGGGGGCGTTTTGCGTAAGCCTGTTGCTGTAAAGCTAGCTGGGCTTCCAGACTGGCGATTTCAAGACTGCGGGTCAGAATCGTGTCGGTATTACCGGGCAGAGATGCAGAGGACTTTTTCTGCTCTTGCTTAGTCTGACTCTGTGGTGCGGCCTGTTGTTGCTGTTTGGCCAGACTGGTGATTACTTCGTGCTGGCTGTTACTCAGTTGCTGTTGGCTGATGCCATCAATTTCAGCCAGAGCGGTTTCAATTGCTGACATTTCGTCATAAGTGAGCTGACGGTTATCAACCGCCAGACGGGAGGTGACATCCTGTATGTCGTCCGCCTGAAATTCTGCTTTTTCCCGGGTGGTGGGTAATTGCTTTTCTTCCAGCTGTCCGCTGCCTGCCTGGTTATTCTGGGCGATAAAGTCTGCATCGTCCGGTGCTTCTTCGCTTTTGAAGTTGGCCAGGGTGACTTCCAGTGTCTGAGGAATCTCACTGACGTCCGGCAGCGAGAAGCTGATGCCAAGAATCGCCACAGCGTGAATGGCGACCGCCATGAATATTGTGAAACCAAGGCGGTCAGCGGAGGAAACAGGGGATTGCAGAGCACTGCTCATAGGCACTGCTCTGCAGGTTGCTGGTGGTGGTAAACCGGCATCAGGTGACCTTACTTCCGGGCAGCCAGTTTAGCTTCCACGACATCCATCAGTTGCATACCGATGTCCAGACCAAACTGTTCATCCAGTTCCCGGATACAGGTAGGACTGGTGACGTTTACTTCGGTCAGGTAGTCACCGATAACATCGAGGCCGGCAAACAGAATCCCCTGTTCTTTCAGGGTCGGGCCGACCTGACGGGCGATCCACAGTTCCCGTTCTGTCAGGGCACGGCCAACGCCAACACCGCCGGCTGCCAGGTTGCCGCGGACTTCTCCGCCGGTCGGAATCCGGGACAGACCGTATGGCACCGGTTCTCCGTCGACCAGCAGAATGCGCTTATCGCCATCAACAATTTCCGGCAGATATTTCTGTGCCATGATGGTTTCTGTGCCGAACTTGGTCAGGGTTTCAATAATAACCCCCAGGTTTACCCCTTCTTCCTGAATCCGGAAGATGGAGGTACCGCCCATGCCGTCCAGTGGTTTAAAGATGACGTCTTTGTACTCAGCGTGGAATTCGCGCAGCAGGTCATCCCGGCGGGTAACCAGTACCGGCGGGCAGCATTCCGGGAAGTGTGTGGCAAAGATTTTTTCGTTGTAATCACGCAGGGCCTGCGGCCGGTTGACCATCAGTGTGTCGCCGGCGGCAGCAGCAATTTCCAGTAAGTGGGTGGTGTAAATGAATTCGTTATCGAACGGCGGGTCTTTGCGCATCAGGACTGCATCAAGTGCACAGACTTCCTGAATCTGGTATTCGCCACGCTGGAAAAAGTTATCCGGGTCCATGGCAACGGTCATCGGGGCCATTTTAGCCAGTACCTTGCCGTCCCGCAGGTAAAGGTCCTGCTGTTCCATGTACCAGATTTCCCAGCCTTTACGCTGCGCTGCCCAGAGCATGGCCAGAGAACTGTCTTTTTTAAAGCTGATGTCCTCAATAGGGTCCATCACGATGCCGATTTTAATAGTCATTCGATAACCTGGTAGTTGGTGAGCCGCAGGTGGCCGGTGTAACGCGGGTTATACCGGTGTGGCTTATATACGTTATTGCAGAGTTTACTTGGCTGCAGGTGTCTGTGCCATACAGAGTTATAGAAAACATCTGTCACTCTGGGTTCAGAATTTATTGCCCAGATCGCCCCATAAGAACTGCAGCACAGATAATGCTGCTACCGGTGCTGTTTCGGTGCGAAATACCCGCGGGCCAAATGCGACCGGCTTGAATCCGGCTGCCAGCGCCTGTTCGACTTCTGCCTCACTGAGGCCGCCTTCCGGGCCGACGAGCAGGGCGACTGAACCTGGTGCTTCCAGCGTTTCCAGTGGCTGTTCAGTGTGATGGTGCAGTACCAGCTTGAGATCTGCCTCTACCGTACTGATCCAGTCGCTGAGTGTTTGCGGTGACTGAATAGCCGGTATGTCACAGCGCAGGCTCTGTTCGCAGGCACTGATGGCAATTTGCTGCCAGTGGCGCAGACGTTTGTCCTGGCGTTCACTGTTGAGTTTGACTTCACAGCGCTCTGAAAACAGCGGTGTCATGCCGGCCATGCCCAGTTCAGTGGCTTTCTGAATGGCGTAGTCCATACGTTCACCCCGGGACAGACTCTGACCGATCTGAATATTCAGGGGTGAAATCCGGGCGGGCTGACTGACTGATTCGATCTGTGCGCTGACTTTACGTTTGGCAACTTCGCTCAGGCGGGCGTGATATTCATTGCCGTCGCCGTTGAACAGGGTTAACTGATCATCCGGACGCATCCGCAGTGCGCGGGCGACGTGTTGTACAACCGCATCGCTGAGCTGAACCTCCTGGCCGTTGGTCAGGGGCTGGTCTTCGTAAAAGCGGGGGATTCTCATGGCGGTTTCTGGCCTGATCTGGTCGGTGATTATCTGTGACGGGAATAATAGCGGGTTTGGCAGGCGAAAAAAAAGCATCTGCTGTGAACAGATGCTTTTTATATGCTTGTTTATAAGCGTCTATAAATAAGTGCTTATTCTAAGCACTTAGCAGTCAGCGGTAATTACAGACCGGCGTCAGCCCGCAGCGCGTCAGCTTTATCGGTTTTTTCCCAGCTGTACGCGGTAAACGTTTCGTCATTGACGGTCATTTCAAACGGGTTCTTACCGAAGTGACCATAAGCTGCTGTCTGGCGATACATCGGATGCAACAGATCCAGCATGCGGGTAATAGCATGTGGGCGCAGGTCGAAATGCTGGCGTACCAGTTCGATGATCTTTTCATCACTGATTTTGCCGGTACCGAAGGTGTTAATTGACACAGATGTTGGCTCGGCAACACCGATGGCGTAAGACACCTGAATCTCACACTTGTCTGCCAGACCGGCAGCCACGATGTTCTTGGCAACGTAACGGCCAGCGTATGCGGCAGAACGGTCTACCTTGGATGGATCCTTACCGGAGAATGCACCGCCACCGTGACGGGCCATGCCGCCGTAGGTGTCTACGATGATTTTACGGCCGGTCAGACCACAGTCGCCCACAGGACCACCGATGACGAATTTACCGGTCGGGTTGATGTGGAATTTGGTGCTGGCATCAATCCATTCTGCTGGCAGAGTGTGCTTGATGATCAGTTCCATAACCGCTTCCTGCAGGTCGGCCATTGAAATGTCCGGATCGTGCTGGGTAGAGAGAACCACGGCGTCAATACCGGATGGCTGGCCGTTTTCGTAACGGAAGGTCACCTGGCTCTTGGCGTCCGGGCGTAACCATGGCAGTAAGCCTGACTTGCGGGCTTCAGCCTGACGCTCAACCAGACGGTGTGCGTAGCAGATAGGTGCTGGCATCAGTACGTCGGTTTCGTTGCTGGCGTAGCCAAACATAAGGCCCTGGTCTCCGGCGCCCTGATCTTCAGGCTTGGAACGGTCCACGCCCTGTGCGATATCGACAGACTGCTTACCGATGATGTTCATCACACCGCAGGTATTGCCGTCGAAGCCTACTTCAGAAGATGTGTAACCGATGTCGTTGATGACACCGCGTACCAGGTCTTCCAGGTCAACCCAGGCAGAGGTGCTAACTTCACCGGAGACAATTGCCACGCCGGTCTTAACCAGCGTTTCACAGGCAACACGGGCGTATTTGTCTTCAGCAATAATGGCATCCAGGACCGCATCAGAAATCTGATCGGCAATTTTATCCGGGTGACCTTCAGAGACGGATTCAGAGGTAAACAGGCTATATTCGCTCATGGCGTTCAGGAGTCCTCAAAACTTTTAAGTTCCCCGGCATATACCTGGCTTATGGCTGGGCGGTGGGGTCGGTGACTCTGTGCGGGTCTGACCATCGGGGATGAGATAAATAAATTGGCGGATAGTTTAATGATCTTGTGGCCCGAATGCATGGGGAATATCTCTGTTTGAGAGGTTTTTTTCGCAATTCATCATGAATTTGGCTCAATTTTATGAATTTTACTCGAAATAGGTTTGAAGCTGCCTGCCGGTTGAGGGAAAATACCGCCACTTTTTTGATGTCGCCGGTGGTGGCATCAATGTATTTAACTATTTCAACCTCAACTAGGGTTTCAACCCCGGAGTGAATGAATGTCCTCGCGTAGAGAACTGGCGAATGCAATCCGTGCACTGAGCATGGATGCTGTACAGCAAGCTAAATCTGGCCACCCTGGTGCGCCAATGGGTATGGCAGATATCGCCGAAGTACTGTGGAATGATTTCATGGTACATAATCCATCCAACCCGCACTGGATGGATCGCGACCGTTTCGTCCTGTCTAATGGTCACGGCTCCATGCTGATTTACAGCCTGCTCCACCTGACCGGTTACGATCTTTCTATCGATGACATCAAAAATTTCCGTCAGCTGCATTCTAAAACTGCAGGTCACCCGGAATATGGCTATGCGCCTGGTGTTGAAACCACTACTGGCCCGCTGGGTCAGGGCATCACTAACGCGGTAGGTTTTGCGATTGCTGAGAAATCTCTGGCAGCGCAGTTTAACCGCGAAGACCACGAGATCATCGATCACAATACCTATGCATTCCTGGGTGATGGCTGCCTGATGGAAGGTATTTCCCATGAGGCATGCTCCCTGGCCGGTACACTGGGTCTGGGTAAGCTGGTTGCCTTCTACGATGACAACGGCATTTCTATCGACGGTGAAGTTGAAGGCTGGTTCACCGATGATACGCCGAAGCGTTTTGAGTCTTACGGCTGGCAGGTAATTTCAAACGTTGATGGCCATGATCACGATCAGATCCGTGCAGCGATTGAAGCGGCGCACGAAAATACTGAACAGCCGACTCTGATCTGCTGCAAGACTATCATCGGTTTCGGTTCTCCGAACAAGCAGGGTAAAGAGGATTGCCACGGTGCGCCTCTGGGTGAAGAAGAAATCGCACTGGCCCGTAAAGAACTGGGTTGGGAGCACGATTCTTTTGTTATCCCTGAAGATATCTATGCTCAGTGGAGTGCGCTGGAAGCCGGTCAGAATGCTGAAAATGACTGGAACGAAAGCTTCGCGGCATACAGCAAGGCATATCCTGAACTGGCCCGTGAGCTGATCCGCCGTTACAGCGGTGAATTACCGGCTGACTTCTCTGCGCAGGCAGATGAAATCATCCAGCAGCTGCAGGATAAAGGCGAAACTATCGCCAGCCGTAAAGCGTCTCAGAACACACTGAACGCATTTGGTCCGTTACTGCCTGAACTGATGGGTGGTTCTGCTGACCTGGCCGGTTCTAACCTGACATTGTGGTCTGGCTGTAAAGGCGTGACTAAAGATGATGCGTCCGGTAACTACCTGTTCTACGGTGTACGTGAATTCGGTATGTCTGCCATCATGAACGGTATTGCACTGCACGGCGGTTTCATTCCTTACGGTGCTACCTTCCTGGTCTTCATGGAGTATGCCCGTAACGCGCTGCGTATGGCGGCACTGATGAAGCAACGTGCTATCCACGTTTACACGCACGACTCTATCGGTCTGGGTGAAGATGGTCCGACGCACCAGCCAATCGAACAGATTGCGAACCTGCGCCACACGCCAAACATGAGCACATGGCGTCCGTGTGATGCGGTAGAGTCTGCGGTAGCGTGGAAGTCTGCACTGGAGCGTAACGACGGTCCGACTGCCATGATTTTCTCCCGTCAGAACCTGCCTCACCAGGCCCGTTCTGCCGAGCAGGTTGCGAACATTTCCCGCGGTGGTTACATCCTGCGTGATACTCAGGGCACACCTGATGCGATCCTGATTGCCACCGGTTCTGAAGTAGCGCTGGCGATGGATGCAGCTGCGGCTCTGGAAGCTGAAGGCAAGCAGGTACGTGTTGTATCTATGCCGGCAACCGATCTGTTTGATAAGCAGGATGCAGAATACCGCGAAGCGGTTCTGCCAGCAGCGGTAACTGCACGGGTTGCAGTTGAAGCGGCACAGGCTGATTACTGGTACAAGTATGTGGGTCTGAACGGCGCGATCGTGGGTATGACCAGCTTCGGTGAGTCTGCCCCTGCAGGCGAGCTGTTCAAACTGTTCGGCTTCACTGTCGAAAACGTTGTAGAAAAAGTTAAGTCAGTACTTTAATCACTGACACGATAACGGCCGGTCTTTTGACTGGCCGTTTTTGATTATGGCGGACTGTAAATGACATACAGAGTGGCAATTAATGGTTATGGGCGCATCGGTCAGAGTGTGCTGCGGGCGATTTATGAGTCCGGATACCGTGATCAGTTGCAGGTGGTTGCTCTGAATGAATTATCAGATATTGAGACCGTCTGCTATCTGACCCGTTATGATACGACCCACGGCCGCTTCCCGGTGCCGGTGGATCATGATGGTGAGAATCTGCTGATTAACGGCGATAAGGTGAGGGTTCTGAATGAAGAAGATCCCCGTCAATTGCCGTGGCAGGAGATGCAAATTGATTTAGTACTGGAATGCTCCGGTGCTTTCAGTGACCGGGCTACAGCGCAGTTGCATCTGGATAGCGGTGCTGAGCGCTTGCTGTTTTCCCAGCCGGCTCAGGCGGATGTTGATGCCACTATCGTACATGGGTTTAATGACCGGATTTTGACGGCTGAGCAAAAGGTTGTTGCTGCCGGTTCCTGTACGACGAACTGCATCGTTCCGGTACTTGATCTGCTGGACCGTGAGCTGGGTATAGAAAGCGGTGTGACCACCACGGTTCACTCGGCGATGAATGATCAGCCGGTGATCGACAGTTATCACCAGACGGATCTTCGTCTTACCCGCAGTGCCATGCACTCCATTATTCCGGTGGATACCGGGCTGAATAAGGGCATTGAGCGTTTATTGCCGCAATTGTCCGGACGTTTTGAGTGTCTGCACCTGCGGGTGCCGACCATTAATGTATCGGTACTGGATATTAGCCTGAATGTCCGTACCGCCACCGATGCACAGCAGATTAATCAACTGCTGCGGGAGGCTTCACAAGGGCCGTTGCAAGGGTTGCTGGGGTATACCGAAGAACCCCACGCCTCGGTGGATTTTAACCGGGATCCCCGTTCAGCGATTGTTGACGGAACCCAGACCCGGGTCAGCGGCGGCTCACTGGTGAAGCTGCTGTGCTGGTTTGATAATGAATGGGGCTTTGCTAACCGTATGCTGGATGTGGCAAAGGCCTGGCTGGCGTGTCGTCCCGAGCAGGATGACCGCTGAAATAAGTTGATAGGAAGCCTTATGAGCGTACTGAAAATGACTGATCTGGAACTGCGCGGTAAGCGGGTTCTGATTCGTGAAGACTTAAACGTGCCGGTTAAAGACGGCAAGGTGACCAGCGATGCCCGTATCCGTGCATCTCTGCCAACAATTCAGCACGCACTTGAAGCGGGCGCGAAAGTGATGGTGATGTCTCACCTGGGCCGCCCGACTGAGGGTGAGTTTGATGAAGCCAGCTCTCTGGCACCGGTAGCCGCTCATCTGTCTGAGCTGCTGTCCCGTGAAGTTCCTCTGGTCCGTGACTGGCTGGAAGGCGGTTTTGAAGTCGCTGAAGGTGATCTGGTACTGCTGGAAAATGTTCGTTTTAACAAGGGCGAAAAGAAAGACGACGAAGCACTGTCTCAGCAAATGGCAGCGCTGTGTGATGTATACGTGATGGATGCATTCGGTACAGCACACCGTGCCCAGGCATCTACTCACGGTGTTGCAAAGTTTGCACCGGTAGCCTGTGCCGGTCCGTTACTGGCAGGTGAGCTGGATGCACTGGCGAAGGCGCTGGATAACCCGGCCCGTCCGATGGCAGCAATCGTTGGTGGTTCTAAGGTATCGACCAAGCTGACGGTACTGGAAGCGCTGTCTGACAAAGTTGATCAGTTGATTGTTGGTGGCGGTATTGCCAATACATTCCTGGCGGCTGCAGGTAAGCCGGTGGGTAAGTCCCTGTGCGAGCACGATCTGATTGATACGGCTAAAGCGCTGATGGCGAAGGTGAATATTCCTCTACCGGTCGATGTGGTTGTGGCGAAAGAATTTTCTGAGTCAGCGGCGGCTGAAATCAAGTCTGTTGATGATGTTGCTGAAGACGATATGATCCTGGATATCGGCCCTGAGTCTGCGGCTCAGCTGGCTACCTTGCTGGCGGATGCAGGTACGATTATCTGGAATGGCCCGGTCGGTGTATTCGAATTTGATCAGTTTGGCGACGGTACCAAGGTGCTGTCTGCTGCGATTGCTGCAAACAAAGGTTTCTCGATTGCCGGTGGTGGCGATACGCTGGCGGCGGTGGATAAGTATGCTATTGCTGATCAGGTGTCTTATATTTCTACCGGTGGCGGTGCCTTCCTTGAGTTTGTTGAAGGCAAAGTGCTGCCAGCTGTTGCGATGCTGGAAAGCCGCGCATAAAACTGCTCTGAAAATAAAAAAGCCGGTTTTTAAACCGGCTTTTTTTTGGATTTTTTTCAGGCCGTTATTTAGCTGGCAGAGGCCTGATAAATGGATTCAATGGTCTGATCCAGCGTTCTGGAGAAGTACGCATCGCTTTGCTGCGCTGACAGGCCTTCGGTGAGCGCCCGGGAGAAACTGGCAATCATGCCGTTGTTGCGGCTCAGACGCTGGTTGGATTCCTCACGGCTGTAACCACCGGACAGCGCGACTACACGAATAACATTCGGGTGCTGAATACATGCCTGATAGAAGTTGTCTTCCTCAGGCAGGGTCAGCTTAAGCATGACTTTCTGTTCGTCGTTTAAGTCGTCCAGTGCTTCCAGCAGTTGTTTTTTCAGCAATGCTTCTGCGATGGCTTTGTCCGGGCAGTGAATATCCACTTCCGGTTCAATAATAGGTACCAGGCCTGCTGCCAGAATTTGCTTACCCACGGTGAATTGTTGCGTGACCACCTGCTGAATACCGGTTGCGTTCGCCGCTTTAATGACTGAGCGCATCTTGGTGCCAAAAACATCCTGAGCATTAGCTTTTACCAACAGGGCGTCAAGTTCAGGCATGTCTTTCATCAGTTGTACGCCGTTGGCTTCTTCCGCCAGTCCTTTGTCTACTTTCAGGAAGGGAACAACCTGCTTTTCCTGCCAGAGATACTGCGCAGAGCGCTTGCCCATGATTTCCCGGTCCAGGGTGTTTTCGAACAGAATGGCGCCGAGCACCCGTTTACCGGTAAAGACTTCATCGGTAACAATTCGGCTACGCATTTCATGCACCTTGCTGAACATGGCTTCATCACCGTCATATTCAGATTCTTCCACGCCGTATAAACGTAGGGCTTTTGGGGTGCTGCCGCCGCTCTGATCCAGTGCTGCAATGAATCCGTTATCGCTGGCGACTTTCTTCAGCATATCTTGCTGGGCCTGTGATGCCATGTGAGGTGCTCCTAAGTTGGCAATTTTACGCTGCTCACAGGAACTTTTACCCGGTCTTTTTCAACATGCCGGAAGTTATATGTGAGTTTCTCTGACGGGGGATGTTTGTAAGCTTTTTTCGCTGAAATTGCAATCAATAATTGTTCGCATTCAGAGTGCGTAAAACTGTCGGAAATAGCGGTATTCAGCGCTAAGTATGAGCTTTTTTGGGGTCTGTTTATCGTGGTTTGGATGCTACAATAGCGCGATCACTTACATGAGCAAATTAAAGGTGGAAACATGGCTCTAATCAGTATGCGCCAACTGCTGGATCATGCCGCAGAAAATGGCTACGGTATTCCAGCGTATAACGTAAATAACCTGGAACAGATGCGCGCCATTATGGAAGCGGCGAGCAAAACCGATTCTCCGGTCATTGTGCAGGCGTCTGCTGGTGCCCGTAAGTATGCAGGCTCTAACTTCCTGCGCCACATGATTCTGGCAGCCATTGCTGAATTCCCGCATATCCCGGTATGTATGCACCAGGATCACGGTACATCTCCAGCTGTGTGTCAGCGTTCTATCGCGATGGGTTTCTCATCGGTCATGATGGACGGCTCTCTGATGAGCGACGGTAAGACCCCTTCCAGCTACGAATACAACGTTGACGTTACCCGCCGTACCGTAGAAATGGCTCATGCCTGTGGTGTATCTGTTGAGGGTGAGCTGGGTTGCCTGGGTTCTCTGGAAACAGGACAGGCCGGTGAAGAAGACGGTGTTGGTGCTGAAGGTACCCTGTCTCAGGAACAGATGCTGACTGATCCTGATGAAGCGGCTGATTTCGTAAGCAAGACTGGCGTGGATGCACTGGCGATTGCCTGTGGTACATCTCACGGTGCTTACAAGTTCACCCGTCCGCCTACCGGTGACATTCTGGCGATTGACCGTATCCGTGCAATCCACGAACGCATTCCTAACACTCACCTGGTGATGCACGGCTCTTCTTCTGTACCGCAGGAGTGGCTGGCAGTAATCAACGAGTTTGGTGGTGAGATTCCGGAAACTTACGGTGTACCGGTTGAGCAGATCGTTGAAGGCATCAAGCACGGTGTGCGTAAAGTGAACATCGATACTGACCTGCGTCTGGCGTCTACCGGTGCAGTACGTCGTTTCATGGCGGAAAACCCGTCTGAGTTCGATCCGCGTAAATTCCTGAAAGCAACCATGGTTGCAATGAGTGATATCTGTACAGACCGCTATGAAGCGTTCGGTGCAGCCGGTCAGGCCAGCAAACTGACGGCGATCTCTCTGGAAGATATGGCTGACAAATACAGCGCAGGTGAGATGTAATTCTCTTTCACTGTGATTAAAAAAAGCGCCTGAGGGCGCTTTTTTATTGCCTGGGGAAAACTTACAGCATGGCCAGCAGCTGTTTGATCAGGTCGTGATGTTCGCCGTGGGGGGAGTAGGCGGCATAGGCTTTCATTTCCAGCCGGGGGGCGTCTTCCACCACGAATAATTCACCACTGTTTACCCGCTCTGCCGTGCTGATAACCGGTAAATAGGCTGAGCCGCCGCTGCTGAGCATCAGTTTCATGGCGATTCGCATGCTGTTAACCCTTACCGGGGCCAGTGGTCGCTGAGGGAAGTAGCGTTCGTGCAGCGAGTTAAAGACGCTGCCCCATTCCACCCGGATATACCCGCTGGAGGTTGCCCGGTCCGCATCCAGCCCCGGCTGGGTCGAGACCAGTTGCAGTGGAATGGATTTAAGTTCTTCTATGACCAGGTTGGCCAGCTTAGGTTGTTCATAAATAAAGCCGATATCAATAGAGCCCCGTTCCAGTTTTTCCATGACCCGCAGGGTGGTACTGTCTTCTGCCCGCAGGGCCAGCTCCGGCATTTGACTGTGTACTTCGTTCAGCCAGTCCTGCAAAAAAATATCCCACAGGCTGGGAGTGCCGGCGACAACCAGCCGTTTATTCAGGTTAGCACTCAGAGCAATGTCTTCATAGGCCCGTTCCCAGGCATTCAGAATAAAGCGGGCGTGACGCACCATGTGCTCCCCGGCCGGGGTTAAACTCACCTGCTGATGGTTGCGGATAAACAGGCTTAGACCGAGTAATTCTTCGAGTTGGCGGATGCGGGCACTGACGGTTGATGGTGCGACGCACAATATTTCCGAGGCTTTGCCGAAGTTTCTGGCGTGTGTTACCTCAAGGAAGGTTTTCAGTAAAACGGTATCCATAATCGTAATTCGGTTTTTTTGTTCATAGTCGCTTGTTTTTTTCGTTTTTTAGAATAGCAAAACATAACTAGAATTACGCCCGGAATCTGTATACATGAATTTTGGTGAGGGGAAAAAAGTCTGTGAATACAAGCACAGAAACGCAATCCCGGGGTTTGTCACTCCGTTGGTTAAAGCGTTTGCCCATGAAACAAACCGTCGCGGGCGCGGTATTTTTGGTGTTAGCTATTCTGATGAGTCAGGTTGTACCCAGCATAGAGATTGCCTGGGTGACTGCAGTACTGATACTGACAATTTATCTGTTTGCATTTGAAATTGTGGGCGTGGATGTCGCAGCCGTTCTGATAATGGTGCTATTGGGACTGACTGGACTGTTCGCGCCGATTATGGGGCTGGAAGAAGCGCTGGTGCCCAGCACTGCCCTGTTTAATGGTTTTTCCAGTAACGCAGTTGTATCCATCATTGCGGTTATGATCATTGGTGCTGGTCTGGATAAGACCGGACTGATGGGCAAAGTTGCTAACTGGATTCTGAAAATTGGCGGGCGAACCGAGAAACGTATTATTCCGATTGTTTCCAGTACTGTCGGTTTTATTTCCTGCTTTATGCAGAACGTGGGTGCTGCAGCGCTGTTTCTGCCGGTTGTGAGCCGGATTTCGGGCCGTACCGGTTTGCCGATGTCCCGGTTGCTGATGCCTATGGGTTTCTGTGCCATCCTGGGTGGTACCATGACCATGATCGGTTCCAGCCCGCTGATCCTGCTGAATGATCTTATTCTGACTTCCAATCAGGCATTGCCGGCGGATCAGCAAATGGATACCTGGTCACTGTTTTCTGTGACACCAGTAGGGATTTGTCTGGTACTGACCGGTATTCTGTATTTCGTCATTGCCGGTCGCTTTGTGCTGCCAAACAATGAAGGCGACAGTAAGGCCGTCAGTACGCTGGAGTATTTTAAAGATACCTATGGCGTTGATTATGAACTGATGGAAGTCCGGGTACCGGAAGACAGCACCCTGGTTGATAAAACACTGGCTGAAATTGAGCGGCCTTATCAGGTACGTGTCACCGCTGCTCAGTTCACCAACGGTATCCGCCGAATCGGTGCCGGTGGTCTGGAACGGAGCGTGGGTATTGAGTCGAATACCATTCTGGCAGTCATGGGTTCTGCGGATGCGCTGGATAAGTTCACCGAAGACTTTGAACTGGATCGCCGTCCGGAACTGGACTCGTTCTCTGAGGCATTGTCTGCAGCCAAAGCAGGTATTGCCGAAGTGGTTATTCCACCAAGTTCTCAGTTGGTGGGTAAGTCCGCACAGGATGTTCGTTTACGTAACGCCTACGGTCTGGCGATGGTTGCTATGCACCGTGCCGGTGAAACGTCGATGGCCGGACAGGGCATTCGTACGGTTGAGTTTCAGGCCGGTGATACCCTTGTATGTCATACCACCTGGGAAGCACTGAACCGTGTTGCACAGGACAGCCTGAACTTTATTGTGGTGACCAGTAACTACCCGAAAGAAGATTTACGTCCTCACAAGGTTGGCTGGGCGCTGGGCTTCTTCCTGATTGCGTTAACCATGGTGCTGTTTACGGATATCCGCCTGTCGATTGCACTGTTAACCGGTGCAGTAGGTATGGTGTTGTCCGGTGTACTGAGCATTGAAGAGGCGTACGAGTCAGTCAGCTGGAAAACGGTGTTTCTGTTAGCCAGTCTGATACCGCTGGGTATGGCGGTGGAGACCACCGGAACTGCAGCCTGGATTGCTGATCAGACCCTGAGCTTGCTCGACGGCATGCCTATCTGGGGATTGCAGCTGGCAGTGGCCGTTCTGGCGACTTTCTTTACACTGGTGATGTCCAACGTCGGTGCGACGGTTCTGCTGGTACCGCTGGCGGTGAATATCGCTATTGGCGCAGGGGCTGATCCCGCCGTGTTTGCTTTGACAGTAGCACTGGCAACGTCGAACTCGTTCCTGATTCCTACCCATCAGGTGAATGCGCTGATTATGGGGCCGGGTGGTTACCGGGTGCCTGATTTTATGAAGGCCGGCGGTGTAATGACGCTGTTGTTCCTGGTCGTGTTAATCGTCATGATGAACATTGTGTTCTGATGATGAATAGCTGAGCATAAAAAAGGCGCCTTTTCGGCGCCTTTTTTGTTTATGGGTATTTATTTTTTCTCAAGCAGATATTCATAACGCTGATCCGTCAGTGTCTCCATAAAGGCCACCAAAGCATCAATACGTTTGTTATCCAGAGCAGGGCCTGATTCCAGCTCTTTCAGCGCAATGTTTTCCGGTACTTCCGGTGCTTGCCACTGTGCAGTGGTTTCCGGGTTAATCTGCCGTTTTGCACTGCGGCTGTTGTACTTGTTGTAAAACAATACAACGGTACGTAAGTCTTGGAATACACCGTTGTGCATGTACGGCCCGGTGACGGCTACGTTACGCAGCGTCGGTACTTTGAATTTACCGGCCTGTGCCGGATCAGTCACTGCGGGGTTGTCCAGCAGGCCAAGGTCCTGATGTGCAGGGCTGACACCATTTACTTTGCGCAGTGCTGTGTTGGTAGGTGTGCCAATGTTGAAGTACTGGTAGTTAGTAAACGTTTCCTGGTCAGCACCAGGACGGCTTTGCAGCTGGTGGCACTGATTACAGTTGGTGAATTGTTGAGAGAAAAACAGGGTACGTCCCAGCTCTTCCTGAGCGGTCAGTTCGTATTCACCTTTCAGATAGCGGTCGTATTTTGAGTCGAAAGGCGAAAAGAACTCCGTTTTCTCAAAGGCTTCAATACTGTCTGCCATGGCCAGATAGGCTTGCTCAGCATCGTTTAGGACGTCAGGGCCATAGAGTGCTTTAAAGCTGTTCTGATATGCAGTGTTTTCAAGCAGACGCTGCAGAATGGCTGCTTTATCAGCCATGGCCATTTCAACCGGGTTAGTGGGTGGTCCCATTGCTTGTTCTGCCAGTGTATTAACCCGGCCATCATGAAACTGACCGCCCTGATATTTACCGTTTTTCAGTTCAAAAGCAGGGCTGAATGCAGCGTAAGAGGCTGTCGGGGCGTTGCGGTCACCGACAGAGGTGTTGTCGCTGCCCAGTGAAGCGGCACCGGCGACACCGTTATCCCGCGGATCGGCAAAGCCATTGCCGGGATCGTGACAGGTGGCGCAGCTCTGGTTGCGGTTTTCTGACAGGTTTACATCAAAGAAAAGTGCCCTGCCAAGCTCTGTTTTGGTTGTCTGAGCCGTTTCAGCCGCCTGAATCTGGGCGGTGGCGATCATAAAGGTAACGGCGCAGAGCAGTGGAGTAGATCGGGTCATAAGGTTTAAAAATAAATGATAATTAGTTTGATTCAGAATTCTATCATAACCCTGTGAAAAACATGTGTATTCTCTTTGTTACAGATCAGTCTTTGTGGTGGTTCAGGTAAATTTTCATATCAGGATATCCCTCAGGCAGGAGAGATGTCTGGCTGGCTTATGTTTCGGATGAGGTATGGGGCTGTTTGTCAGTGTGTACGGTTTGCAGTGTTTTATGGCTTATCAGGTTTGGTTGCTGCTGACATTGCTTCTATGATGCAAGGGCAGTGAGGAAGCAGAGTCTGCTCTGTTGTAATGATGCTGAAGAAACGGTGAGCTTGCACATATGCAAACTATTGAAGAGATCAGTCGGGAGGCAAGGGCGTGCAGAATATGTGAACCGGGGTTGCCCCATGGTGTTCGACCGGTTTTTCAGGTATCTGCACAGGCACGGATTCTGATTGCCGGTCAGGCTCCGGGGCGCAGGGTGCATGCCAGTGGGATTCCCTTTGATGATCCGAGCGGTGACCGTTTACGGCAGTGGCTTGGGGTCGATAAGGCTACCTTTTATGATCCTGACTGTTTTGCGATTGTGCCTATGGGATTTTGTTACCCGGGTACCGGCAAATCAGGTGATCTGGCGCCCCGTAAAGAATGTGCCCCTGCATGGCGGGCAAAAATGTTGGCAGCCCTGCCAGCGTTGGAGTTGAATTTGCTCATTGGTCAGTATGCGCAGGCATGGCATCTGGGAAAGAGTGATCAGAATCTTACTGAGCGGGTGAAGAACTGGCGGTCATATTATGATGTTGAGCCGGGCCAGATCCGGAATTTACCTTTGCCTCACCCCAGCCCGAGAAATAATCTGTGGCTGAAGCGTAATCCTTGGTTTGAAGAGTTGCTGATACCGGAATTACAACGGATGGTGGCGTTGCTGCTTAATAAAAAAAGAGCACCCTGAGGTGCTCTGAAAAACGCTCTGTGTGTGAATAAAGCGTGAGGCCTGATAAAAATTTACCGGATTACTTCTTTGCCAGACTGGCAAATTTTTCCTGCTGTTCCGGTGTCAGTTCAGCGTATACCTTCTGTTTCAGCTCAGCTTTACTGCGAATCAGTGTAGCGGCGGCTTCCTGTCCCTGCTTGATCAGCGCTTCAACCTGTTGTGAATAGTCAGCGTCGGCAACATTCAGACTGCGTAAGTCCTGGCGCAGGGATTTCATTTCCCGCATTTGCTGACGCATATCCAGGAATTGCTGGTCAAACAGTGGCGCCAGTGTTTCTTCCTGGGCGTCAGTCAGGTCGAGTTTTTTGTCGAGCCGTTCCAATGACATGCCTTTCATGCCGAATTTACCGTGGCGGCCTTTACCGTGGTCTCCACGGTCACCCCGGGAATACTCTGCGTGTTCACCTTTTCCACAGCCATATCCTTCTTTGCTGTCTGCCTGTGCGGCGCCGATGCCTAAGGTTGTCAGGCCAACGGTTGCTGTAGTGATTGCGATGATGAGTGATTTGCGCATGATCTTTCTCCTTTGAAAACTGCGTCTTAATTCGATGACTGCAGTATGTGAGATGTCAGTGCTAAGTTGGGTTAAGTCGGTGTAAAGTTAGGTAAAGCCTGTGCAAGGCGTACAGCTTTTGCTTATTCTGACGGGCATAGATAATGGCAGCAGAGATGACTGAGGCGTAAATAATATGGCCGAGAAGCCGCAGATTTTATTAATTGATGATGATCCGGAGCTGTGTCAGCTGATGGGGGAGTATCTGTCCCATGAAGGGTTTGATATCAGTTTCGCGCACAGTGCTGAAGAAGCATTACCGTGTTTACAGAAGAGCACTTACAGCTTGTTGATTCTGGATATTATGATGCCGGGACAGAGCGGGCTGGAATTGCTGCAACAGATTCGTCCGGCGGTTCAGACACCGGTGATTATGCTGACCGGCCGGGGGGATGATGTTGACCGGATTCTGGGGCTGGAGATGGGGGCGGATGATTATCTTGCTAAGCCCTGCAATCCCCGTGAGCTGGTTGCCCGGATTCGTGCAGTATTGCGCCGGGCAAATCCTCCTGAGCGGGTTGATGAACAGCACCAACTGAGTATGCACGGTATTATGCTGGATACTGCCTGCCGGGAAGTGCAGCTAAATGGTGCTGAGCTTTCGCTTACCAGCGCTGAGTTTAATGTGCTTGCGCAGTTAATGGTTAATGCGGGGCAGGTGGTGAGTAAGGACACGCTTACCGAGAAAGTGCTGCACCGCAAGCTGACGGCTTATGACCGGGCGATTGATGTACATGTGAGCCGGGTACGGCAAAAAATTCAGCAGCAGTTACCGGCCACGGCGATTATCAAAACCGTACGGGGCGAAGGTTACTTGTTTATTGCTGATACTAACGGGGCGGTTTGATGAAGCGGTTTACGTCTCTGGGCTGGAAAATTTTTCTTTCGGTCTGGCTTACCAGTTTACTGGTGGTGCTGATTACTGCTTTCGTGATGGGGCAGATTGTCGAGCGGGAGAAACATCAGGAAGTGCTGGTGGCTAAAGCCATGGGGTTCGCTGAAGTGCTGGTGGAACGTTATGAGCAGACCGGCTCGGTTAAGCGTCAGGAACCGTGGCGTAAGAAATATTATGACCGTGACCGGAAGGATAACGGGCGTGATGACGGGCAGGAATACAAACGTGAATCACGGGACCATGACAGCCGTAAGCATAACCAGCGTGAGCGGGAGTACCTGCCCTATTTCAAACTCAGGATTTATACCGAAGATAAACAGCAGATAGCGGGGCCGAAGCGCCCGGTGGGTGAGGCAAAGGCCGGCAGTATGTTTTTGAAGCTGCAGTCGGATACCGGCAGTAACTATCTGGTGGTTGTTGATGTTAATCCGCGGAAGTCGCTGTTCTGGTCAGTATTCAAATTTATGTTATCGGTGCAGATGGTGATTATTATCGTCGTTTCGGCACTGGCCAGTCTGCTGTTAACCTGGATTGTTATCCGGCCTATTAAGCGTTTGCGGCAGCATACAGAAGATCTCTATCAGGGAAATTATTCGGTACGTACTGATACCCGTTTATCTGCAAGGGCGGATGAGATTGGCGATCTGGCCCGGGAATTTAACCGCATGGCCGACCATGTTGAGCAGGCACTGAATGCTAATCAGCGCTTACTGCAGGATGTCTCCCATGAGTTACGGGCACCTCTGGCGCGCTTGCAGATGGCAACCGGGCTGGTGGAACAGCGGCTGGGTGAAGATGATCAGAACCTGGTGACCCGTATTAATCTGGAGTGTGAGCGGCTGAGCCGGCTGATTGATGAAATTCTGAGTCTGGCGCGTCTGGAGAGTCAGTCCGGTGAAGCACAGCTTTTTGAGCTTGAGCCGTTACTGAGCAGTTTGGTTGAAGATTGCCGCTTTATTGCCCCTGAGCACACGCTCAAATGGCAGGAGGAAGGGGAACGTTCAAGACTGTTTGGGCAGGCTGAACTGTTGCGACGTGCGGTGGATAATATTTTAGGTAATGCTATTAAGCACACGCCTGCAGGAAGTGAAATCAGTATCAGTGTGAGTCAGACCGGCACACGTTGCCGGATTTGTATTGATGATAACGGCTCTGGGGTGGATGATGCCCAGCTGGAGCGGCTGTTTGATCCGTTTTACCGGCAGCAACAGGTTGATAATGGTTATGGTCTGGGTCTGAGTATTGCCAAACGGGCAGCTGAGTTGCTGGGCGGGCGTATAGAAGCGAGTAGCCCGCCGGGTAAAGGTCTGCAGGTATGTATTGATTTACCGCTGGCTAAAGAGTCTTAACATTGGTGAACTATCAATATCATATATTGATAGTTCACCCTTTCTGAATAAGTTACAGAAACACATTGTTTTTTAAGTGTTTATTTTAAAAGTAAGAGGCGCTTCTGTAATGTGGTGTGTCATTTTAATGACTGATGCTGGTTTGGAATAGTCAGTATCAGTTATTGATTTGTTGTTTTGTGAATTCAATCTGTCGTCAGTTTTAGCCCTGAATTCAGTTCAGGGCTTTAACGGCACAACCCGTACCTGGTCTCCCGGGCGGATGTGTAACTGGCTGATACACCGTTCAGGCAGATATATATGCCCGGTATCCCGGCTGGCATCGGCCAGCAGGCAACGAAACTCCTGTAGTCTGGAGTTGCTCACCAGAAAGCGGTTGCTGATTACAGCCGCCGGTGCATCAGTCTGAATCAGGGCCGTGAGGCTCTCGCTGTCACGGATTGCGCGGATATCGCTGAGTTTACAGGCCAGTGTCGGGCCACCGTCAAAAATGTCTACATAGTTTTCGTAACGAAAGCCTTCGCTTTCCAGCATTTGCTTTGCCGGAGCAGTTTGCTCGTGAACTTCGCCTATGACTGCCTTAGCGGTGTCGGGCAACAAATGTATATAAATGGAATGCTTCGGCATGAGTTCGGCAATGAATACTTTGTTGCCGGTACCTGTAAGGTAATCAGCCTGTGAAAACTCCATGGAAAAGAAGTGCTGTCCCAGACCATCCCAGAATGGCGATTCTCCCTCCTGATTACTTACCCCACGCATTTCAGCAATCACTTTCTGGCTGAAACGCTCTCTGAACTCGGCCATAAACATAAAACGGCTTTTTGAGAGCAGGCTGCCGTTCTGATTTTTCCGGGCACCGGGGCGTAGATATAAGGTACATACCTCGGCGCAGCCGGTGTAGTCGTTGCACAGATAAAGAGTTTCAAAGGTGTTGTGCACGTCCAGCTCCCGGGAGGCATGTACAACGATGCCGATGCGGTAATGATAAAACGGCAGCTGAAGTCCCACCGCTGACTCTATTCCGCAAACGCCAACCACATCACCTGATTCAGCATCTTCCATGACGAACAGATAAGTTTCGCCTTTGGGGGATGAAACGGATCGTTCCATCGCACTGCAACTATGACGGATACGTTCTGCCAGCAAATCCCTGTTGGCAGGTAAAGAGGTAAAGCCAGGGCCGCTTTCCAGTGCTATATCGTAAAGGACATCCAGATCTTTAATGGTGATCGGCCGGATCAGATTGGCAGTTGTATCCATGTATCACACTCCTGATGTAGCAGAGAGTTATAAACAGGTCTGAACAATTTTTTACTCTGTGAGTAAGTTTAGTCGGAATACCCTATTCGGATAGTTGCGGGTGTTTGTGGATAAAAATGAAGCAGTATATTGCAATGAAGAATTTTAATATTATTATATGCGCATAGGCAGATATATAATGTCTGTCATGAATCTGAAACGTATAAGGTGTGTCATGGAATCCAGCGCGCAGTTTTTTAAAGCTTTATCCGAACCCGTCCGGTTACGCCTGCTGAATATTCTTAATCAGCATGAGGAAGTCTGTGTTTGTGATCTGGTGGACGCGCTGGGCATTTCACAAAGTCTGGCTTCACGGCACCTTGCTTACTTACGGAACAGTGGATTGGTGCAAGCCCGGCGGGAAGGGGTGTGGATGCACTACCGCTTACAGGCTGATGTCTGGCAAATGGAATGGCTAAAAAAAATGCTGGACCAGTTAGCGACACGCGAGCCGCAACTGATCACTGATTTACAAGCCCTGACGGAACTGGCGTGCTGCAAAAGTGCAGATGCGTAACTGACTAACTTTTATTGTGTGGAGAGTGTGATGAGTATCCGTGTTGCGATTAATGGTTTTGGCCGCATGGGACGTCTGGCTTTAAGGGCATGCTGGGGCTGGCCGGAGCTGGATATTGTGCTGATTAATGATGTGGCTGCAGATGCAGCGACTGCTGCTCACTTGCTGAATTTTGATTCTCAGCATGGCCGCTGGGCACATCAGGCTGAAGCCTCGCAGGATGGTTCAGCGATTAAAGTTGCCGACAAGCAGATTCAGTATTACCAGCAAAGAAACATCGCAGATCTGCCATTGGCTGAAAATAAGGTCGACATCGTTGTTGAATGTACCGGCGTACATAAAACCACACCGGCTCTGCAGCCGTACTTTGCGCAGGGGATTAAAAAGGTAGTGGTATCTGCACCGGTGAAGGATGGTCCGTTAAACATCGTCATGGGGGTGAATGATCACCTGTATGATCCGCAGCAGAATCACATTGTGACTGCAGCTTCCTGTACCACTAACTGTCTGGCGCCTGTAGTAAAGGTGATCCACGAGCAGTTAGGAATCGTGCACGGTTCAATGACGACGATTCACGATATCACCAATACTCAAAGCATTCTGGACACGCCCCATAAAGATTTACGGCGGGCGCGGGCATCCGGGATGTCACTGATCCCGACCAGTACCGGTTCTGCATCTGCCATTGCGCTGATCTTCCCTGAGTTACAGGGGAAGTTGAATGGCATTGCGGTAAGGGTACCGCTGACAAACAGTTCTCTGACAGATTGTGTGTTTGAAGTATCACGGGATACGGACATCACTGAAGTAAACCGCGTGCTGAAAGAAGCATCGGAAACTTATCTGGCCGGTGTACTTGGCTATGAAGAACGCCCGCTGGTTTCAATTGATTATGTTGATGATATCCGTTCCGGCATTGTTGATGCGCCTTCCACCATGGTTATCAACAAACGACAGGTCAAGTTACTGGTCTGGTATGACAATGAAATCGGTTATGTAAACCGGATGATGGAACTGACGAAGAAGGTTGCTGCTCAGTTGTGAGTATTCTGACTAAAAAAGTGTTGTCGCCCTGGCAGCAGTATTTGCTGGTTACCCTGAGCTATTGGAGTTTCACACTCACCGACGGTGCATTAAGGATGCTGGTGGTGTTGCATTTCAATAGCCTGGGGTACAGCCCGTTTGCAATCGCCATGCTGTTTATCCTGTATGAAGTGTGTGGCGTCGTGACTAACCTGCTGGGAGGTTGGCTGGCCACCCGATTAGGCCTTAACCGGACGATGCATGCCGGTTTGCTGCTTCAGATAGTTGCGCTGTTGATGCTGACAGTTCCGGATGAATACTTGACGGTTGTATATGTGATGCTGGCACAGGCGTTATCGGGTATCGCCAAAGATCTGAATAAAATGAGTGCAAAAAGCGCCATTAAAACATTGTTGCCAGAAGAGCAGCAGGGGCGGCTGTACCGTTGGGTGGCATTGCTGACCGGCTCTAAAAATGCCTTGAAGGGCGTTGGCTTCTTTATGGGAGCGGTATTGCTTCAGGTGTTTGGCTTTGCCGGTAGCCTTATGGTGATGACGGGTCTTTTGGCTGGTGTCCTGATACTGACAGCAAGTCTTATTTGTAGTGAACTGGGCCAGATGAAGGTAAAGCCAAAGTTTCGGGAAATCTTCTCTAACAGTCAGCCGGTGAATGTGTTGTCAGCAGCCCGTTTGTTTTTGTTTGGTGCCCGGGATATCTGGTTTGTGGTGGCGTTACCCGTTTATCTGCAAATGGTTCTGGGCTGGGAACACACAGACGTTGGCACTTTTTTGGCTGTCTGGGTCATCGGCTATGGTGTGGTACAGGCTTGTGCTCCAATGATTACAGGCGCAGGTAAAGCGTCGGGTGGCCGTGCCGGTATGTTGCCCGGGAAGAAAGCTGCTTTTGGCTGGGTGTTAGTGTTAAGTGCTATTCCTTTGCTTATGTTATTAGCTGCGGATCTGTCCGGAGGGCTGTCAGGGGAAGTCCTGATTTCCGGGTTGCTGATATTTGGTGCAGTCTTTGCGGTGAACTCTTCATTGCATTCATATCTGATTCTCAGGTATGCCCGTACAGAAGGGGCGTCTCTCGATGTGGGTTTCTACTATATGTCTAATGCAGCAGGTCGGTTGCTGGGTACTGTATTGTCCGGTGGGGTATATCAGCTGTGGGGGCTTGAAGCTTGTTTACTGGTAAGTGCTGTCTGTCTGGCTACTGCAGCGGTTATTTCACTGAAATTGCCTGAAACTGATCCCGTTGCTTAATAAGTAAGATGAGCAATAAAAAGCGCAGCCGAAGGCTGCGTTTTTTATGCCTGCTGTTTAGCGATATAAAACAGTGCTGGAAAAGGCACTTGTTGCAGCGCAAAAACTAATTTCGGCTTTCTTCAAAAAGCCTGTTGACTCTTCGGTCAGCGTGCCTATAATACGCCCCCACATTGAGACGCAGGGCCGCGGCAACGCAGCAAAATGCACTTGATGAGAGTCAGAATAACCCGCTGAAAAACAACTTG
>NZ_JAFIDL010000078.1:0-301 GCF_017051665.1 Aliamphritea spongicola
GTATTCGTGCCGATGGCGTTCTTCGGTGGTTCAACCGGCGCCATCTATCGTCAGTTCTCGATCACCATCGTGTCCGCGATGGCGCTGTCGGTGCTGGTGGCCTTGATCCTGACGCCGGCGCTGTGCGCCACCCTGCTCAAACCGATCCCGAAAGGCGATCACGGGGTTAAAACGGGCTTCTTCGGCTGGTTTAACCGCATGTTCGAGAAGAGCACGCATCACTATACCGACAGCGTGGGCAACATCCTGCGCAGCACCGGCCGCTACCTGATCATCTACTTGCTGATCGTGGTTGGCATGG
>NZ_JAFIDL010000079.1:0-301 GCF_017051665.1 Aliamphritea spongicola
GCGGCGTTATCTGCATACTGAATTTCGGTTTTCAGCGTGTCCTCGGCCCCGTCTGGGAATCCCCAATCGAGCTGGATACCCCAAAGTAACGGAGAAGCCTTGAAGCCGACCGGCACCGGCGGCTTGCCTTCTTTCCCTTTCAGGTAGGTTTCCATCGACGTCGCCCAGATAGACGATACGTCACTGGCGTTGATGGCCCGCACGCGCACCAGGTAACGACCGGCATAAATCCCCGGCACTTCAAAACCGAGCGCCGAGGTGCGCGGCATCGATACCCAGTTACCATTATCTTTCCGCCATT
>NZ_JAFIDL010000080.1:0-300 GCF_017051665.1 Aliamphritea spongicola
CGTTGATGGCCACATCCAATGAACGGCTGGTGCCGGTGGTGGTGCCGCCCTTGAAGTTCTGGGTGATGCCGGACACTTTGACGCCCAGACCGACCTGCGAACCGGCGAACATGTCGGCAAAGGAGACGCTGCCGGATTTGAAGCCCGCCGTCGCGGAGTTGGCGATGTTGTTACCGATCACGTCCAGGTTGGTTGCTGCCGCGTTCAAGCCGCTGACTGCCTGAGAAAAGGCCATGTTATTCTCCGAATAGTGGTCAGGCTATCGTCCGATTGAGCCTGATGCTTAGGGTTATAAGATCT
>NZ_JAFIDL010000081.1:0-297 GCF_017051665.1 Aliamphritea spongicola
GTCGTTCTTCTGGTTCTAGGAGGAATTACTTTTCAGTCCCTAAAAACTCCCGATTACCCTTCAGATTCACCCAGCTTTTCATCAAGTATTCAGCCCAATATTCAAAGAGCATTTCTTGACGTTTGGAAGGAATATAGTGAATTGCATAGCTATGGTTTTGATGTCATTCAAAACACTTTGAGTGAATCTACTATGCAGGCGCAACCGGTTTTTGATCTCAGTGATATTTTCGGGAAAAACAGAAGATACAAAATAGATATTGCCATGAAAGTTCTGGATTCGGATGATCTCTATATC
>NZ_JAFIDL010000082.1:0-296 GCF_017051665.1 Aliamphritea spongicola
TTTACGATGACGGTGATCGTGAACAGAACAAGTTTTACCGCAGGTCGGGCAGGTTAACCGGGTGTTTACAGCGATTTCGACAGTGACAGTAACTGAACAGGCATTTTCATCGAGTGAAAGGGTCTTTACCTGCCACGGGGCTGACAGGTTGAGAATATGAGCGTAGAGGGACTTTTCGTCCATGGAGGTGACCTCTGGCGATTAAATAAACATCATCATGCCTCAGCCACCGCAACAAAGAAATACTCTCCCTTAGACCGTGTTTATCCAGCGGGTTTAGAAAGAGGGAGCCCTTT
>NZ_JAFIDL010000083.1:0-296 GCF_017051665.1 Aliamphritea spongicola
AAAGAGGAAATCAGACCTACGTAGTTCTTCCTTAAGCGTAAATCAAGTGATTCTTTTTATTTAAAAGGTGATCATTTTAAGGCGTTGGACCTTCAAAATGATCCATTTTACTTAGTAAGAATTTGAAATGATAAACTTCAAAAACCTATTTTTATGGACGAGCTTGACTAGGCGAGTTGATTTTAGCCTTAGTTTCACTTCAGTTATTAGTCAATTCAATTAAGAATGAGAAATCCCAAAGAGAAAACGTCCGATTGATTTTCCGCTTTATTTTACTAAAAAACATTTTTTTGATT
>NZ_JAFIDL010000084.1:0-292 GCF_017051665.1 Aliamphritea spongicola
TGACGGCGTTGAAAACGGTGGTGACCTTCTGATCAGGCCGCGTCGTTCTCGCGGTAGCGCCGGCGGGCGTGCTCAAACCAGCTGGCCGGCACGTTGTGCGGCGGCTGCTGTAATCTGAGCAGCCCCTGTTCGACGATATGGCTGGCCTGGCGCCACAGCGTCGGGTCGCCTTCGGTCAGCACTTCCAGCAGGCGCTGTTTCTCGATCAGATAGGTTTGGGCGAAGTGGCTGTCGTAGTCCAGCAGCGAGCGGGTGTTGTCGATCAGATCCGCCAGTTTGATGGTTTTGGCCT
>NZ_JAFIDL010000085.1:0-291 GCF_017051665.1 Aliamphritea spongicola
GGCGTGCTGTCGCAAACCTTCAGCGCCATGTCGGACGAACTGGCCCGGCTCTATCAGTCGCTGGAGCTGAAGGTACAGGAAAAAACCCAACGTCTGCAGCAGGCCAATGAAACGCTTGAGGTGCTGTATCGCTGCTCGCAGGCACTGAGCGTGCGCCAGCTCGATCAGCAGGCGTTCGAAAATGTGCTGCGCATCGTGCGCCAAAGCGAACGGCTGCGCTGCATCCAACTGCACGTAGCGGACGGCCAAGGCCAGTGGCGGCTGAGCGAAGGGGAAGCGGCGCCGACGCAG
>NZ_JAFIDL010000086.1:0-290 GCF_017051665.1 Aliamphritea spongicola
TTCAACCAGAATCAGTGAAACTGAATGAATTTTTCGACCAAAATGAAAACCTGAATCTTTGGCTGGGTCTAGAAGGGAAAGTCAATACCCATCCTGCCAATGCTGCACCAAGCAGGGCTTTCCCATTGCCCAAAATCACCGAAAACGCTAGCTCGGATAATATTCTTGAAATCACGCTTCCTTGGGTTCTCAGTTATCAAAAACTTGATGAGCTACTCGGAAACAACCTAAACAATGTTCCGATTAGGGTGGATAAAAAAACCATCTTAACACCGAATAATATACAAAGT
>NZ_JAFIDL010000009.1:0-188690 GCF_017051665.1 Aliamphritea spongicola
ATTCTGACTCTCATTAAGTGCATTTTGCTGCGTTGTCGCGGCCCTGTGTCTCAATGTGGGGGCGTATTATAGGCACGCTGACCGAAGAGTCAACAGGCTTTTTCAGTTTCTTCATATTATTGTCATTACTCCGTCATGAGGATATGAATCAGACTGTATTACCCCTTATGTTTAACGGTTAAAACGTTGTTGCCGCCTGTACGGATAAACATCAACGATTTCTCCCTGTTCGACCTGGCTTTGTACTTCCAGCCACCATTCAGGGGTTAGTAGGTCTCCATGAAGCTGATTAAACACTTTACGGATTTTCCGGTCGCAGGCGGTTAACAAATTAAACTCTTCCGGAAACACATCCCCCGGCCCTATTGAGTACCACGGCTCATCCGCCAATTCCTGTTCAGGATACATAGGCTCAGGTATATGTCTGAAGTTACAGTCCGTCAGATACATGATCTCATCGTAATCATAAAAGACGATTCTTCCATGTCGCGTCACGCCAAAATTCTTGAACAGCATGTCACCGGCAAATATATTCGCTGCTGCCAGTTCTTTTATACATTTCCCATATTCATTCACTCCGTGAAAAAGTTGTTCTTCGTTTTCATTTCTCAGTGCTTCCTGCAGGTATATATTCAGTGGCGTCATCCTGCGCTCTACCCAAACATGCTTTATGAGTAAAGTACCTGCCAGTATTTCCACTGACCCTGCGGCTACCTGTTTCAGCTCTTCAATCAGATCCGAATCAAAACGCTCTAATGGCAATTGAAGATTGGTAAATTCCTGGGTATCTGCCAGCCTGCCAGCCCGGTCATGGTGCTTAACCAGCGCGTAGCGCTCTTTAACAATTTCACGGGATACATATTTAGACGATGAGAAGCGGTCTTTAATAATCTTAAAAACAACCGGATATGAAGGCAGGGTAAATACAGTCATGACCATACCCTTTATACCTTCAGCAGGCAGGAATAAGTCTGAGGACTGTTGTAAGTGGTCCATAAAGTCCCGATAAAACTCCGCTTTTCCCTGTTTATAAAAGCCAATGGAGTTATAAAGCTCAGCCCGGGACTTTAACGGTATCAGCTCATGTAAAAAACGAATGAACTGCACAGGGGCGTCAGCGTCCACCAAAAAATATGCGCGGGTAAAACTAAATATGACGGATACCTGATCCGGATCACTGACCGCTGTATCCACATACAACTGCCCCTTATCATTCAGCAACAGAGCAATGACAAACGGGAATTGTCGGTATTGCCCATTCACCCGGCCAACAAGATAGGCGGCTTTATTTCTGTAGAACACACTGCGGATGACATCCACATTGCTGTCGGTATTAATCTGGGCTTCTTTACTTTCTCTTTCCTGCCACTGACGTCGCATGTAACGCATCAAATGGCAGATATCCCTGCGCTGATTCTCCCAGCAGATATCAAACCCGCAATCATCCAGCACATTTCGCAACATTACATATGCACCGGTTTTCAGCGAATAACGCTTATAGATGTTTTTACAATCAGAATTTTCCGGTCGTATACGGGGAATAAACAACTGTGCCTGAGCACTTGGGTGGTCACCTTCAACACGGCTGTAAACAGAATTAAAAAATGTCTCTGCTAACTCAGTATCGGCCCTTACAGCCACCAACTGAGCGTAATCCTGCTTAACGTCTGACCACTGCCAGTTAAGGTTTTTTGTTGCATTAATAGTGACGGCAACCTCACTCACTTTAGCACCGTACAGATCAATCCTCCGGGAAGATATTTCCTGCAGCGTTTTCCACTGACTTTGCTGAAAACAGTCTTTTGCTTCCCAGGCAATACTCTGAAACATTTCCCGGTATTCATTAAATCCGTTCAGTATCAGGATCGCGATCTCTGATGTTGTGTTCATCTGCTCAGCACCTCTGCCCGCCAATTCAATAAGTATTAGCACAACCCGCAGCACACTTCATAAAAGCGTCAGACTCACACGGTAAAGTGCTTGTTTAATTCAGTTAAGTCACTCATATTTAAAGCATCGCCAGAAAGGATTTTTTATGTATCAATTACCACAACTTGAACATACCCGTACGTTAAGTGCGATTGCCGTACTCACCAGTGGCGGAGACTCACCCGGTATGAACCCTGCTATTCGGGGAGTTGTACGGGCAGCCATAAATCAGGGAATTAAAGTGTTTGGTGTTAACCGTGGTTATAGCGGTCTGATCATCGGCGACATGGTTGAACTGGTTGCCAGTGATGTCACTAACATTATTCAGCGTGGCGGCACACTGCTCAAAAGTGACCGCTGCGATGCTTTTCGCGATCCGGTTGTGAGAAACCAGGCAGCAGAAATTCTGAAGAAGAATGGCATCGACGGGCTGGTTGTTATTGGTGGTGACGGATCTCTTTCAGGCGCCCACCTTCTGACCCAGGAAAGCGGTATTCCGGTTGTCGGCCTGCCCGGCACAATTGATAACGATATCTACGGTACCGATGACACCATTGGCTTTGATACTGCGGTGAATACCGCACTTGAAGGTATTGATAAAATCCGTGATACCGCCGTTTCACATGAGCGGCTGTTTCTGGTGGAAGTCATGGGGCGTAATTCAGGACATATCGCCACTCAGGTAGGTATCGCCTGTGGTGCTGAAATGATTGTTGTGCCCGAAACCGAATTCAAAATCGAAGCGTTATGCTTTTCTCTGGCCAACAACCGCCACGAAGGTAAAGGCAGCAGCGGTATCATTGTCGTTGCAGAAGGACCACGTCCGGGGCTGACCTATCGTCTGGCACAACAACTGGAAGAACAGGGTGAGTCGCCGGGAGTATGTATCCTCGGCCACATTCAGCGCGGTGGTACGCCTACCGGCCGGGACCGGGTACTGGCTTCCTGCCTGGCAACGTCTGCCATTGAATATCTGAAAGCAGGTTACAGCGATATCATGGTAGGCATCTCGGAAAGTCGGATCTGTACCGTTCCGCTACGGGATGTCATGGAGAAAACCAAACCGGTCAATGAGCAGCTTCTCGATATGGCAATGCTGCTGCATAAATAGTCGGGGGCCGGCTATATAACGTCTAAATGTCCACTGGCTTCATGCAACGCTTTGATTAATTCATCCACCAGCGGATGCAGCAGTGTATCCGCACTTATACCGCTCAGGCTGAAGCAGTCACTGTTCAAACGCTGAAGATTTTCACCAAGCGACGGCTCATCAGCCACAACGTCAGCCAGCAGTGACCATTCGCATGGGGACAAATGTAAACCACTGACCAATGCCACGCCATTTCGTTTGCGAATCTGTGCCAGCCCCAACAACTTACGGCCATCATTGGAAACTAGCTCTCCATGGGAAAGCCCCGCATAGCAGGCCCATTCAACCTTTTGTGCCTTGGCGGCTACTTTAGACTCAGCAATCATAGACTCATCAACAGACTGACAGGGTATGCCGCTATCCAACAATACCTTTAACCAGGCCGCCTCAAACCACTTAAAAATATCAATAATTCCCAGCTCAGCAGCCGGATGATCCGTGGGTAAAAACAGAGTAACACTCAACATCCAGGGACCAGCAAGCACAGCGCCACCGCCTGAACCACGCTGCTGTACTGGAATATTTCTGGCTGCTGCTGCGCGCTGTAGCATCTCATTATCCGGCCGCTGTGAACGCCCCATAATCACCGCGGGCTCAGCGTAACGCCAGATCAGCAGCTTAGGTTCTGCAACAGGCTCTGACAGAACAGCATCAATTTTCGCCTGCTCTTCCGGCATGCCACCACTATAGATATGGCTGGCCATTTCTGACGTAACACTCATATGAACCTTCTTCCCGATAAACAACTGCGCGCAATTGTCCCGGTAACATCTGGCTAATACAAGTCCGGCCCATATACTGATATTCTCGCAACACATTCATCAGGATCAGCATCACGGACTTAAATGCCTGCTCACAGCACTACATTTACCCAGTTTTACCAAACACGTAACGCTCAGCTGGGCTATCAGAACGATCCTGCACAACAGTTCGCAACCGAACACCTGCAGGCACTGGCAGATGCATTACTTCAGCCAGGCCGCCCCAGGCTTTTTGGTCATAAATCCCCAACACCGAAAGGCTTATATATGTGGGGTGCGGTGGGTAGGGGTAAAACCTATCTGCTGGATCTGTTCACTGAATATCTTCCCCCGGGCTACGTAACTCGCCTGCACTTTCATCACTTCATGGCCAGGGTTCACCGGGAACTCCAAACATTAAGCGGGCATAAAAATCCGTTACAACAGGTTGCCAAACAGTTCTCCCGCGAATGCAAAGTCATCTGTTTTGATGAGTTTTTTATCAGCGATATCGGCGATGCGATGATCCTTGCACGCCTGCTGGAAAGCTTTTTTTCCGCGGGTATGATATTTGTCGCTACCTCAAACACTCCGCCGCAGGCGCTCTATAAAGATGGCTTACAGCGTCAGCGTTTCGAGCCCGCTATTTTACTGTTACAGCAGCACCTTAATATCTTACATATGGACGGAGATACTGATCACCGGCTACGCCAGCTGACATTCCGGAATAATTACTTTATCCACCCGGCTGATTCGGCTTTAGGGGATATGTTTGATGTATTAAGCCCCGCATGCGATCAGAAAACTACCTGTCCGGTCAGCATTATGAACCGGACCATTCCGGTGATAAAAAGAAACCGCACCTGTATCTGGTTCGAATTTGATCAACTGTGTGACGGCCCTCGCTCACAGCTGGATTACATAGAGCTTGCCTCACGGTTCGAACATGTATTTCTCAGCAATGTCCCGGTACTTGGCGGGCAAACACAGGAATGGATAAAAACCCGGGGAGTTGAAGACGGTAATATCGGTGCCGGATATGAAACAACCTCCACCGGTGCGCGAAAAATGCAGTATGCCCGGATGGATGATCCTGCCAGACGCTTTATCAGCTTAGTGGATGAACTGTATGATCAGCGAGTAAATTTATTTCTGAGTGCAGCGCAGCCGCTGGAGCATTTATATTCTCAGGGCAGCCTTGAATTTGAATTCAACCGTACCCGAAGCAGGCTGACTGAGATGCAGTCGGTGGAATATCAAAATCAAGCGCCCGTAAGAGAAATCAGGAGTTAAAAAATAAAGCTAAGGGTAAGTCTGAAGATCTGCATCGATGATCATTTTACCCAGCTCAATGCATTGTTTTATGGCCTCATGCTCAGAGGATGTAACTATCTGGTTTTCAGGATCGGCAGTAGAAAACATAGTTGGCGATACTAGTGCAGATACATTGGCGCCGGTGATCCTTGGCAGTAAGTTCCAGCGGTTACGACCTAACGACTGAACGGCCGGGGTGATCTGATAATCACCATATCTAACCTGCTGCATTCATGCCTCCCTAAGTTGCTTGAACATAGCCTTAACAGTATAGCTGAAGGCGGTATTCTGCCTGCCTTTGAACAGGATTTATATTCATGCAAAAAGAAGGGATTTCGGACCGGAAATACCTGGCTCTTCCGGCCCGGAAAGAACAATATACCTGACAGTTAAAACAGGTAAAAATTAACCACGGTGATCACTGACAAACGGATTATTCAAACGCTCATGTCCAAAAGTGGAAAGCGGACCATGGCCAGGAATGAATGTCACATCATCTCCCAGGGTAAAGAGCTTTTCACGGATTGAATGAATCAGGCTCGGATGATCCCCCTTCGGAAAATCTGTCCGGCCAATAGAACCGTTAAACAGAACATCCCCCACCAGTGCCAGCTGAGTTGACCGGTGAAAAAAGATAACATGACCAGGGGTATGGCCCGGGCAATGCAGCACCTCCAGACACTGATTACCAAAACTGACTGTATCAGCATCATTCAACCAGCGATCCGGGGTGAAGATCTCAACGGAAGGAAAACCAAACATCTGACTTTGCTGATCCAGCGCATCAATCCAGAATTTATCTTCCAGATGCGGCCCTTCTATGGGTACGCCGTACGCCTGTGCCAGTTCAGCGGTTCCTCCGGCATGATCAATATGCGCATGTGTCAGCAGGATTTTTTCCAGCGTCAGCCCTTCAGCCTCCAGTTTATCCACAATGCGTGAAACATCGCCACCGGGATCAACCACCGCCGCACGGCGCGTGTCTTCGCACCAAAGTAACGTACAGTTCTGCTGAAAAGCGGTAACAGGAATGATGCAATATTTCATAAAAAATCTCGTATTCTGGCTGGCTGAATGTCACAACTGGCGATAAACCGCGCAAGTATACCGTAAATCCGCGTTATGCCAGCGGCTTAATTTATCTTGCCTGTGGCCGGCGCTTGGTTATAGTGACTGTACCGTCAGCATAAGGAGTCAGTATTTTGGCAAAACTGAAGCACGAAGCAGCCCTTGTTAAAGAAGCCATCCGTATTGGTGGGGTATATATGGAAAAGCGCGGTGCCGGAAAAATCGAAGCCACCGACAGCGCCAGCGATAAAATCACCGCGATCTACCGGTTACTGGTACTGGATAAGCTGATTCAGCCACTGGCCAAAGGGGAAGATAACGAACCCAACATGAAGCATAAACTGGCGCTGTGGATAGAACGCCAACTACCGGACGGACACCCACTGAAAGAAGGATAAACAGCGTACAAAAAAACCGCCGGAGATCCGGCGGTTTTCTGATTATGATCCGTTTGTCTGAAACAAACGGAAACACCTAAGCGTTACACTTTGTGGTAAATCTCAGCGCCGGTTTCTTTAAACTCAGCTGATTTTTCCATCATTCCCTGTTCAGCCTGGGCATTAATGGCCGCCACCTGACTCTCATCAAGATCACGAACTTCCTGAGAAATCTTCATAGAGCAGAACTTCGGTCCGCACATTGAGCAGAAGTGCGCCACTTTTGCAGACTCTTTAGGCAGCGTCTCATCGTGGTAAGCACGGGCGGTATCCGGGTCCAGACCAATATTGAACTGGTCTTCCCAACGGAATTCGAAACGCGCTTTAGACATCGCATTATCACGGATTTGCGCCCCCGGATGGCCTTTCGCAAGGTCTGCCGCATGAGCTGCAATCTTATAGGTGATAATACCGGTCTTAACATCGTCCTTATTTGGCAGACCCAGGTGCTCTTTTGGCGTTACGTAGCACAGCATTGCACAACCGTACCAACCAATCATCGCCGCACCGATACCGGAAGTAATGTGGTCGTAACCCGGTGCAATATCTGTAGTCAGAGGCCCCAGAGTATAGAACGGCGCTTCATGACATTCAGTCAGCTGCTTATCCATGTTTTCCTTGATCATGTGCATTGGCACGTGACCCGGACCTTCGATCATTACCTGTACATCGTGCTTCCAGGCAATCTTGGTCAGTTCGCCCAGTGTTTCCAGTTCAGCAAACTGTGCTTCATCGTTTGCATCGTATACAGAGCCCGGACGTAAACCGTCACCCAGTGAGAAAGACACATCGTAAGCTTTACAGATTTCGCAGATTTCTTCGAAGTGCGTATACAGGAAGTTTTCTTCGTGATGCGCCAGACACCACTTCGCCATGATCGAACCACCGCGGGAAACAATCCCGGTCATCCGCTTAGCGGTCATTGGCACATAACGCAGCAGCACACCGGCGTGAATTGTAAAGTAATCCACACCCTGCTCTGCCTGTTCAATCAGCGTATCACGGAACACTTCCCAGTTCAGATCTTCGGCAACACCTTTTACTTTTTCCAGTGCCTGATAGATAGGAACAGTACCGATTGGCACCGGCGAGTTACGCAGGATCCATTCACGGGTTTCGTGGATATTCTTACCGGTAGACAGATCCATGATGGTATCTGAACCCCAGCGGATACCCCAGGTCATCTTCTCAACTTCTTCTTCAATAGAAGACGTCAGCGCAGAGTTACCGATGTTACCGTTGATTTTCACCAGGAAGTTACGGCCAATGATCATTGGCTCAACTTCAGGGTGGTTAATGTTTGCAGGAATGATCGCACGGCCTTCGGCTACTTCTTTACGTACAAACTCAGGAGTAATTTCTTCAGGCAGCTGCGCACCATAGCTATGGCCCGGATGCTGCTGATCTACCATGGAACCTTCAGCTTTAGCTTTCGCCAGCTTCATGTTTTCACGGATGGCGATGTATTCCATTTCCGGCGTGATGATGCCCTTACGTGCATAGTGCAGCTGGGTAACATTCATCCCTTCTTTCGCGCGCAGTGGCTTGCGGGTCAGTTCAAAACGCAAATGATCAAGACGCAGATCCTGCTCGCGAACGCGACCATACTCAGACGTCAGGCCGTCCAGCTGTTCAGTATCGTTTCGCTCAGCAATCCAGCCGGCACGAACTGGCTTAAGGCCTTTACGGACATCAATTTCAGCTTCCGGGTCGGTGTACAGACCGGAAGTATCGTAAACATATAATGGCTCGTTTACTTCACCGCCCATGTCAGTTGGGGTCTGATCCAGCGAAATTTCCCGCATCGGTACGCGAATATCGCTGCGAGAACCTTCCACATACACTTTGCGGGATTTCGGAAACGGCTGAACGGAAGCTTCATCAACCTGTGCGCTGCGACTCAATGCAATATTGGTATCAGTCATAGTATTACCTTTAGTTATTCTCGTTATTGTCTGCGGGACTACCGGTCTGGCCTTCATAGAAAAAGCCATAACGAATCAAAGTTATCCATCAATCCATAAAGGCAACACGCTCAAGTTGGCAACGTGCCAACCATTACGGACGAGGGCTAATTTCCGGGTCATATAACACTGAAAACGGTAAATACTGCGTAGAAGCTGGACTGACTGAGAATGGTTCATTGAACAGTTAGCTATTCCGAGCTAAACCGCAAGAACCCCGTAGAAAGGAATAATAATGACGGTTCATCTCGATTTCCTACGCCGGTATTAGCCGGATCAGGTTCGCGGGTCACTGTTTATCGAACAGCTCTCAGCCCCATTCAGGGCACCCCGACCAAGATATTGCGACCTAGTGTAGGATGACATGTTTACGCTGTCCACCCGACAGGCCGGTATGAATGGCACTAACTCTCGTCAGAAAGTCTAGTGCGCAGGAAACAAAACCGCCCACTACACCTAAAGTCTAATAAGGCCCAGGCCAAAAATAAGACTTTTTCTTATATTTATAAAAAATATAACGTGGATAATGTGCTTCAGGATCATCAAACTTCAGGGACAGAACAGAGGAAGGCCACGCTTGCGGACCGGGTCAGGGATGGTAGCAGGATGCAAATCAACCGCACGGAAAAAGGATGCCAGCGCGAAGAGGGTACTTAGGGGGAACTGAGTGCTCTCTTTTTTTCTCTGCTCTTTCTGACCGAACACCACTTCAGTTATTCATCTTATTCCCCCCTGCTCCAGGGTGGAAAATAAGAATTATTCCTATATAAATCCAAATCTGATTCAGCATAATAGACGCCGTGGAGTAAGACGCTTCATGGATCGAAGAAAGGATGGCTGGAAAGCGGAAAAGGAATCAGGGAAGAAGGCAGGATGCCGTAACCTCCGCAAGGAACATGGAAAGCCAGGCTGAAGGGAGTACTCAAGGGGAACTGAGTACTCTCTTTTTTTGCCTGCAGATCTACACCTCGACCCGGGTTGTAAACTTGTCCCGCCGCATTGAAATCAGAGTACGGAACTTACGCAGATACGGATCGTTGGACAAATCACGGCGTACAAACACCTCATAAGCTTCCATATCCGGCACCATGACCACCAGCAGAAAATCGACCTCCCCTGTCACCTGATAACACTGGGTAACTTCGTCTGCCAGCTGCATCTTACGCATAAATGCATCCGCCAGGTCCGCCTGATCACGGATCATTTCAACTTCAACAATGATGTTCAGCATCTTACCTAAGATTCTGGAATTCAGAATGGCCACATCTGCTTCTATAACGCCAGACTCCCGCAAACGCTTTACCCGTTTCAGGCACGCCGGTGGTGACAAGCTTACTTCTTCAGCAAGCTGTAAATTACTGATGCGATTATTACGCTGCAAAATATTGAGTATTTGCCGATCAATGCGATCCAACTGAAGTTTCATAATTTTCCCTAAAAGCGATTTTTTATTATCCAGATAAGCCAATCTGAGAAATTAAATTAACCAATAAAGCAAAAATAGAAAATATTAAAAACCTCCTCTGAATTACACTATATAGCTCCCCGGCCCGAATCAGCCGACAATCAAAACCACGCAGTAACAGGCTAAACCATGTATAAAATATGGCATTCCTTTTGGAAACATACGTTGCCAGATCTGGCGAAAGAAATTTTTGATGTCTTCTTTCTGCTGTTCAAGCTCACGCTGCCGGTAATCATCGTCGTCAAAATACTTGAGGAAATGGGCGCGATTCCCTATATCAGTGCCCTGCTTGAACCCCTGATGCTGTTGGTAGGTTTACCGGAAAACATGGGCATCGTCTGGACCACCACCATGATCACCAATATCTACGGAGGCATGCTGATCTTTTTTCAGATGGCAGATGACCAGGTTCTGACTGTGGCGCAGGTAACCGTACTCGGCACCATGATGCTGATCGCCCACGGCCTGCCTGTGGAAATCCGTATCACTCAGCAAGCAGGGGTCAGACTGGTAACGGCGCTGGCTTTGCGTATGGGCTGTGCACTTGTCCTGGGCATGATCCTGCACCATATCTACAGCTGGGGAAACTGGTTACAACAACCTGTTGAGCTCCTCTGGCAACCACCAGCACAAACCGATGACAGTCTGCTGACCTGGATAATTTCTCAGGTAAAAAGCTTTGCAATGATTCTGGTGATAATTGCTGTACTGCTAAGCCTACTGCGACTGCTGCGCTGGCTACACATTGAACGGCTGATGATCTGGTTACTGAGACCGGTACTGAAACTGCTTGGCATCAGCCCAAAAGCTACCTCCCTGACAATCATCGGAATCACACTGGGATTATCCTTTGGCGGAGGCCTGCTGATCAGAGAAGCACGCAGCGGCAATATTGATCCTGAAGACTGTTTCTCCGCCTTATGCCTGCTGGGATTGTGCCACAGCATTATTGAGGATACCCTGCTGATTATGACACTGGGCGCTGATCTGTCTGGTATTCTCTGGGCCAGACTCGCATTCAGCCTGATCTTTATCGCCATCATGACCCGCCTGCTGAAACTTTGCAGCAGCGAATTCAAATATCGTTACTTCATGCACAACGTAGCAAAGTCTGCTGCGCTAAACGGAGGTTCAGGTGCACGCTGAACAGGAACAGAAAAAAGGCTTTTACTTTGCCCTTGCCGCCTATGGCATGTGGGGCGTATTTCCAATCTACTTTCATGCCATCGCCAGCGTGCCAGCGATGGAGGTACTTGCGCACCGTATCGCCTGGTCACTGGCTTTTCTAGCGGCAATATTGCTGATCAGCAAGCGGGGCAAAGACATTCTCGAACTGCTGAAAAAGCCGAAACTGCTGCTTAGCCTGACACTGACGGCAATTATCGTTTCTGCCAACTGGATGATCTTTATCTGGGCCGTTGCGCAGGAACAAATACTGGAAGCCGCACTGGGATACTATATAAACCCGCTGGTCAGTGTATTTCTGGGAATGATTTTTCTCGGCGAACGCCTGCGAAGAGGTCAGTGGTTGGCGATTCTTCTGGCACTGGCTGCGGTCAGCTACCAGCTTATACTGTTAGGCAAACTGCCATGGATAGCACTGAGCCTGGCCTTCAGTTTTGGCTTGTACGGGCTACTCAGAAAAACCATTCCGGTAGACTCGATTTTGGGCCTGTTCACCGAAACTCTGTTGCTCTTCCCTTTCGCTATCGGTTATATGGTCTGGCTGGCAAGCCACAATGAACTGGTATTACTCAATGCCAGTGCAGGATTAAGCCTGTTACTGCTGGCAGCCGGTATCGTCACCAGCCTGCCCTTGCTTTGCTTCACCTCAGCAACCCAGCGACTCAGCCTGCTATACATCGGCCTGATGCAATACATCGCACCGAGCATTTCATTTTTAATTGCGATTTTTTACTTCGGCGAAACTCTGGACTCAAACCGCCTGATCACTTTCATCATGATCTGGCTTGCTCTGGTGATTTTTACCGCCGAAGGACTTATCCGACGCAGGCAAAACAAACGCTCTGCTGTATAAAGTCACACAAAAAAGCCATTCAGGAAACTGAATGGCTTTTTCAGAAACAGCCAATGGCTACTGCCAGCGTTTAAATATCAGTGACGTATTAATCCCACCAAATGCAAAGTTGTTGCTCATCACATACTGGGTATCTATCCGGCGCCCTTCATGCATAATGTAATCGAGATCACCACACGCTTCATCCGGATCCGTCAGATTTGCTGTTGCATGGAACCATCCGGCATTCATCATTTCAATACTCAGCCAGGCCTCCAGTGCGCCGCATGCCCCTAACGTATGGCCGGTAAAGCTCTTCAGAGAACTGATTGGCGTTTCTGTCCCAAATACCGCCTGAGTAGCAACGCTCTCCGCAACATCACCGCGGGCAGTTGCTGTACCATGAGCACTGACATAACCAATCTCAGCCGCATCAACTCCGGCATCAGATAACGCCTTGCGCATTGCGCCTTCCATCGTGGCAGCAGAAGGCTGAGTAACATGGCTGCCATCGGAGTTGGTACCAAATCCGACCAACTCAGCATAAATATGTGCGCCGCGGGCCACCGCATGTTCCAGCTCTTCAAGAATAAGCGTACAGCCCCCTTCGCCAATCACGAGCCCGTCACGGTCCCGGTCAAAAGGTCGCGGCGTCTTTTCAGGCTCTTCATTACGAACACTGGTTGCATAGAGGGTATCAAAGACCGCTGCCTGAGTAGCACACAAACCTTCAGATCCTCCACTGACCATCACAGTCTGATGACCGTAACGTATCGCTTCATAGGCATAGCCGATTCCCTGACTGCCAGAAGTGCATGCACTGGAGGTAGTAATGACCCTGCCCTTTAAACCAAAATACACACCGATGTTAACCGGTGAAGTATGAGCCATCATCTTGATATATGAATTAGCATTTAAACCGTCACAGGAATGATTAATCAGCATATTGCCGAAATCGCCGATTGCGACAGAATCACCGGCAGAAGATCCGAAAGAAACACCGGTTTCTCCGTTAGTCAGCACTTCTGCATCGCGAAGACCCGCATCTTCAAGCGCACGTTCAGCACTCAACACAGCAAGCTGAGCAACCCGCCCCATACTGCGCAGGGTTTTACGCTTAAAATGAGCAGGCATTTCAAAATCTGTGATCACACCAGCCAACCGGGTATTCAGACCTTCGTACTTATTCCAGTCTTCGACATAACAGATTCCCGTTTCCATCTGCTTCAGACGCTGCTGTATATCTTCCCAGCTATTCCCTATCGGCGAGAAACCCGCTACTCCGGTTACTACCACACGCTTCATCAGTACATCCCACCATTCACAGAAATAACCTGCCGGGTGATATATCCGGCATCTTCAGACATCAGAAAACTGACGGTTCCTGCAACCTCTTCAATGCTGCCCACCCGCTGCATAGGAATCATCTTTAACGCTTCATCAACCGGCACATCATCGATCATATCGGTATCAATCAGCCCCGGAGCAACGCAGTTTACCGTAATTTTTCGCTTTGCCAGCTCTACTGCCAGTGCTTTGGTTGCACCAATAATACCCGCTTTGGCTGCACTGTAATTTACCTGACCACGATTACCCATTTCCCCGGAGACAGAAGAAAGCGTGACTATGCGACCGGGTTTACGACGGCGGATCATTGGCATCATCGCCGGGTGTAACACATTATAAAAGCCATCAAGATTTGTACGCAGTACTAAATCCCAGTCTTCACCGGGAATGGCAGGAAATGCATTATCCCTGGCAACACCTGCATTACAGACGACACCATAATACGCCCCGTGAGCCTCGATATCAGCTTCAATCGCTTCACGGCATGCATCACGGTCAGAAATATCAAACTGCAGCACTCTGGCTGCAGATCCTTTTTCTCTGGCAATTGCCGCAACTTCTTCGGCCTGCGTAACATTACTGTGGCAATGAATTACAAGCTCATAGCCGTCAGTGATTAACCGTTCAGCAATCCCTCTGCCAATTCCCCGACTCGAACCGGTGACAAGCACTCTACCTTTCATTGTCCTGCTTCCTGTAAAAACTTATCGGCATCTTCCGGCTGGAATACGTTTAACCTTGCTTCAGCCTTCACCCGCGGGCTATTTAAAATACAGTTAAAGGAACTCAGGCCGTTCTCTGCCTGAATTTCCACTTCAACCCGTATTTTCAGCACCTCACCATGGAGAAAATACGCGTCTGAACTTTCATACTTACGGCTGCCCAATAAAAAGCCCAACTTAGGCTGGCCACCATTTTTTCTTTCCTGTAAACCAGCATATGCTCCAACCGCCTGTGCAAGATACTCCAGGCCAACCCAGGCAGGTACGCCCTTATCATCTGCAAACATTGCACCTGCGTGAATTCTGACTGAGGCCTCCAGCCATTCATCGCCATAGTCAATTATTTCATCCAGTAAGCTCATTTTTCCGGAGTGAGGTACCAACTGACTGACACTGTATTCTGACATCAAGTTACCCTGCCAAAAATCAAAGAAATATTATTCCCGCCAAATGCAAAAGAATTACTTAATACATATTGTTTCGGAACTGCAGATTCGTTCCGGGTATCAACCAGATTCACCGGCGGTAAATCAGGATCCGGTACTCCATCCCACTTATGCACAGGGAGTACGTTGCTCTGCTTTGCTGTCAGCAACCAGCAGATAGCCGCTTCAATAGCACCGGCAGCACCCAGTGTATGGCCAGTGAACGGCTTGGTTGAACTGCAGGGCGTTTCTGCTCCACATACCTGATGTACAGCAACAGCTTCCATCTGATCATTCAGCGCTGTCGCTGTACCATGTAAATTCACATAATCAATATCAGCGGCAGTTAATCCGGCATCCTTCAGCGCTTCAAGCATACTGCCTGCAGCTCCCTGGCCGGTTGGGTCCGGAGCGGATATATGATGCGCATCAGAACCTTCACCCACACCGCAAAGCTCCGCCCCCTCAGGCTCATTGCTGACAACAAACAGTGCACCACCTTCACCAATATTGATCCCTTTCCGGTTAGCACTGAAGGGGTTACAAACCTCTGTGCTGACCGCTTCCAGAGAGTTGAACCCCTGTACCGTCAGCCGGCAAATACTGTCTACACCGCCGGCAATTACCGCATCACAAACCCCTGCCCGAATCAGTCTCCGGGCAGTGGCCAGCGCTTTCGCGCCTGAAGAACAGGCCGTCGAGATTCCGTACACAGGCCCATCAGTTTTCAAAAGGGTGGCAACAAAGTCTGCCGGGGCTCCCATCTCCTGCATTTTATAATCGTAAGCAGATGGAATTTTACTTTCCTGCACCCACTGCCTTATCGCCTGCTCACCTTCTGAAATACCAGAAGTGCTGGTACCGATCACCACCCCAATCCGGTGCGCCCCGTAACGTTCAATAAACCGGTCTACAGAAGGCCGAATCTGATTCAGGGCCGCCAGCGCTAACTGATTATTACGGGTCTGCCAACGTGTCTCAGATAAAGGAATATCCGGCAACTCCCCCTCACAAAGCCCCAGCATCTGAGATTCAGATACACCGAAGCCTTCCCGGGAAACCAGATAATCACCGCCATCAGACAGAGCCTGTAATACTTCCCCGGCACTATTCCCCGCCGCGCAGATAATCCCCATGTCACTCAGATAACAGGGTTGCTTCATTGATCGTTCTCCAAATCATTAATCACAACCTGATAACCATGTAAGTGATTCATTACTGTTAGCTGACCAGCAGTCTGTTTTACCTGTAAGAGCAACTGATTTTTCCAACTCAGAGAACGCATACCCTGGCTGAACTGTGCATGCCACCCGGGCAGAGCATTATACTCATCCCTGACGACAGCTTCAGGCCAGACTGAAAATTGCATGATCGCGAGCAATTCCTGCCCGGGAACATCACCGGGTAAAAACACCTGTTGCGAAAAATCCTTCCCGTCATACTGCAATTGCAATACTGTTTGCCCCGTCGGCATTAAAACCACCGCAACGGTATTTTCAGGTGACAGCCTGCTGACAACCAGGAACTCCTTTTCAACGTCCTGTATCTGCAAAAGCACTTTTTGTTTCAGTACCTGCTGTACATCAGACAAGGGAGGAAGCAAACGTAAAGTCAGAGGCTCATCCGGATGCGACACAACGCTGCTGCATCCTGCCGACAACGTAAGAATAACTGCCAATAACAGGCGCTTATATCCGCGCAACAATGCTCCGGCCATTGCATCAAATCCCGGCTTATCACTGATCATCTGTTACTCCGTCAGCCTCGGTTCTGAAAGTAATTGTCAGCAACCAGACAAACACCAGTCCCAGCAACACGGTCAGACCAAAGTGATATAAAACCGGCGTTGCACTTAAAGCCAGCAATCCAAACGCCATCAGGCTGGTAAAAGCAGACAGGGTAACCGCCAGCCAGGTACGCAAACTGTTACGGGTTTCCGCCAGAAAAATCCCCATATCCAGACCAATTCCCAGTACCAGAATCAGCGCCAGCAAATGAAAAAGATTAATGCCCTGTTCCAACTGAACAAGCGTCCCCAGCGTCAACACTGATGCAAGTAATGGCGGCATTATTATACGCCAAACAGAAGTGCGATAACGACTGACCAATATCAGCAGAATGATTAAATAAGCCAGGCCAAGCCAATCAGTAATTTGCTCCCTGTAATCTTCCATCAGATCAGATATTGCCCGGATGCGGTCTACGTAATAAACGCTATCATGCTCAGAAGCCAATACCTGCAAAGTATTTTCAGCAACTTCTTTCATCCCCTCAAAGCGAATGACCGAAACAACCCGCTGCTCACTCCAATCTATGAGCAAGCTTTCCCAATAACTTTTATCCGCACTGGCCAGCCAGTCCGCTGCGCTTAAGGTACGGTCTTTATTAACCTCAAACTGTTCCTGTGCTGCAGATGCAGCCTGTGACGGTAAACCTGCATCGTTAAACAAACCGGTCAAGCGTGACTGATACAACTTTTCAGCCAGTGCAATATTTTCTCTTTGGCGCTGTAACGAAGGAATCTGTACTGATAACGCCTGATATCCATCTAACGCCTGGTCGTTGACCAACGTATCCAGTGACTGTCTCAGCTCTTCTTCTTTAACCAGCAACGTCTGAAGATCTGCAGCCTCGACCAGCAGAAACTGAGCACTGCCGCTCATACCCAACAATTCCTGAATACGCTGTTCTTTTGCCAATAACGCTTCAGGCGATGTTTGCAAAAGACGCACATCATCAACCCCCCGGCTCTGGCTGATACTGATCAGCGCTAACACTGTCAGCACACTGAGACCAATACGTACCGATAAACTTCCGGTAATCCGGGAAAAAGACATACGTGCCTGATACAGAATGCGGGCAACTTTTTCAGAGCTTGCATCTTCTTTGATCCTGAACACAGGCAACCACAGAATTACCGTTAACCAGGCAGCCAGCAAACCCACCACAGAAAATGTCGCCATCTGCTGCAAACCTGGGAAAGGCGTCAGAATCTGCACCGCATACGCCAGACCACTGGACAGCAAACCCAGCGTTAACCCCGGCAGCAGCCTGTGTATTACACGAACACCTGAATCCGAAGTCTGTCTCTCACAAATAAAATGCAGCGCATAATCAACTGCCACACCGACCAGCCCTGCACCGAATGCAAAGGTAATCAGATGAACCTGCTGAAAAACCAGCACCGTGACACTGACAGCAACAAGGCAGCCAACGCCTATTGGCAAAAGCATCATAACTAGAGGCGTGCCACGCCGGAAAACAACCCCAACCAGTAATATGATCCCCAGCAAAGAACCAATACCGATTGTCTGTATTTCTGACTTTGCCTGCCGGGCACCTGCCGCCGCATGCACCAGCATGCCGGAAAGCTCGACAGAAACGTTCTCGGGAAAACGGCTTTCAACCAATGCCGCACGGTTAAAAATCTGTTGCTGCAGATCCGCTGAAAACGGACTGTCCTGCAGCCTCAGCACCCCGAGAAAAGTCGGCCGCTCATGCCCGGTTACCCGAAACATTCCCCGTTCAACCCGGATGTTTAACTCACTGCTCTGATTCAGCTGACGCACAGTGTATAGCCGGAAAGGATCTTCAATCAGGCTGCCACCGGAAGATGCCAGCGGAGAATACAGATACTGAAACGCCCGCTGTTCCGACTCCCCGTAACGTTCTGACTGTAAAGAACGTCTTACGGACTCATCAAGTATCGCAAACCGGTATGGGAAATAGATTTCATCAAACTGCTGCAACTGTCCGGTTTTTAGCTGCCACGAAAACTCAGCAACACCCGCAACAAAGTTCAGCTCACCGGCGAATAACGTCATCGCCTGTATTGCGACATCCACCGTATCGGCTGTTACAAGCACAAAGGCCCGCCGGGAAAAACGGTCAGCAATATGTTCACTTGCCTGACGGACCACCGGCTGTTGTTGAGAAACCGGTAACAACGACATAATGCCCGATTCAAAAGATGCACCTTTATAAACCGCGCTGCCGGCCAGCAGAATTACCAGTATTAACCAGACAATCCGCCCCCGGCGAATAAGATTTGCCAGCACCATCAGAACTGCAGATTCTGAAACTGAATCGTGATGACGTCACCATTGGCTTCATGAAGGACAATCTGACGTAACAATGTATCCCCCTGCAGCTCAACCCGGGTAACAGACTGCCGGATACTTTCATCAGACGGCAGTAACTCGGCCTGCCAGCTTCCGTCATTTAAGTCACCGGTGACTGTAAAATAACGCGCCAGTACTGACCAGTCAGCCGTCAGAACCGAAAAAATAATATCGCCCAGGATAACCGCCGCAGGGTTTTTCTGCGTATCAAGACGCAGTAACTCATCCCCACCCTGCCGGCTGATCAGAGCGGTTGGCGTAATGATCAGCTCATTTACAACCGGCTGCTCGGTCAGCCAGGTAACCTGTTTGTCCCGCTGATAACTGAAACGTCCGGATGACTTAACCCCCACCTGTAAAACCGCCAGAAATTTAGTCTGGGTAAACTCACCGTCCATGCTTTCCGGTGACTGGGTAACATCTGCCAGCATTGCATAGTTTAAAGGCTCAGCCCACGACATAGCAGCCAGACTGCTCATCAGAGTAAACACACACGCACGGATAAAATTATTCATATGACAGGCCGAGCTTAGAAAATAAAATAGCCGGAGAAACATACTGCATTTCGCCACTATCGATATCCACAGCGACCTGCACAGTCGTCCCTTTGCTTAAGCGACGTCCTGTTTCAGCATCACTGATCTGATAATCAATCTTCAGACGATTTTCCCATTCAGACAACTTCGCCCGAACCTTAATCTTTTGCTGGAAAAACAACGGCTGGGCATAACGGATTCGCAAATCAATAACCGGCCAGGCATATCCGGACTCGGCCATTTCCCGATAGTTATAAGCAATTGAGTCAAGTAAAGCGCAACGGGCTATCTCAAAGTACTTCACATAATGTCCGTGCCAGGCGACTTCCATCGCATCGACATCATGAAAAGGGATTTCAAGTGTTACTTCAGTATCCAGCATGCCCTGCGTCCTTCTCCGCCCGGATATCTATCCGTTATGACCGTTGTTCCAAAATGGATAAAAATTAAACCACTGTAACGGCGCTTTAAAGCAATAATGCTCAAGCCGCATTGCGTATTGTCTGACGACAGCTTCAAGCTCCCTGTCCCGCTGTTTTCGCGAAAACTTAAGCTGCTCAGAAAACAGTTCGAGATACAGAAAATAGTGACCGTTTTGCTTCAGGCAAAATAACAGATACACAGGGCAGCGCAATAAAGACGCCAGGATAAAAGCGCCTTGTGGCAAGTCCGCCTGGCGCCCCAGAAAATCCACACTCGTCACTCTGCCGCCATTACTGACCGGCGTCCGGTCCCCGGCAATGACCACATATTCTCCGTTGTTTACGCGCTCAGCAAGCATCATTGCAGTGACAGGAGACATATCATTTACCTGTAACAGTTCAATTGTGGCACTGCTGTTAATCTTCCTGAGAATGGAATTAAACTTTGCTGCGTGATGGGTATGCACCAGAACAGTCAGCCTGATGCCATCAACCTGGTGGGCCAACGCATTACAAACTTCTGAATTCCCCAGATGAGATATAACAATCAGCCCGCCCTGCTGATGAGACTCCAGCTGAGCAAACAATTCCGGGGTTGCGAATGTGACATCTTCGCGGCGAATTTTTCCCATCCAGACGATAAACTTATCCAGAAGCGCTTCGCCAAATGCCATGAAGTGCTTAAACGACGTCAGTTTGCTGGCCTGTGCCTGTGGGAGTAAGGGCCTGATTTGTTGCAAATACTCAGCCGAAGCCCGCCGCGCTTCCCCCTGAACAAGATAGTAATAACACATCACAGGAAACAGAATGATTCTGAATCCAGCCCGGCCAAATACACTGTAAACCAACAGTAATACTCGCATTCCCAGTATCGTGCCGGCCTCTCCTACGCGGGACCAGTGCTGTTGTGGCGCGCTCATTGCGTATTATCCGCACGGAACTTGCGCCATATAAGGCCGGGTAAACGCCTCAGCATGCCGAAGAACAACCGGCTGTGCATCACTGTTATCAGCACGTTATCCCGCCATACATCAAAATGTGACACTCCATCTAAGGGATAGCGAACATTCACCGGCTGATTTATCACTAAACCTCCGCGCCAGTACCAGCGCACCAGAACCTCAGTATCAAAATCCATACGGTCACCGCAGTGCTCCTCATTAAACTGAGTTACCAGGGGTGCCAGCGGATATAACCGGAAACCGCACATAGTATCCCGGATAGAAAAAGATAAGGTATTAATCCACACCCAGACATGGGTCAGATAACGTCCGTAGTAACGCACTTTAGGTACCGACTCATCATATTCAGGATAACCGGCAATTAAAGCCTGTGGCTGCTGCTCAGCAGCCTGTAAAAAACCCGGTAAATCAGCCACATCATGCTGACCATCAGCATCAATCTGAATACCATGAGTGAAACCTTGCTCCAGCATATATCTGAAGCCTGCTTTCAGTGCCCCCCCTTTGCCACGGTTCTGATCAAGCCGCAACAATGAAACCCGGGGAGAAAATTCATCTGCCAACTGTTCCAGGACTGTCTGACAGGGTTTACTGCTGCCATCATCCACCAGCAACACGGGCATCTGATACTCCAGAACACCCAACAGCGTTGCTCTGATAGCATGCTCATGATCATAAACGGGAATCACAAACGCCGGATTAAAATCTGACTCAGCCAAAACAAATCCTGCCGCTGGAATGAACACCTTTATCTGAAGTAAAACTAAACGTCAGCTTCTGCTTATCCGGATTAAAACTCAGATTAATGACCACCTGAGAATCAGGTGTAATAACCTGCTGAAACTTCACTACCTCAAGCCGCAAAAAACGCCCTTTTACCGCCAGCAAATCGCGGCCAAAACGTTCCGCCCAGTGCACCTGTGTAATCCCCGGAAGAATAGGATGATGCTCAAAATGCCCGTCAAAATACACTAACTCTGCCGGTATCCGACAAGTAAGCTCGGCAATCTGTCCGTCCTGAGTCTGAGATATAACTTCAGGCCAGCGGGCTGGCTCTGAATTGAATAATGCCGTTAAGTCTTCCACGGTTAATTTTCCTTGCGGGTTATATGGCAGCTGGCTGGGAAAACGCCAGCGGCGCGGAATGGCAACCGCGTCAAAGTAGTTTTTTAAGTAATCTTTTAATTGGCGTACGAGAACCTTCTTACCTGCATCCTGCAACACTCTGTTACCGGCTTCATTCAGCTCAATAACAGCCGCAACTTCTGTTCTGCGCCGTTCCAGAATAATGGTTTTCGCTTCGTGCACCCAACCAGTGCGGATTAACTGTTTCTCGATTCCCGTCAGCGAAACCCGCTTACCTTCAACCTTAACAATCCGGTCGGCCCTGCCCAGTAACTCAAATCCACCATCAACAAACTTTACCTTATCCGCTAAAACAGTCGGCGCCGGCAGATAAGATGCAGAAACCCGTAAACAATCCCCGTCAGCATCCAACTCTGTTCCGGGTATTGCCTGCCAAACAGCCGAGTTCTGCTGGTTACGCCAGGCTACCGCACCGGTCTCAGAGCTCCCGTAAATCTCGATAACAGGGGCATTAATCAGTGCGTGGGTCTGCCCACTCGCATGCGCCGACAATGCTGCCGCCGAGGAAAGCACAAAGCTACACTTTCCGGCTATTTCCGACCAGTGTAGCGCAGCATTAAGCCGGGCCAGTAAAGCGGGGCTGGAAACTAGGCACACCGATTCATAATACGCTGATTGGGAAATAACTGTTTCAGCATATTCGCACAGGGTTGTATCAAATGGCTGGCTCTGAGTCATTGAGCGGAAAAGCCTGAAAGTCATGCCATAAAAGTGCTGATGGCTGACAGTTCCCAGAATCACTTCATTTTTCACATCGGTGGATAAAAGCTCAGCCAGCGCCTGTGACTCTTTTTCAAGCTGACCGATCGTCTTGACTATTGCTGCAGGCGCACCAGATGATCCCGACGTATAAATTTCAAGGGCCGGATAAAAAACATCCAACACAGGCCACGCTGAAAGCTCGCTCAGATGTTCTGCTGGCGCATCCACAACATCCACCACAGAAAAGTCGCCAGCAAATCCGTCTACTCGGGAACGTAACGATTCGATAGTCCCCTGCCGGTTATCCCCCGGCACGCAAGCTGTGCGTTTTAATGTCCAAAGCGCCAGTAAAATGGCCAGAAATTCAAAAGGATCTGAATGATAAACCGCCCAACGGGTTGCTTCTTTTTCGGAAAAGCACTTCCGCCACAGCCTTACCCGTTGCTCCAGTTCTGCCTTAATCAGCGGACGACCGGCATTAAACGCCACGGTTAGCCCGGCATCCACATCAGACAGCCAACAGGATAACTTAACTACGTCCATGTTCTTCAGGCTTAACCTTTTTTCGGACCAGCCACTCACCAGCGACCAGCACAGCAATTAAAATGTAGGCAATAAAACCGTTATACAATAACCAGACTTCATCACTGGCGAATAACGCTGTACCGGCAGCAACTGAACCGTTAATGCAAAAAAACACGCACCAGACCTTGGTTACAGTACGGGTATAGGCAATACCCTCCGGTGGTAAATCAGGTTCTTTCAGCCTGGCAATACGTTCCACCGCAGTCATTGGTGCAAATAAACTACCTGCAAATACAGTTAAAAAACTGAGATTCATCAGTACCGGATAGAATTTCAGCCCGGTCAGCTGTCCCCAGCCAGCCATTACAAACAACAGTAAAACGACAGTTATAAGAAGGATCTTACGTTCGTTAACATGCCCACCGATTAACCAGCGCAATCCTAAAAGCACTAGCAGTACGGGCAATATAAAACTGATATCAAACGTCAGCGCCCCCCAATACACAATAAAGGGGTACGCCAGCGAAATGACAACCGCAATAACCTTAAGCACCGGACGGGTTATGCGTTATTAAGCAGCTTATCAACTTCTGTAACCACATCCTGAACGGTGCGAACCTGTTTGAAGTCATCTGGCTGAATTTTCTTACCGGTATACCTCTTAAGCTCAACAACCAGATCAACAGCATCAATGCTGTCAATGTCCAGATCCTGGTACAGGTTAGATTCCGGCGTCACTGATTCAGCATCCACCTCAAAAAGCTCTTCAAGGATGGCTACAACTTTTGAATAAATCTCTTCCTGGCTATGCATAGTAATCTCTTATTTAGTTCGCTGTGACTCAACCAGCGCCGCCAATGCATCCACATTAGCAAAATGCTTACGGGTTTCTTCAGAATCCGAATTCAACGTGATGCCATAACGCTTCTGTAGCGCCAGGCCAATTTCAAGTGCGTCAATGGAATCCAGCCCGAGCCCTTCAACAAACAGCGGCTCATCATCAACGATTTCCTCAACATCGATATCTTCTAGATCAAGTGACTCGATAATCATATGCTTGAGTTCAGTTTTTAAATCACTCATACGCACGTAATTCCTTATTAAAATATTCGTTCAGATCCCGGGTCAGCGTCCGGGCCAGCTTAGCCGGGGATACCGGCGCCATATACTGAGTTGCAGGAATCATATCCTTTACCAGAATACGGATATGTACTTTACGGTCGGGCACTTCATACCAACGGTCAGACTTGGTCAGCGTCGTTGGCGAGCACTCTATCAGAACCGGAGAGATATCTGCAGCGGTGCGCACCGCGATCTGGGCAGCCCCGCGCTTAAACTGTGGCGGCTCATCCGGTTCTGTCCGGGTACCTTCAGGGAATACGATTAACGGTTCGCCCCGCGCAAACGCAGCTCTGGCCAGATCCAGAACATCTTCACTGCCATCATTAATGATATAGCCAGCTGTCCGGATCGGCCCCCGGGTAAAGGGATTCTGAACCAAACGGCCTTTCACAACACAATTTGCATTGGGTATCAGGGCAATCAGAAAGATAACATCTATAAGGGACGGATGATTAGCCAGAACTAACTGAGCCCCTTTCAGCTTCCCGACATCTTCCATCTGGTAATCAAGCACACCGAGCCAACGCATCATGCCCACATAAAAGCGGAATGAATAATGGATAAAGCGTTTTGCGGCAGACTGCCGCGCGTGAACATCCCGGTAAACAATATATAAAACAGGCACCACTATAAGCGGCAGCAACACCCCGCCAATACCAAACACCATAAAACTGAGTGCGGTACCTACCCATCGCCAACCGTGATTAATGTACTGCCAGATTACGCTCATACTTTCACCGGGTTTAACTGCCACCGGGATCCCCGCACCACACTGTCAAACTCATCAGAGCATCCGGATAGCAATGAAATCATTCTCAGAATACCCTGAGATCCGTCATCGCCATCACCGGTAGCAGGTAACTGCTGCAACTCAAAAGCGTTATCACCATCACTACTGATCATCAGTGCCAGTGCATGCGGAAATTCGGGTCCGTTACAATAAGGCCGGTACAGTTCAGGTAACACCACATCATAAATAACGCATAAAACCTGGCTATGTTCCTGCAACAGACAGGCAGCTTCCAGTAAAGCCTGAACTACCAGCCCTTCGCTGGCAGCAATCGCATTGATTGCACTTTTATCTTTTCGCGCAATCGAATAAAGACCACCAACCGCATTATGAACAGCAAGGCTGAAAGCAGTTGGCGACATAGGATCGTCCTGACCAATTCCTTTTAACAGCTCAAGTGTCAGGGGAGTATCACCGTGGCGGGAAGCAAATACACTGGCAACTGAAGTCATTTCCGTTAACAGGGGTAATGCAGCCCCCATTGCAACTTTACCCAACGGCGTAAAGCGCCGTCTCAGCATGGCAGGTATTGCCTTCATCACAGCAGGTTTAACTGAGTCATCAGGAACAAACGGAGTATTCAGCCATGCCTGCCAGGCGTCGCAATCCTCCAGGCCAGGTGCATACGCATTCCATGCATCAATATTAAAACGTAGCAACCTTCCCACTCTCCTGTGTCAACTACCCGCAAAAGCATCCGGGTTATTAAACAATCGGCGGCTTTCTGTGAATCGACGAATTCTACCTTGGAAGGCGTCAGTTGCAAGTAGCTGAAAATTAAAACAACTACTTAGCATCAATATCCGCTAGAACACCTGATAAACAGCACCTGAAACAAATGATAATATTACCAGACAGCACCAACACTGACCTATATTAAGCTAAGCGGTTCTTTATCTATGCACGCCGGCACCATACTTCCAATAACTGTCTGGCTAACAGAAACCGTTGCCGACACACATCATCTGGAAAAGCAGTTGCTCCCGTTACTCTTCCCTTCCGAACAGAAGCGACTGAACAATATCTCTCATTCCCGGAAACGCCGGGAATACATCACCAGCCGCAGCTTGATAAGACATGTACTTAAGCAACTTATAAGTCAGACCGACCAGCCCTGGGAGATTACTGAATACAAAAACAGCCCTCCGGTTGTCACCCACCCAACCAGAAACATCAACCTGAGCCTCAGCCACAGCCACAATACCATTGCACTGACGGCAACAGAATACGTCCTAGGAATCGACATTGAATACACCCGGCCAAGACTGAATTTGGAAGCTCTTGCGCAGAGTTTCATGACGCTGCCTGAACAACAACACTTTGAAATGCTTCCTGCCAGCAAACAAACGGACTTCTTTTACCGTTGCTGGTGTGCAAAAGAGGCCACTTACAAGTTACGCACCGTACTGGGGAGAGAAACGATTCCAATCGAAAAACTCTGTACGATCAACAGAAAAAAAGCAGAATCAGATATTCATCTGACAGAGACATGGCTGAGCACATACAACTGCCAACTCAGCGTTGCAGCTGCACATCCTTTAACCGCAATAAAATGCCGCTTTGTATCTGAGCCTGAACTGATATAAATACACGGGCACATGAATTAAAGAAAAGTTAGACAGGTCACTCTGGCGGTAGGTAATTGGTAAAGAACCATAAGATATGTTCTTAACAGAACAACAGATACTGCTTACCCGGCAATAGCAAAAAAGCTATAAAGCTATAGCCGGGTAATTAAAACCTGCTACTCAGGCAGGAAGTCAGCGACACCTTTTGACGCTTCGGGCGCAGACTGATCAGGTGTACCCGGATGCAAACCGCACTCGCGGGTCTCCGGATTTTCCCACCACCAGCGTCCGGCGCGGATATCTTCCCCCTGACTCACGGCGCGGGTACACGGCGCGCAACCGATACTCGGGAAGTTCTTATCATGCAACTGGTTATAAGGCACATCGAAGGCACGGATATAGGCCCACACCTCGGCATCGGTCCAATCAGCCAGCGGATTAAACTTATCCATCCCGTTACCGGCGTCATATTCTTTAAAACCCACTTCTTCACGGGTAACGGACTGTTCACGGCGCAGCCCGGTAATCCATGCAGAATTACCCGCTAACGCCCGCTTTAACGGTTCCAGTTTACGTACGGCACAGCACGACTTACGCAGAGACTGGCTACGGTAAAATGCATTTACACCGTGGCTGGCCACATAGCTTTCAACCTGTTCAGCAACCGGATAATAGACCTTTACGGGTAACTCCGGATAACGTTGCTGAACGGCTTCCAGCAGTGTCAGGGTTTCTTCCGGCAACCGTCCAGTATCCAGTACAAAGCTGGTAATACCGGTTTTGGCACGTTGTAGAAGATCAGTTATAACCACATCTTCCGCCCCCAGGCTGTTGGCAAATACCACACTGGAACCGTGCTCAGCAGCAGCTTGTTGCAAAACACTCAGGCTGTGTTCTACTTTGGCCGCCAACTGCGGGGAAATTAAATCACTCACTTTTTCTCACCATCGCTCTTATCACATGTTCAACGACATGCTTTATCAATTATTACACCAGCATAAAACGTACGCCGATGCCAAACAGCAATACCGCAATCACCGGTTGCAATACCGCAGAAGACAGATACTTTGCCAGCTGGCTCCCCAAAACGACCCCCGGCAGAGACCCCAGAAGCAGGTAGCCAAGTAACACAAAATCCAGGTTACCCAAACTGTAATGACCACTACCGGCAACAGCTGTCAGAACCACGGCATGGGCTAAATCCGTGCCGACAATCTTGCGCATGCTCATACGGGGAAACAGCAGAATCAGCAACGCGGTACCCAGCGCACCTGCGCCAATAGAAGACAGCGTAACCAGCCCTCCCAGCACAAATCCTGAAGCAATCAGAATAAGATCCTTAAGACCAACGCCCGTTACCGGCTGCACTGTATTATCAGTATCCGCCTGCCGCGCTGCCTGCCAGCGCTGGATTTTACCCCGCAGACATAAGACTACGGAGGTCAGTACCAGGCTAATCCCTAAAATCAGATTAACCAGCGCCACCTGACTTTCTAAATCTTCAGCAGCACTCAGATAATGCAGTGCAAACAGGCTGCCAGGCACACTGCCACACAGCAACAGAATCACTACCCGCCAGGCCACCAGCCTCTGCCTTGCATAGGCAACGCTTCCGGCAAGCTTGGTAATGGCGGCATAGGCCAGATCAGTACTGACTGCAGTAACAACCGGCACACCAAACCCCAAAATAAGCATGGGCGTCATCAGCGCGCCGCCACCAATCCCGGTAAACCCCACCAGCACCCCAACAATGGCGCCAGCGATCACATAGCCAATTTCCATTCACCGCTCACTTGTGTGTCTCTTTCACCAATATTTTCACAATACCCGGTATCAACACCATCAAAACCGACTATTGAAAAATTAATACCTCATATTACTCACAAACCACTTATTCCATGAAATAATATTTAAATTAACTTCAATAACCAAAACGAATAAGTTGATGGTACCAGTGTTTGAGGCCTTATATTCCAAAAAGAAATAAAAAATAATTATTTATTCTTTTATGTTTGATATTTTTTGTTGAAATAATAATTACAACAACGAGTCAACCGGTGAAAACAAACCACCGAGCACTCTTTAGTCTAAGAAAGATTCCTTTGAACATTTATTGAGCACACAGCGATGAGCCTAGTATCACCCCACAAGCTGACCCACCTGCGCCAGCTTGAAGCCGAAAGTATCCATATCATCCGTGAGGTTATTGCCGAGTTTGAAAACCCGGTCATGCTTTACTCGGTCGGTAAAGATTCGGCGGTCATGCTGCACTTAGCGCGTAAAGCTTTCTATCCGGGTAAGCCACCGTTTCCATTACTGCACGTGGACACCACCTGGAAGTTCAGAGAGATGATCGAATTCCGTGACAAAATGGCTGCCGAAGCAGGTATGGATCTGCTGGTACATATCAACCAGGAAGGCGTTGATATGGATATCAGTCCGTTTACACACGGGTCTGCCAAGCATACTGACATCATGAAAACTCAGGGCCTGAAACAGGCACTGGATAAGTACCAGTTTGACGCAGCCTTCGGCGGTGCCCGTCGTGACGAAGAGAAATCCCGGGCCAAAGAGCGGGTCTTCTCCTTCCGGGACAAGCACCATCGCTGGAACCCGAAAGATCAGCGGCCTGAGCTGTGGAATACCTTTAATACCCGTATCGACAAGGGCGAGAGTATTCGAGTCTTCCCGCTATCCAACTGGACGGAACTGGATATCTGGCAGTACATCTATCTGGAAAGCATTCCAATCGTGCCCCTGTACTACGCAGCGGAGCGCCCTGTGGTTAACCGCGACGGCGTAGACATCATGGTTGATGACGACCGTATGCCTCTGAACCCGGGCGAAGTGCCTGAAAACAAGATGGTGCGCTTCCGTACACTGGGTTGTTACCCGCTGACCGGCGCTGTGGAATCTCAGGCAACCACCCTGCCGGAAATTATTCAGGAAATGTTGCTCAGTACTACCTCAGAGCGTCAGGGCCGGGTAATCGATCACGACAGTGCCGGCTCCATGGAACAAAAGAAGATTGCCGGATACTTCTGACGGTAACCTGCGCCGGTGTCATCTCTGATACCGGCTGGAAACTTTATAATTTTTAACCACTTGCCTCACAGAATCGCAGGTGGAATATCAGGATTAGCACCATGAGTCATCAATCAGAACTGATCGCTGAAGATATCAATGCGTATCTGACCCAACATGAAAACAAAGAACTGCTGCGGTTTCTGACCTGCGGCAGTGTAGACGACGGAAAATCCACCCTGATTGGCCGCCTGTTGCACGATACAAAAATGCTCTATGAAGACCAGCTGGCAGCACTCCACGCAGATAACGCCAAACAGGGTAATGCCGGTGAAGCACTTGATCTGGCACTGCTGGTTGACGGCCTGCAGGCAGAGCGGGAACAGGGTATCACCATCGATGTAGCTTACCGTTACTTCTCTACAGATAAGCGTAAGTTCATCATTGCCGACACCCCCGGCCACGAGCAATACACCCGTAACATGGCAACAGGCGCATCAACCTGCGATCTGGCTATCATTCTGATCGACGCCCGTTATGGTGTTCAGGTACAAACCAAACGCCACAGCTTCATTGCCTCTTTACTGGGTATCAAGCACACCGTTGTTGCGATCAATAAAATGGACCTGGTGGACTTCAGCCAGGAACGCTTTGAAGAAATAAAACAGGACTACCTGAATTTCTCTGCAAACCTGAATCTGCAGGACATCCGCTTTGTACCGATATCTGCACTGAATGGTGATAACGTCGTCACAGCCAGCGAACATACCCCCTGGTACCGCGACGGCTCTCTGATGGAGATTCTGGAAAACGTTGAGCTTGAAGAAGACAACAACCAACAGGATCTGCGTTTCCCGGTTCAGTATGTTAACCGGCCAAATCTGGATTTCCGGGGCTACTGCGGCACCATCGCGTCCGGCTCGGTGAAGCCTGGCGATCAGATCACTGTCCTGCCATCCGGCAAGCACAGCACGGTTAAATCCATCATTACGATGGACGGCGAACTAGCATCCGCCAGTGCCCAGATGGCTGTTACTCTGACTCTTGAAGATGAAATCGACATCAGCCGTGGCGATACCCTGGTTCACAGTGAAGCGGTACCTGAGACCCATGAACGTTTTGATGCTAACCTTGTGTGGCTGACCGACGCTCAGCTGGAAACCGGCCGCGACTATGATATCAAGCTGGCTACCCAGACCCTGACCGGCAAAATCAGCAGTATCCGCCACCGTGTAGATGTAAATACACAGGATCATCAGCCGGCAGCCAGCCTGAATCTGAATGAAATCGGCCGCTGTGAGATCAGCCTTGAGCAGGCAATCATTGCAGATGACTATCAGCAAGTTGCCGGCACCGGGTCATTCATTGTTATCGACCGTTTAACCAATGCAACGGTAGCTGCCGGCATGATCGTCAATGATCAGCAGGCAGAAGAAGAATCGGTACTGACCGATGGCCCGGTTACCGGTGAAGCAAAAGCGCAGCGCTTCGGCCAGAAGCCGTTCAGCCTGGTGATCACCGGTGAAAATGACCAGAGCCGGACACAACTGCTGAACGCGGTGGAACAAAACCTCTTCCGTCAGGGACGTGCAGTGGTCACACTGAATGCTGATGATCTTGGCGATAACACAGAAGTAACCGCCAACTTACTGAATCAACAGGGTTTAATTGTCCTGATCAGTGCCAGAGAAAATGTTGAGGGAGCCTATCATGTGGACCTTAACGCCGGCGATGCGGAACTGAGCCTCAATACAGACCGTACTTCGGTGCAGGAACAGTACGAAGCCATCATGGAACTGATCAGTAAACAGCTGTAAACCTGTTTGTTTGTCCGGCCGGTGACGATACTGGCTGTCACCTGCCCCTTTTAGCTACCGGACCTTCCTCACCGGTTCCGGTAGCTTTCTTTTCCATACATCTGAGAATTCCATTACTCCTGCTCAGCCTCTGACCTTCGTTATAAAAAGCGCTTAATACCTTTCATTAAATCTTCATCATAAACGGCCTGAGAACACATTGTCGTCATTCGCTAAGCCACCTATAATCGCCTCCCTTTCCTGTTATCAACATACCCTCAGATAAGTACCTCTGTACCTGTATCTGAATCATCCGGAATGCATATGGACACCACCACTCTGATTGGCCTGACGGCAGCTTTCTGCACCACAGCGGCATTTATCCCACAAGTCATTCAGATTTTGCGTACCGGCAATGTCGAAGGGATTTCTCTGCTGATGTACTCCATATTCACCTGCGGTGTCGCCATGTGGCTGACCTACGGCATCATTCTCGAAGACCTGCCGATGCTGCTGGCCAATCTGATCACCCTCATACTCGCCCTGGCAGTACTGATTCTGACCATCAAAAAACGCCGGCGGAAATAATCTGTTTTCTGATCACCTCTGTAAGACCTCTGTCCATACATTCCCGACGCCCCTTCCTGCCAAAACCACTTAAACAACGCTAAATCACTTCGACATTTTTTCCACAGCACATCCCGATAATGGCCTGCATTTAACCACCCGGAGACCATTATGAAGCCCGGTTATACAGGCCTGAAACGACTTTGCTTTGCTACCGGATATTCGATCAAAGGACTGATCGCAGCCTGGCAACATGAGGCTGCAATTCGCCAGGAAACAATTCTTCTGCTCGCAGGTACAGTTGTCGCGATTATCCTCCCCGTTAGCCAAACCGAACGGATCTTGCTGATTGCCAGCCTGGTCATTCTGCTGATTACCGAACTGCTCAACTCGGCTGTTGAAGCCGTGGTCGACCGGATTAGTCCGGAACACCATGAACTGAGTGGCCGCGCCAAGGATATTGGTTCAGCGGCAGTGTTTGTCTGCCTGCTCGGTACCGCGGCTCTGTGGTTAACCCTGTTACTGCCTCTGGTGTATTAAGATGACATTTCCAGCTGTTTTACAACGCTTCAGACTGCCACAACTGAGCATTGCTCAGATGACTATATGCCTGACGCTTTACTATGTGCTGATACTGAATCTGCCCCTTTTCAGGGAGTTCTACAGTATTCTTTCCGCCGCGGACGCGGTTAAAACCGGTTTTGTCATATCCATCCCCTTCTTTATTTTTGCCGTCATCTACCTGGTGTTTAATCTGGCAGTCTGGCCTTACATTACCAAGCCACTGTTTAGCCTGATCCTGATCACCTCCAGCATGGTCAGCTATTCCATGTACAACTATGGCATTTATATCGACTACGGCATGGTGGAAAACATCTTTGAAACCGATACTGCCGAAGCCAGTGCTTATGTCAGTCTTTACTCCGCCTGCTGGGTATTCTTACTGGGCATCATGCCTGCACTCCTGCTAATCGGTACCCGGCGGCGCAAGCAGACGATCCTCTCATTACTGCTGGAAAAATGCCTGGGAATTGCGACAGCGGTTGGCATCATTCTGGTGATTTTCTGGCTCTACTATCAGGATTACAGCTCCGTCGGTCGCAACAATCACTACCTGAAGAAGATGATCGTCCCGACCGAATACATCTACAGTACCGCCAATTACATCAACAAAACCTACCTGACCGAACCTGTCAGCCATACACAGATTGGTACTGACGCGCAGCAAAAACCAGCCGCCACCGACGCTGAAAAACCAACCCTGATGGTATTTGTGCTGGGCGAAACAGCCCGGGCGCAAAACTATGAACTGAATGGCTATCCCCGGGAAACTAACCGTTTCACCCGTGATATGAACGTCATTTCATTTCAGGATGTTACGTCCTGCGGTACCGCAACAGCACTTTCCGTGCCCTGCATGTTTTCTAACCTGAACCGCGAAGATTACGATAAACAGGTAGCCGCCAATCAGGATAACCTGCTGGATATTCTGCAAAGAGCCGGCATCGACATACTGTGGAAAGAAAATGACGGTGGCGATAAAGGTGTCGCCGACCGGGTGAAAAGCGAAGTCATCGACCGGGGCAGCAGCCACCCGCTGTGTAATGGCAAAACCTGCTACGACATGGCCCTGCTGGATAACTTTTCAAATAATGTCAGCAGCCTGAAGGGCAACCGGCTGATCGCCCTGCACCTGATCGGCAGCCATGGCCCGACCTATTACCAGCGCTACCCGGCAGAGTTTAAAGCGTTTACCCCTGACTGCCCCCGCAGTGACATTGAAAACTGTGAGATCAGTGAAATCGTCAACACTTACGACAATACCCTGCTCTACACGGATTACGTCATCAGCCAGACGATTGAAAAACTGCAGGCGCTTGAGTCAGAGTACAACACAGCATTGTTCTATATTTCAGACCACGGTGAATCCCTGGGTGAAAATGGTGTATTCCTGCACGGAATCCCCTATCTTCTGGCTCCGGATACCCAGAAAAAAGTCCCACTGATTACCTGGTTCTCTGAGGGTTTTCTGCACCAGAAAAACCTCAGTACTGATTGCCTGAATAAACAGGCCCAGTCAGGCAGCTACTCCCATGACAACGTCTTTCACAGCATGCTGGGGATAATGGATGTGGAAACATCCGTCTACACCCCTTCGCTGGATATGTTTGCTGAATGCCGGCAATAATCTAACGGCTGCGAGCCTCACGCCGGTAACGGCTGGGGCTCTCACCGTAGAAGTGACTGAACTCCCGGGAAAAAACCGCCAGTGAATTAAAACCGGTACGCACAGCAATCTCCTGCATACTGTGCCGGCTGTCCACCACCAGCCGCCGGGCCGCCTGAAGCCGCAAGCGCTTATAATACTGATGTGGGCTGATATCCAGCCGGCGCCGGAACAGGTTTTCCAGACTCCTTACGCTAAAGCCCAGCGCATCCGCCACTTCCTGAGTTTTTAACGGACTGTCCAGATGGGCTTCCATCAATCGCACCGCCGCACTCAACTGCGGCTCATGCTGCTCCAGCGCACCAAGAGACACCAACGGCTGCGGAGAGTCAGCCTGGGCCTTACCGTCATAAATAAACGCACTGGCCACTTCCAGCGCCAGCGTATGCCCGTAACGGCTGCGGATCAGATAAAGAATAAGGTCGAAGGTCGGTGCCGCCCCACCGGTGGTAAAAATACGGCCATCCACCACATAGCGGTCCGGGCGTACCTCGACCCTTGGATAACGGTCCCTGAAATCCTCCAGGTCTTCCCAGTGCGTGGTGGCACTCTTTCCTTCCAGCAACCCGGCCCTTGCCAGCACCCAGCTGCCGGATTCCACCCCGCCTACATATGAGAAGCCCCTGGCAAACTGCCTGAATCCGGCCAGCCGCTGTTTATCCATGTGCTTCTCGTGGTGAAAAGCGGCAATGCAAATCAGCAGGTCACGCTGCAGCTCTGTATCCGCCATGGTCCATTGCATTGACCCCTGAGGGTGAATTGGCTGCCCACAGGACAACACCGCCGGCTCCCCATCCAGCGTAATCACCCGCCAGGAAAATAACGTTCGCCGGGAAATCCGGTTAGCCGCCCGCATAGTATCCAGCGTGGAAGCCAGTGACATCAGAGATGAATCCGGCATCAGCAGAATCACCACATTCAGACTGTCATTAGCAGGGCTAAACAAGCTCATAAAAACCGCTCCGGTCAGAAAGAAATCACGTTGAAATCTTAAAAAAACACCTCTCTTTTGCGCAAAATATCAAATCATATTCGCTAAGTGCAAACTCATCAGCCATACCCCATGCAATTATTGGCATATTCCGGTGCACAACAACGGGAACAATCCCTGTGCTCCAGCAAACAACAATAATCCAGTTAAGACTGAAATACGCGGAGCCCGCTATGCCTTTACAGCCGAATACCAAACCTTTCATTACCTGTGCCGTCACCGGTTCCGGCGGAACCCAGGACCGTTCACCACATGTACCGCGCAGCCCTGAACAAATCGCTAACGACTGTATTGATGCCGCCAAGGCAGGTGCCGCTGTCGTTCACTGCCACGTGCGTGAACCGGATACCGGCAAGCCAAGCCGTCGGGTTGAACTGTACCGCGAACTGACTGAACGGGTCCGTGATGCAGAAGTAGACGTTGTCCTGAACCTGACTGCCGGTATGGGTGGCGACATTGTATTTGGTGACACCGAAGCACCATTCCCGCTGAACGAAGCAGCAACAGATATGGTTGGCGCAACCGAGCGTATGGAACACGTACGTCAGTGCCTGCCGGAAATCTGCACGCTGGATTGCGGCACCATGAACTTTGCCGAAGCGGACTACGTAATGACCAACACCCCGGGCATGCTGCGGGCTATGGGTAAGATGATGACCGATCTGGGTGTCCGCCCGGAAATCGAAGCATTCGACACCGGCCACCTGTGGCTGGCCAAACAACTGGTATCTGAAGGCATCATTGAAGATCCGGTTATGATCCAACTGTGTATGGGTATTCCGTGGGGCGCCCCGGATGATCTGAACACCTTCATGGCAATGGTTAACAACATTCCGGAAAGCTGGACCTTCTCCGCGTTCTCTATTGGCCGTAACCAGATGCCGTTTGCTGCTGCCGCTATGCTGGCCGGCGGTAACATCCGCGTGGGTCTGGAAGACAACCTGTGGCTGGGTAAAGGCCAGTTGGCAACCAACGCCCAGTTGGTAGAAAAAGCCGCGACAATCGTCACCAACATGGGTGCAACCTTGATGACACCGGCAGAAGTACGGGAAAAAATGCAGCTGACCAAGCGCGCGCCGCTGGCACTGTAAAACCGCCTGAACATCAGCAGCCACCGGGCTGCTGATTTGTCTGACCGCCCCCGTGGGCCCGAGATAGAAAGAGACAGATATGAATAAAATTGCAGCCTGTATTGGCGGTGGTGTTATCGGTGGCGGCTGGGTCGCCCGTTTTCTTTTACACGGCTGGGATGTCCGCCTGTTTGATCCGGCACCGGATGCCGAGCGCAAAGTTAACGAAGTAATCAGCAACGCCCGCCGTGCGCTTCCGGCACTGGCAGACGTCGCGATGCCAGAAGAAGGCACCCTGACACTCTGCTCCACACTGGAAGAAGCGGTCAGTGAAGCACAGTGGATTCAGGAAAGTGTACCGGAACGTCTGGACCTGAAACACAAGGTCATGGCTTCCATTCAGGCAGCCTGCCGCACAGATGCCATTATTGGCTCCTCCACCTCAGGCTTTAAGCCGTCTGAACTGCAGGAAGGTGCAGCTAACCCTGGCCAGATCATGGTGGCTCACCCGTTTAACCCGGTGTATCTGGTACCACTGGTTGAAGTGGTGCCGAGCCAGCAATGCTCTCCTGAACAGGTTGCAACAGCTAAAGATATTCTGGACGGCATCGGCATGAAGCCCCTGGTTGTTCGCAAGGAAATCGATGCCCACATCGCCGACCGCCTGTTGGAAGCTGTATGGCGGGAAGGCCTGTGGCTGATCAACGATGATGTGGCTACTACCGAAGAAATTGATGATGCCATCCGCTTTGGCTTTGGCCTTCGCTGGGCCCAGATGGGACTGTTCGAAACCTACCGGATTGCCGGTGGTGAAGCAGGCATGGCGCACTTCATCGGCCAGTTTGGCCCGGCACTGGCCTGGCCATGGACCAAGCTTATGGACGTACCGGAACTGACCGATGAACTGATTCAGAAAATTGCTGATCAGTCCGATGCTCAGTCCGGTATGTACGACCTGCGCCAGCTGGAACAGATTCGTGATGACAACCTGGTTGGCATCATGAGGGTACAGAAAAATGCTGACTGGGGCGTAGGAGCAATGCTGCGCGAACACGATCAGCGGCTCAAGGCCATGTCGCCGGAACAGGCACAGCCAGAAATCAGCGCCGAGCCACTGCAAATGTTCAGCGGTAAAGTATTACCGGCATGGATCGACTATAACGGCCACATGAACGAAGCAAACTATTTGCGGGTATTCAGTGATGCCACTGATAACTTCATGGCGTTTGTCGGCGTGGATGATGATTACATTCAGGCGGGCCAGAGTTACTACACTGTGGAAACCCACATTCGCCATCTGGACGATATTAAGCTGGGCCAGGGCATTGAAGTCCGTACTCAACTGATCGCCCAGAGCGCGAAAAAAATGCACCTGTTCCACTTTATGTATAACCGGGAAACAGGCGACCTGATTGCTACCGGCGAACACATGCTGCTGCACGTGGACATCAATGCAGGGAAAACCTGCCCGGCAACAGATACTGTTCAGGCTAAGCTTACGGCTGTATTTAACAGTCATGCAGATCTGCCCGTACCGGAAGGTGCAGGCAACGCCATCGGACAGAAATAACCCCGCATCTACGGCCTTTCTGAGGCGTAGCCCCTCTTCCTCAACGGACTGCCTTTGCAGTCCGTTTTAGGTTTTATAATCATAAACTTAAAGCAAGTCACAAAAGTCATCATTGTGACAGATAAAACAGTTCCCATGCGTTATGCATCATGTATAGTTTCAAAACACTGCATATTTTGTGGATATTTCTTAGGTTTACTTGTCGCTGGAAAAGGAACACACGATGGCCACGTTCTCCCTCGGAGGCTCACTGGATAATGAACTCTTCGCTGAGGCCTATGACGAATTTCTCGAGCAGTACCGGCTATGTGAATCCAGCATAGTTGACCTGGAACACTCGCCTGAAGATGCGGCATTACTCGACGACCTGTTTCGCACCGTCCATACCGTAAAAGCGAACTCGAGCATGCTCAGCTTCGCCCCGATGGTTATCATTCTTCAGGAACTGGAAAACGTTCTGGATCTGGTCCGTGAAGGCCAGATTCCGTTCTCTGACCGTGCCGGTGATCTGGTATTGCTGCTGATGGACAAAGCCCGTGATTTCATGGAGCAATACCACAGCGCTCAGCAGGTCGAATACGATGATGCCCTCTACGAGTCCGTCAAAGCAGGCCTGCAAAAACTTTCCATGGCCCCGCCTGAAATGGTTGCCCCTTTGCTGGTAAACATTATCGCACTGGTAGACCCGAATACCCGCCAGGTTCCTCTCGAAGAAAAGCACTGGCTGGATACCTTTACCGAACCCAGCGCTGACCTGAGCTTTCTCTACAACATGGCCCAGGCCTGTGAACAGCGGGTGGGCTACTGGCAGGGCCGTACCGACCGTGTGGTGAAACTTGCCCTGGCCGTAAATGAAGCCGGTGGTAGCCCGGTAGATGCTAATGCCCTGGCAGCCTCCCTGTTCACCCACGATATCGCCATGGCGTTTTTGCCAACCTCTTTACTGACTAAACAAAGCTCGCTGGATGAACACCAGACCAAGCTGATGCGCCAGCATGTTCAGGTATCAGCTCACCTGATGCGCTCAATGTTTGATTCACAAAACGCGGGCACCATGCTGATGCAACACCAGGAACTGTTCAGCGGCAGCGGTTACCCCAAAGGCTTAAGCGGCAATCAGATTTGTACCGGTGCCAAGATCATCGCCATTGTGCATACCTTTGAAGCCATTACTCACGGCCATACCAGCACCTCCCTGCACAAACGTCCACTGATGCGGGCCTTACTGGAAATCAGCAACAAAGCAGGTGTGGATTTTGACAAGCAGTGGGTAGAAATCTTCATGAAAGTAGTCCGCGAACAACAGCAATAACCCTGTTAGTAACAACTGTCAGTCTACAAATACAAAAATGCTCTGCCTGTCGGCAGAGCACTCTCTCAGACATACCCGGTATCAGCCTTTCTTCGCCGATCCCTGACGGGCCTTAAAGCGTGGGTTTGATTTACAGATCACGTACAGACGTCCCCGGCGCTTAACCACCTGACAATCCGGATGACGCTGTTTAGCTGACTTAAGCGAATTCAGTACCTGCATAACCCCTCCTGTCAGGCCTTACCGGCACGTTTGCCAAAGCGCTTATTAAACTGAGCAATACGGCCTTCAGACTGAACCTTACGTTTTTCCCCGGTATATACAGGATGTGAAGCACTGGAAACATCCAGATTGATCAGCGGATAGGTTTTACCGTCTTCCCACACCACCGTCTGATTACTCTTACATGTCGAACGAATACGGAAGTCTCGGCTGCAGCTGGTGTCGCGAAAAATCACATAATCGTATTCCGGATGAATACCCTTTTTCATCACAATCTCCAAAATGTTATGTTATAACAATTATTATAATTGCGAATGGTTCTCTTTTGCAACCCGATATAATGTATCTTCCGCTGAATAATGATCCGTTCACTGAACTCTCAGCAATACTTTCTGACAGGCAATAAAAATCCCCGGAGCCTGTAAAGACGCCGGGGATTCTTTTAGCAAGCCGGCTGATTAACAGCCGGTGGATGCCGGGGGCTGATTACATCATGCCGCCCATGCCACCCATGCCGCCCATGCCGCCCATATCAGGCATAGCAGGTGCGCCACCTTCTACAGGTGCATCAGCGATCATTGCTTCAGTAGTGATCATCAGACCCGCAACAGAAGCTGCCGCCTGCAGTGCAGAACGGGTAACTTTAGCAGGATCCAGGATACCCATGTCCAGCATATCGCCGTATTCACCGGAAGCAGCGTTGTAACCGAAGTTACCTTCACCCTTCTCACGGATGCTCGCAACAATTACAGAACCTTCTGCACCGGCGTTACCAACGATCTGACGCAGAGGTGCTTCCAGTGCACGGAAAGCCAGCTCAATACCAACGCTCTGATCATGGTTGTCACCTTTCAGTTCACCAACCTTGTCCATTGCGCGGATCAGGGCAACACCACCACCAGGGATTACACCTTCTTCTACCGCAGCGCGGGTTGCATGCAGAGCATCTTCAACACGTGCTTTCTTCTCTTTCATTTCTACTTCAGTAGCAGCACCAACCTTGATAACTGCAACACCGCCAGCCAGCTTAGCAACACGCTCCTGCAGCTTCTCACGGTCGTAGTCAGAAGACGTTTCTTCCATCTGAGCACGGATCTGAGCAACGCGGCTTTCGATTGCAGCTGCTTCGCCCACACCGTCAACGATAGTGGTGTTTTCTTTAGTGATAGAAACACGCTTCGCCTGACCCAGTTGCTCCAGAGTAGCACCTTCCAGGTTCAGACCTACTTCTTCAGAAATCACAGTACCGGCAGTCAGGATAGCGATGTCTTCCAGCATTGCCTTACGACGGTCACCGAAACCAGGCGCCTTAACAGCAGCAACCTTAACGATACCGCGCATGTTGTTAACTACCAGAGTAGCCAGCGCTTCACCTTCAACGTCTTCTGCGATGATCAGCAGCGGACGGGAAGACTTGGCAACCTGCTCCAGAATTGGCAGCAGATCACGGATGTTAGAGATCTTCTTGTCAACGATCAGCATGAACGGATTTTCCAGTTCAACACTCATGCTGTCCTGGTTGTTGATGAAGTAAGGAGACAGGTAACCGCGGTCGAACTGCATACCTTCTACTACGTCCAGTTCGTTTTCCAGACCAGTACCTTCTTCAACAGTGATAACACCTTCTTTACCTACACGCTCCATAGCTTCAGCAATGATGTCACCAACCTGAGAGTCAGCGTTTGCAGAGATAGTACCTACCTGAGCGATAGACTTAGTATCTGCACATGGCACAGCCATACCCTGCAGCTGTTCTACAACAGCAGCTGCTGCTTTATCGATACCGCGCTTCAGATCCATTGGGTTCATGCCAGCAGCAACAGACTTCAGGCCTTCGTTAACAATCGCCTGAGCCAGAACAGTTGCAGTGGTAGTACCGTCACCGGCTACATCGTTGGCCTGGGAAGCAACTTCCTTAACCATCTGAGCGCCCATGTTTTCGAACTTGTCGCTCAGTTCGATTTCTTTAGCAACAGATACACCGTCTTTAGTTACGGTTGGCGCACCGAATGCTTTATCCAGAACAACGTTACGGCCTTTAGGGCCCAGTGTAGTTTTAACTGCGTCTGCCAGAATGTTTACACCAGCCAGCATGCGCTGACGCGCGTCGTTACCAAATAATACGTCTTTAGCCATTTTTCAAAATCCTGTATTCAATTCAAATTGAATGAAAAATTCTTACCGGGACTGGCAGCAATTACGCTTCCAGAACACCAAAAATTTCGCTTTCGCTCATTACCAGCAGTTCTTCGCCGTCAACTTTAACAACGTTAGAACCTGCGTACTGACCAAAGATAACCTGATCACCAACCTGAACAGTCAGAGCCTGAACTTCACCGGAGTTGGTTACACGGCCGCTACCAACAGCAACTACTTCACCCTGATTAGGCTTTTCAGTTGCAGAACCTGGCAGAACGATACCGGAAGCAGTAGTCGCTTCTTCTTCTTTACGGCGAACAACAACACGGTCGTGTAGTGGACGAATTTTCATTGAATATCTCTCCTGATCCTTGTGATCAAAAAAAGTCGTTTATAGTTATTAAACTGCTCTTTTAGCTCTGAAGCCTTTGAAAAATAATAACTTCAGACCGAAGCAGAGCATGTTTTACATGTTTACAAAGTGATGTTCTGTATCACCTAATAAATGATGATGTTTAGCTAGATGGGGCCGCCAAAACGGTTTTCAACACTTATCATTAAAAAAAGTGTGATTTTTTCAATGTACCCGGTTTCAGTCTTCCCGACGGAACTCTCCGTCGATCACATCGCCCTTGTGAAGAGTAGATGAATCACGGGGATCGCGGGGATCCGCCTGATGGAAATCCCCCGGGCCGGCATGATGATGAAAGCCCTGCGCCGGATTAATCACAGTGACTTTACTTAAGACCATGTCTGCAAAACGCTGGCGGGTAAACGGAATCAGACACAGAAAACCGATAACATCGGTCACAAATCCGGGGGTCAGCAACAGGGCACCGCCGACAGCCAACACAATCCCTTCAACCATTTCACGGCCCGGCATTTCGCCGGTCGCCATTCTTCCCTGAGCACGGCGCAGGGTTGAGAACCCCTGATAACGCAGCATATTCACACCGATAAATGCAGACAGAAGTACCAGCCCCACTGTATTCCAGGCACCGATCGCCTGCCCCACATTGATCAGCAGGGTGATTTCAATAATCGGTACTATGATGAAGAGCAAAAATAAAAAACGCATAACTAAAACCTGTCAGTAAAACATCGTTGGGACTGCCTGTAGTTTACACCGGTAAACGGGGTTTAGTCCCGTGATTCAGGCGATTAAGGTTCTTGATATTTAGTCATCACTCAGACCTGAACAAAACCGACAATACTGCAGCATAAAAACCATGCCCACACATCAATTCTTTTTGTGCTTCGCAACAAATACGAATAAAAACAAGACTTTATAAAAACAACAAATCAAGTAAAGCATTGATATATAAAAGAATTATAAATTTAATCAAGGAAGGCATGGACTTTTACGCATTTGCGGTATAACTTTTAGAAAACTTTGCTGCACTGCACATATAAAAACAAAAACACAACACATTTAAGGTAATCCGCAGATGGAATTAAAAGATAAAGTTATCGTTATCACCGGCGGAGGCAGAGGCCTTGGTCGCGCAATGGCACTACAGGTTGCAGCCAAAGGTGCCAAACTGGCACTGGTAGACCTGGATCAGCAGGGTCTGGATGAAACCATCGGCCTGTGCATGGAGCTGGGCACTGAAGCCCGGGGTTACATTGCCAATATCGCCGAAGAAGACGCCGTTACCGAACTGTTTGATGACATTGCACAGGACTTTGGCGCTATTCACGGGCTGGTCAACAATGCCGGTATCACCCGCGACGGCCTGTTCATAAAAGTAAAAGAGGGTAAAGTCGTCAGCAAAATGAGCCTGGATAACTGGAATCTGGTCATGGACGTCAACCTGACCGGCACATTCCTGTGTGGCCGTGAAGCGGCTGTTAAGATGATCGAACTGAGCTGCGAAGGCTGCATCATCAACATCTCTTCCATTTCCCGTAACGGCAACATGGGCCAGACTAACTACACGGCCACCAAAGCCGGTGTACAGGCAATGGCGGTTACCTGGGCGAAAGAACTGGCACGCTACAATATCCGTGCAGCCTCAATTGCACCGGGTTACATCGGTACCGAAATGGTCATGAGCATGAAACCCGAAGCGCTGGAAAAAATTGCAGCCGGCATTCCCGCCAAGCGCCTTGGCAAGCCGGAAGAAATCGCCAGCACAGTGGCCTTTATTCTGGAAAACGATTACATCAATGGCCGTTGCATTGAAGTAGATGGTGCATTACGCATCTGATCTGACAAGCTCTTCTGCCTGAAACAAACAAAAAAGCCAGCAACATGCTGGCTTTTTCTGTTAATGATCCCGATTAATACCCCAGAGTACGGTCAACCGCTTTCACCGGCAGTCCCAGGCCGATGGCGTGGATATATTCTTTTGCTTGTTCAATCGCATCTCTGATAGAGGTTGGTGCCGCGATATGCGGCGTGATAATGACATTATCCATTGACCACAAAGGCGAATCCTGTGACAAAGGCTCGTACTCAAAGACATCCAGCATTGCGCCCCGCAGGCGCTGTTTACGCAAAGCATCAATCAAAGCTGGGGAATCAACCACCTCTCCCCTGCCAACGTTAATCACCACCGCATTCGGCAACAGTTGCTCCAGCACTTTCCCGTTTACCAGCCCCTGGGTATGCTGGCTTGAAGGTAACAGATTCACCAATACCCGGGTTCTCTGTAAAAAGGCTGACAAAGCCTCCTCTCCGGCATAGCTTTCAACACCGGCAACCTGTTTTTCTGTACGACTCCAACCCCGGACAGTATAGCCATCATCCGACAATCGCCGGGCAACCTCAGAACCGATTGCCCCCATGCCGAGAATCCCCACTGGCCAGTCAGTCCTGGCATCGATATTCTCCGGCTGCCAGACACTTCTGCGCTGCTGCCGCTGATAGGCATCAAAGTCACGGCTGAAATGCAGTAAGCCATAGCGGATATAATCAGTCATCCACGTAGCCATACCCGCATCCCGCAACTTCAGCACCGGCACGTCTTCCGGCAGCCCCGGTAACGCCAGCAACTTATCCACACCGGCACCAAGATTGATGATACCTTTAAGCTGCGTATGACGCTCAAACAGCATCTGCGGAGGCTGCCAGACCAGCGCATAGTCTGCCTGCCAGTCCGGTGCCTCTGCTTCCGACCATAGCCGGCAGTCGGCACCGGGCAATACTTCTGTTATGGAGGGTAACCAGTCAGAAAAATCTTCACCACGGGCATAAAAAACGATGTTCATAATGTCCTGCCGTCTGAGCTTTGTGAAAGGTCACTGTAAAACAAAAAAAAGCCCGGTAACAGTACCGGGCTTCTTTAAAAACAATGAGATCGGATCAATCTTTAATCCGGTACTCTGCCGACCGGGCGTGTGCCGTCAGGCTTTCTCCACGGGCCAGAACAGATGCCACCTTGCCCATTTCTGATGCCCCTTCTTCAGAGAACATGATCAGAGACGAGCGTTTCTGGAAATCATAGACCCCCAGTGGAGATGAAAAGCGTGCTGTACCGGAGGTCGGTAACACGTGGTTAGGACCCGCACAGTAGTCACCCAGCGCTTCAGCTGTGTAACGTCCCATAAAGATCGCACCGGCATGCTTGATTTCCGGCAACAGCGCTTCCGGGTCTGCAACCGATAATTCCAGATGCTCCGGCGCGACACGATTGCTGACAACCGCTGCGGCAGACAAATCCGGTACTTTAATCAGAGCAGCACGGTCAGTCATGGACACACGGATAATGGCTTCACGTTCCATCGTCGGTAGCAGCTTGTTAATACTCGCTTCTACCTTATCCAGGAACTCAGCATCCGGAGATACCAGAATCGGCTGCGCATCTTCATCGTGTTCAGCCTGAGAGAACAGATCCATAGCAATCCAGTCCGGATCGGTCTGACCGTCGCAGATCACCAGAATCTCGGAAGGGCCGGCAATCATATCAATGCCCACGGCACCGAATACTGCCCGCTTAGCCGTAGCAACGAAAATGTTACCCGGGCCAACAATTTTATCGACCTTAGGCACTGTTTCAGTACCGTATGCCAGTGCAGCAACCGCCTGCGCACCACCAATGGAGAACGCACGGTCCACACCGGATAATGCAGCAGCAGCCAGCACCAGTTGATTAACCTCACCGTCCGGCGTTGGCACAACCATGATCAGTTCTTCAACACCGGCAACCTTCGCCGGAATTGCGTTCATCAATACTGAAGACGGATAAGAGGCTTTGCCACCTGGCACATAAAGACCCACTTTATCCATTGCCGTCACTTTCTGGCCCAGTAAGGTGCCATCTGCCTCACGGTACTGCCAGGATTCACCCAGCTGTTTCTCGTGATAATCCCGAACCCGGTCAGCGGCAATCTGCAGCGCTTCTTTCTGATCCGCCGGTAAGGTATCCAGCGCTTCCTGAAGCTGTTCTTTAGAGAACTCAAGTTCAGCCATTGAAGAAACATCAAGACGGTCAAAACGGTTGCTGAACTCAACAACCGCAGCATCTCCACGCTGCTTTACCTGCAGGAGAATATCATCAACGATGGCATTAACTTCTTTATTGGAAACCGCTTCCCAGGCCAGCAGACTGTCCATCTGCGTAGCAAAATCTTCTTGCTGGCTGTCCAGCCGTAATACGTTTAATTCAGCCATTACTTACCTTCACTCTTTCTTGCTTCTACTGCGGCGGCTAACTGCTCAATAATCGGTTGAATCTGACGATGCTTCATCTTCATGGCAGCCTTGCCCACCACCAGCCGCGAGCTGACATAAGCAATTTCTTCCAGTGGTACCAGACCGTTAGCACGCATGGTGTTACCGGTATCCACAATGTCTACAATCCGGTCAGCCAGGCCCATAATCGGCGCCAGCTCCATTGCGCCATACAGTTTGATGATATCTACCTGATGACCCTGACGGGCATAGTATTCTTTGGTGACATTTACAAACTTGGTGGCAACTTTAATTCGGCCAGACACTGGTGGCGCATCCTTCAGGGAAGCAGTCATCAGCTTACAGCGGGCAATGTCCAGATCCAGCGGCTCATAGACACCTTTAGCGCCGCATTCCATCAGCACGTCTTTACCTGCCACACCCATGTCTGCGCCACCATGCTCAACATAAGTAGGCACGTCAGTCGCTCTGATCACAACCAGCTTGATGTTGTCATGGTTGGTATCAAAGATCAGTTTACGGCTGCTGAAGATATCTTCTGCAGGCAGGATATTCGCCGCTTCGAGCAACGGCAACGTGTCTTTCAGAATACGCCCCTTGGACAGGGCTATAGTCAATTGCTGTTTCATGTTCGCTGTTTGACAATCCGTAAAGAGGGCAGCGCCGCAGCGCTGCTGAAAATAAATAAAAAGTCGGCTGGCAAAAAATGCTTAACCCGGCACCCGCTTAATCTTAGCGCCTAATAATTGCAGTTTTTCTTCAATGCACTCATAACCACGGTCAATGTGGTAAATCCGCTCAATGATGGTCTCGCCTTCGGCAAGAATTGCGGCAATAACCAGACTCGCAGATGCCCGCAGGTCAGTCGCCATTACCGGCGCAGCGGTCAGCTTATCCACACCTTCCATGATCGCCGTATTACCTTCGATGGTAATCTTGGCACCCATGCGGCTCATTTCCTGCATATGCATGAAACGGTTTTCAAATACCGTTTCCTTAATACGACTGACACCTTCGGCAACCACATTCATGGCTGCAAACTGCGCCTGCATATCGGTTGGAAAAGCCGGATAAGGGGCTGTCACCAGGTTAACTGCCTTTGGACGTTTGCCGTGCATATCCAGTTCGATCCAGTCTTTACCGGTTTTGATTTCGGCGCCTGCCTCTTCCAGTTTCTGGATAACCGCATCAAGGATATCAGGACGGGTATTCTTAACCCGGATAGAACCACGGGTCGCCGCAGCGGCTACCAGATAGGTACCGGTTTCAATACGGTCAGCAACCACAGGGAAATGACAGGATTTCAGCGACGGTACACCGTTAACCGTAATTGTGTCGGTACCGTGGCCGGAAATATCAGCACCCATGGCAATCAGGAATTCAGCCAGATCAACCACTTCAGGTTCCCGTGCAGCATTCTCGATAACACTCTGGCCTTCAGCCAGTGCTGCAGCCATCAGAATATTCTCGGTGCCGGTTACCGTCACTGTATCGAAGAATACCCGGCCGCCTTTCAGACGTCCGTCACAGGTCGCGCGGATAAAACCTTCCTCAAGCACAATGGTTGCACCCAGTGCTTCAAGTCCCTTAATGTGCAAATCTACCGGACGGCTACCGATTGCACAGCCACCGGGCAGAGATACTTCCGCATGGCCATAGTGAGCCAGCAGAGGGCCAAGTACCAGAATGGACGCCCGCATGGTTTTTACCAGCTCATATGGCGCAACGGTTGACTTGATTGTACGGGTGTCAATTTCGACACTCAGCTTTTCGTCGACTGTAAGGTCCACCCCCATCTGGCGTAACAGCTCCAGCATGGTAGTGATATCGTGCAGGTGAGGAAGGTTGCTGATAGTAACAGGTTCATCGGCCAGCAGACTTGCCGCCAGAATAGGCAATGCAGAGTTCTTCGCACCGGAGATCTTTACATCACCCTTCAACCGGCTTCCACCGGTAATAATTAGTTTATCCATGGACGCTTTGCCTTATCAAATCAGTTCTGTAACTCAGCCCACTGTGCAGGCGTATAAGTTTTGATAGTCAGCGCATGAATACTGCCATTAGCGATTTCTTCAGCCAGACACTGGGAAACCATCTGCTGTTTTTTAACCGGACGTAAGCCTTCAAAAACCTCACCGACAACGGTTACCTGGAAATTACAGCCTTCACCTTCAGGATAGACAACACAACCTTCCAGCTTGCTCTCCAGTAACTGCTTAACTTGTTCGATTTGCATGCAAAATACCGCTTAAATTTGGGAGGAAAAATAACAGACGAAATGATAGCCGATTACGATATAAAAGGCGACGGAAGGATACACCGAAGGGTGGAATTCCTGAGACAAAGCAATCTCAGGGAGATTATTTCCAGATCCGGCTGGACGAAAGCCCGACAAGTTCTGCCATCTGTACCATTTCATCCGGGAAATTATAGGCTTCAAGCGACAGACTATTTCGCTCAGCCAGGCGCTGACAACTTAACCAGAATGCCAGCGCAGAGCTGTCAACACGGGAAATTTCAGAAAAGTCCATAACGACCCGACCAGTGCGTTCCGCCAGGCGAGCCTCTGTCACCTGCCGGGCATGCTCAGCAGTCGCGAAAATCAGATCCCCACTTAACAGCAGGGTGTCCGGAGCTTCAGGTTTACAGCTGAACGGTGCCATTTATTTACTTACGTCCGTTTCTACCTGAGCTTTCCAGTTGGCAATTACACCACCCACATCGCCGCGGTTTTTCTTCACCAGTGAAGCAAACTGATTCTTAAAGTTCAGACGCAGGTTAATGCCGTCCAGGTGAACGTTTACCAGCTTCCAGCCTTCAGGCTGTTCCAGCATATAGTAGTCCAGCTTGTAAGTAGCACTGCCGCCGGAACGGACTTTTACACTGACGATCTGCTTATTCGGCTTAGGGCTCGGACGACCTTCAGGCAGCAGTTCATAACCGGTAATTTCAAAGCCCACCAGCGCTTTAGCATAGGTTCTGATCAGGGTATTTTTAAAAACACCGGCAAACTCAGTGCGCTGCTCGGCGGAAGCCTTGCGGTAATATTTACCCATTACCCGCTTGGCGATGTAATCAAAATCCACAACCGGTACTAACAGGCGCTCAATTTCGGCCATGAGCGGCGTTACATCATCGCCAGCAGACAATCCGCCGTCACCCAGAACACTGATCATTTCAGCACTGGTTTGATCAACCGGCTCACTCGCCGCCTGCCATGACGCCAGACTCACCGGGCTCAGAGCAACCAGTACCGCAAGACTAAAAACAGATAATAATTTACGCATAACCTTTCTCTTTATTCGGTCGCTTCGTTAAACAGAAACTTACCAATCAGTTCTTCTAATACCAGTGCGGACTGAGTATCTTCAATAAAGTCGCCGTCCTGCAGCATTTCTTCATCAGCACCGGTCGTAATGCCGATATACTTTTCACCCAGCAGACCAGACGTCAGTATAGACGCAGAACTGTCCAGGCTCAGGTAATTCACATCTGAATCAATGGCCATCTCAACCCGGGCCATCAACTGATCTTCATCCAGAACAATTGCCGTTACCTGGCCAATTTTAACCCCGGACATGGTTACTTTTGACCGTGAAGTTAAGCCGCCAATGTTTTCAAATAATGCATAGACTTTATAGCTGCGGTTACTCTCAGACAGAGTAAGTCCGCTTACGTTCAATGCCAGCACCAGCAGCGCCAGCGCACTGGCCAGCATAAAAAAGCCCACTGCTAATTCCAGTCCCCGGATTCGCATCTTATAAATCTCCAAACATCAAAGCAGTCAAAATAAAGTCCAGCCCAAGTACCGCCAGTGACGCATACACTACCGTTCGGGTAGTTGCCTGGCTGATACCTTCAGACGTCGGCACAGAGTCATAGCCCTGATATACCGCGATCCAGGTTACTGCCACACCGAATACCAGCGCTTTAATAAGCCCGTTCACAACGTCTTCAAAAAAATCCACAGAGTTCTGCATATTAGACCAGAATGAGCCTTCATATATGCCCAGCCAGTCCACGCCAACCAGCATGCCTCCCCAGATCCCCACTACGCTGAAGATCATTGATAGCAGTGGCAGGCTGATCATACCGGCCCAGAAACGCGGTGCAATAATCCGGCGTAACGGATCAACCCCGATCATCTCGAGGCTCGACAGCTGTTCAGTTGCCTTCATCAGGCCTATTTCAGCGGTCAGTGCAGATCCTGCTCGTCCGGCAAACAACAGCGCGGTAACCACCGGCGACAATTCACGCACCAGGCTAAGAGCCACCATCTGCCCCACCGCCTGTTCAGATCCGTAATCAACCAGAATGGTATAGCCCTGAAGGCTCAGCACCATGCCGATAAACAAACCCGAGACAATAATAATGATCAGCGACAGTACACCCACTGAATACAGTTGCTGAATGAACAACGGCCATGCCTGACGACCCGGTATCGCAAAGACCGCCTGTGACAGAATGATGCCGGAACGGCCAAACGCTTCCACCCTGTTCAGCCCGGCAGCGCCCAGGGCCTGAATTTTTGCAAACATCTTAGTTAACCCTGCATCAGCTGATCGAGATAATCGTCAGCCGGAAAATGAAATGGTACCGGTCCGTCCGGCAGACCATCCAGAAACTGACGTACCTGCGGCGAATCGTTCTCGCGTAATTCCGCGGCTGTTCCGTGTGCCAGTACCTTGGCGTCGGCAATCAGATAAATATAGTCAGCAATGGCCAGGGTCTCGTTTATATCATGGGAAACAATGATGCTTGTGTGCCCCAGCGCTTTGTTCAGACGGGCAATCAGATTTACCAGCACGCCCATTGCAATCGGATCCTGTCCGGTAAAAGGCTCGTCATACATCACCAGATCCGGATCAAGTGCTATTGCCCTCGCCAGTGCCACCCGCCGGGCCATACCACCTGACATTTCACTGGGCATCATATCCGCAGCACCGCGTAACCCAACGGCGTGAAGCTTCATCAGCACCACGTCACGGATCATCTGTTCACTCAGATCCGTATGCACACGGATAGGAAAGGCGACATTCTCAAACACCGTCATATCGGTAAAAAGTGCGCCGCTCTGAAAAAGCATGCCCATTTTTTCCCGTACCCGGAACAGTTCTTTACGGGAAAGCGCCGGGATGTTGTCTTCATCAAGAAGAATCTGGCCGTTGTCCGGTTTCAGCTGACCACCGATCAGACGAAGCAAGGTTGTTTTACCGGTACCACTGGGGCCCATGACCGCAGTCACCTTCCCCCGGGGGATGCGAATATCAACGCCATCAAAGATTGCCCGGTCACCCCGTGCAAAACTTAACTGTTTAATATCGATAATACTGTCGTCAAGATAACTCATCTTAAACTCTCGAACTCCCCACAGAGTTACTCCGGCAATATATTGAGAATGTGCAGCCTGATCCTAACGTCAGTCAGGTAAAATATGGGTTAACACACCGCAAGCAAAGCAGTAGGTGTATTGACTGCAATTCCCCGTCAAAGTTTGGCTAACGATTCAGTTATTTCGGTATATAGAAAGAACAGATACAGGATCTGGCGCCTGACATAAGAGATACACGCAAACCGTCCGATATTCCCTGATCTCTGACTCAGTCAGCCAAAATCACATCAGCATAGCAACGAATAGCGCGCACTATACCAGAGCACCAACCCTGCCACCAAAAAAAATCCCGCAGAAAAAGCCAATAAAATCAGTATGCCGTTATACAGGCCTTGCACATCCGTGCGATTCTTCATTAAATATGCGGCTCATTCTTTTTCATGTTCGAGTCCCTAAAACTGATGCTCTACCCTATTCTTGCTTTGCTCGCCGGATTTGTCGTACTGGTATGGAGTGCTGACCGCTTTGTTGACGGTGCCGCAGCCACCGCTAAAAACTTTGGTATGTCGCCAATGCTGATTGGTTTAACCATTGTTTCATTCGGAACTTCAGCACCGGAAATTCTGGTATCCGCCATGGCCTCAACCAGTGGTGCTGGCGGTCTGGCAATCGGTAATGCCCTGGGCTCAAACATCGCTAATATCGGACTGGTACTGGGTGTTACCGCACTGATTACCCAACTGCCAGTAAAATCCGGTGTACTCAAGCGGGAAATACCTCTTCTACTTGGCGTTACCCTGCTGGCGGGTCTGGTTCTGTTTGATCAGTATCTGGGCCTCACAGATGCTCTGATGCTTGCTGCAGCACTGATTTTCAGCCTGTTTATGTTTGCCCGCTTCCAGAAGTCAGCAGAAAATGATGAACTGGCCAGCGAAGAGGAAGAACTGCCGGACATGACCACACCCAAAGCACTGTTCTGGCTGGTAGTGGGTCTGGCGCTTCTGGCAATCAGCTCACGGGCACTGGTGTGGGGTGCAACTGAAATCGCCGTAGCACTGGGCGTCAGCGATCTTGTTATTGGCCTGACGATTGTCGCCATCGGCACCAGCCTGCCGGAGCTGGCTGCGTCGGTTGCCAGTGCACTGAAAGGCCACACAGATATCGCAATCGGTAATATTGTTGGCTCTAACATCTTTAACATTGCTGCGGTAATGGCTGTCCCAGGTTTTCTGGCACCAATTGCATTTGATGCGGTCGTAGTATGGCGAGACTATGGAGTTACCCTTGGCCTTACCGCTTTACTTCTGGTACTGGCCCTGTGGCAAAAGCCACCCCGCATCAGCCGTCCGGAAGGCGCACTGCTGCTGATCGGCTATGCTGCTTACCTGGGTGTGCTATACGAGATGAGCGTTTAATTAATGCAAAATACATTTAATTTTCTGGCTTCTGCGCGGCGTACGATCCAGATCGAACAGAGCGCAATTGCCGATCTGGAACAACATTTAAACGGTGACTTCGATACCGCCTGCCAACTGGCACTCAACTGCAAAGGACGGCTGATCATCACCGGGATGGGAAAATCCGGCCATATCGGCAAGAAAATCGCTGCCACCCTGGCATCCACCGGTACTCCGGCATTCTTCGTTCATCCGGGCGAAGCCAGTCACGGCGATTTAGGCATGATGACACCGGAAGACCTGATCATTGCCCTATCTAACTCCGGTGAAACCAGTGAAGTGACCGCGCTTCTGCCGCTGATTAAACGCATGAATGCGCCTCTGATCAGTATCACAGGGAATCCGGACTCTACCCTGTCACGGTTTGCCAATGCGAACCTTAATGTACAGGTCACTGAAGAAGCCTGTCCGCTTGGACTGGCACCGACTTCAAGCACTACTGCAGCGCTTGTCATTGGCGACGCCCTGGCCATTGCGTTACTGGAAGCCCGCGGATTCAGCGCAGAAGACTTTGCGTTTTCTCACCCTGGCGGTAGCCTGGGACGACGGCTGTTGCTGAAAGTTGCAGATATTATGCACAGTGGCGATGAAATCCCGCTGGTCAACCCTGATACTTCACTGGATAACGCATTACTGGAAGTCACCCGCAAACGTTTGGGTATGACCGGCATTCAGGATACGAGTGGCAAGCTTATCGGTATTTTCACCGACGGGGATCTACGGCGTACCCTTGATCAGAATATTGACCTTAAAAACACCCCGATCAGCCAGGTCATGACCCGTGAATGCACCACTGCCGATGCAGAAATGCTCGCAGCAGAAGCTCTGCAAATCATGCAGAGCCATAAAATTAATGCCCTGATCGTTCTGAACGAAGCCGGCACACCTGTCGGCGCACTGAACATGCATGACCTGTTGCAGGCCGGAGTAATCTGATGCTGACAAATATTTCTGAAGAACTCATCCGGCAGATGCAAAATATTCGGCTGGCTGTTTTTGACGTCGACGGCGTACTGACCGACGGCAAGCTGAATTTTCTGCCCGACGGCAGCGAAATCAAAAATTTCAACACCCTGGATGGCCTTGGCATCAAAATGCTGCAAAAAGCAGGCATCCAGACGGCAATCATCACTGGCCGAAGCTCCCCGCAGGTTGAAAAAAGAGCCAAATCACTGGGCATTGCCTACCTGTATCAGGGACGGGAAGACAAACTCACCGCGCTCGAAGAGCTGTGGGCTGATACCGGTTTTAACGCAGAAAATACCGCTTACATCGGTGATGACCTGCCTGATCTGGCAGCCATCCGTGCAGTAACCTTTGGCGCGACCGTCAATGGTGGCCATCAGTTTGTCCGCCAGCATGCCGACTGGTGTACCAGTCGCCAGGCCGGTCAGGGCGCAGGCCGAGAGTTTTGCGAAATCATTCTGGCAGCGCAAAATAAACTTGATGCAATCTGGGCTGAATATCTGTGAGTATCCGTTCCCGCCTGCGTATATTCAGCGCCGTCATCATTGTCAGCATCAGCGTTTTTTATCTGGGCTGGCAGGACAGCGCCAAGAAAGCGGCCAGTAAAGCAGACAAACCTGCACACCCACAGGCGGATTACTTTATCAAGCAAAGCCATGTTAAAGACTTCGGCACCGACGGTTTACAAACCCAGTCTCTGACGGCCGAGTTTACCGAGCACCTGCTGGCTAAAGAACGACTTGAATTACAGAAACCTCAGCTGCAATTTTATAAAGACGGCAACATCACCCAGTCAATCACCAGTCATCAGGCTGAAATGCCGGATAAAAACAAACTCGTCGATTTTATCGGTAATGTAATTGTCCGGGATCTTCAGCAACCTGAACTGAAACAGACCCTGAAGACGGAAACCCTGACGGTTTATACCGAGAAAAAGCTTGCGCAAACCGCTGCAAAAGTCACAATATCCGATCAGTCAGGCCGCACAACAGGTGTTGGCATGGAAGCTGATTTCAACGCCAACACTGTCGAATTGCAATCCCAAGTAAAAGGGCTTCACTATGTCAATTAGCCGTATTGCAACACCATTTATCCTGCTGTCAGCACTGTTTTCCGGGCTGGCAAGCGCACTGCCTGAAGATAAGTCACAGCCTATCCATATTGCCGCAGACAGTGCCAATATGAATGAGCTGACCGGTATTACGGTATATAAGGGCGCCGTCAATGTGCAGCAAGGCACCCTGAAAATTGAAGGCAGCACCGTTGAGTTAAAACAGAAAAACGGCGGCGTGACGAATATCAAAGCTCTGGGCAGCCCCGCACATTACGAGCAAAAACCCAATAAGCAGGAACCACTCACCCATGCTTATGGTAACAAGCTGGATTACGATACTACCGCTGAAATACTGGTTATTACTGGCAAAGCCAAGGTCACCCAGGGCGGAGATGTCTTTACCGGAGACCGTATCGTCTACAACATGAAAAAAAGTACCATTGAAGCATTCAGCGACGACAAATCTTCGAATGAACGGGTGATTATGGTTATCCAACCAAAAGCGGCTCAAAGCGGTGATAAGAGCAGCGAGAAGAGCGGCGACAATTAATGAGCAGTCTGAAAGCATTAAATCTGGCTAAGAGTTACAAAGGCAGATCCGTCGTAAAAGATGTATCCATGCATATTGAGCGTGGACAGATTGTTGGCCTGCTGGGTCCGAACGGCGCAGGCAAAACCACCTGTTTTTATATGATCGTCGGCTTGGTAGATGCTGACAAAGGCACCATTCTGCTCGATGATCAGGACCTCACCAAACAAGCCATGCATAACCGGGCCCGCAAAGGTATCGGCTACCTGCCCCAGGAAGCATCTATCTTTCGTAAGCTGAGTGTACGCAATAACATCATGGCGATTCTTGAAACCCGCCCTGAGCTGAACAAGCAGCAGCGTGAAGAAAAGCTGGCAGAACTTCTGGAAGAGTTCCATGTAACGCACTTGGCTGACAGCCTTGGGATGGCCCTGTCCGGAGGCGAGCGTCGCCGGGTTGAAATCGCCCGCGCCCTGGCAACAGAACCCAGCTTCATTCTGCTGGACGAACCCTTCGCAGGTGTGGACCCTATTTCGGTCACCGACATAAAAGCCACCATAAAACATCTGCAGAGTAAGAACATCGGCATCCTGATTACTGACCATAATGTGCGTGAAACATTAGATATTTGTGAACAGGCATATATAGTCAGTGAAGGATATATCCTTGCCGCTGGCGCACCAGAAGATATACTGAGTAATCAGCAAGTGAAGCAGGCATATCTGGGCGAGCAGTTCCGTCTGTAGTTTTCTCCCCTTCTATTCTCTGACAGGTACAAGCAGTTATATGAAACAAGCGTTACAACTGAAGATTGGCCAGCACCTTACGATGACCCCGCAATTGCAGCAGGCGATTCGGCTGTTACAACTGTCAACGCTTGACCTGCAACAGGAAATACAGGAAGCCCTCGACTCAAACCCTATGCTTGAAGTCGGCGAAGAAGAAGCCGCAGAAAATACCGAAGCAAAAACCGAGCTCGATGCTGACGCACCTGCCAAGCAGGAAACCACCGAAACCGTCAGCGCCGAGCCGGAAGAAACCCATGTAGCCGACAGCGACTGGAATGAAGATATTCCGGATGAACTGTCCACTGACAGCCAGTGGGAAGATACTTTTCAGACTGCCACACCGGCGTCAACCAGCAATAATGACTTCAGCGACAGTAACTTTGAAGCCAATGATACTGCGGTTGAAACCCTGCAGGACCACCTGAACTGGCAGTTAAACCTCACACCGATGAGTGAACTGGATCAGTTAATTGCCACCAATATCATCGACGGCATTACCCCGGACGGCTACCTGAGCGTTGAACTGGAAGCGATTCACGAACACTTCACCAGCCAGGATGATCCTCACCTTCAGGAAACAGAACTGGATGAAATCGAAGCAGTGCTGCGTCGGGTACAGCAATTTGACCCTCCGGGGGTGGCTGCCCGTGACCTGAGCGAATGTCTGTTACTGCAACTGGATCAGTTACCGGCAGATACTCCGTATCTCAAAGAAGCCCGTAAAGTCGCCAGCCAGTACCTGCCGATTCTCGGCAGCCATGATTATAAACTACTGATGCGTAAGACCCGGCTGAAAGAGCCACAACTGCAGGCGGTGGTAGCCCTGATTCAGTCCCTGAATCCAAAACCCGGCGCTATGATTACCACCAGCCACTCTGAATACGTCATCCCTGACGTATTTGTCAGCCAGGAAAAAGGCATCTGGCAGGTAAAGCTCAGCCCTGAAGCCTCTCCCCGGTTACGCATTAATGACAGCTACGCCGATCTAATCAAACGGGCTGATAACAGTCCTGACAACACATACCTGAAAAGTCACCTTCAGGAAGCACGCTGGTTTATTAAAAGCATCCTCAGCCGCAATGAAACCCTCCTGAAGGTCACCCGTGAAATCGTCGCGCGCCAGCAGGACTTCCTCGAAGAAGGTGAAGAAGCCATGCGGCCAATGGTACTGCATGACATTGCTGAAGCAGTGGACATGCACGAATCAACCATTTCCCGGGTTACCACACAAAAGTATATGCATACCCCACGGGGTATCTTCGAACTTAAATATTTCTTCTCCAGCCACGTCAGTACGGACGGAGGCGGAACCTGCTCCTCCACCGCTATACGCGCGCTGATAAAGAAACTGGTTGCTGCTGAAAACCCTGCCAAGCCACTGAGTGATAATAAAATTACCCAGCTGCTGGACGAACAGGGAATCAAAGTCGCCCGCCGAACCATCGCAAAATATCGTGAGTCTTTGAATATTCCACCTTCAAATGAGCGAAAGCGTCTGGTTTAATGAAATTACGGATAACATCCGTAATGCACTAACAAGGAGATTGCCATGCAAATCAATATTTCTGGTCACCACGTCGAACTGACAGAATCACTGAGCAACTATGTGCACAGCAAATTCAGCAAACTGGAACGTCATTTCGACAACATCACCAATGCCCAGGTTACACTGAGCATTGAAAAAACCCGGCAAAAAGCCGAAGGTGATGTTCATGTAGCCGGTGGCCAACTGTTCGCCACACACGAACACGATGACATGTATGCAGCAATTGATGGCCTGATCGACAAGCTCGACCGTCAGGTCATCAAACATAAAGAAAAACTGAAGAATCACAAATAGCAACGTTTCTGAAACCCTATGTTAATCAAAGATCTACTTACCCCCTCAAGAGTGCTTCACGCTCTTGAGGGCGGCAGTAAAAAACGCACTTTAGAACTCATCAGCAAAACCATCGCCCAACAATCAGAAGATCTTGAAGAAGAAGACATATTTTCAGGCCTGATCGGCCGGGAACGCCTTGGAAGTACCGGAATCGGAGAAGGCGTTGCGATCCCCCACTGCAGACTGGACAACTACAATCAGGTAGTCGGCTGTCTGGTACAGCTGGCAGAGCCAATTGATTTTGACGCCATCGACGGCGCACCTGTCGACCTGTTATTTGTACTGCTCGTGCCTACAGACGCATGCGACGAACACCTGCAAACCCTGGGTAACCTTGCAGAACTGTTCAGCCAGACCGAATTTCGTCAGCAGTTGCGCAGCGCTACCTCCGGCGAAGAACTACTGGCAGCAGCGATCCATTACAAGGTGAACAACTGACATGAAACTGGTAGTGATCAGCGGCCGCTCCGGCTCAGGTAAAAGTACTGCACTGCAGGCACTGGAAGATATCGGCTTCTATTGCATTGATAACCTGCCTGCCCACCTGTTACCCCAACTGATCACCCGGCCACCGGAAAAAAGCAGTAGCGACGCACCTAAAACCCTGCTGGCAGTCAGTATTGACGCCCGTAACCCGCTCAGTAACCTGGAAGAATTCCCGGCAATCCTGAAGAAACTGCGGGAAAAACAAAACATCAGCTGTGAACTCTTATACCTGGACAGCAATGAAGAAGTCCTGCTTAAACGTTACAGCGCAACCCGGCGTAAACATCCGCTCTCTAACGAACAACGCAGCCTGAAAGACGCTATCGAATATGAGCGCGAATTACTGGGCCCTCTTGCGGAACTGGCTGACCTGCGCCTGGACACCACCCGCCTGTCGCTGTACCAGCTGCGCGACAGCATCAAGCTGCGCATCATGCAGAAGCAGGAACAGGGCCTGTCCATTCAGTTTGAATCATTCGGTTTCAAGCATGGTCTGCCCCTGGATCTGGACTTCACTTACGACGTCCGCTGTCTGCCTAATCCATACTGGCTGCCCCCCTTACGGGAGTATACCGGCCTGCAACAGCCTGTTATCGACTTCCTGAGCCAGGAAACAGAAGTGAACGAAATGCTGGCAGACATCACCGGCTATCTGGAAAAATGGTTGCCGGTATTTGAAAAAAATAACCGCAGCTATGTCACAATCGGCATTGGCTGTACCGGCGGCCACCACCGTTCGGTATTTATCGCTGAGCAGCTGGCTAGCCATTTCAGACGAACTATGGATAATGTTCATGTCAGGCACCGGGAACTGCCCTGAAGTAACAGAAAACTTCAGCACCGGCCAGGCACTGTAAACAACGGAGGCGTATCAGGACTTATGCAGGAACAACAGCTAACCATCATCAACAAACTTGGCCTGCACGCCCGGGCTGCCGCTAAGCTGATTAATCTCACCAGCAAGTTCAGCTGTGATATTCAGCTGGCCAAAGATGGCCGCCAGGTAGACGGTAAAAGTATCATGTCGGTTATGATGCTGGCCGCCAGCAAAGGCACCGAGCTGACAATCAGTACTGATGGCGAAGATGAACAGGAAGCGCTGAACGCAATCGTAGAGTTAATAAATAACCGCTTTGACGAAGCAGAATAGCCCTGCAAGACCCGTTCCTGCCGCAATCATCCCTTATCCCTTGAAAAACAATCCGCTATAATAGCCTCTCACCGGCATGATGCCGGTTATGCCTGCCCGTCACTTTTTCCGGAATTGCTGAGGCCCTGAATGATCGAAACCACTGAAAGAACAGATCTAGATAAACTCTCAGAAGCTGTGGAAAGTGGTGAGTTCAAACAGATTCGTTATACCCTCAACAATACCCTGCGCCCTTCTGAAGTCGCTCACCTGCTGGAAAAGTCACCGCCGAAAGAGCGGCGCCTGCTCTGGAGCCTGATCCATCAGGAGCTGGAAGCAGAAGTATTGCAGGACCTGGGTGATGACGTACGGACTGAAATCCTCAGCCAGATGGATGCTCAGGAAGTACTGGCGATCACCGAAGCCCTTGAAACCGATGACATGGCAGACGTCATCCAGCAACTGCCGGAGACCCTTACCCGGGAAATTTTGCGCTCAATGGGCAGTCAGAACCGGGAACGTCTTGAAGCAGTACTTTCGTATCCGGAAGACACCGCCGGCGGCCTGATGAATACCGATACCATCACAGTACGCCCTGACATCAGTGTGGAAACAGCATTACGTTTCCTGCGCCGTCATGACGAACTGCCGGATATGACTGACAGCCTGTTTGTGGTTAACCGGAAAGATGAATACATCGGTAACCTGCCGCTGACCCGGATGCTGGTCAGTGACCCGACCATTACTGTTCGGGAAATCATGTCGACAGACGCTGAACCTATTGAAGCAGAAATGCCGGACGATAAGGTTGCGCAACTGTTCGAACAGGAAGACCTGGTATCTGCGCCGGTGGTTGATGAGAACAACAAATTGCTGGGCCGTATCACCATCGATGACGTGGTCGATGTAATCCGTGAAGATGCTGACCATTCCCTGATGAGTATGGCCGGTCTGGACGACGACGAAGACACCTTCGCACCTATTATGAAGACCACCCGCCGGAGAGCTGTATGGCTGGGGGTAAACCTGATTACGGCTTTCATAGCCTCTGCCGTCATTGGTATTTTTGAAGACACCATCGACAAAGTTGTTGCCCTGGCAGTTCTGATGCCCATTGTTGCCAGCATGGGCGGCATCGCTGGCAGCCAGGCGCTAACACTGATGATCCGTGGTCAGGCTCTGGGCCACGTGGAACGATCCAACGCCGGCTGGCTGCTGAACCGAGAACTGGTAGTCGGCACCGCCAATGGCATCCTCTGGGCCATTGTGGTCGCGGTGATTGCCGTTCTGTGGTTCCAGGATACCACCATCGGCCTCATTATCGGCTGCGCCATTATCATTAACCTGATAGCTGCTGCACTTGCCGGCACGCTGCTACCGATTATTCTGAAAGCCTGGGGCATAGACCCCGCACTGGCCGGCAGCGTATTACTGACAACCATCACCGATGTAGTAGGCTTCTTTGCCTTTCTCGGTCTGGCAACCTTCTTCTATAGTTAGTGGTATACCCGCTAACCCCCTTGAGTTAAGTGGACATTATGAGTAACCAATATTTTACGGACGCCGACGAACAGTTCAACGATGATGAAGAATGGGTTTCGAAAACCCAGCGTAAGCGTGAAATGGAAGCCTTACAGGACCTGGGCGCTAAAATCACCGAGCTGAATAAAGAACAGGCCGAACAAGTACCGATGAGCGACGAACTGCGTGCCGCAATTATTGAAGCAGGCCGCCTTCAGCCCCGCTCAGAAGCGATTCGCCGCCACCTGCAATACATTGGCCGGCTGATGCGCAGTGAAGACACTGAAGCCATTGAGGCGGCACTGGACCGCTTTGAAGCAGGCAAACAGGCACACGCACAAATGTTTCATAAACTGGAACGCTGGCGCGATCGCCTGATTCTGGGTGATAACTCTGACTTACAGGCCTATCTGGATGAAGACGACGGCGCCGATATTCAGCACCTGCGTCAGTTATTGCGTAACGCCAAAAAAGAACAGTCCCAGGGTAAACCGCCGGTTGCTGCCCGCAAACTGTTTAAATATTTACGGGAACGGGCAGAATCCCGCTTCCAGCTGTAAATCCCATCACGAAATCAGGACACGGGTCAGTTTTCAACAACGCCCCGTGTCTGATCCTTCCCTGAAGTAATCAGCTCAAACTGCGGATCGCTCCAGTCCCCCTGCATTTTGTAACGAACAGCGGCCACCTTTTCTTTAATCTCATCACCGAAGAGTTTGTCGATTATAAAAGCTGCACCGGCGATTTGTGGTGCCCCCAGCAAAGCAGCAGCAATCGGCAGATTATCAGTCACCGGCAGAGTCACCTGCATCTCCGTATTGAGCGTTTCTGTGACCAGATCAATATCGCCTTTCAGTTCAACATCCGCAGAAGGGCCATCCAGTGTCAGCGGCTCCACACTCGACGCGATACCGTTCTCGATCCGGTAACGGCCTTTCAGCACATCGAAGCTGACGCCCTTGGCAAACAGGTCTTTGAAATCCAGCCGCAGCCTCCGGCCAATGGTGTTCAGGTTCAGGATGCCAAAAATCCGCAAAAAGTTACTGGAAGCACCGCTTTCAATCAGACGCCCCTGCTCTGCAACAAAATCAGCGCCCCCTCTGAGACGTGCCAGACTGAACTGCCAGGGCGCACCCGGCCAGAACATTTTGGTATCGGCACGAAACTCTCTGGTTTCCATTACCTGCTGAAATCCTGCCGTCATCAGGCTTTGCCCGACATTATCACCCCGCAAGCTCAGACTCAGCTCTGACTGCGAAGGCGTACCGGAAGACCAGCGGATATCACCCTTAATATCCAGCTGATCCATACGCCCGTAAAGATCCCGGAGCACACTGTCGCCATCCTGTGTTCGCAGGCTGAAACCCCACTCTCCCCAGCGCTTCCCGTTGTACACCAACTGCCCGATATTTACGTCGGCAGCTGGTAACTGGCCGGGTCTGATAGCTGAATCCACAAATGGCTCGTCTACTACCTTTTTACTTTCATCTTCAGGCAACAGCGCATCAAGATCGATATACGCCAGATCCAGCGAATACGGACGGTTATCACTGTAAGTAAGTGAGCCCTGCACTGCAGAGCTGTTAAGGCTGATACGCCGCTGATGACCAAGGTCCTGTAACCCTAACCGGACATCTTTTAGCTGTGTTGTGCCAAAGGAAACTTCAGACAGCGTCATATCAATTTCAGATATAGCTTCAAGCGCTGCGGGAGAGGCTCCTGCACCGCCTTTAGCCTTCGAAGTTTCTGTCACCAGCCCGTTAGCCGATAAAAACTGCTGTAACTCATCAACATTCAAACGGGCAAGGTAACCTGACAAGCTGTAGCCCGGCTGTGAAGGTAACGAGGTTCTGTCAGTGCCAAAATCAAACTTCGCCCGCTCAATGCCTTTCCCTTTCAGCACCATCGCCGCCGCCAGGCGCTGACCCAAGTTAAACCTCAGCGTAGGCGTATCCGCAAAGTTCATGGAAAAACGCGAGGGTAAGCTTCTCCCTTTTGGCTTATTAAGCGGGGCAAAATAACTCAGTGCAGTGTTCTTCAGATCACTCTCAATCAGCAAATTAGAGCAACTGGCCGTTGCACAAATATCCAGCGTCGCTTTATACGCCTGTCGGCCCTGCATACCGCTGAGCACCGCCTCCCCTGTCCACTGCTGTATTTTCTTTAGGTCTACCCGGGAACTTAACGTCGTTGAGGTGACTGTGCCCTGCCGGGTATTCCGGCTGCGGATAGAAGCACTGAACGGCTCACCAAATAACTGCCCTTTCAGTGAAGGCGATGACAGCCCTTTACGCTGATTATAATTCAGCCTTCCTCTCACCCCTGACAGGGTTAACTGACGGGCATCAGACTTCAGCTGCCCGGCAGATAAATCCACAGCAACATCCACATCAGGTGCCGCTTTAGGATCATCCAGCGGTAAATTCAGGTTGACCACTGTTTTAGCCTGACCACTTACCCGCCACTGCTGTAACTCTTCAACCGGCTCAGAAAAAATATCACTGCCAAGCAGCACATCCTGAATATCGCTGGCATCTCCCTGCGCCCAACCCAGTACCCGTAATGTTTCGGTACCCGGTGGTAAATACACCCACGCCTGGTCCAAAGAGCTGTTCTTTAACTGACCGCCGGTGGCATAAATTTCCAGCCCCTGTTCACGCATTAACATGGTGGCATCTGTATTTCTGACCGCAGGCCAGTTCGGGTCGTATTCGATGGTACCGTCCTTCACATCCAGGAACAGCTGCACAACCTGCGGCTCATCGCGGAATGCTGAACGGGTATTGGTATGAAGCAATAAACTCCCTTCAGTCACCTGCCCCTGTTTCACGGCATCAGCCACCCAGTTGTTCAGTGCATCAGAAAGCTCTTTATGGGGAATAAGAGTATGTGCTAAACGGCCATCTGCATCTTTAATGCCGATCAGCAACGTCAGCTCACTGCGTATCTGAGGATCAAGTGGCAGATACAGACTCCAACGACCACTGGCGTTTATCCCCTCTTTACGAAGACGTACTAAATCACTACTGAGAGTCAGCACCTGCTCCTTTAAATGGAAGAAGGTGGTTCCGCGGGCATAATCAAAACGCCAACCTTCGTTAAATTCTTCCGGAAAAAACAGGCCAAGATCATCACTGGCCAGATCAATCCGGCCATTCAACTCATCATTCTGATACGCCAGCTCAAGACGACCATCCACGCCCTGCATGGCCGGCGCGCCTTCATAACCGTTAAATCCGACCCGGTCCAGATCCGCAATAGCAGCAAAGTCGAGAGGACTGAAAGCAGGTAAACCGACAGCGGCAAGATCAACGGCTCCCTCTTGGGTAGCGTCAGCCAGAACAGGCCAGTCCACCTGAATGTTCCGGACACTCCCCTGCAACGCCAGCAAAGCAATTTCGTCACGTACAGCCTGCGGGATAATAGCCTGCTGTAACAACCAGGCCTCCAGGCGTCCCAGGTTCTGCTCAGGCATCGTAAAACGCAGACTATCCTGACGCTGCTGCAGCACCGCTTCATTAATCCTTAACCGGGCAGAATCGAGTACGCCTTCCAGATGACTGACCCGCAACTGCTTCTGGCCAGTATTTTCAGAAAACACCAGATCCGCCGTAAAGTCTTCCAAATGGAGGGGGGGCTGCTCCAGTTTTAGCGAGTTGATATCCAGCCGGGTACGCAAACGGCTGACTGCTCCGTTTTCCCAGTGCCCCCAAAGGCTGATGCCAGCATCAAGCTGGTCAACATCCACCTCATTCAGCCCACCAACTCCCGGCAGCAACCGCCGGACTGTATTAAGAAGATCAATCGATAACTCATTCGCCTGCACATAAAAATCTACCGCCGGAGACTGTACAAGGTCATTGCTTTCCAGAACGAACCGTAAGGTATTCGCCTGCTGTCCGGCTGCCACTAACTGCATTCCTACAGACAGTTGATGCTGCTCAGAGGTATTTTCTAACTGCGCAGACTGGAGCTGAACAGCCACCGCTTCACCCTGTGAAGGCTGAAGCATAATCTGACTGTCGGATACATAAATTCGTGGCTGGCTAAACAACAGAGTGAGCCATTGCGGAATCGTTGTTTGTGAAGCGGAAGAAGGAGAAACAGATACACCGGCCGTAAGGTCTGCCGGCAAGGTGACACGGGTCTGGACACCACGCACATCAATGCGCTGAAAAAGAGGCTCGCCACGTAACATACTGGCGACAAAGTTGAAGCTCAAATCCAGGCTTTGTACCTGAACATCCAGTGACGGATCCGGCAAGCGAGCCTGCAGACCGGCAATATAAACACGGGGATAGCGGCCATCCCAGTCAGCACTGATCTGCTGCATGGTGATTTCCGCATTTAGCTGCTGACTCAGATAATCGCTGATATCTTCGCGATAATCGCTCACCAGCGGCATCATCTGCCGAATCGCCAGCATCGCAATTACCAGCAACAGCAAAACAGCCAGCACCAGCCAGTTTAGCCAGCGAACTCCTGTTTTAAGTAACCACATGGTAATTACCGTAGCACCACGTCATAGTGCTCAGGGCTATACATGGATTCAGCCTGGAAACGGATTGACTTACCGATGAATGCCTCCAGCTCCGCCACATGATCCGAAGCATCATCCTGCAGCATATCCACCACGGACTCCGAAGCAAGCACCAGGTAGCTGTCGGTATCATAGGCCCGGTGCTGACGCAGAATTTCCCGGAAAATCTCATAACAGACAGTTTCCGGTGTTTTGATCGAACCACGCCCCTGACAGTGATTACAGGGCTGACACAGCACATGCTCAAGGCTTTCCCGGGTACGTTTACGGGTCATTTCCACCAACCCCAGCTCAGAAACACCGGTAAGCTTGCACTTTACATGATCCTTTTCCAATACCCGCTCCAGCGTCCGTAACACCTGACGCTGATGGTCTTCATCCACCATATCAATGAAATCAATAATGATGATGCCACCCAGATTCCGTAAACGCAGCTGACGGCCTATTGCCGTCGCCGCTTCAAGATTGGTTTTGAATATCGTCTCTTCAAGGTTACGGTGGCCCACATAAGCGCCGGTATTAATATCCACCGTCGTCATGGCCTCGGTCTGATCAAAAATCAGATAGCCGCCGGACTTCAATTCAACCTTACGACCAAGGGCTTTCTGAATTTCCTCTTCGATATTATAAAGATCGAAGATCGGCCGTTCGCCGGGATAATACTCAAGAATATCGCCAATCTGTGGTACCAGTGCCGCAGCAAAATCCACCGACTTCTGAAAAGTCTCTTTAGAATCAATCCGGATACGTTCAACACCGGCATGGGCCATATCTCGCAGCGCACGCATATTCAGTGGCAGATCTTCATAGATAATCGATGCCACCGGAGACTCTTTAATCTTACGCTCCACCGCACGCCATAAACGGCAAAGGAACTGAATATCCAGTGTCAGCTCCTGTTCACAGGCACCTTCTGACACCGTACGTAAGATAAAACCACCAATATTGGTATCACCGTCCTGACCAAGATCAGCAACCGCTTTTTCAACCAGATTGCGTAACCGGTCACGTTCGTCACTGTCTTCAATTCGCTGGGAGATGCCAATATGCTCATTGCCTGGCATATACACCAGATATCGGGAAGGAATGGAAAGATTGGTGGTCAGACGGGCACCTTTGGTACCCAGAGGATCTTTAGTCACCTGCACAACCAGTGGCTGACCTTCGCGCAACAGGTGGTTAATGGCAATATTGGCTTTACCTGAATCATCCGCTGAATCAGGCCGCTGCAACTCATCAACGTGTATAAATGCCGCCCGCTCCAGCCCAATATCAACAAACGCCGCTTGCATACCCGGTAATACCCGGACAACCTTACCCTTATAAATATTGCCGACAATGCCGCGACGCTCTGCCCGTTCTATGTAAATCTCCTGCGGCATTCCGTTCTCAATGACTGCTACCCGGGTTTCCATCGGGGTAAAGTTAATCAGTATCTCTTCGCTCATCATCTATCCTTACGTATTTGCCGCTATACAGAAACTATCAGCCGGAGTTATTACATTGTCATGACATTTATTCTGCTGCGCGCTGCCAGAACGGCACCTTAAAAATATTTAACAGGTCTGCAGTTTCGGTCAGCGGCAAACCGACAACAGACGAATAACTTCCGCTTATACTGGCAACAAACACAGCGCCCAGTCCCTGGATACCGTAACCACCGGCTTTATCTGCCGGTTCACCGGTTTCCCAGTACCTCAGGCATAACTCTTCAGACAGTTCTTTAAACTGTACACGGGTTGAGACTGCACGCACCTGTGTTTGTTCATTATTAACTATAGCCAAGGCCGTCATAACCTGATGCTCGCGCCCGGAAAGTGCTTGCAGCATTGCAATGCCATCATCACGGTCACGGGGCTTACCCATCACCTGATCATCAAGCACTACCACGGTATCAGAACCCAGTACAGGTAAACGCCGGTCACTCCGCTCCCAGCCGGCGGTCGCTTTCTCAACAGCCAGTCGCTTTACAAAATCAGCAGCGCTTTCATCTGGCTGCTTTACTTCGGGTATATCAACAGGCTGTACATCAAAACACACGCCTATCTGCTGCAACAATTCGCGGCGACGGGGTGAAGCAGATGCAAGAATAAGATCGAACATTTAAAAATCCTGTCTGGTTAACTGACCCTGAAAGTACGCCGTAGGCCACGCAGAATAACAAACATCCATGGCCATAAAATGGCACTGATCAGCGCCGGCAATAAAAAGATCAGACTGTCACTGCGGGTGCCGATAAGACCATGGAACCAGTTAAACAATAACTGATTAATGCCCACCAGAATCATTACAACGAAAGCTTGCTGCCACAGAGGGAACATCCGCAAACGCCGGTGCAGCATCAGTGTCAGATAGGCAACCACCAGCAGGGCGATCACATTCAGGCCCAGCGGAATGCCTTTAATAATATCCAGCGCCAGCCCCAGTAAGGCGGCACTGCCCAGTCCGACCCGTTCAGGTAACGCCATCACCCAGTAAATCAGAATAATGACCACCCACTCAGGACGGAACCACTCGACAGATGTAGGTAAAGGTACCTGACTGAGCATCAGCCCCAATAGAAAGGTACCAAAAATGATCGCGCCGCCACCCGGCTCATGCTGACTCACCTCAGGACTCAGGCTGAGCAGCGGCGTCAGCCTCCTCAGTGACTAGCTCTCCGGCAAGCGGTAAGGGCTCAGGCTGCTGTTCTGACAAATCCACCAGCAGGATATGCCGGCTCTTATTTAGCCGGGCAGTCGGTTTAGCTTTAACGGTAGCAAAGGTCTGCCCCGGGTCCCGCTTAACACTGGTAATTCGTGCCACAGGATAGCCGCGAGGAAAACGTCCGCCCAGGCCTGAAGACACCAGCAAGTCACCTTCACGGACATCGGCAGTATCAGGTACATGCCCCAGTTCAAGCTCGTCAACAGAACCGTTACCCAGCGCAATAGAACGGAAACCGTTACGGTTTACCTCCACAGGAATCGCATGCCGGGAATCGGTAATCAGCATTGCCCGGCTGGTATAGTGAGACAATTCAATAATCTGCCCCATAATACCGCCTGCATCTAATACAGCCTGCCCTACATACACGTCATCTTCTGAACCTTTATTCAGAACAACCTGATGCTGGAACGGATCCGGATTAATACCAATCAGTTCAGTCAGCGTTACATCATTTGCCAGTCGCTGACTGCCATTGAGCAGTTCACGTAAACGCACGTTTTCAGCAGTCAGCGCAGACACCTGAAGAACTTTACGTTTCAGCAACAGCGCTTCCTGACGTAACTGACGGTTCTCTTCAATCAGCTGCGTCCGGGTAATCAGCACATCACTGAGCTCATCCGCCACCTGTGCAGGAGTATCCACCAGCCACTGTAATGGTGTAATCGCCAGAGAGAGGTATGCACGTGTCTGATTCATCTTGGCCCATTTAAGGTCAAGCACCACAAGCGCAATTGCGAGGACTAATAAAATAACAAAGCGGGCCTTTAAGGACCCGCTTCTGAAGATACTGCTAATGCCACACCTCCTGAAAACCATCAGTCAGGCAGACACTGTTCCTGAAGCTCATTTTCAGCATAGCAATTTTATTCGTATGTCAGTAACTCAAAGGCATGCTTGTCCAGCAGCTCAAGCGCACGACCGCCACCACGGGCAACACAGGTCAGCGGATCTTCTGCAACGATTACCGGCAGACCGGTCTCTTCACTGATCAGCTTGTCCAGATTACGCAGCAACGCACCACCACCGGTCAGTACAATACCGCGCTCAGCGATATCAGACGCCAGTTCCGGCGGACACTGTTCCAGAGCACTTTTCACCGACTGCACAATGGCAGACAGCGGCTCCTGCAGCGCTTCCATAATTTCGTTACTGTTCAGGGTAAAGCTACGGGGAATACCTTCAGCCAGATTACGGCCACGAACATCAATTTCACGGGTCTCAGCAGCCGGGTACGCGGTACCAATCTCCTGCTTGATCCGCTCTGCAGTTGCATCACCAATCAGGCTGCCGTAGTTACGGCGAATGTAAGTAACGATGCCTTCATCAAAACGGTCACCGCCCACACGGACAGATTCCGCGTAAACAATACCGTTCAGGGAAATGATCGCGATTTCAGTAGTACCACCACCGATATCCACAACCATTGAACCGTTCGCTTCCTCAACTGGCAAACCTGCACCGATTGCCGCAGCCATTGGCTCTTCAATCAGGTAAACCTCACGGGCACCTGCGCCCATGGCTGATTCTTTAATTGCCCGACGCTCAACCTGGGTTGACTGACATGGCACACACACCAGAACCCGAGGGCTCGGTGTCAGGAAATTATTATCATGAACCTTGCTGATAAAGTGCTGTAGCATTTTTTCAGTGACGTGGAAGTCGGCAATTACACCGTCTTTCATTGGACGGATAGCAGTGATGTTACCCGGGGTACGGCCCAGCATACGTTTAGCATCGGTACCGACTGCCGCAACCGCTTTCTGCGCACCGTTGCCGCTCTGGCGAATCGCCACCACAGAAGGTTCATTGAGTACGATATCTTTATCGCGAACATAGATAAGGGTGTTTGCTGTCCCTAAATCGATAGATAGATCACTGGAAAAAATCCCGCGAATTTTTTTAAACATTGACTGTCCGCCTTACCTGAATATCTTACTCTAGCGGCGCAAAAAAGACTGCGCTATGACTATGAAACCTGCGAAATAGTTTGAAGATTTACTCTAAAAATCAGAGGTGTTCCGGAGCTGTTCGCAGCTTCCTCTTAAAAATGTCCCACTGTAGCAATGGCGGGGATTTTGGGCAAGCAACAAATGTGTTAACGTAGCGCTTTATTTTCAATAAGCTATAGATAATCTTACGAATTCACACTGAGGTGCATTCAAGCCTCCGGCTTCGCTGCTATCAGCCATGCTGGTGACAGCAGATAATGCATTCAGTTCAGGTTATTTAAGCAAGACTGAAATCAACGCAAACGGCGTATTTTGCCCATGGCTTTCACCGCTGTGCTCAGGCAGAATTCCCGAGCTAATCTTTTAATAAGTTTTATGAGTATCCAACCATGGCACTAGATCGCTCAGACGTGGAAAAAATCGCCCACCTGGCGCGCCTGCAAATCAACGAGCAGGACATCCCGGAATACACCACGACCCTTTCCAGCATTCTGGACTTAGTCAATCAGATGCAGGCTGTGGATACCGCTGATGTAGCGCCTATGTCACACCCGCTGGATGCAGTTCAGCGCCTGCGCACTGACGAAGTGAGTGAACCTAACAAGCGCGACCATTTGCAAACCGTTGCACCTGCTGTTGAAAACGGCCTGTTCCAGGTTCCGAAGGTTATCGAATAACCTCTGCTCAGGTTCTCTGCAACGAGAAGTGTCACTGAGCCCGTTACCCGAATTTCGATTTAAGGATCACCCATTACCATGTTTGAAAAAACACTTGCCGAACTGGCACAGGGGCTGGAAAGCGGCGAATTCAGCAGCGTCGAACTTACCCAGGCCTACCTGCAGCGCATTAACGAACAGGACAGCCGTTATAACAGCTACATCAGCGTCACTGAAGAACAAGCCTTAGAGCAGGCAAAAGCAGCAGATGCTCAGCGTGCTAACGGTGAAGCCGGCCCATTTACCGGTTTGCCAATCGCCCATAAAGACCTGTTCTGCACTGAAGGCGTTCGCACCAGCTGTGGCTCCAAAATGCTGGACAACTTCATCTCACCGTATAACGCCACGGTAGTGGAGAAATTCAACCAGGCTGGCGCAGTTACGCTGGGCAAAACCAACATGGACGAATTCGCCATGGGTTCGTCCAACGAATCCAGCTTCTATGGTCCGTCCCGCAACCCCTGGGACACCGACCGGGTTCCCGGCGGCTCTTCCGGTGGCTCTGCCGCGGCCGTTGCAGCACGTCTGGCTCCGGCAGCAACCGGTACAGACACCGGCGGCTCTATTCGTCAGCCTGCAGCACTGACCGGCATCACCGGTATTAAACCAACCTATGGCCGGGTTTCCCGGTTCGGTATGGTCGCATTCGCCTCCTCCCTGGACCAGGGCGGCCCGATGACCCGTACTGCAGAAGACGCCGCCATGATGCTGAATGTCATGGCCGGCTTCGACCCGAAAGACTCCACCAGCCTGGATAAAGCAGTACCGGACTTTACCGCCGATCTGAACCAGCCGCTGCAAGGCCTGAAAATCGGCCTGCCAAAAGAGTACTTCGGCGAAGGCATTGATGCAGGTATCGCTGAGCAAGTTCAGGCTGCGATTAAAGAATACGAAGCAATGGGTGCTGAGATTAAAGAAATCAGCCTGCCTAACACCCACCTGGCAATTCCGGCTTACTACATTGTGGCACCGGCAGAAGCATCATCTAACCTGTCCCGCTTCGACGGCGTACGCTACGGTTACCGCTGTGAAAATCCGGTTGATCTGGAAGACCTGTACAAGCGCAGCCGTGGTGAAGGTTTCGGACCGGAAGTACAGCGCCGTATCATGGTAGGCACTTACGCCCTTTCAGAAGGCTTCTACGATGCTTATTACAAAAAAGCATTGCAGATCCGCCGCCTGATTCAGCAGGACTTTGCCAACGCACTGGCAGAAGTGGATGTCATCATGGGCCCGACTACGCCTCATCCGTCCTGGAAACTGGGCGAGAAAAGTGCTGACCCTGTGGCCATGTATATGGAAGATATCTTCACAATCTCCCTGAACCTTGCCGGCCTGCCAGGTATGTCTGTGCCATGTGGTTTCAGTAACGGCTTACCGGTTGGCCTGCAGATTATCGGCAACTACCTGGCTGAAAGCCGCCTGCTGAATGTTGCTCACATGTTCCAGCAAGCAACTGACTGGCACACGAAAGCACCGGAAGGCATCGCGTAACACTCGCGACAATGAACAATTACCGCGCTGATGCGCACCCTGAATTTCCGCGTTCGAGATTACTCACCGGACATTCAAACAAAGAGGTTTATAAAAATGGAATGGGAAGCAGTCATCGGGCTTGAAATTCATGCCCAACTGGCCACCAAGTCAAAAATCTTTTCCGGCGCCAGCACCGCTTTCGGTGCGGAACCAAACACCCAGGCCTGCGCCATTGACCTGGCACTGCCAGGCACCCTGCCGGTCTTCAATGCTGAAGCCCTGCGCATGGCCACCATGTTTGGCCTGGCTATCGACGCTGAAATTGGCCGCACTTCAGTGTTCGACCGTAAAAACTACTTTTACCCGGATCTGCCAAAAGGCTATCAGACCAGCCAGCTGTTCCACCCGATCGTGGGCGTGGGCCGCGTAGACATTCAGCTGGATGACGGCACCACCAAGCGTGTTGGCGTTACCCGAGCGCACCTGGAAGAAGATGCGGGTAAATCCCTGCATGAAGAATTCCCGGATATGACCGGCATCGACCTGAACCGTGCCGGTACACCGCTGCTGGAAATCGTCTCTGAGCCGGATATGCGCAGTGCCGCTGAAGCCGTTGCTTACGTACGTAAAATCCACGCCATCGTAACCAACCTGGGCATTTGCGACGGCAACATGGCAGAAGGCTCCTTCCGCTGTGACTGTAACGTTTCTGTTCGCCTCAAGGGTGAAGAAGAATTCGGCAACCGTACTGAAACCAAGAACATCAACTCTTTCCGCTTTATCGAAAAAGCCATCAAGGGTGAAATCGAACGGCAAATCGACATTCTGGAAGACGGCGGCCGGATTACCCAGGAAACCCGCCTTTACGATGCCAACAAAGACGAAACCCGTTCTATGCGGAGCAAGGAAGAAGCAAACGATTACCGTTACTTCCCATGTCCTGATCTGCTGCCGATTGTCATCGATGAAGAATACATCGAACAGCTTCGCGCCAACCTGCCGGAACTGCCGGACGCCCGCCGCGAGCGCTTCGTCAGCGAATACAGCCTGAGCGATTATGACGCCATGGTACTGTCTGCCGACCGTAACCTGAGCGAATACTTTGAAACTTCGGCTGCAACAGCTAAAGACGCCAAACTGGCTGCCAACTGGGTAATGGGCGAAGTCTCCAAGCACCTGAACCAGACAGACACAGCAATTACCGATGCGCCGGTAACCGCAGATATGCTGGGCGGCCTGCTACTGCGTATCAGCGACAACACCATTTCCGGCAAAATTGCCAAGCAGGTATTCGAAGCGATGTGGGCCGGTGAAGGTGATGCCGATCAGGTCATTGAAGCCAAAGGTCTGAAGCAGGTTACCGACACCGGTGCCATTGAAGCCATGGTGGATGAAGTGATTGCTGCCAACCAGCCTCAGGTAGATCAGTATGTAAACGCTGAACCGGAGAAGCGTGGCAAGATGATCGGCTTCTTTATGGGTAAGGTCATGCAGGCCTCACAGGGTAAAGCCAATCCTGGACAGGTACAGGGCCTGCTGAAACAGAAGCTGGATCAGTTAGTGTAATTCAGCAAATCATCAGAAAACCGTTGTCAGCCAGGCTGGCAGCGGTTTTTTTTCGCCTCTCAAAAACACCTCACCTCCACAACCCCGACAACCGGACTAAAATACTAACTGCACATAAACTCATACGCACAAACAGTCCCGTCAACGAACTTTAGCCGGCGCACCGGATCAAAACTGTGTATTAAACTTTAACAATCGTGTATACCGCTAACTGGCACGAAGAAAACAGACGAGACCGGGATACAGGCGACAAACGCTCCCCATCCGGTGCTCACATTACAGGAGTATCATTTTATGCCAATTGCCACTTTTGCTGCAGGCTGTTTCTGGGGTGTCGAAGCCCGCTTCAGCCAACATCCCGGAGTCACCGGCACAGCCGTTGGCTATATGGGCGGGCACACTGAAAACCCAACCTACGAAGAAATCTGCCAAAAAGGCACCGGCCACGCCGAAGTCATTCAGGTTGAGTTTGATGATCAGGCAACTGACTATGATGCCCTGCTCGACCTGTTCTGGCAGATGCACGACCCAACCACACTGAACCGACAGGGGCCTGATGTGGGCGATCAATACCGCTCAGCTATTTTCTATCATGATGACACTCAGCGAATCATGGCAGAACAAAGCCTTGCCGTTCTGGATAAAAGCGGTATTTTCGGTAACCCCATAGTTACCCTGATAGAGCCGGCCCAGCATTTCTGGCGGGCTGAGGAATATCACCAGCAGTATCTGGCGAAAAAAGGCATGAGCGGCTGCAGCATCTGATAAACGCCCGCCTGGATACAGACACAAAAAAAGCGCGACGGTTACCCAGCGCGCTTTTTTGTTTAGTAACAGTTACTTGGCGTGATCTACCAGATCATCAACCACTGCTTTCTCTTCGCTCAGATCATCAGCCACCTGACCCATTGGCAAAATCAGGTTCAGGACAATTGCTACCAGACCACACAGGCTTACACCCTGCATGCTGAATTCGCCATTGCCAACAACCATACCGCCGATACCGAACACCAGAGTAGTAGCCACAATCACCAGGTTACGCTGCTGCGCCAGATCCACTTTAGCTTTAATCAGTGTGTTCATACCCACAGCCGCAATAGAACCAAACAGCAGGATCAGAATACCACCCATTACCGGTGCCGGAATGGTCTGCAGCAGGATGCCAAACTTGGCAACAAAGGCCAGCGCAATTGCGAAGATAGCCGCCCACACCATAATCATCGGGTTAAATGAACGGGTCAGCATCACTGCGCCGGTCACTTCTGAATAGGTTGTATTTGGCGGTCCGCCAAACAGCGCAGCAGCAGACGTCGCGATACCATCACCAAACAGCGTCCGGTGCAGACCCGGCTTCTTGATGTAATCCTTACCGGTCACATTACCAATCGCCAGCACGTCACCCACGTGCTCAATCGCCGGCGCAATTGCAACCGGAATCATGAACAGAATCGCCTGCCACTGAAACTCTGGCATCACAAATGCGGGCACTGCGATTAACGGCGCTGCAGCTACAATGTCGTAGTTAACCATACCCATAAAATGCGCAACGATATAACCAACAACCACACCCGACAGGATCGGCAGCAGACGGAAGATTCCCTGACCTAAAGTCGCCACCAGCAAGGTCGTCACCAGCGCAGACATTGAAACGATCATCGCATCCGCATACGGGAACAGTTCAATGCTGCCATCACCGGCTTTACCCATCGCCATATTCACCGCAATCGGCGCCAGACCAAGGCCAATCACCATGATCACAGGGCCTACAACCACTGGCGGAAGCAGGCGGTGCAGAAAACCTGCGCCACGCACCTTAACAATCAGTGCCAGCAGCATATATACCAGGCCTGCACAAAACAAAGCGCCCAGTGTGGCAGCCATACCCCAGGTTTTAGTGCTGTAAATTATCGGTGCGATAAATACGAAAGAAGACGCCAGAAATACCGGCACCTGACGCTTAGTTACAAACTGAAACATCAGGGTTCCGAGACCCGCCGTAAACAGCGCAACGCTTGGGTCCATACCCGTCAGCAACGGCATCAACACCAGTGCACCGAACGCAACAAACAACATCTGCGATCCGGCCAGCACTGTCCGCCAAAGCGGTTCAGGCGCCAGATTCACGGTATTAGAATCACTCATTCTTCAGACCTTACTCATCCTGTGGGGCAATGCTGCCAAAGCACAGCTTGCCACGGTTATTATTCTCTGCCTCCGAAGATGCAGAACTTATAAAAACCCGGGATCAGCAGAACTGTCCCGGGCTCAGATGCAGCGGCCCTGAGCCCTGCACCAAATTCACACTGTAAACCGGACCATATCCGGCTCACTGATAACTTACTTAGTACCGAAGATCTTATCACCGGCATCACCCAGACCAGGAATAATGTACCCCTGCTCATTCAGATGGCTATCCAGTGCTGCGGTGAAGATTTCCACGTCAGGATGAGCATCCTGAACAGCCTTCACACCTTCAGGCGCAGCCACCAGCACCAGCGCACGGATGCTGGTACAACCTGCTTTCTTCAGCATATCAATGGTGGCGTTCATTGAACCGCCCGTTGCCAGCATCGGATCAATGATCAGCGCCATCCGCTCATCAATGTCGTGTGCCAGCTTTTCAAAATAAGCAACAGGCTGCAGGGTTTCTTCATCCCGGTACAAACCTACTACACTGATCTTTGCGCTTGGCACCAGATCAAGCACGCCGTCCAGCATGCCAATACCGGCACGCAGAATCGGCACAACGGTAATCTTCTTACCCTTGATACGCTCTGCCGTAATTTCACCGCACCAGCCTTCCAGCTGATACTCTTCGGTCGCCAGATCTTTAGTCGCTTCATAGGTCAGCAAACAGCCTACCTCTGCCGCCAACTGACGAAAGCTACGGGTGCTAACGCTTGCTGCCCGCATCAGGCCCAATTTGTGTTTTACCAGAGGATGGTTTATCTCATTAACACGCATGTTGTTCTCACCAGAAATCAAAATAATTAAACGACACAGCCGTTACCTGTTACGTTCGGGTGCCGAGAAACAAGCGCACCGACGCCTGAAAGCAGAGCTAAAACTGGCACGCTTTTTACATCACAAAACAGGTAACATTAATTAGCCGGGCATGATACTGACAAATGCAGCAAATGTCTTACCAATTAGTCAGAATTTTACCGTCAGATCAAAACAAAAAAGCCGGCTGTTAAAAAGCCGGCTTTAAGAATAGTCGATTCTGCGAAACATGCTGTGACGCAGAACACTGTACAGTGGTTAAGTTACCCCTGAGATAACAAATCACGCAAATCGATGATTGCCGCATTCGCCCGGGAAATGTAAGACGCCATCACCAGTGAATGATTCGACAGAAAACCGAATTCCGTACCATTCAGAATGACCGGACTCCAGATAGTTGACTGAGTAGCCTCCAGCTCACGAATGATCTGACGCAGGCTGACCAGTGCATTTTTCTTTTCAAGGGCCGGCGCAAAATCCTGCTCAACGGCTTTGAGCAAATGAATCAGTGCCCAGGACGTACCGCGGGCTTCATAGAACACATCATCGATTTTCATCCACGGTGTTTTGATTTCCAGCTCACCGGCAGCAGCGGTAGACTGACGTGCCTCATTATCACCGGCCAGATCCGTATTCACCCGCTTCTGACCCACACTGGCACTTAAACGCTGTGACAGACTGCCCAGACGGGTAGATACATCCGCAAGCCAGCCACGCAGGTTATCGGCACGGGCATAGAACTGAGCAGCGTCGTCATTGCGCGCCAGACGTGCCTCATAAGCCAGCAACGCTTTCACACCTTTACGGTATTCAGATTCAGTAGCCGGCAGTAACCAGCTGTTATTGTCAAAATGCAGCAGCGGTTCAGCTTCAATCAGGTCAGGGTCTTCAGTCGACTGAGACTGAGAACGGCTGAAGTCTTTCCGTAATGCCCGGGCCATATCCCGCGCCTGAACCAGCACACCGAACTCCCAGTTAGGAATGTTATCCAGCCAGAGGCCCGGTGGCATCCGGTCGTTATATAAATACCCACCTGGCTTATCGAGCAGCACCTCGGTAATGCCCACCAGTGCATTCAGGGTAGCGGTGCCCACAACAGGTGTCTGGCCATCTTCCGCCAGCTCCAAACGAACCTCGAACGGTGCAGGTTCCAGGCTCCAGTACATTCCCAGACCGGTCGCGACTACCAGATACAGAAACAGCGCCGCTATAACGACACCCACACCTTTAATACCTAATGTAACTGCGGTCATACTATCCCACAGACGTAACCACGTCCGCTGTAACCATTCCATCCTGAACCCCTCTTAATAAGTCGCGTTATCGCGCGCAATATCTATGATATCTGACACCGGGTCAATGTTCCTTAACATTTATTAACGTTCACCGGAAGATACTTAAAACCCTGCCTGCAGTATAAACTTTCCAACCGGTCAGAAATTTACAGCAAAGGGCTTAACCCTGTCTGTATAAATAGGGCCTTAACCACCAGTTTCAACCGGTTAACTAGTCAAATAATGTACAGAAAGCACTGGCAACTTCTGCAAACTGGCAGAGAAAACACAATAAATGCAGGAACTGTTTACAGCCCCATTCTTTTCCGGCACACTAGCCAGTCTTAAGGGGTCTCAAACCCCAACCCTGAACGCTTTTGAAGTCTGACTAACGCGTCACTAAGGCAATTTAATGGCTAAAATCCTTGTTCTGAACGGTCCCAACCTTAACCTTCTCGGCACCCGGGAACCTGAGGTATACGGCACCACTACACTCCAGGACATCAACGTGCGTTTACAGTCACTCGCTATGCAGAGCGGCCACCAGCTGGAATCTCTGCAAAGTAATGCTGAACACGTTCTGATTGACCGGATTCACCAGGCCCGCGACGAACAGACAGACTTCATTATCATTAACCCGGCAGCTTTCACCCACACCAGTGTGGCATTACGTGATGCGTTGCTGGGGGTCGCAATCCCTTTCATCGAAATTCACATTTCGAATGTACACGCCAGAGAAACTTTTCGCAGCCACTCATATCTATCTGATGTAGCTGTTGGCGTTATCTGCGGTCTGGGCACCCAGGGATACGAATTAGCACTGCAGTCGGCCATCAGCCGGCTGGAAAAACCCTAATCATCTGAATTTACTAAATAGAGCACTGCATTAGCATGGACATTCGCAAAGTAAAAAAACTGATCGAGTTGCTGGAAGAGTCAAACATCAACGAAATTGAAATCAAAGAAGGTGAAGAATCCGTACGCATCAGCCGCGGTTCTAACCTGGTTGCAGCGCCTGTTGCTGCTGCACCGGCACCTGTTGCTGTTGCCGCTGCTGCGCCAGCTCCGGCTGCTGCACCTGCTGCTGAAGCAGCCCCTGCTGCACCGGCAAACAACAACCATGCGGTTAAATCACCAATGGTTGGTACCTTCTACCGTGCACCTTCCCCAACCTCTCCGGCTTTCATCGAAGTAGGTTCTACTGTTAAAGCTGGCGACCCGATCTGCATCGTTGAAGCGATGAAGATGATGAACCAGATCGAAGCAGACAAGTCCGGTGTTGTTGAAGCCATTTTGGTTGAAGACGGCCAGCCTGTTGAATTCGATCAGCCGCTGGTGACCATCGTATAAATCAGCCACAGGATCATAACAATATGTTAGAAAAAGTAGTCATTGCCAACCGTGGCGAGATCGCTTTGCGCATCCTGCGGGCCTGTAAGGAACTTGGCATCAAAACTGTTGCTATCCATTCCACAGCAGACCGTGACCTGATGCATGTTCGCCTGGCGGACGAAGCTGTATGTATCGGCCCTGCACCGTCACCGCAAAGCTATCTGAACATTCCGGCTATCATTGCCGCTGCTGAAGTTACCGATTCTACGGGTATCCACCCGGGTTACGGTTTCCTGGCAGAAAACGCTGATTTCGCTGAGCGCGCTGAACAGAGTGGCTTTGCATTTATCGGCCCGAAAGCTGACACCATTCGCCTGATGGGCGACAAGGTATCAGCAATCGAAGCGATGCAGAAAGCAGGCGTACCGACTGTACCAGGCTCTGACGGCGAACTGCCGGAAGACAGCGAAGAAGTACTGGCGATTGGCCGCCGTATCGGCTATCCGGTCATCATCAAGGCGGCTGCCGGTGGTGGTGGACGTGGTATGCGTGTTGTTCACAACGAAGCGCACCTGCTGAATGCCATTTACGTAACCAAGGCGGAGGCGAAAGCGGCCTTCGGTGACGATACGGTTTACATGGAAAAATTCCTGGAAAACCCACGTCACGTAGAAGTTCAGGTACTGTCTGACGGCCAGGGCAACGCCATCCATCTGTACGACCGCGACTGCTCTTTGCAGCGTCGTCACCAGAAAGTGGTTGAAGAAGCACCTGCACCGCACCTGGATCCGGAAGCACGCGCTCAGGTACTGCAAAGCTGTGTTGATGCCTGCCTGGAAATCAACTACCGCGGCGCAGGTACTTTCGAATTCCTGTATGAAAACGGTCGTTTCTACTTCATCGAAATGAACACCCGTGTTCAGGTTGAGCACCCTGTATCAGAAATGGTTACCGGTGTTGATATCGTGAAAGAACAGCTGCGTATCGCTTCAGGTCTGCCGCTGACAATCAAACAGGAAGATATCAAACTGAACGGCCACGCAGTGGAATGTCGTATCAACGCTGAAGATCCGGTTACCTTCATGCCAAGCCCTGGTAAGATCACCCACTTCCATGCCCCGGGTGGCATCGGTGTTCGGGTAGACTCTCACCTGTACAGCGGCTACAGCGTACCACCGCACTACGATTCCCTGATCGCAAAACTGATCACTTACGGCGATTCCCGTGAAGTGGCACTGCGCCGGATGGAAATCGCGCTGGATGAAATGCTGATCGATGGTATCAAGTGCAACATCCCGCTGCACCAGGATATTGTTCGCGATGCAAACTTCGCTGAAGGCGGCGTTAACATCCACTATCTGGAAAAGAAACTGGGTCTCGACTGATCCCGGTATATGCAGGCGGCGGTCCCCGCTGCCTGCCGTTTTACGCATTAACCCGGTTACCCCAGGCATATCTGCCAACAGACGGTCATCGCACCGCATTATCCCCAGGTAACTGAGCTGTAACGGTTCAAGCCCATACTATATGCTTACCGGTACCGCTTACCCGAATACAGGAAGACCCTTCATGCCATGGTTGCAGATCAAACTGGATGTTTCCCCAGAGAACGCTGAATCTTACGAAGATCTATTACTGGCAGCCGGCTGCGCTGCGGTTACCTTTACCGATCAGGCCGATCAGCCAATCTTCGAACCCGACCTGGGTACCACTCCTTTGTGGAGCAACACCGTACTGACAGGCCTTTTCTCAGCTGATCACGATCTGGATGCAACCCTGAACTTTCTGCAACAGGCCCATAACGACCAGTTCCCGGACAGCGCATTTCCAACCTGCAAAACAGAGATTCTGGAAGACAAAGACTGGGAACGGGAATGGATGGATAACTACCAACCAATGCGGTTTGGCAAACGTCTGTGGGTCTGCCCAAGCTGGAAAGACGTGCCTGATCCGCAGGCAGTCAACCTGATGCTCGACCCTGGCCTGGCATTTGGTACCGGCACCCATCCAACGACCGCTCTGTGCCTGGAGTTCCTTGATGGTCTCGAGCTGAATGAGAAACAGGTCACCGATTACGGCTGTGGCTCCGGTATTCTGGGTATTGCAACCCTGCTACTGGGTGCCAGCCATGTTACTGCTGTCGATATCGACGTACAGGCACTCACAGCCAGCAAGGACAACCTCAACCGTAACGGCCTGACAGAAGACCGTATGCAGGTTTACTTACCCGAACAGACACCGGATCACGAAGCAGACGTACTGGTAGCCAATATTCTTGCCGGCCCGCTGGTTGAACTTGCCCCAACCCTCAGCAAACACACCCGCAGCGGCGGACAACTAGTACTTTCAGGCTTACTGGCCCATCAGGAAGAAGAAATCCGTGAAGCTTACGGCAATGACTTTATTCTGGACCCGGTCAGCGAACGCGAAGGCTGGATACGCATTACCGGAATCAAGCGATAAATCGTGAAGCAGCAGCGCCTGATTACAGAATGTCCGGCCTGTAAAGCTCGCTTTCAGGTCACCGCAGGACAACTAAAAATAGCCCACGGCAAGGTACGCTGCGGTACCTGCCTGGAGGTATTTAATGCTGAACTGTGCAAAGTACCGGAACCCAGACAACCGATAAAAGCGCCTGAAGCTGTCACGGAACCAACCAGACCGGCTGCGCCGCAGGACAAACCGCCAGTGCGTCCCGCAATCCCGAAAGCGTTTATTCCGGCAAAAAAGCCCGTGCAACAGGAGACGCCCCAGCCTCTGGATCTGGATCAGCCTGTGCAGGCCCTGTTTGAGAACAGCAAACATACAGCACAAACCGTTACACCTTCACCAACGGAAATGGCAGTACCGGCACGGCCTGCAGAAACTGAAACAAAGGAAGTGTCAGAACAGCCCGTCAGTTTGCACATCCGGCAGGCCAGTCCGGTGAAACCTCAGCAACAGCCGAAGTTAAGCAATAACAAAAAACAACCTCCCGAAAAAAGCAAAGCACAGCCCTCTGATTCAGATCAGAAGCTAGAGATTACCGGCACTCAACCACAAGACAAGCCAGCATCACAGCCTCAAATCTCCGTGATTACAGCCTCTCCGGGTGCCCAAGGCAACCAGCAACAGACATCTACTACGCACTCAAAGGATTCGCAGCCGACAGATACAAGCGAGCAGAGTGAACGGATCCGTCAGGCACTGCATCGTCACCAGACCAGCTATCAGGCCAGAGACGAAGAACACGGTTATCTGAATCCGGCTGAAAAAAAGCTGCAGGAACTGTTACGAAACGCTAGTAATCCGCTGACTGCAACCGATCAGCAACCGGCACCGCAGACAGACGAAGCCCAGGCTCCCCCGGCACACAGCAGTATTCTGGCACTCCACCCTGCTACTGAAGATAAAGAAACCGGTTTTGTCCCTCAGCAGACTGAACCTGTTATGATCCGGGCCACTCAGCAGCCACCCGGCAAAACCCTTTCGCTGGCCCTGATTATCTTCCTGGCCCTGAGCTGCCTGCTATTACAGTACATGTGGTTCGAGCGTAATGATCTTATTCGCCAGCCAGCGCTGGCCAAACTGTATAAACCGGTATGTGAGCAGATCGACTGTCGGTTAGCCGTGCCGGAAAATATTCCGGACATCATCACCGAGCAGCTGATTGTGCAAGAGCACAAGGAATATCAGGGTGTACTGAAAATCAGTATGTTGCTGAAAAATCAGGGAGCCTTCGAGCAAGCCTTTCCGGCCATAAGACTGGCATTTTCCGACCGTAACGGCAGCATCATTAAGCGACGAACATTCCAGCCGGCTGAATACCTGAATTCCGCCTCTCTGGATCCGTCAAGAATGCCACAGGAACACAGTATTCAGGTTCATCTGGATGTTCTTGACCCTGGACGCGCTGCAGTGGGGTATGAAGTCAGCCTTCACCCCTCCAGCCTGACAAGCCGCCGGCTATAAGCCTATTTCTTGCTGCTTTGCAACACCAAAAACGGTTAAAAAAGCATCAAAAACTGCTTGGCCCGCCTGCCACATAAAGGTATTATTGTCCGCCTTCCAGACAGCATGAAACCCGCGACTGCCCGCAGTCAGGGTAATGCTATTTCTTTCAGGCTCAGGGTTGGCAGATGTTTCAAATCGGAAACCATACCATTGACAGTCAGGTAATCCTGGCACCAATGGCAGGCGTCACTGACCTACCGTTCCGGCAACTGTGTAAGCAGTTAGGGGCGGGGATGGCGGCTTCCGAAATGGTAACCTCCGACACCCGGCTGTGGAATACCCGCAAATCAAGCCTGCGTCTTCAGTACGATGAAAATGATCCTCTCCGGGTGGTACAGATCGCCGGCGGAGATCCGCAAATGATGGCAGATGCTGCGCGGCTTAATGTCGCTAACGGCGCGCATATCATTGACATCAACATGGGCTGCCCGGCTAAAAAAGTTTGCAATAAAGCGGCCGGATCCGCATTACTGAAAGACGAACAACTGGTTCGCGATATTCTCGAAGCCACCGTGGCTGCAGTTGATGTTCCGGTTACACTCAAAATCCGTACCGGATGGTCACCTGATAACCGTAACGGCGTTACCATTGCACGGATCGCAGAGGACGCAGGTATTCAGGCACTGGCTGTACACGGCCGTACCCGCAGTTGCGGATATAAAGGTGACGTGGAATACGACACCATTGCAGCTATCCGGCAGAGCATTGATATTCCCCTGTTTGCCAACGGTGACATCACCACCCCGCAAAAGGCCGGCGAAGTACTTAACTTTACCGGTGCTGATGCCGTCATGGTTGGCCGCGCCGCACAGGGAAATCCGTGGATTTTTCGGGAAATAAACCACTACCTTGCTACTGGAAATGAATTACCCCCTCCTGAAGGGACAGAAGTCAGAGACACCCTGTTAGGGCACCTGAATGCACTTTACGCTTTCTATGAAGAATATCTGGGTATTCGCATAGCGCGTAAGCACGTAGGCTGGTACCTCAAAGACAAACCCGGTGGCACTGACTTCCGAAAAGCTTTTAACTCACTAGAAACATGTTCGCAACAGCGTGATGCGATTACGGCCTACTTTGCTGAACTTGCCTGTGCAAGTGCAGCGGCCTGACCTGTTGCAGATTTGGATACCGACATACCGTGGAAAACAATACACATACTCAGCCGTTTACCTCAGAACTACCAACTGAAAGTTCACACCGCACCCTGCGTGACAGTGTTGAAACGTCTTTATCGGATTATTTCCATCAACTGGATGGTCAACCGGTAACAGATGTCTACCAGATGGTTCTGTCGGAAATCGAAGCACCACTGTTTGAAGCAGTGATGACTTACACCAAGGATAACCAGACCAAAGCATCAGAAGTACTCGGCCTCAACCGTGGTACCCTGCGTAAGAAGCTGAAACAATACGGTCTTCTGTAAATCCCCCGTCTAACCTTAACCATCGAAGATAAACAACCATGGCAGAGCAAAAAAATACCCCGGTTCGTCGCGCGCTGATCAGCGTATCTGACAAAACCGGCATCGTTGAATTCGCCCAGGCTTTGAGTCAGCGCGGCGTTGAAATCCTTTCTACCGGCGGCACATACAAGCTACTGCAAGACAACCAGATCCCTGCGGTTGAAGTATCTGACTACACCGGTTTTCCTGAAATGATGGATGGTCGGGTTAAGACTCTGCACCCGAAAGTACACGGTGGCATTCTCGGTCGCCGCGGTACCGATGACGGTATTATGGAAGAACACGGCATCAACCCGATCGACATGGTTGTTGTTAACCTGTATCCGTTCGAGCAAACCATCGCCCGTCCGGACTGCGACCTGCCACTGGCTATTGAAAATATCGACATTGGCGGCCCGACTATGGTTCGCTCTGCAGCCAAAAACCACAAAGACGTGGCAATTGTCGTCAGTGCAGATAACTATCAGCGTATCATAGCTGAACTGGATGAAAATCAGGGTCTGAGCCATGCAACCCGTTTTGATCTGGCAGTACAGGCATTTGAACATACTGCTGCTTACGATGGCATGATCGCTAACTACCTGGGTGCAATCACCGATGGCAGCGAAGAAGAACCAGCAGCATTCCCGCGCACCTTTAACACCCAGTTTGTTAAAGCACAGGAAATGCGTTACGGCGAAAACCCGCACCAGCGTGCTGCTTTCTATGTTGAATCCAACCCAACTGAAGCCAGCGTTGCTACCGCACGCCAGCTGCAGGGTAAAGAACTCTCCTTTAACAATGTTGCCGATACTGACGCAGCACTTGAGTGCGTAAAACCTTTCGCTGAGCCGGCCTGTGTTATCGTTAAACACGCTAACCCATGCGGCGTAGCAATCGGTGGTGACATTCTGGAAGCCTACAACAAAGCCTACCTGACTGATCCGACCTCAGCATTTGGCGGCATCATCGCGTTCAACCGTGAACTGGATGCAACCACTGCCAAGGCCATCATCGACCGTCAGTTTGTTGAAGTCATCATTGCACCGTCTGTTACTCAGGAAGCTTCCGACATTGTTGCCGGCAAGCCTAACGTACGCCTGCTGGCCTGCGGTGAATGGAGCGCAGAACGTGCGCAGCGCTTTGACTATAAGCGTGTTAACGGCGGCCTGCTGGTACAGGATCAGGATCTGGGCATGGTCAACGCAGCTGATCTTAAAATCGTTACCCAGAAGCAACCGGACGAACAGCAAATGCGTGACCTGCTGTTCTGCTGGGAAGTGGCTAAGTTTGTTAAATCCAACGCCATTGTTTACGCCAAAGACGGCCAGACAATCGGCATTGGTGCCGGCCAGATGAGCCGTGTATACAGTGCCAAAATCGCCGGAATTAAAGCAGCTGATGAAGGCCTGGTTGTACCGGGTTCAGTCATGGCGTCCGACGCTTTCTTCCCGTTCCGCGACGGCATTGATGCCGCGGCTGCTGCAGGTATCTCTGCAATCATTCAGCCGGGCGGTTCAATGCGCGATCAGGAGATCATCGCCGCCGCCGATGAGCATGGTATCGCCATGGTCTTCACAGGCATGCGTCATTTCCGTCACTAATCAGTTACACCTTCAGCCGGCTTTCGCCGGCTGAACCGTTTTTATAGGCAGAAAAAATTATGCAAATCTTAGTCATTGGTTCCGGTGGTCGGGAACACGCCCTTGCCTGGCAAGCCGCTCAGGATGACAACGTCAGCAAAGTATTTGTTGCGCCGGGTAACGCCGGCTGCGCACTGGAAGCCAAACTGGAAAACGTTGCTATCGACGTGATGGACCAGGATGCTCTGGTAGACTTTGCCAAGAACAATCAGATTGCCCTGACCATTGTTGGCCCTGAAGCGCCACTGGTAGAAGGCATCGTCGACCGTTTTGAAAGCGAAGGCCTGCGCTGCTTTGGCCCGAGCAAAGGCGCAGCCCAGCTGGAAGGCTCCAAAGCATTTACCAAGGACTTCCTGGAACGTCATCAGATTCCTACCGGCGCTTACAAAAACTTCACTGAAATCGACCCTGCAATTGCCTATGTGCGTGAACAGGGTGCTCCGATCGTCATCAAGGCAGACGGCCTGGCTGCCGGCAAAGGTGTTATTGTTGCCATGACACTGGAAGAGGCAGAAGCTGCTATCCGTGACATGCTTGCCGGCAATGCATTCGGAGAAGCCGGTCACCGCGTCGTCATTGAAGAATTCCTGGAAGGCGAAGAAGCCAGCTTCATCGTCATGGTTGATGGCAAAAACGTACTGCCAATGGCTACCAGTCAGGATCACAAACGCGCAGCCAATGGCGATACCGGTCCGAATACCGGCGGTATGGGTGCTTACTCCCCTGCACCTGTCGTTACAGCGGATATCCACAACCGCATCATGGATGAAGTCATCATCCCAACCGTTAACGGCATGGCTGAAGAAGGTAATACCTACGTAGGCTTCCTGTATGCAGGCCTGATGATTGCTGCCGACGGCACACCAAAGGTAATCGAATACAATTGCCGCTTCGGCGATCCTGAAACCCAGCCAATCATGATGCGTCTGAAATCCAGCATCGTTGAACTGGCTAATGCAGCACTGGACGGCAAGCTGGATACCACAACTGCTGACTGGGACCCTCGCTGCGCCGTAGGTGTAGTACTGGCGGCAGACGGCTATCCGGGCAACTATCCGAAAGGTGACGTGATCAGCCTGCCGGAACAGGTACCTGCAGATAGCAAGGTTTTCCACGCAGGCACCAGCGAAAAAGACGGTAATATCGTCACCAGCGGTGGCCGCGTACTGTGCGCAGCTGCACTGGGCAACAGCGTAACCGAAGCACAAAAACTTGCCTATACGCTGACGAAAATGATCGACTGGAAAGGTGTTTACTACCGTGACGACATTGCCTACCGGGCAATCGCCAGAGAAAACACATAAACCGGCATGACGACTAAAAATGGCGCAAATCCTTCAGGATCTGCGCCATTTTTTATAACCACTCTTCATGAAAAATATTTTTTACCCCTCTGATGACTTACAGGGCTTACCCACGCAAGGATTCAAGCTATAATCGTCAGGCCCGTTCGCGGGTACATGGACTTAAATTACAACAGCGCTTTTGCTGTTCGGGCAATCTTCGGATCATATCTTATGGCAACACAGTCTGGCACGCTTCTGAAACCTCTGACACTGGCAATATCCCTTGGCATGGTATGCGCATCTTCTGCATTTGCCGCCCAGGAATCAGATGCATTCTGCATGAATGCCGGCGCGCAAAATGAATTTGACTGTGCCAAATCCGGTCAGCAGAACAGCAACAGCGCAGACATTAACGCCAAGCTGGATCAGCTTCAGCGCTGGCTGGACAATGAATCCGACGGCAAAACCGCTTCAGCAAACAGCGCTGTATCAGCCGCTAGCCAAAACACAGAACTACAAACCAAGCTGGAATACAATTCACAGCTACTGGCAACAGAACTGCAGCGTGTCCGGGATTTACAGGACGCCGGTAAAAACACCCAGGCCTTTAACCAGATCAATGATTATCTGAACGATAACCCTAAAGATGCTAACGCCTGGTTGCTGTATGGCACCGCACTGATTAAGCGCAATAAGCTTCAGGCGGCAGAAGATGTTTTCAATAAGCTGATCGGTATTTATCCGGACGCACCTGAAGCCTATAACAACCTGGCAACAATCTACGCCCTGCGTGGCAACAACGATAAAGCTGTTGCCACCCTGTTACAGGCATTCAACACCCACCCAAGTTACGCCCAGGTACAGCAAAACCTGAAAGCCATTTATGCCAATCTGGCCAACCAGGCTTATAACCGTGCCCTGGATCTCGACAGCAAAGAGAAGATTGCCCCACCACAACTGGCCACACTGGACCAGGTATATCTGGCACGGCCTATCGGCGGCAAAATATTCTCACCAACGAATAATGTTGATCCGACACTTCTGGCATCAGTAAGCCCTGTGGCTGCACAGGTAGAACCATCCCCTGCACCGGCACCAACACCGGCGAAGAATAAGCCACTCGAGATTGAAGAACGCTTGCCTGAAGATGCAGCACCGCGCCCGGTGATTGAAACGACGGAAACAGCAGACTCTACGCAACAAACCGATACGTTGACGGCACCGGCAACCCCGCTACCTGAACCGACTGCAGCCAGCACCGTTGCACTGGCTAAGAGCGCTGCCCAGAATAATACTGAGCTGAGCCCGGCGATCCAGCAGGAACTGAATCAGGCACTGAACGGCTGGGCCAGCGCCTGGTCTGATCAGAATGTTCAGGATTACCTGAGCTACTATGTGCCTGGTTACCAGCCAAACAGCCAAACCAGTAACCGCACATGGCGTAATACCCGTAACATCCGCCTGAGCAAACCAACCTTCATCCGTGTTGGCGTTTCAGATGTAACCATGAGCGCCCTGCCAGATGGCCGTGTCCGGGTTGTATTCCTGCAGGACTACACGTCCAACAGCTTCCAGGACAATATCTATAAGTCCCTGATCTTCTCCCTGGAAAACCGCAGCTGGAAAATCAGTGCTGAAAAAACCCTCTGATCAGCCTTTCTTCAGGAAAGCCCCGTATCTGCAAAGATACGGGGCTTTTTTCTATCCGGATAAAACGCGCCTTCCTTACCCTGCCACCTACCACCTACCACCTAGCAACCAACTGAGATTCACTTCAGATCACTTTTAAACAGACACAAAAAAGCCCTATACCGGCAAAGGTACAGGGCTTTTCAAATCAGCAGCTAAAGCTTTGCTTTGCTTTGCTTTGCTTTGCTTTGCTTTGCTTTGCTTAACCTACCCAGACACGGGCGTTACGGAACATCCGCATCCAGGCACCATCTTCCTGCCATTCATCCGGCGCCCAGCTATTGGTTACGCTACGGAAAACCCGCTCAGGGTGCGGCATCATAATGGTTACACGACCATCCTTACTGGTAACACCGCCAATACCGGCCGGAGAACCGTTCGGGTTTGCCGGATACTGTTCAGTGACCTGACCGTAGTTATCCACATAACGCAGTGCAACTGCCTCGGAACCGTTCAGATTGTCAAAATGCGCTTGGTCAGCAAACTCAGCACGGCCTTCACCGTGTGCGATTGCGATTGGCATCTGCGAACCTTCCATGCCTTTCAGGAATACAGACGGGCTTTCCTGCACTTCAACCATAGCAACACGGGCTTCAAACTGTTCAGACATGTTACGTACGAAGTGTGGCCAGTGATCTGTACCCGGAATCAGCTCATGAAGATTAGACAGCATCTGACAACCGTTACAGATACCCAGTGCGAATGTATCTTCACGCTCGAAGAAGTTCTTGAACTCTTCACGGGCACGGGTATTAAACAGGATAGACTTAGCCCAACCCTCACCGGCACCCAGTACGTCACCGTATGAAAAACCACCGCAGGCAACCAGGCCTCTGAAGTCAGCCAGTGTTACCCGGCCTTCCAGGATATCGCTCATGTGAACATCCACAGAAGCAAAGCCGGCACGGTCGAAAGCAGCTGCCATTTCGATATGGCCATTAACACCCTGCTCGCGGACAATTGCCACACGCGGACGTTCACCGGACGCATTCACTTGCGCAGCAACATCTTCATTCTGATCAAAACTCAGCTTGGCATTCAGACCCGGGTTTTCAGCATCCAGCAGCACATCATATTCCTGCTGTGCACATTCTGAGTTATCCCGCAGAGACTGCATCTGATAAGAAGTTTCAGCCCACCAGCGCTGCAGCTGAATACGGGATGCAGAGTAAACCGCTTCATCATCAAAGCTGAACTGCAGCATGTCATCCGGATTCAGGGAACCGATCACCTTAGCGCAATCACCCAGACCGGCAGCATTCAGTTCTGTCAGAACAGTTTGCAGATCATCACGCTTAACCTGAATAACCGCACCCAGTTCTTCAGCATACAGAGCCGCTGCGAATTCAGAACTGTCAGCCGCCAGCAGATCCAGATTAATATCCACACCGGTACGGCCGGCAAATGCCATTTCAGCGACGGTTGTGAATAAACCACCATCTGCACGGTCATGGTAAGCCAGTAGCAGCCCCTGCTTGTTCAGTTCCTGAACAGCGCTGAAGAAAGCAACCAGCTGCTGAGCATCATCAACATCCGGTACATCCTGGCCCACTTCGTTATATACCTGCGCCAGCGCAGACAGACCCAGACGGTTCTGGCCATTACCCAAATCCAGCAGGATCAGATCGGTCTCACCCTGATCAGTCTTCAGCTGTGGGGTCAGTGTCTTACGTACATCTGTTACCGGTGCGAAACCGGTAATGATCAGAGATGTAGGTGCCGTCATTGACTTAGCTTTACCTTCATCTTCCCAGACTGTACGCATAGACATCGAGTCTTTACCCACAGGAATGGTAATCCCCAGTTCTGGACACAGCTCCATACCCACCGCACGCACGGTGTCATACAGTTTTTCATCTTCACCCGGATGACCGGCAGCACACATCCAGTTTGCAGACAGCTTGATATCAATAATATCGTCGATCTGTGCAGCCGCTAGGTTGGTCACGGTTTCGCCCACAGCCATACGGCCAGACGCTGGGGAATCAACCAGTGCCAGCGGGGTACGCTCACCCATCGCCATTGCTTCACCGGCATAAGTATCATAAGCAGACGTTGTAACCGCACAATCCGCAACAGGTACCTGCCACGGGCCAACCATCTGATCACGGACAACCTGACCGGTAATCGAACGGTCACCAATGGTGATCAGGAAAGACTTAGACGCGACTGCAGGCAGTTTCATAACACGCTCAGCAGCATCTTCCAGATTAATCTCTGCACTGTTAAACGCCGGAACACTGTAAGCAACACGCTCTACGCTACGGTGCATTTTTGGTGGCTTACCGAACAGCACTGACATGGGCAGATCAACCGGCTTATTTTCGAAGTGAGTATCACCCAGGGTCAGGTGTTTCTCTTCGATTGCAGTACCAACGACTGCATACGGGCAACGCTCACGGGCACAGATCGCTTCAAAACGCGCCATGTCCTGCGGCTCAACCGCCATAACATAACGCTCCTGCGCTTCGTTACACCAGATAGCCAGTGGTGACATGCCCGGCTCATCATTGTTGACGTTACGCAATTCAAAATCACCGCCGCGGCCACCATCTTTCACCAGCTCAGGGAAAGCATTTGACAGACCACCGGCACCCACATCGTGGATAAAGGCAATCGGGTTAGCGTCACCCAGTTGCCAGCACTGATCGATAACTTCCTGACAACGGCGCTCCAGCTCAGGGTTATCACGCTGTACGGATGCAAAATCCAGATCTTCTGAAGAACTGCCGGAAGACATAGAAGAAGCAGCACCGCCACCCAGACCGATCTGCATTGCAGGTCCGCCCAGACAGATCAGTTGTGCACCAACAGGAATCTCACCCTTATCAACGTGTTCACCACGGATATTACCGTAACCACCGGCAATCATAATTGGCTTGTGGTAACCGCGCATTTCTTCGCCGGCAGCACCGTTCACCTTCTGCTCGAAAGTACGGAAATAACCATTCAGTGCAGGGCGGCCAAATTCATTGTTAAACGCAGCACCACCAATCGGGCCATCCAGCATAATATCCAGTGCGCTTACGATACGCTCCGGCTTGCCGTAATCAGACTCCCAAGGCTGTTCGAAACCAGGAATTTTCAGATCGGATACGGTAAAACCTGTCAGACCTGCTTTTGGCTTGGAACCTTTACCGGTCGCACCTTCATCACGGATCTCACCACCGGAACCGGTGGCCGCACCGGCATGTGGCGCAATCGCTGTTGGGTGGTTGTGGGTTTCAACCTTCATCAGGATGTGAATATCTTCCTGATTCGCTTCATACTGCTTAGTTTCCGGGTTCGGAAAGAAACGGCCAGCCTTGCTGCCAACCATTACTGCCGCGTTATCGGAATATGCTGACAGGATATTTTCACCGCCCAGCTCATTGGTGTTACGGATCATCGCGAACAGCGACTTATCCTGTGCTTCACCGTCAATATCCCATGAAGCATTAAAAATCTTGTGACGGCAGTGTTCAGAGTTTGCCTGTGCAAACATCATTAACTCAACATCACTTGGGTTACGCTTAAGCTCAACAAAGCTGGCAACCAGGTAATCAATTTCATCTTCAGCCAGTGCCAGACCCAGTTCAGTATTCGCAACAACCAGGGCTTCACGGCCACCGCCAATGATATCCACCACAGTCAGCGGGGCAGGCTCTTCATTGCGGAACAGAACATCGGCTGCTGCCACATCATCCAGTACAGCTTCAACCATACGGTCATGTAATGCTGCTTCAACAATTGCCAGTTGCTCCGCCGTTAACGGCGCTTCAGACTGAACATAGTACGCAACACCACGCTCCAGTCGCTTAATCGCTGACAGGCCGCAGTTTTTGGCAATATCTGTCGCCTTACTGGACCACGGAGATATCGTGCCGGGACGAGGCACAACTAAAACCAATTGACCTGAAGGCTCTTCCACTTTAGCTTTAGGGCCGTAGCGCAGAATTCGCTCCAAAATTGTGTGCTCTTGCTCAGACAAGTCTTGGTGCAGATCAGCAAAATGCATGAACTCACCGTAAATCGCCGTTACCTGGCTGAGTTGGGATTGCAGGACGGACAGCAGCTTATCATGACGAAAAGCAGAAAGAGCAGGCGCTCCACGCAGTACTAGCATGTTAGTATCGAGCCTCTTGAGTATGCCTAACAGGTATGTATGAAGTAGGAGAAATCTAAGGCCGCATTTTACTGAAATCGCCACTCCGGCGCCATCAATAAGGGCCATTATTATTATGCGAACGCGAATTTTTTTCCTCAGAGAAGTGTTCTTTATCACTACCATACTGGCGGTCATCGGCTGGCTATTCCTGGCGAACCTCACAACGGACAATCAGTTAGAGGCCATTCAGAAAACCGGCGTCCTGAAAATTGTTACCCGTAATACCCCAACCACCTATATATCAGACAAAGATGGCAAACCCGCTGGCTTCGAATATGACCTGGCCAAAGCATTTGCAGATGAAATCGGTGTGGAAATTGAACTGGTCATTCCCGACAGTTTCGGTGACATATTCCCGGTCATTAAAAACCATAAGGCCCACATTGCAGCCGCCGGACTTACCATTACGGAATCCAGAGAAGCAGAGTTCAGTTTTGCCCAGCCTTACGCCTACAGCACACCCACACTCATTTACCGGGTCACCCAGGGCCAGAAAAAACCGATATCTCTGAAAGATCTTGAAGGCAAATCCATCGAGGTGCTCGCCGACAGCAGCCATTCGGAAATCATGCAGAAACTGAAAGCAGAATTCCCCGGTATTACCTGGCAGGAAAACAGTACTGGCAACATCACTGAACTGCTGGACGACGTATACAACAAGAAATATCGCTACACAATTTCAGACGATATTGTATTTAACGCCCAAAAATCTTTTTTTCCCGGGCTGAAAACAGCTTTCTCCATGGGTAAATCCGAACCCATTGCCTGGATGGTCGCCAAACAAAATGACCAGAGCCTTCTTAATGCATTGGAAACATTTTTCTCAAAACCGGAAACCAAACAGCTGGTCACTGAACTGCAGGATAAGTATTTTAACCGGGAAAACACCCTTACTTATGTAGACATTGAAACCTTCAAACGGGATATGCGCACCCGCTTCTGCAAGCTTGAGCAGTACTTTTATATGGCCGAGCAGGAAACAGACATCGACTGGCTGCTGCTTGCAGCCATTGCCTATCAGGAATCCCACTGGAACCCCAAAGCCGTCTCTCCGACAGGGGTAAAAGGGATCATGATGCTCACCAACGCGGCAGCGAAGGAAGTCGGCGTTGAAGACCGCACCGATCCGATACAGAGCGTGCTCGGCGGTGCGGAATATCTCACCCGGGTAATGAAAAAAATCCCTGAGCGTATTCAGGGCGATGACCGAATCTGGTTTGCACTGGCAGCCTATAACGTCGGTTATGGCCACCTGGAAGACGCCCGGATTCTTACCAGCCGCGCGGGGAAAAATCCTGATTTATGGGAAGATGTTAAACAATTTCTGCCATTACTGACCCAGCCAAAATACTATAAAACCGTAAAACGTGGTTACGCCAGAGGCTATGAGCCGGTTATCTATGTTAAAAACATCCGGCAGTACTACGATCTGATCCTCTGGCAGCAGCAACTTGCAGAAATCGAAGCCAGTAAACCTGAACCAACGCCAGCTGAAAACGAAGGTGAAATTGTCATGCCCGGTAATCCGGAGGATAGTGATCCAAACCTGGATATTACGCCTCCCTCGGCACAGGCCAATCCCCCTGAATCCGGCATAGAAGCACAGGTTTTGCCCATAGCTAAGCCGGCTATAGAGCTTCACAAAAGCGAATAAAAGACTCCACATAACCTCCAAAGGCGATTAAAATGTGATCGATTTTTGCACTTTAATCGCTGTCTCCCTGTTTTTATTCAGCTTTTTTAACCCTAACCGAATTTTCCTGTGCTCATGGCTTTATCACTAGACACTTTATTTGCCCCATCACGTCAGATTTTATGGCATAAATCCGCCCTGAGAACCGCAATTTTGGGCTGCCTGCTAATTAATTTTCAAACGGCAAATGCAGAATCAGCTGTCGCAACCGGAGGCTTCACCCTGCCTGCTCAAAGCCTTAGCCAGCCGATCATTTCAGGCCAGCAGGAAGAGGCATCTGATGCACTGACTGACAGCACTAAAAAACTGCTGTCTGGCCTCAGTAAACAACTGACAATTGATAACAGCACCGGCACGATCCCTGTTGATTCAGCTGCGGAAGAAAGACAGGTTGTCAGCAACACTAAGACATCATCTGAAAAAGCAGCCATCGCTGATGCAGGGAATTCACTGCCAGCCCCCGAAGCGGCTGACGCACCATCCGGGACGGTAGGAAATAAAGATACTTCGGAGGGAGATAAAACGGTTACTGCTTCTGTAACACTGAAACAGCCGGCCCTCACAGAAACACCGGTCAGTACAGGAACGGCTCAGCACGCTAACAATAACACTCTGAAAGGTGATGCAAAAAAACTGCTTAGCCAGGCCGCTATTGAAGCGAAAATCAACAACGAACATAACGCACCGATACTGCCTTCCATGATCAGTGCGACTGCTCCAATGCAAGAAAGTATCAGCCAGGTTCATCAACCTGCTTCTACCCAGGCGACACAACCGAAAACTCAACCTCTGGACAGCAACGCACTGGAGCAGGCAACCAAAGCCTCCCCAACAGAAGCACTGTCAGAATCCCCCTTGCCGGACCGTTATCAGCTCAGCCAGGAAGACTACACACCCCATCCAGACGTAACCGATATCTGTACCAAGATCGGCAACAAACTCAGCAGTGTTTCAGTTAAAGAATGTCTGGATCTGGAGTTTATATCTCCCCGTTTTTACTCAAACAACGGCGAGCTAATCCTGGAAAAACATTACCCGGCATCACCGGATACAGAAACGCCGGTCAAAATTCTCTTTATCGGTGGCATCCATGGTGATGAATACTCAAGTATCAGCGTTACCTTCAAATGGCTGAAGACACTGGATGAAAACCACAGCGGCGCCTATGACTGGCATTTTCTGCCGCTGGCAAACCCTGACGGTCTGTTACAGAAGCGCGCCACCCGGGTGAACGCCAATAAAGTAGACCTCAACCGAAACTTTATCCCGGCTAAAGCGGCTGTTGATCCGATACAGCACTGGCAGACTTATGCTAAAAAACGTCCCCGTTACTTCCCGGGCCACAAACCGCTGAGTGAACCGGAATCACAGGCGATTCATACCCTGATCGATGAATTAAAACCGGACGTCATCGTATCGGTACACGCACCACACGGCATTCTCGATTTTGACGGCAGCATTAAGCCGCCGCGAAAACTGGGTCCACTTTACCTTAAGCAACTTGGAACCTATCCAGGATCCCTCGGAAACTATGGCTGGTTTGTGAAAAGCATTCCGGTGATGACGATTGAATTGAAACACGCGGGTATCATGCCGAAAAAAGCAGAAATTTCCCGCATGTGGACTGATCTGATCAGCTGGGTCGAACAGCGCACTAACGGCAAGAACAGCCTGCTGGCACGCCGCACTGACACGGCGCAGTAAATATCACTCACCTCCAGCGCGTTCAGCCTGCTGCTTTGCGCGCTTAGCGGCTTTTTTCTCTTCACGGCGGCGCTGAAAAAATGCACTGATACAGCCACTGCAATTTTCAGCCATTACTCCACCCAGATATTCCACCCGGTAATTCATCCAGGGCTGATCAAGCACCTGCCCGTTACTGACTATCGCACCGGCTTTAGGCTCGGTTGCACCAAATACCAGCCGCTTAACACGGCTATGTACAATCGCTCCCGCACACATAGTACATGGCTCAATGGTCACATAGAGTGTGGCATCCACCAGCCGGTAATTAGCAACATTTGCTGCTGCATCCCTCAAAGCAATAATTTCTGCATGGGCGCAGGGATCGTGCCCGGAAATAGGCTGATTCCAGCCTTCCCCAAGTATTTCACCGTCACGGACAACCACCGCCCCCACAGGCACCTCACCTCTTTCAGCAGCTTTATCTGCCAGCTGAAGCGCATAAGCCATCCACTTTTCATCTTCTTCAGATGCAGTCATCAGTACCTCTGTATATTGCAATCACACCCGACACAAAAAAGCCCGCTAAAGCGGGCTTTTTCAGAGTTAACGGGAAATTATTCCCACTCAATGGTCGCCGGCGGCTTAGAGCTTACATCGTAAGTCACACGGGACACTTTTGGTATCTCGTTAATGATGCGGCTGGACACAGTCTCCAGCAGCTCATATGGCAGATGCGCCCAGCGAGCTGTCATAAAGTCGATGGTTTCAACCGCACGTAACGCAATGACGTATTCATAACGGCGACCATCACCCACGACACCCACGGATTTAACCGGCAGGAATACCGCAAAAGACTGGCTGGTTTTGTGGTACCAGTCAGCGGCATGCAGCTCTTCCAGGAAGATAGCATCGGCTTCACGCAGGATATCCGCGTATTCTTTCTTAACTTCACCCAGAATACGAACACCCAGACCCGGGCCCGGGAACGGATGACGGTAAACCATATCGTATGGCAGACCCAGCTCAAGACCGATCTTACGGACTTCATCTTTGAATAGCTCACGCAGTGGCTCAACCAGCTCAAATGCCATGTCTTCCGGCAGACCACCTACGTTGTGGTGGGACTTGATGACGTGTGCCTTACCGGTTTTAGCAGCCGCAGACTCAATTACATCCGGGTAAATAGTACCCTGAGCCAGGAAATTAACATCCTTCAGCTTCGCCGCTTCTTCGTCAAAGACTTCAATGAAGGTATTACCGATAATCTTACGCTTAGTTTCCGGGTCTGCTTCACCTTTCAGACGACCCAGGAACAGATCTTCAGAATCGGAACGGATAACCTTAACGCCCATATTCTTACCGAACATGTCCATTACCTGATCACCTTCGTGCTTACGCAGCAGGCCATTATCTACGAATACACAGGTCAGCTGATCGCCAATCGCTTTATGCAACAGGGCCGCTACAACAGAGGAATCAACACCGCCGGAAAGACCCAGCAATACTTTCTGATCACCCACCTGTTCGCGAACACGGGCAATCAGATCAGTAATGATATTTTCAGCCGTCCACAGCGCTTCACAGTCACAGATTTCCTGAACGAAACGCTTCAGCATCCGTCCACCCTGCTTGGTGTGGGTAACTTCTGGGTGGAACTGCACGCCAAAGTAATTCTTCGCCGGGTGACACATCGCAGCAATCGGTGCACTTTCAGTGCTGGCGATCACATGGAAGCCATCAGGCAGTTCGCTAACCTTGTCACCGTGGCTCATCCATACATCCAGCAGTAAAGAACCATTGTTGGCAATATGGTCTTCAATGCCTTCGAACAGACGGCTCGGGCTGTCTTCCAGACGAACTTTAGCGTAGCCAAATTCACGCTTATCGGAGGTAACAACGGCACCGCCCAGCTGTTCAGCCATGGTCTGCATACCATAGCAAATACCTAGGATCGGTACGTTCAGATCAAAAACGGCCTGTGGCGCCCGCGGAGAGTCGCCCTCGGTAACTGATTCCGGGCCACCCGCCAGGATAATCCCTCGCGGATTGAATTCGGTAATTGCGGCGTTATCCATATCGTAAGGATAAATTTCACAGTAAACACCGATCTCACGAATACGACGCGCAATCAGCTGCGTGTACTGTGAGCCGAAATCGAGGATTAAAATCCGTTGTGCATGAATATCTTGGGACATTTCGATGACTCCAAAGGAATCTCTACAAGTGTTGTAGCTTGTTAAAAACAAAAGTGGGATAGCCGAAGCCATCCCACCTACTGGTATTTTTCTGGTCGCGAATTATCCAACCCGGTAATTCGGCGCCTCTTTAGTGATGCTCACATCATGGACATGGCTTTCTGCCATACCGGCGTTCGTAATGCGTACAAACTCCGGTACCGAGCGCATGGTGGTGATATCGGCACTGCCGGTATAACCCATGGAAGCCCGCAGACCACCCATCAGCTGATGCACGACACCGCCCATCGGACCTTTACAGGCCACCCGGCCTTCAATACCTTCCGGTACAAGCTTTTCAGCACCCTGCGCAGCGTCCTGGAAATAACGGTCAGAAGAACCGGTGGTCTGAGCCATCGCACCCAGCGAGCCCATACCACGATAAGACTTATATGCACGGCCCTGGAACAGTTCAACATCACCCGGTGCTTCATCAGTACCGGCCAGCATTGACCCCACCATCACAGCAGATGCACCGGCAACAATCGCCTTGGACAAATCACCGGAGAAACGGATACCGCCGTCTGCAATACACGGTACGCCGTACTCTTCCAGCGCCGCTGCAACATTAGCAACTGCACTGACCTGAGGTACACCCACACCGGCAACAATACGGGTAGTACAGATAGAGCCCGGACCGATACCGACTTTAACACCGTCTGCACCAGCCTTCGCCAGCGCAACAGCAGCGGCAGCCGTCGCAATGTTACCGCCAATTACCTGAACGTTCGGGAAGTTTTTCTTCACCCAGGCAACACGGTCAATAACACCTTTGGAGTGACCGTGAGCAGTATCAACAATGATCACGTCAACTTCAGCATTTACCAGCGCTTCAACACGTTCAGCGGTATCTGCACCGGTACCTACAGCCGCACCAACAATCAGACGACCTTTCTCGTCTTTAGCTGCATTCGGATGCGTCTGCGCTTTGTTCATATCTTTTACTGTCATCATACCACGCAGACCAAAGCTGTCATCAACAACAAGGATCTTTTCAATGCGGTGCTTGCGCAGCAGGTTACGTACGTCGTCAGGATCAACACCTTCCTTAACGGTAACCAGACGGTCTTTCGGCGTCATGATAGACGCAACGGTTGCATCCAGCTTGTGTTCAAAACGTGCATCACGGCTGGTAACAATACCCACCAGATCACCGTTATCCACAACAGGGAAACCGGAGAACCCAACCCGTGCACTCAGCGCGTTCAGCTCACCAACGGTCATATCAGACGTACAGGTAACAGGATCACTGACCACACCCGCCTCGTACTTCTTCACGCGGCGAACTTCGTCAGCTTGCTGATCAATCGTAAGGTTTTTATGGATGATACCGATGCCGCCTTCCTGTGCCATCGCAATGGCCAGGCGGGATTCCGTAACAGTATCCATCGCTGCGGAAGCCAAAGGAATATTCAATTCAATCCCTTTGGTCAGGCGAGTCTTAAGTGACACGTCCTTAGGCAGAACTTCGGAATAACCAGGAACCAAAAGAACATCGTCGAAAGTAAGTGCTTCTTCAGCAATTCGCAACATAGTGAGGGCGTGCCTTTATTCTGTATATAAAGAAGGCACGGGATTATAGCCTTTTACAACTGTGGCGACAATTAATACCGGGTGAAAAAACGCAGTTTTCACGACTATTTTTTTACGCTCAGACGCAGACTCTGCAAAGCCCTTAAATAAGCGTTCTGAATAGTTTACTATCGCGCCATGCAAAGCAACCAAACTCCCCCCGCATTTACCGTCAGCGAGCTTAACAATGAAGTTAAATCGCTGCTGGAAAGCAGCTTCAGAATTATTCAGGTTGAAGGTGAACTCTCTAACTTTGTTCGCCCCGGCTCAGGTCACTGGTATTTCACGCTGAAAGACAGCGGCGCTCAGGTACGTTGCGCCATGTTTAAGAACCGCAATCACTACCTGAATTATCAGCCGAAGAACGGTGACAAGGTCCGTGTGCGCGCCAAAGTCAGCCTGTATCCGGGCCGTGGTGATTACCAGTTAATCTGTGATTACATGGAAGATGCCGGCATCGGCTCTTTACAGCAGGCCTATGAAGCCCTGAAACTGCAGCTTCAGCGTCAGGGGCTGTTCGATCAGTCTCATAAAAAGACCTTACCGCTCCAGCCAAAACGTCTTGGGATTATTACTTCCCCAACCGGTGCCGCGGTCCACGACATTCTGACTGTCTTACAGCGCCGCTTTCCCTCATTACCGGTTAATATTTATCCGGCCCGGGTACAGGGCAATGAAGCGACCGATGAAATCGTTGCTGCCATTGAAACCGCTAACAGTCATAACACCTGTGATGTTCTGATTGTGGGCCGCGGGGGCGGATCCCTTGAAGACCTTTGGTGTTTTAACGAAGCCAGAGTTGCCGAGGCGATTTTTAACAGCCGTATTCCGGTTATCAGCGCGGTCGGCCATGAAACAGATGTATCAATTGCAGATTTTGTCGCCGATGTCCGTGCACCGACGCCATCAGCAGCTGCCGAGATTATCAGCCCTGACCAGGCACATCTTCAACTGCGTCTGCAGCAACTGCACAACAGGCTGCAACATAATATGCAGCAGAAACTGAGTCGCTATCAGGAAAAGCTCCGCTGGATCAGCAACCGCCTGAAACATCCGGGTGACAAACTCAATGAACACGCCCAAAGGCTGGACGATCTGGAATTACGCCTCAGTAAAGCGATGCAGCAAGCCGTCACAACCCGGCAAGATAAACTGCAGCAACTGCAACAGCGGCAACAACGCTGCCTGCAACAGCCCCGGATCAGTGCTTTACAGCAAAAAGTAAACGAGTTGGGCCATCGGCTGGAACAGCTGAGCCTCCAGTACCAGGCACGGCAGCAGTTACGTTTACAGGCGATTGCCGGGCGCCTCAATGGTGTGAGTCCTCTGGCTACCCTTGAACGGGGTTATGCCATTACTGAACGCCCCGACGGTAAGGTTATTCAGCAGGTAAAAGCCGTCAACCCGGGGGAAGAAATCCACATCCGTTTACAGGATGGACGGATTCGAAGTCAGGTGACCGAGGTCATACCGGACCTGCTCTGATACGGCCAGCCATAGCGTTTAACCGCGGAGTTTGCTAGTCTTGGCCGCCTTAATGAATCATCAATTGATCGAGTCTCATGTCTGAACTAAAACTAGAAACCACTGAACAAATCGCCAGCTACGGTATCGGCCGTCAAATGGGCGACCAACTGGCCAACAACAGCTTTGAAGGCGTTTCCCTGAACGCAGTTGTTACCGGCATCCAGGACGCTTTTGAAGGCGCTGAACTGAAAGTTGCCGGCGAACAGATCCAGGCAGCATTCAACGAAATCCAGAAGCGTATGCAGGAAGAAGCTGAAGCAGCGGCTAAAAAAGCAGCGGCTGAAGGTGAAATCTTTCTGGAGAAAAACTCTCAGCGTGAAGAAGTATTCGTTACTGATTCCGGCCTGCAGTACGAAGTTATTGAAGCGGGCAGCGAAGAAGGTGAAAAGCCATCCCGTGAGTCTACCGTTCGCGTTCACTACCACGGCACTTTCACCGACGGTAAAGTATTCGACAGCTCTTACGAGCGCGGTCAGCCTGCTGAATTCCCTGTTGGCGGCGTAATCGCTGGCTGGACTGAAGCTCTGCAGTTAATGACTCCGGGCAACAAATGGCGTCTGTACGTACCGTATCAACTGGCTTACGGTGCGCAGGGCTCTCCGGGCGGCATCCCTCCATATGCCACTCTGATCTTCGACGTTGAGCTGCTGGCTGTTCTGTAACGGAACAGGCCTGTTAAGCACAATGACTAAGCCGATGCCTGCATCGGCTTTTTTACGGTTATGTAAAAGAGGATACACCCATGCAACTTCACGTGAATATTCAGGGCCAGGGCGAACCGCTGATCATTCTGCACGGTTTATTCGGCACTCTGGAAAACTGGGGCAGCCAGATAAAAGTTCTGGCCGAGCAATACCAGGTGTATGCGGTGGATTTGCGTAACCACGGCCGTTCTCCTCATAGCGATGAAATGACTTATGCCGCCATGGCTGATGACATTGCTGAATTGATGGACAATCACGGCCTGCAAAGCGCCCATATTCTGGGACACTCCATGGGCGGAAAAGCAGCCATGCAACTGGCCCTCACACAACCGGAACGTATCCGGCAACTGATCATCGTTGACATCGCGCCGGTACAGTACAGCCACGATCATGACACGGTTATTCAGGGGCTGAAGTCTGTCAGACTGGATACGGTTACCTCACGGCGGGAAGCGGAGCAACAACTGGCAGAACAGGTGACTGACACCGGCCTGCGGCAGTTCCTGCTGAAAAACCTTTACCGCAGTGAAAATGGCTTTGCCTGGCGAATGAATCTGGCGGTTATTGAAAGCCAGTATGCCAATATCAGTGCGCCTCCTGAAGGAAACACCTATCAGGGCAATACACTGTTTATTAAAGGCGGACAGTCGGAATACATTACCCTTGAACACAAGGATGCGCTGTTACAGTACTTTCCGGCGGCGTCTTATAAAATTATTCAGAACGCTGGCCACTGGCCCCATGCGGAAAAACCGGCGGCTTTCAGTAAACTGGTGCTGAATTTCCTGCAGGAAAATAACTAAGAGCTTTGGGGAACATAAGACCTTATACGTTCTGATCGACAATCAGACCTTCAGGAAAGAACTTTTTAAATACGCCTGCTTCAACGAGGCGCTGGTTCACTTCTGCAAACCGCTCTCCCACTTCATCAAGGCGCTGATTATAGTCTTCCAGGCTTTGAGAGACGGCAGCACTGTGCTCTTCCCGGTTGGTATTAAGCTCATCCAGTGCATCCTGTCGCCGAACAGCATCTGCTGCCTGTGACTCACGCTGAGCATCCTGACGGGCTGCCTCCTGCTCTTCTTCAGCGCGCTCTGAAGCTGCCTGATTCTCAGACAACTCTTCTTTTATCGCCTCTGCCCGACCGGCATCCTCACCCGCTGCTGCAACAGATGCCGATGCTTCCCCGCCAGACTCAGCGCCGGACGTCTCCTGAGTAGAAAGCTCAGCACGGGCCTGTTCAGCCAGTGCAGTTGCACGGGCAGCCACAGCACGGTCGGCCCCTGAAGGCTCCGCAACAGCAAGCGCTGCTCGCAAGACTATTTCAGCTTTCTCTAAGGTGGCTTTGGGATCATTGGGCACTGCGGAAGTATCTATACTCACTTCACCGGAGACAGCGTAAAGACGACCATCCGGCCCTTTCTTGTACTCATAACTCGGCGCCCCTGCATGAGGGCCGCCTACCGTAGCATGTGCCTGCTCATGCTGCCGAACCTCACGGTCACGGGTGGCTAACTGTTGTATCTGTTCATTTTCAAGCGCAGTTAGGTCTGCTTTTACAGCAGTCGCGCTACGCTGATCAGCACCAGCCTGGCCGGATGTGTTTTGATCAGCGGTATTTCTTTCAGCACTCTGGGTATCAGAACCGCTGACATCCGCAGATTTCGGGGTAGATGTATTTGGTGAAGACTCTGCAGAATGCAGGGAGACAGATGATCCGCTGACAGCAGGGTCCCTGGCTGAACGGACAGTATCATCCTGCCCGATACCGGTGTTATTACCGGTACTGGTGGATTGTATCTGAAGGCTATTTATATTGAGTTGCATACCTGCACCTCACTGGTCATACAAAACTGAATCAGACGCGGATGTCTATCAGTGTACCGAGCACTTCATCGGCTGACTGTACAACTTTAGTGGATGCAGCGGTCGCGTTTTTCTCAACAGTCAGATCAGCCAGCGCTTCATTAACATCCCGGCCTGTTGCTTCCTCCGGTGCCTGCGGTTTACCCGCTCCGGCAATATCAGACGCAGCTTTCTGTACACCGTCGAGGCCACGGTTTATGCCTAATACACCTGTCTGAAGAGCAGAGGATACATTCATGGTAACACCTCTAGGTTGATTGATCTTTGAAGCGACAGACTCACCTGTCGCCCTGTAAGTATCCGAACTGTACAGTAATTAATCAACCGATCAGAGCATCAATGTCCACAAATTGGGCAATGTTTTGTGGCGAGCAGTCATCAGAATATGGTACCTCAGCGATCAGCGGCGCGGAGAGCATACTCTTTAAGGTTTGCAGATTTTCTTCATAACAACTCATTTGCGGGTCAACCTGATTGGCAACCCATCCGGCCAGCGGTAAACCGTCTCTGACAATACTTTCAACCGTCAGCAATGTATGACTGATACAGCCAAGCTTCATACCCACCACCAGTACAACCGGGGTACTCAGCATTTTCGGAATATCAGCAATGGTCTGACGGTTATTCAGCGGCACCCGCCAGCCGCCGGCACCTTCAATCACCGCCAGATCTGCCGGCTGCAGCATTACGCCACGGCATAACGCAGCGATACGGTCCGCATCCAGTCTGCGCCCCACCTGTTCAGCAGCGATGTGCGGCGCGATCGGCGGCTCAAAAGCAACCGGATTAATTTGCTCATAGCTCAGCTTAACGCTTGCCGTTGCCTGTAACAGCAACGCATCTGAATTACGCAGCCCCTCAGGGGTATTTTCACACCCGGCAGCAATGGGCTTTACTGCAACGGTGGACAGACCTTTACGGTTAGCTGCTTCAAGAATACCCGCTGCAACTACGGTCTTGCCCACATCGGTATCAGTGCCTGCAATAAAAATACTTTTCTTTGCCATAACGGATCGTCTTAATTGTCAATTTTACTCAGGTTTACGTAATACAACGTAAGCCACTTCATAAGTAGCCGGCAGCAAACCATCATCACGCCGGTAGGCTTCATAAGCATCTCTGAATGCAAGTAAATGCCGCTTTCCGGTGAGCCCTTCAGGCCGGCCCGCACTCATATTATGTGCACCAATACGTTTCAGCTCATTCGTCAGGCCGCGCAGTTCCGGATACAAAAGCTGAACCGGTGCCACTTCAAAGCGGACTTCCTGAAGGTTACCGATACTGTTGCGTAACTGAGGGAGGGGCACAAATTCACTGACATGCTGATAAGCATCAACAGCTGCCCATGCAGCTCTCAGCTCGCAAAGACTTTCCGGCCCCAGAGTACTGAAGACAAACTGCCCACCCGGACGTAATACCCGATAAATTTCAGCAAACAGCCGGGACAGATTTTCACACCACTGAATGGCCAGGCTGGAAAAAATCAGATCAACGCTGCCACCGGCAAGCGGCAATGCTTCCGCATCGCCGCATACCCAGCGGATATTATCTGCCGCATGATGCTCCCTTGCATAACTCAGCATACCCGGTGCCAGATCAACCCCGGTCAGGCATTCAGGCTGAAGCCTGTCCATTAGCCGGGGGATGAAATAACCGGTGCCACACCCCAGATCAACAACCTGCCTGATTTGTTGCTCAGCTCCGGAAGGCACCATAGCCAACAGCTGATCACCCACCTGCTGTTGCAGCTTGGCATAGTTATCATAGCTGCTGGCCGCACGGCTGAATGACGTCGCAACTTCCTGCTTGGAAAACTGACTCATTTCAGGGATTCCTTTATCCGGGCAGCAAGCATCTGCGGATCTGACAACATAGGCACATGGGATGAACCTGCCAACACAGCCATAGCAGAGCCCGAAAGCTGCCGGAGATACTCAGCAACACTTGCCGGTGCCAGCGTATCGTGTTCACACAAAAAATGACTAACCGGAAGATCAGACTGATCCGCAGCACAGTAGAGCGCACGGTAATCCGCCTCGAGAATTTCCAGCGCAGTGCTAACAGCCGGATAATCAGGATCAGATACACTGCTGATCAGTGACTTCAGCTGTTTAAGATCCTGCCGGGCGGTTTCTGATCCCTGTACCTGAAGCATGGCGAAACGCTGCAAAGTTTTCTGTGGGTGAGTCTTAAAGGCATCACTGAACTGAGCGAAAGTGTCGGTATCCATCCCCGCCGCCCAATCTTCCCGAACAACAAAGCAAGGGCTTGTGCAGAGAGTCATTAATGAAGTGACATTGTCTCTGTAAGATTGCGCATAAGCCATTGCGACAATTCCACCCAGCGACCAGCCTAACCAGGCTGCCTGCGAGATACCGGCCTTCAGTAATTCATTATGAATCTCTGTCACCATACCTTTCAGAGTACAGTTTTCAGCATCACCCTTACTCAGACCGTGTCCCGGTAAATCAATCAGTACCAGTGAAAAGTCATCTTCCAGTAATGTACAAAGCGGCTGCCAGATCTCACTGTGCATTCCCCAGCCATGCAGCAGCACCAAAGTCGGTGCCTGATGCAACGGCTGACCGGCATAACTCAGATGCAACTTCATACCTTCACCTCACTGAGAGCCACCAGCAAACGGTCTACATCCGCTTCAGTATGACTGGCACTGAGAGTGACACGTAACCGTGCTTCATTCTTCGGAACGGTCGGCGGACGGATTGCAGTAATAAAGATACCTTTTGCTTCCAGTGCTGCACTCATCTGCATAGCAGTCTCACTGCAGCCAACCATAATTGGCTGAATAGGCGTCAGGGAATCCATTAAGGTTAACCCCATGGATTCGCAACCGGTACGGAACTGTGCAATCAGCGCCTGGAGCTTTTCCCGGCGCCATTCATCCTCACGCACCAGCTGCAGGCTGCGCAGGGTTGCGGCGGCAACGGCCGGTGGCATACTGGTGGTATAGATATAACTGCGGGCATGCTGAATTAAGGTTTCGATCAGCACTTCAGAACCGGCAATAAATGCACCGGCAGTGCCGAATGCTTTACCCAGTGTGCCCATCAGAATCTGAACATCATCCTGCCCTAACCCGAAGTGATCAACACTGCCCCGACCTTCTTTACCGATACATCCCAGGCCATGAGCATCATCCACCATCACCCAGGCATCCGCCTGCCGGCTAACTTCTGCCAGCTCAGGTAACGGTGCAATATCACCGTCCATACTGAATACGCCGTCCGTAACCACTAACTTACGGCGGGCTTCACTGCGCTGCAGACGGGTCTGCAAGTTAGCAGCATCGTTATGCAAATAACGCTGAAAACGCGCTCCGCTTAACAGGCCTGCATCCAGCAGAGATGCATGATTCACACGGTCCTCAAACACACCATCCTGCTTGTCCAGCAGCGCGGTTACCGCCCCGAGATTTGCCATGTATCCGGTTGAGAATAACAGTGCTCTGTCGCGGCCGGTAAACTCCGCCAGCGCCAGTTCAAGTTCATGATGTGCCTGACTGTGGCCATTAACCAGATGTGAGGCACCGCCTCCTACACCGTAAAGATTGGCGGCGTTCTGAAAAGCAGCGACAACATCAGGATGATTAGCCAGCCCCAGATAATCATTGGAGCAAAATGCCAGATAGTCTTTGCCATCCACTTTAATGTTTGGCGACTGGGGCGTTTGCAGAGTTCTGCGGGTACGGTAGAGTGAAGCCTGCTTACGCAGATTCAGTTCATCCTGTAACTGTGAGAATGACATAGTCGGACCATCAGAAACGGCCATGGCAGACACCATGGCCGGAAGAAATGCGTAAAATCAGGCTTCGTAGAAGAACGAATCGTCCTGCTGCTTTTGCAGCGACTGCATAATAACCTGCTCCTGAGTATCATCATTTTCACTGATACGCTGTTCAGGATTAATGCCCAGGCGTTTAAAGAGCTGCAGGTCGCGATGAGTTTCCGGGTTAGGGGTTGTCAGCAGACATTCACCATAGAAAATTGAGTTAGCCCCGGCCATGAAGGTCATCGCCTGCATTTCATCACTCATGCTTTCCCGGCCAGCGGACAGGCGCACATGGGAAGCCGGCATCATGATACGTGCAACCGCAATGGTACGGACAAAATCCAGATGATCCAGATCATCCACATTCTCCATCGGTGTGCCTTTTACTTTAACCAGCATGTTGATTGGCACACTTTCAGGATGTGTCGGCATGTTTGCCAACTGACGTAACAAACCGATACGATCGGTAGCAGTTTCACCCATTCCCAGAATACCGCCACTGCAGACTTTCATGCCGGATTCGCGAACATTATGCAGCGTATCCAGACGGTCCTGGAACGTACGGGTCGTAATAATCTTGTCGTAATATTCCGGAGACGTATCCAGGTTGTGGTTATAGTAATCCAGACCGGCATCCGCCAGACGCTCAGCTTTGCTCTGATCCAGCATGCCCAGTGTCATACAGGTTTCAAGGCCAAGCTTTTTCACTTCTTTAACCATTTCAAGTACATACGGCATATCTTTTTCAGCCGGATGTTTCCAGGCAGCGCCCATGCAGAAACGGGTTGAACCGGTTTCCTTCGCTTTACGGGCTTTTTCCAGTACCTTTTCAACCTGCATCAGGCGCTCTTTTTCAAGGCCTGTGTTGTAATGGCCACTCTGAGGGCAATACTTACAGTCTTCCGGGCAGGCGCCGGTTTTAATCGACAGCAGCGTACTTACCTGTACTTCATTAGGATTAAAATTTTCACGGTGAACAAGCTGTGCCTGAAACAACAGATCGTTAAAAGGCAGGTCAAATAAAGCCTGTACTTCGTCTTTGGTCCAGTCGTGTCGGATAGCACTTGATTGCTGCATACTGATGTCGGTCCTGTCACTTGATGAACGGTTGGAAAACAACCGCTTTTGGCAAGTGGCTAATGATAAACGGATAAGGAAATCTGTCAACTCATGTTACACAAACACAAAAACAACTGTTTATTTTTTAAACAGAATGTTTGCCTGATCTGCCAGCTTAAACATTCTGACCAATCACCAATATGCAGAGCCTGCCAAGTGGATTTGCCCTGGCTTGAAGAGCAGTGCGTGCGATGCGCGCTTCCGCTAAGTTCTGCAAATAATTACTGCCCGGCATGCCTGCGAAAAAAACCGGATTTTGACCAGGTATACTGCGCTTTCAAATACGCCTTTCCGGTTAACGCAATGATCCCACCGGGAAAATTCAGCAACCGTACCGATTATCTGTCCGCACTTAATCAACTTGCTCTGAAAACAATCAGCTTTATAACCTACCCTGACTGTCTGGTGCCCGTTCCAATGCATCCTAAGAAACTGCTGCAACGGGAATATAATCATGCCTGGTTGCTGGCTCAGGATATCAGCCGGACATTTAACATCCCGATAAGAAATGACATCCTGTATAAACGCATACACACCCGAAATCAGATTAACCTCAGTGCAGCCAAACGCCGACAAAATCTGCGTAACAGCTTTCAGTGCGTTAATAGCCCGCCACCTCACATCATGCTGGTTGACGATGTTGTCACGACAGGCACCACAACAAATATAATCAGCAAACTACTCAAACAGGCTGGCTGTAAACGGGTTGATGTTTTTGCGCTGACAAGAACTGATAAACCATCAGGTAAATAAAGTCATCATAAGCAGGTCTGTTTGAGGCTATAATTGCGCTTCGCTTAACCGGTCTGGACACCTGATAATGATTGCCGAACTCAACGTTAAACCAATTGCCATCATTCACAGTGGATTTAAAGAAAAGTTTGGTATTCCCCGCCAGCCAGGCCTGGCAACATCAATGACAGCCACGATTGAGTTGTTATCTGAATTCGCATCAGCTGAAGCAGTAAAAGGCCTCGAAACCTGCTCACATATATGGCTGGTATTTGTATTCAGCGCCTGTGTTGATAAAGGTTGGTCACCCAGTGTGAGACCGCCCCGACTCGGTGGTAACCAGAAACTCGGGGTTCTGGCATCCCGCTCCCCTTTCAGACCCAACCCTATCGGGCTTTCACCGGTAAAGCTGGAAGCAATCCGTATTGAAAGTAACGGCATCTATCTGGATGTCAGCGGCGCAGACTTACTGGATCAGACACCTATTCTGGATATTAAACCTTACCTGCCTTACAGCGACATTATTGAAGATGCCAGTTTTGAACTGGCTACCAAAGCAGAATCGCTGGATCTGGAGGTCAGATTCCATCCGGAAGCTGAAGCGGCCTTACATACTCACGCAACCCGCTTAAACGTACCTCTGGAGACACAGATTGAAGAGATTCTTCGTTGTGATCCCCGCCCGGCCTACCATAAGAACAAGCAGGATGAACGTATTTACGGCATCCGGTTACATGACCTGAACATTCGCTGGACGATTAATTCCGAGTATATTCAGGTCAGCGAAATTATACTGGATAGCTAGTTCTTTCTGCTGTCAGTGTCCCGGAGGTATCTATGTTATCTGCTCAACTGAAACCTGCACACAGGCTGATACGACAAGCACTTCTGTGTTGCTGTCTGATTACTCCGTCTGCTGCTTCCTTTGCAGGCAACAATGAGACTTCCGGCCCTGAAACAGCTGAACCATTCATTGAGCTGCAGCAGCTTTTGCAGATACTGGAGCAACAAAGCCAGATTCTGGAAAAAAACACAGCAGACTATATTCGCTGTATTGAACAGAATACCCGTGCCGAAACAGACAGCCTGCCTGAAATAGAAACACCGGAAATGATCACCAGAGAATGGCTCAGCCAGTTACTCAACAATCTGAGTGCCGGCGTAAACAGCAGCGAAACCTGTCAGTTTTTACTGGATGAGATACTGGAGAAGTTGCCACAAAGACCTCCGCTCAGTTCAGAAACCGACCAGAGCATCTGATAATACAGACATAAAAAAGCAGCACCAAAAGGTGCTGCAAAGGTCTACTCACTGTGGAGAACAGCGAACTGTTTAATCCTGATTACGGAATGACTTAGCCAGCCAGTAATCAACGCTCAGGTAACGGCCACCGCCGGTAAAGAACAGGCTTAGCAACATAATGAAATAAGTGATCGCAAACTCAATGCCGTTATTCAGAATAACCACAGATCCCCGGCCAGTCAGCCAGCCATAGTTACCATTTTCACGTAAAATCTCTTTCGCACGGGCCAGACGCTCTGACGCTTCCATTACCCGGTCGTTTGCCAGCCAGCTGCTTGCATCAGAAATTGCCAGCCAGCCATTATCAATGTGAACAGTGAACGCGGCTACCAGCATGGTGATCATCAGCGGAATGGAAATCCAGCGGGTTGCCAGACCAATAATCAGTAGAATACCGCCAAAGAACTCTGTACCTGCTGCCAGTGCTGCCATGACTTCCGGAAACGGCAGTCCCAGACCCCAGTCAGGGTTACCAAACCAGGCGGTGGTGTCTTCAAAATGAGAAAGCTTGTTATAACCGGCCTGCATCAGAACAGGTGCCAGATACAACCGGAGCAGCAAAGGCGCAATGCCATCTGCAAAACGGGTCTTATCCAGCAAGTTATGTACAGAGTTATAGTGTTTCACCAATTGGTTAGCCATAGAACATTCCTAGCTTCTAGTTATTGTTGGTACCTAAAATTATTTCTGACTGTCGCAGTTGTTCTAAAATGCTCAGGCCACCCTGCACAATCACTTCCGGATCAGGATGCGCCATTTCAGCAGCAATCTGTAACAGGGCATCACGCCCACTCAAATCAGTATCTTCAGCTAACAGGTGGAGCAACCGTGCGGTTAACGGATTGATCTCCATAAACTTCACCTGATCCTGATTATTCCGGTAAACCACAAGACAGGTAGGCGCTTCTGATTTTGCTTCAGGAATAAATGATTCACTGATGTGATGTACCGGGTACTCATACATCAGCGACCAGGCCAGCGGAGACTGAACAGGGTGCCCGCCAAGCAGATCACCATCCTGATCAATGTCACCCAGATCATCAGGGTCTTCAGCGGTATCCAGCGCCAGTTCAGCCCATTCATAATGCGCCAGGGCCGCTAAAAAAGGTAAATCTTCACTGCGCGCTTCGCGAACCTCAGAAACGTAAGTAACAAATTCCTGGGCTATCTCAAGAAAATAAGGTGTTTGGCAACGGTGCTCAATCAAAAAGTCACGGATCAGTTGCTGCCAGTAAGTCTCATCACACAGGCTCTTCAAAACCGGGAATCCGGAATTTACAAAGCCTGCCACATTGTTATAAAAGAGCTCGCGATAAATCTTCATGCGACGCTCTTCAACATCCTCCAGCGTAGCAACATGCTCCGGATCGCGGATCGTACCGGCAAAGCGGTACTGAAGATCAGTAAACTCCGGCTTAGGCGACTGCATGCTGAGCTCCCTTTGCTGAAGATAAGCGTGCAGCATCTGCCGCTTGCTGATAACCGCGAATCATATCGACTTCTTTCAGTAATTCTTGCATCGGCGGGATATTAAAATCACGTTCCAGCAATGTTGGAACAGTACCGAACCGGGCATAGGTGTGCTGCAGAATATCCCAGACAGGATCAATAACATCTGCCCCATGGGTATCAACAATCAGATCTTCTGCTTCGTTATAGTGACCAGCCACGTGAATGTAACTGATTCGCTCACCGGGTACCTGATTCAGGAACTCAATCGCGTCATAACCGTGGTTGATGCTGTTAACGTAAATGTTATTCACATCCAGCAGCATATCGCAGTCTGCTTCCTTCAATACTGCAGTGAAGAACTCCATTTCAGTCATTTCTGAACCGGGCGCCGCATAGTAGGAAATATTTTCCATCGCGATACGTTGCTCCAGAATGTCCTGAACCTGACGGATACGTCCGGCAACATAATGTACCGCTTCTTCGGTGAACGGTATTGGCATCAGATCATAAAGATGCCCGTCATCACTGCAATAACTCAGATGCTCGGAATAGCCTTTCATATTATGCTCAGCCATAAAGACCTTAAGCTCCTTAAGGAACTCTACATCCAGAGGTGAAGGGCTACCGATTGAAAGAGATAAACCATGAGCAACAAAGTCATACTGTTCAGTGTACCGGCGGAACAGCTTGGCAAACCGGCCACCTAAGCGCATCCAGTTTTCCGGAGCAACCTCCAGAAAATCAACCCGACCGGACCCGGCCTCAGCCAGCGAGTCGCCCATGCAGCGGCGGAACCCAAGGCCTGCACCTTCAATCTGAAATGCCTGATTAGTCATGGTTTATCCTCTCTTCGTAAATATAACCCCTCTGCTATGAAGTAAAGCTGATAAAGCTCAGCTTTACTTCCCGGAGGGGTCACTTAAGCGGTATCAGGTATTAACCTTCAACGATTGGCTTCTTCTCTCCGCCACACTTACCTTCGCCGCACTTGCCTTCTTCAGCTTTTTCAGAAGAACCGCCGCACTTACCTTCGCCGCACTTACCTTCTTCAGCTTTCTCAGAAGAACCGCCGCACTTACCTTCGCCGCACTTGCCTTCAGAAGACTTCTCAGAAGAACCGCCGCACTTACCTTCGCCGCACTTGCCTTCTTCAGTCTTTTCAGAAGAACCGCCGCACTTACCTTCACCACACTTACCTTCTTCAACTACTTTCTTAGCAGCTTCAGCTAACTGGTAACCGGAGGTCAGTTCCTGCGCAGCAAATGGGTTTTCAGCAGCAGTAACAGGCATTGAAGCAACACCGGCCAACAGAACAGCACCAACAGCAGCAGTAATCGGCTTAATTGTAGTCTTAGTTTTCATAGTTCACCTCGGGTTTACAGATATCGTCGTATGGATTTAGTTTAACAACACTTTGATATTAAAAGCATTATAAGAGCGGACTGCGAATACCTATTCTGTGTCCTTCTCTGAGAATGAGTTCACTATAATTTTCCAATCTGAAATTAAACTGAAAAGCCTGAAGAAAAATATTAAGGGATAAAAATCAGTAGTCTGCATGCCGTCCGCCCAGCCGGTTTCGGAAACTGCTTTACGCACATAGAATGAATATGAAGAGAAAAACTCCGGCTTACGCCATAAGCTGATGTTATGCAGGACGGGGAACAGACATAAAAAAGCCCTGCAGTGCAGGGCTTTTAATTGTTAAATGAAAATAACGCTTAACTCTCTGGCTGAACTTCAGATCCGGTTGTTGGCTCAGCCGGTACTGAGAGCGTTAACCGATCACGGTTCTTAGCAAAAATACTGTCACCAATCCCCTTAACATCTTTAAGCTGCTCAAGATTGGTAAAACCACCAAGCTTCTCACGGTAAGTAACGATGGCAGCCGCCTTCTTGGCTCCCACACCATTCAGTTGACTGGCAAGCTGAACAGCACTGGCTGTATTGATATCAAGCTGATGATTGTCTGCATATGAAAAAGCAGATACGAGAAGAGCAAACGAAACCAGAACGGATTTTAGAAATGTCCATTTATACATATTAAGCATCCTTGCATAATAATTAGTCGGACTTTAAAAGTAGCATACTTCGTCCGTCTTATCCAAACAGCCGTTTACAAATCAACCCGCTAAACCGGATTAAGCTAAACCAGCCAGTTCCTGCTGAATATTAATCAAAGCGGTTTCAGGTGCATCTGCCTGGGTAATCGGACGGCCAATCACCAGATAACTACTACCGGCAGTAATCGCCTGAGAAGGCGTCATAATTCGCTTCTGATCCCCCGCATCGGCGTCTGCAGGCCGGATACCAGGTGTTACCAGTTTAAAGTCAGACTGAATAATTTCCCGCAGAGGCTTAACCTCCTGAGCCGAACAGACTACGCCGTCCATTCCTGAACTTTCCGCCAGCAGTGCCAGTCTTTTTACCTGATCCAACGGTTCCATATCCAGGCCAAGCTCAACCATGTCGCTGCGCTCCATACTGGTCAGCACAGTAACAGCAATCAGCAGTGTTTCTGCGCCGTTCACTTTCTCCAGTTCATTCCGGGCAGTTTCCATCATACTGCGACCACCGCTAGCATGAAGGTCAACCATCCATACTCCCAGTTCAGCCGCAGCGCGAACGGCTTTTGCAGTGGTATTAGGAATATCATGGTATTTAAGATCAAGAAAAACATCGAAGCCCATGCCATGCAGCTTTTCCACCATACCGGGACCTGCCCGGGTGAATAACTCCTTGCCTACTTTGACGCGGCACAGATTTGGATCAAGACGCTCAGCCATCGCCAGCGCAGCTGCCTGCTCCGGATAATCAAGGGCTACAATAATTTGCTTTTTGCTCATCAGCTTCTCTTACATCAAGTGAATATGTTATTCGCCTTCAAGGCCCTGAATAGGCTTGGTTGTTCCCCAGCTCTGACATGAAGGACACTGCCAGAGCAAACTTTTCCCAGAAAAACCACAGCGGTGACACAGATATACAGGCTTACTCTGCTCAAGTTGTCCGGTGAGCCCCCTGAGCACAATCAGGCTTTCATTCGTTCCTTTGGCCGCATGGGCGATATATAAATCAATCAGCCGGTTAAAGCCTTTAACTGCAGGCCGCTTCTTTAACTCATCGGTGATAAATGTGCCTGCCGGATAAGCCCCCTGCTTTTCCAGAATTATATCTGCCAATGCCAGCATAACGGATGTCGACGGGGTATTAGCCAGACACTGCTTTAAATAAGCTTCAAACTCTCCTGTACGGTTTAGTTCGTCATAACAACGCTTCAACAAATGAACAGTTTCTGAAACAAATACAGGATCCTGCTGGGAAACGGCTTTAAGATCTTTTATAGCAGCACGCCAGTTTTCCTGTTGCATTTCCATTTGTGCACGCAGTAATGAAACCCTTACCGCATTACTGTCATAGTTCAGTGCCTGAGACAGACGTACACGGGCCTGCTTATACCTGTGCTTCCTGATATCTTCCGTCGCCAACTCGCAACAATAGTGACTCAGCTCCGTCTGGATCTCCCTTGTTTCATTCACAGCTAACTGACGGGCTATTTGCAATGCCTTTTGCCATTCCTGTTCTTTTTCGTAAAGCTTTGTCAGCAACGTTAGAACTTTTTGACGAGGCTCTGCTGGCGGATTCTGCTGATTAATTTCAAGCAATAACTTCTCTGCCCGGTCAAGCAAACCGATAGCAAAGTAATCTTTTGCCAGGGCAATCTGGATACGCAGAAAATCGTGCCGGGAAAGATCAGGCCTTGCGAGCAGGTTTTGGTGTATCTGAATTGCCCGGTCAACATCCCCTTTTCTGCGAAACAGTTTTGCCAGGGCTATATGGGCTGGAAGGGTGTCAGAGTTAATCTCTAATGCACGGATGAAGCTATCAATTGCTTCATCCGTTTTTTCACTGAGCAGGTAATCAAGACCTGCAAAATATTCTCGCTGTAGCGCCCCTGGAGGCTTTTCCTGAGGGACTGTCTTACGTAATCGCCCGAGCATCCACCCCAGAGCAACTGCTATAAAAAACAGCCCTATTAACAGCAGGTCTGACATATCAGGCACTTTGTTTCAGAGACGCCGTTCTTAGTCGGTCCAGTTCCTGATTAGCAGCATTCATTTTGCGATTTGCCGCGTTTAGCCGTGCCTTTAGCAGCATCATACCAACACCTGTTGCCAGAATGCCGGCGAAACCACCAAGTACAAAACTCGCCATAAGCCACAGGGACAGGCTTGCTTCAGGCAAGGTTACAAAAAATAAATCGATCACCACATCATCAGTATTCAGCCAGGCAAAGCCAATACCGACAACCAACGCAATTACACACAACATCACGATGATCAGATATTTTAACCAACGCATTACTATCCCCTGAATAACTCAAAAACGCAGCGTTTTATTGCTGCGTCAGACTGTTGTTTACCTGCTCGCGCAAATCTTTGCCCGGTTTAAAATGAGGCACATATTTCGCTGACAATGCGACCGAATCTCCGGTTTTTGGATTCCGGCCAACACGAGGCGCACGGTAGTGTAAACAAAAACTACCAAAACCTCTAATCTCAATCCGCTCACCTTCAGACAAAGACTCTGTCATATGATCCAGCATGGTTTTTACCGCCAGTTCTACATCTTTGATAGAAAGCTGCTGATTCTGATCTATCAGTTGCTCGATCAGCTCTGACTTGGTCATAGCTCTCCTCCTGCATTGATATCATGTTGTATTGAAGCATCTAATGAACAGACTGCTAAACAGACCTTTTGGCTAAGTCTATTTTTTCTTATCCATCTGCGCCTTTATTAAATCACCGATCGTTGTTGGCCCACTGCCTCCAACATCCTGATTCGATATGGCTTCCATTGCCTCTTTTTCCTGATGTTTTTCTACCTGCTTAACCGACAATCCTAAATATCTGTTACGCCGGTCAATCTGAATAACCAGAGCCTCAAGGGTATCCCCTACCCGGAAATGATCCTGCAACTGATCAATTCTGTCGCGGCTGGCTTCAGCAATTTTAATAACACCGTCCACCCCTTCAGCAAGGGTAACAATCAACTGGCGGGGTTCAATATTACTGACCGTACCAGTAACCACTGCACCTTTGCGTACATCTTCAATGTACATTGAAAACGGATCGCCGGATAACTGACGGACACCCAGTGAGACTCTTTCCCGCTCAGCGTCGACAGCCAGAACAACCGCATCCAGACTGTCACCTTTCTTGTACTGTTTTACCGCTTCTGAGCCATCTTCATCCCAGGAAAGATCTGACAGGTGAACAAGCCCGTCAATACCGCCATCCAAACCAATGAAGACACCAAAATCAGTAATCGACTTAATAACACCGGATATCTGGGTACCTTTGGTATGGGTATGCGCAAAGGTATCCCACGGATTCTCTTTACATTGCTTCATTCCCAGAGAAATACGGCGTTTCTGAGCATCAATGTCGAGTATCATAACCTCGACTTCATCATTAACCTGTACCACCTTGGACGGATGGACATTCTTATTCGTCCAGTCCATTTCAGAGACATGCACCAAACCTTCGATACCTTCCCTGATCTGGGCAAAGCAGCCATAATCTGTCAGGTTTGTTACTTTCGCCTTTACCCGGCTCCCCACAGGAAATGCTTCACTGAACTCATCCCAGGGGTCTGCTGTCAGCTGCTTAAGCCCCAGCGATACCCGGCTTTTTTCTTTATCAAAGCGTAAAATCTGAACATCCAGCTCATCGCCTATGGTCAGCAGCTCGCTGGGGTGCCGAATACGCTTCCAGGCCATGTCCGTAATATGTAACAGACCATCTACACCGCCCAGATCAATGAACGCACCGTAGTCGGTCAGGTTCTTCACGATGCCTTTAACCCGCTGCCCTTCTTCCAGAGTGGCAAGCAGCTTCTCACGTTCCTGGTTATAAGCCGTTTCAAGCACCGCCCGACGGGAAACGACGATGTTGTTTCGTTTCGCATCAAGCTTCACCAGCTTAAATTCAAGTTCCTGATTTTCGATATGAGAAGTGTCCCGGACGGGACGGATATCCACCAGAGAGCCCGGTAAAAAAGCGTTGACGGAATTTACACTGACAGTAAAGCCACCTCTGACCTTACCGGTAATCCGACCGGTGACAATTTCGTCATTGGCATAAGCCTGCTCAAGCACCTGCCAGGCTTCGTAGCGCTTGGCCCGCTCTCTTGAGAGCTGGGTTTCACCGTTACCATCTTCAAGAGATACCAGTGCAACCCTTACCTCATCACCCACAGCAATGAGTAACTCACCATTATCATCAAGAAATTGTTGCCGGGGTATGATCCCTTCTGACTTAAGTCCTGCATTGACTGTGACATAGTCACCGTCAATCGCCATTACCACACCGGTGACAATCGTCCCGGGGGTCATATCGATTTCTTTTAAACTCTGTTCAAACAGTTCAGCAAAACTTTCATTCATACCCCTCAACCCCGCAGAATGGTCGTTAGCGCAGGCCTTTATGCCTGGCTTGCTCCAGCACCTCCGCCAAGACTTCATCAATACTCATGGTTGTAGTATCGAGCTTAATAGCATCTTCAGCTGGTTTTAACGGCGCTACTGAACGGCCCATATCCCGTGCGTCACGCGCCCTGATATCCTCTGTGATTGCTTGAAGACTAGCACCCAGTCCCTTATTTATCAACTGGTTATATCTGCGCTTCGCACGCTCTTCAGCACTCGCTGTCAGATAGACTTTAAGCATAGCATCCGGGAATACAACTGTGCCCATATCACGACCATCAGCAATCAGCCCGGGCTCGGCAACAAAGGCCCGCTGACGCTCCAGTAACGCATCCCGAACCGGACCGAGCGCAGCAACCTGAGAAGCATCTGCGCCACATTCTTCAGTACGGATAGTATCGGTGACCTCCTCACCCTCAAGGATAATTTGCACATCACCGGTCTGAGCAGTTAAAAACTGCACATCCAGATGCGCAGCCAACACCACTAGCGCAGCTTCATCATCCAACGCAACACCATGATGACGAGCTGCCAGTGCAACCAGACGGTACAGTGCACCACTGTCCAGCAATGACCAGCCCAACTCCCGGGCCAGTAAACTGCATATTGTGCCCTTACCTGAACCGCTGGGACCGTCTACCGTTATAACCGGAAATTCCTGAGTCATCAGACATCCTCCTTACGGATGTTCAGGCCAAGCTCCTGTGCTAACTCTACAAAGTTCGGGAACGAGGTTGCGACATTATTACATTCACGAATTTCAATGTTTTCTGAAGCACGCAGAGAAGCAATACTGAATGCCATCGCGATACGGTGGTCATCGTGACTCTGCACCACACCACCTTTCAGCTGGCTCTTGCGAATGATTGCACCGTCAGGCGTACCTTCCACATCAGCACCCAGAATTTTCAGACCATCAACCATTGCCTGAATGCGGTCGCTTTCCTTAACCCGTAATTCTTCCGCACCACTAAGAACTGTTTCACCTTCTGCGCAGGCAGCAGCAATAAAAAGCGCCGGAAACTCATCAATCGCCAGCGGCACCTGATCTTCAGGAATATGAATACCTTTCAGTGGCGCATAACGTACCCGAATATCAGCAACCGGTTCACCGCCGACTTCACGTTCGTTCAGCATTTCAATCTGTGTGCCCATCAGGCTCAGAATGTTAATAACACCAATCCGGGTAGGGTTGATGCCAACATGCTCAAGAACCACATCAGAATCAGGTGAAATCGCAGCAGCAACCATGAAAAAAGTCGCCGAAGAAATATCAGCAGGCACATCAATGTTGGTTGACTGCAGGCTACCGCCACCCTGCAGATCAATTTCACCATTGTTGGCATTAACGCTGTAACCAAAGCCCTGCAGCATCCGCTCAGTATGATCACGGGTAGGCGCAGGCTCAGTCACCCGGGTTGTACCGTCTGCATACAGGCCTGCCAACATCAGGCAAGACTTAACCTGCGCACTGGCCATCGGCATTGCGTAATCAATGCCTTTCAGCGCCTGACCACCTGTTACTTTAACAGGAGGGCAACCGTTTTCACCGGTTTCCACTTTCGCCCCCATTAACCGCAGAGGAGCAGCTACCCGCTCCATCGGACGTTTGGTCAGGGATGCATCACCTGTCAGTTCAGCATCAAATGCCTGCCCAGCCAGCAACCCTGACAACAGACGCATTGATGTACCTGAGTTACCTACATACAGAGGCCCAGGCGGCTGACGTAGACCGTTCAGACCAACCCCGTAAATTTTTACTTCACCCTGATGCGGGCCTTCAATGACCACGCCCATGTCTCTGAATGCTTGCAGTGTGGCAAGGCTGTCTTCACCTTCCAGAAAACCACTGACATGAGTAACACCATCAGCCAGGGAACCCAGCATAATAGAACGGTGAGAAATTGACTTATCACCAGGTACACGTACCTGACCTTTAACCTGTCCGCCAGGCTGTAAATGAAATACGGTTTCTTTTGTAGTAGTCATATCGTTTGCGTAGGCTGAGCCTGATAAAATCTTGGAAAAATGTTCGCGAGCCGCCTTTGCCCGGGTAAACACCCCTAACATAGTTCGGCTGTCTTCAGTTTCGATCGCCTGACGTAACTGCGCCAGACCCTCGGTAAATTCATCTATCTTACTTAAGATTGCGGCCTTATTGGCTATGCCAACATCATGCCACATGGTCGGATCACTGGCGGCAATCCGGGTAAAGTCCCTGAAGCCACCGGCGGCGTAACGGAAAATATTATTCCGTTCCTGTTCCTGGGAAAGCGTGTCCACCAACGAAAACGCCAGTAAGTGCGGTAAATGACTGGTGGACGCCAGCACCTCATCATGCCGGTCAACAGGCATACGTAACACTTCCGCACCAACCATTTGCCACATACGACTGATTAAAGTGACTGCATCAGCATCACTGTCTGGCAAAGGGGTAATAATTACTTTATGAGATTTAAAAAGGCCCGAATCTGCTGCAGCGACGCCACTTTTTTCAGAACCAGCAATCGGATGTCCAGGTATAAATCGCGCTGGCATTTTGCCATAAATTGCTTCGGCCGCACGAACAACATTACCCTTTACGCTACCCACGTCTGTAATAACAGTTGTCTCTTTCAGCACCGGCTTTAATTCCGCCAGTACAGACTCCATTACTTTTACCGGAACAGCCAGAACAATGACGTCAGCCTTCGCCGCAGCCTCCACCAGAGAGTCCGCAATTTCATCAATAACACCCAGGCGTATACCTGCAGCTAATTCATCAGGGTTCCGGTCATAGCCGATTACTGTCTGACACAGGCCTCGTTCACGTAGAGCCTTTGCCAGTGAACCGCCAATCAACCCCAATCCAATCACAGCAATGCGCTGCGCTAAAAAACCACTCACAAATTTAAAACCTTCTGCAACGCATCCAGACAACGCTGATTTTCTTCAGGCAAACCAACGGTAATACGCAAATGATTGGGCAAACCATAATTAGCAACAGGGCGCACAATCACGCCTTCCTGTAATAACCCCTGATAAACGGGAGCGGCATCCTGGCCGCAATCAAGGGTAATAAAATTGCCGACGGAAGGAATCCAGCTCAATCCTAATGAGGCAAAACCCTGTTCCAATTGCTGCATACCCTGCGCATTTAAACTCACACTGCGCTGTAAATGCTCTTCATCACCCAAGGCCGCCACTGCCGCCGCCAGGGCCAGAGAGTTAACATTAAACGGCGGCCGCACCCGATTGAGCAAATCGGTAATTTCCGGAGTTGCAACCGCATAGCCAACCCGCATCGCTGCCAGACCATAAGCCTTCGAAAATGTTCGGGTAACAATGAGATTCTTGAACGTTTTTTGTAATTCAAGCCCGTTGGGAAAGTCTGACTCCGCAACATACTCTGTATATGCTTCATCCAGCACCACCAGCACGTCCTCGGGTACCTTCTCCAAAAAGCTCTGCAATGCCGCTTTACTCAGCCAGGTACCGGTAGGATTATTCGGATTGGCGATAAAGATCATTCGGGTTTTTGCCGTTATCGCACCAGCCATTGCATCGAGATCATGCCCCCAGTCCCGGGCAGGTGTCACCGCACCTTTTGCACCACTGGCCTGCGTCACCAGCATATAAACAACAAACGCATGGGCTGAATAAATAACTTCATCGCCCGACTGCAAAAACACCCGGCCAAGCAGTTCAAGAACGTCGTTTGAACCATTCCCTAAAGTAATGCTGTCAGCGGCAATTCCAAAGCGTGCCTGCAACGCTGCCTTCAACGCAAAACCATTCGCATCCGGATAGCGGCTCAGATCAGCCAGCTCAGTATTTATCGCACGGCTGACTGCACTGCTCGGCCCCAGCGGGTTTTCGTTACTGGCCAGCTTAATACTGTCAGTGATTCCCAGCTCCCGCTCTAGCTCATCAACAGGCTTACCGGGCTGGTAAGGGTGCAGATCCTTAACGCCGGGAACTGCAAGCTTATAAAAGTCACACGCCATGAATGTTTTCTCTTCAGTCACTGGATAACTGTCAGATAACAGCAATCGGGTAAGATCCCAGTAATTTAAGTTCCACAGAATCAGCAATCAGTGCATTGAGAACCGTCTGCACACCCGGATCACTGAAATGTCCTTCGAAATCGATGTAGAACATATATTTCCAAGCTTCCTGCCCCGCAGGACGGGTTTCAATCCGGGTCAGACTGATATCTGAAGCATGGAAATGCTGTAACAGCTCATACAAGGCTCCAGGCTTGTTCTGCGCAGTCACCAGGATCGACGTTTTATCATTACCGCTCTTGCCAACTTCCTGATCACCGATAATCAGAAAACGGGTTGAGTTATCCGGCTGATCTTCGATATTCCGGGTAATCACATTCATCTGATACAGATCCGCTGCCATTTCACTGGCAATAGCGGCCACTTCAACGCCTTCTTCAGCGGCACGGCGTGCAGCTTCAGCATTGCTGCTGACTGCAACCCGCTCAACTGACGGAAAATGACTGTCCAGCCAGCTGCGGCACTGGGCAAATGACTGCTGATGGGAATAGATACGCTTAATACCGCTGATATCGTCAGCATTCTTACGTAACAGGTGATGATGTACCCGTAACTCCACTTCACCGCAGATTTGCAGATTAAAGCGTTTAAACAGATCCAGCGTATGATTAACCATACCCTCGGTAGAATTTTCAATCGGCACAACACCGTAATGTGCACTGCCGGCTTCAACCTCACGGAAAACTTCATCCGTTGAATTGAATGGTGCACCCTGCGCGGAATGGCCAAAGTGCTTGGTGACAGCTTGCTGAGTAAAAGTACCTTCAGGCCCCAGATAAGCAACCCGCATAGGCTCTTCCAACGCCAGACAGACCGACATCACCTCACGAAATAAACGGGCAACTTCTTTATCAGGCAGCGGCCCTTCATTTCGCTCCATTACCCGGCGCAGTACCTGTGCTTCACGCTCAGGACGGTAAAAAACAGCATCACCGGCCTGATACTTTTCTTTAACCTCAGCGACTTTCTGAGCACAGCGGGCACGATCATTCAGCAACTGGTGCATCTGACGATCAATACTGTCGATCTGATCGCGTAATACTTTTAATTCTGCTTCCTGATTACTCATCTTTTACAGCAACCTCTTATTATTCTTACCCTAAGCTGATTAACCATGGGCCTCAGCAAAGTCTTGCATGAACTCAATCAAAGCATCGACTGCCGCTTCAGGCACAGCATTATAAATACTCGCCCGCATACCGCCAACTGAACGGTGCCCTGCCAGATTTAACAGGCCGGCTACAGTCGCTTCATTCAAAAACTGCTTGTCCAGTTCAGGTCTGGCCAGTATGAAAGGTACATTCATACGTGAACGCACGGCCAGGTCGACAGGGTTAGAGTAAAACGCACTGTTATCAATATAACCGTACAGTTTTTCAGCCTTCAGATCATTCAGGCGGTCCATTGCAGGAACACCGCCCTGCTCCTTCAGCCATTCAAACACCAGCCCGGCCAGGTACCAGCCAAAGGTTGGGGGTGTATTTAACATGGAATCAGCATCAGCAATCGCTTTATAGCTGAACAGGGTTGGGGTTTTATCAACTGGAGCCTGTAACAGATCGTCGCGGATGATAACAACTGTTAAACCCGCCGGACCGATATTTTTCTGCGCTCCGGCATAAATCATTCCGAAACGGCTGACATCCACTGGGGCAGATAAGATATTCGACGACATATCAGCCACCAGCGGCACATCACCAGTCTCAGGAATGTAATCGAACTCAACACCGCGGATCGTTTCATTCGGCGTGTAATGCACATAGGCGGCATCAGGATCCAGTTTCAGCTCACTCTGTGCCGGAACACCGGTAAAGTTGGAATCTTCTGTACTGCCGGCCACATTCACATTTATATAGCGCTTAGCTTCTTTAATCGCCTTAGACGACCAGTCGCCGGTATTAATATAATCCGCGCTTGTTTTTGTTCCCATCAGGTTCATAGGGATCATGCTGAACTGGCTGGTCGCCCCGCCCTGCATAAACAGCACCTGATAATTGTCAGGAATATTCATCAAGTCACGCAAATCCTGCTCGGCCTTTTTTGCAACCCCTACGTATTCAGGACTGCGATGACTCATTTCCATTACTGACAGTCCCATTCCCTGCCAGTCGAGTAACTCTGTTTGCGCCCGAAGCAGAACATCTTCAGGCAATGCCGCCGGACCGGCGCTGAAATTAAATTTGCGTGTCATGGTCATTATTACAACTTTTCTTTTTTACACTGTTTCCGAAGGATCTTCTCTGAGACCTTTTAAAGGCTTTTTCAGCCTCATAATTAAGTATCTGCCTAAAATAAAATGTGCGGCTTAAGCCGCACATTTTGATCCATCAGATATTATGCTTCATCGTTCTCAGACGAATCAGCCGATGCACCAGCTGCCGGCTCGGTATCAGCAACAGCTTCACCGTCACCTGCGGCATCCTGCACATCACCTTCCAGCTCATCGCTCTCAGGCTCTTCAATACGTGCCACACCAACAAGGCTTTCATCTTCTGCAATCCGGATAACCCGAACCCCCTGTGTATTCCGGCCCAGCACTGAAATTTCATCACTGCGGGTCCGTACCAGGGTACCCTGATCACTGATCAGCATGACGTCATCGCCTTCAAACATCTGTACTGCACCGGCAAGATCGCCGTTTCGTTCAGTACACTGCATTGCAATAACACCCTGACCACCACGGCCATAAGTCGGGAAGTCTTCAACCAGCGTCTGCTTACCAAAACCATTGATACTGGTTGTCAGAATCCGACCACCTTCCTGAGGAATGATCAGCGCAATAACGTGAGCATCATCCGCAAGTTTGATACCACGTACACCACGGGCAGTACGGCCCATCGGACGCACATCACCTTCAGCAAAGCGAATAGACTTACCCTGGTTAGACATCAGCATCACTTCTGCTGTGCCATCGGTAATCGCTGCACCAACCAGAGAGTCACCTTCATCCAGCGCCAGTGCAATCAGACCGGAAGAACGCGGACGGGAGAAGTTTTCCAGTGGCGTTTTCTTAACCGTACCGGCAGCTGTTGCCATGAACACATAGTGATCATCTGCATATTCATTTACCGGCAGAATAGTGGTAATCCGCTCACCTTCAGACAGAGGCAAAATATTAACCACTGGACGGCCACGGGCTGTACGGCTTGCCGGCGGGATTTCATAGACTTTCAGCCAGTAAACCTTACCGAAGTTGGTAAAGCACAAAATCGTATCGTGGGTGCTGGCAATCAGCAGCTTTTCAACGAAATCTTCGTCTTTAACCGCTGTAGCAGACTTACCCTTACCGCCCCGGCGCTGTGCCTGATACATTGTCAGCGGCTGGGTCTTGGCATAGCCACCATGAGAAATGGTAACAACCATATCTTCTTCAGTGATCAGATCGGCAACGGTCAGATCCTGCTGAGACGCTGTAATTTCTGTACGGCGCTCATCACCGTATTCTTCAACAACCGCTTCAAGCTCTTCACGGATAACTTCCATCAGACGCTCGGCGCTGTTCAGAATTTCCAGCAGCTCTGCAATTTTTTCCAGCAGCTCGCGATATTCACCGATCAGCTTGTCGTGCTCCAGACCAGTCAGACGGTGCAGACGCAGTTCCAGAATTGCCTGAGCCTGTACCGGCGACAGGAAGTACTGACCATCACGCATGCCATACTGAGGTTCCAGATCTTCCGGACGGCAGGCGTTTTCACCGGCACGTTCCAGCATCGCCGTCACATCGCCCAATTCCCAGGAGCTGGCCAGCAGGCGCTCTTTAGCGTCCGCAGGGGTCGGAGAGGTTTTAATCAGCTCAATGATCGGGTCGATGTTCGCCAGCGCGATCGCCAGACCTTCAAGAATATGGCCACGCTCACGGGCTTTACGTAATTCGTAAACCGTACGGCGGGTAACAACTTCACGGCGATGACGTACGAAGCACTCAAGGATGGACTTGAGATCCAGGGTACGCGGCTGACCATCAACCAGCGCCACCATATTAATACCGAATACGTTCTGCAGCTGAGTCTGGGCAAACAGGTTATTAACAATAACCTCAGCCACTTCACCACGGCGTAACTCAACCACGATCCGCATGCCGTCCTTATCAGACTCATCACGCAGCTCGGTAATACCTTCGAGCTTCTTTTCTTTTACCAGCTCGGCGATTTTTTCAATCAGCCGTGCTTTGTTCACCTGATACGGAATCTCAGTAAAGATGATCGACTCTTTACCGTTCTTCTCGTTTTCTTCAATGTGGTGTTTGGCACGGATATAGATCCGTCCACGCCCGGTGCGGTAAGCCTGCAATATACCTGCGCGACCATTAATAATGGCACCGGTCGGGAAGTCTGGCCCCGGAATAAATTCCATCAGCTCATCAATTGACAGATCCGGATTATCAATCAGCGCGATACAGCCACGAACAACCTCTGACAGACTGTGTGGCGGAATGTTAGTCGCCATACCAACGGCAATACCGGCAGAACCATTCACCAGCAGTGCCGGCACACGGGTCGGCAGAACTTCCGGGATCTGTTCGGTTCCGTCATAGTTCGGAACGAAATCTACGGTTTCCTTGTCCAGGTCCGCCAGTAAATCATGGGAAATTTTCGCCATGCGTATTTCGGTATAACGCATTGCCGCCGCTGAGTCACCGTCAACGGAACCGAAGTTCCCCTGACCGTCAACCAGCATATAGCGCATGGAGAACGGCTGTGCCATCCGTACAATGGTGTCATATACAGCACTGTCGCCGTGAGGGTGGTATTTACCGATTACATCACCAACCACACGGGCAGACTTTTTATATGCTTTATTCCAGTCATTACCCAGTTCGCTCATGGCAAACAGTACCCGACGATGCACCGGTTTCAGGCCATCACGGACATCAGGTAAGGCACGTCCCACGATTACACTCATGGCGTAATCAAGATACGACTGCTTCAGTTCATCTTCGATGTTAACTGGCAGAATTTCTCTGGCTAAATCACCCATAATAGCTTTGGCTATCCTTGAATCAGACTGCTGAGAATTAATGGATCAGGGTATACAGTTACACCCCTGATCAGAACCGCCGAAGTATACCATAAATATGCAGCAATAATCCCGCAAAATTAAGACCTTGAGCCATACCTGATCGATCCATTTATTACAACTCATTTCTGCAGATTTTTACGGCTCGCTCGTTCTTACAGGGAAAGCTTTTTGTATTCGTCCTGACAGCAATGCTAAAATCCCCGCCAATATTTTTAACCGACGGTCAGTCACGACTATGAGCGACACAAACAACCAGCACTCCGCGAATATCGATCCTGAAGAGATCGCCAAATTCGAAGAACTTGCCAGCCGGTGGTGGGATAAAGAAAGTGAATTCAAACCCCTTCACGACATCAATCCACTGAGGGTTGGTTTTATCGACAAACAGGCAAGCCTGGCAGGCAAAAAAGTTCTGGATGTTGGCTGTGGTGGCGGAATACTGTCAGAATCAATGGCTCAGCGCGGTGCTGAAGTAACAGGCATCGATATGGGCGCAGAGCCTCTCAAGGTAGCCAAGCTTCATGGCCTGGAAAGCGGCATCAGTGTCAGCTACCGCCAGGTAACCGTAGAACAGCTGGCAGAAGAACAGCCTGGCAGTTTTGACGTTGTGACCTGTATGGAAATGATGGAACACGTTCCGGATCCGGCATCCATCGTTGAAGCCTGCGCTCGGCTGGTCAAACCCGGTGGCAAGGTCTTCTTCTCGACCCTTAACCGCAACCCGAAAAGCTATCTGATGGCGATTGTCGGTGCTGAACATATTTTGCAACTGGTTCCAAAAGGCACTCACGACTTCAAAAAATTCATCCGCCCTTCAGAGCTGGCTAACTGGATTCGTTCTGCTGGCCTGCAAAGTAATGAAATTACCGGCCTGACCTACAATCCGATTACTAAAGCTTACCGGCTAAACCCACGGGATGTAGACGTTAACTACATGGTTGCCTGCAGCAAACCGGCACTGAGTTAAGATCTTATGCGCAGCCCCTGGCTGCGCCGTCACCCGCCAAGCCAAACAGGCCAGAATCAATGACCCTTCATAGCAAGCAACTCGAGGCCGTTCTTTTCGATCTCGACGGCACTCTGATTGATACTGCCGCTGACTTTCATCGTATTATCAACATCCTGCGCGAAGAACAAAATCTGCCGCCGATCAGCTACGAAGCACTGCTCCCTTCCGTATCAGATGGCGCCCGCGCAATGGTAGAAACAGCATTTTCTGCACACTTAAGTACGATATCCGCCAGCCTGGAAGATCTGCAAGCCCGCATGCTGGCTCTGTATTTAGAACAAACCTGTGTAGACAGCCACCCATTCAATGGCATTACAGATCTGCTGCACTGGCTGGGTGAGCAGTCAATTCCATGGGGGGTAGTCACCAATAAACCCTGGTTATATACCGAACCGCTGATGAAACAACTCAATCTTCAGCCTTCAGCCGGCAGCCTCATTTGCCCGGAACACATACAGTACAAAAAACCCGATCCGGAAGGCCTTTTACTTGCCTGTCAACAGCTTAACTGCGAGCCGCAGCACTGCGTGTACGTAGGCGATCATATCCGTGACATTGAAGCAGGTAACCGCGCCGGCATGCTGACAATCGCCGCCGCTTACGGTTACATTAACGACGATGAAGACATTTCCGACTGGAACAGCAACTACTGCATAACGCAGGCAACCGAACTGCAACCTTTATTAGCCAGGCATTACAATATTCACTGACCTTTGGCACGTACTCAGGAAACTACACCCATGTTTGATTATCAGGCTCCGGCAAACCTACTCGCCAATAAGAACATTCTGATCACCGGTGCCGGTGACGGAATCGGCCGCGCGGCAGCACTTTGCTTCGCTTCCTATGGTGCGACAGTTATCCTGCTGGGCCGCACAGAAGAAAAACTCGAATACGTGTATGACGAGATCGAAGCTGCCGGATACCCTCAGGCAGCTATCGTGCCGCTGAATCTGGAATCAGCAACCGAAACCGATTACGACAGCCTCGCAGCCATGCTGGAACAGGAGTTCGGCAAACTGGACGGTATTCTGCACAACGCCAGCCTGCTGGGCATGCGCACACCACTGGAAGGTTATGACCCAAGCATCTGGCAACGGGTTATGCAGGTGAACGTCAATGCCGCATTCATGCTCACCCAGGCATTACTGTCTCTGACACAGGCTGCTGAAAATGCCTCTATTGTATTTACATCATCAAGCGTAGGCCGCAAAGGCAAAGCGTACTGGGGGGCTTACAGCGTATCCAAGTTTGCCACTGAAGGCATGATGCAAATACTGGCAGATGAGCTTGAGTCCGTTACCAACATCCGGGTTAACTGTATTAATCCTGGAGCCACCCGAACCAATATGCGCGCCAACGCCTACCCTGCTGAAAACCCGGCAACGGTTGCAGCGCCAGCAGACATTATGCCTGTATATCTGTACCTGTTTGGTGATGACAGCCTGCATGTTAAGGGCGAGTCGTTAAACGCTCAGTAGACCCGGCTATCTGCCGCACCGAAACCAGAGTACTTTGCTAACAGAAACTGCTTCAAACTGTACAGACTCTGTTTCTAAGGACAAAAAAAACGGCTACCTAATTGGTAGCCGTTAGTAACTCACTCGCCCCACACACTTAATCAGCGCGCTTGGGGCCTACCTCGCGACGGGTCTTCTGCCGCTTAGCTCTCCGCTGAGCTGCTTCTTTCTCTTTTGGCGTCAGCGCTTTATTTCGCTTCTGCTTCATCCCCATCATATTGGAAAGCTGATTAATCTCTTTTTGCTCAAGCTCTTTCCAGGTACCTGCTTTAACTTCGCTCGGCAGGAAGAAAGGCCCGTAACGCACCCGCTTCAGCCGGCTTACCTTAATACCCTGAGACTCCCACAAACGGCGAACTTCACGGTTACGGCCTTCCATCACCACAACGTGATACCACTTGTTTGCACCTGCGCCGTCAAAATACTGAACATCTGTGAATTTCGCCATGCCGTCTTCCAACAGCACGCCTTTCTTCAGACGCTTGATCATATCTTCATCTACATCGCCCAGAACCCTGACCGCATACTCACGATCAATATTGGCAGAAGGATGCATCAGGTTGTTGGCCAAATCGCCGTCAGTCGTAAACAACAGCAAACCTGAAGTATTGATATCAAGACGACCCACTGCGATCCAGCGCCCCTGCTTCAGAGGTGGCAGATGATCAAATACCGTGCTGCGACCTTCGGGATCATGCCGCGTGGACACCTCGCCCAGCGGTTTATTATAAATCAGTACCCGGCGTTCACTCTTACGGTCAAACACCATATCTTTCGGGTGACCATCAATTTCCACCTGATCTTTCGGTGAAATACGATCCCCCAGCGTTGCTACCTGTTCATTAACCCGGATACGCCCCGCTTCAATCCACCGTTCCATCTCACGACGTGAACCAAACCCGGAACGCGCCAGCACTTTCTGCAATTTCTCATCGCTCATCTGCGCATCCTCAGTACCGGAAATATAACTCCGGCTTAAATTTCAAAAAGAAAAAAAAAGCTCTCCGACAACCAAGCCGGAGAGCTTTCTGTGAGTATACAAGAAAGCGCTTATTTAATTAAGCAATCTTCCTTGGAAAAACCTTTATCAAAATGCTTCTGGAACGCAATCGGTGTACGACCACGGCCAGACCAGAAGTGCTGCTCACCTTCTTCATCAGTAACCTGATACTTAGGCTCAACTTTTTTCTTAGTTGTGGTTTCAACCATGCCCATTAAATCATCAAGTTCAATACCTGCTTCCTGCATACTTTTTCTGATTGCATCGATTTTATCCAGACGCTCCTGCTCAGCGGCAATCATCGCCTGTTCGCTTTCACGCTTTTCTTCCAGAATCAGGGTCAGATCAGTAACAACTTTTTCAATTTCTGCAGCTGTTAATTCCTGACACTGCTTTCTCAGAGAGTTTTTGCGGGTCAGCATTTTTACAAAATCAGTCATTTTCACCATCCAAAGATATACTAAACAAAAACGATTTATATTATTTTCCATTGATCATATCTTTTCAAGAATATATCAGGAAAAACTAACACCATTTAAATATTTATCAGCTTACAATCCCAGTTTAGTATAAGACTATATATTTAGAAATCAGAAATATCGCCAGCGCCTTCACGTACAACAACCGGCACATCATCGACCAGATTAATTACCGACGTCGCTTCCATACCGCAATATCCACCATCAATAACCAAATCTACTTCATGCTGTAAAAGATCACGAATTTCATAAGGATCTGTTAAAGGCTGATCATCACCCGGCATAATCAGTGAAGTACTCATAATCGGCTCCCCCAGAGCAGCCATTAATTCCAGTGCAATGGTATTTTGGGGAATACGTAAACCGATTGTACGGCGCTTCGGATGTAATAACCGGCGAGGCACTTCTGTTGTTGCATTTAAAATAAAAGTATACGCACCCGGAGTATGGGCTTTTAATAACCGATAAGCGACATTGTCTACTTTTGCATATGTCCCTATATCGGATAAATCCCGACATACCAAGGTAAAGTTATGCTTATCATCAAGCTTTCGGATACGCTTTATTTTTTCTAACGCAGATTTATCACCCAAATGACAGCCCAGCGCATATGCACAGTCAGTAGGGTATACGACCACACCACCTTTATTGATTATCTCAACAGCTTGTTTGATTAAACGGGCTTGCGGTGTATCAGGGTGAATCTGGAAAAATTGGCTCACGATCAGACCTGCATTAAGGTTATCTAAGATGAACAGAATTCTACTGAATAATAGCCTTCAGCAACAGAGCAGACGTGTAATGCCACACAAAAAAGGAAATATTATTTAGCTGCAGCCAATCTCAGAGAAGCTTATGAAGAATATGCATTTCACTATTTGGCACTTTAGGATATTTTCCCAGCTCACTCCAACTAAAACCGGTGCAATGAAAATCGCTGCCCGCCGACAGTAATAAATCATGCCGCTGTGCAGCAATTTCAATTTGGCGTGTCTGCCCCGGATCAACCCCCGGATAGCGCGCTTCTACTCCATCCCCTCCGGACTCAGCAAATGCAGCAATCATCTCCCGGATTTTTGTAAAGGTAAGCTTATATTTTGTCGGATGCGCTAAAACCGCATATCCACCCGCCTGGTGTAGGCAGGAAATGGCTGCAGCCATATCAGGCCAATCAACTTTAATATCACCAGGCTTACCTGCACCTAAATATAAGCTGAAAGCCTTTGCCGGAGAATCCACAACCCTTGCTGCCACCATTGCCTGAGCAAAATGCGGACGTCCAATCTGGCCCTCTCCGGCCAGTTGCTGAGCCTTCTCAAGTAAATCCGGACACCCTTTTTTTACCAATCTGGCCGCAATAAGTTCGGCCCGCTGATCACGCAGCCTTTTCAGGTCATGGAGATACGCCTGCAGTTCAGAATTATCAGGATCAAACCCCAGCCCGACAATATGAACAACCCGCTTCCCCCACAACGCCGTTAACTCAACCCCGGGAATAAGTTTAAGTGCATAGTCATGACTGGCCGCTCTAGCCTCCTGAACGCCATCAACAGTATCGTGATCGGTTAACGCTAAAATCCTGACACCTTTCTCTGCAGCCCGTTCAACTAAGTGACGGGGTGATAATTCACCGTCAGAGCAATAAGAATGACAATGAAGGTCAGAAAAGGCGAAATCCTCCGCCAGATTGGGTTTATAACTCATCAGGCTCACTTTATACTGATTGCATTTTTCCGAAGACGAGCGCACATGAAACTATTACTCGATTTCCTGCCGGTTATTATCTTCTTTATCGTTTACAAAAGCACGGACGATATAATTTTAGCAACCGCAGTTCTGATCCCTGCCACCCTGCTGCAGATGCTCTATACCTGGATCAAAACCCGCAAGGTTGAAATGATTCAGCTGGTAACCCTTGGTCTGGTGATTGTACTGGGGGGCGCGACAGTTATCTTTCAGGATAAGACCTTTATTCAGTGGAAACCAACCGTAGTTACCTGGTTATTTGCTGTCGCCTTCCTTGGCAGCCAGTATATTGGCGACAAAACCATCATCCAGCGCCTGATGCAAAGCGCAATACAGTTACCCCAGTATGCCTGGCGCCAGCTTAATTACGCCTGGGTTGTTTTCTATATTGTCCTGGGAGCTCTCAACCTCTTTGTCGCCTTTACTATGGATGAAGAAACCTGGGTGAACTTTAAACTCTTTGGCATGATGGGACTCACCTTCCTGTTCATTCTGTTGCAAGGGTTTTACATCTCCAAACACATCGAAACCGAGTCTACAAACAGCGACTGAGGAATTCAGAACATGTTTTACGCAATCATCAGCGAAGACAAACCCAATACACTTGATCAGCGCATGGCAGCCCGCCCTGCGCATCTCGAGCGTCTGATTGCACTTAAAGATGAAGGCCGTCTTCTTATTGCCGGGCCTCACCCAGCTATCGACAGCGAAGACCCGGGCCCTGCCGGTTTTACCGGCAGTCTGGTTGTCGCAGAGTTTAATTCCCTGGAATCAGCGCAGGAATGGGCTAACGATGACCCTTATCTGCACCAGGGGGTATACGAGCGGGTAGTAGTCAAACCGTATAAAAAAGTATTACCATAAGCTGCTTGACGCAGTAATAGTGGCTGTTTTTTCGAGGCAAATTTGGACAAATTTAGCTGCTGTTCAGGTTAATCTGGTATACATAGCGGTTTATTATGTACCCGATTTTATTTGATCTCTCATAAGGACGTATAACAATGAAAAAGCTTGCACTGTGCGCTGGTTTAATCACAGCAATGGGCCTTTCCGGTGTTGCCCAGGCACACAACGATCATACTGGTTACGCAGTAAACTCTTCTGACACTAACTGGAAAACAAGCGCCGGTGAATGCTGGCAGATTTCCGAGTTCAAAGCTGAAGACCGTACTGTTGACTGTGGCGCAGAACCGGCACCAGAACCAGCACCAAAAGTTATGGCTAAAGAAGAGCCAAAAACTAAAGTGATGATGGTTTCTGAAACTAAATCATTTGTTGTTAACTTCGCTTTTGACAGCTCTAAAGTAGATTCCGTTAGTGACATCGCTAACTACGCGAACTCTCTGGAAAAGCTGGATGCAATCCGTTTAAGCGGTTACACCGATGATATCGGTAGCAACAACTACAACAACGCGCTGTCTGAGCGTCGTGTTAAAGCGGTAGAAGCTGCACTGACTAATGCAGGTGTTAGCACTTCTAACATCGTTTCTCACCACTACGGTGAAGCAGACCCTGTTCGCACTTGTGCTGAATCAGGCGCTAGCCAGATCAGCTGCCTGCGCGCTAACCGTCGTGTAGAAGTTGTAATCGAAGGTCAGAACAAGGTTACTGTTAGCCAGTAATTCCCTGACAGTAAAAAAACCGATAGGCTATTCGTTATATTTTTAACGAAACTATCGGTTTTTTTATGTCTATCTTTCTGTACCGCATCCTTACAGCCGCTGTATTACTGGTCAGCATAACCATTAATACCAGCTTTGCTGAACAAACTTACCCACCCCAAAAAGTCATTTATCATATAAATTATTCTGAAGCTTCCCGCATAAATGCCACCTTCACAAATATAAGCAATCACCTTGCCGCCGTTGGTGAAGAGAACATAGACCTTAAAGTTATGATTCACGGTGATACCCTGGAATACTTCCTTTCCGCCAGTGAAGATGAAGCGAAACAAATCCTCCTTGATACCATCAGACTGGAAGGTGCACAGTTATTATTCTGTGGGAATACACTCGACGCTTATAACAAAACAATTGATGATATATACGGTGCAGAAGCTGAAGACCGGGTTCAGGCAGGATTACCTGCTATCGTTGCTTTACAACAGCAAGGATATATTTACGTACGCCCATAAAAAAACCACGTAAATTACGTGGTTTTAAATACTATCTGTAAAGACCTATGGTATCCCTTTGCCGGGAGCACCTTCATAAGCAATTTTCCATTTGCCGTCCTGCTTCACCCAATACTGACGCTTAATGCTGTCACCGTTATAGTTATTACTGCTGTAACTTTGCTCAAACGATGCAACTAATAAATCTGGCTGATCCGGATACTGATATAAACTCAGGTTGTCGATATCCACATCAATAAAAGATTTCGCCGCATTTACCCGGCGTTTATGGGCAACGAAACGCTTATAGTCTTCTTTACCGTTATCAAAATCACGGGAATAATGGCTGACAAATTTATCTGTATCCAGACTTTGCCAGTCATCCCGCCAGTTATTCACAACCCGAATCAACTCTTCCTGCTTTTCCAGCCAGTTTTGCTGATCGATCCATTCAAAACTGGTGCCCAACAGTACCGGGGTCGCATTAAAGTCAATAATGCCATCCAGCTCAGCGAAATGTTCATTCGTTAATGAAACACAACCTTCACTTGCCTGCGGTGGGCGGCTGAAAGTATCTTTTGGAGATCCGTGCAACCAGATACCGCTGCCGTTATAACCGTGGCGAACATCCCAGACATTCGGATAGTTAATTGGTAATGCACCTGAACCATAACGGGCTGGCAATTGCTCATCAGTCAGCCTGCCGGTTGTAAAATATACACCCAGTGGCGTTTTTAAATCGCCCCGAACACGCTTATTAACCCCGCCGCGACCATACGACACATAATAATCTTTGATTAAAACGGGAATGCCCTGTTGATTTTCAAACAGATATAAGCGGGAACTGGATATATCAATAACAATGACATGTTCCTGATCGTCAGACATTTTGATCAGGCTGGAAGGAATCAGTCCGGTATCAGGACGAACCGATGCAATATTCACCCGCGCCTTGGCTTCTTTAATAAGCCCGCTCAAAGCTTTGGCATCAGCATCTGTTTTATTATTACCAACAGTGCTCAGCGGGGCTCCCTGTGCAGCCATCAGATCAGCATAAATAAGCTGGGCCAGACGGAAATCAGGCTGCTCATCTATCAGCGTCTTCAGCTTATCAACAGCACCGTTCAACTGGTTTTGCTGCAAGTCACCCAGGCTCGATAACAATAATGTTTCGCGGTCCAGTGTCTGATCAGCATAAGTAATCTCATCTGCAACCAGTGACGTTGAAAAACAAGCACAAAAGGTCAGTAAACTGACACTGCGTCGCAACGACGCTCCTTGATTAATAAATCTTCGTATCATTATGAAATCAACCAGGCCCTGATGCTATTTGTGACCGAATTATACAGCTCTGTACATTCGCCGCAAACATGAATGTTAGCGATTACAAACCCCTGTGATTATATAATTCTTAAGATATTCCCGAAAAGGATAACCACAGTCTGATTAAACGGTTAGGTTAGCGCACAACAAAAATATACCGCTTTATAGATTCACCGTCTTCTCTGCATCTCAGTTTTAACTGCCATAATGATCATTTTTTATATTTCCCTGAAAGCAGCACGGTGCGGGGGTTTATCGTGTCTCACATAAAAAAACAGTATATAAAATAAACAATTGTCAGCTGAACTTTACTGAATCCTGTGCTATCCAATTATTAAACGCTAGTAAATTCAGTTCCGGTTGATTTATCAGTTCAACCAGGAATTTCCAAAGTTTTATGCGTACGGAGGATCCCGTCATGTTTAAACAAATGGAAACCGACGCGCTGGAACAACTGCATTTTTTCAGCGACCCTAGCACCGAATTACGAGCCGTTGTTGCTATTCACAGCACAGTACGCGGCCCGGCCCTCGGCGGCTGCCGGTTTATTCCCTACGGTACAGACGATGATGCCATCACGGATGCTATCCGGCTGGCAAAAGGTATGAGCTATAAGGCAGCTTTAGCCGGGCTGCCATTTGGTGGCGGCAAAGCCGTTATCATCCGACCGGGCAACCTTAAAGACCGGCATGCTCTGATGCGCAGCTTTGGCCACGCCATTGACAGCCTCAGCGGTCAGTATATTACCGCCATGGACAGCGGTACTCTGGTGGATGACATGGATGACATCGCCACTCAGACATCCTATGTATCATGCACACAACATATGGGAGACCCTTCTCCCGCAACCGCCAGAGGCGTCTTTGCCGGTATCCGGGCAAATCTGCAATACACCACCGGAAGTGACTCTCTGAAAGGAAGACACATCGCCATCCAGGGCCTTGGTCATGTTGGCCTTAATCTGGCTTACCGGCTTCATCAGGCCGGTGCCCATCTGACCGTTACAGATATTGATGACAACAAGATGCTGCAGGCCAGGCAACAACTCAATGCAGCAATTTGCAGGCCTGAAGAGATCTACGATGTGAATTGCGACGTATTCAGTCCATGTGGACTGGGAGCAGTAATCAATGCCGATACCCTACCCCGGTTACGCTGTAACAGCATTGCCGGCTCTGCAAACAACCAGTTAGAGACACCTGAAACAGGCCTGCAATTAAAGCAGCGAAACATACTGTACGCACCGGACTACGTCATTAATGCCGGTGGTTTGATGTTTGTTGCCATGCGTTATCAACAGCAGTCTGACGTTGCCATCGAATCCAAAATAGCCGGAATTTTTGACACGTTATCAGACCTGTACATGGAGGCCAGACAAAGCAATCAGGTTATCAGTGATGTAGCGGATCAGCGTGCATCAGAGATTATTCAACAGGCAGATTCGGGTCACTTTCAGGCAGCCTGAAACCCTACAGGAGTGCAGCAGATGACACAGGTATATCAGGGCGAGATACAGTTTCGCCGTTTTCTGGACGAACAGGGCACCCCGGTAGCAGAACTGCCTGGCTGGGCCAGACAGCCCGAAACCCTGCAAAGCTACTACCGCAATATGGTACTCGCACGGCAACTTGACACTAAAATCATTGCTCTGCAGCGCACAGGACAGATGGGGACCTACCCTTCAATGCTGGGCGCAGAGGCCATGGATGCGGTCAGCGGAGAACTCATGCAGCAGGGCGACGTACTGGTCCCCTATTACCGCAATCACTCTCTGCAAATAATCCGTGGTGCAGAGATACTCGACATTCTTAACTACTGGGGCGGTGATGAGCGGGGCAGTGCTTCTCCCGGCTACGGAGAAGATTTTCCCAACGCGGTTCCGATTGCCACTCAAAGCCTGCATGCCACAGGGGTAGCAACCGCATTCAAAATTCGCGGAGAAAAACGCGTCGCGGTCACCTTTTGTGGTGACGGCGCTACCTCTAAAGGCGACTTTATGGAAGCCCTTAACCTTGCAGGTGCCTGGCAATTACCGGTGGTGTTTTTCGTAAATAACAATCAGTGGGCTATTTCTGTACCCAGAAGCATTCAGTGCGGCGCTGAAACACTGGCACAAAAAGGTCTCGGGGCAGGCATCCGGTGTGAGCAAATTGACGGTAATGATGTCATCGCCATTCACGAAGCAATGGCAGATGCACTGAAGCATGCCCGCGACGGTAAAGGCGCCACGCTTATTGAAGCCATCAGTTATCGGCTGAGCGATCATACAACCGCTGATGATGCGACCCGATACCGTCACAACGATGAGCTCAAAGCAGCCTGGCAAAAAGAACCGGTTAAACGCTTACAGAACTATCTGGTTGCGAACGGATGGTGGGACGAAGTTCAGGAACAGGCCTGGCTGAATGAAGTTCAGCAAATCATTCAGGATCAGGTTGATACGTATCTGAACATGGATACCCAGCCGGTAGAAAGCATCTTTGATTACCTCTATGCAGAACTGCCTAAAGCACTTCAGGAACAACGTACCAGCGCAACCATTAAAGCGATGACGGGAGGATCACATCATGAGTCATGAAATCCATAACGTTACCATGGTAGAAGCCGTCAACCTGGCACTGATGTCTGAAATGCAAAAAGACGAAACCGTTATCGTACTGGGAGAAGACGTTGGTACTAACGGCGGTGTCTTCCGGGCCACGGTAGGCCTTCGTGAAGCATTTGGACTAAAACGGGTACTCGATACACCTCTTGCAGAAAACATGATTGCCGGCGTGAGCATCGGTATGGCTACTCAGGGATTAAAACCGGTTGCTGAAATTCAGTTCATGGGATTCATCTTCCCAACCATGGAGCAACTGATCTGCCATGGTGCACGGATGCGTAACCGCACCCGGGGACGCCTCAGTTGCCCGATGGTCATCCGCGCGCCTTTCGGTGGTGGTATTCACGCTCCGGAGCATCATTCAGAAAGCACAGAGGCACTGCTGGCGCATATTCCGGGCATCAGGGTTGTGATCCCTTCATCCCCCGCCCGTGCATACGGCCTCCTGCTGGCAGCAATCCGCAATCCTGACCCGGTAGTTTTTCTTGAGCCCAAGCGAATCTACCGGCTCAGTGCACAGCCCGTAGAAGATAATGGCCAGGCCTTGCCACTGGATACCTGCTTCACCCTCCGGGAAGGTAACGACATCACTCTGGTGAGCTGGGGCGCCATGATTAAAGAAACCCTTGAAGCAGCTGACACCCTTAAAGAACAGAACATCGAATGTGAAGTCATCGATGTTGCCTGTATGAATCCGCTGGATCACGACACCATTCTCTCTTCTGTGGCTAAAACCGGCCGGTGTGTGATTATCCACGAAGCCCCCAAAAGCTGCGCAGTCGGCGCTGAAATTTCTGCCACCATTGCAGAAAGAGCCCTGCTCAGCCTCAAAGCACCGGTACAGCGTGTGACCGGTTACGACACCGTCATGCCTTACTACAAGCTTGAGCAGCAATATATGCCCAACACGGCCGACATTCTAGCAGCAGTTCAGACAACACTGGAGTTCGCATGAAGTATTTCAAATTACCGGATCTAGGCGAAGGCTTACCGGAAGCCGAAATTCTGGAATGGCTCATACAGGAAGGTGATACCGTCAAAACCGACCAGGTACTCGTCTCGGTCGAAACGGCAAAAGCAATCATCGAGATCCCTTCCCCTCAGGACGGTACCATCGCCCATCTGTTTGGTGCCGCCGGCGACACTATCCATACCGGGGAACCCCTGATCGAGTTCGCCGGCGAAGAAGATGCCGACAGCGGTACCGTCGTCGGCAAACTCACTCAGGAAGCCAGCAGCACAGATGATCATTTTTATATTGGTGCAGCCCCCAGCACACAAAACCACCAGCCACAAATGACCCCGGCGGTCAGAGCACTTGCACAGCGTCTGGGGGTGGATATCAATCAGCTGCAGGGAAGCGGACACGACGGGCATATAACTCCGAGGGACATTGAGCATGCGGCCCACCTTGATCAGTTACACGGTAAAGCTGAACCGCTTCGTGGCGTACGTAAACAAATGGCCAAAAACATGGCCCGTGCGCAGGCTGAAGTGGTGCCCGTTACCCTGAACGATGACGTTAATATCAGTGCCTGGGAGGGTAAGCAGGATATAACCATGCGGCTGATGCATGCCATTGCCGCCGGTTGCCGCGCTGAACCTTCACTCAACGCATGGTTTGATGGCCCCCGGCTGGCCAGACGGTTGCACAGCAAGATTCATCTCGGCGTGGCGGTTGATACTGAACAGGGGCTGTTTGTGCCTGTCATGAGAGATATCGGCAACAGAGATCTGAATGACCTGCGACAGGGCCTTGATAACCTGCGTAAGGATGTCATCAACCGGACCATTCCACCCGCTGAACTGACCGGTAACACGATTACCCTTTCCAACTTCGGAACCATTGCCGGACGCTATGCAAACCCGATTGTCGTACCGCCAACAGTTGCCATTCTCGGTGCCGGCGCTATCTACATGACGGCCTGCGTAAATGCTCAGGATGAGCTCGAAATGCAACCCACTCTGCCTCTCTCCCTGACCTTCGATCACCGTGCAGCAACCGGAGGCGAAGCCGCCCGTTTCATGCGGGCTGTTAAAGAGGATCTGATTAAAAATCAAATAGTTGATTCAACACAAAATGAGGAAAATTTCGTCAGGGAAGAGCAATCTTGAACTACACTGATTAATAAAGGTTGACCGAGAAAAGCGTTATGAGTCCTTAAGTAAGACAATTTAATTCACGTTTAAGGAAGGTGGGACATGAATATTTTTGAACAATACAAAGCACGCTTTGATGCCACGCAAGAACAGGAATACACCCTGCAAGAGTACCTGGACATCTGTAAAGAAGATCCGATGGCCTACGCCAGTGCTGCAGAACGTATCCTGGATGCCATCGGCGAGCCTGAACTGATTGATACATCACTGGACCCAAGATTAAGCCGGATCTTCTCTAACAAACTGATCCAGCGCTACCCTTCTTTCGATGAGTTCTACGGCATGGAAGATGCCATCGAACAGATTGTTTCTTACTTCAAACATGCGGCGCAGGGCCTGGAAGAACGTAAACAGATTCTGTACCTGCTTGGCCCGGTAGGTGGCGGTAAATCTTCACTGGCAGAACGTCTGAAAGCATTAATGGAGCATATTCCGTTCTATGCGATCAAAGGCTCTCCGATCAACGAGTCACCGCTGGGGCTTTTCAACCCGGCTGAAGACGCCGATATTCTTGAAGAAGAGTACGGTATCCCCCGCCGCTATCTGAAAGGCCTGATGTCCCCCTGGGCAGTGAAGCGCCTGAACGAATTTGGCGGTGATATCAGCCAGTTCAAAGTAGTTAAACTGTATCCGTCGATCCTGAATCAGATTGCCATCGCCAAAACGGAACCCGGTGACGAGAACAACCAGGATATTTCCAGCCTTGTGGGTAAAGTAGATATCCGGATGCTGGAAGAATATCCACAGCACGATCCCGATGCTTACAGCTTCTCCGGCGCACTGTGTCATGCCAACCAGGGTATGATGGAATTCGTTGAGATGTTTAAGGCACCGATTAAAGTACTGCACCCGTTACTGACAGCCACACAGGAAGGTAACTACAACAGTACAGAGGGGATGGCATCCATCCCGTTCGAAGGCATACTGCTGGCACACTCTAACGAGTCAGAATGGCAGAGCTTTAAAAACAACAAAACCAATGAGGCATTCATTGACCGGGTATATATCGTCAAAGTGCCTTATTGCATGCGTGTCTCTGAAGAGATCCATATTTATCAGAAACTGCTGGAACACAGCTCGTTACGTAATGCTCCGTGTGCACCGGATACATTGCATATGCTGGCACAGTTCTCAGTACTGTCACGGATAAAAGAACCGGAAAACTCCAATACATTCTCGAAGATGCGTATTTATGACGGTGAAAACCTGAAAGATACTGATCCGAAAGCTAAATCCCTGCAGGAATATAAAGACTCTGCCGGTGTGGATGAAGGCATGGAAGGTTTATCAACCCGTTTTGCCTTTAAGATTCTGTCCAAGGTATTTAACTTCGATCCTGTGGAAATTGCCGCTAACCCCGTACACCTGATGTATGTACTGGAACAGCAAATTGAACAACAGCAATTCCCGGCTGAAGTACAGGAACGCCTGATTGGCTTTCTGAAAGAATATATTGCACCGAAATATATCGAATTCCTGGGTAAAGAAATCCAGACCGCTTATCTTGAATCCTATTCAGAATACGGCCAGAACATCTTCGACCGTTATGTTACCTACGCCGACTTCTGGATTCAGGATCAGGAATACAGAGATCCGGAAACCGGCGATATTCTTAACCGGGTAGCGATCAGCGAAGAGCTTGAAAAAATCGAGAAGCCGGCCGGTATCAGTAATCCGAAAGACTTCCGCCATGAAATCGTCAATTTCGTGCTCCGCGCCCGGGCTGACAACAAAGGCAAGAACCCGGCCTGGAACAGCTACGAAAAAATGCGTACGGTCATCGAGAAGAAAATGTTCTCTAATACAGAAGATCTGTTGCCGGTCATTTCCTTCAATCCGAAGGCATCCAGCGAAGACCAGAAGAAACACAGCGAGTTCGTGAAACGTATGACCGAACGGGGTTATACAGAGAAACAGGTTCGCTTGTTGTCTGAATGGTATATACGGGTCAGAAAATCGCAGTAACTGCCCCCTGAAAACAGCTGGAGGACGAGTATGAGTTATATCATTGACCGTCGCCTCAACGCGAAGAAGAAGAGTACCGTGAATCGCCAGCGCTTTTTACGGCGGTACAAAGCGCATATTAAGCGTTCAGTGGAAGAAGCGGTAAACAGCCGCAGCATCACCGACATCAACCAGGGCAGTGAAATATCTATTCCGAATAAAGATGTCTCTGAACCGGTGTTTCATCACGGTGACGGTGGTTTCAGGCAACGGGTATTCCCGGGCAACAAAGAATTTGTTGTCGGGGATGAAATCGAACGCCCACAAGGTGGCGGAGGCGGCGGTGCCGGTGAAGGCTCCGCCAGCAACCAGGGGGAAGGTGAAGACGACTTCACCTTCCAGATCAATCAGGAAGAGTTTCTCGACTTCATGTTTGAAGATCTAGAGCTGCCCTACATGATCAAAAAACAGTTGCGTGATGCCACCAGCTTTGAAACCCGCCGGGCAGGATTCACCAATGTCGGCTCCCCGGACAAGCTTAACGTTGTCCGCTCTCTGCGTTCGGCTCAGGCACGCCGTATTGCTTTATCCGGCAAGGAACGCCGGGAAATAAGAGTACTGAAAAAAGAACTGGCGCAGCTGCAAACTATGCTGCCCGATGACGAAGCAGCCCTGAAAATAAGCGATATCGAGGCTCAAATCGAAGCCCTGCAAAAACGCATTAAACGCATGCCGTTTATCGATGAGTTTGATCTTAAATATAACAACCTGATACGCACCCCTGTTCCCAGCAGTAAAGCGATGATGCTCTGCATCATGGACGTGTCAGGCTCTATGACCCAATCGATAAAAGACATCGCCAAACGTTTTTTCATTCTCCTTTACCTGTTTCTTAACCGGAACTACAAGCAGATTGAACTGGTATTTGTACGACATCACACCCATGCCAAGGAAGTGGATGAACAGGAGTTTTTCTATTCCCGCGAAACCGGCGGTACCATTGTCTCCAGTGCACTGAACCTGTCTGCAGACATTATCCGCGACCGCTACCCAAGCAATGACTGGAACATCTATGTAGCCCAGGCTTCAGACGGCGACAACTGGGATGGCGATTCACATATTTGCCGTCAGGTACTGCAGGAACAAATCCTGCCACTTACCCAGTATTTCGCCTATATAGAAATCACCACAGGCCCACCCCAAAACCTCTGGCTGGAATACCAGCAGATACAGGAGCAGTTCGAAGAAAGTTTTGCCATGCATAACATTACAGAAGCGGCAGATATCTATCCGGTCTTCCGTAAACTGTTCGAAAAAAAGGAGTGACCTAATATGAAGAAGCGCGAGCCGATTTCTACCGGGTCAGAATGGACATTCGAACTGATCCAGAAATACGATACTGAAATCGCCCGGGTGGCTAAACACTACGGGCTGGATACGTACCCTAACCAGATAGAAGTCATCACCTCAGAACAGATGATGGATGCATATTCATCAGTCGGGATGCCGCTGAACTACAACCACTGGTCATACGGCAAACAGTTCGTTTCCACAGAACAGCAGTACCGGCGCGGCCAGATGGGCCTTGCCTATGAGATTGTGATCAATTCAGACCCGTGTATATCCTACCTCATGGAAGAAAACACCATGACCATGCAGGCACTGGTTATTGCCCACGCTTGCTACGGTCATAACTCGTTCTTCAAAGGCAACTACCTGTTCCGGACCTGGACAGATGCCTCTGCCATTATCGATTATCTGTTATTCGCAAAAAACTACATTGCCAAGTGTGAAGAGCGGCACGGTCTGGAAGCTGTCGAACAAATACTTGATGCCTGCCACGCGTTAATGAACTACGGCGTCAATCGCTACCAGCGTCCTCAGCCAATTACGCCTGATGAAGAAAAAGCCCGTCAGGCAGAGCGTGAAGAATACGTCCAGCGTCATATTAACCAGCTCTGGAATACCATCCCCAAAAAAGACGAAGAAGAAGTTGTTAAAGAGGTTCGCTTCCCCAGCGACCCTGAAGAAAACTTACTTTACTTTGTTGAAAAAAATGCACCATTACTTGAATCCTGGCAGCGGGAGCTGGTACGTATCGTCCGTAAGATTGCCCAGTATTTTTACCCACAGCGTCAGACCCAGGTGATGAACGAAGGCTGGGCCTGTTTCTGGCATTACACCATTCTGCATCACCTCCACGATGAAGGCCTGGTAACAGACGGTTTCATCATGGAATTCCTCCACTCTCATACCAGCGTGGTGTTTCAGCCCCCCTTTGATGCCCCCTACTTCAGTGGCATAAACCCTTATGCACTGGGCTACGGGATGATGCAGGACATTCGCCGGATCTGTGAAAACCCAACAGATGAAGACAGGGAATGGTTCCCAGACATTGCCGGCAGTGATTGGAACGACACCATTCAGGACGCCATGCGCAACTATAAGGATGAAAGCTTTATCCTGCAGTTCCTGTCACCCAACATGATTCGCGAACTTAAATTATTCACTATCGACGATGACAGCCGCAGCAATACCTTGCAGGTCAGCGCTATCCACAACAGCAGCGGCTATCAGAGAGTCCGTGAAAATCTGGCTGCTCAGTACAATATCGGTAACCGGGAACCCAATATTCAGGTATATAACGTGAATGTTCGCGGAGACCGATCCCTGACACTGCGCCACTACATACACAACGGACAACCAATGGGAGACTCCACTCAGGAGGTTATGAAACACCTTCACGTACTCTGGGGGTTTGATATACACCTCGAATCCGTTACCCCTGAAGGGAATGTCCATAAAAGCTATCACTGTCCGCCACAACCGGAGCCGGCAATGGCTGAATAACCTGTCACAGCGCCTGTTTATCAGGCGCTGGCTCTTTATATGTCTGCTGGCTAATTCGCGCCGCCGCGATTAGTATCATCAACATAGCCAACGAGACACTATTTAAGGAAGCACCATGGACTGCCTTTTCTGTAAAATCCTTAATCAGGAAATCCCCGCCCAGATCGTTTATGAAGACGATAAGGTAATTGCATTCAACGACATTAATCCTGAAGCACCTACCCACGTACTGATCATTCCCCGTAAACACATCGCAACCATCAACGATATTGAAGCCCAGGACTGCGAACTGGTGGGTCACATGGTCGCCACCGCTGCAAAAATTGCTAAGCAGGCAGGATTTGCAGATGACGGCTACCGTACGGTATTTAACTGTAATGAAGACGGCGGACAGACGGTCTATCACATCCACCTGCATCTGCTGGGCGGCAAACCCATGGGCTGGCCACCCTATCAGGAAAAACTTAAGACAGCCTGATCCCTGCCTGTCCGGCACAGCGCTGCCGGACATTCCCGCTTTTTGCGTATTCAACTTTTGTCGCACATCAATAAACAATCACTCTTAAGCGCAGTTACCCAAAATCGGAGGCTTTTATATTGCAGTGCAACATAGAGCAGCGCAAAATACAGCCAACGATTTAACCGAGCAGAGAACGGCTACGATGATGCCCTCCCGCCTTGATGACATAATCAGCCAGTCAAAACAGCATCCACCTGTAATAACAGCGATCGTTCATCCGGTAGAACCCAACGGTCTGAGCGGTGCACTGGATGCTGCAGAACAGGGAATTATCACACCAATACTGGTGGGACCGGCGGCCCGTATACAGGCCCAGGCTGAACAGCTGAAGCGTCCTGTTGATCATTACCGGATCATCGATACACCGCACAGCCACGCGGCCGCTGAAAAGGCCGTGGAACTTGCCAAAACCGGTGACGTTCAGGCACTGATGAAAGGTGATCTGGCAACGGCAGAGCTGCTTAGCGCCATTTTAAATAAAGCATCAGGCTTGAGAACGGAACGCCGTCTAAGCCACGTCTTTTTACTGGATATCCCCCGTTACCATAAACCGCTGGTGATTACAGATGCTGCCATTAACGTCACACCTGACCTGATGGCCAAAGCTGACATCCTGCAAAATGCCATCGACTTTTGCCGGGCACTGGGCATTTCCAGCCCGAAAGCTGCTGTTCTGGCTGCCGTTGAAAAGGTGAAGCCGGCAATGCCCAGCACGCTGGACGCAGCAGCTTTATGCAAAATGGCAGACCGCCAGCAAATTCAGAATGCCATTATTGACGGCCCACTGGCTTTCGATAATGCCATCTCCCTGCAGGCTGCACGGGATAAACACATTCAATCCCCCGTGAGCGGTGATGCAGACATCCTGCTCGCCCCGGACCAGGAAGCCGCTAATATGCTGGCAAAACAACTGATCTACCTGGCCGATGCCCGCTCAGCGGGACTGTTACTGGGCGCCAGCGTCCCCGTCATACTGAACAGCCGTGCTGACGGCAGCGAAGCCCGCCTGACTTCCTGCGCGCTGGCCTCACTGATCGTACAACATTCGCAACAATCCCTAAGAGAGATTCTGACAAACTCATGAGTTTAATTCTTACCGTTAACGGTGGCTCCTCCAGCCTCAAATGCGCCCTTTTTATTCGTTATGCTGACCACGATGAATGCCTGTACCGGTTCCGGTTCAGCAATATTCTCGAAAAAGCCCAGGTGCTGATCCGCCGTGACAAGGCCTTTGGCCGCGAAGCCAGCGTTGAGAAAAACGACTTACCACTGTCAGACATCCCCCGGGAAGAGCGCCACCAGGCTTGCCTTAAGTACGTCATGGAATGGATTGATGCTCAGTTTCTGGATGGCGAAATCAGCGCATTTGGCCACCGGGTCGTTCACGGTGGAGAAACCTTTACCGCACCGGTACTGGTCACCGACGAGGTAATGGAAGAGCTGGAACAGCTGATTCCTCTGGCACCTCTGCATCAGCCTTACAACCTGAAACTGATTGAAGTCTGCCAGCAGCTGGTCCCCTCCGCTATTCAGGTAGCCAGCTTCGATACAATGTTCCACCATGGCCACGCACCGGAAGAAAAGTATTACGCCATTCCCCGGGAATACAGCGAAGCAGGTATCCATAAATACGGTTTTCACGGCCTGTCTTATGAATTCATTAATCATAAACTGGAAGAGCTGCCTGAGCCGGACAAGCAGGCCAATACCATCGTTTGCCATCTCGGTGCCGGTGCCAGCATGTGTGCCATCAAAGACGGTAAATCAGTCGCTTCCAGCATGGGCTTTACCGCTGTAGAAGGTCTGCCAATGGGCACTAGGTGCGGTACCATTGATCCCGGTGTTTTACTGTTTTTACAGCGTCACTACCAGTTAGATAACGACCAGCTGGAAAATGTACTTTATCAGCAAAGTGGCTGGCTGGGAGTATCCGGAGAGAGCGCCGATATGCTAACCCTGCGGCACAGTGATAATCCCCATGCCCAGGAAGCCATTGATATGTTCTGCTACCGTGCAGCACTTGAAATTGGCCGCTTAAGTGCAGCATTAGGTGGGCTTCAGCAACTGGTGTTTACCGGCGGTGTCGGAGAGAACGATAGCTACATACGCGAACAGATTTGTCAGCGCAGCGCCTGGCTTGGCATTAAAATAAATGACCTGGCAAACAGTAATAACATGGCCAGCATAAGCACGTCAGACAGTACTGTCAGCGTCCGGGTCATTGCTACCAACGAAGAGGCCATGATTGCCCGACATACTGAAGAAGTGATGGACTGGCTTGCTGCCCGGGAAGAACAGGCTGCCGTTTAATAAAGAAAAGAAGACAAAATGCCGGATATTTATCCGGCATTCTTTTGTTAGCGATACAGGGTTGATTATCGCCGCTGACGTACTGCCTCGAACAAGCATACGCCTGTCGCAACGGAAACATTCAGACTACTGACCTCACCGGCCATCGGGATTTTAATCAGATGATCGCAATGCTCCCGGGTTAAGCGACGCAACCCTTTACCCTCAGCGCCCATCACCAGCGCCATCGGACCTTTGAGGTCAGCGTCATATACCATCACTTCTGCCTCACCGGCAGTTCCGGTAATCCAGATACCCCGCTGCTGAAGATCTTTTAAAGTTCGCGCCAGATTAGTCACCTGTACATAAGGGACAGCATCAGCAGCACCACAGGCCACTTTACTGACCGTCGCATTCAATGGTGCAGACTTATCTTTAGGCGCAATTACCGCATGTACACCGGCTGCATCGGCAGTACGCAGACATGCTCCCAGATTATGCGGGTCTGTTACGCCATCCAGCACCAACAGAAAAGCAGGCTCTTCAGTACGGTCAAGCAACGCCTGCAGAAACTGTTCGTTCTTTGCCTGTACCAGTTCACACCCCAGCACAACGCCCTGATGAACACCATCGCCGGCCAGCTCGTCCAACTGCTTACGCTGGACCTGAGTACACTTCAGCCCGTTCTTTTGCGCCAAATGCAGGATTTTCTGCACCTTATCATCCTGTCGCCCTTTCTGAACCAGCAGTTCACGGCAACGCTTTGCATCACGCTGTAATGCAGTGGTGACGGCGTGAATACCAAAAATATAATCAAGCTGCATGGTTCTTCTCCGCCTGTAGCCAGTCATTTGCCTGCGCTTCCGTCAGCGCAGCCAGTAAATCAATCATCATCGGTGAGGCATTCAGTGCAGGAATATACTGATATTGCTTACCACCGGCTTCGCGAAAAACTTCACAGTTTTCTACGGTGATTTCCTCAAGGGTCTCAAGGCAATCTGCAGCAAACGCCGGACACATGATATCCACCGATTCACAGCCGGACTTACCAAGCGACTCCAGGGTTTTATCAGTATAAGGCTGCAACCACTCCATCGGCCCGAAACGGGACTGGAAGGTCTGCTGCCACTTACCTTCCTGCAATCCCAGTTTAGCGGCCAGTAAAGCGGAGGTCTGCTGACACTGCACTGCATACGGGTCACCTTTATCCGCATATTCCTGCGGAATACCGTGATAAGAAAGAATCAGTTTTTCGCTGCGGCCATTTTCCTGCCAAAAGCTCGTTACGCCATCTGCCAGCGCACTGATGTACAGTGGATGGTCGTGATACTCCTTCACAATCCGGATATCCATAACATTACGCTGCTTTCGCTGGAATGCCTGCACCTGATCATACACAGGCGCAGTGGTCGTCGCAGAATACTGGGGATATAACGGAATAATCAGCACTTTCTCATAGCCAGCTGCCGACAGATCCGCCAGGCGTTGCTGCAAGCCAGGCGAACCATAGGTCATTGCCGGAAACACCTGAACATTGGCCGCCGGAAATGCATTCTGTAACCGGACGCTTAAACCCGCCACCTGCTGGTTAAGAATTTTACGTAACGGGGAATCCTCATCCCAGATACTGGCATAGAGCTTCGCCACTTTTTTAGGCCGGATATTAAGAATTATAAAATTCAGTACCGCGAGCCAGAACAGCCGTCTTATACCCTTACCTTCAACAACCCGGGCATCAGATAAGAATTCTTTCAGATAGCGGCGAACGGCCCCGGGGGTGGGTGCATCCGGCGTTCCCAGATTCACCAGAACAACAGCGAGTTTTTGCTGTGGCATTGATCTTCCTAAACAATCAGTAATTCAGGCGGCATTATCCCAGAATTACGGTGACAACACAGCCGACCGACATCAAATTCCGGGCATAAAAAACGGGCCATACGGCCCGTTTCTGATTTCAGATCATCTGATCAGTGATTCAGAATCTGACTTAAGAACAGCTGGGTACGTTCATGCTGCGGATTGTTGAAGAATTCCTGTGGTTCATTTTCTTCGATAATCTGACCGCCATCCATGAAGATAACCCGGTCGGCAACCGTTTTCGCGAAGCCCATCTCGTGTGTTACACACAACATGGTCATACCTTCGTGTGCCAGCTCGATCATTACATCCAGTACTTCCTTAATCATCTCAGGGTCAAGTGCGGACGTCGGCTCATCAAACAGCATGACATCAGGGTTCATACACAGTGAACGTGCAATCGCTACACGCTGCTGCTGACCACCGGACAGCTGACCCGGATACTTCAGCGCCTGCTCAGGAATTTTAACCCGCTCCAGGTACTGCATCGCTAACGCTTCTGCTTCCTTACGCGGAACCTTCTTCACCCAGATAGGAGCCAGTACACAGTTCTCAAGCACGGTCAGGTGCGGAAACAGGTTAAAGTGCTGGAACACCATGCCCACATCTTTACGGATCGCATCGATCTTTTTGATATCCGAAGCCAGCTCGATGCCGTTAACAAAGATATCCCCTTCCTGATGCTCTTCAAGATGGTTGATGCAGCGGATCATGGTTGATTTACCGGAACCTGAAGGGCCACAGATAACGATTTTTTCGCCGCGTCGCACATCCAGATTTATATTCTTCAGTACATGGAAATCACCATACCATTTATTCATGTTACGGATCTGAACCATCAACTGGTCTTCTTGCTTATTTACTTCACTCATTATTCTTACTCCAGAATCAGGCTCGATTTCCGTGACCGGTATGCAACAGTCTTTCTAAATGCTGGCTGTAACGGGACATGCCGAAACAGAAAATCCAGAATACGAAGGCAACAAACACATAACCTTCCGTTGCATAACCAATCCACTTAGGATCGTTCTGCGCAGCCTGCACAATTGCCAGCAGGTCAAACAGACCGATAATCAATACCAGACTGGTATCTTTAAACAGTGCAATAAAGGTGTTTACAACACCCGGAATCATCAGTTTCAGAGCCTGTGGAAGAATGATCATTACCATCTTCTGCCAGTAACCCAGACCCAGTGCATCCGCAGCTTCATACTGACCTTTCGGGATTGCCTGAAGACCACCACGGATAACCTCTGCCATATAAGCAGTCTGGAACATGGTGATACCGATCAGGGCCCGCAGCAGCTTATCGAAGTGCATATCCTCAGGTAAGAACAGAGGCAGCATTACCGATGCCATGAACAGTACGGTGATCAGCGGAACGCCCCGCCAGATTTCGATATAAGCCACCGACATAGCGCGAACAATCGGCATTTCAGAACGGCGTCCCAGTGCCAGCAGGATACCCAGCGGCAATGCGGCAACAATACCGACGACAGCCAGTACCAGTGTCAGGCTCAGGCCGCCCCACTTATGGGTTTCAACGTGTTCCAGACCAAAGTAACCACCGCTCAGCAGCACAAACGCGATGAACGGGAATACCAGCAGGGTAAATGCCGCAACCAGACCTTTCTTAGGCAGGTTTGGCCATACCAGCCAGGCAATCAGGGCAACAAAGACCAGGAAGGTCAGATCCAGACGCCAGGTTTCTTCTGACGGATAGAAACCATACATAAACTGGTCTATCCGCTGGGTGATAAATACCCAGCATGCACCGCCACTGGTGCAGCTTTCCCGGCTTGTACCGGTCCAGTCAGCACTGATGAAAACCCAGTCAAATATCGGCGTCAGCCAGATATAACACAGGTAAAGCATGACAATCGTTGCAATACTGTTCAGCGGAGTGTTGAACAGATTGGTGCGCAGCCAGCCTACCAGGCCAATGGTACTCGCCGGTGCGGGCAGAGTAGGTTGTTGTTCATTAATCATCAGCCCGCCTCCTATCGTTCAATCAGCGACATGCGCTTGTTGTACCAGTTCATGAAGAGAGACGTCAGAATACTCATGGTCAGATAAACTGCCATGGTCATCGACATAATCTCAACCGCCTGTCCTGTCTGGTTCAGTGTGGTACCGGCAAATACCGCCACAAGATCCGGATAGGCAACCGCAGCTGCCAGCGAAGAGTTCTTCGCCAGGTTCAGGTACTGACTGGTCAGCGGCGGAATGATTACCCGCATCGCCTGAGGGATTACGATCAGGCGCAGGGTACGTACTTTTGGCAATCCCAGCGCGAATGCCGCTTCAAGCTGCCCTTTAGGCACCGCAAGAATACCGGCACGTACTGTCTCTGCGATAAATGCAGCCGTATAGATGGTCAGTGCTAACCACAGAGCCACCAGCTCCGGAATCAGGGTCATACCGCCGCGGAAGTTAAAGCCCTTCAGCACAGGGTAATCCAGATGCATCGGCATACCGGCAAACAGGAATACCACCAGCGGCAAACCAACAATCAGACCAATACCTGCCCAGAAGGTTGGGAAGATCTGTCCGGTCTCATCCTGGCGTTTGTGCGCCCAGCGCGTCATAACAAAGGTCAGAACAATCCCAACTACGAAAGCGCCCACTACCAGGCTGAAACCACTCTCCGCGACCGGAGCAGGCATTGAAAGGCCCCTGATATTCAGGAAGCTACCCATAAACTCAATACTCTGACGCGGCGACGGCAATGTACGCAGCACGGCAAAGTACCAGAAGAAAATCTGTAACAGCAAAGGAATATTACGGAATACTTCGATATACACCGACGATAACTTAGCAATTAACCAGTTATCAGACAGACGCGCCACACCCATGATAAAACCAAGGATTGTCGCCGCGATAATGCCTAAAACAGACACTAACAGGGTATTTAACAGACCGACCCAGAAAGTCGCTCCGTAAGTAGATGCTTCATTATACTCGATGAGAGTCAGTGGAATACCGAAACCGGCTTTCTGAGACAGGAAGCCAAAACCGGTGGTGATACCACGTTGTTCAAGGTTGTTAAGCGTATTGGAAATCAGAAATCCGGCAAAGAGAAGGATTGCGCCAATGAGAAGAACCTGGAAAAGAATTGCTCGTTTAGCCGGATCATTCCAAAAACGAGTTTTCTCTCCCACAGGCGCGCTGCGAGATAGATCGGTAGGCATATAAAATCTCCGCTCATCTGATAGCCACTGCGACAAGTGCTGCAGACGGCGACTTATCTGAGTATCAGACGGTTTATTTGATAAGATGACCCCGGCAGACCAAAGATCTGCCGGGGTTTCAGCTAATGATTTAAATTAGCGGATTGGTGGCGCGTACAGGAAACCGCCCTGGTTCCACAGTGCGTTGATACCACGATCAATGCCCAGTGGAGAGCTTGCACCCAGGTTACGCTCGAAAGACTCGCCGTAGTTACCTACCTGCTTCACGATGCGGTATGCCCAGTCATCATCTACACCCAGACCTTTGGACAGACCTTCAGAACCGCCCAGCAGACGCTGGATGCTTGGGTTTTTGCTGTTTGCTTTCATGTCATCAACGTTTTCAGAAGTAACACCCAGTTCTTCTGCGTTGATCATGGCATTCAGAGACCACTTAACCATGTTGAACCACTGGTCATCAGCCTGCTTAACAGATGGCCCCAGAGGCTCTTTGGAAATTACTTCCGGCAGCGCTACAACAGAGTTTGGATCACCCATGCGTGAACGCAGTGCGAAAGCCTGAGACAAGTCAGTTGTGAAGGCATCACAACGGCCAGTATCGAATGCAGTTGCTGCCTGATCGTTAGTATCGAAAGTTACCGGCGTATGTGCCAGACCGTTCGCGTTGAAGTAGTCAGCAGTGTTCAGCTCAGTAGTAGTACCGGACTGGATACAGATGGTTGCACCGTCCAGTTCTTTAACACTGCTTACGCCCAGATCTTTCTTCACCAGGAAGCCCTGACCGTCATAATAGTTTACACCGGCAAAGTTAATACCCAGCTGGCTGTCACGGGTCAGTGTCCAGGTAGTGGTACGGGATAAAACATCAATCTCGCCGGAAGACAGTGCGGTAAAACGCTCTTTCGCTGTCAGAGGGATATACTTAACTTTGCTGGCATCGCCCAGAACAGCAGCAGCAATTGCACGGCATACGTCAACATCCAGGCCAGTCCAGGTACCTTTATCGTCCGGTACAGAGTAACCAGGCACACCGGAGCTTACACCACACTGCAGGGAATCACGCTCTTTAACGCTGTCCAGAGTACCAGCGAAAGATGCAGAAGATGCAAGAGCCGCAGATACTGCAGCGGCGGTCAGTAATTTTTTATTGAACATTGAAAGTGTCCTCACGATAGTTTTGTCCAAACACAGTTTTATTATTGTTGTGCAGCCTTGAAACGGTAAATCTATTCAAGATGAGCTATTCAAACACCCCAATTTAATAACATGAGGTATTTTCAGGCGCAACACAGCTGTCGGTTAAATATAGTACAAAAACAACATCTAACTGACCGGCAGGTAAAAACTATGGAACTTAAATGACCGTTTAAACACCGCTTAAAGCAGCATATTTCCTCGGTTTTCGCTTGCGAAACCAGTAATTATCACTGACGCAAAAAAATCTGTTACATAAGTCGTAAAGCACGAAAAAAGTGTGCATTATTCTGCACATAATCATTTCTTCTTAATTAAACCTCCCTAATATAAAGGCGTTAGGGGCGATTCAAGCTGTTCAAAATTTAGCCCTCTTAAACAACAAAAGTGAAAATCAGGCAAAAAAAAAAATGGGCCATCCGGCCCATTTTTCATAATCATAAAGCAGTCTTATCAAGCATCCAGCGCAGCAAATACTGCATCACGGATATCATCAACACTGCCAACACCGGCAATATACTTGTACTTCGGTGCAGACTCAGGTGCTTCTTCAGACCAGCCTTTGTAGTAGCTTACCAGCGGTGCAGTCTGCTCATGATAAACACTCAGACGCTGACGTACGGTTTCTTCCTGATCATCATCACGCTGAACCAGCTCTTCACCGGTCACATCATCCTTACCTTCTTCTTTAGGCGGATTAAAGACAACGTGGTAGGTACGACCTGAACCCGGGTGAACCCGACGACCGCTCATACGCTTGATGATTTCTTCATCAGCAACATCAATTTCAACCACGGCATCAATCTCAACACCTGCATCCTTCATGGCATCTGCCTGAGGAATGGTCCGTGGGAAACCGTCAAACAGACAACCGTTTACACAGTCTGCTTCTTTAATGCGCTCTTTTACCAGACCAATGATAATGTCATCAGATACCAGACCACCTGCGTCCATTACCTTTTTAGCTTCAATACCCAGAGGCGTACCTGCTTTTACCGCCGCGCGTAACATATCGCCGGTTGAGATTTGTGGAATGCTGTACTTGTCACAAATATATTGTGCCTGAGTACCTTTACCGGCACCCGGGGCACCTAAAAGAATGATACGCATATCAGGATTGCTCCTCGTCAATTTATAATAATCCGGACTCCGGCTGCCCTGGCAACCGGAGTAAAATTCTGTTTTCCGTACTTTTGCACGTCACGCGGGAATCGCGCGTACCGCCAGCCCTGCTTAACTCGGTGAAATCTGCTCAGACACCGGCGCTTCGCTCTGATTTGTCAGTAATGAAACTGCCAAAGCAAATACAAGCCATCAAGGCTAGTCAAAACCGCAGCCGGGTTCAACCCCCTAATAGGCTAACATCTTGCCCGGATACGACAGTTTTGATCTGAAACCGGTTTATCCGGTATTTCTCATCCCGGCGGAGATACCTGCCATGGTAATCATCAGGGCCTGTTCGAGCCGCTCATCAGGCTGATTTCTGTCGCGGTAGAGCAACTCAGCCTGCAGTAAATGTAACGGATCAATATAGGGATTTCGCACATCAATCGACTGCCGGATAACAGGGTTTTCCACCAGCAGTGCATCCTGCCCCTTAATCTGTTTTACCAAAGAGATCGTATGGGCCAGTCGGCAACGCAGATCAGCACCTAATACCATTAACTCATCAGACACTAAGCGCTTGTCATAATAAGCCGCTATATTTTCATCCGCTTTGGCGACCACCATTTCCAGCATGTCGATGTAGGTTCGAAAAAACGGCCACTGCTGCCGCATTTCATTAATCAGCGGCAGCTGCTGTTTATCCACAGCATCCTGTAAGGCGTTATCGCTCCCCAGCCAGGCCGGTAACATTAAACGGATCTGGGTCCAGGCAAAAATCCAGGGAATCGCCCGCAAGCTTTCAACCCCACCGTCGGCCTTTCTTTTTGCAGGCCGGCTTCCCAGCGGCAATTTTGCCAGCTCCTGCTCAGGTGTCGCCGCCCGGAAATAAGCAACAAACTGTGGATCATGACGAACCACTTCCCGGTAGTGCTTCAAACCGGTTGCCGACAGTTGTGTCATCAGCGCCCGCCACTCATCTTTCGGCTGCGCATGGGGATTTAATGTGGCTTCCAGCGTGGCAGAGGTATAAAGCTCCATATTACGTTCGGCAATTTCCGGCACACCAAATTTAAACCGGATCATCTCACCCTGTTCAGTCACCCTCAGGCTGCCATCCACGGACCCGGGGGGCTGTGCAAGAATTGCTGTATGGCTCGGACCACCACCACGGCCAACGGTACCGCCCCGCCCATGAAACAGTTTCAGATGTACATCATGGGACTTACACAGTTCTGTCAGCGCTTCCTGTGCCCGGTACTGGCCCCAGGCGGCTGCGAGCTGACCGGCATCCTTTGCTGAATCGGAATAGCCAATCATCACCTCTTGGTGTCCATCGATATAAGCTTTATACCAGGGAATATCTAACAACTGGCTAATACAGTGGCGGGCGTTATCCAGATCATCCAGGGTTTCAAATAGCGGCACGACCGGAATGTTATGCGTAATGCCCTGCTCTCTCAGCAGCAGGATAACCGCCAACACATCCGATGGCTGGCTGGCCATTGAAATCACATATGAGCCCAGCGCATCTGCCTCTTCACGGGCAACTACCTTAAAGGTTTCGAGCACTTCTGCGACATCGGCTGAGGGCTGCCAGTGGGCAGGCAGTAACGGCCGTTTATTCTCCAGCTCACTGATCAGCCAGGCCTGCTTTTCTGCTTCTGTCCAGCTGACATAATCCCCAAGATCATAATATTCACAGAGTTCTGAGAAGACCTGTTCATGCCGGTCTGAATTCTGACGAATATCCAGACGCACAAGGTTCATTCCAAAGCAGGCCACCCGCCGCAACATATCCTGCAGTAAACCATCGGCAATAACTGCCATACCGCAGGCTCGCAGTGAACGGTCAATCAGCAGCAGCGGTACCGCTACCAGTTCACGGGTGATGATCATGTCATAATGATCAACCGGCTCCCCCCGCAGACACTGCTGCAAACACTGCTGGCTGGTCTGAAAACGCTGACGCAGCTTACGCAGTAATTCCCGGTACGGTTCTTTATGATCGCCCACAGCGGCACGCAGCTCATCCGAACATTCCCCCATGGATAGCTCAATGCGTAACTGCTCGATATCTTTCAGGTATAAGTCCGTTGCCATCCAGCGCGATAACAGCAGCACCCGTTCAGTAACATCGGCGGTCACATTAGGATTACCGTCCCGGTCGCCGCCCATCCAGGAAGCAAACCGCACCGGTGCAGCATCTAAAGGTAAATGATGCCCGGTGGCCTCAAACAGTTGTCGGTCCATCCGGCGTAAAAAAGCCGGTACGGCATGCCATAAAGAGTTTTCAATGACCGTAAAGCCCCACTTCGCTTCATCTACCGGGGTTGGTCGCTGGGTACGGATTTCATTGGTGTGCCAGGCCTGCGCAATCAGATCCCGCAAACGGTGCTCTACCGACTCTCCACGGTCATTACGCTTTAAGCAATCCGTCATCGCATCAAATTTCTGGATCAGGGTACGGCGGTTTACTTCGGTAGGATGGGCAGTCAGCACCAGTTCAACATCCAGCTGGCTCACTTGCTCTGCAATCTTTTCTTTACTCAGCCCCTGCTGCAACAATCTGCCCAGCAAACCACAAAAGGAATCACTGTGGCAGGCATCCAGCACACCTGAACGGCGTCGCACCCGGTGATGTTCTTCGGCAAGGTTCGCAAGGTTTAAAAATTGACTGAATGCTCTGGCGACGGCCAGCAGCTCATCATCGGAAAGTTGTTTAAGTGCGTCCAGCAGCTCTTCATCAGCAGGTTGCCCGGAAGCCCTTGCCTGCTTAGCCAGATGGCGGATCTGTTCAATTTTAGCCACAAAGTCATCGCCACGTTGCGCGGCAATGATTTCCCCCAGACAATCCCCCAGCATCCTTACATCATCGCGTAGGTCTTCGTGCAGACTATTCATCGTAATCTCCTCAGACGAGCATGTGATTACGATACTACTCTATTCTGTAATGGGCACAATAGGGCTTAAGAACGAGCTAAAAGGACGGATAAGCGTCGAAGTGTTCAGTTAAAGATCAAACTGTCGAGCGTATTTTTAGCCTGCTCCAGCTGTTGATCATCCTTAAAATGCACCCGCCATTCAGTTGAAGTACCTCCCTTAAGGGTGATCACTAACTGACGGTTAACCGGTTCCAGCTGCTTGTTCAGCTGAATATCAACAGCCACGCTGGCGACTTCACCGAACGCAGTACGCACGAAACCATCAGGATACAGCACCGCCAACTGCTGACGGGATTCACTGATAAGAATCGCTGGCGAACTTTCCAGCTCAGCACTCACCACAAAACCTTCCGCCACCAGCAACTGGCGCTGGTCTGATTCCCGGAAATGATTCCAGGCTGCCAGCAGAACAATCAGCCCTGCTATTACAAAAAACTTAACCGGAGGTCGTTTCATAAATATTCAGTCCCGGGGACTACAGGCCTTTAGCTTTAGCCTCATCCCACCACTCGTCCAGCTCATCCAGCGTGTAGGCATGCCAGTCACCTTTACCAGCATCGACCTGATCTTCAATATAATTGAAGCGGCGTTCAAACTTCTGATTACAGCCTCGCAATGCGGTATCAGGATTAATTCCTAAGTGGCGGGCAAGATTTACCTGGGCAAACAGCAAGTCACCAAACTCATCCCGAACTTCATCCAGATTCCCTTCGGCAATAGCTTCACGCAGTTCGGTAATTTCTTCTTCAATTTTATCCAGAACCGGCAACGCAGCACCCCAGTCAAACCCTACCTGTGAAGCTCTGCGGGTCAGTTTTTCTGCCCGTGTCAGTGCCGGCAATGCCCGCGGGACATCATCCAGCACACGTACTTTCTCTACCGGTTTATCAGCACGTTCCTGACGCTTAATAGCTTCCCAGTTGGCTTTGATATCCGCATCCGACAGTTCGCCGGCAGGACGTTCTGCACGTAAGTCCCCGTCCGGAAAGACGTGCGGGTGCCGACGTATCAGTTTAGTGACAAGCCCGTCGACTACTGCTTCAAAATCAAAACTGGACTGTTCTTTACCCAGCTGGGCATAAAAAACCACCTGAAAAAGCAGATCACCCAGTTCGTCCTGTAAATGGGGCCAGTCCTTGCGCTCAATGGTATCTGCCACTTCATAGGCTTCTTCCAGTGTATGCGGCACGATACTGGCAAAGTCCTGCTTCACATCCCAGGGGCAGCCGGTATCCGGATCACGCAGGCGACCCATCAGATACAGTAAATCTTCCAGAGTATAGGGCTTCATGAAATGTTCCTGCTGAAGCGGCCTTTACAGGCCGCTGTTACGCTGACGGTGGACGTCGGTGACGTTCTGTACCTGATTGATCTTATCCATTATCCGTCCTAGCAAATCCAGACGGCCAATTTCAACGGTCAGGCTCAGCTGAGCAACGTTGCTCTTTTTATCAGAACGGGTCTGTGCAGCAATGACGTTAATGTCTTCATTAGCCAGTACCATCATCACGTCACGTAATAAGCCGGAACGGTCGAACGCTTCGATAAAGATATCCACCGGATAGGTCGATTCGCCCTCTTCACTCCAGCTGACTTCAATGATGCGCTCTGCTTCATTCTGACGCAGCTGGAAGGCGTTGTTACAGTCTTCCCGGTGAATCGAAACGCCACGTCCCAGTGTGATATATCCGATAATCGGATCACCTGGTACCGGCTTACAGCAGGAAGCAATGGTCGTCAGCAGGTTGCCAACACCTCGGATTTTAATTCCTTCGTAGGTTTCTGAAGACTGCTCCGCAAATGATGGCAGCTCCAGATCCAGTTGCTCATCTGCCTGCTCGGTTTCCACCTGCTGCTGAGCGGCATTAATAATCTGCGACAAACGCAGATCCCCAGCACCCAGCGCCGCATTCATATCTTCAGCGTTCTTGTAATTAACCTGTTCAGCCAGCTGATTAAAGTTAATTTCCGCCAGCTCAATGGCCAGACGGTGGAATTCACGCTCAATAATCTTCCTGCCAGCCGCGGCGTTCTTGTCTTTATCCTGCTCTTTAAACCAGTGCTGAACTTTGGCACGGGAACGGGAATTGGTAATGTATCCCAGGTTAGGGTTTAACCAGTCGCGGCGTGGATGCTCTACATTGGATGTCAGGATTTCGATCTGATCACCGGTTTGCAGCTGGCGGGTCAGCGGAACAATTCTTCCGTTAACTTTAGCCCCCCGACAGCGGTGGCCAACTTCGGTATGCACCCGGTATGCAAAGTCCACCGGTGTGGATTCAGACGGCATGTCCACCACGTGACCGTCCGGTGTAAATACATACACCCGGTCATGGGTAACATCGCCACTGATCATGTCAGAGAATTCTTCGCTGCCGCCCAGATCTTCAGTCCACTCAAGTACCTGACGTAACCAGGCAATCTTCTCTTCATAAGAATTGCTGTGAGACTGAGTATCCGTGCCCTTATACAGCCAGTGAGCACACACCCCCAGCTCGGCTTCTTCGTGCATGGTGTGAGTACGCACCTGAATTTCCAGAACCTTGTTATCCGGTCCGAAAACAGCGGTATGCAGTGAGCGGTAGCCATTCGCTTTAGGCGAGGCTATGTAGTCATCAAACTCATGGGGAATATTACGCCACAGACCGTGTACGATACCCAATACGGTATAACAGTCACGGATTTCCGGTACCAGTATCCGCACCGCCCGAATATCGTAAACCTGATTAAAGTCGATATTCTTACGCTGCATTTTGCGCCAGATACTGTAGATATGTTTAGCCCGGCCAGACATATCTCCCTTGATATTGGCTTTATCCAGTTCGGTTTGCAGGATTTCCAGAACCGTATCAATAAACTCCTGGCGGTCCAGACGTTTTTCGTCCAGTAAACCGGCAATACGTTTATAGTCATTCGGCTTAAGATAGCGGAAAGAAAGGTCTTCAAGTTCCCACTTGATATGCCCGATGCCAAGGCGATGCGCCAGTGGTGCATAAACATCAAAAACTTCGCGGGCCACGATGTAACGTTTCTTACGTGACCCTTGCTTCACGCCACGAATTGCGCAGGTACGCTCAGCAATCTTGATCAGAACCACACGAACATCGTCGATCATGGAAACCAGCATGCGACGGACATTATCCAGCGGGTTACCGCTCTGCCCCAGTACCTTTTCCCGACGCGGATTCTGCCGGCTGCCAATGGCCGCCATCTGCAGAACACCATTGACCAGCTTTTCAATATTGGCGCCGAAACGGCGGCGCACATCATCCAGTGCCAGCTTCTGCTCACGCACACTGCGATAAAGAATTGCCGCGACCAGCGCATCCTGGTCCTGATTCAGTTCAATCAGAATCTGGGCCATTTTCAGACCGGTGACATAACTGTCTTCAGTTTCGGCCCAGGCCTCCTCGGACGGCGCTTCCTGCTCTTTTAAACTCTGCGCTAACTCACAGGCCTGACGAACCACTTCAACATCGTCGAGCTCAACCTGTTCCTGTAAACGTTCTATCCATAAATCCAGATCGACACTGCCGTCATCATGGATAGGATGATCTTCACGTACTTTAACCATGGCTCACGCCACTCCCTCTATGCCAGCAGAACAATGCCCTGCTTGCGTATTTACCCCTGAGAAAAACACTTATAATTTTTATTCTTCGTCAATAAGCGTATACAAAATACCTATAAACCCCTTACTGACTGCGCGCATATTTTAGTCGTTATGACCTTCGATAGCGAGCAAGTTCAGTTTTATTAAGTGATATCCAGAAACGCAAAAAGGCAGCCGAAGCTGCCTTTAAAACAGATATCAACAGCCTTAAGCGTTAAATACGCCAGTAGACAGATAGCGGTCACCACGGTCACAAATAATGCAGACAATCACCGCATTCTCTACCTGCTGAGCAATACGTAATGCACCGGCTACAGCACCACCTGAAGACACGCCACAGAAAATGCCTTCTTCTTTGGCAAGTGCACGCATGGTGTTTTCAGCTTCTTCCTGACCAATATCCAGTACGGTATCTACACGGGAAGCATCAAAGATAGATGGCAGATATTCTTCCGGCCAGCGGCGAATGCCCGGAATGGAAGCACCGTCACTTGGCTGTAACCCAATGATTTCAATATCCGCATTCTGCTCTTTAAGGTAGCGGGACGTTCCCATAATGGTTCCCGTGGTTCCCATCGAGCTGACAAAGTGCGTCACTCTACCCTGCGTCTGCTGCCAGATTTCAGGACCGGTACCCGTGTAGTGGGCAACCGGATTGTCCAGGTTGGCGAACTGATCCAGCACAACACCCTGACCTTCAGCCTGCATTTGCAGTGCCAGATCCCGGGCACCTTCCATACCTTCTTCAGGGGTAACGGTGATCAGCTCAGCACCATAAGCCGTCATTGAAGCTTTACGCTCTTCACTGCCATTGTCAGGCATGATCAGCTTCATTTTATAACCTTTGATAGCAGCAGCCATCGCCAGTGCAATACCGGTATTTCCGGAGGTTGCTTCAATCAGAACATCACCGGGTTTAATATCACCCCGGTCTTCTGCCTGCTGAATCATACTCAGCGCCGGACGATCCTTAACCGAACCCGCCGGATTATTACCTTCCAGCTTACACAGCACGGTATTGCCTTTGCCAACATCGAGGCGCTGTAAACGCACCAATGGTGTATTGCCGACATAATCTTCAATGGTTGGGAACTGAGTCGTCATAGGTCACCTGACAGGCCCTGAACTTCAGGGCGCATAAATATAACTTTTTTGCATAAAAAAACTATTTTTTAAAATGCAATTCTTAAAGCGGATACTAACGACACCATCCACAAAGCTCAAGTGAAACCGGCGCATCTTATCGCTACTAAAGTGGTAAAGCTGTCAGCTTTCCGCGATAACAAACGCAACCACGTGAGCCTGCTCATCACTGTAGGATAAATGCCAGCTTCTGATACCCAGTTCACCGGCCTTTATCTCAGCATTCCCTGTCACCTTCAGCAGAGGCTTTCCCAACGCGTTGTGACAAATCTCAAACTGCTGCCAGCCAATTCCGTGACCGATACCTGTACCAAGCGCTTTAACTGCCGCTTCTTTGGCTGCAAAGCGTTTAGCCAGGAATCTGGCCGGCTGAGCACTCTGAGCAAACTTCTCAAGCTCTGCCGGAGTCAGAATTCTGTTCGCCAGCTTAGGTGTACGGCTCAGCGCGTTTTCAATTCTGGCAATTTCAAGAATATCAGTGCCGATACCGCAGATCATATATGGCTCTTACTCAGCATTCTGAAGGGCATCACGCAACGGCTGAACCCGCGCCTGGGTCACCCGCAACAGATCACGCATTTCAGAAACGGCATCCTTCAGACCCACAAATACCGCGCGGGCAATAATTCCGTGGCCAATATTCAGTTCGGTCAGCTCAGGAATTTCAGCGATCTGCTCAACATTATGATAGTGCAAACCGTGACCTGCATTCACAATCAGGCCTTTTTTATAAGCATAGCTGGCAGCTTCACGGATACGTGCCAGCTCCGCAGCCTGTTCTTCAGCAGTTTCCGCATCAGCATAGGCACCGGTATGTAATTCAATCACCGGGGCACCGCAACGGATAGTCGCATCAATCTGAGCATTATCAGGATCGATAAACAGCGAGGCCTCAACACCGGCACGTGCCAGACGATCACAGGCCGCTTTTACCTTATCTTCCTGTCCGACAACATCCAGACCGCCTTCAGTAGTCAGCTCTTCACGCTTCTCTGGTACCAGACAGGCATGGGAAGGTTTTACTTTTTCAGCAATCGTCAGCATTTCATCCGTGACTGCCATCTCAAAATTCATCCGGGTCTGGAGTGTTTCAGCCAGAAGGTAGATATCACGGTCCTGGATATGACGGCGATCTTCACGCAAATGTACGGTTATGCCATCAGCACCGGCTTCTTCAGCCATTGCAGCAGCCTGTATAGGATCAGGGTAACGTGTTCCGCGCGCCTGACGTAAGGTCGCGATATGATCAATATTCACCCCAAGAAGTAAGCGTTTTGGTTCGACCACTGTAATCCCCTAATACACGGGCTCTTATGAGCCGGGTAGAAAAATCAAAATAAAAAGTAATCAGTCAGCAGCGACTAATTACCGGTACCAGCCTGAGTATTTATTTTAGTGAATAACTCACGGCTGCGTAAACGCTGATGTCCGAGCAAGTGATCGAACACCTGGCGCATTAATCGTTTGGCAACCTTTCTGACGGCCGCCTGAGTATATTCTTCCCGTCCCATAGCCTGCAGCAGCTCCGCCGGCAAGGCAGCCTTATTCATCGGACTGGTCTGACAAAAGCCCTGCTCCGGATGATAATAATAATGCCGCTCAGGAAGACAACGGGAAAAATCAAAATCATACCCCAACTGCTGCAGCAACTGACGTTCAAAGACCCGCAGCGCTACCTCAATATCGCTGCCGTCAAGCAACTCATTCAGCACATACTGATAATAAACATAGAGTCTGGGGTGTGGATCAATATTCTGCAGTAAACGTTCCAGAAGTTCATTCACATACAAGCCGCACAAAAGCGTAGAACCTGTCAGAAAAACAGGCGCTGCGACAGCTTCAGCCGTAATAAGCGTTTTAAGTTCCTGACGCCCTCGCCAACTTATTTGCAGAGGTGTAAAAGGTTGCAGAACTGCACGGAATTTCGACTTGGGATTGCGGGCACCTTTGACGACTGCACTGACTTTACCATGCTCAAGAGTGAAGAAGTCCACCAGCGCGCTGGTATCCCGGTAAGGCCGGCTATGCAAAACATAAGCGGCCTGCGCATCAACCTGAAAGGCCATATTAAGCCGCCTTCCGGATAGTCAGATCAGTCCAGATCGTTGTAGCCAAGGCTGCGAAGTGCCCTTTCATCATCGGACCAATTTGAACGCACTTTTACCCAGAGATTCAGCATGACCTTGGTTTCAAACATATCTTCCATATCGATACGTGCATCCCGGCCAATACCTTTGATCTTGGCACCTTTGTCACCGATTACAATACGCTTCTGACCTTCCCGCTCAACCAGAATCAGCGCATGAATAACCAGGATTCCCCGTTCATTTCTGCCGAACTCTTCGATTTCAACCGTCGTACCGTAAGGGATTTCATCCCCCAGGTTACGCATCAGCTTTTCACGTACAAGCTCTGCGGCTAAGAAACGGGAGCTGCGGTCGGTGATCTGATCTTCCGGGTAAAAATGCATGCTCTTAGGCAGCTGTGCGTTGACCGCTGCTTCTAGCCGATCAACGTTTGTACCCTTCTCGGCAGAGATTGGAATAATCTCCTGAAAATCCATTTTTTCAGATAATGTAGCCAGGTGTGGTAACAGGGACTCTTTATCTTCCAGCTGATCAATCTTGTTAACCGCCAGAATGACCGGGCATTTAGCCCCCTGCACCTTATCGAACACGATCTGATCTTCTTCAGTCCAGGCAGTACGGTCAATGATAAAAATCACCGCGTCCACATCCCGGAGTGCCGAACTTGCCGCTTTATTCATATAGCGGTTAATCGCTTTATCCTGATCTTTATGCAAACCCGGAGTATCAACATAAACTGCCTGAATATCACCTTCGGTTTTAATACCTGAGATCTGATGACGGGTCGTCTGTGGCTTACGGGAGGTAATGCTCAGCTTCTGACCGAGAATGTAATTCAGCAGCGTTGACTTACCCACATTAGGGCGCCCAACAATTGCCACAAACCCACAGTGCTGATTATCGTTCGGCTCTGCCAGCATGTAACTCAGATCACGGCTCATGCTACACCAACCTTGAGTTCAACAAGTGCCTGACGGGCAGCTTCCTGCTCCGCCTGGCGACGGCTGTTACCAATCCCTTCAGTGGGCTTATCCAGCAGACTTACGGTACAGCGAATATAGAATGTCTGCTGATGAGCCTCCCCTTCTACGGACATCAGTTCGTATTCAGGCAAAGCAACCCGGCGGGACTGTAAAAACTCCTGCAAGCGGGTCTTGGAATCTTTCTGGGTATTCTGAAGATTGGTTTGCTCAAGACGTTCTTTATACCAGCGCAGAACATAGCCCCGGCATACGTCCATATCACTGTCCAGATAAATGGCACCAATAATCGCTTCAACGGCATCGGCCAGAATCGAATCACGACGAAAACCGCCGCTTTTCAGTTCACCGGACCCCAGCTTAAGGTAATCACCCAGCTTCATTTCACGGGCAATCTCAGCCAGGGTTTCGCCTTTAACAAGCTGCGCCCGTAACCGGCTTAACTGACCTTCTTTCGCTTCAGGAAAACGTTTAAACAGTGCTTCGGCTATCACAAAATTCAGAATAGAATCGCCGAGAAACTCCAGGCGTTCGTTATTCCGCTTTCCGTGACTGCGGTGGGTAACGGCCAGTTCAGCAAGACTTTCGTCTTTAAATGTGTAATTCAGCTTTCGGGCCAGCTCTGTGACAGACTTAATAATCAACGGGGAATCACTTCATACTTCTCATCAAACTTTACCAAAGCAGCAACGTTGAAAAACATTGGCACTTCGACCTGGTAATTCAGTGTAATAGTTAATACACCTTCGTCCCGCTCCAGTTTCAGCGCTTCTTCTGAAGGCAGCTTAACCTGATTGATGCGGAAACGTTTCGATAACGACAACCGGATTTCACGGTTCGATTTGGCAATCTCTGACTGATTCTCCGTCAGATCAACAACCGTAGAGTTGATCAGGTAATGATCAAAGTAGACCGGATAAAGCTTCAGACCTACGGCTGCAAAAATACCGATGACCATCAGAATCATCATGGTTGAGAAAAAAGACGCACCACGCTGTTGTCGTTTCATATTGCGGACCTCTCCGAGGTTATTTAATCATCCTTGCATCACCAAAGTCGGGGATCGAGAAGAAGGTATTCCAGTGCATCCACACTGCAAATGCCTTACCAACCAGCAACTCATCAGACACAAAGCCCCAGTAACGGCTATCGTTACTGTTGTCGCGGTTATCCCCAACCATGAAATAATGTCCTTCCGGTACTACCCACTCTGCCGCAATCCTTGGCGGAGTCAGATCACGATACATCTCGTGAGTCACCGGCCCCAGCTGTTCTTCAATCAGTGCCCGCACAGGCTTACCCGGAGGCAGCTGCGCCAGCACCTTTTGCGACTGGGGCTTATCATTTACATATAGCACTTTATTAAAGTACTTAATACGGTCGCCAGGCAAACCAACTACCCGCTTTATGTAATTAATGGTCGGCTGTTTAGGGTATTTGAAAACAACAACATCGCCCCGCTGAGGGTCATTCATCGGAATAACCTTGGTCCCCAGCACCGGCAAACGGAAGCCATACTCCCACTTATTCACCAGTATAAAATCACCGATTTTAAGTGTTGGCAGCATAGAACCGGATGGAATCTGGAACGGTTCCACCAAAAAAGAACGAAGAATAAGGACAATGAACAATACCGGGAATAAAGACCGCGCTGTATCAATCAGCGGATTTTCTTTATTCAGCCCGTCGAGCGTATCATCAGAAAGTGATGTGCCGTTTTCAGCAGCCTGTGCAGCCGCAACAGCAATCCGCTGACGACGGTTCGCAGACAGCATTACCCGGTCATATACCCATCCCAGCGCAGCCAGAAAGGTTAACGCGACCAGTACCAGTGCAAAGTCAAAGTCCATGCTTGTTCCTAGTTATCAACTTTTAATACAGCCAGGAAAGCGTCCTGAGGAATCTCAACACGACCAACCTGCTTCATACGTTTCTTACCTTCTTTCTGCTTCTGCAGCAGTTTCTTCTTACGGCTCACGTCACCGCCGTAACATTTAGCAGTTACGTTTTTACGCAGCGCTTTTACAGTTGTCCGGGAAATAATCTTGCCACCGATAGCTGCCTGAATGGCCACATCAAACATCTGACGCGGAATCAGTTCTTTCATCTTTTCACACAGCATACGACCACGGTACTGGGCATTGTCTTTATGCAGAATAACCGCCAGCGCATCGACTTTTTCACCGTTAATCAAAATATCGAGCCGCACCAGTTTCGCTTCTTCAAACCGGACAAAATTATATTCCAGTGAAGCATAACCGCGGCTGACTGATTTCAGACGATCAAAGAAATCCAGAACCACCTCGGCCATCGGCAGCTCATAGGAAATCTGCACCTGATTACCGACAAAGTTCATTTGCTTCTGAACACCACGCTTATCAACGCACAGACCGATAACCTGGCCAAGATAGTCCTGCGGTACCAGAATGTTGGCTTCCACAATCGGCTCACGCATCTCGTTAATAGAACCAAGATCCGGCAGTTTCGAAGGACTATCAATATGAATAATTTCTTTATTATTCATTTCAAGTTCGTAAATTACTGTCGGTGCAGTGGTCACCAGATCCAGATTATATTCACGTTCCAGACGCTCCTGGATGATTTCCATGTGCAGCATTCCCAGGAAGCCACAACGGAAACCGAAGCCCAGCGCATCAGAAGATTCAGGTTCAAAGAATAAAGAAGCGTCGTTCAGGGTTAACTTATCCAGCGCTTCACGGAAATCTTCATAATCATCCGAGCTTGTTGGGAACAAGCCAGCATATACCTGTGGCTGAACTTTCTGGAAGCCTGGCAGGCTTTCAACTTCAGGGGTTTTGGCGTGGGTAATGGTATCACCTACCGGTGCACCATGAATGTCTTTGATACCTGCGACAACGTAGCCTACTTCGCCCGCTTTAAGCTCGCCCGTTTCATTCCGTTTCGGTGTAAAAATACCGACACTGTCTACGCTCTGAACCTGACCTGTCGACTTAATTACAATCTTGTCTTTCTTACGCAGTACACCGTCTTTAACACGTACCAGCGAGACCACACCCAGGTAGTTATCAAACCAGGAATCAATAATCAGGGCCTGAAGCGGTGCATCCACATCACCTTCCGGTGCAGGAATGGTTTCCACCAACGCTTCAAGTACATCCTCGATACCCAGACCGCTTTTAGCACTGCAAGGCACTGCATCGGTGGCATCGATACCAATAACTTCTTCGATTTCCAGACGAACGCGATCAGGCTCAGCCTGAGGCAGGTCCATTTTGTTCAGTACCGGCAGGACTTCCAGACCCTGTTCCAGCGCTGTATAGCAGTTAGCAACAGACTGGGCTTCAACACCCTGTGCCGCATCCACCACCAGCAAAGCACCTTCACAGGAAGCCAGCGAACGAGACACCTCATAACTGAAGTCTACGTGTCCCGGCGTATCGATAAAGTTCAGCTGATAGGTTTCGCCGTCTTTCGCTGTATAGTTCAGCGTGACACTCTGCGCCTTGATCGTAATACCACGCTCACGCTCAATATCCATTGAGTCAAGCACCTGGGCTGCCATTTCACGTTCAGACAGACCTCCACAGGTCTGAATAAAGCGGTCCGCCAGGGTAGATTTACCGTGATCGATATGGGCAATAATTGAAAAATTTCGAATATGATCGAGCTTACTCACCGTGCATTCACCAGCATAAGATATAGGGCGCGCGATTGCTTACAAACAGGCGCGAAATCAGAAGCGGCCAAGTGTACCGTATTTAACTTTGCGCGGCCATTGAAACCCGCCGATAAAGCCAACCTATGATGACAGCCGAAACAAGCAAATAATAAAAAAGAAGGGAGTCATGCTCCCTTCATATTTCACGATGTGTTTACTTCAGTTTGAGCGGAATAAACATCGGACTCCCGCGGCGTACAATCCGCATCGGAACAGCCTTCCCTGTCGGCAACTCTGCAACAACGTCTCCAAACTGACGGGCAGACTCAATACGCTGACCATTCAGAATTGTAATTACGTCACCGGGCAACAGGCCTGCATCAGCACCGGCACCTGCATCAACACGGCGTACAATCACTCCGGAAGTAACATTCCAGCGATCTTTTACCTGCTGATCCAACTCACCGATCTGAATATTCAGCCGGTTAGCATCAGGCTTGCTGCTTTTTGGCGAACGGGTATTCATGGCCATTGCGCCGTCATCAAGCACACCTATAGAGACATCAACATCCTCACGGCTGCCATTACGGATCACACTGACAACAGCATCAGAACCCGGCTTAACTCTGCCCACATGGTGGGGCAAATCACTGGACCGGTTAATAGCCATACCGTTAAAGCTGTAAATCACATCGCCTTCCATCAGACCCGCAGCTTCTGCAGGGCTACCTGGCAGCACTTTTGCAACCAGAGCGCCTTCCGGCTTATCCAGACCAAAAGACTCTGCCAGATCCCGGCTGACTTCCTGAATAACCACTCCTAACCAGCCACGCTGTACTTCGCCATTTGCTTTGAGCTGATCAACAACATCCATTGCCACATTCATTGGTATAGCGAACGAAAGCCCCATGAAACCGCCTGAACGGGTATAGATCTGAGAGTTTATTCCGATCACTTCTCCGTCCAGGTTGAATAACGGACCACCCGAGTTACCCGGATTAATCGCAACGTCTGTCTGGATAAACGGCACATAAGTACCATTAGATAAGCTACGGTCTGTGGCACTTATGATCCCTGCAGTAACAGAGTAATCAAATCCGAATGGTGATCCGATAGCCAGAACCCACTCACCAACTTCTGCCTTGTCTGAATTTCCCATAGGAACTGTCGGCAGGTTATCTGCGTCTATTTTCAGAAGCGCCACATCGGAGCGTTCATCTGAACCGATGACCTTTGCATCTAACTGACGACGATCATTCAGACGAACAATGACCTCATCCGCATCTTTAACAACATGGTGATTTGTCAGTACGTAGCCGTCTTCAGAAATAATAAATCCGGAACCAAGTGACTGAGGCGCCTGACGACGTGGCTGGGAACCGTCATTACCCGGTGGCAAACGGAAGAAATGTCTGAAGATTTCAGGAATCTGTTCACCATTAGGCCCTTCAAACTCCGGAAAGTTACTCGGCCGCTGCGACTGAGACTGAGTCGTACTGATGTTAACAACTGCCGGCGATGCTTTTTTTACCAGTTCCTTAAATTCAGGTAATGCTGCCTGAGCCGGAGCCACAGTGACAAACAGAATGATAAAACTGAATAATTTATGTAATGATTTCATACAGGATCCTTGAATCATCCACATCAGGTATGTGTAACAACACGCAATAAGACTGGCTGAAAGCGACAGTTCCTGCCAAAGCGCCGGCTAATCAGCCGCACAGCAAGAAACCCGACCAGCAGACCTGCCAGCGCACTTAAAATAACAACGGGTTCTGAATAGGCTGCCATTTGTGCAAAAACAGCCAGCACAAACATAGCAACCAGAGGTAACAGATAAATAAGTAACGAAGCACTCAGGAATGTGCTTTCTTCAACACCCAGCACAACCTGATCATCAGGCTTAACCGGCAGGCGATCCGGATTATCGACAGAGATTTGTAGCTTCCTGCCATCTCCTACTTTTGCCAGCACACTTTGCCCACAACTTTTTTGTGAACTGCAAGTAGAGCAACTGCTCTGCTTAACGGTTTCCACGACCAGATTATCTTCACTAACGGAGATAACCCGGCCTGTTTCTTCAATCATGTCAGATATCTATATAACAAGATTCAGCTTTCTGAATCAGTCTTTTGCTTTAACTGAATTAGCAATCCGGTCTGCAACGGTTAAAGGCACATCACCAACAACCGTTATAAAACGATCATCCTGCGCTTTTCCGACAGCAACAACATCCCCCACCCGGGTCACGCCTTCAAGTGAAGCCTGCTGTTTCAGCTCTTCAACACATACAGTAAATGCATTTTTACCGTTAGAAAAGACTGCAACTTCCGCTGTAGAAGTGCGTCCGTTCTTCACCGGCGAATAGCCTTCAGGAACCCAGCCAGGCTGCCAGGATGACGCATCGGCAGCAACCAGTGTTTCATGCTGTTTAATATATTTAGTGAGACTCTGGTTAAGACGAATAACATCAGGTTCACCTTCAGCCGTAGCGGCAGTGCGATCACCGTACTGTGCCGGCAACACATCGGCAGAGACCGGTGTATTCGGCAGGATAAAACCGGTATTCGGTGTGCTTTGAGCTAAACCTTCATCTGCAGGAGCTGCACCGTACTGCTGTGCCCCCAGAATAACAACGGCAGTCACAGAGGCCGCCATTGCCATACTTGCCACAGGCTTCAGCAGGTACTCACGCCAACTAATTGTCCGCGTCGTCGAAGAGTCTCCACCCGGCTTCATTGTATAAGTCGGTTCATCATCCAGTGCCGCCATCACAGAGCTGCTGATGTCCATCACTACCGGAGACTCGTCCTGTTTCAGAACGGAACTGGCCAGGTGGTACCGTTGCCATTTTTCGCCGGACTTCTGATCTTCAGGCAGCCGTTTTAGCAGACTTCTTAACTCTAACTCACTGACTTCATTATCCATCAGAGCTGAGATAGTCTCTTGCTGATGATCACTCATTGCTGATCTCCTCACACACTAAAAGTAGTACGCATTTCACCTTTTCTGTATACAACACAGGATCTCTCAATCCTTATTGTATAAACGGAGCAATTTCTTTATCGATTGCTTCACGTGCCCGGAATATTCTGGAACGTACGGTGCCCACCGGACAATCCATAATATTCGCGATATCTTCATAACTAAGCCCCTCAAACTCACGTAACGACAGAGCCGCACGGAGATCTTCAGGGAGCTTATCTAATGTCTTTCTTACCACTTGTGACAACTCATCGCGGTATAAGTTGTTTTCCGGGTTCTCAATATCTCTCAGACCCCGGCCACTCTCTAACTGATGCGCATCGTCAACATCCACATCCATATCCGGAGGACGACGGCCCTTAGCCACAAGATGATTTTTGGCCGTATTAATCGCTATACGGTACAGCCAGGTATAAAACGCACTGTCGCCGCGAAACTTTGGCAATGCACGGTACGCTTTAATGAATGCTTCCTGAGAAACATCCATCGCCTCATGGTGGTCATACACATACCGCCCGATGAGACCAATAATCTTGTGCTGATACTTTTTTACCAATAAATCAAAGGCGGTCTTGTCACCCGCTTGAACCCGCTCAACCAACCTCTGATCAACCGATGCTTGGCTTTCGCTAGACATTCGTTTCCTTAATACAAAACTCTACAATAATGGCTATCTTATTCAGCCCGCAGGAAAAAATGAATGCCTGCTGTGCAATCAGCTCACCAATGACTGCTAAATCATAAAGTATGAACATGGTCAGCACGTTAAGTTCCACCAGCATCATGTTTTTGATAAATATTTTTCGGAATTATTATTTCAGGCTGGTGACAGCACCGCGTTCAGGCAATAATTAGCAGTTGATTAACAGCCTTTTGCTTGCGGACCTTTCTCATGGGTAAAGAATTTCAGTACGACGTTTTAATTATAGGCAGTGGTGCTGCTGGCCTGGGTCTTGCACTGCAACTGCCCGGGGAGCAACGAATTGCCGTACTGAGTAAAGCCAATCTGACCAGCGGATCAACGTATCAGGCACAGGGCGGCATTGCTGCCGTACTGGATAACACAGACACCCCGCAGGCACATATCGACGATACCATAACCGCCGGTGTTAACCTGAGCCGGCCGGAAGCTGTCAGTTTTACCGTCGAACAGGGTAAAAACAGCATCGACTGGCTGATAGATCAGGGCGTTCCTTTTACCCAGCATGACGGCGAATATCACCTGACCAAAGAAGGAGGTCACAGCCATCGGCGGATTATTCACTCTGCGGATGCTACCGGTCAGGCAATTCAGCAAACCCTGATTCAGCGGGCACAAGAAAGCAACAACATCGACCTGTTCGAAGACTGTATCGCCGTTGACCTGATTACCCGACGAAAACTCAACCTGGCCAACAACGCCTGCATCGGAGCATATGTCCTGAACAACAAGACAGAAAAAGTCGATGTGTTCAAAGCACGGGCGGTTGTGCTGGCAACAGGCGGAGCCAGTAAAGCTTACCTCTATACAAGTAACTCAGACGGCGCTTCCGGTGACGGCATTGCCATCGCCTGGCGGGCTGGCTGCCGCGTCAGCAACCTTGAATTCAATCAGTTTCATCCAACCTGCCTTTATCATCCTCAGGCAAAGTCATTTCTGATTACCGAGGCAGTGCGGGGAGAAGGCGGAAAACTGCTATTGCCTGATGGCAAACGGTTTATGGATAAGTTCGACCCCCGCGGTGAACTTGCCCCCCGGGATATCGTCGCCAGAGCCATCGACCATGAAATGAAGCGTCTTGGTTCCGACTGCCTGTTCCTCGACATATCCCATAAACCGGAAAGTTTTATCAAAGAGCATTTCCCGACGATTTACGAACGGTGCCTGAGTTACGGCATTGATATTACCCGCCAGCCTATCCCGGTAGTACCTGCTGCACATTACACCTGTGGTGGCATCATGACGGACAAACACGGTTGCACGGACATAGAAGGTCTTTATGCCGTTGGCGAAACAGCATTCACCGGGCTTCACGGCGCTAACCGTTTGGCAAGTAACTCATTACTGGAATGTATCGTTTACGCATCATCTGCGGCCCGGCATATCAGCGAGCACTTAAACACAGACTCGGTCATTCCCGACGTGCCAGGCTGGGATGAATCTCAGGTAACAGATTCTGATGAAGACGTCATTATTGCTCACAACTGGGATGAACTGCGCCGCTTTATGTGGGATTACGTAGGCATAGTACGCACAGACAAACGCCTGCAGCGTGCCAAACACCGGGTTGATCTGTTACAGCAGGAAATCACTGACTATTACAGCAATTATAAAATCAGCCGTGACTTACTGGAATTAAGAAACCTGGCGGTTGTAGCCGATCTGATTATCCGCTGCGCTATGCTTCGTAAAGAAAGCCGGGGCCTGCATTACACGCTGGACTATCCTGATACACATGCAGAACCCCGCGACAGCATTCTTACACCGATTAACTATGACTGGTAAGCAGCTCTGATTTTTACTTTGCAGCCTGCAATAAACTGTCTTTAATTCGCGCAAACCGGCAAAACATTCTGAATTGCCGGTACTGCGAAAACTCACTTAGCGAATCAGATAACACAATCAGATTCAGCGCTCCATTACCTGCCCCTTCCACTCTGACACGCATGGCCGTCAGCCAGGGCCAAAGCACCCGCTGTTCTATCCTAGTAACAGTCAGCCACTCACCTGAATGCAGGCAGATACTCAAATATTTATCTTTAGCCTGCCAGTGCAGTGCGATAACAGAACGGTCATGGGTAAGAGAAATATAGCGGCGCCAAACAGAGAAAAACATCAGCCCCAGCAACAGACTTAAAATAACATTCAGAAACCAGGGAAGGTGTAACAGCCAGACGCTGTAATACGCTAATAATGCCAGCCCGGCGTAAAGGACTCCAAGCTGGCGAGAAGGATATAGCTTAATCTTTAGCTGGCTGGACACGGTCAAGAATGATTCTGACGATACGCTGTAAATCCGGATCAGCAGGCTCTTCCCTCTCCATCAACCAGACGAACAGGTCTGTATCTTCACAGGCCAGCAACTTCACGAAGCGGTCCTGGTCTGCTTCATCAAGATCAGAAAAAGCTTCTTCAACAAATGGCACAAATAACACATCCAGCTCAAGCATACCGCGCCGGCTCTGCCATTTTAATCGTCGTACATCTTCTTCTGTATACATCTGCGGACTTCCTCAGCTTAATTATGCGGGCAATATATAAAGTAAGCGTACCCGGAGCAACCCCAGCATCCCAAAGTATTGATCTGACAACGGCGGATTATTGCCGCTTTCACAAAAGAAAACGGCAAAACCTGCCGCCCACCGTCTTACAAAAAATGAGAAAACAGATACACGAATCGACTGTTATGTGGCGACTTAAACCTGAATGTAAGTGCCCACTTTCTTCACAGGCACTGACTTAACGAAGGCTCCAGTATCAAAACCAATTTCTCTTAAAATCGCTATAAGCTAATAACGCCAGAAACCATGCATTTCAATCAGACTTTTTGATGTCATGGCACAGGAATTGCTTTATTGCTCCCTTACAAAGCCCGGCTTCCACCGGGTTAACAGCTGTAGGGATTGCTATGAATAGTCCAGCACCGCAACTCAATTCAGATTCACACGTGCCTCACCTGCACGGCCTGGCAAACTTAATGTCCAGGGTATACCACGGCGAAGACCTCACTGATCTCGGTCTCGACTTCATCGACCGTGGTGGCAAAGGTGATGCCCAGGCACTTTTTGATCTGTCAATTTTGCTGCAATTACGTGGACAGCCGGATACCGGCGTAGCAGTTCAGCAACAGGCGCTGGCAATTCAGCAGCACTTCTGTCTTGAGCCAACCATTAAGCGGCACACTGTTCGCTTACTGGCACTCGTCGCGCCCGGCAACCTGATGACCAATACACCACTGGAGTTTATCGCCGAAGGTGCCGGTTTCAGTATGCAGTTTCTCTATGTTGATCCCACCCTGCCATTTCCTCAGGAATTACCGGATCATGATATAGCAATCGTGGCACTCAGCGAGCTGGACCGGAACCTTGCAACGCTGGACTATATAAACAACTGGATTAGCCAGTGGCCCCGTCCGGTTCTCAATATGCCGGCACCTGTCAGCGTACTGGGAAGAGATTTAATCTGCCATCAGCTGCAAAACCTGCCGCACATTGAAATGCCGGTTACCATCCGGGTCAGCCGTGAAACATTATTTCAGGTCGCCGGGGGCAACCCGCCTCTTGAAGAACTCATTGTTGACGGCAATATGCCGGTTATTATCCGCCCGGTAGATTCTCATGCAGGTTATGGCCTGGAACGGCTCGATCAGCCTGAAGCCTTACAGGATTATCTTGCACGCTATAACGATGCAGAATTCTTTGTTTCCCGTTATGTGGACTATCGCAGCAAGGACGGCCAATTCCGAAAATACCGTGTTGTAATGATCGACGGCCAGCCAGAACTGGCCCACATGGCTGTCTCTGATCACTGGATGGTGCATTACGGAAATGCGGGAATGGAACAAAGCGCTGCAAAACGCTTTGAAGAGGCCGGCGCGATGGGTAACTTCAGGCAAGGCTTTGCCAAACGACACGCAGCAGCAATAAAAACACTGCATGAAACCGTTGGCCTGGATTATTTCGGCATGGACTGCAGTGAAACCCAGGACGGCAAACTGCTGATCTTCGAAGTGGGTGCTTCGCTGAACATTCACGCAATGGACTGTAGCGAAATGTATCCTTACAAACGCCCTCAGATGCAGCGGATATTCAATAACTTCCTGGCAATGCTACAGAAAAAAGCCCAACTGTCCGGATAAAACAGACACTCTGATATGCCGGCGCTGCAATGAGCGCCGGTCACTTACAGCTTTTCAGAACGGCGCGCCTGAGCCGGGCTGACACCAAAACGCTGCTTAAACTTTTTACCGAAATGACTCTGATCATTGAATCCCAGCTCCAGCGCAAGGTCCTTCAGAGAGACTTTACTTTCCAGTACCTGACGACGGGCTTTCTGCAACCTTAACTCAGTCATATAACGGTGTGGGGGCTCCCCCAGAGACTGCTTAAACATCCGTGCAAAGTGATAGCTACTCAGATTAGCGAGATCCGCCAGCTCCTCAAGACGAACCCCCTGCCCCAGATGCGCGTGCATATATTCGAGCACCTGACGTTTAACATGAGGTGCCAGCCCTCCCGAAATATCCGGCAAAGATTTCTCACGGGCATAATGTTGCAGCAGATAAGTCATCAACATATCAGCAGCACTGCTCAGGGTGAGCCGGTCCGCTGCCGATGTCCAGTTAAGTGGCATCACCACATTTCGGCATAAAGCATCAATCCAGGCGATATCTTCAAACGTCAGATCTGGCATCTGAACCTGTTGATCACGGTCCCAGATACGGGTTGTCAGCTCAGACAGCTTATTGTGATCAAAGTACAGATGGAAAAAGCGCAGATAGCCTGAGACTTCCCAATAAGACTCGTGCCCCTGCGGCATAACACACACCTTACCCGGTGCTCCGCCAGTCAGCCGCTGCCCTTCGCTGCTACGGCTGATATCGTACCCCCCGTCCAGATAACAACTGAGGGTATGATGAGCCGGCCCGTCATAAACAACGTAATCCTCAGCGTTCGACCAGACTGCCGCCGCAACACCGCTGCCAAGACTGACGCTTTGCTCAAGTGTCGCGTTAGAAGCATTTAACTGACTGAAAACCAGATAATCCTGGTGGCTTAACTGACTCATAGCTGACTGCCGTGTTCACGAACCTTTGTGTAAAAATCGCTAACCTTTCACCCTATGCTAATTCAGCTACCTGTTGCTGACCATTCCCCCGCAGACAAAACAGCAAGAATGTACCAAAAACGTTCAGAATGCCCGGACACTGCGCAATAAGCTACCAGCCATGAGATTACACCCGTGTCACACTTTAATCCGCTCCAAATCCAAACACAGTGGAAAACTCTATTATGCTGACAGCTTTTTTATACCTGTTAACAGTGATCATCTGGGGAACAACCTGGATAGCAATCAAACTGCAGCTGGGCGATGTCGCCATCGAGGCATCTATCATTTACCGGTTCTCGCTGGCGGCAATTGTTATGTTCAGCTTGCTGCAGCTGTTCAGAAAACGACAGCCCCTGACCCCAAGAGACCATCTTTTCTGTCTATTACAGGGAGCCTGCCTTTTTTGCGTTAACTTTTACTGTTTCTACCTTGCCACAGGCTATGTATCCAGCGGATTAATCTCTGTCATTTTCTCGCTGGCAACCGTATTGAATGCTGTGAATAACTGGATATGGTTTGGTAAACGGCCGACAACAAGGGTACTCTGCGGCGCCGTACTGGGCTTACTGGGCATCAGCATTCTGTTCTGGCCAGAATTGCAGCAACAGTCAGATATCTGGACACTGTTGCCCGGTATCGCCCTGGCTGCAGCGGGTACTTACTGCTTTTCACTGGGTAACATGCTCTCTGTCAGACATCAGAAACAGGGTCTGAAACCACCGACAACCAACGCCTGGGGCATGTTCTACGGTGTGGCTATTCTGTTTGTCATAAGCCGGATAAACGGTGTTGAATTCACCATCAGCTATGAGGCGAGCTACGTTTCTGCACTGTTGTATCTGGCTATTCCCGGAACGGTAATCGGCTTTACTGCCTATCTGATGCTGGTCGGGCGGATAGGCCCGGACTCTGCAGCCTATGCAACAGTGATGTTTCCGGTAGTCGCCCTGACGATATCCTCGTTATATGAAGGCTATAACTGGTCACCTGCAGCCATCGGTGGTTTACTCTTGGTTATCAGCGGCAATATTATAATCTTCAGTAAATTCAGGCTGCCTGCTTTCGGCTTCACAGGCCTGTCCAATGCCTCAAAGTAAAACGAAATTATGCACAAGACTCACTGGCTACAAATCCGTCACCGGTTACATCAACACCCGGAATTGTCCGGAAGCGAACAGGCAACGGCCCGGTTTATAGCCAGTCAGCTGCAAGACTTAGTACCTGACCGTCTGTATACCGATATTGGTGGTCATGGCGTCGCGGCCTGCTTTGACAGCCCGAACCCCGGAGCTACGGTCTTATTCCGGGCAGAACTTGATGCCCTGCCCATTAATGAAATAAACACTTTTGCTCACCGTTCAGTCACACCGGGCATATCTCATAAATGTGGGCATGATGGTCATATGACAATTCTGCTATCCCTTGCCAGTTATATAGCCAACAACCGGCCTGAACGGGGAACCGTCATCGTACTGTTTCAGCCGGCAGAAGAAACCGGAGAAGGTGCCAGAGCAATCGTTGCGGATCCTGTATTTTCAGAACTTGCACCGGACTACTGCTTTGCACTGCATAATCTGCCTGGCTACCCCATGGGCCAGGTCATGATACGCTCAGGCAGTTTCAACTGTGCTTCACGGGGCCTGACCGTCAGACTCACCGGAAAAACGGCCCATGCCGCTTACCCTGAAACCGGTATCAGCCCGGCCAGTGCCATTGCAGAACTTATTCAAACCTTGCCCGGCCTGGCTAAGAACATCACACAAGAAGAACTGGTAATGCTAACACTCATTCATTGCAAACTCGGCGAGGCAGCATTCGGCACATCCCCGGGAGAGGCAGAGCTTCTCGCCACACTGCGCACCGAGTCAGATTCAGCAATGAACCGGTTAATCGAGACCGTTACAGAGCATTGCCGCGCAGTGGCACAACAGCACAGTTTAAGCATCAGCTTTGAGTGGAATGATATCTTTGCCGCCAGCCGTAACGATTCTGAATGTGCAGACTATGTTGCCCGGGCAGCAAGTGAATACGGGCAACCGGTTCAATGGCTGGATGAACCGTTTCGCTGGTCTGAAGACTTTGGTGCCATAAGTGCTGCCAGCCGGGGGGCTATGTTCGCACTGGGCGCAGGTGAAACAACGCCACAGATACACAATCCTGACTACGACTTTCCTGATCAGTTAATTCCCACTGGCAAAGATATTTTCGCTGCTATTTACAGGCAGTTACTCAGATAAACTTAACCGCTATACTGCCCTCCCCGAAGAGAGACCCGAGCTGCACAGTGAAGATCCTGTTACTTTCCGCCTATGATGCCGACAGTCACCGATACTGGCATCAAAATCTGATCAGACAATTTCCTGAACATGAATGGACATTGCTGACCCTGCCGGCGCGCTACTTTGCCTGGCGGATCCGCGGCAACAGCCTGAGCTGGGCCTTCGGCGAACAACGCCCTCTGCTCGAACAGCCTTACGACCTGGTTATTGCCACCTCTATGACAGACCTTTCCGCACTGAAAGGTATGGTACCTAATCTGGCCAGCATACCGTCAGTTGTGTACTTTCATGAAAATCAGTTTGCCTATCCGGCAACGGACAATGCCCATAAAAGCGTAGAACCGCAGATTCTCAACATTTACACCGCTGCCTGCGCTGATCGCATCTTATTCAATACCACCTATAACCGGGACAGCTTTTTTAGTGGCGCACAGGCACTACTGAAAAAACTGCCGGACCATGTACCCGCAGGCCTGCTAACTCAACTCAGGGAACGTGCTTCTGTCCTGCCTGTACCACTGGAAAATGAGCTGTTTTCACCAGCCCAGAAGCTTCAAACAAAATTAACTGACTGGCGTGATAACGACCGGAAAGCATTAAGAATTGTCTGGGCAGCCCGCTGGGAATACGATAAAGGGCCAACACATTTACTGGCAATTTTAGAACAGCTGGAAAAACAGAACACCGACTACCGCCTTTGCCTGATGGGCCAGAGTTTTCGCCATTCCCCAAAGGAATTCAAACTCATTAGTGAACGCTTTAAGCACAGGCTGGTTCAGTTTGGCTACGCCGAAAGCCGTGAGGAATATCTTCAGTGGTTGCGATCTGCAGACGCTTTTCTGTCTACTGCATTACATGAATTTCAGGGGCTTTCAGTACTTGAAGCAGTCGCCTGCGGCTGTACGCCAGTTTTACCGGCACGTGAGGTATACCCGGCCCTGTTTGCGGAACAATATCTTTATAACTGCGCAGAAGATATTGATCAGGAAGCAACAGCTGCATGCAATAAGCTATCTGAAGCAGCGACAGAACGTGACACACGAATGCCTCCGGACGTCAGTTATATTAGCTGGAACAATCAGCGTGGAGCTTATGAAGACATGCTGAATTCAATCACCGCTAAAAACTGACTGACTTACTGGTAACCGCTTCCACCTTTTGCGGGAAACTGATAATCGAGGTCAGCGTATTAGAATGATGCAAACTGATCTGCTCACCTGTCGCATGGGCTTTATCATGGGTAGTGTGAGCATCAGTTACCAGCTCTACCCGATACCCAAGACCAGCCGCCCGCCTTGTAGTGGTATCCACACAGAACTCACTGGCAAAACCACAAATCACCAGTTGATCCGCACCGATTTCTGTTAGCTGAGACTGCAGATCTGTATCTAAAAACGCATCCGGTGTCGTTTTTCTTACTTGCCGGTCATCGACATCTGTAACCAGATCTTTCTGCAGCTGCCACGGTTCTGAATCCGCATGCAGACCATTTTGTGGACGTTCATGGTAAATAAATATCACCGGTACCGATGCGGCTCTTGCAGCCACCGTCACCCGGTTAATATTATCAATGGTCTGTTCAGCATTTGCCGGTAAAGGCTCCTGCTCAAAAAAAGCACGCTGCACATCAATCACAATAACTGCTTTAGCCATAAAACCAGCACCACTCCGGGCAAAATGAAATGATTGCTCAGTTTACATCTAACAACCTGAATTTTTTAGCCTGTTTAGTTGTCAGATCATTAACCGAAACTTCCCAATAACAACAAGACTTTTATGCCAACTTTCCTGAATCCCAAAACACTGATTAAAAAGTATTGGAAAGATATCGCCCTGATACTTATCGTTATTACAGGCATAACTGCCTGGCAGGAACGTAACTTACTGGCAGATAACCAGCCTGCTGAAAACTTTGAACTGCCGGTTCTTCAGTCATCTGACAGTTCTCTTATGTTCACGCCGGGCAAACAGACACTGGTGTATTTCTTTGCTCCCTGGTGCAGTATTTGTAAGCTCAGTATCGGTAATCTTGCGGCAATATCAGATGATGTAAACGCCGTAGCAGTCGCTCTGGATTACACTTCAACCAGTGAAGTCTCGGAATTTGTAGGCGAGCAGGAAGTTCAGGTGCCGGTATTAATGGGCAACCGCCTGGTTAGCAGTGCATATAAAATTTCTGCATTCCCAACCTATTATCTGATCGATACGGACGGCAAAATCGCTGAGAAAAGCATGGGCTACAGCAGCTCACTGGGACTGCGCTGGAGAACGCTCTGAACTAACTTCCGTATTTATCCCAATACCAACGCTCCACAGACGTAACATCCACCGGGCGGGAGAAGTAATATCCCTGAGAACACACACGTGAGTGCTGTTTGAGAAGTTCATAATGCGCTTCTGTCTCCACACCCTCTGCAGTGACATTCAGGCCCAGAGTATTACTCATCGCAATGATGGCATTCACAATCGAAAGATCACCATCATCATTAACGATATCCCGTATAAAAGAACGGTCAATTTTGAGCCGGTTTATCGGTAACTGCTTTAGCCTTGCAAGAGAAGAATAACCAATCCCGAAATCATCAATCGCCAAGTGAACACCAAGACTGCGCAGTGATTGCAGCACAAGTTCAGGCCGTTGCAAGTCAGTCATCAGGTAAGTTTCGGTGATTTCCAGCTCAAGAAAACTGGCTGGTAATCCGGTCTCTTCCAATACTCTTTCGACCAACTGATAGAAATCCCACTCCAGCTGTCCACCGGAAACGTTAACCGCGACATACTCAAAGACAAGCCCAGCATCGAGCCAGCGGCGTGCCTGGGCACAAGCCTCACGCAAGACCCACTCACCGAGGTTAATAATAATCCGGGAGCTTTCAGCAATATGAATAAAATAATCCGGGAAAACCAGCCCCCGCTCAGGATGCTGCCAGCGAACTAAAGCTTCTAAACCTTTCAGACCGCCTTCAGCACACAAGACCGGCTGATAATGAAGAACAAACTGGTTGTAAAGCAAAGCTTCCCGTAACTCACGCTCTACAACGAGAATTTCATTCGCCTGCTTAGCCATATCATGGTTGTAAACACGATAACTTTGCCGGCCTTCTGCCTTAGCCTTGTACATTGCAATATCAGCGCATTTCATCAGTTCCGATATACAGCCGCCATCGCGGGGATACATAGCAATACCAATACTGACATTCTGATAATAATCATGGCCCGCAACATCCATAGGCTCGGAAATACAAGTGATCAGCCGGGATGCTAAATGCTCAGCCTGTTCCACGCCCGGAAGATTCTGACAGACAACTGTGAACTCATCACCACTAAGACGGGCTACCAGATCATCCGGGTGGCAGCTCTGACGGATACGTCTGGCAACTTCCTGTAAAAGCTCATCACCGACAGCATGACCAAGGCTATCATTTATGTTTTTGAAGTAGTCCAGGTCCAGAAACAATACAGCAATATTCTGATCCCGGCGCTGAGCCCGGGCAATCGCCATATCCAGTTTCTGATTCAGTAACAGCCGGTTAGGTAGCCCTGTGAGATGATCGTAATGCGCTAACCGATCCAGCTTGGCCTGCGCATCTTTAGTACTGGAGATATCAGAGAATACAAAAACAAGACTGGTAAGGCTGTCATTTTCAGCATATACCGCAGACATGGTCATCCAGATTGGATAGATCTCACCGCTGGCACGTTTCGCCCATACCTCCCCCTGCCAGCATTTCCCCTCTGCGGCCAGTGAAAACAAATCAGCTACCCGGATGTTCCGGCGATCCTTGTTGGAAAGAAAATAAATAGGTTTACCCAGCAGATGTTCTTCAGTGTATCCGGATGTCTCCAGCGTTGCCGGATTAACAGCAATGATCCGAAAATCAACGTCCGTAATAACAATACCCTGGCCGGCACTGGCAAATACTGCCGCAGCCTGCCGAAGCTGATGCTCTATAAATTTACGTTCTGAAATATCCCGGCAGGTACAAATAAGTCCAACGGGCGCATTTGAATCATCACGGATAAGCGTCAGAGATACTTCAACATCAAATCTGCTCTGATCTTTCCGCTGACCAATAAGCTCACCCCGCCACTTACCTTCAGCAAGCACAACAGGGAAATATAACTCATTAATCAGCTCGACCTGATCAACAGAATACAGCTTACTCCAGTGCTCACCTATGAGTTCTTCAACCCGGTAGCCATATAATTCAGCCTCAGCAGGATTAACATAAACAAATAATCCCTCGGCATTATGAAGTGAAAGCCCCTCCATACCACTGTCAACGGCGTGACGCAGGCGGGCATGAAGATCATCATCAGGGGAATGAAAAGCAGAGTCAGTAAAAAATTCTACAAGCCACTGTGTTTCTGAAAGGAAGTTCAACCGGGCAGAGAGATTATGACCAAGCTCTCGGAGCAAAGTGCTCCAGAACTCTTCTGTCAGTATCTCGCCTGCAGAATGAAAAAGTTCTGATATCTTACAGCCTATAACATCAGCCGGACTGTAATTTAACAGTGCAGCGGCCTGCTCGTTAACAAAGCTGATCCGACCATCAGAATTAAAAACCAGTATCGCTGATACTGATATATACGTCTTATCCAAAGTAGCTGAGTCACCCACTACAACCGTATCCACTCAACCCCCTTACATCCAAGGATTACGCCGAGAGACATTTATAACATACGTTTGATTCTTAACACTAACGCATCACTAAAAAAACCAGCTGATAACAAACAGCCAGCTCTGTAAAGCACACAATCGGTTCCAAGGAAGCGACCTCTTGCTTAAAGAAAGTCTTAATTACATCTTTAACGATGACCTTCTATCAGCCAAGAGCCTGCCGACAGCGTCGTTTTCCTGCAGACGAAAAAAACCTGCTACAGCGTAGCGGCCTGTTTCTTAAAGAGAGTCTTAATTAGGTGCTTGGCGATGGTAGTTCTCACAGCAAGCTATGGATCACCGCTCATACCACGTTAGCGACAGGTTAGTTGCAGTACCATTTCCTGCAGACGAAAAAAACCCTGCTACAACGTAGCAGGGCTTTCTTAATTAGGTGCTTGGCGATGACCTACTCTCACATGGGGAAGCCCCACACTACCATCGGCGCTAAGACGTTTCACTTCCGAGTTCGGTAAGGGA
>NZ_JAFIDL010000087.1:0-290 GCF_017051665.1 Aliamphritea spongicola
GACAGGATATCGCACTGATGAACAGCATTCGCCATCGCCGCCTTACGCAGTTTCTGCTCACGCTGGCAGCCGGTTTTTCTGTTTACGGCCACGCCCTCTGCTGTGATGAGCTGCGCTAAAACCGCCTTTCGCCCCGCCTGCGGGCATGTTGCCTCTTTGTCCAGCCGACGCTGCCGCGCGCAGCGGCGGCTGTTGATCATGATTAAGGATTGACCTATGGAACGACTCCGTCGACAACATAATGCCCAGTGGTATCACGAAACCCAAAGCAGCGTGCGGGGCGATGCGCC
>NZ_JAFIDL010000088.1:0-290 GCF_017051665.1 Aliamphritea spongicola
GTACGCCTCAACTCGGTGATCCCCGAACAGGCACTACGCAAGGGATTCGGCTACTTCGTCCTACTCATGGGCGCGTTCGTCCTCGCCCAGGAACTGCCCTTCCCGGCCGCGCCGATCATCGGCGGCATCGTCGTGGTCGCCGCCGCGGCTGCGGTGACATGCCTGTTCGGCTTCAAGGACCGCTGCCCCTTGCGATCCTCCACGCCCCAGGTCGCCGCCACGGCGGCCTGACGGCGGTACCACCGCACACCGGTTCATCACCTCGACCGCACGGCTGCCCGGCCGTGCGG
>NZ_JAFIDL010000089.1:0-290 GCF_017051665.1 Aliamphritea spongicola
ATAGCGCTCATGGTGGCTTCGGTGCCCGAGTTCACCATGCGCACCATATCCATCGTCGGCACCAGTTCGGTGACCAGCTGCGCCATTTTGACTTCCATCTCGGTCGGCGCGCCGAAGCTCAGGCCGCGCTGCGCCGCTTCAATCACCGCGTCGCGGATCGCCGGGTGGTTATGCCACAGCACCATCGGCCCCCAGGAACCGACATAGTCGATATAGGCCTTGCCGTCGGCATCGAACAGGTAAGCCCCGTCTGCGCGCTCGATAAACAGCGGCAAACCGCCCACGCCGGT
>NZ_JAFIDL010000090.1:0-290 GCF_017051665.1 Aliamphritea spongicola
TGTGCGAATTCCACTTTATTCATCGTCAGACCCCTCCTTGCCGGATAAGAAATACGTCATTTCCAACGACAGTAGCTTAGCCGCTTCGGAAACGTCTTCTTTCGTTACATTTTGCCAGTTCTCGATCAAGCGTTCTGGCTCTAAACCACCGGCCATCTCTGTATATTGATCATCCAATTCGATTTGGCCACGTGCCGAGTCGAGTGATTCCTTCAACGAGTTGATGAGAAGCGCTTTCGTCTGCATCATCTCTGTATCGGATATGTCTCCTGCTCTGACGCTGTCCAACT
>NZ_JAFIDL010000091.1:0-290 GCF_017051665.1 Aliamphritea spongicola
CGTACTTGATCTCCATCAGCTGATCCGAATAATCCTTGGCGTTGACCGGCGAACCTTTGGCGTTGGGCTGATTGACCAGCTCCAGCGATTGATCCAGACGGCCGTCCTTATATTGCTGACCCCGATCGGTCGGCTTGGACGAACAGCCCGCCAATACCGCCACCATCAACCCGCCCAGCAGGTATTTGCCCCAACGTCCTTTCATCGCGCACACTCTCAAACTGATATGATCTACCGGCTGAACGATAACAAACGCTCATTGATAAAGGAATCGCTGCAAATAAAAAAAG
>NZ_JAFIDL010000092.1:0-290 GCF_017051665.1 Aliamphritea spongicola
GTTATTCCGTCGTGAAATACCTCAACCCCAACATCGCCGAAGTGGGGCCGCGTACCTTCATGCAGTCGGATCAGATCAACCATTTCCAGGGCAACGTGGTGCGCCGCTTCGAGCCTATCGACAGCGCCGTGCTGCAGAGCGCCGGCATGGCGGAGATGTGCAACCTGTTTGCCGAAAATAACGAACTGCCGGAAGGCGCCGAGATAGAGATCCACCAGATGCGCGTGGTCGCCATCCAAAAAGATACGCTGGTGGCGCCGGAAGGCATTCACCAGGACGGTTTCGACCAT
>NZ_JAFIDL010000093.1:0-290 GCF_017051665.1 Aliamphritea spongicola
AGGGTGACGTACACGTAGATCCCCTGCCCTTTGATTTCATGGGGATAGCCCACCACCGCAGCTTCCGCGACCTTGCCATGGGCGACCAGGGCGCTTTCCACCTCGGCGGTGCCCAGGCGGTGGCCGGATACGTTCAGTACGTCGTCCACCCGACCGGTGATCCAGTAGTGGCCGTCTTCGTCGCGGCGGGCACCGTCGCCGGTGAAGTACATGCCGGGATAGGCGCTGAAATAGGTCTGCTTGAAGCGCTCGTGGTCACCGTAGATGGTCCGCATCTGGCCGGGCCAGCT
>NZ_JAFIDL010000094.1:0-290 GCF_017051665.1 Aliamphritea spongicola
GGCTTATAAACTTTTACATATCCAGTTATTTAGCATCACATTTGACACACTGTTATAAGAGAAATAAATGTGTAAGCTGTAACTCTTTGAGTACGAAAAACGCAATTTTTTATCATGAAAACTTGGGAGACTTGGGCATTTCAAGGACCAAACCCTTACAGCGTTAAATCGGAGTCAAGAAACTTTCCTGTCTCGCGTATTATACAGGCAATGTGTAGTGAAAAGTTACCGAAACTAAGTAACCGAACTTAAAGTGGCGAAGTTATGGCACCCGAGTTACGTACACTGTC
>NZ_JAFIDL010000095.1:0-289 GCF_017051665.1 Aliamphritea spongicola
ACGATATCGCATACCGAATTGAGGGCAGTAAGCTGTTGGCCAACGAGTCAACAATCAAGCTTCGTTACATCTGGCGAAATGAAGTTGAATCCACCTGGGACGAGGCGCTGGTGCAGCTGGCAGAAACCACGATGGCGGCAAAACTGGCGTACGCGGTCACCGGCTCGGCCAGCCTGCGGGACAGCCTGACGCAAGAGGCCGCGTTTCTGCTGCGCCAGGCTCGCTCTATTGACGGACAGGAAGACCCGCCGGAAGAAATGGGCGGCTATCCGACTTTTGAGTCGAGGTT